>NZ_BAEP01000023.1 GCF_000315015.1 Paraglaciecola mesophila KMM 241 | reverse complement strand
TCTTGCATCACGCTGATTAAAGGCTTTAAAAAAGTCTTAAATCACCTGGTTAAAACCAGTGTCAGTGCAGCTGTTTTAGCGGCTGTCCCGAAGCGAGAGGCGCATTATAGAGATCCAATCTTAGAGCGCAACCCTTTATTTAAAAAAAGAGTTCAACTGCTGATTTAACAAACGAACTGACTAACTTTAGGGCTAAATGCTGGTATTTACCTCTATATAGATAAATGTAAAGGCTTATTAGTTGGCGAATTTGTAATAAATGGTTAACATAGCTAAGCCTTATATTCTTACAAACACATAATCTTTTAGGTAGATACATGAACTCACCCACTATAATAAATATAATTCTTTCCGTCGTTCTTGCTGTTGCAGGCTATTTACTAGTACCTGTTATAGCGGCTAACCTTGATCCTAGCCTCGCGCTAGCTATTGGTTTATTGCTTGGCGGTATTCTCGTCCCCATCATTGGTAGTCAATTTTCTGGTACTTCTTCTGTTGCACAACAGGCCGATGAAGAAAATAGTAAAACACTATATGTTGGCAACTTGCCTTATCGTGCAAATGAACAAGCTGTCCAACAACATTTTGAATTGCAAGGACAGGTTCACTCCGTTCGTTTGATGAAAGATCGCCGCACAGGTAAACGCAAGGGGTATGGCTTTGTTGAGATGACCGCCGCCGGCGCTGAGAAAGCGATTCAAAACTTGAATGACTCTGAGTTTCAAGAAAGAACGTTGAAAGTACGCATGGCTAAAGACAAAGTTGAAGAGTAAGCCACTGCTATAGTATGTAAATAATAAAAAAGCCGATGCAATGCATCGGCTTTTTTGTGTTTGAACGTTACTGACTATCAATAATTACAGTACTGATACTAATGCAGTCGCTAATGCGTCAACGTTACCTTTACTAATGCCTGCAATATTCACTCGACTTGAATCAACGAAGTAAACACTATGTTTATTACGCATCTCTTGAACTTGCTCAGGAGTAATACATAAATAAGAGAACATACCTTTTTGTTGCTTCACAAAACTAAAGTCTCTCTGGGCACCTTTATCTGTGAGCTTGTCTACCAATAGGCCGCGTAATGTTTTCATTCGCGTGCGCATTGCTTCTACTTCCGCTTGCCATTCTGTGCGCAATGATTCGTCGCTCAATATGATATCAACTAATGCACCACCATATGAAGGTGGCATAGAGTATATACCACGAGCAATTGACTGAATCTGAGTTTGAATCGCTTTACGCGTTTGCGTATTGGCGGTAATCATTGCGGCTAAACCTACACGCTCTCTATATAAGCCGAAGTTTTTAGAACATGAAGCGGCGATTATCACTTCTGGTAAATTTTCAACCAGTAAACGAAGTCCGTAAGCGTCTTGCTCAAGACCATCGCCGAATCCCTGATAGGCAACATCTACAAATGGAATAAAACCGGTTTTTTGTGCGAGCTCTAATACTGTTTTCCATTGCTCTGGTGTTAAGTCGGCACCCGTTGGGTTGTGACAGCATCCATGTAGCAACACTACATCACCTGATTTCACTTGCGCTAATGTTTCGACCATGCCGTCAAAATTGATGCTCGCATCGGCTTTATTGAAGTAGGGGTAAGTTTCAATTTTAAGGCCAGCATTACCAATGAGCGGAATATGGTTTGCCCAAGTTGGATCGCTTACCCAAACAGTGAGTTCACTGTCACAGCGTTTGATGAGCTCAGCCAGAATACGCAGTGCGCCACAACCACCAGGCGCTTGAACCGCTGCTACGCGATCTTCAAGCATCACCTTGCTACCTTTGCCTAGTAACAATTGCAGCATACCGTCGATATACCCTGGTACACCTTGAGGTGTGATATAGGTTTTAGAGTCTTCTTTGGCCAGTAATATCTGCTGAGCCTTGGCTACAGAAGATAAAATAGGTGTATGCCCTTGCTCGTCTTTATAAACGCCTACGCCCAAGTCAATTTTCAGTGGATTAGGGTCCGCTTTATATGCAGTTGATAATCCCAAAATAGGATCGGCGGGTAAGTGGGGCAATACTTCAAACATGATGTTCCTCTGAATTTATGGTGAATAGGCTAAACGGCAGACATTATGCCACCGACTGATGATTTTTCGAACTTAAAATACTGCTAATTTATATCGAAATGATAGCTATTTTCAGCAATACATTGCGCCTCACTATTAAAGGTTCGCTCTTGCCATGATACATGCTGCTGATTATCCACTAAAAGCAGCGTGGATGAGCGAGTGCCATACTCTGGGCTTTGTATAAAAATCGATGATAACTTACGCTCCCACTCGATAGGCACACCGGTTTGAGGCAATATATCATCCTGAGCTTTAGTCTGATTTTTGAGTAAAACAAATAAGCTTTCAACTTCTAACGTACGAGAGTTTTGGCAATACTCGGTTAACTGAGCCATGCCTTGTAATGTTTTCGGCCAAGGAGTGTTTAACTTTGCGTTGGATAAGCCATAAACCCCTGTTGTTAACTTCTCAGATTGAAGCGTATGATTGTTAAATACATTTAAGTTATTCCAATCACCATATAATAAATTAAAGCCATTATAGTTCTCGGCATCCGCTAACATCTTGGAAAGGTACGCGCTGCTTTTAGGGGAATGTTGCAGATACTGACTAACCAATTCCCCCCTACTTACTGCATTAGCTAGATTACGTTTGGGATCGCGAATATTGGTTAGTGCTGCAAGTTTACCTTGGGTATTAATTCCCATCCAAGTGCCACCAGCACGCAGATCTTTTCCAGCGAGAATGTTCGGCTGCTCTTCCCAAAAACACGACTCGCTTGTAGGTCGCTCAAAGAACTCATCCCGATTCGCAGCAACAATAAGAGGATAATCAGGGTGCTGATTTACAGCAATAAATAAAATACACATAAAAATATACTACTTGTTTAATGCGCTAATCATCGGCGCTTTGTTCAGCGAGGCCTTCGCGTTCAATACGCTCATCAAGTTCCATAAATAAGGTCCGTGAATTTTCAACGAATGTAGTTACGTCTGATGCTGGGCGCAGCTGATAGATAGGTGGTAACAAGATACTGTTGTAATCAGGCTTAGCGCTAAAGTCACTGCTACCCAACATGCCTATACTAACGACTGGTACTACTATCACTAAGGTCATCATTGAACCCACAATATTGCGCCGTTTATTGGTTTGGTGAAAAGCAAAAAACATGGATAACCAAATAAAACCAAACAACACCAGTGAATACACGATAAGTTCAACCCATACCAATGCTTCAGGTGCATTAAAGTTGAAAGAAAGTAATTTCCCTAACAAATATAAGCCGTAAAATATAAACAATGTAAGCCAGAGTATAGAAAACTGGCTTACTACCCTGCTTTCTTTGTTAAAAACTTTGCCCATTACAGCGAAGACGATAGGCCAAGCACTTAACAACGCCATTTGCCCCATTTCTTTAGGTAACATGTCAAATACATTGTAGGCTTCAACGCTATTGGTGAACCCAAACACCATGGACAACACTAAATAGGCTAACGTAAGTAAAATCGCCACTGCACTGCTAGACAGCCAATTCAAACTCTCTTCTAACTGGCTTAATGGTAAAGCGGCTGACACTGGCTGGTTTGTATTGACGACTTTTAGACGTGTTCGACCAAGCTTTAAAATATCGTTACCGTGCAGTTTGCCGCTCGCCATTGATTGCTTATTTACCAACGTGCCGTTTATTGTTTGGCAATCTTCAAAAAAAATAGAATGGTCTTGGCTGTCTTGGGTTATGCGAACATGCTCAGCACTGATATAGGGGTCTTCCAAACGCAAATCACAATGATGATCACGGCCAACCAAAATCTCAGGCTTGTTAAATTTAAAGTATTTTAATGTTTGGTCTTTACGTGAAAGCAACTCAAGCACTATTGCCATGCTATTGCTCCCACGAATTGTTTGGTAAATCGCATAGCTGATTCCTGACTCACCCCTGCTAAGGTAAAGTGGCTTATCAACCCTTGAGACTCGTGGTTCAATGTGGCTCCTATATATAAAACATCGTATAAATGTGCGAACTCTTTATATGCTCTCAAACATAAAATACTTTTGGTTTTGACATCGTGGGTATTGGCTACAATATCTTGTTTGCATTGATAGTTGCTCACGTCATTCTTGCCGGCCTGATTACCTGCACCAGCACCTGAAATACTGCCACTAAAGAAGTCATAAAAACGGTGCGCGCCAAATTCACCACTCTCAAGCCATTCAAACTCTATTTCTATACCGCCAGTACGTAGACCGCCATGAAGGAATATTTCTTCATCTAAACTACATCTATTTTCTACTGACAAATATAACGCTTCTTGATCAGCACTATTTGAATCTCCCCAACAAGAAAGCAATGCTCCTTCTAGGGTGGGTATTTTCGCGCCGCCTAATTCATTCGATTTCCATACCCCTTGCTCAAGACGTTCAAACAAACGTTGTTGATTTACCATTAGCTGGGAGGCAATAACCTTCTTGTAATCTTCTGGCGCTAATGGGGTGAAATTTTTTGTGCCAATTAATGCATGGATTTTAGTTAAGGGCACTAGAAAGCCGATCTGATTACCCGCGGTTGCGACATTAACACCAACAACTAGACCTTCAGGGTTAACAACTGGGCCGCCGCTCATGCCCGGGTTAATTGAGCCAGTGAAATGAATACGCTGATAGAAACTGTTCTTTTTAACACCGTTAAAGGTACCTGGTACCACAATCATGCCTAAGTCATGTGGATTCCCAAGTGAATATATGCTGCTACCCTGCTCAGGTAGTGAAGAAGATAGTGAGAAGAAATCAGCGCTATTACTGCCACTTTTGACCTGCACTAACGCAAGATCATTAACTACATCAATGTTGACCAGCGACAAATCACCAACCGAGCCATCAGCAGCGAGATACTCAATACGATATTTTTCAGGAAAATAAACGAATTCAGAGACAACGTGATAATTCGTTACCAGTACACCTGAGTCATTTATTTGAAACCCAGAGCCAATTGAAGACTTGTTACCTGAACCCAATTCAATAATTCGAATTTGATATAGTGCACTTTGGTAATGGCTAAAAAGATTTTGCGCCGTCTGCTGAGCAAAGCCCATTGCGCTGTATAGGGCCAGCGCGAAAAACATATATCTCAAAATTCTATATTCCTTTTTTATTATATATTGGAGCCGCTGGAGTGCATAAGTTGGATTGGCACTCGACAATGCCGATGACATGACGGATCATTCATCTAGTGTAAAGTGGTACAGCTAAGAAAGAAATGGCTAGCAAATTAAATACTCCTGACTTGAGTGAGGATTTACCGCGCGTTGGTAACGCCTTTAGTTGTTGGTTAGGTAGAGCAACGCTTAAACTCATGGGTTGGCAATTTAGTGGTAAATTTCCCAAACATAAAAAGATGATAATCGCCGTGGCTCCACATACTTCGAACTGGGATTTCGTCATTGGTATAGCCGTCGCGTTTACGCTAAAGCTTAAAATTACCTTCTTTGCGAAAAGCAGCTTATTTATTCCACCATTTTCGGTGTTACTCAGTCGTTGGGGTGGGCTACCTATAAAACGCCAAAAAGCGCATGGCATGGTAGAGCAAATGTCGGAGAAAGCTCGCCAAGCGGATAAAATGATTCTGTGCCTCGCCCCTGAAGGTACACGCGGTAAACGCGAAAATTGGAAAACAGGCTTTTTACATATCGCTTATAACGCTGACATGCCCGTGTTCTTAGTCGCATTTGATTATAAGAAAAAGCGAATTGAATTAGGTCCTGTGCTAACAATAAGTGAAAATATACCATTAGAACTACAGCGCATTTATCAGCATTATCACACTGTGCATGCTAAATTTCCTGATAAAGTAGCGACCAACTTAACGCCCCCAAGCGGAGACAAAGATTGAAAGACAAAGGTTTTACCACCCGTTTAGTACACGCAGATAGAGTGATTAATAAACCGCAAAACGGAGCGGTGCATCAAGCAACAAATAATTCCGTTTTGTTTGCATTTGATAACGCACAAGACCTAGTCGATGTATTTCAAGGCAAAGCAGCAGGTCACGTATACTCACGCTCCTCTTCTGCATCAAGTGTGTCATTACAAAATATTCTTAATGAACTAGAAGGTGGCGTGGGTGCCATTACCTTCTCAACGGGAATGGCAGCCATCAGTGCAACGTTTTTGAGTTTGCTTCGCGCTGGCGACCACATCATTATGAGCCAATTTTTGTTTGGCAATACCAGCAGCCTTGCCAGCACATTGCAAGGATTCGGTATAGAGATAAGCTTCGTTGACGCAACGGATGTGCAAAACGTGATTGCAGCTATAACTCCAAATACCAAATTAGTGTATGCCGAAACCATAGCTAACCCTGCCACCCAAGTATCTGATTTAAGTGCCATAGGCCAGTTATGTAACGAACAAAAATTGCTGTTTATCGTTGATAACACTATGACGCCTGCCAATATTTTCGATCCCAAAAGCGTCAAGGCTTCACTGACTATCGCTTCATTAACTAAGTATGTATCAGGTCACGGTAATGTGCTTGGCGGTGTCGTTGTTGACACTGGTTTATTTGACTGGAGCGGATTCAACAACATATTGCCTATTTACCGCACCGCGGATACCCAGCAATGGGGACTCACGCAAATTAAGAAACGCGGACTTAGAGACATGGGGGCAACCTTGTCTCCTGATGCGGCCCACAGCATATCCATAGGTCTTGAAACGCTGGCTTTGAGGGTGGAGAGAATTTGCCAGAATGCGCTGCGTCTGGCGACCTACTTACATGGTCATGAACATGTTCAACACGTTTACTATCCAGGTATAGCAGACCACCCACAACATTATATAGCGCGAGAACTATTCACAGGTTATGGGGGAATAGTCAGTATCGATCTAGTTGAACATATCGACCCGCTCGCATTTTTAAATGAGCTTAAGTTAGTGTTGTGCGCGACACATTTAGGGGACACCCGTACATTAGGTTTACCCGTCGCCCAGACTATTTACTTTGAAAACACTGCCGAGCAAAGAGCCGATATGGGTATTAATGATAATATGCTGCGTTTTTCGATTGGTATTGAAGACGTAGACGATATCGTTGCGGACTTCGAACAAGCCTTTGCCGCACTGGTGTAAATCGTCTTAGCTGACTTTATTGGTGAGATGAATAAATGACGAGTTGAACATAGCGACCTTGTTCAACTCGTTTACGGTACTCGGATTTTTAACTAGGGCTGTATACTAAAACTGGTCGTGATCTTAACTTTTCCTTCTAACATCAACATGACTGAGCAGTATTTTTCAGCTGATAGCTGAACGGCTCGTTGAATGTGCTTCTCACTTAGGTTTTCGCCACTGACAACATAATGGGCATGAATCTCAGTAAACACTCTTGGGGCTTCATCTGCACGCTGAGCATCGAGTTGGCATTCGCAGCCGGTAATCCCTTGACGTGATTTTTTAAGAATTTCCACTACATCAATGGATGAGCACGCGCCAACGGCCAATAATACCGCTTCCATAGGGCTAGTCTGGCTGCCATCACCGTCCATTTCGATGGTTTTTCCTGTGTCAGTTTCACCAACGAATTTCATATCTGACTGCCAACTAACGGTCGCTTTCATTTTTTACTCCACTGCAAATAAATACTGCTTATAATCTATTTTATTAGGGTGATTTTGCTCTTATCAAGCAATATGCGTTTTTGCTTGTATAAAGCGCCTAGCGCCTTCTTGTATACATTTTTACTGACATTGAAGCGTTTTGATATTTCTTGCGCTGAGCTTTTATCCGTCAAGGTTGAAATACCGCCATGGGCCTCGAGGTCGTCAATAATTTGTTCTGCTAAATCTTTGCGTGCGCCATCATCGTGAAACTGAAAACACAGATCAATTTTATTGTCTTCACGGATACGTTTAATAAAGCCTGTCGTGCGCTCACCCATACGCAAAGGTTTAAACACTTCATCTTTGAATATCAAACCTAAGTGACTGCCATTTATCACCGCTTTGTATCCCATATCGGTGCGACCGCAAATCAATAAATCGACTTCTTGCTTAGGCGCAAAGTTCTGGCCTTCTTCAAATAAGAAGTCACGTAGACGCGTGGATGCAGCGACTTTGCCTGTTTCATCATCAAAATACACGAATACCACGTAAGACACGCCCTCTGCCATCGGGAAGTCTTGCTCACTATAGGGCACCAGAATGTCTTTATCGATACCCCAATCTAAAAACGCACCTACACTATTTACACTCACCACCTTTAGGAAGGCGCATTCATCTACCTCAGCCAAAGGTGTTTGCGTGGTGGCGATCAAGCGACTGTCGCTATCGTGATAAATAAAGACGTGGCAGGTATCACCAATTTTACAATCTTCGGCAGCAAACTTAGTGGGGAGCAGAACCTCACCATCGTCTCCACCATCAAGGTAAAATCCGAAGGGTACCTGTTTAATTACGTTTAATGAGTTGAACTTACCAATTTGCAGCATAAAACCTGTCTGTGTTGAGCAATAGAAGCGAACCTTATTGTACCTGATATGAAGGATATTCACGGTAAAAATTCAAATTTGCTAACAAAGTAGCTTAATTCATTATAAAAATTCGTGGCATAATCTGCATTCAACGGCCCTTATTCCAATGCTATTTTTTTGAGTCTTAACTATGAGCATCGTATTTTTAAATGGGGAATATCTCCCCCAAGAACAAGCTAAAATTTCACCGATGGACCGCGGGTTCTTATTCGGCGACGGTATTTATGAAGTGGTGCCTACTTATCAAGGTGAAGCTGTTGGCTTTATTCCTCATATTGAACGCATGCAATCGGGTTTGGCGTCTATTGGTATTCAACTTGATTACACAGTAGAAGACTGGCAAAAGATCATTCAAACATTGATCGCGAAGAACGAGTCCGGGAACCGCGGAATTTATCTCCATGTTAGTCGCGGTACTGATACCAAACGTGCTCATGCATATCCGACAGGCATCGAACCGACGGTATTTGCCTTTTCATTCGAAATTCCGCCTGCGCCCGCGCCAGACAAAGAAGGTGTAAAAACCTTCAATGTCACCAGCAGTGAAGACTTGCGCTGGAAGCGATGCAATATTAAATCGACCTCGTTACTTGGCAATGTTATGCATTACCAACAAAGCCAAGATCTTGGTATGCAGGAAACCATACTTTTTAATCAACAGCAGGAACTCACCGAAGCAAGCTCATGCAACGTATTTGTTGTCAAAAATAACGTGATCGCTACTCCCGCTTTAGATAACCAGCTGTTACCTGGTGTTACTAGAAAGTTGCTGTTAGCCATTTTACGTGAGCACAGCTCATTTAAGGTTGAAGAGCGTGTTATCACGATGGAAGAAGTGCGCGACGCGGATGAATTATGGCTGACCAGCTCATCCAAAGAAGTAGCTCCTATTATAACGCTTGATGGTACTCCGGTTGGTAACGGTTCTGTCGGTGATGTATGGCTGCAAGCACAAGCCTTGTTTAGCCAATATAAATATCAGTATTAAAGGCCGTTAATGCCACGCCCTATTTCGATCACGGTAGATCTTGATGCTATCCGTCAAAACTTCGCATATGCAAATGCTCTGGGTGTTAATGCCTCAGAAAGTTCTGCCAACGGCCATCAGAGCAATACTCTTGCGGTCATCAAAGCTGATGCCTACGGCCACGGCGCAGTAGCAACAGCACGCGCTCTTGATGGCAAAGCCGCCCTACTTGCGGTTTCGAGTATCGAAGAAGCCGTAAGTTTGCGTCAACACCATATTAAGACTTCCATTTTATTGCTTGAAGGCTGCTTTTGCCCTAGTGAATTAAGTGTTGTAAATGAATTAAATCTACAAATTGTTATTCACAACCAAAAGCAAATTGAAGATGTGCTGGCCCAAGTATTAGCAAAGCCAATCAATATATGGTTGAAGATAGACACTGGCATGCATCGCCTAGGCATACCCGTCTCAGAAGCCTTAAGGGCCTACACTCAACTGGTATCCAGTAAGAATGTGCGTTCGGTTATGCTTATGACGCACTTTGCTACATCTGACCAACCCGAACACCCTTTGCTGCTGAGTCAAATAGAATCAATACAAAAGCTTGCTGAGAAAGTATCGGCGCAGCCGTCATACGCAGGTTGTAGCTTAGCCAATTCAGCTGCCCTACTTGCTACACCGAAAAGTATTAGCACTTGGAACCGCCCAGGGATCATGCTGTATGGTATTAGTCCCTTCAACCAAAGTGATATTAGCGCTTTACCACTCATTCCGGCGATGACCTTTTGCTCAAAAGTGATTGCATTAAGACGCGTCGCGACCGGCGAGTCAGTAGGATACGGCGCAGCATGGACAGCGAAGCGACCAAGCGTTATCGCCACTGTGGCAGCAGGATATGGTGATGGTTATCCTCGAACGGCTAAGTCTGGCACCCCAGTTATGATCAATGGCCAGATAGCGCCGTTAGCAGGTCGTGTTTCGATGGACATGTTGTGCGTTGACGTCACTCAATTAATCGATATTAGTGAAGGTAGCCCAGTCGAGCTTTGGGGCAAAAATATACCGGTTAATGACGTGGCCACTTGGGCGGATACATTAGGATATGAATTAGTCACCCGAATGCCAACGCGCGCCAAACGGGTATTTATTAACGAGTAAATTAAACACGTATGCTATCGCTCAGCCACAACAACGGCGCGCTGGGGTGCAGGGTAGCCTTCAATGGTTTTTGAGTGATCTTGCGGATCAAGAAAATCAACCAAAGATTGACTGTCCATCCACTGCGTTGCGCGTTGCTCTTCTATCGTAGTTTTTGCTAAATCTACCACGCGCACATTTTTAAAGCCCAGTCTTTTCATCCATAAACATAAGGCATCTGTACTAGGCAAAAACCATACGTTGCGCATTTGAGCGTACCTGTCCCCGGCCATCAAGACAGTATTTTCATCTCCCTCAACAACAAGTGTCTCAAGAATTAGCTCGCCGCCGGGGCGCAACTGATTTTTTAGCTGTTGTAAAAAATCGAGTGGGCTCTTTCGGTGATACAGTACCCCCATCGAAAAAACCGTATCAAAGGCATTTTTTTCAGGTAGCTGCTCAACACCTACGGGCAATAAATGAATACGTGGGTCGGGGTTAAAATGCTTAATAGCTTGAAACTGCATTAAAAATAACTGAGAAGGGTCGGCCCCTACCACCATTTTGGCGTTTTCTCCTAGCATGCGCCACATGTGGTAGCCACTGCCGCAACCAACATCAAGTACATAACGATTCTCTAACGACTGTATATGCGGTTGTACTCTCTCCCACTTCCAGTCAGAGCGCCACTCTGTATCTATATGAATACCATGAATATGAAATGGCCCTTTACGCCACGGCATAAACTGCTTAAGTAAGCCAATGATTTGCTTTTGCGTATACTCGTTTATCTCGCTTTGCAGCCCAAATTCAACCTTCTCCTTGAGTTCAATTACACTAGGATGAGTTTGAGGCAACTTATTAAGCAGCTTTACCCACTTGTTGAAATCACCGTGTAGCTGTTCTTTTTGCCAAGTGGAAATCTGCCCAGGTAGAAGCTCTAACCAAGCACTGAGCGGGGAGTCGGCAATTTCTTTGTAAAACTGATTAAACCAAGGAACTGACATGAACGGCGCCTGTAAAGTAAATTAATGAAAAAATGTTAGTTTTTGATCGCGACAATGGAGGCAAAGTTAAAACACTGAAACCACAATACGACATCATCGAAACCAGCATTTCGTAATCTGGTTTGATGCGCCTCAAACGTTTCAGCCCGCAGAATGTTTTCAATTGATTCACGCTTTTGACTTATCTCTAGTTCGCTATAACCATTACGCCTTTTAAACTCATGATGCAGGTCAATTAATAGCTCATTCCCTTGCTCTGATACGTGGCGAAGTTTCTCAGAAAGTATGAAAATTCCCCCTGGAGCCAAGCCGTCGTATATGGTTTGAATAATCTGATCGCGCAGCGCGGGTTCAATAAATTGCAATGTGAAGTTCATTACTACGATTGATGCATTTTCGATGTCGATATTTTGCAAATCATCGCAAATCACTTTAATAGGAGTATTCGCTTTATACGCTTTAACGTGCCGAGCACAACGCTGAGCCATGGCTTCAGAGTTATCTATCGCAATAATACTGCAGTTATCAGCCACCACGTATTTAGCCGCAGCTAAACTCACTGCACCAAGAGAACAACCGAGATCATATATATTTGAATTGTTTGTAGCATAGCGTCCTGCCAATTGACCAATTGCATCGACAATGGTGTTATAACCCGGCACAGAGCGCTGGATCATATCCGGAAAAACCTCTGCTACTGTATCATCGAAACGGAAATCACTTACCTGTTGGGGTTGTGAATAGATGGCATCTTTGCTTGATTGCATGTAATTGATAATGATTGTGAAAAATTAGCGTAATTCTACCCGCAGCCAGTAAACCACGCAATTTTCTTGTCTATTTGCACAATGGATCGAGAGGATCGTAAAAAATCATTTGATATAAACAAACTGCGTGAGGTATTTGTTACATCATACTTACGCCTTCTGATAGAATGTGTCACATAAATTGCAGGGAAGTTAATTAATCCCTTCATTAATCAAGACTAAAGTATTAGTCTTGTTACTTAATATTGAATTATTTATTGAAGGCAAATAAATGGCAAAGTTTTTAATTGCAGATGATCATCCGCTATTTCGCGAAGCTTTAGTTGGTGCACTAAGTCCACTGTTTGAAGATATTGAGATTTTGCAATCCGACTCGCTCGACTCTACATTAATGACGCTCCATGAAAACCCAGATATCGATTTAATATTACTCGATTTGCACATGCCTGGATGTGAAAACTTCTATGGTCTGATTCGAGTCACTCAGGATTATCCAGAAATTCCGGTTGCGGTCGTCTCGGCTAGTGACTCTATTGAAGTTGTTTCATACGTGATGAGCTTCGGCGCAAAAGGGTTTGTACCTAAGTCTAGCCCTACTTTGATGATTGCTGATGCCTTGAAGACAATCATGAGTGGTGAAATTTGGTTAACTGAAGAGTTAAAAGCACAGATTGCCCAAATTGATGGTGAAGAACTTAATTTAGCACAACGAATTGCAGAGTTAACACCTAAGCAATTTCAGGTATTGAAGCTAATCCATGATGGTTTGTTGAATAAACAAATTGCTCACGAATTAAATGTCACTGAAGCGACCGTTAAAGCGCATATCAGTGCAGTATTTAGAAAACTAGAAGTCAACACTCGAACTCAAGCAGTACTGCTGCTTAAAAAGTTAAATTTAGAAGATTAGTCCTCACATCTAAATAACGTTAGTCATCTTTAGTGACTAACGTTATGTTTTTCGCTCTAGCGAGCTATTCGCTCTGGCTCGTTCCTGAGAAGTTTAACGGTAAACCGTTCAATAGCTTTTGATTAAAACTGTGAAAACGTTGAATCGCAGAAATTAAATCTGGAGTGTGAACATCGCCCATTTGATTAATCAATCCATTAATCAAATCATCATACTGTTCCCCGCTCTCTAGTTTCTGTCTCGATTGCTCAAAAACATCCAACATCTTATCTAGATAATGCGCTACCGGTTTAACCGTCTTATTAGGGTCACCTCTAGGGTCGTCTTCACTGAAATGAGAAACCGATTCATACGCCTGAATAGACTGAGTCTGCTCTTGTCTAGTTAATTGTAAAGCAAAACCGGTTAGCTCTTTTTCATCGTATCCTAGCTTTAATGCTTGATTGAATGCTGACTCAATATCGCCGTTGAAGAATTCATCAGCCAAATCACTGGCGTCAGCAACCAACGTACCTATCGCCTTTAATTCGTCTTCGTCTAATTCCCCCTGCACAGTGAAAGACAGTGCATTACTGTTAATGTGCTCATAACGTTGCGTTGAGGTGACTTTAGCTGTCACGTTGTTATTCGCATCATCACTTGCTTGTGCTGAAGATTGCGTATCGCCTGTTTGCTCAGCGCTATCAAGGCTCGGTTCATCAGCCAAGTCGCGTTGGGCTATATTTTGTTCATTGCTTACCGATTGAGGCTTCGATGGCTCTACTGGTTGCTGAAATATTTGTTCTTCTTCAACTTTTACCAGCAATTTTTGGTTTAACTCAAAACTTTCCAAGTCTTCGAAGCGAATGTTAACTTCGTCACCATCCAACGTACGGATACGTAATTCACCAGTGTCACGGCGTTGATAGTTCACTTGATTCTCCAGCGAAACTTTAGACGTACCGACATCGCTTGCTTCTTGAGTTTCTGGGAAAATCGACTCTCTTAGCTTTTGTAATCCCGTATCTATCAATTCTTGGCTTCGGCTGATCCCGTTTTTGATGTCATCATTCATCACACCAGCGAGATCTTTTTCAGCCATACCAATGCCTTTTAATACCCCCGAACGAGCTTGTTCAAAAAGCGCATTCAGAGCATCGTCGTCAGCGCCTTTTCCCTGAGCATTTTTGATTGCGCCACCGACAAAATTCAACACATTGCGAGCGACTTCTTCAAAGTCGAATAAGCTTTTATTCGTCCCTTCTTCATCAGCTTGCTGGGGTACTCTAAGCTGAAGTTTGCTTGCCCCAACCGATACACTGTGGTTCATAGAATTAGTTAATACTTGGCCCGCAAAAAAACTCTGAGAAGATAATGCCCCGCTCAGGGACGCCTTATCACCCGCCAGAGTGCTTGCTTGCTCAAGACCTGAATCACGCAATTGGTTCTGAAAGCTATTTGCCTCTCCCAAGTGCGCCGGCTTTTCACGCATGAAAGCCTTAATTTCATTAATGTTCATTTGTGCCACCTCACTTTCCTCAACTAAGTTATCGGCCGCATGCTGGCTAAATTTAGTACAATTCATCGCAATCCAAAACTAATATTGCACAAGCGCTGAAAACACTTACAATCCCGCGCTCGTTAATAACATCATCTGGAGAATTGCCGTGCGCCCAACCGAAATTAACCCTGCGGACTATGAACAACAACTCGCTCAAAAAGTTAATAGCGTGCAACAGGCCTTCAAAACATTTTCGATGCCAGCATTAGAGGCGTTTTCATCAGCACCTCTGAATTATAGGATGCGCGCCGAATTCAGGATGTGGCACGACGGAGATAACTTAGATCATGTCATGTTCGACCAATCAACAAAGCAAAAGTATGCAGTAAATCAGTTTCCCCCTGCCAGTATCGTCATCAATGAAGTGATGGTGAAGTTATTAGCATTAGTCAAAAAGAATGAAGTATTACGTAGAAAGCTGTTCCAAATCGATTACTTGAGTACGCTTACCAATGAAATATTAGTCACCTTGGTGTATCACAAACCTTTAGAAGATGAATGGCTAAAAGAAGCAAAATCATTGCGTGCATTGTTAAGAGATGAATATAAAATCGACATAATTGGCCGCGCGAAAAAGCAAAAAGTGCTGTTAGACAAAGATTATGTACTAGAAGCGCTTCCAGTGAATGGTCGGCTGTACACGTTTAAACAAATTGAAAATAGCTTCACGCAACCAAATGCTGGGGTAAACAGCAAGATGCTTGAGTGGGCGTTAGATGTTACCCAAGATTGCCAGGGCGATTTGCTTGAATTGTATTGTGGTGCTGGGAATTTCAGTCTTCCTCTGGCACAAAACTTTCGACAAGTATTAGCAACCGAAATATCTAAATCTTCGGTTGCTGCGGCGCAAGATAATATCCGTTTAAATAACATAGAAAACGTGACTATCTTGAGGATGTCGAGCGAAGAGTTTGTGCAAGCACTAAACAATGAACGCAGCTTTAGGCGTTTAGAGGGTGTCAATTTACAGGATTACGATTGCCAAACAGTCCTAGTGGATCCTCCGCGATCTGGCCTTGATAACGACACACTAGACATGATCAAAGGGTATCAAAACATTGTGTATATTTCGTGTAACCCTGAGACACTCAAAAATAACTTGGCAGTATTGAGCGAAACACATAATGTAGTTCGATTTGCTCTGTTTGATCAATTTCCATATACACATCATGTGGAGTCAGGAGTTTACTTGCAAAAGCGCTAAACGCCTGCGGCCTCTTTGGCCCCATTAGCGATAAATCGTAGCTGCAATTTAACGCGCTGAGCCAACACTGCTTGTTGTTCGGCGCCTGAGTCTAATGCTTCTGCGCCAGCACTAAAGACAAGTTTAACCATTGCTTCTGCTTGTAAGTTCGCATACTGATAGGGCAACCCTGTTGTGCTCATAGTGTAATCTGTTAGCTCAACAATAAAGTGCTGAATTTCCCGTAATACAGCGGCACGAAATGCCAGAGACGTCCCGGTATGTTCACGAAGCAGCAACCGGAAAACATTGCTATGGGCGCAAATGAACTCCATAAATGTATCCACTGACGTGTTTATTACTCCCCCTCCGGAGGCTATTCGCAATCGAGCTTGACGCATCAATTGCCTTAGGTTTAAGCCAGCCTCATCGACCAATGTCAAACCAAGCTCGTCAATGTCTTTAAAATGTCGATAAAATGAGGTCGGTGCGATGCCAGCTGCGCGAGCTACTTCACGCAAGCTGATGCTAGACAAACTTCTTTGCTCGTCTAGTAAACTAAAAGCTGCATCTATAATGGTTCGTCTCGTCTTAAGCTTTTGTTCTTGACGACTCACGTTACGCCCCTGTTAAATTTTAATTCCTTTATATTATCCATATTTAACGCGAATCAGCACGAAGTAATAAGGTTCAGCACAAGAAATAGCTTGCTAAATGCGCGTTTGCTAGATAGATTAGCGTACAAGTGTAAGCTGAATAAAGTACTGCTTTTTGTAATGGAAAAACCCCGTTTAATTCTCACTAATGTTTTAGTCTTCGTGATTACTGGACTAGTCGCACTCTTTCTTGTGCCTTACGTTGCTCTAACCCAAGGGTTCGACGGCGCAGAGATCGCTGCGTGTATTATTCTTATTTATTTCTCAGGAATGTCTATCACCGCTGGGTACCACAGGCTGTGGGCGCATAAAGCCTATGAAGCCAATACCTTTGTCAGAGTCGTGCTGGCTATTGGCGGAGCAATGGCCCTTCAAAACAGCATATTACATTGGGTTTCTGATCACAGGATCCACCACAGACATGTGGACGACAACGATAAAGACCCGTATTCGGCCAAACGTGGCTTCTGGTATTCACACATGGGTTGGATGCTTCGCGAATATCAGATACATCGCTATTCTGATTATAGTAATTGTAAAGACCTTCAAAAAGACAAGGTCGTTGTATGGCAGCATAAGTACTACCTTCCAATCATGCTAATCTCTAACTTTGGCATCCCAATGGCACTAGGTTGGTTGAATGGGGACGTGCTTGGCATGGTGTTGCTTGCTGGCTTTTTCCGCCTAGTGGTGGTTCATCATGTGACGTTTTTTATTAATTCTCTTGCCCATATTTGGGGACGTCAACCTTATACAGATAAAAACACAGCCCGCGATAATGACATTTTAGCTTTTTTCACCTTTGGTGAGGGTTACCATAATTACCACCACATATTTGAATATGACTACCGCAATGGCATTAAATGGTGGCAGTTTGACCCAACTAAATGGCTAATACGAGGGTTATCGTTTATCGGTTGGACCAAAAACTTACGCCGCTGTCCAGAAGAACGCATTGAGAAAGCGAAGATGGCGATGCAATTGCAGCGCGCCCAACAGAAGTTATCTGTGCTCCCTAATGCCGAAGAGATACTGCATAGTTTACAGCAGGAATATGATGCAATCCTGCACAAAATGGGCGAAATGTACGCCACAAAAAAACGCTTAATGGAAATTCGCAAACATAAGTTGAAGCGTAATTACGAGAAACTAGAACTAGATTTTAAATACCGCGAACTTAAATACAATTTAGAGCTACGAAAGCAAAAATGGCTGCAGCTGTATCAAGTAAAATACCAAATGGCTTAGTATTTCAAAGCTCCCACAAGGGGGCTTTTTTGTATGAGAGTTAAAGTGATTTAAAAAGAAGTGAAATAACTAAAGTGTTGAAACAACTTACGTAGCCAAACAGTAAGTCTAAAAGCTAAAAAACCGTTCAATGTGAACTTGAGCCTACATTGAACGATTCAGGTGTTTAATTAACCAAGTACAGTCTTATTATTCAGCGACGTTAAGCACCAATAGCTCTGATTCAGCTAGTGCATCTTTGTGGGCAATGACGTTGATACGCATGTCTTTCTCAAAAAATTGTATTGTCGCGATTGCATTAGCATCTTGCACTTGCGTTTTTTGAGTGATATCAGATTGCATTTCACGAAACTTAACATTTTGTTGAATTTTGCTAGCGATACATGAACCGTCAATAGCAAATGTGGTAGATTCCATGCAGTCAAATAATCTGTTGTTCTGAGTTTCAGCTTGTGCTAACGCCGCGCCGAATGCGCTTAAGATGCCTACAATGATAAATGATTTGATTCTTAACATAATGATTTCCTCGATAATTCGCTTAACAAAGCGCTAAGCATCGCAATCCAACGTGGAAACAAATCGATTCTTAAACCACAGGATTATGACAATAATATGACAAAACTGTCTTTTTTGGAAGGAATATTAAATCACCGACTTTGACGACGCTAGAAAATGCCATGTATGCAAAGCCCATTTGCCCCTGAGTCCTCGCCCAATCATTCAAGGAAATCAGCGTTCAAAGATACTTATCGTAGGTCAAGCTCCTGGTATAAAAGCACACGAAACGAACAAACCATGGAATGATGCTTCGGGCGAACGTCTGAGGAAATGGCTGAATCTAAACGTTCAGCAATTTTACAATCCAGACAATATTGCAATTCTGCCGATGGCATTTTGTTATCCAGGAAAAGCTTCAAGTGGTGACAAACCACCGCGTAAAGAATGCGCACCTCTTTGGCACAAGCGTCTCATTAGCTCCATGCAAATCAAACATGTTTTATTGATTGGTCAGTATGCTCAAAACTATTACTTGCAGGATAAGCGGTCTTTGACGGAAAGAGTAAAAGATTGGCAAACGTACCAACCAAGGTTTTTCGTTTTGCCTCATCCGTCTCCACGGAATAACATATGGTTGAAGAAAAACCCTTGGTTTGAGCAGCAAGTGGTACTAGCGATGCAGCACGCCATCGCTAAAATTATCTAGTATCTACCGGGATTAGGCCCTTTCTGCTGCCCTATAAATGTCAACAACTCATCAAATGGCATTGGTTTAGCGTACATGAAGCCTTGCGCTTCATCGCAACCAAGCTTGAGTAAATAGTTGGCTTGTTCTGGCTTTTCAATACCTTCAGCAATCGTTCTAAGTCCCAACTTCGCCCCCAAAGTAACAATGGTTTCAGCGATAAAAGCCGACTTATTGGGGCTTATTTCATTGACAAACGCCCTATCGACTTTCAAACGATCAAGAGGGAGTTGTTGCAAATAGCTCATTGAAGAAAAACCAGTCCCGAAGTCATCTAACGCTACCTTAACGCCAAACTCTTTCAGTTCATTTAGCGCTTCAACTACGAGTTGGGGTTCATCCATTACTATGCTTTCAGTGATTTCCAACTCAATACACTCAGGATCTAAATCATTGTTTATTATTGCTTTCTTAACTAAGTTGATAAACGCAGGGTCACGGAATTGAGGCATAGATATATTCACTGCCATGCGCAAGCCTTCGAATCCTGCTTCTGTTAGCAACCTTAGTTTTTCACATGACTCCTGCATAACCCATGCGCCAATATCTATGATTAAGCCTGAGTATTCAGCCAGTGGCACAAATACCGCGGGGGAGACGAATCCCCCATCAGAAGACGGCCAACGAAGTAGCGCTTCCATTCCAATGATGTCTTGAGTAACTAAGTCAATTTGCGGCTGATACCACAATTGTAATTTTCGCTCAGCGAAGTCTGTACGCAACTGACGGATCATCTCTAAGCGCCACGTCGTTTGCTCTTCCATTTCTGGGGCATAATACTCAAAATTCGTTTTTAGGCTTTTTTTCGCCCTATTTAACGCTATGTTGGCGTGCTTAAGTATATTGATACCCGTATTCTTTTTGCCATTAAACCGACAAAAGCCAAATGCCGCGCTAAGCGGTAGCATATGGTCGCCAGCCTCAAATGAGTTATTAAACAAAGCCTGAAGCCTAGCAGGATTGACTTCTCGCTCTGTGCCGACAACGGCGAATACGTCCGAGCCGATTCGTCCCAGCGCTGCCGCTTTTGGAAAAGTGGATTCAATACGTTGGGCTAAGGCCAATAAGGTATCGTTACCAGTATCCTGACCTAGACCGTCATTGATGTCGGCGAAATGATTAATATCAATCAAAGCAACCACATCATTAGCATGCTCTGAATCATTACTGATATCGTCTAGGCGGTTAATAAATTCGATTCTATTTGGCAACTTGGTTAGCCAATCTTTAAACGCAGCAGTATGCAATTGGTGGAATAAATTAACGTTTTCATAACCTACTGAAATGCTTGCTAAAAACACTTCGATCAGCTGTTTATAGGCTTCGGAAATTTGTTGACCGACTTTTAAGAAAACGGCTGCGTCATATTCAGAGCTTTTCAAATAAAGCACGGTGAAGTTATCGCCGTATATGTGACGCTGTTGTTGAAGGCATTCATTAACCGATTGCACTATTTTTTCATCGTGCAGATTATCAATCTTTTTATTGATATAACTTGCGAACTCTCCTGCAGCACCTAAAACGTAGACGGCATTTTCATCTTTATCGATAACTGATCCAGCTCTGGCGCATACAACTCCTGATGAGTCCAGACCGATAAGCGAGCTTATTTGTGTAACCACGCCTTCACAAAATCGATTAATTGAGTGTTCTTCAAGTAAATTTGCGGCCGAGTGGATGATTTTTTCTAAACCAATACGACTTTGATTGATCGTTAGAATTTGTTGGTATGAGCGTAATGAGGCGATAATGGTTGTGACAAGTTTGCTACGTGTTAACTCTGTTTTCGTCTTGTAATCGTTGATGTCGTATTCTTTGATTACGCTTTCTTCAGGTGCATAACCAGGTTGCCCTGTACGCAAAATGATTCTAGGCTCTGTTAACCTGAATTCATTTCGCATAGTTTGGGCCACTTGCAAACCTGCATCGTCAGTTTCCATAACGACATCAAGCAGAATAATCGCTAAAGTAGAGCCAAGGGACTGAATAACTTCAAGCGCTTCTGCCTTGGAATAGGCGTGATAAAAGGTCAAGTTTCGGTCATTAAGCACTAAATCAGAAAGGGCCAGCCGTGTTACCGAGTGGATTTCCTCATCGTCATCAACCACCAGTATATTCCAGCTTCCTGCAAATTCAGTGTTGTCAGCCGTGTTCTCCTCAGAGAGAAAAATTAGCTCGTCATTCTCATATTCCATTGGACACATTTAGTTTACGTTTCTCTTGAGTTTACCTGACCACTACAGCAGTATTTCTTAAGTTTAGCTAAATCCTGACTAAATCAAAATTAGTTCGCTCAATATATTACCAGACGCCATGCTACTAGGAACAAGCATACTATGGTAAATAATATTTACTAGATAAGATATTTGAATAAATTTCCTATGAAAATAGACAATCAAAATACACCGACCCCCGTGCCTGTTGAAAAGGTCAAAAGTAAGCCCTCGACTGAGGTTAGCTCCAGCGCGGAGTCGCCAGTCAAGGGGCCTCAAGATGTCAAGGGCACTGCGGCACGGATGACACAATGGTTTGCGCAAATTGGCGTATCACTGCCTTATCAAGGTATGCGTGCTAATAGCATAGAAAGTAGAGTACAAAGGCGGCAGAAAATAGCAGCCCAACGTAAGCTAAACAATATAGAAAGTGTTTTCGAAAAGGCACTAAAATACTGTATTGATGAAGGGGAGAATGAGCGTCTCGACCCAGATTGGTTTTATAACTTTGCCAATATGGCAGAGGAGATACATTCGCCGGCCATGCAGGAATTATGGGGAAAAATTTTCGCGGTAGAAACAAACCGCCCCGGCAGTTTCTCGCTTCGCACACTGCTCATTTTAAAGCAATTAACACAAAAAGATGCCCAAACATTTCGCCGAGCAGTCGCTTTGTCGAGTAGACGACAAGGTGACACAACGCCGAAATTACTTACAGGGTTTTATCAGCAGCCTTCCATACTTGCCATGTTCAGGTTGCGCAAAGAGCAGCAGCTCAACCTTGCGACCTTTGGCCTTAGCTATCCCGATTTGCTTTCGTTGATGGATTTAGGGCTGATACACCAAACTGAAATTGAATCAGGTGCATGGCCAGTTAATTCAGTGGTGGAATGGAGAAGTAATGGCCAGGTTTTCCAATTGACTGCGAGAAAACCTGGTACCACTTTGAAATATTATAAGTTTACCACCTCAGGGGCGGAGCTTTTTACTTTGGTGGGGGCAAACAAGCAAGCAAAGTATATAGAAGCGCTGAAACATATTTTGCTCAACGCATTTGTCGTCAACTAAATACCGTCACCATCACCAAATTCATGCAAGCCACATTCGCGTTTTAAGCCAAAAAATCGAGTGTCTTTCTCGTCCATACCTTCTTGCAAGGAACGCGTAGTGTGCCAATCACCGATCGATACATAGCCTTGCTCCCATAATGGGTGATAGGGCATGTCATGCTCTTTTAAATAATAGTGAACGTCTTTATTACTCCAGTCTAAGATAGGATAGACCTTCATTTGTCGCGTCAATTTTTGCAATATTGATAGCGATTCACGCATTTCTGACTGACTACGGCGCAACCCAGCGAACCAAGTTTTTACGTCTAACTCAGCAAGCGCTTGCTGCATGGGCTGCACTTTATTCAACTTATTGTACTGCTCAATGCCGTCGGCACCGTTTTCCCACAATTTGCCGAAGCGTGCTTCTTGCCAAGCGCCTGACATGGGCGCTCGGTACACTTGCAGGTTGAGGTTCAAGCGCTCAGTTAGCTCATCAATAAACTGATAGGTTTCAGGGAATAAGTAACCTGTATCCGTCAATACCACTGGAATATCAGGGAATTGCTGAGTCAACATATGTAACATTACTGCAGCTTGCGCACCGAAACTTGAAGACAACATAAAGGTTGCCTCCAGGTTTTCCAGTGCCCAGGTCACGCGCTGAACCGCACTTTTCGCTTCCAACTGCTGGTTCAGCTCTTCTAAAGAAACCTGCGTTAAAATCTTAGGTGTACCGTCGTTTGGCTCGGCATTTTGCGACGACTGCAACGTTACATTACGCATAAAAATCCTCAGCGGAATTCACCACTTCTGCGATAACACCTGTGCGAATAACAAAGTCACCAAATGATTCGTCACCTTGAGCTTCTTTTGCCCACAGGCCGATCAATACATCTAGCTCGTCCATAATTTGCTGCTCGCCAATGTTTTCTTTATACATTTTCGGAATTCGCGTGCCTTGTCGGTTTCCGCCTAAGTGCAAATTGTATTTGCCCGGTCCTTTCCCCACTAAACCGATTTCAGCCAGCATAGAACGACCACAACCATTCGGGCAGCCGGTAACGCGATAAATAATGCTCTTTTGCGCAATGTCGTGTTTCGCTAATATGCCCTCTAACTGAGTAACGGCTTCAGGCAAATAGCGCTCAGCCTCAGCCATTGCCAAAGGACAAGTAGGTAAAGCAACACAAGCCATAGAATCTTTGCGCTGGGCTGACAGCTCGTCTTCGATCAAACCATGAGCTCTGGCTATTTCTTCAACTTTCGCTTTGTTCTGCTCGCTGACGCCCGCCACAATTAGGTTTTGATTAGCCGTTAAGCGGAAATCACCGTCGTGTATCTTGGCAATTTCAGCACAGCCTGTTTTCAAAGGCTTACCTGGGTAATCTAAAATTCGGCCATTTTCAATAAATAGGGTTAAGTGATGCTTACCGTCAATACCTTCAACCCAACCAATACGATCTCCACGCTCAGTAAAATCATATGCCTGACTTTCACCAAACGTTACGCCTGAACGCTTTTCGACTTCGGCTTTAAAGTTTTCTACCCCTACTCGTTCAAGGGTATATTTAGTTTTTGCATTTTTACGGTTAACTCGGTTACCCCAGTCGCGCTGCGTGCTAACGACTGCTTCAGCAATCGCTAAGGTGTCTTCCACTTTAATAAAACCAAAGTCGCTTGCCTTACGCGGGAATGTAGCGTGGTCGCCGTGGGTCATAGCCAGACCACCACCGACTAACACATTGAACCCGACTAACTTTCCATCTTTAGAAATGGCAATAAAGTTAAGATCGTTAGCGTGCACATCCACATCGTTTAAAGGAGGAATAGCCACCGTTGTCTTAAATTTACGCGGCAAGTAGTTCGAGCCTAAAATCGGTTCGTGATCTGTAGTTTCTTTTTTCTCGCCATCAAGCCATATTTCTGCATAAGCACGCGTTTTAGGCAGTAAATGTTCACTGATTTTAGTTGCCCACTCATAGGCTTCTTGGTGCACAGCCGACTCAATAGGATTTGAGGTACATAACACATTTCGATTAACATCACCGGCCGTGGCAATTGAATCAATACCGACTTGATTAAGCGTTTGATGCATCAATTTTATATTAGGTTTAAGCACACCGTGAAATTGAAATGTTTGGCGCGTCGTCAAACGAATACTGCCGTACAGCGATTTTTCTTCGGCGAATTTATCAATTGCTAACCATTGCTGAGGCTTAATAATGCCTCCTGGCAAACGCGCACGTAACATGACATTTTGTAATGGCTCAAGCTTTTGCTTAGCACGTTCGGCGCGCAAGTCACGGTCGTCTTGTTGATACATACCGTGAAAACGAATTAACTGGAAATTGTCACCCACAAAGGCACCGGTTAAATCATCTTTTAAATCTTCAGCGATAGTCCCACGTAAAAAATTGCTTTCACCTTTAAGGCGTTCGTTGTCGGCAAGCTTGCCCTCTACAACGAATTTATTGTCTGTCGTCATTAATAAACGTCCTTCTGATAACGTTTTGCTCTGCGCAATGCAGTTAAATATTCTTCGGCAGCTTCAGCGCTCTTAGCACCGTGCTTTTGTACGATTTCGACAAGTGCGGCATGCACGTCTTTAGCCATATGATTCGCATCACCACACACATAAAAATGCGCACCCTGTTCAAGCCATGCAAATACTTCAGCACCTTGCTCTAATAATCGATGTTGAACGTATATTTTATCTTCTTGGTCACGTGAAAACGCCAAGCTAACTTTGCTGAGCACCCCGTCTTTTACGAAACGCTGCCACTCTGTTTGATATAAAAAGTCTTGAGTGTAATTTGGGTTGCCAAAGAACAACCAGTTTTTCCCCTCAGCCTCTTGCGCCTCACGTTCTTGCATGAATGCTCTAAAAGGGGCTATGCCGGTGCCTGGCCCAACCATGATGACTGGGGTATCTGAACTTTCAGGTAAACGGAAGTTGTCATTCTTCTCAACAAAAACTTGTACTTCACCGCCTTCTTCTAAGCGCTGAGCTAAGTAACTCGACGCGCCACCTTGATGAATCTGGCCATGTGCATCGTATTCAACTAATGCCACCGTTAAATGCACCTCGTCTTCAACTTCCGCTTGGCTCGAAGCAATCGAGTAAAGACGCGGAGTCATACCACGCAGCATATCAACCAACGCTTGAGGATCTGCTTTTGCTGGATATTGGCGCACAATATCAATGATTTGACGTTCGCCTAGAAAAGCCCGTAAGCCTGCTTTGTCTTCGAGTAAGGCATTCAATTCAGGATTATTCGCAATCTCAGCATACGCGGTCGTAAATGACGGATAGCTCTGGGTTAACTCACGCTTTTCAATCAGTACATCACGTAGAGCAAAAGTTTCACCGCTTATGGTAACGTCAGCCTCACCTTCAACGCTAAGCAAGTCAAGTAACTCGTCTACCATGCTAGGGTCATTTTTGAACCAAACACCTAATGCATCACCCGGGCGATATTGAATGCCTGAGTCTTCAAGTGAAATTTCAATGTGCCTGATGTCCTTGACTGAGTCACGGCCGGTTACTTTTTGGCTTTCTAACAAACTCGCTGTAAAAGGGTTTTTCTTAGAATACTGAGCTGTGGCTACTGACAAGCTGGGCTTGCCAATATGAGGCATGGCTACCACATGTGAATTGCCTTTAGCTTTAAGCTCATCTTGAACTTTATTTAAAACTTGGTCACCCCACGCTTCCGCGGCGTCATCGTAATCCACATCACAGTCAACGCGATCGGCAATACGCTTTGCACCTAATTCATTAAGCTTTTTGTCAAAGTCTTTGGCGGTCTGGCAGAAAAATTCATAGCTGCTGTCTCCTAGGCCTAAAACTGAGAAGCTCAAATTAGGTAATTTAGGGGCTTTTTTGCTTGAAAGAAAATCATGCAACTCAATGGCATCATCTGGCGCATCCCCTTCACCATGGGTGCTGACAATGACCACGACGTGTGATTCATTCTTCAGTTGTTTCGCTTTGTAGTCAGCCATATTGACCAACTTGGCTGCAATGCCCGCTGAATCAAGCTTGGCTTTGTAACCTTGAGCCAATGCCTTAGCGTTACCCGTTTGAGAGCCGTAAAGAATGGTAATGAATTTATCCACACCCGCTGCATCGCCAACTACTGGGTTTGCTTGAGGGATCGTTGCACCAACCTGAGTCTGAGCTAGCCCAGCCAGATAACCACTTAACCAACCTAATTGCGATGGTGTGAGTGACGGCGTCAATTGATTAAGCTGCGCCCACTGGGTATCACTTAATGCGGTAGTAGAACCTAAATTTTGCTGTGTATTTGATGACATAATATCGCTAACCTCGAATGCTATGGCACTAGGTTAGCGATCTATGTTCATAACCGGAAAGAATAAATACTAATTTTTTATTACTTAATGGACTGAGCGAAAAGTCAACAAAGCGCTACAGCCCAAATATCTTAAAAATGTACTTCAACACCAACAAACGCGCCACTGAATTCAAAGTCGGTGTAAATACCATCTAAGTCATCTAGTTCCATCTTTAACTGGCGGTAGCCAAGCTGCACTGTAGCGTCAATAGCGATATTATCGAGCAAACCATATGTGATCGCCGCTTGATAATCTGAAATGGTGTTATCGTCGAACGCTAAAAAACTCCCTTCTACATATGCGCCCAACCCTGTGAAAGGTACGCCTACAGCGACGCGAGAATAAAGCATTGGCACAAAACCAGAGAAGTCTTGTGAGGCATTCTGTGTAGCATCACCTTGTTCTTCTACATAAATGTCGCCGTCAACATGCTTAGCGTTGATACCTAAGTCAAAACTTACTAGGTCATTATCAAACAATTCATAATAAGCAATATAATCAGTGCTGACTAAATCAAGTGATGTATTGACCGTGGTGTTCGCTGAAAACAACTCTGAACCGTAGGTCATGCTAGATGACAGCACGGTTTCCCCATTGGTATCTAGCCCTGTACGTTGTAATTTAATATTTGGTACGAATGGCACAGGGTGCTCAAGCGCAACATAGAAGCTACCCTTGGTTTCATCTTCAAAATTAAAATCAACGTTATTATTGCTATCAGAAAACCCACCGGATGTTTCCATATCCCATGCTTGCGCTCCCGCATATACGCCTAAAAGAGTGTCTGCTTGGCTTGAAAAACTTGAAAAGGCCAATACCAGTGCACCAGCACAGAGTGATTTGTTCATTCGTTATCCTTGATTTAATAGTTCTGAAAGTTCAATTAAAGCAGCATTCGCACGGGAAATATAGTTCGCCATCACTAACGAATGATTTGCTAACATGCCAAAGCCACTGCCATTTAAGATCATGGGGCTGAAAATAGACTCTTGGGTAGATTCAAGCTCACGAATAATTTGCTGGACGCTGACTCGCGCATTCTTCTTGTCTAATACATCTGCGAAATCAACTTCAACCGCTTTTAAAAAATGAATTAATGCCCAACTTGCGCCGCGAGCCTCATAAAAGTTGTTGTCTAACTGAAACCAGCTGGTTTGCTCACGTAGTTCTTCAGCAGGGATTTTTCCTGCGCTACTGTCACCCGCGAAGCTTGTATCAAGCCTGTCTTGTCCTACACTGACACTTAATTTTTGCGACAAATTGCCTAGTCTTTTTTCAACTTGTTTTACCCAATCACGCAGGTTATCGGCGCGAGCATAAAATTGCGCCGTGCCTTGGCGGCTTGTCGATAAACTTGCGCGATACTGATACAGCTTATCGATAGCATCTTGATACTGAGATTCAGCAGAAGGTAAAAGCCAACTGCGGTGATCAATATTTAGTTTTGGCTGCGCATCAGTCAAAAATGGATTTTCGCTAGATTGTGACTGAGAGCGGCTAATATCTTTTCGCATAGACAAAGCCAAGTCTCGCGTCATCTCTAGCGCACCAAACTCCCAACTTGGCATATTATCCATAAACAACCCTGGCGGCATGACATCATTAGACAGGTATCCACCAGATTTATTCAGCAGGGTTTCTGTTACGGTAATCAAGCTCGTCGTCAAGGTATATCCGGGGACTATTTTTTCGTTGTGTTGCTGGGCGTACTCTTGAGCTGTCTGCTTAGGATTAAACGGGGCGGGTTCAAAGCTCCAATAAATAGCAATGAGCCAAAAAATTAAAAATAGTATTGCTGCAATACTCAGCAACCATTTTGGGGTTAGGTACTTTTGCATGCTCACCTCCTAGTGATGATGATGTTGATTGGGGGATACGACAACTGCGCTAAAATTGATTTGCTGACCGTCTTTTGTGATTAACGCTAAGGGTATAATTTGCTCTTTTTTCAGAGGCTGTTTCAACCCGAAAATCATCATGTGTAGGCCTCCGGGCGCAAATTTAACGGTTTCTCCGGCGGGAATAACAACCGCATCTTGTTTCTTCATGCGCATGACTTCACCTTGCATAATGTGGTTATGCAGTTCTGTTTTTTCAGCAATATCGGCTGAGCCTCCGACTAAAGAAACATCCTGATCACTGGTATTGGTTACGGTAAAATAAGCAGATGTATTAGGCACACTGGGCGGTAACAATCTTATTGTAGCATCAGAAATTTCTACTACGGCAAAGGCAGCATTGGTTAAAAAAATCAGAACCATAGCCGTTAATTTTACTATATTCACTGGCATCTACTCTTCCGTTTAAGTGAAAACAGAATTATTCAGTAAATTTCAACAAGATGCTACCCATTCCAGTAGATGGGCGTCCATGCCCCACGATTATACGGGAAAAATCAACCGATGATCACGAGTAACTATCGTTGCTTTTTTTGTCTTTTAGCAGCCATATTATGATAATTGCACCTAGCAATATTGGCCAGATACTACTCAAACCTGCAAATACCAGTGCGCCCAATATAGCAAATATGGTAAACCCAATAGCTGCAACAACACTAAGCGCAACTGCGAATCCAATCATCACTAATACAACACCCACAATAACTAATAAAATTAACGACGTTATCGGCTCTACGAAATCACTGTCGAGTTGCAGGCGAATATCGAGCAAATCTGACGCGGCATAACCAAGGCTGTAAGTTATTAAGATGGCAATTAACACTGCCAGCGCTAGGTTCTTGAGAACATTCATGGCCGTGTAGGCAATAAAAGTACTGCCATACCATATGCAACGGCGGTGGGAACCGGTAACAAAAGCAGGCTTAAAATTGCTGCAACGCGTATTGCCCAGCGCGGCTGATCCCAATGTTTTGCTAATCCTGCGCATACACCTGAAATTTTGGCGTGCAATGCATCTCTATGAAGTCTGTTTATATTTATGTAATCTCTCATGTCATTCTCCAAATTTGAGGTGAGCCACTTCCCGTTTCTGCTGGCACCTCTAACTACTCAATCGGTTCTGTGTGCTTATGCGACTTTTTTTCGCAGCTCAGCAAGCTGTTTTTCTATTTCTTCGCTTGCTTCTAATTCGGCTAATTCAGCATTCAGGCCTTTTGTTTCACTGACCAAGTCAAATGCATCAACTTGCGCTTCTAGGTCATCGATACGGCGCTCGTATTGGTCAAACTTCACGATAGCTGTGTCGACTTTGTTGTACGCATCTGAATGTCTAAGCTTTAAGCGTGAACTTTGAGTACGTTGTCTTATCAGCAAGGTTTTTTGTTTCGCTTTCGCTTCAAGTAGCTTGTCATTTAACTGGCTACTATCGCTTTGTAGTTTATTGACAGATTCTTGAACTTCGTTTAGTTGTTCATGCAGGCTATCTAAAGCTTGATCTACTCGCTGTTTTTCACCTAGAGCTGCTCGAGCAAGATCTTCCCGCTCTTTTTGTAAGGCGATCTGCGCTTTGCTCTGCCAATTCGCACTTTCAATTTCAAGTTTACTGATACGACGCTCAATCTGCTTCTTATCAGCCAACACCGTCGCGGTAACGGAACGTACCTCAACTAATGTATCCTGCATCTCTAAAATGAGGTGCTTGATCATTTTTTCTGGATCTTCAGCCTTATCTAATAACGCATTAATGTTTGATTGCACGATATCTGACATTCTTGAAAGTAAACCCATAATAAATCTCCACTTGGTTAGGTTTATTGGTTGTACATGTTGTGCAACCAACCGTTATCTATTTACTAGCCTGTTACAAGTGTTGTGCCATATGAAGAATAATACTTAACCTCATGAAATTTATAGCTTATTTGTTTTTGTATCGATCGAGCAGAATCATACCTTTAAGAACAAGTGGTTATTTTGACCAATCAGTTAGTGAAATTAACGATTGGGAAACACGTTTTTTTCTAAAAGAGGGCTATTTAGAGTTTGCAGATTGATATTTTCTGCGCGTATGATGAGTGCAGCTGGTTATTTATTAACCAGAACTGTTCGATGGCTATCTTTACGCTAAGGAATAAGCATATGACCCACGACGAAATTCAATCACTCGTTTTTGCAGCACTTGAACTCACAAATCAATCTCGCGAAGACGACGCCCAAGTCCCCATATCACCCGAGACGGCTCTTTTTGGTAAGCAAGGTCACCTAGACTCTATGGGGCTAGTCGCATTGCTCATCGATATTGAGGACATGCTGCTCGACCAAGATATTCAAGTCTCTTTAAGTGACGAACGCGCCATGTCGGCCGCCAATAGTCCTTTTAAAAACGTCAGTTCTCTCGTTGAGCATATCGATAAACTTTTATCAGGGGAATAACCCGATGCAACAGATACTTGTTACTGGTGCGAGTCGTGGGCTCGGGTTATCAATGGTTGAACACTTATTAGCGCAAGGGAATATCGTATTTGGATGCGCTCGTGGTCAGAGCGCTTTTTCACACAAGAATTATCATCACTTTGAAGCAGATGTTTCGAACGAAGAAGACGTCAGCAATTTATTTATTCAAATAAGAAAGTCGTTCAAGTACATCGACGTGTTAATTAATAACGCGGGGGTTGCACGTATGAACGCGTTCGCGCTGACTCCTTTTAAAAATATGCGCGAGACCATAGACGTGAACTATGCGGGTACTTTTATGTGCTGCCAAAAAGCAATCAGTCTACTCAGAAAATCAGCAAACCCTCGGATCATCAATATGAGTACCGTCGCTGTGCCGATGAATCTAGAGGGAGAAGCGGCTTATGCCGCGTCAAAAAGTGCTGTTGAATCATTAACACGTGTACTCGCCAAAGAACTAAGCAGCTTCAATATAACCTGCAACGCAATCGGACCTTCGCCAATAGCCACAGACTTAATACGCGGCGTGGGTGAAGAAAAAATAGCACGCCTAGTCAAGCAACAAGCGATACAGAAAATGGCGCAGCCGGAAGATGTACTTAACTTAATCGACTTTTTCATTAAGCCACAGAGCAAAATGATTACAGGTCAGATCATTTATCTAGGAGGGATATCATGACAGTACAATTTCTATTGGACAAAATGGCAGAACTCGAAAACCAACAAGCCGTCGCAGTTGGCAGCAATGTTATTACGTATGCAGAATTACTGACCAAATATCATGCTTGGCTTAAGTGGATAAAAGAAGAGCAAATACAGCCGGGAGAAGTCGTTAGTATCAAATCGGATTATAGCGCTGATAGCATCTCTCTGTTTTTGGCACTGACGCATAATCGCAATATTATTGTGCCGCTATCAAATGACTCAAAGGCCCATTTTGATAGCTTCTGTGATATCGCTCAAAACCAGTACGATATTATTCTCGGTGATGGCCCTGTTACGTTAGTTAGAACCAATAATCAACCAAACCACGAGCTATACCAGGTTCTTCGCGGAAGAAATCAACCCGGTTTGGTATTATTTTCCTCTGGCTCAACGGGGAAAAGCAAAGCAATATTTCATGATTTATCACAGCTCCTCAATAAATTTACCGTCCCTCGAAAAATGATGCGCACCCTAGCCTTTTTGCAGTTTGATCATATTGGAGGCGTGAATACGTTACTTTACACTTTGGCAAATGGCGGTACGGCAGTGGTGCCTGCGAAACGAACCCCAGAATCTGTGTGTGAAGCAATCGATACACATCAAGTAGAAGTACTACCTACTTCGCCTACCTTTATTAATTTGCTGTTGCTCTCTGGCGCGGCTGATGACGCTGACCTTAGCTCACTTAAACTGATTACTTACGGCACCGAAACCATGCCTGACAGTACTCTAGCAGCGATAACTGCTAGGTTTCCAGAGACCAAACTACTGCAAACCTATGGCTTGTCTGAAGTCGGTATTTTACGCTCAAAATCTCGAGACTCGAAGTCCCTGTGGGTAAAAGTAGGTGGTGCTGAGTTTGAGACCAAAATCGTAGACGGACGTCTTTGGATAAAATCGGAATCAGCCATGCTAGGCTATCTTAATGCCCCCTCTCCCTTTGATGAAGACGGCTTTTTAGACACTGGCGACCAAGTTGAGCAAGATGGTGAGTGGATAAAAATATTAGGCCGGCAGAGTGAAATCATTAACGTAGGTGGGGAGAAGGTCTATCCCGCCGAAGTCGAAAGTGTCGTTTTGGAAATGGAGGGAGTAGAGGACGCCGCCGTGTATTCTATTCCTCACGCGATAACAGGAATGGTCGTCGCTATCGAGGTGAAGCTGAACACGGAAGAAACATTATCAGAATTCAAAGTCAGAATGCGCAAACATTGCTCTTCCAGCTTACAGCAATACAAAATCCCTAGAAAAATAACTTTAATTGATAACTATACTCACAATGCACGTTTTAAAAGGATGCGTAAACGATCGTAATTATTTGATACGCAATGACGATATTACGACCTAACAAGGATATTGACCATGTATAGCACTATCAAATTAATTATAAATCGTATTTGCCAACTTGTTGTTTTACCTCTGGCTATCACTTGCTGGTTAGAAACCAAATTAAGCCCGCATTCTGAAGCCGTTTTTGCATTTTGGACGCACATCGTTTCAATATTACCAGGGCTGCCAGGCGTGTTTTTGCGAAGAGCATTCTATTCACTGACCTTAGAGAAATGTTCACTTAATAGTCATATTGGTTTTGGCACTATTTTCGCTCACCGAGGCACGGTCATAGAAGACAATGTCTACACCGGAATTTACTGTTCAATAGGCTCTGCATATTTAAAAAAGAACTGCTTAATAGGCAGTCATTCCAGTTTGTTAAGCGGAAACACCCAACACCAGCGTAACGAGGAAAATGGTGAGTGGATGCCATTTTCGAAAGACAACATTAATCGAATCGAAATCGCAGAAAATGTCTGGGTCGGCGAGGGCGCCATCATACTCGCCAATATAGGAAGAGGCTCTTTAGTAGCCGCCGGTGCTGTCGTTAATACCAATGTAAAAGCAAACATTGTTGTTGCGGGCAATCCTGCAAGATTCGTTAAAAGCTTCGAGCCGAGCTCTAATAATACAACCACCAAAGTAAAGGTGAGCGAAGAAATTTTAAAGTCTCAACCTGAGGTGTGATTACAGATGGATAAAGTACGTAGTGATTTTGTAGACTGGATGAAAGCAGTAGGCATGTTTTTAATTGTATTTGGACATTTTTTTGGCGACCCGTTTAATCAATTTACCCAACCTGTCTACCCTAAACAATTAGGTGTGGCCATGTTTGTTTTTATTATGGGATGGGGGCTAGGTAAAGTTAATAGTACACATTATCAAGTGGGTTATAACAGAATATTCCCTATGTTCTTTTGGGGGGGCATTATTGCGCTGTTCATCAGTATGATCAGCTTTTTTGCTATACAGGACTTAGCGGAAAGTAATTACGCTCCCCTTTTTTTGGGGATCAACGTCATATTTAATTTCTTTCCCGCGAATCCAACAACATGGTTCATTGGCACCTATTTACACATAATCCTTCTCTGGGTCATTGTTTTTCGTCATATTAAGATTACCCCAATAGTGCTTTTTTTGAGCCTGATTTTCGAAATTGTATTTCGTAGTTACTTCATTAACGATAATTCCATTTTTATTGCTTACATGTCATTACCAAACTGGTTGACTCTATTTTTGCTAGGTATGTACATGTGCCAACAGAAGGATCATTCTAGTTCAAGTGGATTGATGGTAAGGGTTATAGGTTGGGCGGGGTTTCTCATAATTTGGGCTATTACGCTTAATAATTTCGACGTTTCAAATCGTTTCCCTTTTAAAAGTATTGAAATTAGCTCTCAATTTATCAACGCGTTAACCACTTCAAGCATCGTTTCAGTAGTATATCTAGCCAATACCTTATTTAGTATTGCTGTATTCAGTCGTATTAAGGCCGGTCGGATAGTGCGATTCTTCTCGCGCAATACCATTATTGTTTTTATAGGTCATATGCCGCTTTATTTCGTTCTTGAACCGATTGTCCGGGTCGTATTTCCCAGTGGTTGGCCAAAACGATTGTGTATTGTTCTTATTATGTACATCGGACTATCTTGGCTGTCTGAATTACTACACAAATGGATAAAAGTGGATTCGATTAAAAAGTGGGGATGGGAGAAAATAACGCGGTTTGTGCCAAAGCTGGCTAAACCTTAACATTTCAACAGCGATCAATACTACAAAGAGTGACCGCTGTTTAAGTTTGAGCTATTAAGGCTAGAAGATGTAGCTACGTTTTCCTGCAACGATACGATGACGGAAAACAAAATAGCACCCGCGATGTACGCGACAACTGGTGCAAATAAGAGCGTGATAAGAGTGTTATGGTCGAACATAATCATCTCCTTATTCTGCTTGGTTTTTATCTTCTTCTTTTACATTTAAATCAGTGATAGTGACTTTGCTTGCATATACAGGCTCATTACTATTAATGCTAAACATGTTGCTAGCTGTCAGTACTGCTTCTTGAATACCATACTGGAGTTCAGTTTTAGTTGTCTCTATGGTTTTCACCATCATGCCGCTAACAAATTGCTCTAAGTTCACTTCGGCTGCTGATGCATGTGAGCTAAATGCAAAGGTAGACGTTAAGGCGATCGCTGCGATAGTTGATTTAGTAAACATAATATTTCCTCTTTTCGTTAAATGATTAAATGTTTTGATTTTTTTTAAACACTTTAGTTAAGTCGAGTGAAATATTGCGAGAGTTGTGCCAAGTGCAAAATATTTTATAAGCCGCTGATTTATAGACATTAATTAAAAAGTTAATAACGCCAGAAAAATCAGAGTAGGTTAAAAATGCAACAGGTTAGTAAAATCCACCACAGGAGTGGTTAAATTAACTAACCCTACTATCTTGGTACGCTTTTGCAGTTGCGCGCGCCTCTTCAACCGCTGCCAATGCGTTAATCAGTAATTCTGGGCCGACCTGCAAGCCATTCTTACTTTGCCCAGTGCCATGTTGGCTCAAATAACGTCGCCAAATACGCCCCCCAGGTTGTCCTTGAAATAAACCCAACATATGACGAGCTATATTCCATGCTCGCGCGCCACTTGCCATCTGAGCTTCAACATATGGCAGCATAGCGTGTACTATCTCTTCTCGACTTGGCACTGGGCTGTCGTCCTGATAGAAACGTTTGTCCACGTCAGCCAGAATATAAGGATTACTGTAGACCTCACGCCCTATCATTACACCGTCGAGCTTCTCTAGGTGCGCGGCTGCATCATCCAGCGTTTTTACTCCACCATTGATACTGAGGTTTAACTGCGGAAACTCTTCTTTTAGCGAATAAACGCGGTCATACATCAGAGGAGGGATATCACGATTCTCTTTTGGGCTGAGACCTTTCAACCAAGCTTTACGAGCATGCACCGTGAATATATCGCACCCAGCATCAGCAACAATCTGAATAAAATCGGTTAAGTCTTTGTATTCGTCCATATCATCAATTCCGATACGGGATTTCACCGTAACAGGGATATCGACTTCTTTTTGCATCGCCTGAATACACGCCGCTACGGTTTTAGGTTCAGCCATCAAGCATGCGCCGAAACGCCCATTTTGTACTCTATCAGATGGGCAACCAACATTAATATTGACTTCGTCATAGCCCCGCTCTTGGGCCAGCACGGCACAACGCGCCATATCCACCGGATCAGACCCACCTAACTGCAGTGCAACAGGGTGCTCAGCGTCGTTAAAAGCAAGGTAATCTCCTTTGCCGAAGATAATAGCCCCCGTGGTAACCATCTCGGTATATAGCAGCGAATGTTTGGAAATTTGACGCAAAAAATATCGACAATGCTTATCGGTCCAATCCAGCATTGGCGCGACTGAAATGGTGCGATTAATTGGAGGAGTAGACACAGTTTATACCTCTATGATTTATATACATAAATTGACTAACATCGTCATTTTTACCGATTTCAAAAATAGTGATATTTCCTCTGTATTCCGTCGGTTTTAACCCTTCAGGTAGACAATAGGAAGACAAAACAATGGCGTTTTACACAGTTAAAAAGCGGCTTCGCGGGGATCGAGCCGTGTATAGTACATCTGTAACTCAAAAAAACAAAGGCAAGATAGTCTTTTCAAAATCTAAGACTTTTACCTCTAAAACAGCCGCCTTACGCTGGGCAAGGGCACTTATATTTCAGCTTGAAACTGACGAGACCAATATGTTGGTTGGATACAGGGAGGTAATACTTGGAGATTTAATTCGCGAGTATGAAAAATACAAGGCTAAATCCAATAGGCCACTAGGCAGAACTGCGATCTTTAGTTATCGAACGATTTTAAAATACCCCATATCACAACTTGTTGCATCCAAGATAAAAAGTCACGATATAGTGCAATATTGTCTCGCTAGAAAAGATTCGGAGTCACAACCGGGTCCTGCAACCTTAGCAATAGATGTAAGCCTTATTCGAAAAGTTTTAAGGATTGGTAAATCACTCCTTGGAATAAACTGTTCACAAAAACCAGTAGTAGAGTCATATCAGGCACTTTATGATCTCCAGCTCATAGCCCGTTCCAAACCTAGAAAAAGGCGACTAGAAGGAGATGAACACCAACGTCTTTTAAAGCTTTTCAAAGGAAAAGAAAAACATCAAGCAACCATTATCCCTTACAGCGCAATTTTCGAGATATCACTCGCAACGTGCCTAAGGATTTCAGAAGTTACGTCCCTACGGTGGAGTGACCTCAAAGGTAAAGAGTTCAAAATATTAGTAAGGGATAGGAAAAACCCAAATGGTTCCGAAGGAAACCACATGGAAATACCATTACTAGGCAATGCACTCTCTATAATCTTATCTCAACCTAGATCATCTGAACTAATTTTTCCCTTTGACCCTCGCTCGGTAACAGCTGGATTTCGAAGTGCATGTAAAAAGCTCGGAATAGAAAACCTTCGTTATCACGACCTAAGGCGAGAAGCGGCCACTAGATTGATTGAGGCCGGCTACACGATTGAAGAGGTTGCAACCATTACAGGTCACAAAGATCTAAATGTACTCTGGCAAGTTTACACGTGTATCACGCCAGAGCATTTACTTAAAAAAATTAAAAATTCATCTAACCCAAACGTCAGTAGATAGGTCCTATTCCCTTAAACTCAGTGCTGATTTTCCATTTGGAGTTTGAATAAAAATGTCAATCAGCACTTATAAGTCAATTAATACAGGCTGTGTAACATATAAGGTTACAGTTACGAAGAAAAGAAACGGGGTAATTATTGCGAGAAAATACAACTCGTTTACACGCTTAAATGAGGCAAAAGCCTGGGAGCGTGGAATGCGCTCACATCTTGATAACGCCGGACGGCTTGGCGATGCGATTACAGAGTTTTCTACGATAAAAGAAGCTGCTGAACTGTTAATTCGATTTTCTGACCAAGGGTTCTTTGTACTAGGAAAAACCGAACGATCTAATCTCCGAGTCCTTACTAGCAAGAGATCTGTTTTACGTAACGTTGCCCTTATTGATCTTAACGAGAAACACATCTACGATTTTTGCTATGAGCGTCGTGGCCCAAGTGCAAAAGAAGTAAAAGTGAGTCCACAGACAACGTGGTCAAACCTCACAACCCTATCTTTACTACTAGAGAAAGTAAGAAGTCGCTTTGGGGTCGCCGTAAACGCAAAATTACTCAGAGACAGAGATCTGATTAAGGGCCTTGAAAGGGAAAATTTAATAAGTAAATCACAGGCACGTAAACGCCGTGTAGCTCCAAATGAAATAACCAATATTTATGAGGCCCTTTTAAAGAGGGAAAAAATTAAAAAGGTTAAAATTCCTTATACCCTATTGTTCTTGCTTTCACTTTCCACAGCAATGCGGATATCAGAAATAGTCACTATCACCTACGAAGAAATCGACTTCGAGAAAAAGATAATTAAGCTTACTAAGTTTAAAGGTGCATCAATTGATGGATCCAATAAAGCTCTACAGCCATTGATTCGCGGCTCTTTTGAATTATTGAAACAGTACATATCGGAGAGAAAAATTTCATCAGGAAGAGTTTTCAACTTCACTGCAGGCGGAGTCACAAAAGCTTTTCGAGCAGTTTTAAAAGAGTTGAAGATTCAAGACTTGCGGTATCATGATTTACGACGTGAATCGATTAGCCAACTTATTGATATGCAAATAGCGTATAAGTCGATTATGTCAGTCAGCAGACACAAAAGCGTTCAAGTGTTCGAGGCGCACTACTCAAGCCCTGATGTAAGCAATTTAGACGATAAGCTCAATGGAAAATCGATAGTCACAAGTCATCAAGTGCTTTCTCAGATTATCAATAAATATATAAGTCAGGATATGCAAGAAGAAGCTGTTTGAGCTACTTGCTGAACGCCGTATTCAAGTCGACCTATATATTGTCATCTTGTCTCTCACATGACACAGTACATCACAAATTAATTGATTGTCAGCACTCTGTCAAAATAGGAAATATTACTCATGTGTGGAATGTGTATCGAAGGAGTCTTGCTCGGTTGTGTTAGCCATACAGGGGTAAATTTGGAAGAGTTTTACGACACTTGTGGTGAAGAAAGCTACGCTGCCTTTATTGACCCTCATGGTCTGACAGAGTTAGCTTTGGGGGATCCGCAACATGCTGAAGTTATTTTTACTCAATATTCAAACAGCCCAACTTTAGTTTGGTATTTACTCCATCATAATCAGTCAATTGCTCTTACTCGTCCTCAGTTAAAAATAATTTCCGACATCTACCATCAGTCTCTGGATGAGGAGTTGGAAGTTATCACCACTGAGTTGAAACTTTCACTTCCAAACCTTTTTTTATTGTTCGAAAATCTGCCAATAGCATCGGCATATGATGTCGACGGCCTTTTCCAACAGCTTCTTTTACAACCCGAGTTAGATTTAGCCGTCGCAGAAGCGGAGGTCTTTTTAAAGAAACTGTGTGGAAACTATCTGGCTCTACTGGGACAATTTAACGTGGAGACCTATACTGAGGCTGAGAACAGTGTGACAGACGCTGCTGTTGATAGTGTTTTAACTCAATGTCCAATATCCGTTTTTTTAGCAAAGTGGTTATTAGAACGGACACAACCCAGCAATCTAGTTCATGATCTTATACCTGTCATAGAGTTTCCTGTTCCATTTTTTTGTTCCTATTATATGGCATGGCGACGTAAAGCCACGGTCTGGTTAATTGATAACCGTAGTGAAGAACACTTCCTTTCCTTGCTCCCGAATATGTATATTGAATCACTTTATTATATTAAGCATACGATGTCGGTTTCGGTTGAACTGCAAACCGCAATTGATCAGAGGTTACGTAAGGAAAATCTAGGATGTTAGGCATTTAAATACTCATGATTCGCCCATAGAAAAAGCCAACGTAGCGTTGGCTAAGGTTTTTTACCGATTTTTCATGTCGTATTTAGCGAAAAATTCCGCAATAGATACGCCAAAAAAATCGATGAATTGTTCTAAATGTCCTTTATCTATTTGATAGCATTCGACCTTACTCTTAAACATATTAATAGCCTGATACTGATCGGGAAAAATAATGTTAGAGCCTAGGGGGTTATATCGCTCACACACATCAACCAAACTTGATGACAGCATCACATACTCTGTGTTCATTGTGTTATTTCGATACACTAAAATCCGTTCAATCTTGTCATCAGACTCAAACAAGGTGTACACCTCATCTGTTTGTTCATCAGTGCTCCAAGTGCAATTGAGGTTAGCATTATAAATAGTCATTTGATCTCCCGTGTTTTGACTTCACGGGTAAATAGATACATCGCATGAAAAATTTTAACGTTCATGTTGGACAAACTTCCGAAGCAGATTAATCTATCTATAATTTGATAAAGAAATTCTGGAGAACGGTATGTACGAAGAGCTATTTTTACTTGTCCCACTGGCAATACTGGTTGTCGGTACGATGCTGGTAATTCGCTATCCGAAAAAAACAACCACTGGTGATAAGCAAAAAGATTAAGCCTTTATCTCTAATGGTTTGAGGCTCACATCTAACAGATGATTTTGGGGATATCACTCCATTTTGTCGTGTATTGAGGGGACAGGAACTCTCGTCGCATAGCAAACTTTTGCTCGAAGCCTTTGGCGGCCATTTGAACTGTGGAACGCCCGTATTTAGCGTTAATATTATCCATACAAGACATGAGCTTAGCGTTGTCATTTGATGGGCTGAATAAGTCGTATTGAAACAGCCCCTCATCGTGCAAGTCCAATAGCCCCACACCGCATTTGTAATAACGAACACCTGATTGATAAAGCTGCACCATAGCGCTTTCAATCACGCTTACGATGTTGCGGGTGTCATTAGTCGGCACAGTAAAGCGATGAAAATACGAGCGGCGAAAATATCCTTCTGTATCATGGGGAGAACTCGTCGCAAATAGCGTCATGCTTGCGGTCAGACTCTTTTGCTTGCGCAGCTTTATCGCCACCGTTTCAGCATGGCTAGCTAACGCACTGCGTAGCTCGTTGAATTCTGTAATCCGATTACCAAAGCTTCTCGTGCTGTATATCTCTTTTTTAGCAGCACGCACACTATCCCAAGTATGGCGTACCTCACCATTTAACTCTCGCACCGTATTTTCGACAATTATTGAAAACTCCTTGCGAATTTGCGACGGGTCTCGATTAGCTAGCTGCCATGCGGTATCAATTCCTAATGCGTTTAGTCGCAAACCTAATCGTTTACCAATACCCCACACTTCCGTCACACCCATTAGTGATAGCACGTCTTTACGGATTGCCTGAGTATCTAATACTGCAACGCCTTTGAATCCTTCTACTTTTTTAGCTGCATGGTTCGCCACCTTGGCTAATGTGGGCGTTGGGGCGATACCCACACAAATGGGCAGCCTAACCTCGCGCCATACGGTTTTTCGAATCTGAGTCGCTAGGGCTGTCCAGCCTTCTTGGGGCGGCGAAGCCTCTTTACCGTAATACAAAAAACACTCATCGATGGAATATACGTTAATGTCAGGCGCGAAGCGTGCGCAGGTATCCATCATCCGCTGACTTAAATCTGCGTAGAGTTCGTAGTTGCTAGAGCGAATAACGACTCCTGCTGCCTCAAGCTCTTTCTTAACCTTAAAGTACGGCACGAACTTCTTACCCACACCTAAGCGCTTAGCAATGCCACAAGCCGCACAGATACAGCCGTCGTTGTTTGTCAGTACCACCACAGGTTTATTGCGAATTCTGGGGTCAAAGACCTTCTCGCAACTGGCATACATGCTGTTGGCATCACACAAGGCGAACATCAGAGTTGCTTCTTAAAGGGTCGATGTAAGCGAATAGAGCGTGTCACCACTCCCTCTATCTGAAAGTCGTCACCTTCTTGCAAAAAATATGGTGGAAATCGCTTACTGGAAGACAGTAAACAGCGCTGCACTTTATCGATTTTCTTACACACGAATACACCGTTGAGGTTAGCCACCACCACGTCTTGGTCTTTAATTTCTTGCGCGCGGTCTACAATCAACAAGTCACCTGAGAAAATACCATCACCTTTCATCGACTCGCCCTGGGCAACACCAATGTAGGTTGCTGAGGGGTGGTCAATTAGTAGCTGGTCTAAATCTAGGCTAAGTTGTGTGTATTCTGCCGCAGGTGACTCGAAACCAACGATACCCGCAGACGCTTTTATGGGGATAAACTTCAACATATACTGTAATTATATACAGTATTATTTTATTTGAAATGAGCTTCGTTATACTTTTTTCAGGTGAAATATGTGTGGAAGATTAAACGTAACGGATGATGAGTTTGTAAGAGGGCTTTATATCTCATTAAATAGCAAGCCTATTACCCTGAATCGGCTTGTAAGAGCTGCTAGTACAGTGCAAATCAGCAGAGAGTTTGATTCAATCTGATAGTCTACAATGAACAGACATCTTGAACTTCGCCTCGCTTGACTCAGAGTGCGGTTGATTTAAAGTTGAAATAAGCCGTTTCTCATGTAACGGATTTAGATATTTTTTTGGGCTGTATGTTTCCGATAGGATACGTGCGCTGTGCCAACAACAACGCCCACAAACAGTAATGAAATACCACAAATCACATACAACGTTATCATTCGAATAAAGCCTCTTGTTTTAGGTTCTCAGTGTATATGATTAACTTTACTAGCCATCATGAAGCTTTCTGTCAGAGTCGTTTAACAAATATAGCGAATTCAGCGCTTTTAACACCTAAGAACGATTGCTACCGGAACTAAAAAGAGGTTTTAACTCATTTACGTAATCATTGTAAATCTTGAAAATTACTCCTATGCATGACAATACATCAATAGTCAGACGGCTCCGAGCGAATACCGGACCGTCACCACCGCAATAGTGGTGGTCTGCTTCAGACAAATAGCTGACGTTTAAACTTGCTCACCGCTGCTCCAGGTCTGTGCACAAGTAAAGATCGCCGTTTCCTAATTGCTTATATAGCGCGTTCATCGTCCTGCTGACGCTGACTTATAGTCATTAAGTTCTCTTAAAAATATCTTTTAATATTTCACAAAATGTAATAAGTACCTATCTTATTGTCAGGTTTGCTTGACTACTTAGTGCGTCACATGTAATGCTAGCCTTACACTATATCAATCTATTGTGACAAAATTACAATATGTTGAGAGAATAAGGTAACTTCAGGAGAGCTAAATATGAGTAATGAATTAGGTAAAAAGGAACAGAAGTTTTTGGTCAAATTTATGTTGCATATTGCAATGTTTTTAGCGGTTTTAGCGTTATCAGTGGTATTGAATGAGACCAATGATTTGTCTATATACAGCACGGGATTCCTTGCAATGTCACCTGTGATTCCGGTGATATTTTTATTACAGCTTGTAGTAAATCATTATCGGTCATTGGATGAATACATCCAGAGGGTAATGGGTGAAAGTTTGCTTTGGGCTGTAGGGGTTGTTGGTTGTGCGGCAATGGCTTATGGTTTGCTCTCAGAAATGGTTGAAGTGCCGACTATTAGTCCAGCATTTATGTTGCCAGCAATCGCAGTTATCTTTGGTGTAGCGCAGTCTATTAAACTAGCGAGCGATACCCATGAAGAATAGGTTGCGGGTACTTCGTGCAGAAAATAGATGGTCTCAAGCAGCTCTTGCTGAAAAGTTAGGAGTGTCACGTCAAGCCGTGAATGCCATAGAAACAGGAAAACATGATCCTTCTTTAACTCTTGCTTTTGCTCTTGCAGAGACTTTTGGAAAAAGCATTGAAGAAATATTTTGTCCTAAAGAGCAAAACAACTAGAAAATATGTGTTTTCTTTGTGCTTTGTCTAATACTTATTGCTACGCTACGGCAACTAAGCATCTTTTAGAGCAATTCTACCATAATTATGTGAACTACCCATAGTCTCCAGAGCGGGGCTTGATTTTATTTCGTCCGCTCTACGTACAAAGTGATCGTTGAAAACATTCAATCCCAACGTCGCCTTATGGCACTTAAGCGACTAACGGCTACGAGCTAAGCGATCGCATGCTTCCATAAACTACAAAAATCAAAGCGGTTACTTAACTTTGTTCTGACCTCGATAGTTTAGTAGTTTAGGATAATGAACATTGAGACTGAGTCGTCGTTATTAATAATTTCAAGGCAGGCGTTCGATAGCAAGACTTATGCTTCCGGATAACGAAAACTTCATTATTAGAAGAATCGTTTGGTTAATAACAACATAATTGGGTAGAGCAAATGAGCAGGTTGTCACTAAAGCCGAGATATTGGTATGCGGCAGAGTTCTATGATGAAGCTTTTGGTGACGAGTTAAGATCTTATTCACCTATTAAAGTAAATAACGTCATTCCTAAGGGAGGACGTAAGTTTCACCTAGATTTTTATCATGCGAATTACCCAAGCGGTGTTCAAAATAAAGGTTATGATCTTCAGACTATTGAGCGAAATAAGCATTTCATTTTTGCGCAATCTCTGGGGAATTCGCCTAGGCTGCTTCTCATTTACCCTATCAGGTTTGATTGGTTGAACCAGCACTTTAATTTGGACACCCGAAGCGACCTTGCGGTACATGAGTGGCTAAATCTCAATGTTTAGCTGTCTGTTTGGATTAAGAATAATAAGTCAGTGATGCTGTATTCCAGCAAAAATAATCCCTCGTGCTTTTGGAACTGGTTTAAGCCGCGGACAACAGTTTGCTCTTCGCCCACACTTTCCCCAAACTATCAAACCTTCTGTCTTATAACCCTCTTTGTCTTCACCAAATAAGCTCTCCATCTGCTCAGCCATACTTTTCATAATGCTAGCTCTACGAGAGTGACGTTGTGCTGAAGTTGAGCGTTTCGAGTTCTGCGGTTCGGCATATTCTTTATGGCTGTCCTATTTAATTCTGAATAAGTTATTTCCAAATTAGGTTTATTCTTTGGGTAGTAGATCAGGCAAACAATCTTCATGGCGGTATTGAATGCGTATAATATCTTTAATAATCAAAGGATTACCAGTTAATATCGCGGCCATCATTGCAGTCATGCTTAACAATCCATTAGAAGATTTTATAATCTGTTCAATTAGTTGCACTGGATAGCCACTGCCATGTCGTTGTAAAGCGTGAATACCTGCATGAACATATGAGTTTAACGCTTTCCATTGTACGTTCCGAAACTCTTTAAACATCAAAACAGCTTCATCTGGTGCTTTACCATCCAATGCTTTAATCATCTCGGCATTGTTTGGCTTTTGATCCGCATTTTGTGAGAGTTCACTTAGCGTAGAGAATGTATTTTTAACTTTTTGATCACTTGCAGCATAAAATAACCAAGCGGCCCTAGTTATTGCTTCGAACTGAGAGCGGATAATACATATCGCAGACGTATAGTTGCCACACATAACCAATTGTCGAAGACTACTGGCATGCTCCACAGCGACCATGCACATTATCCAACTCGAAGAAGTGCGTTTACTCTTATCAACAGGGCCATACTCAAAAATTCGACAAAATTCGCTGTTTAATCCTTCAGATTTTTCTAATAGATCTTCCATACTAACTAAAGGCCAGCTGGTTTGGTCTTCACAGCTTTAAACTTTCTTGTTGTTCGTTTAAATGCCGCTAAATCAATATCTGCCGTGCTAATTGCTATTTGACCTACGCCATGTACGTGTGAAATTAGACGATCATATGGCTCTCTAAATGGTGCTTGTATCGTTGAACCACCAAATTCGCCAATATTAGTAATCACTACATGCTGATACATGTGGTATTGCAGTGCAGATGCCATATTGTCGAATGTATTAACGTCTTTATTATGAGCGGCGATAACAAATAATTCCGTTTTGCCTCTCAAATCAGCAGCTAATCTTATATCTGTTGCGTCATAGCATATAGCCCCACTTATGCTAAATGGCCCTTCAGGATGCCCATGGATTTTGAGGATATGTTGACAAGGTCTATAACTTGAAATTCCCATAGTCTTCTCATGCAAGGTCAGATTTTCCTTACCCTGATCTCTAATAACCCATTGTCTTCCACTCTCCCTGTAGTCTGGGATGAACCATCGGGCAATATTAACTAACTTACCTTTGTGATCTGTAAATACTAATCCAGCAAAGATGATTGATTGGGTTTTATCAGCTAAACGTTTTATTACATCTTGGTCATCAATATGAACTGCAACTTCTGGGAAAACGATTAAATCGGCAGAGGGTTTCGTTTCCTCACCATCACCTTTTAACTTTGCCTCAAGTGTTTTAACAGTCAACTGACATACCGCCAATAGATGTTCTCTATGTCTAGCTCTAAAAGAGTCATTGTTTAGTTGAACATCTGCAGCGCTAAAGTCAGTTGTTCGTGGTAATAATTGCTGTACTGTTACAATTCTAAATGATTCTTTTTTATTCGGTCTATAAACTTCTGTGGGTAAAACTGGCAACATCGATGATTTACATATAAGACTATTTAAGTAACCCAAACGCTCTGCAAGGCAAGACTCAAAAGATTCTATATCAGTAATACCTTTGACATCTTTATGTTGCACATGAGATGACTCAAAACCAGGCCATTGAAGACATCGCATTAACAAGTCAGAAAACCACCCGCTAACGGTAGCATACTCACCAACAATCGATTCTGGTGAATGCATCATCCCCATTCTACGTTTGTACCAACTCGTCCTCACCCCTTTGTAAGTTACTTTTACACCAGACTTCCAGCGGCTCCCCGTATAATCTGCGCCTCCTAAAACCGACGCCCTAAGTATTGTACCTACCCAATAAATAATACTGTTTTCACCAATTAATTCGGTATCTATCCACTTTGGTATTGTAAACCTAGGATCTGCAGCTGATTTATTAGAAACAAATTTACATTCAATTGTTTCAACCTCAGCCATCCAGACTTTATCCCAATTACACTGTGGATTTGACTTAACAGCTATTTCATTTGGTGATTTAGCAATAATCCTCGGATTGTTTTTTGCCTCTGCAATAAGCCCCAGAGCTAGCTTAACTAGTGCATGCTCAAACTCAAAACCGTTAACGTCAGAGCAAATAATTTTAGACAATAGCTGTTTTCTGGGTTTTGGTTGCAATGACACCTGCGGGGCTGCCCATTTTAACTGCGTTGATATAGCTTTAAAGCTGGCCTTTTTATTTAGCTGCTTCCAAAGCGACAACCAAAAAGGGCCACCGCGTTTAGCAAATAACTCTAGAGCCGCGTATCGCTTTTCATTCAAATCTGCAATATGCTCTAAAAATAAGGAAGCGTAGGTTTCAAAATTGTCAGTTATTTGTGCTGCCACTTCAAATAGGGCACTCCGTTGAGGTTGATATACAGGAGGCTTATTAACTAAAATTGAATGAAGATCTTTTTGTATTGAGTTATTACCTGAGGTTAATAATACCGGCCTATTAATGACGGCTAATAACATCAAAGCCTGCCTAACTGTAAATGGAGACAAACCTTCGGTAGCAATAACTTTCTGAGCATATCGCGCTAACAATTCAATTAGAGCCGATGGTTTTATATCTGCATGATATGTAATGACTTGAAAGTAACCGTTAAAATCACTTGCACACCTAAATAAATCGGCAAGTAAATAATCCATCATAGTATTAGTTGTTTTATCTTTTTCTTGATTAGATTTAGCGAAACTACTTCGTTCAAATATAGCTTCAAATACAGGTTCAAATAACTCTGCATCTGGGTATATTTCAATCGCTTTTCGTAAGACTAAAGCAAGTGACGGATCTTTCATCCACGCAAGTATAAGCTTCTTGGCAAGAAGCTCATTAGTGCCTTCATGTTCACTTTCATTGCCATCATGTGCGGCAATGCGCCTTTTACTTCTTACGATACTTTCTAATCGGTTGGCGGCGAAACGTTTTAATGTATCTGGCCGAATATCGTGGTCGAAGCTCGATATCTGTAGTAAAGCCAAATCAGAATGGTTGCCATCAAGTTCCGGAATAACTTCATTTTCAATCGTAAGAAGATTTTCTAAAATACCCGTTGTTGAGTCCAAAACATCCCTATCCGCAGGCCCACTTAAATCGCTTTGGATCATTTCAATACGATTAGCCATACTACCGTCATTATCAAGATCCGATAAAAATGTAACTTTGGTTTTTTCTGTATTGAGCTTGACCTTTTCTCCGCCAAACTCTGTTAATAACGCTTTTATCAATTTATTAACTTCATCAGCTACATATTGCGGCGATTGTCCATCAGCACTTACTACAAGCCGCAAATCATCGACGTAACGGCAGTAATCATGCAAAACCACAGTGCTTTGTGCAGATAATGTTCTGCCTATTTTCTCACCCATCTTTTGGTCAAAATTGTTTAAATAGGCATTCGCATAAAACCCCGCTGCAGCTAAGCCTTGTGGTAGACCCGTTTCAATATCCCCTAAACTCAGCTCTTTGGCCAAATCTATGTCTTTTTGTTCCCACTGCCAGTCTGTTAAGCGCTTGAATGCCGCCCAAAAATCATCACATGTTTCATGCCCAAAGTCCGATGAAATAACTTGTAGACGTTCAATAAGTACATCGACATCTATTGTGTTATAAAATTTAGACAAATCGAGATTTACGATAAAAACATCTTCAGATCCCAGAGCCTGATTAGAAACCAAACGCCCTAATTCAAGTGGTCGTTGCAAAAAATTCTGGTAATCTGTAAAAAATTTGCGATATATTTCGCTATTGCCCCAACGAAACCAAGCTTTGTCTTTATTCTTCCAGTCGCAAACTAGCCGATTGCCATAGCTGTATATTTTACGATCTCTCGCCATTTCAAAGCTTTGATTTTTATTACTACAATTACCCTGAGCAGTCTCTACCGCATCAGCTAAACAAAGCATTGCTGCACTTGCCCATGTTTGGTCACGGACAGTTAAATGGGCAAGCGGTCTTAAGGGGGACTTATCACTTCTTTTATTTATATCTTTTGGATGCCACCCTTTGTCGTCAAACACCCAAGCTTCACTTTTTGCGGCAGGCACTAATTCAAGTTGATTAAGCTGATTCCCTTGTGTTATTTGCCCTGCCCATTTCTTTGCATTGTCTTCAATGGTCAAAGCGGAAACGTCTAAAGCCAACGTATCTGCATACCAGTTGAAAGACCGAATATAACCGTGAGTCTTTTTCCAAGCTTGGGCGATAACAACTTCGTCAGCCAAATATTCAATTGTTGGTTTTAGTGAACGATACTTTTCGTTAATTAGTTTCATCTTACTTCCCTGTAAAGGACTTCTAAAAAGCTGTACTTACAATAATCACCACAATCATGGTTTTCACAGTGCTCGCTCCACTATTGCATCGGTAAGGTGGAGTTGGGTGGTTTGGGCTTGATTTAAATGTGCTTTAAGTGAGTCACACAAAGTCATTAGTTCGTCGACTTTGGCTACTATTCGGTGTTGTTCAGCTAATGGTGGTATTGGAAATTCAAATAACTCTAGAACTTTCTTACTTAGTCCCTCTATAGCCATTCCTACCTGACGTCCCCAAACCAATCGCTGTACCAACGGAGAAAGAATCCCCAGATGTACAAAAAGGCCCATTGATTGTTCTATGAGTCGAATAATCGTTACATGCTGGCTTACGTTAGCTATATTCAGGTGTTCAGGAAATATTGTTGAACGCCCTAACGATGCTCCAGTTATATTTAAGAGTACATCTCCAGGAAAAACTTGAGTGTTATACATTTTTTCGTTTGTTTCATCGGTTATATAAGCAGTGTCATCAAGCTTCAAACCGTCATTCCAAACATTTTGGGACCTCAGGAATATCACTCCTTTATCAACATATGCACTTTGTCCGCCCCTAGGGGTGCTACCAGAGCCTAATCTAGAGGTTAAATTACCAAATCGTTCGAATCCCCACCCCTCAGGCAAATCAAACGGTTTCTCTTCATCTGTTATCGGCGGCAGTGGCTTCTGTTTTTTAATTTTTCCGTCTTTGATGAGCTGTTGTTTTTCTGTGGCGATGCGTTCTAGTAATTTGGATGCGGGTTCGTCGCTGGGGTCTTGTTTGACGAGTTTGCCCATGACTGCGAGTTGCAGGATGGTTTGTTTTAGTTGGTCGATGCTGGCTTGGGTGGTGAACAACACGTCGAAGTGTTGGCTAATGGTTTGCCAGTTTTCATTGAGTTCGTCGGCGTCTTTGGCGTTAGTTAGGGTGGCTAATAGGGTTTCTACTAATAGTTGGTGCGCCTGAATTCTGTTTTCGGTTTGTGCTTCGAGTTGGTCACACAGGGACATTAATTCATCGACTTTGGCGACTATGCGGTGTTGTTCGGCTAGTGGTGGTAAAGAAAACGGAAACTTACCTATTTCTGATAAGTATAAACACGGCTGTGCTCCACCTCTTTTCCTAGCATGTATTGACTCCTGTAGTAATTGAGAGTCCATTGCGTATTTAAAATAGAATGAACTTATTTTCAACGGTTTAATTAGAGCTACACTTCTAACTAACGCAAAAGCAGAATCCTTTGGCACAACTGAACTTCTGCCTATTGTGCCGCCCACTGAGACAATCATAAGGTCACCTTCTTCAGGTAGACACCTTTCTCTAGATTTTATATAGCTCTCTTCTGCAATGAAGTCACAAATATCCATATCAACATAGCCATCACGAACATTTTTCGCTGAAAGTAGCTTGAAACCTGAGGTTATTCTTGGTGGAGTTTTATGGTCACCGTCAGTTATTTTTGAAGTAATATCTTGAAGGATTACCCACTCCCAACCATCGGGCAACTTAAAAGGTTTTTCTTCATCACTAATGAGCGGTAATGGCTTTTGCTTTTTGATTTTGCCTTCTTTTATCAATCTGGCTTTTTCAGCTTCTATCTTTTTAAGCAACTCACTGGCAGGTTCATCATTTGGATCTTGCGGGACTAATTTACCACGCACGGCCAACTCTAGAATTAACTCACGGAGTTTTTTAACTCCAACCAGTTCTAACTTGTTGGATCTACCACGGCCTGCGGTGGATTTGGTTTTGACTGATGAAGTCCAGATATCCAAATGCTCAGTGATTAAGTTTTCAACTGCCATTACTTGGCACCTGTACTTAGTGCATCAACAAGTATGCCTTTTAGCTGATCGCGCAGTTGCTGGATGTCTTGCTGCTGCTCTGCATATTGGCTTAGTAACTCTTGTGGATCGTGACTGATTTGCTCGCCTACGTGAGGGTTTTTAATATCGAGATTAAAGTTTCGGGCAATGATGTCGTCAATGCTGACCTGCCAGGCTTGTTCGGATTCTGTTCGGCTAGCAAAACCGTCTTGCTCATTACCCCACCAGTCATTTTCGGTTTTGAATTCTTCAAACTTCATGGGCTTGGTTTTGTTGTAGTTTTTTACGCCTTCTGGGTAAGGGTGTTCGTAAAACCAGATGTTTTTGGTAGGGGCGCCTTTGGTGAAAAATAGGATATTGGTTTTGATGCTGGTGTATGGTGCAAACACACCATTTGGCAGTCGCACTATAGTGTGCAAATTACATTCTTCGGTTAGCAGTTTTTTGATTTTGGTTTTTACACCTTCGCCAAATAAGGTGCCATCGGGTAATACTACTGCGGCGCGGCCACCATCTTTTAATACCTCAATGATTAATTGCAAAAACAAGTCAGCCGTTTCACGGGTTTGCATATCTGAGGGGAAGTTTTTCTCGATGCCGTCTTCTTCGGTGCCACCAAAGGGTGGGTTGGTGACGATTACATCGTAAATGCTGTCCCATGAGGAAAGTGGATCACTTAAGGTGTTACCGTGCTTAATTTGCACGGGTACTTCGATACCGTGCAGCATCATATTGGTAGTACACAGTAAGTGGGGTAGTTGCTTTTTCTCAACTCCGTGAATTTGTTTTTGCAAGGTTTGGTGGTCGCTACCGGTTTTTACATATTGGTTTTTAATGTGGTCGACCGAGCAAGCTAGAAAGCCACCCGTACCACAAGCTGGATCAAATATTTGCTCACCTAGTTTTGGGTCAATACGATTAACCATGAATTTGGTGACGGCTCTGGGGGTGTAGAACTCACCGGCATTACCGGCGCTTTGTAAGTCACGGAGGATTTGTTCGTAAATGTCACCGAATAAGTGGCGCTCTTTTGAATCGGTGAAGTCTACTTCATTAAGTTTGTTGATCACCTGGCGCAGTAGTGTGCCGTTTTTCATGTAGTTGAAGGCGTCACTAAAGGCTTCACGTACTACAAAACCACGTGGGTTTTTATCGATAGGGGCGATAAGTGTTTTTAATTGTACAAATAGCTCGTCATTGATAAATTCGAGTAATTCATCACCGGTAATACCTTGGGCATCTGTTGCCCAATTCCGCCATAAAAACGTTTCAGGGATTGGGGCGCGGTAGTCGTCAAGTTCTAGCTCTAGGTCTTCTTCTTGTGCATCGAATATTTTTAAGAATAACAACCATGACATTTGACCTAGTCGTTGGGCGTCACCGTCTACACCGGCATCTTTACGCATAATGTCTTGAATGGATTTGATTACTGAACTGACTGACATGGAATACTTCTCTTAATGCTTTGGGTTGTACTGCCTGTTCTTAGGCGGTTAATTCAATTGTTTATTATTTCGCGATGTTAGCGAAGCAGTATCGTTACTTTCTACGATTTAAGCGCTTCGTCCTACGCGCTAAAACATAAGCGCTTTAACTTATCTAATAGTTATGCCGAACGGTCTTGCTCAGCGGCGTAGATGGCTTGCTCTAACTCGGTGATGGCTTGATCATATTGGGCGCGGCCACCAAACCCCTTTTTAAGGATCTCACTGAATGAGCCTATTTCGGTAAACGGGAACACTTTAATGGTTTGCACGTTTTCTAATTCACCCACTCCGGCATCGGTGTATTTCTCGAGTAATCGGTTTAAAACATTTTGTGCTTGTTCGGAATATTGAGTGAAGTAGTTACGTTTTTTGACGTTGTTCACACGCTCTTTACGGGTAAGTGCGGGTTGGTCAAACACTACATGGCATATCATATCAAATGGGTCGAGATCTTTTCCGACTTCTTGCTCTAGGCCATCCCAAATGATGCCTTCCGCAGATAACTCGTCGATTATGGTTTGCTTGCGCTCTGCGCTGTTCCATTTTTTAACAAACTCGTCGAGAGTGGCATATTGCTGGGTAAGCGTTTTACGGGTGTAATCTTTAAATGACTCGGTTACTAGCTTTCCGTCAGTGTCGTAATACTGCACACGCTCAGCGACTTTAAGCACTTTGACTCCGTTAACGTGGTATTTGTTGACCTTTTCTTCGTCTTGCCAATCCCCACCCATTTCGCCCTCTGGGAAGCCATTGTCTTCATTGTTTGCAGCGTCAGGAAAATCAGGCGTGCCAGTGTTTTCGTGCTCGTCATCTGTGTTGCCTTCACCTTCGATGATGTCGTCAAAATCAGAATCAGGGTCGTTGATATCATTTGGTTTAGTGACAATGACTTTTTCTGGAATACCATCGAAATCTTTATCTGCAAACTTTTCTGTGTCTTTTTTAAAATCGAGAATAGTAAACCAAAGTTTATTGTACTTGTCGTCGATTCGCGTGCCGCGCCCAATGATTTGTTTAAACTTGGTCGTTGATTGAATAGACTGGTCAAGCACGACCAGTTTGCAGGTTTTGGCATCCACACCTGTGGTCATTAATTCTGATGTGGTAGCGATCACCGGATATGCTTTTTTGGGATTAATAAAGTTGTCGAGCTGCGCTTTGCCCAGCGTATCGTCACCGGTGATTTTCATCACGTATTTTTCGTTTTTCGCGACCTGTTCTGGGTTGAGATTAACCAAGGCTCTGCGCATACGATCAGCATGGTCAATGTCGTTACAAAACACGATGGTTTTGTCCATTGGGTTTGTTCGCTTTAGGTAATTGGTTATGGTCTCTGCGACGAGTTGTGTGCGCTCGTCTATGACCATAGTGCGGTCAAAGTCTTTTAGGTTGTAGATTCGATCATCGATGACATTCCTTTTTTATCGACCTGGCCTTTGATGGGCCGCCAGCCTTGTAAATCTATGTCTATGTCGACACGCACAACTTTGTAAGGCGCTAAGAAACCGTCTTCAATACCTTCTTTGAGGGAGTACATATAAGCTGGATCACCGAAGTAATCACTGTTAGATACTTCTTCTGTTTCTTTTGGTGTTGCTGTTAAGCCAATTTGAGTAGCGCCTTTAAAGTATTCAAGAATTTCACGCCAAGCGCTGTCATCTGCGGCACTGCCACGATGGCACTCGTCTATAACGATAAGGTCAAAGAAGTCAGGGTCTACTTGCTTGTATGCTTTTTGTGATTCTTCGGGGCCGGTGAGCGCTTGATAAAGCGCTAAATGAATTTCGTATGCGGGGTCTACTTTGCGCCCTGAAATCTTAGTCATCGCCTGACCGAATGGCTGAAAGTCACCGGATTTGGTTTGATCGACTAATACATTGCGGTCGGCCAAAAATAAAATGCGTTTTTTGGCCCGCGCCTTCCATAAACGCCAGATGATCTGAAACGCGGTATAGGTTTTACCTGTGCCAGTTGCCATGACTAGCAAGACTCTGTTTTGCCCGTTAGAAACGGCTTCAATCGTTTTGTTGACTGCTTGCAACTGATAATAACGCGGCGCTTTCCCGCTGCCATCATCGTAATAGTCTTGGGTGATTATGGGGAGTTGTTGCGCTGTGTAGCCTTTGAATTGACAATATTTGGCCCAAAGCTCTTGAGGGCTAGGGAATTCATCTAAGGTTATTTCTCGCTCTAACGCTGCCGGATTGGTTTTGTCATGAAAGATAAAACCGTCGCCGTTAGAGGCAAACACAAAAGGTACGTCAAGTAAGCGGGCGTAATCCAATCCTTGTTGAATACCTTTGCCCATTTCATGTTTGTTCGCTTTGGCTTCAACTACAGCAAGAGGCATAGACACTTTGTGATATAACACAATGTCGGCTGACTTAACCGTTTTACGGGCAGCTGCCATGCCACGCACTACGACTTTACCATCACGAAGTTTCACTTCTTGACGGATTTGGAACATGTCATCCCAGCCTGAATTCTTGATGGCTGGCATGATGAACTTAGAAATGATGTCAGTTTCGCTTAGCGCTTTTTTGTTGATAATAGGCACAGCACAGATCCTTCTATGTTAAAACAGTGCAACTACACAGTTTTATCAACAAACAGTTTGAGAAAACTAGATTAATTGATTAAACATCAACATATTACTCTTTAAGAATAAAATTACCACTGAGGAAATAAAGGTTGCTTAGGGCCTTAAATCAATACGTAAAATACTGAGCTTCACAACACTGTATTGGTCGCTGGAGCATCAGCTTTGAGCGATTATAAAGTAGGGGGAAAATTAGTCTAAACCGCAGAATGCTTCATTTTGATTTAGCCTTAACTTTTTTGAGTAAAAATATTGCACCGATAACGAAGACTAAAACGGGTACTAAAAACCAAAATTGATCCATTGTATTTCTCCTTTATTAAAAGAATCTAAACAAACTGTATTCGAGTAATTTATATCCTGAGGGTTTAAGCGCTCCTTTGTGTGTGAGTTTTTCGTATTTGGTGATCCCAAATAGCATTTTTTGGTAAGCAGCGACGTTTAATATTATGAATAAGCAGCCTCTATCTGTTTGGTCTGCGGCCACTTCTATAAGGTACATTGTTGAGCAATAGATACTAATCAACGTTAGTATAAACAGCATTAGATACAACCCACGGTCTTCCGTCATTTCCGCTATCCTTTTCTTGAAATGACCTTTTACATTAATGATTGAAAGCAGAAGTGCAATCTCTTTTTACTGGGTGGGCAAAGACGCTTTGAAGCTTGTTTTAACCGCTTTTGTAGCGAAGCTAATGGTACTTGTCAGTATGACAAGCTGCTAAGGAAAGGCGTTTGTGGAACAAACTCATAAAACGCGTAGCCGCTGAAAAATGAAATTTTTATGCGGCGAAGCCTGGCACGTACGACTTGCTCGTACTCCCGTCAAAATTGTTTTTGCGTGAGCAAAAATTTGCTGAGAAGTTGGTACAACTTCACTGCAAACCAGATATTTTCGACAGAAAATTATTCGTCAGCGAGAGCTGAAACAGACAGTTTGCAAAACGTCGGTGTCGAATGGCATATTTGGCGGGAGTACGGGCGAAGCATGTACGTGCCAGTATGGCTTGAAAGGTTAGAGGCACAGCCTCGTAAAGTCCCCTCATCACGAATGTGATAGCAGAGGGGGCGGGCCTTTCAAGCCAATAAGAGAATTACGAAGTAATCATCTTACGCTTTTTGGCTCTTTGATTATCTATAGGGCTGCGTACCGAGCGTGAATACATAGCTAAACGAGACCTTCAACGAGACTCTGTTTTCACAAAAGCCGCTTTTTTCGCGCAGGCTGGCCTTACGTTTGATAAGTCATTTACTGTCAAACTCAAGGAATATCAAGATGACCAGCAGCATTACTTTCAGCAATACCAATTGGAATACACAATTTCAACGATACTTTGATATAGCCATACGCTATGAGGGTGGGGTAAACAATAATCAAATAGGAAAGGCTAGACTGAATATAACCGTGCTGTTAACCGCTCGGTTTGGTTTGACTTCTCCCACTATCATTTCAGCGCTTTATCAAATCTCTAAACGACAAGCATTAGAGCATTTAAATAAACTAGTAAAACGAAAATTGTTAATACTGGTTGAAACCCATCGCTCGATGGACGGCCGCATTTACATAGTGGATTTTTCAGGTGCTAAATTTGCACAAGAACTAATGGCTATGCCGGTGCCATTTCGCAGGTTCAGCCCACCTGAGCGCGGTGTAAACCAAAACACCATCATGCATGATTTAATGAACACGTACATTTTGCTGAAAATGGCGCATGAGGTATCCAGAGCAACTCCTGAGCATTATGTATACGGGGGCTTGATGACTGAGCGTGAATTTAAAAAGCTTATGACACAAACGGATACTCGCACTGTGGATGGATTAATACTGGAGCAAATACAGGAAGGAAATTGCATTGTCGCAATTGAGATTGAGAACTCCTTTAAAACAAAGGCCCAGCGCAGCAGTATCTTGTTGCGCTACTTATCAGCACTGAAAGCGAATATTTATGGCAAGGTGTTTATGATTTCACAGTCGTATGAAATTTTAGACGATATACGGCGCTTGCATAGCCAGTTGTATACAGAGTTAACCCAAGTGAGAAGTCAGCAAACCAAGCAACCCTTAATGACCTCACGGGACGCAGACTTGCTTGAGGGAGCCATTGTGTATCGCACCAAATACTGCGATGAACTACGGCAGTTGTTTTACGAATAAAGAACTAAAAAAATGCTCGTGCGGCCATCACTCAATCTACGCTTTCGAGATAAAGTTTTCGCTACACCTGTCGTCTTCGACGCCAATCGAACTCCCAATATTTACACAACAAAGTATGTTGATTAAGTAGATAGAAAATCAAACGAGAGCACACGAGCATAAATAATTTCCTCAACACTACAAATAATAAGTAGTCCCACGCTAGGCAAAAATACCCGTTTCACAAACCTTTGACTTTGGTTTTTTTATTATTAAATTGATGTATTCATTCAATGAAAAGGGCATAAAGATGGACAAGGAAGATCATGAAGCCGCACTTCTGAAAAGTTATCAAGAGGCCGTTAGTTTAAATGGTAGAAAGAATCCAAATTCTTTGTCTAAGACTGAGCAAGTCCTTAGTACGCTTGGCATCACGCTGGTGCTCATTGGTATTTCTGCTTTACTTTTTTATAAGGGAACATTTCTCTTCGGCTCTCTTCTATCGATGTTTACTTATGGCTATTTTGTATATGGTTGCTTCATTACTCAGCCGGAAGTCGTCACACCTTATGCATACAGAAGTGGAAGCTCGTGGAATGCAGCTCAATCCGTACAAGCGACAATAGTAAAACAGCAAAATCGGCAGCGTAGAATCAGCCAATCAAAAGGGGCAGCGAGCAGTCAGTCTTTTCAGTCATTATCAGATGATTATGAAGCCGAAGGTGCAGAAATTAATAATATTTTTGATAGCAGCGACCCTACTGTAAATCCTAGCAACGGGTTACCGATGATAGGTTCAGTAGATATCGAAGGAAATCCAATGGGTTGTGGTGATTGAGAAATGGATGAAATATTAGTTAAGTACAACTTAAACATTGTCTAAGATGCTTACAGCTAAGATTTTCAAAAAGCAGACACCGGTAAGATTTACATAAGACTGTTAATACTTCTTTGCGGTCGTTTGATAGACCACACACTAGTATACTATTTACTTCATAATTTCATCAAAACAAAAAATTGACCAATAGATACCTGCTTACTGCAATTTGTATTAAGATCAATCTTACCATTAATATGATGTTGCCCCAGATATACACCTGAGATCATGTGCTTTTTAAACTCAGCTCTCAAAGCTTCAAATTTATCCCAAAACATCTCTTCTTTTTCTGAGTCGTTAAGCAGTTCAGCCTTTTCAATTGGCATAACCCCCGCGATTGACACCATAGCTACTTTGTCTATTTTTTTTATGAACGTAGAGCCGACTATGGATTCTAGTTCATAAATGTCTCTCAGTTGATTGGATGCATTATCTAAACGTGTCTGGACTCTGCTGAAAGATTTTCCTCTAATTGCCATCCTAAGTTGCTTGCACTCAACTAATACAGTTCTTTTAGAGCTAAATAGAGCTAAATCAAGTCGGCCCATACCGTCTTTGCGTGTAACCGGCAGTTCCGCCGCAGGCCAATACTTTCGGTGTTGCGAATCTCGCATTCGATAAGCGGCAGCATATAGAGTAGGCGTAAGCGAAATTTCCCTACTAGAATTCGGTAAGCAAGTATCAGGGATCAGATTGCTTTGGTTATAACATTCAATCAATATATTGCACACTTCGGAAATAATAGGCCGCATATATCTCAAGGAGTTATTTGAACTCTTAATTTTACAATGCTCTTGCATCTATAGAAACCAGTCAACTTTAGAACCATACTTGTTCTTGAAAGTTTCGTCGGTTTTTAAATGTGAGGAATTATTCAATAAAGCACGAACGGCTTCAACGTCTTGGATTAACATGTGTTAGTTACCTATCATTTGTGAATTATTTACTACATCTAACTTTAAATATGAGCACTTCAAGTCCTAAAACTGACATCACTGATGGTTTTGGTTCACTCTAGCATAGCAGAAAAGTATTTTCTCTAAGAGTAGAACCATTTTCAGAACCCAATAAATAGATGACACTTTTTGAGCCAAGAACGATACGTTAGAACACTTATTTTTTTGGGTGTGTAGCAAATAGAACACTCGTCTAACTTTGCAGATACAATTGATTAAGCGCCAAGGTGATTGCGTTTTGGTTTGAGTTTAATTCTTTTAAATACAGCATAAATAGCGTTTATCACCTATATTATTTTTTATCCTTTATTCTAGTAAGGGATAATTTAGAGTTAGTCGAATTATGCTATAAAAACGGAGGAAATATGATAAAGGAAATCACTGTGGGAGTTACCATTTTCGCCGCAGGTTCGTTAATCACTTGGATGGCAACCCAATCAGAAGAAAAGCTTATCGAGACTCAGATGTCAGCTCTCTCTTCAAAAATTATTAAAGACAAAAACTTTAGAAAAATAATACTTTCAGATTTTAAAGCAGATGGCTCATTCAAAGGAAAAGATGGCTTGGACGGAAAAGATTTTAGCCAAATCTCTCTGAAGGACTACAAAATTTCTACGTCAGATAATCAGACAAAGAACCTCTTCACTACTAATCACTCTTTTTGTGCCGTTTCTGGACTCGAGTTTAATTTCGGAGGGACGGGAGGAAATAAGATATGCGTCACAAAGGTTCGAGAAAACGGTACTTGGATAGTCGAAGCGAGGGCTGAGCACAAACAAAACCTAGTATGCACTGTTAGCTGTTTTTGATTGCGTAATTTTCTCAAAAAAGGCGGTTTCTGAGCAGATAAACTTGTAATTAAAATAGCGCACACTTCTAGAAATTTAGAGCACAGAAAAGCGAACCAAAAGGTTCGCTAAATGTTGTGCTTAGGCGTTACTGATTTTTTCAAACCAATACTGTTCAGATATCGCAAAATAATCGCCAGGTGGGATCAAAAACATATCTGTGAACTCTTCTTTAAAGAATTCACAGAATGCGGCTATCTCCTCCACGTATAACAGAAGAAAAGCATACATAGTGATGTCATCTAGATACCTGCTTTCAAATTCAGGGTGTTCCGCCAGTAACTGCTTACTGATAGATATCCCTACAACTTTACCTGCATTGTCTTTATGGACATAGATGTATCGCTCATAACCCAAATCCAAATTGTTCTCTGCTGAGCAAGTTGCTGATGCTAACCAAAGCATAGTGCAATGGTCGTCGAACGGTGACTTACTCTCTCGTTTGTACACTTTAGTAAATTGACTTGGTGCTTTATTAGTGTTTCTCATAGTGACTCCATTGGTTGGTCCTCGATAATAATTAGGGCCAATCAATGGTGATTTTCTATCTACCTCTTGGTGGGATTTATTTCTTCATCAAAATAATCATCTAGTAAGTCAGTGTTTATAGGAGATTCGAACAAAACGTCATCATGCTCAAGCAACATGCCAATGCAATTAGTTAAAATCATGATGTGGTTAATGTTATGAATATCCTTACGCAGCTCCGTGAATACCTGCTCTAAATACCAGTGCTTTTCGTCTTCAAATGTGTAATTACAGTCGCTGAGTGTATAGACTCGGTACTTTAGCACGTTGTCCAGCATCGCAATCGATTTAAGCATTGATTCTTCTGCATTATAAAACCTAGCCAATTCCAATTCCGTTTCAAACTCATTAGTCATAATGACTCCTTCTTGTTGTATTTAACTATTAAATACTTCAAGAATACCTAGTCATGCCCTATGGGAACTGGTGACGTTCGTTAGATAAAGTTGTAGATCTCAAAATTAACGCAACCCGAAATAAGGGAGCTGTATTAATATTTTAGGCATTATCAAAATTGTTTGACATAGGGGATAAGGGGTCCTATTTCTCTACGGGAAACATATCCTTCATCATGCGAACAAACTTATGCCCTTCACTAGGGTTAGGGTCCTGAAAGAAGTGGGCAAAGGGATTCTCACTCTGCTCAGTCAGCAAACCTTCATTAAAAATTTCAGCATAATCTGGCACCTTTTTAATATTTCGATTATGAATTTTACAATCAGTACATCCGCTGTTAGCTGTATTACGAATCCATCCTTGACGTTTTGGAGGATTAATGTCGACTTGTATTAATACTGGGTCAGTAATCCTGTACTTTTGCCGAGCAATACATTTTGTGCATTGATAAGCTGAGAGATAAGTTTCTTCTCCATCATTTTTAGCTATCGCGCGACGCCTACCATTTTCAAGTTTGTGTTCTTCTTTCAGCTGACTACCCTCTTTAACAGTAATTTTTATTGTTTGCCATTTCATAGAAATTTTTATTTTAAGGGCAAAATGCTGCAAGTTCCGTCCATTTCGTGTCGTTAGAGTTATTTAAACGCTCAAATTCCGTCTAACCGTTTCAAGTGAACTTGCTTCTTTATGGTAGATAATGTTTGTCAATTAACTGATTTGACCAGTGGATGCACTTTTGAAAACACTATTGCTGTTAGGAAATCAATTTGGGGCTAATGATATCTCTATTGACAATGAAGCTTTGAAATATTGGCTAGGAGAGACAAATAAAGCTCAATTTCAGTCGCGCTTGCGTAAGGATTGTTCGTATATCCAACTGCGTTCTGCAATGGCCGATAAAGTTAGTATTTTTGGATTGGCGGAGTTAATAGATAAAAAAAGAAGCTTCCAACAAGATCGGGCGGAGCCTCCAATGGAAAATATTACTCTTAGTTTACTTGCCAATTTCGGGAGCGTGATCATCCCATTTAAAGATATTGTCGATAAATACTTCAATATTTCTTTCGACACAGCAGTTAGTCAAGCAAAAGCGGGGTATATCTCCCTCGACATTTTTCGGTTAACTAACCGGCAAAAAGCGCCATATCTTGTTCACGTTGATGACCTTAGTCAGCTACTCCAAAGCAAACGTCAAGAAGCGTCTGATAATTTATATGAATTAACTTCCACACTCTAAGGATTTTACGATGAATAATACAACTCTCAGCTTATTTGCAACCTTTGGAAGCGCGATCATTCCGTTTAGAGATATTGTCGACAAATATTTAGGGATTACTTACGATAATGCTTTAAAGCAAGTTAAATCAGGTGATTTACCCCTCAAAATTTTTAGAATTACTTCTCGACAAAAAGCGCCATATCTCGTGCACATCGATGATCTTAGCCAATTGATTGAAAATAGACGTCTAGCTGCACAAAACAAAACGAAGAAATACGGTAAAGCTCTAATTTCTGCGCGTGGTGGCGTCTAGCAGCTCAAAAATCATCCCAAAGCGCTCTTTGATTTTACTTATTTCTAACTCCTCTCCCTCATATTGAAGGGAAGAGGAATCACTCGATATGCCTGTCCTAAGTGTTGCTCTTGTTAGCTATAGGGGTCCTATGAACCTGAAGCTATAAAATAGACAAACTACGATCTATGACATATATCTCTAATTACTAATAGTAATTTGAAAGGGATAACAAATGACTAAGAATCTATTTATTCTTATGATATCTATCATATTTACCAGTGGTTGCGTACCAAAAAACGCCTTTAGGCCACACGCCGACTCACTCTGTGAAATAACAAACGAACAACGATGTATTAAGCAAGCACGAACTTCAGCGAAGTCTACTAGTAATAAAGATTACCAGTTAAGTTTCTTTGAATTTGACGACCAAGGCTTCCTTCACAATAGGAACAACAAAGCCACCATCATTAACGAATATAAAAGTATTGCTAATACTCAAGATATTTTACTAATGGTATTTATTCATGGTTGGCATCACACCGCTAACAGCAACCCAGAAGATAGTAATGTCGTTGACTTCAGAGATGTACTCTCACATGCCTCTGAACATACAGATAAAAAAGTATTAGGGGTCTACATTGGATGGAGAGGAGAGTCTGTTGATGTTCCCGTACTTGATGAAATAAACTTCATTAATTGGGCAACATTTTGGGATCGTAAAAACACCGCTCATGAAATTGGGACTCAAGGTTTAACAAGCTTAATGTTAGAACTGGAAGAGATTGTTAAACCAACGACAAATAGTGACCATACAATGCTAAGCATAGGCCATAGTTTTGGCGCTGCGGCACTCTTCTCCGCTATCAAACCTGTTCTCGCAGAAAGGCTCATTCGAACTAGAGATGACTCTAATGGAGTTATTGGATTCGGCGACCTAGTGCTACTTTTAAATCCAGCATTTGAAGGGTTGAAGTATGCAAGTTTGTTTGAATTATCTCAAAACGATTGCAAAAGCTATGTCGAGCAACAGAAACCGAGGTTCATTTCATTAAGCACTAGCGCTGACTTTCCAGTAGGTTGGTTATTTCCAACAGGGAGACGTTTAAATACGTTAGCAGAGTCCTATAGAAGTGCACCGCTAACGCACTGTGCGAATGGTAAGGCTGTTGCTCCTTCGCCTCTTCTAGATACTAAATTCACTGATAGATATGCTATCGGACACAATAGTCTCTTGCTCTCACATGCTCTCGAGGCCACCGCGCAGAACGGGACTAAAAGGCTATTTAATGCCAATACAATGATAGATAAAAGAACATGGGATTTACAGTCAGGGCAAAGTTCAATCAGATTTGGAGGCTTTAGCTTAGAGCATAAGAAAATAACTGACGTCCATTCGCCATATATGAATATAACAACTGATGCTTCCGTCATGGATGGGCACAATGATATTTGGAATGAAAAAATCAAATTTTTTATATATCAGACTCTCGAGTTAATAAATAAATGATCATGAGATGCTATCTAGGTATCTTCTGTATGATATTTATACTTGCTTCTTGTGCCTCTTTTGAGCCAAATGATGCGTTTGAAAGTGAGTCTAGATATCTGCGTTCTGATGCAATGTATGCGCAGTATTTTGGCGCTTCAACTCTGTATTTCAACGATGGTTTAACAAGCTTTTTCATTGATGGATTCATTACAAGACCCAGCATTAAAACAAATTTACTAGGGGGCATTGAAAGTGACTACACGCTCATAGAGCAAGTTTTAAAAGAAACAAAAATTGAAAAGCTAAATGCCGTCATAGTTGCTCATGGGCATTACGATCATGCTCTTGACTCAGCGAATGTTGCCAAAGCTAAAGAATCTCGTTTGATAGCATCTTTAGAAGTTAAAGAACTATATCCTGCTTTTGATCAGCACAGATTCGAAGAGCTAACCCCCTTTAATTCAATAGGCATAGACGATTTTCAGATTATTCCCATACCCACACCACATATCAAAAAAAGCCTGCCTCTGAGCTATCTTGAAAAATTATATATGTCTTTAAGTCGTGGACCGCAGTACCTCACAAATGAGCAAGGCTATAGTTTTCTGATAAAACATCCACAAGCTAATATTCTTGTAGTTCCAAGCGCTAATTTTCCCAAAAACTTCACTGTAAAAATCGACGCCGATATAGTTTTTCTCAGTGTAGGACTATTAAGCAATCGAATGAATGAATCAGTAATCGTAAATGGGGACGAAGGAAATTATATCGAAGAATATTGGCGATGGGCGGTACTCAACACAGGAGCAAAAAAAGTCTATTTAATACATTGGGATAATCTACAAGGTATATCAGCAAAAGAGTTAAGCCCTCCTCCTGCGATACTCGATAATATCCAGAAAGCAATTGGTAAGTTAAAAACACTAGCAGAGAAAGGAGATGAGGATGGGCGGCCTATTTCTATATCACTTCCGCCGTTAAAAGACCCCTTTTCCATTGAGTTTTAACTTAAGTAAAATTTTAAACTGACCGAAATAAAGAAGAATGTTCATCGCAAAAATTGGTGCTAATATCCGCCATTTTTAGTAAACTCAGGAAGACAATAGGAATACAAGAACTGTCACTTTTTACTGAAACTCATATATAAATCAAAAGGATATATTTTCAGTCATTCCAATCCAGCATTGGCGCGACTGAAATGGTGCGGTTGAGGGGTGCAGACGGATTATTCACTGAAAACCTTTGGTAGTTAGAATTTTTTAATAACAACCAGTCACTGGTAATTATCAATATGCCCCTTTAAGACTGAGAGCATAAATAAGCGGCGAATTATAGCATTAGAGTGCGCGTCGATAAACGCCGGGTTGATGATCGTGAAAAGGCCGCTTATTTAGCGGCCTTTGATTACGTGAACGGAGTCAGAGTGAATGCTTTTATTTACTTCCAAGCAAACTTTTTGAACGGCTCATCAACGGGTGTATTCGCTACATGGTTAGTGTAGTTACTCATCACTTTTTGCGATAAACCTAAAATAATTTCGAGCAGTTGTCTTTGCCCATAACCAGCTGCAAAGAATTTTTGTATTACATCATCAGACACTGCACCGCGCTCACGTACCATAGCTAATGTCGTATCGTGTAACACTTGCAGCTTTTCAGTTGGCATGGCTTCTCTGTTACGCAGTGCTTCTGTTAGCTCAGCTGATACTTTCATTGAATTGGCTATTGCGGTGTGGGCGGGTACACAATAAGTGCAGTTGTGCTCAACGTTAATCGTTTGCCATACAACCGTTAGCTCTTCTGCATCGAACGAAGAGTCCATGAATAACTTATGAAGCACTTGGTAACCTTCAAGCAATCCTGGTGCTTCGGCCATCACTGCATGCAAGTTGGGGATCATGCCATTGGTCTTTAGCGATTTTTCTAAAATTGGTTTACTTTTTTCTGGCGCTGTTTCTACTGTGTGAAAGGTAAAATCTGTCATCGTATATTCTCCAGCTATTAAAGTTAATTTTATGACTTCTTTAAGTCAGTGAAGGCAATATACATCAACATGAACGATCGTTCAAGATGAATATGAACGACTGTTCAAAAATAATTTGATTGCGAAATTGCATTATGGAATATTTGTCATACTTGGTTGCTGCCAGTGTTCTTCTCCTAGGGCATTTGGGCCGTTAATATTCAATCAAATTGCGCGTATTCAGTTGTGTTATGGTCGGGTTACTCTGTTCGAACCTAATTCACATCACTTAATACATGAGGAGCATTAATGCAGCATCATTCACCCTGGCAAACGATATTTTATCGATCGCTTGCAGCCCATGAAAAAATACCAGCCAGTCGCTACTTACAGCTTGCCACCGTTGATAATCACGGCCACCCACATTGCCGAACATTAGTTTTTAGAGGCTTCAACCAAGATAAAAATCAGATGTATCTACACACAGATAATCGAAGCGAGAAAATGTCGCAACTAGAGATACACAATCGTGCAGAAGCGTGTTGGTACTTTAGCGAAACCCGAGAACAATTTCGCTTCAGCGGTCACGTTGAGAGCATCAGCGATAAAAAGAGCATCGGCCAAAGTGAACAATCAAAAACGACGAACTGTTCGCCAGAAGCCCAACGATTACGTCTCACGCATTGGCAAAACTTGAGTGACGCACTACGGGAAAGCTATGGGCAAAACTATGATATTGCCAAGCCTGATGAAAACTTTGTCTTGCTGATCCTGCACATCACCCGAGTGGATTATTTGCGCCTTGCCCCCCTGCCTCACTTACGTGTTAGTTATCACCTTGACGCTAGCGAGAATTGGCAAGCAAAATCAGCTGTACCATAAAAAGCGCCCAGCCAACGTTAAGCAAGCATATTTCACGAGAATCAGTCAAAAAATCAACAATTAATGACAGTTGGTCAAAATAAGTACACAGTAGAGCAGTAGGATAGATTGTTATGGGTTAACGCTGCTCATATAGGGTTACCCAGTTAAATCTATTATCTCTACCTTTAGCGAGGCAAGTGTATGTTGGTATTAAGATTGAACAAATCTGGCCTACCTCAGGCATGGATCACTTTAGAAGAAGCGGCTAAGTACTACACCCAAGACCGCGTTTTATTTGAGTTAGGTGATAGTAAGCGAGTGCTGCGCGGTGGTTGGAATAAGCATGGCCTGCAGAGCCGTTTAACCTTATCGTCCATTATCGGCTGCGACGGAAAAGTCACACCTCCCTCTGGTAAGGTGCCCCTGAATAATCGCTACTTATTTCGCCGAGACAATAACTTATGCATGTACTGCGGGCAAAAATTTCGTATACCTGAACTCACCCGTGACCACATTATCCCGCGCTCAAAAGGCGGTCGTGACATTTGGACCAATTGCGCTTCAGCCTGTAATCGCTGTAATTGTTTCAAAGCGGATCGTACCCCAGAAGAAGCGGGGCTTTCTCTTATCGCCGTCCCCTTCACACCGAATATATATGAGCGATTCTACCTGATGAATCGACGTATCTTGACCGACCAAATGGCTTTTTTAGGCAGTCACTTTTCAAAAAATCGTGCCTGGCAAACTGCAGATAACAGCGATATAGCGCTTATTTAGCCCGACTTAAGGCACAAATTAGGCAAAATAGTGATACTTCACTATTAGGTTACTTCTACTTTAGTTTACACTACCCCTTTGTTTGATATTGCGCTGGGTTGGAGTAAAGGTTGTGACGTTGTTGTTTGGCAATTTGATGGGTGTTCTGTCGGTTATCTTGTATTTTATCAACACAGTATTTTGGGTTATTCCTATCGTATTACTGTCATTTCTAAAGCTGATCCCAATTAAAATATGGCGCACTGGGCTCTCATATCTGCTTGATGGCTGTGCCACATCGTGGATCACCATCAACAATGTTAACCAAAATATATTCAGTCGTACCAAAGTCGAAGTGTCCGGTGTTGAAACCCTTACGCGAGATGATTGGTACCTCGTCATAGCGAACCATCAGTCATGGGTGGATATTCTCATTCTGCAAAGGGTATTCAACCGCAAAATCCCGTTTCTTAAATTCTTTTTGAAACAAGAGTTAATCTGGGTACCCTTTTTAGGGATTGCTTGGTGGGCGCTCGATTTCCCCTTTATGCGCCGCTACACCAAATCATTTTTGGCAAAAAACCCTCACCTTAAAGGGAAAGATCTAGAAACCACGCAAAAAGCCTGTGAAAAATTCCGCACCAAGCCTGTCAGTATCATGAATTTTGTTGAAGGCACGCGCTTCACCCCACAAAAATACCAACGCCAGTCTCCCTCGTTTCAACATTTATTGAAGCCAAAAGCGGGGGGAATGGCATTTGTGTTAAGCGCTATGGGTAGCCAACTACACAAACTGTTAGACGTCACTATTTACTACCCTCAAGGCATTCCAACTTTTTGGGATTTTGTGAGCGGCAAGGTTAAAACCATCAAGGTTCACGTGTCTATTACACCTATAAGCGACTTATTGCAAAGTGACGCGTTCGCACAAGACTATTTTGATAACCCCGCACAACGGGTCATATTCCAGCGCTGGCTGAACGGTGTGTGGATAGAAAAAGACAAGCGAATCGAACATTTATCGATGGAGCAGTAAAGGATGCTATCTGTACTGCGCGGAATGTTTATTTTTCCGCTTCACCTTAGCCTTCAGCTTATTAATTTGTCTTTCTGGGCAATACTGATCATCTGCTTAGGACTGCTTAAGTTTGTACTGCCATTCGCATTCATCTCACGCGCTTTTAATCCTGTGCTCGATTTCATGTTATGCGCCTTTGGCGTTATCAGTGTGCGCCTAATCCGCTTATTTAACCCTGTACAATTCGATGTTCAAATCGACGGGGAGCTAAGTAAAGAACATTGGTATTTAATGATGCCAAATCACTTAAGTTGGTTAGATATTATCTTGTTGGTCGACTTCGCCGCGGACAAAATCCCTGCACCTAAATTTTTCTTAAAGAAAGAATTGATTTGGTTACCTTTTGTGGGCTTAGGCGCGTGGGCGTTAGACATGCCCTTTATGCAAAGATATAGCCGCGAATTTGTTGAGAAAAAACCGCACTTAAAAGGCAAAGACATTCAAACGACTAAGCGTTCATGTGAAAAATTCAGAAGCTGCCCCACCACAGTGATTAACTTTGTAGAGGGCAGTCGCTTTACTCAACAAAAGCATCTGTATCGTAAGAGCCCATTCACCCATTTGTTACCGCCCAAAGCCGGGGGAATTGCGTTTACTCTTGCAGCGATGGGGGAATTATTCACCGGTATTTTAGATGTCACGATTATGTACCCGGATAACCCTCAACGCCCCATGCTCAACATGCTCACCGGGCGCCTAGGAAGAGTGATACTTCGCGTGACCGTTGCTCCTGTACAAGCAGACATTATCGGCGACTACTTCAATGATGAAGATTTTAAGCAAGGTTTTCAAACCTGGTTGAATGCACGATGGACCCACAAAGACACACAAATAAACCTGTTATCCGGAGATCAGTAAGTGGAGAGAAACGCGCAATTAAGTGAATACATCATTCAAGGTTATCAATACCTTGGCCTTTCTGTGAAAAACGACGGTGCAATATTTGCGATCACCGCAGTCACACTGTTGATGTGCTTAGCTTGGCTCAGTTTCAGATTAGTACGTATAGCGTTAACAGGTCGGTTAACGCGCTTGGTGTTTAACAGTAAAAATAAGATAGACGATGAGCTTCACGAACACGGTGTGTTCAGACGTATCGCCCATATCGTACCGGCCATGGTGATTTACTTATGCAGCAGCATGTTAGTAGAAGACCCAATACTGTACTCCGCATTACAAAAAATCGCTGTCATTTATATGCTGATTGCAGCTGTAGCAGCGAGCAGTGCATTACTTAACACGGTAGAAGACATCTACAACGCCTCTGAATTAGCAAAGCGCGCTCCTGTTACTGGCTTCATCCAGGTAGGTAAGCTTTTTGTCGTCATTGTGGCCGGTTTACTGATCATTTCCAGCTTACTTGATAAGTCACCGCTATTACTGCTATCCGGTTTAGGTGCGGTTACTGCGATCCTTTTACTGTTATTTAAGGACACCATTTTAGGCTTTGTAGCGGGTATTCAGATTGCGGCCAACCGCATGGTGAATACCGGAGATTGGGTAGAGCTACCTAAATATGGCGCTGACGGAACGGTTTTACAGGTCGGCCTTACTACAGTAAAAGTTCAGAACTGGGATAAGACTATTTCCACCGTCCCGACTTATAGTTTGATAACAGATTCAATGAAGAACTGGCGCGGCATGTCAGAGTCTGCAGGTCGTAGGATCAAACGCTCGATATACATTGATGTAAATAGCATTAAATTTTGTGATCAAGAAATGCTCGACGATTTTCGCAAAATTCGTTACATCAATCAGTATATAGAAAAGAAACGTGCCGAATTAGACGCCTATAATCAAGAGCAAAAAATTGATATTCAAGATTTATTAAACAGCCGTCGTTTAACCAATATAGGCACCTTGCGCGCTTATTTGGTTTCCTACTTACGCCATCACCCTAGCGTTAACCAAGATATGACATTAATGGTGCGCCAACTGCCGCCCACTGAATTAGGCTTACCATTAGAGATATATTGTTTTAGCGCTAACAAAGATTGGATAGCCTACGAAGGTATTCAAGGGGATATATTCGATCATGCACTGGCAATGCTGCCAGTCTTTGGACTAAGAGCCTATCAGCGTATAAGTGATAGGCCTCACTAAGTTTTCATGTATATCTACGTAATTGGCTGTAGGTAATTAGCCTACAGTCAATGCGTATAAGAATAATAAGAACAACACCACACCAGATACACCGAAAAAACCATATTCAACACGTGATTTCATCACATCACCTTGCTCAACTGGCTGGGCAATAAAGCCCATAATAATGCTGGTAACACCCAATACGAACGCCACCAAACCAAAACCAAACAAGATTGCATCAGTCCAATTACCCATTACTCTTCCTCAAAATAATAAAATCAATCTAAAAGCCCACACAAATAATGGCGGAATTATATACCAAATTACGAGAGAAAACATAGGCTGGTGAAATTGCCTAACTATTAGTGTTTTCACTTATAAAATAACAAATACAAAGCAAGTAAGAGTTTGGTGAATTACATAACTAATTGTTTAAATTGGTAATTTATAAACTGGCGCAACCTTTGCTGTACTCATGCCAAGAAGGATCCTGATCAATCCAATTAAAAAGCCGAATGTAAATAAAAGGAATAAAGCGATGCGTAATTTTATTTTTTGTAGCGCGATGTTGGTTAGCAGCACTGTGGTTGCTGCAGAGCAACAATGCGATGTCGAGTTTAACGGTGGTTTACAGTTAGAAAACCAAGTGCTGACATTAACCACTGAGCAAGACAACACAATAGTGATCAATCAAAGTAAGCAGCTTTATGTCAATGGCACACAAACCCACCTTTCTGACAGCCAACAACAACAATTGAATGAATTTTATGACGGTATTGCATCCGCGGTCCCTATGGCAGCCAATATCGCATCAGATGCTATCGAGCTAGCAAGTTATGCCCTAAACGAGACATTCACCCAGTTACTCGGCGAGAATAACTCCGTTGTAGCGGACATCACCGCACAACTCGACGCGTTAAAGCGTGAACTCGACCAAAGCTTTTATGCCGATGATGGCTCAGTACGTTTAAATTCAGCCCACTTTAACGATGGCCAGTTTCTAAGCGAAGGGTTTGAAGAAAAGTTTGAGCAAGCGATAGAAACCATTGTTGCCCACTCAATAGGCCAAATCATGATCACAATTGGCAGTGAGTTAATGTTCAATGGTGGCGATGTGGATGACTTCGAGCAACGTATGGAGAGCTTTGCGAACAATATCGAAAACAAGTTTGATAAAGACGGTGAAGCATTAGAAGCTCGCGCAGAGGTACTTTGTGCTAGTTTAGCCAATATCGATCGCTTAGAAGAAAAACTGCAAAATGAAGTACCCCAACTCGCAGACATGGACGTGCTTCAGGTAAAAGGCTACGCGATGTAAATTGACCAAGCTGATATATATTTCGAGACGAATTCACACTGGCTAGGTCACAAAGGCTAAGCACAATAACGAAGAACAAAGAGCACTATGAAAATAACTATTTTTGGAGGCGGCTGGTTAGGCCAGCCTCTCGCAGTTGCACTAAGCAAAAAGTCTACGAATACCAACGAAGCTGCGCTTGAGATTCAGGTGACCTGTCGCAGCGAAGCATCCATGGCAACCATCCACGCTCAAGGTCTGCAGGGCCGTCACTTTATCTTAGGCGACGCTTTGCAAGATAAAGCCGCCGATAGCCCTCTACTCAATAATGATATAGTCGTGATCAATATTCCCCCTGGGCGCAGAAATCTTGCGAACAATCCCCAGGCCAGCGAACAGTTTGTCAGCGACATGTGTGCCCTTATCCACCAAACCTGCATTGAACAAAGCGCTAAACTTATTTTCATTAGCACCAGTGCGGTTTATGGCGATGTTGAAGGGGAAATAACGGAAAACAGCCAACTGAACCCGAGTACCGAATCGGCGCGCGCCCATTGCGCGATAGAGCAATTCATACAACAAAACATACCTCAAACCACGACTATATTACGCCTAGCAGGATTAGTCGGCCCAAAGCGCCACCCTGCCAAGTTTTTAGCGGGTAAATTAGATTTAAGCGGAGCAAGCCAAGTAGTCAATCTGGTCCACCAGCAGGATGTTATCCTCGCTATTGAGCACATCATCAACCGTGGGATATGGGGAGAGACACTGCATCTATCAGCGCAAGTACATCCCACCCGCAACGACTATTACAGCTGGGCTGCAAAGCAGCTAGGGCTAGCGGAACCAGTGTTCTCAGAAGAACAAAAAGCATGCTCAGGAAAGCAACTCAACCCAGAATATACGCTAAACAAACTCGCCATGCATCTTAACTATCCTAGTCCTTACGACATGCTATAACACTCGCAATCTGCGAGTGTTATAGCTTTCAAATAGTGAAATATTAAGTGCCTTTTTGACTATCTCGCTTAACCGATTAACGCACTTCCAAAATACTTAAGCGCCACAGTATTAATAAAGACCAAGAGTAGAATAACCGGAATAAAGGTACCCAAAGAAAAGTTAACGTATTTTTCGAACCAACTATTGGCGAATTTTGGCGCGCCTAAATCTAGCTCAGTGTTCAAGTTACTTTTCTTCCAGCGGTAAATAACAAACAAACACACTAAAAGACCGTTAAAGGGCAATATCGTGTCGTAGAACACATCAATGATCACATCAAACACAGATTTTGTCTGGCCTGCGTAGGTCAGAAACTCTGTGAAGAAAGTAGAAATACCGAAAGAAGTGGCAGCTGCAATCGACATCACCACAAGTAATCCACCTAAGATAGCCAATGACTTTTTACGGCTATAGCCTTTATCTTCCATCAAGGCTGAAACCGGCACTTCAAAAATAGAAACCAAAGATGTAATAGCAGCAAAAAACACTAATAAGAAAAACAAGCTAGCGACAATACTCGCGCCTGTGTAACCAATGGTGCCTTGCAAAGCCAAGAAGATTTTTGGTAAGAAAGTAAAGATCATGCCCACGGATGAATCGCTCAAACTTTCGGTATCAGTATTGGGATTAAATGAAAACACAGCCGGTAAAATCAATAGGCCAGCAATGAATGCAACAGCAGTATCCATTAAGGCAACAAGCTTTGCAGAGCCCGGCACGTCGGCATGTTTATCGAGATATGAGCCGTACGTCAGCATTATTCCCATCCCCAGGGATAGCGAAAAGAATGCTTGAGATAAAGCAGCACTTACCACAGCGGCATCAATTTTATTGAAGTCAGGAATAAGGTAGTACTTCACCCCCTCAAATGCGTTGTCTAAGGTTAAAACAAAGATCACCAAGCCAATTAACATCACAAATAAAGTCGGCATCATTAACTTAGCGGCTTTCTCAATGCCCTGTTTCACCCCTCCTTGCAAGATCATATACACAATAATCAGCACACCGATCATGTAGTAAAACAGCTCGTAGCCGTTAATGAACACCCCGAACGTGCTAGGGTCAGCCAACACATCAAGGTTACCCAAGATACATTGCACCAGGTAGCCAAAAATCCACACCGTGAGTACCAAGTAGAAGATGGCAATCATGAAAGGGGTAATGGTGGCAAGCCAGCCTGCTATCTTCCAGTGACGCTGACCGTCGGATAACACATTGTATGCCCCAAGCGGATCTTTGCGGCTAGCTCGTCCTACCGACATCTCGGCTAACATCACAGGTAAACAGATAAATGCGACGAAGATGGCGTACATTAGCAAAAAAGCACCACCACCGTTTTTTGTTGCAGCAACCGGAAATCCAACCATATTTCCGATCCCAACTGCAGAGCCTGCAGCCGCGAGAATAAAACCTAAACGAGAGCCAAACTGTTCGCGAGGTGCGCCCATAAAGACATCCTTTATTGTTGTTATATGTTTTTATAATAATGCACGGATGTTAACAGCAGATAATTGAAAAGTCTTCGCTCACATGTATTCACGGAAAGCCTCAGGCGCACAAAATATTTACAAGTTGTTAATTGGCCTTTTCACCACGGGATCTCTTTGCCGTCCCAATCGATAAAATAAGGGCCTTTATCTGGTTGAACAGTGGATAAATGTAGCAACAAACGAGACACACTGAATTCACTGGTGAACAGTTTTTCCGGTTTAACGTTGTTTTGAAAAGGCTCAGACAAAGGGGTGTCGACCGTGCCAGGGTGATAACACACCAAAGTGACATTTTTAGCTCGCCGCTGATATTCAACCTGTGCGGTTTTTACCAACATGTTCAGCGCTGCTTTACTCGCGCGATAACCGTACCAGCCGCCTAAATTATTATCTTCAATACTGCCTACCCTAGCGCTGAAAAAGCTCACATCAGCAGATAACGAACCTTTAACTAAAGGCAACAAGTATCGTAACCAAAGCGCAGGGAGCACGGTGTTCGTGGCAAAATAAGCACTCAACGTATCGGCTGATAATTCTTCCAACCGTTTTTCTGGATGAAGCTTAACGCCGTTATCAGTCACGCCATGTAGAACCCCGCTACAACAAATTATGCGTGTAAACTGCCCTTGGTGTACAAGGCCGTGACAAAAATCAGCTACTGCGGACTCTTTGGTATAATCGAGCTCGATTAATTTGGCTCCTTTCACAAAGTATGAAATATCAGCACTTGGCTTTTGAGTTACTTGACGCGAAATACCGTACACGGTTTCGTATTGTCCTGACGCCAGCAATTGCCTATATACCTCACGGCCCAGCCCGCCTGACGCACCAATAACTAATGCATTGCCTTTTTGTGTCATTTGTCTTCGCCTTTACTCTTCACACTGTCTTTTGTAGTTGCTGAAACAGCACAGGTATCACAACGTTTTTTACCGGTAAGCACATAAGAAATAGTGTAACGATGACGAGCGAAGAATGCGTAAAACCCGTCTGCAAACCAGCGAATAATCGGCCAGCGCATCCAGCCATACAACCAGCCTTTACCAATCGTATCCCATGCCAGATAGGTCGCATCTAGCCCTGTGACCATTTCGCCATTCATTTTTTGTACATGAATGCGTGCATTCAAATCGTGCCAATTTAAGCTTGGGTAGTCCTTGGTAAAACTCGCCAGTTGTATGTCCACAAACTCAATATTGTGGTCTTTGTCATAAGCTTTTAGCTTATTCATTTCGGCTAAGCATAAAGGACAATAGCCATCATAAAAAATCCGAATTGCCATGCTCACCTCTATAATTAATGCGTACTTGCGGCGATTTTTTTGATATACGTGTTTTATTACGTGCACACTAAAAAAATAGTTTACTCAATAGGCCTTGAACACACAGAACAATGTAACCACATTAATGGTTAATGAAAATGGTCTACGAAATTAAGTGAGATAAGTCATGGCGAACATTCAACAAGCCACATTAGGCGGCGGCTGTTTCTGGTGTTTAGAATCAGCATTTAATACAGTCGAGGGCGTCGAACTGGCAGTTAGTGCCTATGCCGGTGGCCAAAGCCCGAATCCAACCTATGAGTCTGTTTGTAGCGGCGAAACCGGTCATGCTGAAGTGGTACGGGTAAATTTTGATGCTGACAAATTAAGCTATCGTGAAGTATTAGAGATTTTCTTCGCTTTACACAATCCTACACAGCTAAACCGTCAGGGTAATGATGTGGGCACTCAGTATCGAAGTGCGATTTTCTATCATGATGAGCAACAAAAACAGGCTGCAGAAAAAATATTGCAAGAGATTAGCGACGAGAAAATCTGGCCTGACCCAGTAGTGACAGAAGTCATCGAGCTAAATAATTATCATCAAGCAGAGGATTATCACCAAGATTACTTTAGCAATAATCCGCAGAATCAATATTGCAACATGGTGGTTGCACCCAAACTAGCGAAATTCAAGAAAACATTCGCCAGTCGCTTAAAAAGCGTTTAGCGCGCGTCGCTATCTTGGGTAAACCATGCATCTTGAATGGGTAAGCTAAACAATAAAGGCGCCATTTTTTCGAATTTGGCGCGGTTCTGTTCACATTGAATATTACTTAAATAAACTGCTTTCCACGGGTCGTTCACCATCCACAGAGTGTCATCAATAATCGTTAAGCCCTCGATCGAACCGTTAGCCATTAACTCCCAAGCAGGGCATTTTTCGTCAGGATCATCTACTGGGGCATAGAAGTCTAAATCTATAATCAAGGTGTCTTGTTGACCAGCCAAGTCCACCAGCCAAAGCTTCTCATCGTTTCGCGCTGCTGCGAAAAGGTATTCCTTGCCCTCGCGTTCATATATCTCCAGCGCATTGATAGGGTGATTACCGTGTTTAAAAATAGGCAATTTAACCTGAGTATCTTCGATGGCAATAAACCCCTCTTGCAGCCAAGTTTCGGCTGTAATCCTTGTAGTGAAAATACGTGCATGACTCCCTGCGTCTTTTTCTAGGCCAAAATACAACTGCCCATCGCGGCCAAGTGCTAAACCTTCAATGCCATCATTAGGGAAGTTACCCAAATTAAACGAGGCGGCAAACGTTAAAGGCCGCGCATGGGTCATCATCACCGAGTCATCGTCTTGCACTTCAAGGCGAATAAGCACAAAGGGATATTCCACAGAGCCTGACTCGCCAAATTGCGCGGCGCATTTTTCGCTAAGGCCCTTATGATCGCTGGCATCTTCGGTAATGGTTAAAAATACGCCTGACTCATCAGGAACCGCCACCAGTGCCTCTAAATCAGGGTTGCCCTGAATATAACTAGCGAAACAACTGTCCTTCACATTATCACTTAGGGTAAACGCCATTGTACCGGGTGCAAGCTGAGCCGTTTCAGGCGAAATAACATGCAATTGCATGCGCTGTGATACATCTGCACTTCTATCACTTAACGAGATAAGCTTGTCTTTCCATACCGTTAGACCGGATGTTTGCGGGTCAAGCATCACATCACCATTAACTTCAGTGATCCATTGCCCTTTCACAATCATGTTTCCATCGGCTATTTCGGGATTGTTAGCTGGTACAACAGGCGATATATCAGACGATTGCTGCGCCTTCTGGCACGCTGCCAACGACAGTATAATAAGACCCAAGGCAACACATTTACGATTCATTTATATTCCAGATAAGCGGCTTAATCATGATTTATAAGGAGATGCGCAGCCTTGGTCAATACCTCTAGTAGAAAAAACGACATATTGACCAAATATCATCCTTTTACCAAGCGCGTCTTACACTATTAACGATACGCCTTTCTATCGGGCCGACACGGCTTCATGACAAACCCATAGTGATAATCACGCCATGGCAACGTGTATTTAAACAATGGCGCTGTTCCCCAAGAATCAGTACCTGCCACACCCCGCTGTTTGTAATCAATATTGATAAATAGGCGATCCTGTTTTGTAAGTTCATGTGGGTGCAAACCCCGCTTGTCGAATTGATCATATTCGTGAACGTCATACCGCTGTGCGCCAAAACCGATTTGCGGTAATCCATAAAACGTTAAACCTAGCCCAGTGTCGTTACTAAAGGTCACACTACGCACATCACTGCGATAACCATTTTCTTGGGGCCGAACATAAGGGAAATACAATTCATCTACCGATTTAGCGTAGCGCCCTACAAATGCCGATGTTTTGCGGTCCCAATAGTTTTCGTGGGGGCCGCGACCAAACCAACTTACTTGGTCAAACTGGCTAGGCATTTGTAGCAAGTTTCCTATTCGCGGTAAGGCACTGTGAAATTGATGAGGCGCAGCATAAAACCAAATATCAAAGGTGACACAGCCATCAACATCAATGGTGTACTTGCTTAAATATCGGCTTTGTACGTCAGTTAAATAATGCTCTGTGGAAACCTCAATAGCCTGAGTCTGCCCTTGATCATCCTCTAAAGATTGCCAATTAAATGTGCTTAATTCGATATGTTGCCCGCCGTACTGCCAATCTTTGGCTTTCTCAGGGAAACCTTCGCCGAAGTCATTATCTGTAGGCGCACGCCAAAATTCAGGACGGATTGCTTCAAACAACATTGATTCGTTTTGCAATTGGTAAGCGCACAACAGCCCTGTTACTAAATCAAATTGAATTGAGAAATCATCTCCGCTGCATTGCAATTGGCCATTAGTTTCACTAGCCATGATTACGCTGTGTTTAGTACCAACTCCTTTTGTAATGTCTTGTGATTTATGCACGGTTTCAGATAAATGCACCAGGGGAATTTGACTACGTGCCACAATGAACCCTGCTGGGATCATATCGGTGCCAGACTGGCTAACAAATTCAAAATTAGCGAAGTACTCAGCACCCAATATTGGGTTTACAGCCACACTCAAAGAAAGCTCACGAATGGATTGCGCTGGAATATCCAATTCCTCAATCACCCCAGTTTGAATAACATGGCCATTCTCTTCGATACGCCAGTGCAGCGAAACGTCTGACAAATCAGTAAAGTAGCGCTTATTTCTAACGCCAATGGTGCGCTTTTCGAAATCAAACGTTTCAACATTCATGTGCTGGTAAACCGCCTGTACTTCAAATGCATGAGGGTTGGGTGTTCTGTCTGCCGCCATTACCCCATTGGCACTGAAATTTCCGTCGTGATACATACCTGGCTCTTCCATGTCGCCACCATATCCCCAGTAGGGCGTGCCATCTTTTGACGTCAGTGCAAAGGTTTGGTCGACCCAATCCCAGATAAATCCTCCTTGTAACAGGGGATATTGCTCAATCACCCGCCAATAATCAGCCAAATTGCCCATGGAGTTACCCATAGCATGCTCGTACTCGCATAAAATGAGTGGACGAGTTTCTCCAAGCTCTGCGTAGTGCTCAAGCACGGGGATGGGCGCATACATTTGGCTATACATATCTGTATGGCGGCGCAGTTGGGCTTGCTCTGACATCACGGGCATGTTGGTTTTGGTTTTTAGCCAATCATATAACGCTTCCATATTCGGCCCATCTCCCGTTTCATTGCCGATTGACCAAATGACAATGCTAGGGTGATTCTTGTCCCGCTCGTACATATTAGAGACTCGATCGAGATACGCGCCTTTCCAACTAGGCATGTTACCCATATGGTCTTTAGGCTTGTACGATATCGCTTGATTCGCTGCGCCTATGCCATGAGACTCAATATTGGCTTCATCCACCAGATACATTCCGTATTCGTCCGCCAACGCGTACCAATAAGGATCATTCGGATAATGAGATGTACGTACCGAATTAATATTGAACTGCTTAAGCAACTGCATATCTCGGCGCATGGAATCGCGACTTATCACGTGACCCGTAACAGGGTCGTGATCATGGCGGTTAACCCCTTTAAAGAGCACGGGCTGACCATTGATCAACACATTGCCGTTTTTTAACTCACTGGTTCGAAAACCAATTCGAGAGTATATGTACTGCACGGGTTCGTGCTTTTCGTTAAGCAAAGTCAGTTTTAATTGATACAAATGCGGTGTTTCAGCGTTCCACTTGGTCACATTTTCTATCGTGGCGGTCAAAAGTAAGTCAGCGCATTGTGACTCCCAATTCGCTAATTTAACGGTTTTTTGAAAAACGGGAGTCAACTCAGAGTCAAATAATTGCGCCTGTAATTGATAACCTTTTCCCGCATGTTCTTGGCCCACTAAATGCGACTGAATATTGACTGCTAATGAAAACTCACCATGCAGGTATTGGTTATCAAGGGTGCTCAAAGCATGAAAGTCGCGTACGCGTACTTTAGGCGTACTGTACATATATACGTCACGCTCAATGCCTGATAAACGCCACATATCCTGTAATTCAAGATAAGTGCCATCAGACCAGCGATACACCTCCAGTGCAATCACGTTCTCACCCGCTTGCAGGTAATGGGTAATATCAAATTCTGCAGGGGTTTTAGAATCTTGGGAGTAACCTACTTTCTGGCCATTTACCCAAATATAAAATGCCGATTTCACCGCCCCTAAATAGACAAAAACGTGCTTATCTTGCCAACTTTCAGGCAAAGTAAAGTGACGTCGATAAGAGCCAACTGGGTTATTGTCCTCAGGCACGTCACCTGCGGTCGGGTGCTTAGCGAAGTCCACCGCCATGTTGATGTAATTCGCCGCACCATAACCCAACAACTGCCAATTACCCGGGACGGCTATTTTGTCCCACTGACTGGTGTCATAGTCAGGAGTGTAAAAATCTAATGGTCGCAAGTTTGGGGCTTTCACCCAATGAAAATCCCATTCACCATTAAGACTCAAGTAGTCTTGTGACATAAACGGCGAATCTAAATACCCCTTTGGATCATCTGAAAAGCCATAAAAGGAACTACGCGCTGGCTCTTTGTTAATGGCGAAGACTTCGGGGTTTTGCCAATCAGGCAAGGTAGAAAATTGAGGATATGTCATAGAAGCGGCTCCAATATCAAACGCTCAAAGATAGTTACATAGCGGGAAATTAAAAAAACTGTTTTATCAGCGAATTCATGGGGGTGCCTCAGTACTAGAAGCAGCACTTATAGTGTATCTAAACAAGAGATCACCCAACAAAATAAAGTCGTATTAATACTACATATTAAACATTACATTAACGACCTATTCGCGCAATTAAATCATTTTGATCCACGTCTTGCTCCGCGTATTGATCCACTAGACCAAACAGTGAAATACTGCCACTCAGTATTTAGCGAAGTTCCTTTAAGAGCGATCAAAATGAAATCTAGAATACGCACAATAACCTCTCCACTCGTTTCCGGTATTATCCTAGCTTGTTGCCTCAGCACGTTTACCGCGCAAACCAACGCACAGCAACAGTCTGCTAATATTGACCGCATCGCTAGCTTTATGGCTGCTTACAATGAGCATGATATAGATGGCATGCTGTTGAATATGAAAGACGATGTAAAATGGCTTGGCGTGGCTAACAACCAGCTAGTCGTAGAGACAGCGGACAAAAAGCAATTGCAGCAGGCAATGCAGGCGCATTTTGAGGCACAACCAAATGCCCGCTCACGCATAAAGGACAGCATAGAATTAGGTAACACGGTGGCGGTAGTAGAAGAGGCATTTACTGAGCACAATCAAACATCAACATCTCAATGCGCTATGTCTATTTATCAATTAGCCGATGGTTTGATTGCAAGTATCACCTATTATGCAGCGGCTAAGTGTTAACCCACCCTCGGTTGAAGAAGCAAAAGTGCATGAAGAAAGTCCATCAAGCCTAGACCATTGCTCGGCAAACAAGGACAATAGCACAACTTAAATAGCGGCATTAAAAGGTACCCATGTCAGATACGGCGTTTAAAATTGGTTTATTTTACGGTTCAACTACTTGCTATACCGAAATGGCCGCAGAGAAAATTCAAACCGCGTTTAACCGTTTGTTTGATGCTCATGTAGTGGATATTTTTAATATAAAAGATGTTCCCCTTAGCCAAGCAGAACAGTTCGATGTGCTTATTTTCGGTATTTCCACATGGGATTTTGGGGAACTACAAGAAGACTGGGAATCCTGCTGGCAAGACATCAGTCAACTCAACCTAGAAAACAAAACTGTCGCTCTATTTGGCCTAGGTGATCAGCTTGGTTATGCCCAGTGGTTCCAAGACGCCCTCGGTATGCTTCACGATGAGCTGATTATATTAGGCTGTAAAATGATCGGTTATTGGCCGAATGAAGGTTATGAGTTCACTGAATCAAAAGGGCTAACCGAAGACGGCTCACATTTTGTTGGGTTATCCCTAGATGATGAAAACCAGTACGATAAAACCGAGCAGCGTATCGATAGCTGGGCAGAGCAATTACTGCTAGAACTGGACAACGACGATCAGTGATCCCCGCAGCCGGCCAATCAAGACTGCATCGCCCGTATTATCGTAATGGTGATGAACATCGGGGCGGCGCCGACGTCAGCTTCCAAGACATCTTAAAAATCTTCGGTTTTCGCACCGTAAACATTGGCAAATGGGTCACCCCTGAAGAACAGCAAATCGCCGCGAATCTATTTTTTGACGCCTTTTGCGACTTAATGGATATTCTGCAGGTGCCTGAGTCGGTTATTTCATTAAATGGCACCTTGTCATTAGCGTTTGGTACGGGCGGGCGAAAACACAGTTGCGCCCACTATGAGTCACAAACGAAACGCCTCGCTTTAGCCAAAAATGCAGGCGGAGGGTCCTTGGCCCACGAATGGTTTCACGCATTTGACCATTATATTTGTGACAAACTTTTTGTTGCTTGTCAGCCGCATAATTTCGCCTCTGAACTGTGGTTAGATGATCATGAGATGAAGCCCCACCCGCTCAACAAAAAGCTGAGCCAGTGCTTCGAGAGTATTTTCTTATCACCTAATAAAGAAGAGCCGAACCAATATGTTTTGGCCAGTGCCTTAGTGGATAAAGAAATGAAATTGTATTATTTCGCCCGCCCTCAGGAATTGGCAGCCCGCGCATTCGAAGCGATCATTCAAGATCAACCCTTACGCAATGCGTTTCTCGTGCAAGGCACAAAGAAAAGCCCAGAGGCAATATTAGGGGTTTACCCCAAAGATCAGCACAGACACACAGTACAAAATCATTTTTTAGATTACTTTTTGCATCTCGGCCAAGCCCTAGAGAATAAAAGTACTTAGCAGTCATTCTAATAAGTGACCTAAGCGTTTAAAAAATGTACTAGGTTTGCAAAACATAGCGTTCTACGATACAAATAGTGCGCGTGCCGAAAAATGATCTGCGAGATCCTCAGGTTGATCTGAGTCACTCTTATCTTGGTTTTGGTCGTGGGAATATGTCAATAAAGAGAGCAAACGGTTTGTTGAATGAACAGTGTGTTGTATGAAAAACGCCATTCACATCTTTTGATTTGTCAGTTGATAAATCGTTAAGGGTGTTTTTTATACCGCTAATGTGAAAAACAATATAATTTCGTTAATACAATTGCATAAATTTATGTAATTAGTGGATGCTCTCAACTAAAAGTGCCTTTATACTAGGCGAATTCAATTTCAACAATTTGGCGACAAGTACAGATGAAAAGAAAGAAGCACGGCTCTTCTGATGACGAAGCAGCAATAGATATGACCCCCATGTTGGACATCGTGTTCATCATGTTGATTTTCTTCATTGTTACCACCTCTTTCGTAAAAGAAAAAGGTTTAGATGTTTTGCGTCCAAAAGACTCAAATTCACCGCCGCCGAAAACGAATGTTAAAACTCTAGCTATCCGCGTTAACGAAGATGGCACTATCATGATGAACAGTCGTGAAGTGGATATCCGCCGTATCGTAGCGAACATTCAAAGCTTCTTAGCTGAGAACAACACAGATTCTGCTGCTGTTCAAGCTCATCCTAAAGCGAAGCACGGTGTTGTAACTGAAGTTATTAACCAAGCTAAAGAAGCTGGCATCGCCAATGTTTCTGTTTTAGTAGGTAAGTAACTTATTCGTTACTAACGACTACATCAAATACGAAAAAAGCCATCAGATGATGGCTTTTTTTATGTCTGCTTCTTTTTAAGCTTGCAGTCAAAACCGCTCAGAGCTTATTCGACATCTAAAGGCTCAGGGGAGAGAATAATCCCTGTGCGGTCAGCATACACATGATCTTCTGGCAAAAATGTCACGCCACCAAAATTCACTGCGACATCCACTTCACCTACGCCTTGGTCGTCAGCACTGACCGGAATAGAGGCAATGGCATGCACACCCACGTTTATCTCTTCTAAATCATCGACTTCGCGTACACTGCCATAACAAATAATGCCTTCCCAGCCATTATCTAAAGCGATTTGCGCTGCAGCAGAATCGATTAACGCTCTGCGCATAGAGCCGCCGCCGTCGATCAGCAATACTTTGCCTAGCCCGGGCTTTTCCAGCGCTTTTAGAATAACGCCTTTGTCTTCGAAACACTTAATGGTGGTAATTTCACCACCAAATGAAGCGCGGCCACCAAAGCTAACAAACATGGGTTCTACCACATCAACACTGTCAGCAAATAAATCACATAATGCAGACGTATTATATTCCATTGCTAATCCCCTTCAGACGAATTACCACCAGTATACTGCTAGGTAGTGGCAATGCTACCACTAATCAAGCTTTTACACGGTTTTTTGATGAAACCTAGTACGGGAAATTTATTTCATAAACTGTTCTTTAATCTGTCACCTAAGCTTCACACAGAAAAAATACCATCATCAGCATCGAATAGAATGCGAGTTGATGGAGTGTCACGATGAAATCACTGACTCAAACAGATACCCAGCTTTTTCATTGGCTTTTTGGACTGACCGCTAAGCGTGACTGTCGCTGGATAATTTGGATGTCTCGCACGGGTGATGGTCACTTGTATCTCGTCTTAGGCTTATTGCTTTGGTTATTTGAAGCAGAGCATGGCGCATTGTTTTTATACAGCGCATTACTCGCTTACAGCCTCGAATTGCCAGTGTATTTGATATTGAAAAAATTCCTACGTAGGCAGCGTCCCTGCGACTTATTGCAAAACTTCAGCGCCCATATCACCCCATCAGACAAATTCAGCTTACCCTCAGGTCATACTGCAGCCGCATTTTTAATGGCATCGTTGATCGCTAGTTTTTACCCATCCACCCTAATTTTGGTTTACGGCTGGGCAAGCATCATCGGTTTATCTCGCGTGTTATTAGGTGTTCATTACCCCAGCGATATCTTAGCTGGCGCCGCATTAGGGCTAAGCATGTCTTATTTCAGTTTGTCCTTACTTTAAATGGCCCTTAGGTAAAGAGTTTACTTTGACTAACAACGTGACGTAACCAAGACGCTTATCTTAACTAAATCATTTATCTTAACCATAAAGAGTACTCACCTTTGAAGATATTGTACGGTGTACAAGGCACCGGTAATGGGCACACCACGCGCGCCCGAGTTATGGCAAAAGCCTTCAATCAGCGCAGCGACATTCAAGTCGACTACCTATTTTCTGGTCGAGACAAAAACAAATACTTTGATATGGAGGTCTTCGGTGACTTTGCCAGTTATCGCGGCTTGACGTTTGAAACCAAGGGCGGAAAAATCAGTAAATCCGCTACTTTTAAATCTGCTAAGTTGCGTGAGCTATACCAAGACATCAAAAGCATTTGCGCTAAGGATTACGACTTAGTGATCAACGATTTTGAGCCTATAAGCGCATGGGCCGCCAAGCTCAATAAGATCCCGTCAATATCTATCAGTCATCAGGCGGCATTCATGCACCCAGTGCCTCAACAGCCAGGTACCTTGCTGGATAAACTAATTACACGCTACTTTGCTCCCACCGATTTGCATCTTGGTGTGCACTGGTATCATTTTGGTCATCCGATCATGCCGCCTTTTATTGAAGCTGACGACAGCCAATCACCACCATCGCGCACCTATTTGGTGTATTTGCCCTTTGAAGAAATAGATGACATTAATGCTTTGCTTGACCCTTTCTCAGAACATGACTTTATCTGCTTTCACCCTAAGATAGAGCAAGACGAACACCTAGGGAATATTCAGTGGCGTCGCCCATCTAAAGTCGATTTTGTGCGTATTTTACAAAGCTGCTCTGGGGTTATTGCTAATGCGGGTTTCGAACTGGCCAGTGAATGTCTACATTTCGGCAAGAAACTGTTGATCAAACCTCTTAGCGGTCAATTTGAGCAGCTATCAAATGCAAAGACGTTAGTTCAATTAGATTTAGCCCAAAGTATGCCAACCCTTGACAGTGATATTGTTGAAGAATGGTTAATCAAGCCCGCTATCGAGCGTATCGCTTACCCCCAGAACCCCGATATTCTTATCGATTGGTTGGTCAAACGTGACTGGCAAGCCGTTAACACCTTGTGCGAACAACTTTGGAGTAAAGTACGCTTCCCCCAGTCAGTCCTTACTCAATTAGATAAACTGCCAAAAGCCAGTCGCTAACCTCACTAGCCATGGTCATTACCGCGGTTTGTTTCATAGCGGTAGGGCAGATAAGCCTAGGTTAAAATGAATATAGAATATAACGCTTAAAGCACTGTTAACACGTTGCATTTTACGCTGGGAGTGCCATCATACGCGGCTACACTATCAGTTGAGGCCTGAGATGCGACGTAAAACGACTTTTTTGTTAGCGCTGTTAAGCGCGTTTACTCTGTTAACGCTGCAAGGCTGTGGGCAAAAGAAACCCTTAACCCTGCCAGAAAAACCACAACAGAATACGTCATCTCAGACGGCCCCTACCCCATCTCAAGATTCCCAAGAAGGTAAGCAGTAATATGGATTTTTTTGGCTACAAAAATGAAAAACTCTATGCAGAAGATGTATCGCTGCACGACATAGCCCAAACTCACGGCACCCCATGTTATGTTTATTCAAAGGCGACGATAGAACGTCATTGGTTAGCATTTGATAAAGCCGCTGGTGCTCACCCACATTTGGTCTGCTACGCGGTGAAAGCCAACTCAAATTTAGGCGTGTTAAGCGTACTCGCTAAGCTCGGCTCTGGCTTTGATATTGTATCCGGTGGCGAACTTTTACGCGTACTCAAAGCGGGCGGTGACCCAACCAAAGTTGTTTTCTCTGGTGTGGGTAAAACGCCTCAAGAGATTGCATTAGGCTTGCAGCACAACATCAAGTGTTTCAATGTTGAATCTCCAGCGGAGCTAGAGCGCATTAGCCAAGTGGCTGTGGCTGAAAATAAAGTCGCGCCAATTTCAATTCGCGTAAACCCAGATGTTGACGCGAAAACCCATCCATATATTTCTACCGGCTTGAAAGCCAATAAGTTCGGTATCGAACGTGAGCAAGCAGTAGAAGTGTATCGTCACGCCGCGTCCTTACCCAATCTTGAGATCAAAGGAATAGATTGCCACATAGGCTCGCAATTAACTGAGATTGCCCCCTTTGTTGATGCCCTTGATAAACTGTTGGTTCTTATTGATGAGCTTGCCGAAAATGGCATTACATTGGCGCATTTAGACGTAGGCGGTGGCTTAGGCGTAACGTATAAAGATGAAACGCCGCCACACCCTGATGAATACACCCAAGCAATTGCGCAGCGCATGCAAGGGCGTGAAGACTTGCAGCTTATATTTGAGCCGGGCCGAGCCATTATGGCCAATGCTGGTGTGCTACTGACCAAGGTTGAGTTCTTAAAGCAAGGTGCTGAAAAAAACTTTGCGATCGTTGATGCCGCAATGAACGATTTAATACGTCCTGCGCTATATTCAGCTTGGCAAAGCATCATTCCACTTGATACGTCTTTGACGCGTGACAGTGCGGTTTATGATGTTGTTGGGCCCATTTGCGAGACAGGCGATTTCATTGGCAAAGAGCGTGAACTGGCAATCGATGCCGGCGATTATCTTGCGGTACGAAGTGCGGGTGCTTATGGATTTGTAATGGCGTCCAACTACAACAGTCGTTGTAAGGCCGCTGAAATCATGGTCGACAAAGACCAGGTAATTGTTGTTCGTGAGCGGGAAACCCTTGAAGATCTTTGGCGTGGTGAGAGCGTACTGTAAAAGTATCGCGTTACCCGTTGCACTGCCTATTGCACGATAGATAGCACTATAGATAGCACTATAGATTGCATCGTCCCTCGGCCAAGACGATGCAAATCCATAGTCAGCCGTGCTTTGAAATGATATAACCATCATTATAGGTACTTGATACAAGGGCGATTGTCGTCTGATTAAGTGATTTTTACGTAAGTGGCAAACATGCAAGTTCAGTTTTCAAAGATGCACGGTTTGGGCAATGACTTTGTCGTTATCGACAACGTGACTCAAAACGTTTTCTTCAGTAAAGAAAAGATTTCCCAGTTAGCGGATCGCAACTTCGGTATCGGCTTCGACCAATTATTGGTCGTAGAGCCTCCGTACGACCCGGAACAAGACTTTCATTATCGTATTTTTAACTCAGACGGCTCTGAGGTTTCCCAGTGCGGTAATGGTGCCCGTTGTTTCGCTCGCTTTGTAAAAATGAAAGGGCTAACCAATCGCAACAAAATAGTGGTGAGCACCAAGGCAGGTCGCATCGTGCTATACCATGAGCGTGACGGACAAATTACCGTTAACATGGGCGAGCCTATTTTTGAACCGGCTAAAATACCGCTGAAAGCGAACAAGCAAGAGAACATTTATATCATTCGCGAGAACGATCACACCTTCTTTTGCGGCGCAGTTTCCATGGGTAACCCCCACTGTGTATTATTAGTAGATGATGTCGAAACAGCTGATGTAGAAGGCATAGGTAAAACGTTAGTGGCCCACGAACGCTTTCCTGAGGGCGCCAACATCGGTTTTATGCAGATTTTAAACAGCGGTCATATTAAACTGCGTGTTTATGAGCGCGGCGTGGGTGAAACCCTCGCTTGTGGTAGCGGCGCATGTGCGGCCGTCGCCGTAGGGCAAATGCAGAAAAAGTTAAACAAGGAAGTCACTGTCGATTTACCAGGTGGTACCTTGAAAATTCGTTGGCAAGGGCCAGGGTCAATCTTAAAAATGACAGGGACAGCGGAACATGTCTTTGATGGAAATATCACGTTATGAATGAAGCATCTGGTCAGCAAAAAAGTCAATTAGACGACACCTCTTCCTTTGCTGAACCGGATGGGTTAACTGAACAGCAGGTGGCTATCTATCTTGCCAAGCACCCCGAGTTCTTCGTTAAACACCCAGCTTTACTTGAGCAACTGCAATTGCCCCATGCCCAAAAAGGCAGTGTCTCTCTGGTCGAGCGCCAAAGTGAACAGTTACGCCAAAAAGTACGCTTACTCAATTCCAAACTGACTCAGCTGATCAGCATCGCCAAACAAAATGAAGCCATATACCGTATTTACGCTGATTTGAATCTGCGCGTATTGAAATGCTCCGACATAAGCTCAGTGCAATATGTGCTCGAAGACGTGATGCAAGAACAATTAAACCTTTCATCGGTCGCTCTGAAACCCTACAAGGGTGCCTTTGCATTACCAGAAATTCAGCGCAAGTTATTTGCCGAAAAGCGCTTCAAAGACGAGGCCTTTTTCTTTGGCCGCTTGAGCGAGCACGAGAAAAAGCTTTTGTTCAGTGACCAACAAGCTGAATCTGTTGCTTTATTGCGCTTAGGCGATAATGGCGAGCTGGGTATTTTGGCCATTGGCAGCAACGATCCTGGGCACTTTAACCCTGACATGGACACCTTGCTTATCACTCAGTTACAGCAGTTTTTAAGCATACTATTGCCTAAATTACTGGCTTACTGACATCCAGGCTGACTAATGAGCGAACAGCCAAGTCTGCAACCCTTGCTAGACAAGTACTTTGATTATCTAAAGTACGAACGTAATCTGGCCGCTAAGTCCATTGAAAATTATCGGCGTCAACTTGCCAGTATATGCCAAGCCCTCACCATTACCGACTGGTTAGAGTTAACGGTTGATCATGTGCGCCAAGTGCTGAATCAGGCCCGTCGTCAAGGGTTAAGCCCACGCAGTATCGCTCTTCGCCTATCCGCATTGCGTGGCTATTGCGCTTATTTGGTTGAGCTCGAAGTGTTATCCAGTAATCCAGCCAAAGCGGTTCAAGCCCCTAAACAAGGCAGCCCATTACCCAAGCAGCTCAATGTAGATGAAATGCATCAACTACTAGATTTCGATGATGACTCACTACTTGCCGTTCGTGATAAAGCCATGCTCGAGCTGACCTACAGCTGCGGCTTGCGTTTAGCTGAGCTGGCTGATTTAAACCTGAAAAGCCTACAAGATGACGGCCAATTAAGGGTCATGGGTAAAGGCAGTAAAGAGCGAATACTGCCCATTGGTAAAACGGCGTTGAAATGCCTTGGTGAATGGTTGAAAGTGCGCGGCGTTTTAGCTGACGGTGATGAGCCAGCACTGTTTTTAAGTAAACACAGAAGGCGTATCAGTCATAGGCAAATTGCTAAAAGGATGCAGTTGTGGGCTAAGCAGCAGCATTTAGATCAAGATATCAACCCACACAAATTGCGCCACTCGTTTGCTACCCACATTTTGGAATCAAGCGGTGATTTACGCGGAGTGCAAGAATTACTCGGCCATGCGAATTTATCCACTACGCAAGTTTACACCCACTTGAACTTTCAACATCTGGCCAGCGTATACGATACAGCGCACCCCAGAGCCAAGCGCCGAAAATAACGGTTGTTCAAACGCTTTTATACAGCGATTTGTAGAAAACGCCCTATAAGAGTTTTTTGAAAGAGTCATAGCTAACAAATACCATAGGACAAAACCGAGAACATGATTTATTACCGTAATATCGGCCAGATTAAGGCCATGACGTTCGATCTCGATGACACCCTTTACGACAATTACCCTTACATCATCCGTGCAGAACATGCCTTGATTGAGTTTTTGGGTAGCTTTGCAGATGACCCGTCCCATAGCCACCCAGGTTATTGGCGCGACCATAGACGCGCCATATTGAAGAAAAAGCCTGAGCTTCACAGCGATATGGGCATGTTGCGCCGAGAAGTGCTCACCAGCGGTATTCAAGCGTTCGGTCACAGCGGTCATGCCCTTAAAAGCGCAGTGGATGAAGCCTTCGATTTTTTCTATTTTGAGCGCAGTAATTTTCAGGTCAGTACTGAAGTGACCGACATTCTGAGTAAGCTAGGGGAGCGCTGGCCGTTAGTCGCTATCACTAATGGCAATGTAAACCTAGAGCAAATCGGTATCGCGGATTACTTTCAAAAGAGCTTTCACGCTAGTTTAGCGTTTCCCATGAAACCCAACAGCGCCATGTTCGATGCGGCTAAAAAGCTGCTCGGCCTGCCAGCTGAGTCAATATTGCATGTAGGGGATAACCTAGAAAAAGACGTGTTTGGAGCCAAGAAGGCAGGCTTCATGAGCGCGTGGTATGCAGAAAATCGTGCGATGTCGCTCAGTGGCGAAGACGTCACCGTGCTACCGGATATTCAACTCCAGCACTTAAGCGAGCTGTGTGATTTAAACTAAATCCTGCGTCAACAGAATACTCGCTCGATAACGCCAACGCCTCATCAAGCGAGTTGCAGGTTAATCTTCTAGTACGTTTTGGCGCATAGTTTGGCATGGGTTCTGGCAGCTCGGCTTTCCCACAATTTTAGCTGGCACACCCGCCACAGTGACATGAGAGGGAACGTTCGCTAGTACCACACTGCCCGCGCCCACTTTGGCACCTGGGCCAATTTCAATGTTACCCAGAATTTTGGCACCTGCGCCTATCATTACTCCATGGCGCACTTTAGGATGCCTATCGCCGACTTCATTACCTGTACCGCCAAGGGTCACAGATTGCATAATCGATACGTTATCTTCAATCACCGCAGTTTCACCCACAACAATGCCTGTTGCATGATCAAACATCACGCCTTGGCCTATATAAGCCGCGGGGTGAATATCCACTGATAGCACTTCAGAGCTGCGACTTTGAATAAATAATGCCAATTCATGGCGGCCCATTAACCACAACATGTGCGCAAAACGATGCACCTGAATAGCATGAAACCCTTTGAAATAAAGCAGCACAGTTAGATACGATTTCACCGCGGGGTCGCGCTCAAAAGTTGCTTCAATATCAAACACAGTCGCTTCAACTAGCAAAGGCTGATCGCGGTAGGCTTGGTCAAGCATGGTGCGCAAGGCCGTCGCAGACATGACTTTATCTGATAGCTTGTTCGATAAAATGAAACTCAGCGCCCCTGCGAAATCTTGCTGCTTTAAAATGCATTCATTTACATAAGTGGCAAGCAAAGGTTCTTTTTCAGTCATTACCTGTGCTTCATTACGAAGCGTTTGCCAAAAATTTTTGTTCACGAGTATCCACCTTATGTCTGCATCAGTCGGCAGTGTAGCCAGTTGTTATTTCAAAGCCCAATAATGACTAAGAACAAATTCATTAATTGTATAAAAACACAGTATAACTGTTATAATGCGCCCATAATTCTACAGCATTTTTTCCCCCATGGATGTATCTCGACTCTTAGAACAACTCAATGATAAACAACGCGATGCCGTTGCCTCACCTGCTGCTGACATGCTTATTTTGGCCGGCGCAGGCAGTGGTAAAACCCGCGTGTTGGTGCACCGCATTGCTTGGTTAATGGAAGTAGAAGGTATTGCCCCTTGGGGTATTCTCGCCGTTACCTTTACCAACAAAGCCGCTCGCGAAATGCGCGGGCGTATCGAAGAGTTGCAAGGCGGCGCTCTTAGCAATATGTGGATTGGCACCTTTCACGGTATTGCTCACAGATTACTGCGCACCCATTACGCTGAAGCTAAGTTGCCCGAGAACTTTCAAATACTCGACTCAGACGACCAATATCGCCTAGTGCGCCGTGTCATCAAGAGTATGAACCTAGATGAAAAGCAATGGGCGCCGAAACACGTTCAATGGTACATCAATGGCAATAAAGACGAAGGCTTAAGACCTGAGCACATAGATACTCATGGTGACTACAACCAGAAAAAGTTATGTGAGATTTATCAGGTTTACCAACAAACCTGCGAACGGGCTGGCTTGGTGGATTTCGCCGAGTTGTTGCTACGCGCTCATCAACTATGGGTGGAAAACCCTGAGCTACTTAAGCATTATCAAACCCGTTTTCGCGCCGTGCTTGTGGACGAATTTCAAGATACTAACAACATTCAGTACGCTTGGTTGCGCCTATTAGCCGCGCCCACCAACAATATGATTATTGTTGGTGATGACGATCAGTCAATTTACGGTTGGCGCGGGGCAAACGTGCAGAATATTCAGCACTTCTTGCGTGATTACCCCCAAGCAAAAACCATACGCTTAGAGCAGAACTATCGCTCAACAGGCAATATCTTAAAAGCGGCCAATGCCGTTATCGACAATAACCAAGGCCGTTTGGGCAAAGAATTATGGACCGACGGTGTAGATGGCGAGCCTATTTCTTTGTATGCCGGTTTTAACGAATTAGACGAAGCACGCTTTGCCGTATCGCGCATAAAAGACTGGCAGACCCAAGGTTATGCCCTCAGCGATTGCGCTATTTTGTATCGCAACAACGCCCAATCACGAGTGCTTGAAGAAGCTTTATTGCAAGAGTCCGTGGCCTATCGCATATACGGTGGTCTGCGATTCTTCGAGCGTCAAGAAATCCGAGATGCCTTAGGTTACCTGCGCATTATTAATCAGCAAATCGACGATGCAGCATTTGAGCGCGTCGTTAACACACCAACGCGTGGTATTGGTGATAAAACCTTGTCACAGGTGCGTGAGCAAGCCAAAGAGCATGATTTGTCTATGTGGCAAGCGAGCTTACAGCTATTGCGTGAAAAGCGCCTATCTGGCCGCGCAGCCAACGCGCTACAAGCCTTTGTGGATTTAGTATTAAAACTGCAAAAAGACACCACAGATTTACCCTTAGAGCAACACGCTGATCACGTCATCAAAAATTCTGGTTTGTACGCCATGTACAAAGCGGAAAAAGGCGAAAAAGCGCAAGCACGAATTGAAAACTTAGAAGAATTAGTCACTGCGTGTAAGCAGTTCGCGCCCCCAGAAGAAGCTGAAAACATGAGCCCCATGTCGGCGTTTCTTGCCCACGCTTCTCTTGAAGCTGGTGATGCTCAGGCTGATAAACATCAAGACGCCGTGCAAATGATGACTATACACACAGCCAAAGGCTTAGAATTCCCTATGGTATTGCTAGTCGGTGTGGAAGAAGGCATGTTCCCCAGCCAAATGAGCAATGACGAACCAGGAAAAATAGAAGAAGAGCGGCGCCTCTGTTACGTGGGTATGACCCGCGCCATGCAAAAGCTCTATCTAACTTACGCTGAAAGCCGTCGTGTATATGGCCAAGACAAATACCATACGCCTTCACGATTTATCAAAGAAATCCCCACCGAATTTATTGAAGAAGTTCGTCTGCGCACTAAAGCCACGGTGTCACGCCCGATGCAAAGTCGATTCCAGTCGTCAGCCAGTCATACGGCGTTTGACTCTACTGGCTTTAAACTCGGTGAGCGCGTGGCCCATCGCAAATTTGGTGAAGGAACCGTGCTTAATTACGAAGGCAGCGGCGAGCACGCCAGAGTCCAGGTCAATTTTGATAATGTTGGCAGTAAGTGGTTAGTGCTGTCATTTGCAAAACTAGATAAAATTTAACGCCTTAAGTTTACCCTTTCTGCGAGGTGCTATAAGGTAGCCATACATTTAAGTGCTCCTTAGTATCAGCGAAAAGGTAAACTGGCTTTATGCGCCCAAAAGTATTGATAATTGACGATAACGAACAAAGCGTAGACGTCATTGCCAGCTTGATACTAAAAGCGCAGTTAACTCCAGTTAAAGCGACTAGCCTGACAGCGGCGCAGCATATATTCTCGCACTCCGCCCCTGAAGATTTTTTATGTGCCATCGTTGATTACCGCCTGCCAGACGCCCCTATCGGCCAAGCGATTGACTTCACCCTAGCCTCATTTTTACCCACCATAGTAACCACTGAATTCTTAGATCCAGAAACCCGAGCCGGAATCCTGAATAAGAACGTCATTGACTATATTCTGAAAGAAAACGAGCAGGTGTATGAGTATCTAAGCGTACTACTGAGCCGCCTGCATAAAAATAAGAGTGAAGGGGTTTTAGTGGTCGACAGCGCAAGAGTCAGCCGTCAGCGCAGCATTTCTCTGTTGCAGCGCCACAACTTTATCACTCATGAAGCCACCACCGGCCAACAAGGTCTTGACGCACTCACACGCTATAGCCTTATAAAGTTAGTGATTGTTGCTAATAAATTGCCTGACATGAGCGGCATCGCACTGCTCAATGAAATCCGTAAGCGCGCCTCTAAAGATGATATTGCGGTGATAGGCTTGTCAGATCACAGTGACACTGGGGTTTCCGCTCGGTTCATAAAAAGTGGGGCCAATGATTACCTCGCTCAGCCTTATGGCCAAGAAGAGTTCTTATGCCGGATCATGCAGAACATCGAATATATCGAAAACATTGAACTGATACGCAGGGCTGCCAACTCAGATTTTCTCACTGGCCTACCGAATCGGCGACACTTCTTCGAACGGGCCGCAGCGGCGACCCAGCTCGTACCAAAATGCCAAACACTAGCACTGATTGATATTGACCTATTCAAATCAGTGAATGATACCTATGGCCATGATTGCGGTGACTACACCTTACGGGAAATTGCCAAACTGGTTTCATCAACATTTGCGGCGCACATTCCTGCACGTTTTGGCGGCGAAGAGTTTTGTGTGTTTTTACCAAATGTTGATTTGCCTAGCGCTATACATCTCTTCGAAGCGTTTCGTGAGGAATTAGCTCAGATCACCTTCAAATTTGAAGGCAAAACATTTCATTGCACTGTGAGTATTGGACTAACAGCCATCGCTACAGGCGGGGTTAATAGTATGCTGCGCAAAGCAGATGAATACCTTTACCAAGCCAAGGCTAGCGGTCGCAACCAAGTGGTACACGACCCCGTAAAAGAAGTAGTTTAAATTTTCGCTAAGTGATTAGATATTTATTGGAAATGATCTTAAGGCTGCTTTAGCGCTTTTCTGACCTTGCGATACTGGCGCAGTGAATCATAACTAAACAAGCCCAGTGCCAACCATACAAAAGCAAACATCACTATCTTGTTGTCATCTAACGGCTCACCGTAAACCACTGCCGCTAAAACAAACATCAAACTTGGGCCAATATATTGAAAAAATCCCAACGTCGAAAACATAATCCGTTTAGCCGCTGCGGTAAAACACAATAAAGGCGCTGTGGTCACGATACCGGCGCAAATCAAGGTGATGTTAAGTGCCGTGTCATTGGTCAACATGTTGCTGTATTCACCCGCGAACCAAATCCAATAGGCAATCGCAGGAAGCAATAAAAATACGCTTTCAATAAGCAAGCCTGGCAATGAATCTACCGCCACTTGTTTGCGTAACAAACCATAGATACCAAATGTGCCCGCAAGTGCAAGTGCAACCCAAGGCAACTGCCCGTAACCGACGATAAAATACACCACACCTGATAGTGCTAACCCAACCGCGATTTTTTGCAAACGGCGTAAGCGTTCACCCAAAAACAAGCGCCCAAGAAACACGTTTAATAATGGGTTGATGTAATAGCCCAAACTGGCATCAAGCAGATGATTATTGTTAATAGCCCAGATAAAGATAAACCAATTGGCGGCCAGTAATATCCCTGAAATCAATAGGACCTGCATCACCTTGGGATTAAGGATCGCCTGCTTCACCTTTTGCGCTTTGCCGGTAACAACCACAAGCAGCGTCAGTACAATCACAGACCAGATAATGCGATGCATCAATATTTCCATCGCTGGCACTTGGCCTAGCAACTTGAAATACATAGGGGCAATCCCCCACATGGTGTATGCCGCTATCGCAAATAAGACGCCCGATTTCACCGCTTTATCATTCATTTCAAGCCCCTTTATCCATTAAGCGCAGGAGTTTGAATTAACTGCCCTGTAAAAGCAACGGACACGGCTAGATTCAAGTCTACTGAAAGCGAATTTTTGTATACACTGAAAATAAAAAGGCAGAACATCGGTCTAGCTATACCCAGTATATTTACAAGGTAACGCAATTGATAAACAGAAATATTGGACTATTAAATCAACTTTTTAACCCTGCTTTGGTGAAGCGCTCTCTTGTCACGGCGTTGATCGTTGGCGCGATATTAAACATGATCAACCAATATGACGGCATAGTTGGTCGAACACCCATCTTGTGGGGGAATTTAATCTTAACCTTTATCGTACCTTACTTTGTCTCATCTATTTCCGGCATGTTAACCCTACGCCAGTTTGCAAAGCAGCACGTAACAAAATCCACATCAGAGTAACCCCAAGTTAAGTTTACGGTTGTACTTTGACTCTTTTCGCTATCGGCTGTGGGTTAGGAGTTATGGGTTAAGGCGAGAGTAAGTAAATATTGCAAAAATACCGCCTAAATCAGCTCAAGCAGGGTAAATTTTTACTGTTCGGGCCAGCTTAATTGCATTTTATTTGCGAATATATGCGCACTATCATATGCACTGAACTGCGCTGCAATACCCTGCCCTATAGGGGCTAAAGTGGTTTTAGCGTGCAGACTTACTCAGAGCGCCCGCTGTTCCTTCATTCCCCGCCGTCCTTTGGTATACATCCTGCAAAGTGAGTCTATTCGTTTCATTTCCTCACGTGGTTTCATCAACCTCAAGGTGTAAGACAGGACGCAAATGGTCGCCTACTTCAAAAGCAAAACAAAACAGTTCATCGAATCTAAAAACATGTACGCAGTGCTGGTGATAGCTTCCTTTTTAGAATCTATTATTGTTCCGATACCGCTAGAAGCAGTGCTCATTCCATTGATGCAGGCCAAACGTGAGAAAATTTGGCTGTTGGCAACGCTTGCCACTGTAGGTTGCATTTTCGGCGCAGTTATTGGTTACGGTGTAGGCTATTTTCTTTTCGACCAATTCGCAGAGCAAATTGCCAGTTGGTTTTCTGATCCACAGCAATTAGAGAACGTAAAAACGCAGATGCAGCAGCAGGGTTTTTGGTACGTGCTGTCCATCGGTATCATTCCAGTACCATTTCAGATTGCGATGCTAGCCGCTGGCGCAGTGAAATATCCCATCGGCATGTTTCTGTTAGCAACCTTAATTGCGCGCTCACTGCGCTATTTCGGCTTAGCCTTATTGGTCAAGTTGGCAGGTAATCATGCAGAGGCACTGTTCAGAAAATATAAGCTTCCCACAGCCATCGGCTTAACCATATTGGTAGCCGTTATTTGGTGGATAAAACACTAGTAAGGATAAACACATGGCAGATGATTTAGAGCACGGCGAACACGATCATGAAGCACGTATTGTTTCCACCTCAGGGGAGCTCTTATTTGATGAAAGCGCTAAAGAGCGAACGAAAGAGCGCACACGCGAAAGCCAGGAGTATGCTTCTGTCATAGTGAAGCGTGTCGATGAGACCTTTCGCCACCCAGACGACATTCTTGAAAAAGCCATTGATGAAGGAGTTGAGCAATTAGCCCGGCCCGCCATGTCTCTATTCATGTCGGCATTGGCCGCAGGCATGATCATTTGTTTTACCGTATTGGCCGTAGGAGTCATGACAACCATAGTGGGCGACCTCTCTACTGGTTTTAACCGCGTATTGGTCGCCTTGGTCTACCCGCTGGGTTTTGTGATGTGTATTTTAAGTCGCACTCAGCTTTTTACAGAACACACAGCGACGGCCTTCTACCCGATTCTAGACAGGCGCATCAACATTGTTCGCATGTTTCGTTTATGGGGTATTGTTATCGCGGGGAACATAATAGGCGGTGTAATAAGTGCGGGATTACTCGCCATGAGCGACGAGGTGATTCACGCCAGCGAAGGCTATTTCATTATCGCTGAACATATTTTGTCTTATTCCCCTCTAACCTTACTCACCAGCGCCACCCTTGCAGGTTGGTTAATGGCCTTAGGCGCATGGACAATACTGTCAACGCATTCCACCACCAGCCAAATATTATGTATTTATATTGTGACTTTCATCATCGGGCTAGGTGGCCTACACCACTCAATCGCTGGCTCAGTAGAACTACTCGTGGGGTATTTTACGTCCGACCAATTATCGTTGCTTGAGATGCTAAAAGCATTGTCTGTAGTGCTGTTGGGCAATGCAATAGGCGGCTCAGTATTCGTTGCATTACTTAACTACAGCCACATACGCAAGCTAAATAAATAATTGGCAAACCGCGACAGTATTTGCTGTCGCGGAGACTTCGCTGCCACTACTTTACACTCGCTATTTTTCATCAGCCTTCGGTTAAATTCAACGACGAACGAAGCGCCAGCCACAGTAACTGCTTAAGCTTGTTACCACCGTGCCCCAAGCCCAATCTTGCAAGCTTATACTTAACGGCCAGCCCGCTAATAAAGCGTAATTTGTCATATTATACGCCCCGTAAGCCGCAGCACCGAGTACAGCTCCAGCCGCCAGTACAGGACGACCACTGGCACTATCTTTGCGAGGTAAAACAACCAAATACACTATGGCCATGCAGTACAGACTATAAAATACCACCCAAGGCCAAACGTGTACGTCCTCCCGCATGAGCCCTTGCATCGCTTGTATGTAGCTATTTTTAGCCACCAAGCCCAGCCATATCGCATCTAACAACAAAAATCCCAGTAACGAACCTATATATGCCATAACCGCTTTTTTCATATTCCCTCCTCATTAAAGCTAATTGTTAAGATGAGCTAATCGTTCTTTGATCTTTGCTCTTAGAAGCCTTGCTTTGATTCCCGTGTAGCCACTGACTCTCACTGCAATATGCATAAACTGCTAACAACCAACCACTGATAGCTAACCAATTACAGCTATTACGCAAAACACCCAAAATCGATTCATTACTACATTAAAGATCATGTGTAACTCACACCAAAAACACAGAAATAACTACTGCTGACGTGTAATTTTTACCACGTTAACAATCGTTGATACATAATCAACCCACATAAATCCTATAAATTTCAATTAATTATAAAGTTACCCCTGTTGGTACGGTGCTCGCAATGAAGAACATTAGATAAACGAAAAAACAAAGCAAAATGAAAAGGAATAAGATAATGAAAATTTTCGAAGCATTGCGTAAAGATCACGACGTTCAACGCGACTTAATGGACAAACTACTTAACACGTCAGGTAAAAGTGACGAACGTATTCATACCTTTAAAGCGTTAAAAGAGGCGCTCGAAAGTCACGCCTTAGCTGAAGAACGTTATTTCTATGCCCCCCTGATGAAATCAGATGACATGGCGGATCAGTCTCGCCACGCTATCGCTGAACATCATGAAATCGATGAACTGATCGAGAAACTCGAAGACACAGACATGAGCTCTTCAGCATGGCTGACGCATATGAAAAGTCTGCAACATTTGGTCTTGCACCATTTAGATGATGAAGAACAACAGTTTTTCCAAATGGCCGGTAAAGTGCTGAATGAAACGCAAAAGAATCGTCTGGCTAACAGTTATCGCGAAGAAATGCGCGAGCAACAGTCCGCCTAGATTCACGACTGGACTGCCACTGAATGCGGCCAACCCATACACATCACCCAACCCTTAAGGAGGACGAAAATGAATTCTGAAAAATTAACCCCAGGTGCAACTTTTCCTGAGATCCAAGTGCTAGACACTAAAGGCAATACCCAAAGCCTAGTCTCCCCAACTGACGCAGATCACTGGACCATGGTGGTTGTATATCGTGGAGTGCATTGCCCAATTTGCAGCAAGTACCTTACGCAATTACAAGAAATGCGCTCTCAGTTTCAAGAGATCAAAGTTGATATTGTGGCCGTATCTGCTGATTCGGTTGAACAACTTAACACCAAGCTTGATGACGTCTCGGTTGAGTTTCCCGTATATGCGGGTTTAACGAAAGAGCACATGAGCGCACTTGGCTTGTATCTTTCACAGCCTACATCTGAAGCTGAAACGGACCACGACTTCCCTGAACCAGGTTTGTTCGTTGTTAACAGCGACAATAAAGTGCAAGTATTAGAGATTGCGAATAGCCCTTTCGTTCGCCCAGACCTAAACATGCTGGTTTCTGGCTTAGGCTATACGCGCAAAAACGATTACCCAATCCGAGGGACTAAATCATTTAAATAAAGCCATTTAACATGTGCTGGCAAGCTTGCCGACTACCCATGCTACTTTCTTTAGGTGGCTTTGCTTTCAACCAAGCGAAGCTCACATTTAAATTGAGTAGCATCTTTGTATCACGACGCATATAACCTACAGCGAATGTCAGCGTGGGAATAGCAAGGCGAATCGACATTGCGAATGGTCACTGCAAAAATCAGGGCGTATTGCGCAATAAAAAGTCGGTCGCAGCCACTTAGAAAGAAAGGAATAGCATCATGTTTATCGTTAAGTATTATTTAGCAGGTGCGCTGGCTGCGCTCGCCTTGGCATACTTCAGCCCTACTCTATTTGTCAGCGTGCCACTGATTTGGATCAGCTTATCTCTACTTGCTGTAGGCGCAGCATACTTATTGCAAAAGCCGGCTATTTTTAGAAAGAAACAAGACGGTTCAATTCCCTTCTACGTGCGCTGGTTGTTTATACCCTTTCTACTAGGAGTGCAGCTGTACAATAGTTGGGCGCGCAAAAACGACAAAGTCCCAGCCATTCAAAAAATAGATGATGATTTATTTCTGGCTTGCCGCTTATTTCCAAGCGATGTAGCGCACCTTCAAGAGCTCAATGTTAAAGCCATTTTAGATGTTACCGCCGAATTTGACGGACTAGATTGGACCGCCACCTCAGAAGACTTAGCCTACTTAAATGTGCCTGTGCTTGACCACCAAAGCCCCTCAGAAGAGGATTTAATCAGCGCCGTGAACTGGATTGAGAATCATCGCCGCGCGAATCGCGGTGTGGTAGTTCACTGCGCTTTAGGGCGTGGTCGCTCGGTGTTGGTAATGGCTGCATATTTATTAAGTAAAGATCGCACCTTAAGCGTACGCCAAGCCATTGAAAAGATTCAAGATGTGCGTGAAACTGCGCGCCTTAATCCTCATCAGCTGAGGGCGCTTTGCAAAATTTTTGATAAAGGTGTGCTAACACCCAAAGCCCCAACATGGTTAATCGCAAACCCAGTATCGGGTGCCGGTAAATGGACCGAGAATCGCGAATTCATAGAACAAAGACTCAGTGCTTCTATGCAACTAAAAGTGGTAGAGAGCACACCAGACGTTAGCGCCTATGACTTAGCGAAACAGGCTATTAACGCTGGCGCTACGACCGTAATTGCTTGCGGCGGCGATGGCACATTAACCGAGGTCGCATCGGCGGTGGTGAATACCCAAACCCAATTTGCCATTATCCCCATGGGAACAGCAAACGCTTTAGCCCATGCGTTATTTGGCACGAGAACCAAAGTCATGCCGATAGAGGTCGCGTGTGAGCATATTGAGAATGGCATAGCGACTAAAATTGATACTGCCAATTGCAACAAAAAACTGGCGTTATTGGTCACAGCAGTCGGCTTTGAACAAAAAATGATTGAAAACGCAGATCGTGAGGAAAAAAACCAAGGTGGCCAAATGGCTTATATCAAAGCCCTGTGGGAAGCAGTCAATGTGAATGAATCTCTGCAGCTCGACGTCACCATAGACGACGAGCCCACGCAGCAGCTGTCAGTGTGCAGTTTAGTGGTTGCCAATGCCGCGCCCTTTACCACAGTTTTAGCCCAAGGTGGCGGCGAGCCTAATGTGCGAGACGGCTTATTGGATTTAACCTGGCTACCCGGTGATGCCACCTTGGGCGATCATATGTTCAGTTTGTCTGAATTAATTGCCCCAGGCTTATTTAACTCAGCTGAAGAGAAAAGCGTGCGCCACCAGCGCATCACAAAAGTCCATATCAAGGGTGCTGGCCCCCTTAATTACGTGATTGACGGTGAAACCTACCAAGACGATGAATTATTCATCGAGGTAAACCCTGCATCACTGACCATGCTTATCGCCCCAGAGGTTTAGCCTTCGCCATAAGTGTTATGATTAGTTAAAGGTTCAGTGATACACCATATCTCGGCTAGAGCGCTAACAACGCGCTACGCGAAACGTAAGCACAGCACCTTCGCGGTAATCCAGTCGCGAACTCCAACACCCGGAAGTTAACAGGGAAAGCCAATGCTTTCCCTGTTTCGTTATTGCCCATCCAACCACTCGTTAAAAGCACACCCCAGGGTGAGCACTTTTTACGCTTCAACCAGTAAATGTTGCTACCCACTAATATTACTATAGCCTACACCCCTTATTTTTAAAGGGCTGCAACATTGGCATCAGTATTGAATTAAGCAATACATATAACATTAAGAACGCTGACGCATCATCAGCCAAGACCTTAAAGAGTATGCCTTATGAATATACTGCCTGATTACATTTTACTAAAGCCAACCCTAACCTTGTGCATGATTTGCCTGTGCTTATTTGGCTGCAGTTCAGTCACCCCGACTCAATATCAGGCAGCTATGCAAAACGGAGACGAAGGCTACAGCCATTTTCAACTGAGTGAAAATCAATATCGCGTGGTATTTAAAGGCAACAAAAACACCGATGAAGAAGAAGCCACCAATTTCGCCCTACTTCACGCCGCTGAACTAACCAGCGCAAATGGATACAACTGGTTCACTATCGTAGACAGTGACACCGACATTGAGACCAAAGACGTAACACGTGTAGGCCCAAGCACAACGAAGCCCATGCAAGGTGAAACCACCTGCGGTTTACTAGGCTGCGCCACACCGTCTTCACCAAATTATGCCGGCGGCGAAGTTACCACCAAACAAGTGAAAGAAAACATTATGTCGTCGCTGCTCATCACTATGGGTAAGGGCGAGCCAAAAACACCATTGACCGTATTTGACGCCCAGAAGTTAGCCCAAAACCTACGACCGGCTCATTAGAATTACTGCTGCTGCACTGTCCTACATCCACAGTGCGTTCCCTTTGCGAGTACCTTATGGTACTCGCTTTTTTCTTTTAACCCACTCTAGGATCAACTCATGGAATTCAAAGCGCTAGGCGAATTTTCTTCTTTGATAAATGACAAGCTTCAAAGCTGGTTAGAACAAACAATCGCTCACCTGCCTAATTTCGTGGTCGCCATTGTGATCACAATCGTGTTCTCAATACTGGCCAGAGTGCTGAGTAAAATGCTTAGAAAAGGTTTACATCGAGCCTTAGAATCGCGACAAATTGCCGACCTGCTCGCTTCCATATTTAAAGCAATTGTGATGTGTACGGGCTTATTTATCGCCCTTGAGTTTTTAGGTCTTTCTGGCACAGTGACCTCACTTCTAGCGGGTGCGGGTATTGTAGGCTTGGCGATCGGCTTTGCATTCCAAGACATGACAGAAAACCTGATCGCAGGTATTGCAATGGGAATTAGAAAACCATTTGAATTAGGCGATGTAGTACAAGCAGAGGGCGTGTTTGGCAACGTACGTGCCATCAATTTGCGCAACACGATAGTCGAAACCTTTTTCGGCCAAATCGAAGTTATTCCTAATAAAATATTGTTTCGCAACATACTCACTAATTACTCCACGCTTGGTGTTCGCAGGCTAGAAATCCCGGTGGGCATTTCTTATGGCGACGACCCAGCGGCGGCGGCAAAATTGCTCACAGATAAAATAAACGAATGTGACTTCGTCATCAAAAAAGAAGAAACCGCGGTTTACGTAGAGAGCTTTGGCGATAGCAGCATTAATATGCTGGTATGGTTTTGGATAGACTACCCAGGCGATACCGGTTTTATGGTGGCACGCCACGAGGCGGTAATTTTGATCAAAAAAACCTTAGAAGAAGCCGACTTCCTCATTCCCTTCCCTATTCGTACCTTGGATTTTGGTGCAAAAGGTGGTGAAAAACTCGATTCGATGTTGGCAAGCCAACAGAATATGACCAAGGGTAACGCCGCTAAAGAAGGCAATGAAAATGGCGAAGGCGCACAAGCAAATTCAAAGCAACAGAGTTTTGATAAACACGATTCGACTAAAGCCGATGCTCCAAGTGATAATGATGGGCAAAGCGCACAAAATTAAGCGCTAGCCTATACAACTAAAGGCTCGCTATCAACCAAAGGCACATTGGGATTTCGCCCAACGTGCCTTTTTCATTTCAGGGCTATAAAACCCATTCCATAGACCTCAGCCCGCCTAACGTCCGATAAAACTCAAGTAGGTAAAACTTATGCGCTTAATGATTGGCTAGAGTAGGTATAACGCAAACACGCGAGTACTTTATTCAACGCTAAATGCAATCTTTACTTAGTATAAAAATAATACCAAAAAATCGTATCAAACCTCGCGTACCACCAAACAAAACCTCGTCACGAAACAGACATAAATAATTGATTTCAAACAATAATATATTAATTAATTTTATTTCAACCTTAACCCAAAAAGTACAGCGAGGTGGTACGAGGGTTGCAATATAAATAAAGAGAGTAACAAAGTGACGCAGAGCTAATTTTGTAGTCACAGAACGTTAATTCACAAAGGAGCATTCTATGTCTAATCCAAATCATGTTGAAAAAGTTTCTTCTATCATCAAAGTATTAAACGGCGGTATTGAGTTCTATTCAGACGCTACAGAGAAAGTGGAATCCCAGAGTATCAAAACTGTGTTCCAGCAAATGATTAATGACAAGCAAGCCGCTATTACGACCTTGCAACCCTTCGCCGTCGCTGAAAAAGGTGAACACGAAGACGACAGTGCGGTCGCTGTAGATATCAGAAATATGTACACCAAGGTAATCAGCTCACTCACCTCTAACAGTGACCACACGTTCGTGAGTCAACTAGAAGAAGTGGAAGATAAGATACTTGCCGAATTGCGTGACGCGCTTAAAGAAGACCAACCTGCGGCGTGCACCATGGCCCTAAACAAAGTGTTAACTGATATGAAGCGTAACCATGATCAGATGCGTGCTCTTCAGAAAAGTACCGCGTAAAACATCATCCCTGATGTTTTAAGTTAGCAATAAAGCAAATACCCCAGCATTCTTGATGCTGGGGTATTTTTATGGCTGCCGTTTAAGGCCTGTAGCTACTTGGTTAATTTAGCTAGCCTTTACTTTGCGCATCTACCTTTAACAGCGCCAGCATCAGTTCGCGCTCTTTGGGTGACAGTGAATCCAATGTCTTTTTTATGTTGCTGCGATAGCGCTTGAGCGTGACTTCGTCACCGGCGATGGCGGCATCAAGTGTTTGCTCGTACTTACTTAATAATGAGCTGAGTTTCGCGGTATTTTCCATGTTCGCACTATGCGCCGTGTACGCTAAGTACATAGCGCCGCATAAAGCGATGAACGTCATTAGGTCGAACTTGAATGAGATAAAGGGGGCTTTGGTTTGCTCGGTCATTTTTGTTGTTCCATCGTCAATGATATTTTCAATTTAAGTACTTCAACCTGCTGTGCGGCTTTGCCGAGGGCTTGGCTTTCTTGGTAATACAAATATTGCATGCCTGCAAACATGGCTACCATCAACACCAGCAGTATCAGGTTGTCTGCTATCCATTCTTTTACGAAATCCACTAGCTTATTTTTCATATTCTGGCCTTACAATTCGGTAATTCTTCATAGGCAATATGATTGCTTTCAATTGATTCGCTGATCATTTGTGCGGTCACAGTGCCCAGCACAAAGCAGCGGTATTTCTTGCTGCGCTCAAGCTCTAGCAAAATTAAATTGCTCTGGCCCTTCTCGTTTAAGCTATTAAGCAATGCCAAAGTACTTGGCGTGTTGTTTAGGTACGTAGCCATGTTGCGTTCTAAGCGCTGCATTAAGGTTTCTTTCGCTACATCACCTTGGGCCAACTGCAACCAATATGATGGGTCGTCCACGTTTGAAATATATTCCAGCGCTAAGGCCTGCCAATCGGGTTGATAGAACAAACGCTGCTCTGCCAGCAGGCCGATATCGGTGCCTTGCATAAAGTTAGGCATGCGTACTTCTGCCACCTTTTTGTCTTCTAAACGCACACCTAAATAGGCTCCCACGTTCATGTCTTGCTTTAAAACGGTGATATTACTGTTAAACGGCGAAGTCACCTCACCTAAGCCCAACATGTCAGGGGTGAAATCTAAAATCGAATAGGCAAAATTGTCGTAAGCGCGCAGCGAGAAATCGCTTGGCTCAGGTAGCGCAATCGGTTGACCACTTTCATCACGTGGCAGTTTTTGATACACCACGCTCGCTACCGCATTAACCACATCTAAACCCCGATAGGTTTTGAAAATGCCATTCTCTAAATCAAGTACATAGCCAAAGCCAACGGTGAAGGTTTTATCAAAGGTATCTACGTCGCTGAATTCTTCAGCAAACGCGACCATCATGCCGTGATACGAGTTCTCGCCCATCACCGACTTACCTACAGGCATGCCAAATGCAAATACGCCTAGCCCCATGGCTAGCATGAAATACACCTTACTGCGCGCCCACAAATAAAGGCCGAGCTTGATAAACAACAAAAAAATCGCTAGCAAACTTGCCGCTATGCTCACCGGCGGGATCACCGCTAATTTTACTGCGTCTTTACCCAGCTGAAACATACTGCCACCGGGTGAGAACGCCGCCGTAGCAGCGGTCGATGTCACCATCTGAATAAACGAAATATTGTCTTGGCTATCCAACCACATCTTTTTGTAGCGGCTCTCGGCGATACTCGGGGTAAAGCTTTCCATGTAATACGGGCCAAGTATGATTTGGGCCATCACTTCTATTTCGTGCAAACGGGCAAAGTCGACTCTATCGAGATCTTTCATGGGTACGCCACCAAACTTTGAACTGTTCTGATATTTTTCCCACAGAGCTTGCGCTCGGCCCTGATACTTTTGAGTGATACCTTGGCGAAGCGCACGCATGTCTTGCATGCTCCAGTTTTTGGGTACATGCACGTCATTTTCTTTGAATAGGGCAATCGCTAAATTTGTCGCCATCTGTGATTGGGTGTATTGCTCGTACTCCATTTCCTCAGAAATCCCATACGCACGGTACAAATATGCCCGGCGACCTCGGGTGAACATTCCCATCAACTGATATTTAGATTTGAGCAATTTGGTTAAATTCGCGTCATCTGCAGTAAGGTAAACCCCGAACCGCTCACCAGACTCAAACGTCAAGTTAGTCAGATACTTAGCAAACTCAGCTTTATAAAACTGGCGGCACTCTCGGTCACACTTGGAGCTTTGGTACTTATCGCGCAAGTCCCGATATACGCCCACAATAGTCTCGTTCTCGGCGTAGTCTTTACGAAAGTCATCCGCTTTCAATAATTCATCTGAAAAGGTGCGCCAGCGCTGATTGATCCGCCCATTGGCTTGATTTAATAGCTCGGTACGTTCTTGCTCAATCAAGGCGTAGTTGTTCTCGCGTCGACTTGCTTGGGCATACTCCTGTGTGGCCTTTCTATATTTGGCCCACTCGGATTTATACGCACCATCAAACTCACGAATACGCGGTAATGCTTCTTTGCTGAAAGCCTCTTCTTGGCGATTTTGTAAAAACACGTCCGCCATGTTTTGAAGGTTAGATTCAATCAAATGATTAAACCCACCTGAGAAAAACGCCAAAGACGGAATAAGTGCCACCACCAAATCTTTACGTTGTGGGTCACTGACTATTTCATCAAATTCAGGGAAGCCTTCAATCGTTACCGACTCTGCCAAATACGCCTCTTTGTACACAATCGCCCGCACGGCACTGAGCTTCTTCTCGTTTGAGGTGCCATCCACGGTGGCATCAATCGCAATGCGTAAAAACGGAATGATCAACGCCCACAACAAAACAAAGGCAATCGGCCTAAACAGCCATTTACCTTGTTTGCTAATAACACGTTCGTCGCTGAGAAGCGTGGCGCGATTAGCCCCACCTAAAAAATTGAACAAATGCCCGGGTACAAACGAGATAATACCCAGCGCCAAACCAAAGCCTGATAGCGTGCGGCCAAATAATTCCAAACGCTCAGCGGTCAGTTGGTACTCACCAAAGACATCCTGTAGTGGTTTGGCGTACATATCGATTAACAGCAAATTGAGTGACAATTCAAGGCATACGTACACCACGAATAACCCAAGTAACACCAATATTTTTGCCTGGCCAGAGAGCTTATGTAACATGACTAATCCTGCTTTCTCATAGTGGCTTTTCGGCGTTTAAAATCTGCACTAACGTCTTGCTTTCTGTCTTCACAATACTTGTACAAAGGATCACTCGGGCTGAGGCGGCTGCAGCGACTACCCGCCTGCAATTTTTGATATGTAGAATACTTGAGCACATCACCGTTAATAGTGAGGTACTTGCCCGAACTAAACAGCTTTTGTTGCTCGCTTAATTGATTAAAATCTGCATTGCTAGGTAACATGCTCACTACGCTGGGCAAGTCTGTAGCCTTTGATTTTATATTGAATTTTTTATTTGGGGGCTGCACAAAGTTATGCGCTTGCATGCACGCCATAAGGGGCTGGCTACGTGTGGCAAATGCCACTAACTCAGCATTGGCGCTACTGTTGATAGCAAAAAAAGTACGATCTTGCGCCGCACTGGTGCTAAGAGTATCCCCTAAGTACCAGTATTTAGCCGCCGCGTGCTCAAGCACGGCCCTAAACCCAGCTTGCTCCACTTGCTTAGCTAATTTGTTTTCGACCACAAATCGCGTGCGTTTTACCGGCAATAGGCTTTGCACCGAGGCCAGCAAATCCTTTAATGCCTTAGCGCTGATGTTCGGTTGGGGGCGAACAATAAATACATCACTCGTTGTTACCCGTGGTATTAACACGCTGGCTAACAAACTGAGCTCAAACTCGCTATTAACCTGGGCAAAGTTGTTATCAGTGCTGACCACCTTCCAACTGCCATTCACGAATGCCACATCAAGATAGAAGCCCGCGAACAAATCTTGATGCCGGCCAACATAACTCGGCAAGTTGGTACTCGTAACGCGATACAGCATGTCAGTCTCGCACATGCTCTTCATCACAGGTAACACATCGCCGTTATCGGCAATGAGCAAATTTCGGTTGAGTAACGCCGACTGAACAGCAGCATATTGAGGTTGTGAACTACCATGGGCAGGAAAGGCACTGCTCACCACTATCGCATTCGAATACGCCTCAGGCCGTTTATCAACAGCACAACCAGACACAAATAAAACCGAACACAGACCCAGTACAAACAGCAGAGAGAATTGACGCGAAATCACCAAAAATTCCATTTTTATCGATATTTGCGAATAAACTATAACACTTAAAAACCTATTGCAAATCAAAGTGTTAAATAGCTGATGATGGGTCTATGGCATTTTAGGGAAGAATAAATGGCTAGAAGTATGCCAAACACAGCGGGCTAATATCAACGATATCAGCCTTAAGATTAAGTATGTAAATCAATCACTAGGTATGTGGCTAAAGAGGCATGTAGCTCGAGCAACACAGACGAGGCACGCAAGTCGCTCGAACACGGCGCAGTAGCCGAAGGCCCTCGTTGTTATGGCGTTAGCATGGGTGTCATGCTAACGAGCCACGAATACGAGCTGTCGCTAGATTAGCCTTAGTCCCAGCATCACTAACATAACCACATTCGCCAACAGACCAATCAAAAAGAAGTAGGTACGTGGGCTGGGGTTCTTTTCCGTCGAAATTATATAGTACAACACCATATGCACTACTCTTGCGGCTAGATAAACCCACACACAAATAGCAAATACTGGACTTTGAACATTAAGAAGAAACGCGAAAAGTACCGTACCAACGAACAGAGCACTGTTCTCTAGGGTATTTTGGAAAGTACGATGCGCTCTGAACACAAAACTGTCGTGAGATAAGTTTTCATCTATCTTCCCAGGGATCGCATTTGGCTGCTTAGCCTTACTAAACGTCGCGACCGCCCACTGCACTAGTAGCATGACTAAATATAAGTAAAACGCCGTATAAGCCGAATAGGTAAGGTCGATCATTGTTACTTTCCCTTGATAAATTTATGAGTATGAAAGCAGTAGCGTTTGCAAGCTTAATGCCCAGTCTAACTCATTGATATATAGCCTATTAAAAGGTCTTCTTGAGGTTGAAGTGTAACTGATACAGGGTTAATTATAAGAATTACCAGTGCATCGAGTGTGCGAAAAACTATCAGCTGAGGGCAAAATCTTAATCAAAAGTGCTGCATCCTTATCATGGGTGTCTTTGCAATTTCTCTTTTTAATTCCTAAAAGCACCCTGTTCGATAAAGCGTCATCCCCCGCCTTAATTTAGTGCAATTTCCCCAAACCAACCGAACACGTCAGGTGGAGTTAACTGTTTAATCAGCCATATTCCACTGTAATCCCCGCTACGTTCCTCGTCCTTTGGGAACCTGTCCAAATGGTCAACTTCTGGCATTTATGATGCATATTCGTCACTTCAGTCCGTTGTTAGTGCGTTTTATTTCAGGAGATAACCGTGACCCCTACTCTTCGTTTGGTTTTAACCGCGAGCCTTTTCGGCTTAAGCAGTTTGTTGTTTACCGCTTGTACTCCTTCAACATCGAACGATAAAACAGCTAGCGAAGTAGAAGATAAAACCGAAGCCGATGTCGCATTCAGCCCGGAAATTAAAACCCGTCAGTTTCTAACCCAAGTTGCGCTGGGCCGCGAGCCAGCAGATTTAATCATCACCAATACAACTATGCTCAACGTGTTCACTCAAGAGTGGCTGCCAAAGCAAGACATTGTTATCGCCAAAGGGCGCATCGCTTGGGTCGGTGATAGCGGTACTTGGCAAGGCCAAGCAACAGAGCAATTTGATGCCAACGGACTATGGGCCGTACCTGGCTTTGGCGAGTCGCACAAACACATTGAAAGCTCATACTTAACCCCAGAATACGAAGCGGCTTTGGTAATTCCCCAAGGGAATACTTGGACGGTTGAAGGCTCACATGAGGTCTCGAATGTAATCGGCACCCGCAACGTCGATTTTTGGCTAGCCGCCGAACACGCTGGCAGCCCACTGAAAATATTCCCGGCTATTGGCTCAGCCACACCGCCTACCGTGTATGAATCAGGCGGCGGCTATTACGGTTATCAAGAAATGAGCGACTTTATGCAGCAAGACCTACGCGTAGTCGCGTTAGGCGAAGTCATGGATTGGTCAGCTATTATCAATGCCGATAACGGTGGCCATCAACGCATTTGGGAGATGATCCAAGCCACCTACGACAACCGCGGCGTAGTAGAAGGCCACGGTATGAACCTAACCTCGCAAACCGATATCAGCGCCTTCGCCGCAGCAGGCTTAGCGTCTGATCATGAAGTCAGACTCGCAGAAGAAGGCATTGAAAAGCTTCGCCGGGGTATATTTTTAGAAGTGAAACACGCAGCATTCGATACCTTAATCCCTAAGCTGCTTGAAATGAATTTACAAGATTGGAGTAACGTCTCAGTCACCACCGACGATAGAGACGTGTTCGCCACCCTGCAACTCGGCTCCATGGATTACAACATTCGAAACGTGATCCAGCGCGGCGTACCCACCGAAATCGCTTATCAACTTGGCAGCTACAACACCGCTCGCCACTTTAATATTGACCACTTAGTGGGCTCAATCGCCCCAGGTCGTTACGCCGATATTGTGTTACTTAGCAACCCAGAAACCGTGGCAATAGAGCGCGTATATGCCAACGGTTTACTAGCTGGCATCAAAGATAAATACCAATTACCCATTGCTGATATTGAATACCCACAATGGCTAACCGAAACCATGAATGTTGGCCGCTCGCTCAGCGCAGAAGACTTTGCCATTCATGCCCCCGAAGGCCAAAAAACTGTTCAAGCAGCGGTTTTACAGCCCTTCTGGTTCAAACCTGATTTCATCACCAAAAGCCTGCCCGTTTCGGCGCAAGGAACAGTCGACGCAGATACCGCCAATAACTTAATAAAAGTAGCCGTAGTAGACCGCTACCATGGCACGGCGGCGGTATCCAAAATGATTTGGCAAAACGCTGGGCCCAAAACCGCTAACTCAGCCCTCGCCAGCTCACAATCCCATGATTTGCACAACATATGGAGTGTTGGCAATGACGACGCCGCCATGGCGTTAGCCGCAAACACAGTCGCCGAGCTTGGCGGGGGTTGGGCATTAGTAAAAGAAGGTAAAGTCGTTGCGACGGTGAAACTAGACATCGCCGGTCTAATGACCTCAAGGCCGGTTACCGAGGTCGCCGCTGAAATGGAACACCTGCAACAGCAAGCCGACAACATGGAGTGGATTGGCATGCCCGGCCTGCCCGAGCGTATGCGCTTTGCCTTTTTAACCGCCGCACCGTGGAAATGGCAACTCGTCGCCCCTTACAAAGGTAACCCAGGCGGCTTAGTGAACGTCACTACTGGCGAAACACACCCAGTAATCTGGTAAGCAAGCAGCATTTGCAAAGCATGCAACTAAACAAACACATGGGGCGTGCCACAAAATGGCTCGCTACATTATATTTGGTCATATTCGTTTTTGCGCCCCAAGCACAGGCGCATTTACTCAACATGACCCGCATCACACTCAACCAAGTTGACGCGCAACACGCCGAGCTAGACATATCAGTCGACCTCACCCGAGAAACCGGCAGCAGCGAAAGCTACTATCAGCTATCTCGTATTCAAGCTCCCCTTAGCGATCCAAATATAAACGCGCTGGCACAAAAGCTAATATCAGCGACGAACATCACACTTGACGAACAACTACTGAATTGGCAACTGGCGCAAGTCGATTTACCGAGTGATATATCAAAAAGTGAATTTATGTCAGATCTCAATTGGCCCATGACACGCTTTCTATTCACTGCAACCCTGCCCACTACAGGCGAAGACTCACCAGCAGAACTAAGCGCCAAATTTACGGGTAACTTCAGCTTTGAAGAGCCCATAGCAATCAGTATTAAACAAACATCAAGTGGCCGCAGCTTGAACCGCTGGCTGGTGCGCGATCAACAAAGCCCATCCTTCGCATTACAACCTGACAAATTGCAGCCAAAAGCCCGCGACCTACATAGCGATACCACCAGCGAATGGCTACATTACATGTGGCAAGGCATCATTCATATTATTCCCCAAGGGTGGGACCACGCCCTCTTCGTGCTCGGTTTGTTTTTGGGGATCACTCGAGTACGCTATCTACTCATTTGGGTTACCGGCTTCACCATTGCCCACACACTCACCCTTGGCCTAGCAGCGTTTGGAGCGATCGCCATACCAGCAAGTATCATTGAACCAATTACCGCGTTATCGATTCTTTGGGTCGCAGTTGAAAACATTTTTTGGCGGCCTAGTGCATGGTGGCGCCTCGCCATCGTTATTACTTTCGGCTTAATTCACGGGCTAGGGTTCGCCTCAGCATTAAGTCAACTCGGCCTACCATCACAAGGTTTAGTGTTAGCCCTAATCAGTTTTAATATCGGCGTTGAACTAGCCCAACTCGGCATCATCCTCGTGGCGTTTTTACTGCTCGCTAACTGGCGCAACCACCCAAAATGGCAATCAATGATAGTCACCCCAGGCTCCACGGCTATCGCATTAGTCGCAGGCATTATTTTATGCCAGCGCCTTTGGGGGTGATAAAACCCGAGCGCCATTTTCAATCATGGGTGTCTTGATAAACGATTTTAATCGACTAGGTTCAACTTGCCGGTCTTATCATTCCATCTAGCGTTGAATGCCTTTAGCTCTCGCTTGCGAATTTTTGAACATGCCACAAAGACTTTCATGTTTCCGCTGTTGTATAAACACTGGGGAGACTCTTTAAAATAGCGCTGCCATGCTAATTTTTTCTTCCCATTGAAATTAGCGTAATTTGAGATCTGAACATTCATAGTTTGTGGATAACGTTTTTGCTGATAGCTGCTAGACGAGCGGTAAATTGACAATTGTCTGCTATCACTAAAGTAAATCGAGTTAGCATTACTGTTTGATTGTTGGTCGTTCTTATCATCTCGTAAGCAAGCTAAAAATTCGTTTTTAGCCTCGCGATGTCGTTCTCTTCTTCTCTCCGTCACTTTTTCTTTGAGCTTCTTATTCCAGAAATCTGCTCTCTCCTTTTCGGAGTCGCACTTTGCACTCACATTTGCGCTGGTTACAACAAATACGATCAAAACCGACATTAACAATTTCACTCAAATACATCCTGTAAACAACCTTGAGAAAGTCGATTATGTCAGCTTTAAGGACAGCATCAATGCTAAATACGGTAAATTAAGTGTCCGGAAAACATGATTGGTATATTTTCAAAAAAAATTTCTAGTTACATAGGTGTGCTTATAATTTGTAAAACTATTACACCAGTGCCTTTTCATATACTCTTTGGACCTCGGTAAACTTAGTTACTCTCTCTAGGCGAGTTAAGGTTGTGAGTTTCATCGAGTTTTTCATTGGACGATGTGGCACATTGGTCACTGGCGTTTGCAGTGAGAGAGGTTTGCCTAGCTCAAATAAATAATACAAATCAGCAGAGCCTGATTTCTTACCCGCCTGATCTTCGGTAATGGCGTACCGTGGTAACAATGTGACTCGTTTAACAGGCCAAAGTTTGTCAATTTGCTTGGTTGAACTTTGGGTGTCAGAGGTAGACGCCAACGCTAAATAGCGAATTTCTTCGGCAATATGCTGCTTAAATTTCTGCAAAAACGTACTTTGCGGCAGGTGATACCACTGCGCTGTGCCTTGCTCAAATTTTTCTAAGTAGCCAGTGTCACGGCCACGTTGTCCACCCAATGCCACTGTCATAGTCAAATCAGGGTACAGCACTTGGCGCATGCCATAATACGGTATGCGTGCAGCTTCTTGTACGTAGAGCCTGTCCGCCATACCGCCCACAGGATACATCACCTTATTGCCTTGCCCTGTTTTTGCATTCGGCGCTGTGCCAATTTGCGCTTGCAAAAACTCTAGCAACCACTGGTGACCGGAATAACTGCTCTTAATCTGGGTAAGATCAGTTTGACTAGACTCACTTTGGCTAGGTAAGAGGGCAAATGCGCCAATACCCACTTCCTCTATCGCGGCTGCGTAGGGGTTGGGTGTTGTGGCTTGATCAAAAAAGCCCGGATATAAAGCAAACGCACCAAAAACCGGGCGGCTTTTTTTAGCTGGTTGCCCTACGATTGAACCGAATGAAGACTCAGACAAGCGCGGCTCTGATAGGCGAATCAAAGCATCCCGATAACGGTGCATTTGGTTAATGGCATCGTCTGGTACATAATCAGTACTTTCGACGTCTTCATTGCTATCATCAAAGCGACTTTTTTCGGTTTTGATACGGTACTTGGCATCAAATAACCAAATAAACTGCTTATCTTCTGATGAGCCTGCTTTTGTTAAATGGGCGCTTTTAGGCAGTGTCACTTCCAACACAATATCTGGCTCTTGGCTAACCAAGTAGGAGCGGATTGATTTTCCTTTTTTGGTAAATATCGGCTCGTGTGCCAGCCTAGCGGTCACACCATCGCTGCGTTCAAAACGAAAGGCACCGGCAAAACCATCTTTAAGTTGGTACTCAAAAAAGTTATTTTGAGTGAGCTTCGTCGCACTGTTTTCCACCAATTCAAAACCGAGATCGTGCTCTAAAATCTGTTTCAGACACAAAAAGCACCACACTTCATATATCTCAGCCACTGACTTCATTGAAATGCTCGACTGATTGCCAAACACATCTAAATAAAATTTCAGCTCCTGCCAAATACGATACACCGCGCTGTAACCGTTTTTTTGCTGTAGCACTAACGACTCACGGTTTAACCCTGTGTATGCACCCACCTCTTTTAAAAAACTTTGACCTAACACTTTTTGCAGTGGCTGCTGCCAACTATGTAGCTCATTTAAAAATGAATCCGACAACCGTTGCCGCTCTGGCGCTTGGTTACTTTGCCTAAGCTTTTGTTCAAATTCCGCTAATTGCCGCTTGCTTTTACTCACCGCCATTTTGATAAAGCGGTTCTCAGGGGTATCGACACTCAGTTGCTTTTTTTCGACTGCGTAGCGTTTATCGTACTGGCCATTTGCAAAGTCTTGCTTTACTTGCTCGGCTAATTTATGCGGCAAACGGCCTTTTAATTTGGCGGCTTTAATATTAGCCACTGTGGGTTGCAAACGGCTATGCGGTACGGCACAAATCACTTTTAAGCCTTGTTCAAAACGCTCCCGTAACGCGGCAAAATTAGCCAACCACATGAGAGGAAAATGCCCATGATGCTGGCTGGTTGCTGCGTCTTGTTCAGTTTTTTCTACCAAACTAAAGCGCCAAAGTGGATAAACTTTGTCGATGGCTTGGTACATAGCAGGCAAGTCTTGGTGCAGTGCCATTTTGGTTGGCAGTACTTCAAACGCAATATGTTGAGTCTGTGTTTTGCCATTCAGCTCAAAGGTAAGTGGCAAGCGCAACCAACCCACATTATTGCCGGTATTGATGGTGCCGGTTAAACGTGCAGGCACCACGCCCCTTGCGGTTTTTGTTTCGGGGGAAAAACGAAATGCCTTATTCACGCTTTGGCTGCGATGGGTTAACCGCGCATTCGTTACTTCACTAAAAAAGACCCACTCAAACTGGTACTGAGTATTCTCAAAAAACAGCGGGGAATTTAATGTCAGCTCAGCGTGTTTCGCTAAGCCATTGGTAACAAGGTCGTTTTCGGCTAAGTCACTTTCATCTAACCCGCTTTTTAATAAACCACCTGCAACAAGCCCTGGCGGTTCAATAGTGTTATTCAGTTCAGCCGCAGGCGCAAAGCGCAATTCGTAGCTAGGTTGTGCATGATTAGCGCTCGCTCTGTGCGCCATTGTATTCTGGTACACGCTCAACCGCTGGCTAATATCATTCGCCCAAACCAAAAACTCAAAGTCGGGGGTGTGTAATCGTATTAACTCTGGCATTCCCTACCACTCCTTACACCATCGCTGTACGGGTTCTGCTTATGGGTTGCATTCATTGCAAAAAGCATCAAACAAAACCAACCCATTAAGGCCAGAAACTAGTGAAGGTGGCGCTGGCTAATCGATCGCTCATCCATTGCAACTTAGCTTTTGAACGGCAAGGTATATGCAGTACTTTTTGCTCATCCGTAGCACCATCAGCCACGATTTTCTCGCGATATAAGTCCGGACGTTGATTTGCTTCGCCTACTTCAGGCGCCAACCAAATGGGCGCTAACTGGTCTGCCAGCACAGCGCTAAGTTCTTCCAGCAAATTCTTGCGATTTGATGTAGTCAGTTTGTCGGTATCGCCTTCAATACGTGGCAAAACCTTACACATCATAAAGTCGTCCCATACGGCTTTTAAAGTCAGGTCGTCTTGTGGCTGGCTGCTGGTAACAGCAAGCAATAATTCATTAAGCGCGCGAAAGGCCAATTCAAACGGTGTGCTTTTTAGCACCGCATTAACGGCCGATAAAAACGCTAGAGTTTTAGCGCCATCTGCATCAAAGGTATTGGCCAAATCCGCTTTACAGGCGTTTGACCAAATAGGATAGCTAAGACGCTTATTACAGCAGGTAGGGGTGAAAAAGTCGTGATAGTCGTTAGGGAAAAACGCGCCAAAATCAAAGCTTATTGCACGGTCAATCACTTTTCGTGAAAAGCCATGGGTGGTTTCATCCATATTCACCGTGCCGGCGACCAGTAAGTTAAACGGAATGCCTAAGCCATATTGGCAAATACGTGTCCACAGCTCATCGAATTGCGCACCATCAAAGCCTAGCGCTTCGCGTAGCTTTTCTTTATCAGCGACTTCTTTAATGGCGGTGGGTTTTAATAAGGCATCACTGCTGTAGGTAAAGCTGTCACCCGTCCAATCCCATTCGCGAGTTTCTAGCACCGATAAATAATCGGCAAAATACTGCTCTACGGGGGCTAGATTCATTTCATCCAAACACAGCCAGTAAGGCAATACCTTATCTAGCGCATCCCGCTCGCCTGTTACTACTAATCGCTCGCCTTGATCTTCGCTATCTTGAACCTCAACGTTTAGACCGCAATCAGCAATGGCGCGCCAAGCTTTAGCAATAAACTGCAAAACTTCGGTGGTGATATATTCAGCTTTCCCGTCTTTTCCAAGGCGAGAAATATAACCAAGCAAATCGCTTGGCTCATGCCAGTCGGGCCGTACCGAGGTTAAACAATAAGTTTCAGTAAACTGGCCAGAAGTTTTTGCTTGTTCACGCACAAAACGAGTTTTACCTGTACCAGAGATGCCAGCGAGAAGGAGGAAGGGTTTGGATAAAATCGTATATGAACTGGAATGCTCTTCAGCCAAGAACTCAGCTAATTTTTTGCAAGCTGAACTATACATAGAATTACCACTTTTATCGGCTTGCAACCATTCAGCTACTTGCTCAAGTTCCCTTAACGCCTTTAATATTTGTTCAGAGTCTAATTGATAAAAGCTAAGTACATTGGCGGTGATATTACTTATGAACCTGTCACAATACGCGATTCCTGCTCCTGAATAAGATGATGCCGTTTTTTCAGACAAGCCTTTACTCAGCATCCATGACTTAAATTTGTCTTTAATCGATTTAACAACCAAATCAACATTAAGTTTTGGACTTCCATCCGTAAAAGACAAGTCAAATTTTTGTATAAAGTCAAAATCATAAATTGATATTATCTTTTTTATTTCCGTAGCTGCATACAGTGTCTGCCCAAAAGGTGCACCACTCAAATCTCCCGCTTTTTTCTTTACAAAAGAGCCATCAAACTTGATGGTTAATGCTTCTTGAGTCCCGCCATAACTTAATAACAAATCAGCTTTTGTTACGTGACTGGTTTGATTAAAATCTGATTCATCAAGATCCGCTATGAATAATGATTCGAAAATATCGCTTGGAATTAAACTGGATTTTGATTTAAGTTCGGCAAAGCTATCTAGCCAAAAAAGTGACTGCATAACTTTATTTGCAGAAACTTTATTTCCTCTGAGAAAGTAATCTTTCACTTGATCGACCCAATCATTTGTGAGCAGTGCAAACCAGTACTTATCTGAGTATGACGACTGTGCATCAGATAGATAGAAAGCATCATCTGCAAACTCTGAAAACCGCTTCATATCTGACTTTAGATAAGAACCATTTCTCTTTCTTTCTACAACACATATCAAAAGCAACACTAATCCCATGAATGTATCGGGCTTTTTTATATTTTGTTCAACATAGGTTCTTGCTTCTCGGATTTTATCTAAAGACAAGTATGTCATAATAATCAGTCCTTAATTTTTTATAATATTTTCAATAATTGCTTGAACAACATTCACTGTGACTGAGTTACCTAATTGCTTATAGGCTTGTGCTTTAGATACTCTGAAATGAAATTCATCTGGGAAGCCCTGAAGACGTAGCGATTCAGTTACAGATAGTTTTCTCTGGATATCCCATAATTTGGGGACACGATTTGCAATAATCGTGGGTGCATAAGTTTCTAAGCTAGCGTAAAACGCTTCTTGTATCTGAGTTTTTGCAACGTCTCCGACATGAAACCTTAGCGAACCGTCAGCTTTCAAAAATGAAAATACTCCATGTCTCCCCTTTTTCGTGTGAGGTTCATACATTGAGTTGTCGTGCTGAACTCTTTCCTGTTTATGATAATTATCAAAATGATATTTAATTCTTTCTTTTTCAAAATCTGTAATAGATAAAGATTGGTCATCTTCGCTTAAATTAATTATATCTTTAAGTTTAGTTTTCCTATCTTTTAAATCTGGAAATGAAAAATCAGTAATACCTAGATCCTTTCGAATAGCAACACAGTACCATCTTTCACGATATTGAGGCACACCATAATCGTAGCTATTCAGAATGGTCCAATAAGGTTCATAACCTGCTTCCTCTAAAGCTTTGAGCGCTATAAACATAGTCTCCCCTTTGTTATGGGATTTAAAACCTTTCACGTTCTCTAAAAGGGCAAACTTAGGTCTTTTTTTCTCCAATATTCTCAGAACATCGAAAAATAACGTGCCTCTTGTTTTATCCTCAAAACCTTCGCAGCGCCCTGAATAACTAAATGGTTGACAAGGAAACCCCGCCAGCAGTACATCATGATCAGGAATATTTCTTTCTTGAATTTTTGTTATGTCACCAAATGGGTGCTCTCCATGATTGTATGAATATGTATTTTGAGCAAAAGAATCGAACTCAGAAGAAAAGACACAAATCCCTCCATTGGATTGAGCTCCCAGCCTTATCCCACCTATCCCAGCAAATAAATCGATAAAGCGAAATTTATTATCACAATCAGGTTTTAGCTTTAAAACACCAAATACCTCATTAAAAAACGCGTCTCGTGTTGTGTATAAACCACGTAGTTTCAACTGGCTAATTACACTTTCTTTAAGCTTCTCTGGCTTGCTGATATCTGGGTTACAGTAAAACTGGCTATCGGTTGCAATGGCGTGTAACCATTGATCGATTACCGCTTCAACGTCACTGTCTTGTGGTACATGCTCAAGTGCTAAGGGCTTAATAATTTCTTCTGCTTGTAAAAGGACGATAGTTTTATTGTTCATTATTAACTACTACTAAAAATTTTAGATGGATGATTGTAGGGCGAAGCATGTTTTTGTGCTTTGCATTCCAAGCAAATTGTACTTGCCCAATGTTTTCAGTGTTCTTGACACATTCACTCACCGCCCGACCGGTAAGCGTGGCTAGCTCCGTCACTGATTGCGGCTGATGCTCGGCAATTACTTTTAACAGTTGCTGGTTTTCTTTCGACAGCGCGTTAGCCACGGATTTCAGCGAATCAAACCAGATGTCACGGGGTAATCGGGTTCGGGGCTTTGCCCTTTAATCCCAATAACGCAGCGCAATTGTTTTGCGTTTTTCATTGTTTACACAAGTACTGTTCTCGCAACATTTCATACACCCCAGCTCGGATAAACGGTGCAATGCTAATTAATTATGAAACTAACAAGTACCCTTGTTTATTGAGCCCTTCATTTTAAGTCCAGCGCTCAGTCAATCAAAAGACTGTACGCTTATACATAAGCGGCACATCTTATCAACTGCTGATAATAGAGCAAGGATATATTCCGTATAGTACGATAACACTAGCTTTGCGCTAGTAGCAGGCCACAAACATTTTCTCGGTATGATCAACGTTGGGCGTGATACCAAGTCCAAAATATTTTTATTAGCAGCAGTTAATAATTAATAAGCCGTCTTGGTTAATTCATTGGTAAGAAATCTAATAATACGATCCGTTGGAAAATTTCGATGCCTGTAAGCAGATAGGGGCTCTTTGGGAATTGTGGAAAGCTTCAGTGACTGAAAGCTATTATCCACCCTACCACTCACTCAATTGCTGCATATCCTTCAAGCGCCCTCTTTGTAGCAGTAGGGCTTCAAATACATCATCGATAGAGTCGTTTTGTGCGCTGAGTCCCGGGAGTGCGATATTCGCTTCGGCGAAGAATCGTTGTTTCTGGTTGTGACTATTGTCGTTTAACCACGCTGTAGCCCACCAGTGTTGCATACGCTCTTTGGCGGCATTGAGTCTTTTTTCCGAGGGTAATTTATCTCTTTTACTATTGTTCTCTTTACTGTCGCTGGGCACTAGGTTCCATAAATCATTATTTGGCCAGCGGGAAAAAGGCATACTGTGATCGATGTCGTATTCATGTTTCAGGGGTTTGGCTGACCAGACACATTGCATCTGTTGGGTGGTCGCAAGTGCGTCGAACCGTTTGCGTACGTCTATCGTTGAGCGCACTGGCTCTTCCCATTTTAATGCTTGGTACAGCGCGTGTTGTTTGTATGGTGAATTGAAGCGTTTATTGCCTTGGTAGCTGGCCATGGTTTTTGCCCATTCGCAGACTAATACGGGCTCTATCCAACAGGCATATCGGCTAAGCGCTAGCCAAGTTGTTTCAGGTAATGAGAACTCGCCCCACTTAGTTAGGGAATCTAAGTCGAGAAATATACTGTCTTTTGCTCGAACTGTTTTGGCGTCTACTTCAAACACCTGAGTATCACTGTTGGGTAGCGTAATGTGCGTGCATGGCATGTCTCTTATATTTTGCGCACTGGCCGTGAGGGTTCGGTATAACGCTTTCGCGTCAGCACCGATAAATAAGTTACCAATACGAAAATCAGCTGAGGTTCTGTGAGTTAGTTGCCTCCAGCCGTCGTCTTTCATAAAACCCATATTGGGGCTTTTATTCGGCGTTTGAAATAACCCATGATAATCGATTAAATCTTTGTATTGGTGTACCCAATACAAAGCCACCAATCCTAGCGGCAATATGACTCTGTCACCGTTTGCAGAGGTTTCACGCCTTAGTACCGCACCGGCATGGCCATCAGCAATTCTTAATAAGACTCTTAACAATGCCAATTTGTGCGTAGCAGATTTGCCGTCATTAATAGCCACATGGCGTATAAACGGGAAGGCACCTGTGCCATCGTCTGGCATTTGCAATACAAGGGTTTGCCAGTAAACACCATCACGCCCTAGCTGGTCTTCTGAGTTTTGCGCTTCAAACTTGGAGAACAAACCCAGGTTTTGCGCTAGTGCCTCTACCTCTTCAACGCTGACGTCGAACATTTTCCTTTCATGCTGCTCTTCGGCTGTCATACCAAATTTCAGCGATATAACGATTTTACCGCCGGGTTTAAGCAAATTGGCTAGTTTTCTTAATGAGCGGCTTCTTTGAGTAACGGGAATGTGCATCCAAACAGCACTGAGTAATATGAGGTCAAAGCTAATTTCTAAGCGGGTGGTTTTATCTAATGCGGGTAATGAATCTTGCAGCCAATGAACATTTTGCCCTTTGGTTGTAGCTTGCCCTTTTTTCAGCATTTGTATTGCGGGCTCTACCGCATATACACGGCACTGATTGTCACTTTGATATTTTTCGGCTAGCAGATTGGCGATATGACTAACATCTCGGCCAACACCTGCCCCAACATCAAGAATGCTCGCATTGGGTTTATCTAAAATAGCAGGTAAATAGTGAATCCAGTTTTCGTGCACTTGGTCAAACGACAACGATAAATATTGCGGCGCGATTTCTTGAACTTTACTGTTGTAATAATCGTTAGACACATTAATCCTTGTGACACATCAACTGGCTATTTTTACGGCAGTGCGAATTTCATAATATCGCTGAGGGTAAAATACTTAAAGTGTAAGCACAGGCAACAGCTTGAACTTTACGTAACAAAATGTACCCGATGCAAAATGATTTGTCTTTCTTAGTTATACCAATTCCAATAAACAAGCAATCTGTATAAAGAACACTTACCTCAGGGTTTTCAGTACGTTAAAGGAGTAACAACACTGTGGTTCTTTTCAATTTTTATTTCTCGATTGGGTTATTTGCTGCTATTGACGCAGTAGCCAGATAAAGGCCAAGCCCTTGCTGCTGCCTAAAGGTATTGGTAGGTACCTACTCAATTTTTTCAACGATGCCCCAAGTAATAAAAGCGTTGCGGCCAATTTTGAGTAATTGCTAAGTACCGTGAATCAAGGCCCTGCCATACTGCCCCGAAATGCGCGAGGGATGGTATGTGATCTTATTGATAAGGACTTGTTTGGGTAAATTAATGATGTTAAACCCCATAAACATGAAACTATAGTTTCACAATTTTACTAAAAAAGTAATTTTAGTTTCATATGCAGACAATTGGGAGGGTCGATATATCACTTTCTTTAATATTAAAATGAAACTATAATTTTATAAATTACGGATTAAAGAAAATATAGTTTCACTATGAATGCTATTAAATCAAAGACAAAGCGCTCTGCTGTCGTTTTCCCAAAACACAAAAAGGTATTAAGCATCTTGGGCGAAAACTTAACTCTGGCGATGAAGCGACGCGGTATTACCCAAGAAGTGATGTACAGTAGAACAGGGATATCTAAACCGACGTTACGAAAAATCTTAAAGGGTGACCCTTCCGTTTCGCTTGGGCACTACGTCAACGTTTTAGCCTCCCTGGGCCTAGTAGACGACCTAACTAAAATCGCATTTGATGACGAGCTAGGAAGAAAGCTGCAAGACATCCAATTGCTGAATAAAAAATAAGAGCGTCGCATTATGGAAATCCACGTTTATGCTTATTGGACTGAATCCACTGACCCTATGTTAGTCGGCACATTACGCTCGTCTGAAATAAGAGGAAAAGAGCATTTCAGCTTTAGTTATGATGAAAAGTGGTTAGCCTCCGACTATGTTCTCCAGATTGATCCTTCTCTAACGTTATTCGTTGGAGAGCAACATGCGCAGAGCGATAAAAATTTCAAAGTATTCCTCGATTCATGCCCTGATCGATGGGGGCGGTTGCTGATGCAACGTAGAGAAGCCGTTATCGCTCGACGAGAGAAACGACGAGCTAAAAGTTTATACGAGACAGATTACTTGCTGGGCGTTCACGACTCATTTCGCATGGGTGCACTGCGCTTTCGCACATCATTAACAGGTCCATTCTTAGACGATAATCATGAGCTATCTGCGCCAGCAATAACCAACCTACCCGAGCTATTACAAGCTGCAAATAAAATAGAAGAAAAACCAGATTTAGATAATCCAGATTATCTAAAATGGCTCAATATGCTGATTTCACCGGGTTCATCATTAGGTGGAGCCAGACCAAAGGCATCGATAAGAAATCACGATAATAGTTTGTGGTTAGCCAAGTTTCCCAGTCGTCATGATGATTACGATATTGGCCTATGGGAGTTCGTCGTATACCAAATGGCGATTGAGTCAGGCATCGAAATGGCAGAGTCCAAAGTTGAAGCCATTGGCAGACATCATATTTTTTTAACGAAAAGGTTCGACCGCACCGATTCAGGGAAACGGCTTCACTTCAGTTCCGCGATGACTCAGCTAGAATACTTTGATGGGCAGGATGATGGTGCAAGCTACTTGGAACTTGCAGAATTTCTCATACAACACGGCTCTAATACTCAGCACGATCTTGAACAACTTTGGACAAGAATGCTGTTTAACATCATGGTCTCGAATTGCGATGATCACCTGAGAAATCACGGATTCATTCTGCAGCCCACTGGCTGGCGGTTATCTCCAGCCTACGATATCAACCCCATGTTATATGCCACTGGCCTACACCTTAATATTAATGATGTGAGTAACGCGCTCTCGATAGGCTTGGCATTTGAGGTTGCAGAGTACTTTCACGTTAATGACAGTACCGCCAATAGCATCCACCAAAGATTGTTAAATACTGTCTCAAAGTGGGAAAACCTTGCTCAACAAGCAGGTATCAGCAAAGAGGAAAGAGAGCTGTTGAGGGACTGCTTTATACTCGACTAGAGCGGCAAACACTTCTATGCCAGTGTGGTCGAGGTTCATCAGCATTAGAACCGCAGAGTTTCGTTTACCCTTTGTACTGCGCGGAGCACGCAATACGGGAACACCTGAAAAATTAATTATTCTTATTTTACATTGGCACGCAGTTTAGAGACCCTAACTCAAGCGCTTGTTTGATAACGGATTAACACACTCAGCATTTTCAGATACAGCACATCTTTAAATGCTCTGATGTCTTGCCGGTATTACTGTTCAGTACGTTAAAGGAGTAACAACACTGTGTATCTTTTCAATTTCTATTTCTCGATTGGGATATTTTCTGCTTTTGTGTTTGTGGGCTATTGGTGGCTGTACAAAGACAGGGTCGATATTCCCGCGTCACTCAACCTGATGCTGATTCGAGCGACTGCCTATATCTTTGTGTGGCCTGTGTTGTTCTGGAAGTGGTTTAAAAGTGAAGACAAAACACGTTTTATTACTGAACCAGAGCTTGTTGCGCCTGAGCAAAGGCCAGTTGACCCAAACATAGTGAAAAACAGCGCGCGCAATGCCGAGCGTGAAGCCCAAACATTGCATCAAGAATGGCTCTCATTTGTAGATACACTGCCCCAGTGTGGCTCGCATATTATGTACAAGGGCACAGATATTTACGGTGAAAGGCTTGATGGGCGTTTTATTTTTGAAACCGCTGATTTGCTACCCTTGGTTTTCGATAAGCTAAACCCTAAGCCGGTTTCTTTCGATGATACCGACAGCGCAAACGACAGCCTAGATGCTGAGTGCGAGGCGAGTGACGGCGAAGCTGAAATTGACTCGCAAACAAGCAGTTGGGTAAACACGCCTAACCTCCCAAACACTCAAGAGCATTATATTCATCGCTGGCTGCGCACCTACGACCCGGCGCTTTTTGTGTGTAACGTGGTGCCCACTTCGTTTGACCGTTTTGAGTATATCGCCGCCGATATGATTGAAGCGGGTAAAGGGCAAGTGCATTGTAAAAGCTGTGACACGGTTTATGACGCGAGTGATATAAAAGCAGTGGATGGTGGCCAAGGTGGCTGGATTTTGGGCGAGCTGTATTGCCCTAGTGACCACTTATTAGCACGGCGCAAAAAGATTCATTTTATGCGCGCTCGCTCTAACTAACGATTAGTCCTATTCAGCATCGGAGCTAAGTTTAAAGCTGGGTCTAGATCCAAGAAGTCAAAGTGTTCGATTATAAAAACAATACCTCAATCGCTTGCCACATCAGGTTAAGCGATAACACAGATAGCACAATTTGCACTAAACGCTGAAACTTTGCGGCGGGTATTTTGTGTAGCAATTTTAGCCCTAACCATGTACCTAAGGCCCCTGCGGCGATCATAGCAACAACTAAGGGCAACCATTGCCAAAACGCGAAACCAGCCACACCGTAAACGACGGCTTTTAGGGTGTGTTGCATGGTCATGCTGGATGAGAACGTGGCGGTAAAACGCATTTTGTCGTAGCCCTTAGTATGCAAGTAGCTACCGACTAATGGCCCACTTGCGCCCACGAACATGGATAAAAACGTGGTGATAAGCCCAGCCATTGTTTTCCCAAAAGGGCTTGATTCTTTGATACGAGGTTTTTTGCCCCACAGTAAAAAAAGTACAAACCCGCCAACGGCGAGTTTCATCCACTCCAGCGGTAAATCGTGCACCACAAAAGATGACACCAAGGCGCCAACCAAACCGCCTAACGCGAAATACATGAGCATATTTTTATCGATATACCGGAAGGTTAACAACATGCGATTGGCGTTTGAGCCAAGCTGTACCAACCCATGCACCGGGATTACCGCGGCCATTGGCATAAAAGATGCCATCGCCACCAGCAACAATAGCCCCCCACCGGCACCCATTGCAGCGGTTAGAAATGAGGTGAAACCCGCGAGAATAATTAAGAATAAGGAAAGTGCTGGGCTGACCAGCTCACTGCTAAAAAGCTCCATGTGGTTTTGCTTAAAACTGACATATTTGAGCGATAGCCTATCTTGAAACATCTATGGGCAACAGACGTTTTTTAAGCAGTTCGCAATAATCCGGCAAGGAACCTCAAGGTCTCAGACACCATTTTTTCTGAAAAAAATGTATTTCAGCCTAGCACTTTAGACTAATACAACATGTATTAACGCTTATGAATTCCTTCACTCTGCCGATGTAGATAATTGAAAATAAAAGCTTCTTCACGCCGTGCCAGCCTTAATGTTAGGGAAATATTGTCAACGTGGTAAAGTACCGATTTAACCACTCATTTCACTAAGTAAAAGGCGTTGACGCAGCTCGACTTTTCCTTCAAAAGAGTTTGACACTAGGCGATGCTCTAGTACTTTTACTGTAAAGATGTTTCATATCACAACCATAATGAGCTAATTATCTGCGTCATGAAAACAGCTAACATATTCGCATTACTTATTTCATTATTGCTCCCCGGCGTTGCGCATTACGCCGAAGCCGAAGAAGAAGATAAACTTAAGTTTTCCGGTTTTACCCGGGTGGTTTTAGGCTATTTGGACGACAAAAACGCTGAGTATGTTGGGTACGACAACAGCATAAGCTTTGATCAGCAATCACTTCTTGGGTTACAAGCAGATTACACCTTTAACGATCAACTATCCCTTACTGGCCAAGTTATTGGCCACACGGGTGAGCAACGCTCCTCAGGGCTAGAATGGCTTTATCTAACTTACACCCCTAGTAAAGCCCTGCGCATTAAGCTGGGCAAACAGCGCATACCTTTTTTTAACTACAGTGATAGTTTAGATGTTGGCTTTGCCTACCCTTGGCTAACCTTGCCCCAACAGTTTTACGACACGGCTTTTTTCTCTACATTCGAAGGGGTATTGGCTAACTACGAGTACGTTTTTGATAACTGGGTGATGAATTTCGAAGGTTATTGGGGTCGCTACGATGACAAAATATATTTAGCCAGCGGGGAAATTGACACCCAAGTGACTGGCTTATATGGCTTTAATACTAGCGCAGCATATAACAACTGGACGTTTCGGGCGGCCTACAACGAAGGTAATGCCAACCTCACCCTACCTGGCGCGGCGCAGTTTGTAGAAGTGTTGAATCAATTTGGCTTCAGCCAAAGCGCGGAAACCCTTAACCCAGATGGCTTGATACGCTTTTATCAATTGAGTGCCAACTACGAAAACCTTAATTACTTTGTTCGCAGCGAAGTAGCCAAAATGGTGGGGGAAAGCGGCCCTGTTCCAGACATAGACAGCTTTTATATTTCAGCCGGCTATAACTTTTACCCTTACACTCTCTACATTTCGTACGGTGAACGAGATGTTTATTACGATCATCCAGCGAATGAAATTCCGTACGGTATATCCCCCGATTTAGACGTGCTCGCAGCCACTTACGAGTCTGTACTTGCTGGCTTTCCGGATGATAAGAGCCAAGGGACAAAAATCGGCCTTCGCTGGGACTGGCGCTACAACCTAGCACTAAAAGGCGAAGTAACCTATGTACATGCCGACAAAGTCAGTAATGATTTTGCCCTAAAAGACTTAGGCAACTTCGATGGAAGTGCGGTCTTGTATCAACTTGGCATTGAGTGGGTGTTTTAATGAAAAAACTCCTCGCTCTATTTATCACATGCTGGCTGGCGTCAATCCCTTCGTTGAAAGCCGCCGAAGCAATTATTGTGGTGGCTAATACCTCTGATAAGTCCCTGCAACTGAATCGTCTACAAGTACGCAACCTTTTTATGGGTGGCGCTTTGCCTTATGACTTAGATGCCATCGCTTTACCACCGGAAAACCAAACGCGCGTTTTGTTTAATACCAAGGTGATCGGCCTTACAGAATCACGTATTCAATCCTATTGGGCGCAAATGCGCTTTACTGGACGTAAAAAAGCACCAAGAGAATTTAGCAACGAACAGTCAATGTTAGATTATCTAATCGATAATGCTGGTGCTGTGGGCTACTTGCCTGAAGGAATATCAGTTCCTAATGAGTTGACTGTTTTGTATACGGTTAGGTAAATTGTTACGGGCATATCTAAAAGGAGTATCCCTGATAGTTTATTGCGTGCATTATCAATGCAATGCGGGATTGAAAGTGATTTAATGGAATACGACTTAAAAAACGAACTAAAGCAATATATTAGTGTTTTTCATTACCGTTTTCGCAGTTAACCCCCCCAAGTGTAAAATAGTATAAAAATTTTAATGTAAGGGTTACCACCATATGGATCTTGTAGTATTGCGTGCTTCAGTGGTCTGTCTTTCATTTAGTCTGAGTACTTTTTTAGCCAGCGCAGCCACACCAAACCCGCTAGAATTTTCTGGTTTTGCCCGAGTGATAATGGGATACCTTGATGATGAGAATGCTGAGTATGTAGGCTACGACAACAGCATTAGTATCGACCAGCAATCACTTTTGGGGTTACAAGCAGACTATAGACTGAGTGAAGAAATAGCATTTACCGGGCAAGTCGTTGGTTACACAGATGATCAGCGCTCCTCAGGATTAGAATGGCTCTACCTCACTTACACCCCTAATAGCGCCTTACAAGTTAAACTTGGCAGACAGCGCATACCTTTTTTTAACCACAGCGACAGTCTCGATGTGGGCTTTGCTTATCCTTGGTTAACCCTTCCGCAACAAGTCTACGACACGGCTTTTTTCTCTACTTTCGACGGTGTTTTAGCTAATTATCAATTTACCTTGAATGATTGGCAGATCAGCTATGAGGGCTATTGGGGCAGGTTCGACGATGAAATACATTTAGATAGCCAGGATTTAGACACCCAAGTGATCGGGCTTTTTGGCGTTAACGCCAGTGTGAGCTATAGAAACTTCAACTTACGTGGTTCGTATGGTCAAGGAGACATTGATATAGAACAGGACGAGGCTACGCAATTCGCTCAATTACTTCGTCAATTCGGATTTACAAACAATGCTGACTGGTTAAACGCAAATGGGTTGCTGCAATTTTATCAACTCAGCGCTAATTACGAAGATTTGGATTATTTTTTACGCAGTGAAGTTACCAAAATGACTGGCGCTGGGGGGGCTGTTCGCTGATATCGATAGCTTTTATATCTCTGCGGGTTATAACTTTTACCCCTACACGGTATATATTTCGTATGGGAAAAAAGACTTACACTTTGAGCATCTAGCCAATGAGATCCCTTTTGGCGTATCACCTGAGCTAGATTTACTGGCAGCAACTTATCTTGGGATCTTAGATTTCTTCCCTGACGATGAATCAAAGGGAACAAAAATAGGAATTCGGTGGGATTGGCAGTATAACGTGGCACTAAAGGCTGAAATGACCTTTGTTGAAGCTAATAACGCCATCAGTAATGACTACGCCGTTAGGGATTTAGGTGGCTTCGACGGTCATGCTGTTCTCTATCAGTTTGGATTAGAGTGGGTATTTTAGTGAAAAAGTATCTTGCTTGCCTTGTTCTATGGTACTTCGTGTTTTCAACGGCTGCCCACGCTGCTCAGTCCGTCATGGTTGTAGCAAACACCGGAGACCAATCCATTCAACTTAACCGTCAGCAAGTGCGAAGCTTGTTTATGGGCGGCGTTATACCCTATCAATTAAAAGCTGTGGCGCTACCGCCAGAAAATCATACCCGAGTACTATTTAACACTAAGATAATCGGTTTAACTGAATCTCGAATTCAATCCTACTGGGCGCAAATGCGTTTCACTGGACGCAAACGCGCCCCTAGGGAATTTGAAAACGAAACCTCGTTGCTGCAATTCCTTTTGCGCAATGTTGGCGCGACAGGGTACTTACCTGCTGGCATGGATGTTCCGGAGCAATTAACAGTAATTTATACTATTCCCTAGCGGTGGTTATTGACTGAGCTTGCAATTGAGCACACCTTTCATGTCAAGATGGTACTTACCCCCTAATCACTCTTTCTTGAAGTATCATGCAACCCCCAACAATCAAAGCTTTATCAAAATTTGCCGTTAATAATGACACAACAATAAATTTGTCATCCTTTTGTATACTAGCTTTTCAGGCAAATTTATTTGATTCTTAACTCGTCTATAGTACTTTGTTCATTAGGTACTTTATTTAACCTTAAATAATAAAGGTCTTAGTTGAATATGCCTTGGCGATTATGGAATTTTGTATTGGTGTTCGGCTTGGCTTTACTTTGCAATGCCCATCCAATTTACGCGGAGACCTCGGATAAACTGCAATTTTCTGGCTTTGCCAGAGTTGTTTTGGGCTATTTGGACGATAAAAATGCGGAATACCTCAACTACGACAATTCCCTCAGTATTGATAATGAAAGTCTAATCGGGTTGCAAGCCGATTATCAGATGATGGATAGCCTGGCAGTAACTGGACAACTGATAGGTCACAGCGGCGAACAAAGAGACTCAGGTATTGAATGGCTATATTTAACTTACACTCCTACTAATGCCCTCAAACTCAAGCTCGGTCGCCAGCGCACGCCGTTTCTAAATTACAGCGATGTCATAGATGTGGGATACGCCTACCCCTGGGCGACATTACCCCAACAAACCTACCCTCGTCACTTTTTTTCAAACTTTGATGGGCTGATGGCAAGCTACGAGATACCAAGCACCTTATTTTTGATGAATATTGAAGGTTATTGGGGGTACTTCAAAGACAAAGTGGTCGTTTCAGAGCGCGAAATGGAAGCAAAAACGACAGGATTTCATGGATTAATTAGCCATATCAGCTTTAAAAACTGGAACTTGAGGGGCTCTTATCATCAAGGTACGACCAGTGTAACGTTAGATGATGTAACGCAATTTAGCGGCCTCCTCAGTCAACTGGGCTTCAGTCAGAGCGCTGATAGTTTAGCCACAACTGGGGTAACGGAGGTATTTCAATTCAGCGCTAATTACGAAACAGTAGATTACTTTGTTCGAGGAGAGCTGAATCGAATCAAGGCGGATTTTATTTTTGTACCCGATACAGACGGGTATTTTCTTTCTACTGGGTATAATTACTTTCCGTTTTCTTCTTATATTTCGTACTCGAAGAACACCACTGATTATGAGCAACCGGCCAGTGACATTCCGATTGGCCTTAGTCCAGTATTAGATGGGCTGGCTTATAGCTACTTGAATATATTTGAACAGCTACCGGTTAACAGTTCTGAAGCTTATACCCTAGGTACGCGCTGGGATCTTCAGCCAGGCTTAGCATTAAAAGGGGAAGTTAGTTTAATCAAGGGAGCTGACAATGAAAGCGCATTTTTTAATATTAAAGATACCGCGTTTGACCGAGAAGCTTTGTTGTATTTAATTGCGTTGGAGTGGGTATTTTGATGAAAATTCTGCTCATTATTGTTGGTTTTATCAGTTTAAGTGGAAGTATTTGTTTTGCCAATAATGCGATTACCGTTGTTGCCAACACACAAGACCGAGGCATGTTGTTGAGCCGCCATGAAGTGCGTAATTTATTTATGGGTACACGCCTTGGTTATAATTTTATTGCCATAACGTTGCCACCAGAAAACCAAACTCGTGTCATATTCAACACCAAAGTTATCGGCCTAACGGAGTCGCGTATTCAGTCATATTGGGCACAGATGCGCTTTACTGGCCGTAAAAAGATTCCCAGAGAAGTCGCTAGCGAACAGTTGATGCTTGAATACCTTCAGAACAACAAAGGAGCTGTGGGATACCTGCCCGCTAGCTTGACGCTACCCGATGACTTAACCGTCATTTATACCATTCTCTGAAACCTACGGGTTTTCATCAGGATACTAGTGGTATCCTATGTAGTGAGATAGTGAAAATGATATTTATTGCAAAAACGGAAAAATAGCCATTTACATCATGAAAAAGAGTATTTCAAATTCATTATTAGCTTGTGGACTAGCCAGCATGATCATCATGCCAACGGTGCAAGCAGAAGTATTAGATGATCTGGAGTTTTCAGGATTTGCGCGAATCGTTGCGGGCTATATAGATGATGAACATGCTGAATTTAATGGCTATGAAAATAAGGTAAGCCTTAACCAGCAATCGCTTATTGGGTTGCAAGTTGATTATCAGATTATCGATAATCTTTCAGCAACAGCACAAGTGATTGGGCGTACAGGGGATGATAACGATTCAGGTATAGAGTGGCTTTATTTAACTTACGCACCAACCAAAGCGTTAAGACTCAAACTAGGCCGACAACGTACCCCAGTGTTTAGTTATAGCGATTTTTCAGATGTTGGCTTTGCCTACAATTGGGTGTCGTTACCTCAGCAGGTTTATCAGCAGTTTTTGTTTCCGAACTTTGATGGACTACACGCCAACTATGAGCACATAGGTGAAAATGTATCATTGAGTGTTGAAGCCTACTTCGGTGAGATAGATCGGAAGTATATGTTTCAAGGTGACAGCTTGAATGTCAATGTTGATAACATCCACGGCATCGTCAGCACATTGGGTTATGAAAGTTGGACATTGCGCGCCTCCTATCACCGAGGAGACGTCGATGTTACCCAACAAGAATTGTCCGACTTTAGTGATATATTACGCGGAGTGGGATTTACCCAGAGCGCAGATTCGCTTACTAACGTAGGCGAGGCCGAGTTTTACCAACTCAGCGCTTTCTACGAAGACTTAGATTATTTCTTTCGCTCTGAGGTCACAAGATTAAGAACCGAGTTATTTCTTGCGCCCGATTCAAACGGTTACTTTGTCTCAGGAGGCCTGAACTTCTCCCCCTTCTCTATATACGCTTCAGTGTCCCGCGACACCAATAAATACAGCGCTTCAGTTTCGGAAATCCCTATTGGGGCCAACGCTCAACTCGATCAATTAGCTTTTGGCTACCAAGAGATTGTTAGTCTAATTGGCAGCAATAGCACTGTAAGCTACAGTATCGGAGGGCGCTGGGATTACAGGGATAATTTGGCGTTCAAAGCGCAAGCTACTCTGTTAAAAGAAAGAGATGGATACCATGGGTTATTTACCTATCGTGATCAAACTTTTGACGGCAAAGCCATGTTTTATCAGTTAGCCTTGGAGTGGGTATTCTGATGAAGACCTTATTTTTCTCTCTCATTATTAGCATTGTTATTGGATTTCCTGCCGCTGCGAATACCTCAATCGTTGTAGTGGCCAATACGGAAAACAAAGACATTCAACTGAATCGCCAACAAGTACGCAACTTATTCATGGGCGGAGCGCTCTCTTATGATTTAGAGGCAATTTCTCTACCTCCCAAGAATCAAACTCGTGTGCTATTCAACACGAAAGTAGTTGGATTAACTGAATCTCGAATTCAGTCTTACTGGGCTCAGATGCGATTTACCGGGCGTAAAAAAGCCCCTAAAGAAGTTGCCTCTGAGAAAGCAGTCTTGGAGTACATCAAAAGTCACCCAGGTGCCGTTGGCTACTTACCAGTGGGAGTTTCTATCCCTGACGAACTCACAGTGCTGTATAGCACACCTTGAATAACACAGGTGCTCATCACGATTTAGATATTGAGCATTTCAAGTAAGCTCTTGGGTTTTGAGAACAAATAGCCTTGTAATTGGTGGCAACCGTTTTCGATTAAAAACTCGGCTTGTTCACGGGTTTCTACACCTTCAGCGCAAATTTTTAAATTTAACTGCTTTGCCATTTCGATAATCGTTTTAGTCACCAAAGTACTGCGTTTAGATACATTCAGGTTATCCACAAATTGCTTGTCAATTTTTAGCGTGTTCAATTCGATTTGCGTGAGGTAGCCTAATGAAGAATAGCCAGCGCCAAAATCATCTAGGGCAATAGAGCAACCCATCTCACGTAACTGAGTTAGAAATAAATTAGCGACGTCGAAGTTTTCTAAATAGGCAGATTCAGTCACCTCAAATTCAATGCTGGCGTTATTCACGTTGTAGCGTACAAACATCTTACGAATATAATCAACAAGGGCCGTGTTTTTGATGTCATGAGCTGACAAATTAACTGACACCATCACCTCATTTTTTTGTAGCCCTTGAACTTGTTCTAGCTCTTGGCAGACTCGTTTAATTACCCACTTAGTGATAGATAAAATTTTGCCGCTTTGCTCGGCAATGGGTATAAATTCGGCTGGAGATACTAACCCCAGTACATCGCTTTTCCAGCGTATTAAGGCTTCGTAGCCGACTATTTTTTCGTCAGCGCCCACTTTGCCTTGATAATGAATACTGAATTCATTGAACTTAATCGCGTTAGCAATAGAATTAGCGATAAGCAGGCGGCGTTTGTTGTCTTCCATCATTTCTGGCACGAATACAGTGTGAGTACTACGACCCGCTAGTTTAGAGCGATACATGGCGATGTCGGCATTACTGACGAATTCACTGACATTAAAATTTGAGTCACTTGCGCGAGCAATCCCAATACTGACACCGACTTGTACTTCCCACGATTGAATTTCAAACGGCATATTAAGCCCACTGACTAAGCGCTCAGAAATTTCGAACAGCTCCAAATCATTGGGTTCGTTATGCAGTAATATAAGAAATTCATCCCCACCTAAGCGAGAAATTAAATCGCCTTCGCGCAAAATACCTTTGGTCCGTCGGCATACTTCCATCAATACTAAGTCACCAATTTCATGGCCAAATGAGTCATTTACTCCTTTGAAACCGTCTAAATCAAAGTACATTAAAACGAGATTACGCTCATCTCTCTTCGCTTTCGCTAACTCTAATCTTAACGTTTCCATAAAAAATTGACGATTAGGTAGGCCAGTCAACCCATCAAAATTCGCTAAGCGCTCCATGGCTTTTTGCTGCTCTTTTAGCTGCTCGGTGTATTTGGCGTTCTTTTGCGTTTCAGCGTTGATGGTTTCCATCATGCTATTAATATCGCGGCTCAGCTCTGCAACTTCTTGCTTTCCGCGTGTGTCTATTCGCAGTGAATAATCGTGGGTAACTTGGATTTTTTTGGCAACCTGAGAGAGTCGACTTAAAGGTAAAAACAACCGCCGCTGAATAAACAAGGACCCAACTATTGTCACAAACAGTACCAAGAACACTAAAGGCAGTACACGTTTGAGAAGTGTTAGTTTACTGCTATATAAGGGACCTGAGGAGTCATTAACGATAAGGAGGTGGCCAAGTGGCAGACGTGCATCACCTACTAGCTTTAAGGCGATAAGCTCACCGTGTTTTACATCGACACCATGAGGCTGAAGCCTAAGCTCGTTGGTATCAATTGCAGAATCGAGCTCTTCTGGCACAAACAAAGTCCCGAAGTACACGTTTAGCCGTTGCCAATTTTTGTCAAAAACAACAGCATATTTGACATTGTCGTAGCGATCTAAGCGTAACAGGGTCGTGGTGACCTCAAAGATATCAGGATCAGAGGCTATAAGAGGCACAAGATCGCTGGCTAAATTTTCAGATAGCCCATCAAGATCCGCTCGTGTTGCTTCCAGATATAGCTGTTCGTACTCCTCAACGGAGAATGCGACAACGGCAGCACACACTAACACGATCGCTACCACTGTGAGCATGGTCGTTGTGTTCTTGATTGTTCTAAACAGCATTAATCAATCCCTTTTTACCGCTTCAATATTAACAATTATCGCTGAACCAGTGAGCTTTACGACCAAATACGAAAAGCAAAAATTCATACATTGAGAACGTTTTGACCTTGCACTCAACTTTATCTAAATAATAACGATGATTGCAAAGTATTGATATTAAACAATTGGTTAAGTTTTATCCTAAACATTGTAGACGACTCATCAAGGTCAACCATTGTTGAGTATCAAATTTTGAGCTTTGTGTAGCAAAAATCTATTTCTGGTTTCGCTGTTTGTACACAGCCTTGCGTCTTTAATTCATACCTTCAAAGCCAATATCGCCCTTCATAGCTACTCGATCTTCGTGCTGGCACTGAAAAAACGAACATTTAGGCAACATTTTTTACACAACTAACTTATTGAATTGCGTGGTTAAGTTACAAAGTAAGAGCAGTTGTGAAGACTTTGTAAGCAAAAATAATTGACGATGTTAATTTGATCTGGGATTATGCTCACCAGTCGGGCATATACCCACAAAAGCAATTTAAACCACATTTAGAGCTATTGCTCCAAATTGTGTTAGCGGTTAACAGTTGTATTGACGGTTTACGGTTGTATCGACGTTAGATGATTTCGATTCGAAATCTTAGAGCCACACATTAATGACTTTCACTAGGACACAATGATGTTAAAAAATAGACAAACAACATTAGTTTCGACAGCAGCCAATATCGCTATCAATCCATCTAACTCGAAGACCTGTAATAAACGTTCTGCATCTGTATTTAATAAACTAGGAGTGATTGCGGCAGCAGTTATGGCCGCTTCGATGCCTGCCCAGGTTAATGCAGCTACATTCCTTGATGGCCTGGTAGATGTGAACTTTTTGGCGATGCAAAACTATCAAGCGATTCAAGCCAAAGAAGGCGCATTCAGACCAGAAGATGAAGAACAGTCGTCAGGTTTTGGCCGTATTCGAGCCAACCTGATGTTTAAGTTTCATATCAATGATTTCATCACCGCCGATATAGACATTGCAGAAGAGCCAAATGACTTTGGTAACAATGGCGATCGGGACTTTTCATTTCATAATGATTACGCCGGTATCGAATTTGATGTATTCGGGCTAACTGAATACAAGCGTGAGAACGCTGACTTGACACTTCGTTTAGGTAACATTGGCGGCTCACCTTTTCAGTTCAAAGGCTTTCAAGACGGGGCTGATAACCAAGGCAATGCGCTTATTGGTAACTGGATGACCGATTACGCCACCGCGGAAAACGGAGCCCAACTACGTTATAACGAACGCTTTGATAGCGGCGTAATCCGCGCATACAATGTGACGGGTCACATTACTACCTCGAGCTTTGGTGAGGCTTTCCAAGAAGATCGCGGTTTTAATTACTTATTACAAGGTACCTTAGAGTTCACTGGCGGCTTTAAAGTTGGCTTGAACTTTTTACAAGCTAATCAGGGCGACCAACTGCGTTTCGAAGATGGGGTTGCCAGCCTTGACGGTCTAACCACTACCAATTATCGCTTCGGTGACGGTGAAAACTACAACTTCTCTGCTTCCCCTAGCAGTGAGCGTGATACTCACGTAGGCATTATGCCTGGCCTTGACCAAACGACCATTCAACTAAACTTAGCTTATCAACCAAATGAAAATACCAGCGTTATTTTGATGCTAGGGCAATCAAGCGATGATTACACCTTTGCAGATACCGAGGGTAATGCTGTTGCTGGTATTACTTATTTCGGCACCGATGGCGTCGTTGACCCTGAGGGAACAACATTTGATTCCAATCGCGTAATTAAAGGTGAGTCCTCAGTAGAATACTGGACAGTTGAAGCACAGCACTACGTAATTCCCGGCAAATTCTACTTGGCTGCCCGTTACGGAGAAGCCGAAAACACCTCTGACTTGATTGCCCAAACAGATAACACAGTAGAGCGCTTACAAGTTGCAGCGGGTTACTGGTTTAACGATAAAACTCTATTGAAAGTTGAATACGTGGATCAAGACGAAGGCATTAACTCTGGCGGCCAAATTGGCGCTGGGTTTGATGGAATCACGTCAGAGATCTCAGTTAAGTTTTAAGTATACGGCTGGCTATCGCTGGCCCTTTGAACTTCACTAGGTATTCAGGTGCAAAAACATGCAGAGAAGATTTAGTGAAACTCCCAGCAAAAACATAAGGGGAATCCCGATGTTGAACAAGTTAACCAAAACTACCTGTACAGCGCTATCAATCAGCGCGGCACTATTTATGGCCCCAGCGGTCAATGCTGAAACCATTACCATCGCTACTGTAAACAACGGCGATATGATCACCATGAAAGAGCTGAGCTCAGATTTTGAAGCTAAGCACCCTGACATCGATCTTAAATGGGTGACGCTCGAAGAGAATATTCTGCGCCAACGCGTTACCACAGATGTAGCCACCAAAGGTGGACAATATGATGTCATGACCATAGGTACCTATGAAGTGCCGATTTGGGGTAAGCAAGGCTGGCTAACTGAGCTAGATGGCTTAGGCCCAGATTACGACGAAGAAGATTTGCTACCTGCTATCAGAAGCGGTTTATCACTCAATAACAAACTTTACGCCGCACCATTCTACGGTGAAAGTTCAATGGTAATGTACCGCAAAGACTTGCTCGAAAAAGCCGGTCTTGAAATGCCAACCAAGCCAAGCTGGAAGTTTATCCGTCAAGCTGCCAAAGCGATGACAGATAAAGATACAGGTGTTTATGGCATCTGCTTACGTGGCAAAGCCGGTTGGGGCGAGAACACGGCGCTTATCACAGCCATGTCGAACTCGTTTGGCGCTCGCTGGTTTGACGAGAACTGGAAACCACAGTTCAATACACAAGAGTGGAAAGACACCCTGCAATACTATGTTGATGTGATGGAAGAATCTGGTCCTCCAGGAGCATCATCAAACGGCTTTAATGAAAACTTAGCCTTATTCCAAACAGGTAAGTGCGGTATTTGGATTGACGCCACAGTAGCAGGCGCGTTTGTCACCAATAAAAAAGACTCTGAAGTCGCTGACAAAGTGGGTTTTGCGATGGCGCCGGACATGGACCTTGGCAAGCGTGGCAATTGGCTATGGGCATGGACATTAGCAGTACCGTCAAGCAGCAAAAAAGCGGATGCAGCGCAAAAGTTCATTAGCTGGGCAACCTCAAAAGATTACTCAGCCTTAGTAGCGAAAGAAAAAGGCTGGGCAGCGGTGCCGCCAGGCACACGCACCTCATTATATGAGAATCCTAAGTATATGGAAGCTGCTCCTTTTGCTGAAATTACCCTCGCTTCAATCGAGTCAGTAGACCCGAAGAATCCTACAGTGAAACCTGTACCTTACGTAGGTGTGCAATTTGTGGCTATACCTGAGTTTCAAGGAATAGGCACCGCGGTCGGTCAGCAATTTTCTGCGGCATTAGCAGGAAAAATGACAGTTGACCAAGCTCTGGCAAACGCTCAACGGTTAGTTGAACGCGCCATGCGCAAGGCTCGCTACCCAAAATAGCGTTCTGCTTGGGGTAGGCACGATGTGCTGTGCTTGCCCCCTTTTTACTTCAGTAATGGGACTCAGTTATGGCGACTACACATTCACGTACGCTTGCACAGTTCATGCTCTTTCCTTCGGTAGTATTGCTACTTGCCTGGATGATAGTGCCACTGTGCATGACCTTGTATTTCTCGTTTTTAGATTACAACCTTCTTAGCCCGGGAACAGAGGAATTCATTGGTTTTCTTAACTATGAGTTTTTCCTTACTGATCCGGCTTTCTTCGAATCATTCTTTAACACCCTGCTCTTAGTCGGCGGTGTGTTGCTTATCACTATCTGTGGTGGCATTGGCTTGGCCATATTGCTGGACCAAGCAATTTGGGGGCGAAATTACGTGCGCATTATGGTGTTAGCACCGTTCTTTGTTATGCCTACCGTATCGGCTCTAGTATGGAAGAACATGTTGATGAACCCAGTCAATGGTTTGTTCGCTCACTTTGCGACGTTTATCGGCGTTGATCCAGTGGACTTCTTTGCTCAAATACCCTTGTTATCCATCATCATTATCGTGTCTTGGCAGTGGCTGCCTTTTGCGGCACTAATACTATTAACGGCAATTCAATCTTTAGACAGAGAACAATTAGAAGCTGCGGACTTAGATGGTGCTGGGCCGTTCAGTAAGTTCTTTTACATTGTGCTGCCTCACCTTTCTCGTGCGATCACAGCAGTCATATTAATTGAGACAATTTTCTTGCTGTCGATTTTTGCCGAAATACTCGTTACCACTAGCGGTGGTCCTGGGTATGAGTCCACCAATATTACTTACCTTATTTACACTCAATCGTTATTGCAGTTTGACGTGGGTGGTGGCTCTGCAGGTGGAATAATCGCTGTCATTATCGCCAATATAGTGGCCATCTTCCTTATGCGCCTTATCGGCAAGAACTTAGAGGGTTAATCATGGCTACTAACAGCAGCAGTAAATCAAAAGTTATTTATACCCTACTCGCGTGGACGATAAGCGCAGCTATCTTCTTTCCGATTTTGTGGACCTTACTCACCAGTTTTAAAACAGAAGCGGAGGCCATATCGGCTAACCCAAGTTTGTTTATGTTTGACTGGACGCTAGAAAACTACCGAGACGTGCTTGAGCGCTCGCCTTACTTTGATCACTTCTGGAACTCAGTAGTTATCTCAGTTGGGTCAAGCTTAATTGGTTTGCTTATCGCTATACCTGCTGCATGGTCCATGGCATTTGTGCAATCTAAGCGCACCAAGCACCTATTGATGTGGATGCTCTCCACCAAAATGTTGCCCCCAGTTGGCGTGTTGATCCCTATTTATTTGTTGTTCCGTGACTTTGACTTACTGGACACCAAACTGGGCTTGGTCATTGTGATGACCCTAATTAACCTGCCGATTATGGTGTGGATGCTTTATACCTACTTTCGTGAAATCCCTAACGAGATACTCGAGGCATCCCGTATGGACGGCGCAAGTATCAGTGCAGAAATATTCCACGTATTACTGCCTATCGCTTTGCCGGGTATCGCATCAACTTTACTACTTAACGTGATCCTCGCGTGGAACGAAGCATTCTGGACACTGATTTTAACCGCAGCAAACGCAGCACCGTTAACCGCGTTTATTGCCAGCTACTCAAGCCCAGAGGGCTTATTTTACGCCAAACTATCAGCGGCCTCAGCGATGGCAATCGCGCCGATATTGATACTTGGTTGGTTTAGCCAAAAACAACTCGTACGCGGATTAACCTTCGGCGCGGTGAAATAGGAGAATTATCATGGGCAGTATTACTTTAAAGCAGGTCACTAAAAACTTCGACGAAGTGAATGTTATTAAACCGCTGGATTTAGAAATAAGAGATGGCGAGTTTATCGTGTTCGTTGGACCATCTGGTTGTGGCAAATCAACCTTGCTACGCATGATCGCAGGCTTAGAAGACACCACAAGTGGCAATATCGATATTGACGGCCAAGACGCCACAAGTACACCCCCAGCTAAGCGCGGCCTTGCCATGGTGTTCCAATCTTATGCGCTCTACCCGCATATGTCGGTGCGCAACAATATCGCGTTCCCTTTAAAGCGCGCCAAAGTGCCGGCTGCAGAAATTGAGCAGAAAATTGCTTCAGCTGCGAAGATACTGAATTTAGGCGACTATCTAGACCGCAAACCAGGGCAACTTTCCGGTGGTCAGCGCCAACGTGTGGCGATTGGCCGCGCTATTGTGCGCCAGCCTTCTGCTTTTTTGTTTGATGAGCCTTTATCAAACCTTGATGCATCACTTCGCGTTAATATGCGTTTGGAAATTTCAGAGCTGCATAAAAGCCTGAAAACCACCATGATTTACGTGACCCACGATCAGGTTGAAGCCATGACCATGGCGGACAGAATTGCGGTATTTAATGCAGGAATTATCGAACAAGTCGGCACGCCATTGGAGCTTTACCAACATCCTGTGAATCGTTTTGTGGCGGGCTTTATTGGCTCACCAAAAATGAATTTTATTGAGTTGAAGCAAACCAAAGAAGACGGCGCAACCTGTTTAGGCGTGCGCCCTGAGCACTTCCAGATTACAACAGATGCAGGTATTTGGTCAGGTAAAGTAGGCGTGGTTGAACATCTAGGTTCAGAAACCTTCTTGCATGTGCAAGTCGATGGTATAGGTACATTGACCGTTAAAGCTAATGGAGACTGTCCCTTGAGCTATGGTGACGATATTTCACTTAGTGCCGATCAAAGCAAGATACTGCGCTTCAATGACCAAGGGATAACATTGCCAAGCAAGGGAAATCAGTAACAGCTGCGACTATGCCCATCGATGAAAAGCATGGTAATGAAAGTGTTGTAACAAAAGCGCAGCTGAACTGATTAAGTCATGCTTGAGCAATAAATCAGTTAATGATTAAGTGATATTTGTGCGTATATTCATTTACTTAATGAGCAATTGCTGCAAAATGAGCGAAGCTACATGAAGTAGCGGAGCTCTAAAAAGTAGCAAAACAGGCATTAATATTGAATCAACGATAGTGGTAATAATAATGGACGTAAAACAAGCATTACCCGAATTAGCTGACATACAATTGGTTATTTTCGATTGCGATGGCGTATTGATTGATAGTGAAGGCTTAAGTAAACGCGAGCTACTGATTTTACTTAGCAATCTAGGCGTTGATATCACCGATAGCTACTTTGAAACCCATTTTCTTGGTCATAGTTTTGAACACGTCACCGCCAAAATATACCAAGACTTTGATGTCTCCTTGCCTGCTACTTTTCGCCCCGAATATCAAAAAGCTTTGATCGCTGCCTTCACTGCTGAGCTGCAACCTACCTCAGGGTTAACTGATATGCTCGATGCCCTAGCGGTGCCGCGCTGCATTGCCACGAGCAGTTCACCAACTCGTGTAGGACATGCCATGTCAGTCACGGGGTTGGAGCGCTACTTTGCTCCGCATATTTTCACCGCCTCACAAGTAGAAAACGGCAAACCCGCGCCAGATTTATTCTTGCATGCCGCTAAAAACATGGGCGTTGATACCCAGCACTGCCTAGTTATTGAAGACTCACCCGCGGGCGTGCAGGCTGCAAAAGCGGCTAACATGCAGGTAATCCGTTTTGCCGGTGCCAGTCACATGGGGCCTTGGCGCAGAGCCGTCGACCCATTATCTGACGATGTAACGACCATTAGCCAATGGCAAGACCTGTATTCACTCGCCCCTGCATTAACAAACACAATGAAATCGAGAGGTAACCGTGGTTAAGCTTTCCAACGCCGAAAACAGACGATTAGATGATGCCGCACGCGCTGGCTGGATGTACTACGTTGCCGGAAATACCCAAGATGAAATTGCCAAAAAGCTAGGGGTATCACGTCAATCAGCCCAGCGCATGGTTGCCTTATCTGTTAGCGAAAAGTTAGTAAAGGTACGTTTGGATCACCCCATTGCAAAATGTATGGATTTAGCCGACAAAATTGCCAGTCGCTTTGGTTTGCAATCATGCGAAGTGGTGCCTAGCGACCCTAGTGACCCCTCATCAACGGTGGGCTTAGCTCAGGCAGGCGCGAACGAGATTGAACGCCATTTAAAATCTGAACAGCCAAAAACACTGGCTATGGGCACCGGGCGAGTGCTTCGTGCGTGTGTTGATGAACTCGCCCCTTTGAATTGTCCTGATCATAAGGTTGTAGCGCTATTGGGTAATATGGCATCAGACGGTTCAGCCTCCCCTTATGATGTAGTAGTTCGCATGGCTGAGCGGGTGAACGCTAAACATTACCCCATGCCGCTGCCGGTGTTACCTGAAACCGTTAAAGCAAAGAATCAGTTACATGCCATGCCGCACATCTCGCAAAACATGCAATTGGCTCAGCAAGCTGACGTAACCTTTGTTGGCGTGGGTAATTTAGGCGCGAATTCACCGTTACATCTCGACGGCTTTGTAACTCCCAAAGAATTAGATGAGTTACAAGCGGGCGGGGCTGTGGGTGAAATGATCAGCTGGGTATTTGATAAAAACGGTAAATTACTCGACTGCGCTATAAACGAGCGTGTCGCCAGTACTCCGCTTATTGTCGGATCTGATAAATTAGTATTTGCATTGGCTGCGGGCGAAGAAAAAGTGTATTCCATTTTAGGCGCGCTGCGCTCAAAACTGGTCAATTCCTTGATCACCAACGAATACACCGCAGAGCGTTTATTAAGTATCGATTAGCGCACGGCTTGGCTAGCTTCACTCAAAGCACCAAACTTCAACGCAAACACAGATCACAGCCTAGAATGTGGGTACAAAAAAGGGACCATTTGGTCCCTTTCTAATGTGTGATACCTTGAAGCTAAAGTTTATTGATTACTTCTTTTTAACCACGAACGTCATGGCATTAACTTCAGGTAAGGTGGGCAGCGCCGTCATTGCACCAATTTTGGCGCACACTAAGCCACTGACTTTACCAGCAAACTCGATAAACCCTTTAAATTCATCTTGGAAAAAGTTGTCCCCAGGCTGGCTATTGGCCATTTGGAACAAGATAGCACCAATAAACGAGTCACCTGCGCCTGTGGTGTCAACCGCGTTAATTTCATACGCCGGCACAATATACTGCTGGCCGTTTTGTGAAATTAAACAGCCTTCTGGACCAAGCGTCACTAATACCACCTTCACACCTAGGTCATGAAAATACTGGCACCCTGCTGCCATATCGTCTTGCTGTGACAACAAAACTAGCTCTTCATCACTGACTTTAACCATGTCTGCTAAAGCGAAGTAGGTATTACAGATTTCTCTAAATTCGGCATCACGGCCGCGCCACAAATCCACGCGGTAATTTGGGTCGAAACAAATAACGTTGCCATTTTTCTTCCCTTGCTCAGCCAAGCGTAAATAGCTATCCCCTAACTCACCGCCCAGTAAGGCTGTGGCTGAACCAAGATGCAAGATTGAATCTTCTAACAAAGCATTAATGGTTGAATCATCGAGACTGAGTTGTTCATCAGCACCGCGGTTAAAGGCAAATTCACGCTCGCCGTTATCCCCTAATGATACAAACGCTAGAGTAGTCGATGAAGATAATGAAGCCACTTGATCGGTATTTACGCCGTACCCTTTAACTTCGTTAATTAAAAACTCACCGAAGGGGTCATTGCCTACAGAGCCGACTAAAACGGCATCGCCTCCTAACTTACCAATACAGGCAGCCACATTGGCCGGTGCCCCACCGGATTTTTTCACGTAATTAACGCCGTTGACCAAACCTTTGTTGGTATCTGTACACACAAAATCGATGAGCATTTCACCAACGCAAACTATCTTCATAACTTTCTTCCGTATAAAAATCGTATAAAATTGATTTGACGAGAAACGTATTAAAGGACACCGAACACGTCGGTATTATACCCCTTTGCATACTAGCTGCATTTTCTTCGCTTGAATAAAACTGTAAGCGAAATATCGCCTATGACACTTAATCAAACGTGTTCGTTTTTCGCGACTTGAACTGACATTGATTATACCTACAAGCCAAAGTAATTAACATCTTTGCAGCCCTCTGTTTCTCTATAAATTAACATAATTTATATGATGAAAAGGCAGCCTAAAATTGAGATAAACCAACCGTTGAAAACTGGCAATAACTACATTGTTCGCTTACCTGATTTTTAGCCGACGTTAGCTGCAATATATCCGATATTAATCGATTTTAAGTACATCAGTCATATTGACTAAGATTGACCCAAGAGGCACTAAAATTTGAAGTGGTAACAAGAGGAGTATTGCCTATTCAAAGGTATGGAATAGGCATATAGATACGAATGAAGAGTGTGAGCTACGAATTACGGGGGAAACTCTTTAACGCCATGTGGGCCACATCCACTAATTGCTTTTCAGTTGCCCCGCTGCTGGCTTGAATAGCAATACCATTGATCACAGTACATAAATAACGAGCCAATGCTTCTGAATCTTCATCCTTTGATAAGTCACCTTGGTTTTTTGCAAGTTCGAAACGGTCACGTACTTCTGATTCACTCTGTTGACGGCGGTCAATAAGTACTTCTTTGACGCCAGCGGCAGCTTCACTACATGATAGAGCGCCTTGTACCATCACGCACCCCTGAGGGTGAGATGTATCTGACATACTTTTCGCCGCGCCTAACAACATACATTCAGCGACCTCATAAGCAGTGGGCTGCTCTAACGCAGGTTTGAAAAAACCACACGGGCGACTTTCATAAAACTCGATAGCCTTTAAAAACAGCTGCTCTTTGTTGCCAAATGCAGAATACAAACTGGGTTTATTAATCCCCATTGCACTGGTCAAGTCAGACAAAGAGGCACCGTCGTACCCTTTGGTCCAGAATACGTCTAACGCTTTTTCAAGCGCAGTTTGCATGTCAAAAGCCCGTGGCCTACCCACTGCGGCAGTACAACTAACAGCACTCATTATTTAGCTCCTGATGTAAATATGCTCACATAGTAAACAGGTAATTAACCCCTGTCTATATGGGGTTATATACTCTTTAGTACAATACAAGTAGCACAATCAATGTGCAGGATCAGGCAAGATTACTGAAGTTTTCGACATTCAGATAACTCGTTTGCCCGCGTATTATGTATCGTGTGGTTAGGCACTCTCGTCTGCACAAAGTTCAAATCTCACTGCTTTTCTCAAGTACATGCCAGCGCGTTGGTGGCGGCTATAAAAAACTGATATTAAATAGAACCAAAATAACTTACCGATCGGTATAAAAATAGATTGACTAAATACTGTTCATCTATATTCTTACCGACCAGTACATAAATAGCAACGTTTATTAAGAACAACATTTTTAATCAGGTTAAATCAAAGGACATAAATCTCATGAGTACAAAACACACCTTCAAAAATTGGGTACTAGGCGGGATCGCCAGCGTTGTGTTGGTCGCTTGTGGCAATCCAGATACGTCAAACCAACCTGCGGCCCTTATTGCACCTCAAGTCAGCGTGGCACAAGTGGTAAATGAGCGCATAACCGAGTGGGACGAATTCACCGGCCGCTTACAGGCACCACAAACCGTCACGCTCATGCCACGTGTATCAGGTTATATCGAAAAAGTGTTGTTTGATGAAGGTGCTGTTGTTGCCAAGGGTGATGTTTTATTTCAGATTGACGCACGCCCATTTAAAGCAGAAGTTGATCGCCTCAAAGCAGAATTACAAAGTGCAAAAAGTGCATCTGTTCAGGCGCAAAATGATTTCGAACGCGCCAAAACACTTAGCGAACAACGCGCTGTTTCCATTGAAATTTTGGACGGTCGATTAGCGCGCAAACAACAAACTACCGCTACAGTTGCCTCGGTATCAGCTGCACTAGAGCGCGCCGAATTAGACTTGTCTTACACCCAAGTCACTGCGCCAATTGCTGGGCGCGTATCATATGCGCTTATCACCGAAGGTAACTTCGTCAATGCTGGGCAAAGTCAGCTTACGAGCTTAGTGTCGATGGATAAAATGTACGCCTACTTTGATGTAGACGAGCAAACTTACTTAAAGTACGCCCAATTGGCAGAATCAGGCCAACGCTCTGATACGCGCGACACAACAGGTAACCCTGTTTATATGGCACTAGCCAACGACGCGAATTTCTCTCATACCGGCAATATCGATTTTGTTGATAACGCAGTCAATCAGCAGACCGGCACTATTCGTATTCGCGCGACTTTCGCCAATGATGCACATACCTTACTGCCTGGATTATTTGCTCGGGTAAAACTGATTGGCAGTAACTCATATCAAGGTATTTTGATTGATGAAAAAGCCATCGGTACTGATCTCAACAGAAAGTTTGTGCTGGTCGTCAACCAAGACAACCGATTGGAATACCGTAACGTCGTTTTAGGCGAGAAAATCAACGGTTTACGCATAGTGACTGATGGTTTATCCCCTGATGACACTATAGTTGTTAATGGCTTACAGCGCGTGCGTCCGAACATGCAAGTTCAACCGAATGTCGTTGATATGACAACTCAAGAAGCCCTGACTGCACTTCGTCAACAACAAAAATCACTCGACCAAACTAGCAATGCATTGACGGCACAAGCCAACGAATCATTCGCAGAACGCGGCTAAGGGGCCAACCATGTTTTCGCAGTTTTTTATACGCCGCCCAATATTTGCGGGGGTTATCTCGCTGATTTTCTTTATCGTAGGAGCCATATCAGTATGGCTACTGCCCATAACAGAGTATCCAGAAGTTGTTCCTCCTACAGTGGTGGTTACCGCTAATTACCCGGGAGCCAACCCCAAGGTGATTGCTGAAACCGTTGCTTCACCACTTGAACAAGAAATAAATGGTGTAGAAAACATGTTGTACATGTCTTCTCAGGCCACATCGGATGGTCGTATGACCCTCACTATCACGTTCGCGATAGGCAGTGATGTGGATTTAGCCCAAACCCAAGTACAAAGCCGAGTAGAGCGAGCCAAGCCCCGTTTACCTGAAGAGGTACAACGTTTGGGGATAGTCACCGAAAAGTCATCGCCTGACTTAACCATGGTGGTGCATTTAACCTCACCTGATGAACGATACGACATGCTTTACTTGTCAAACTATGCGGTGCTCAACGTCAAAGACGAATTAGCAAGGATTGAAGGTGTCGGGCAAGTTCGCATATTTGGCGCTGGCGATTACAGCATGCGGGTATGGTTAGATCCGAACAAGGTCGCGGCACTTAGTTTATCTCCCGCTAATATTATTGCCGCTATACGCGAGCAAAATCAGCAGGCTGCTGCCGGTAGTTTAGGCGCTCAGCCCAGTGGCGATAGCGACTTTCAACTGCTTATTAATGTCAAAGGTCGATTGACCGACGTGCAAGAATTTGAAGACATCATCATCAAAGTAGGCGAACAGGGGCAAATTAGTCGCCTAAAAGATGTAGCGCGTGTGGAGCTAGGTGCATCAACTTATGCGCTGCGCTCGATGCTGGACAATCAAGATGCCGTCGCCATGCCTGTGTTTCAAGCATCGGGTTCTAACGCTATTCAAATTTCTGATGACGTACGTAATAAAATGGCCGAGCTATCAAAAACCTTTCCAGAAGGCTTGAGTTACGACATTGTTTACGACCCAACGGTATTTGTTCGCGGCTCGATTGAAGCTGTGATGAAAACACTACTTGAAGCAGTGCTGCTCGTTGTATTGGTTGTCGTGCTATTTTTGCAAACGTGGCGTGCCTCAATCATTCCTTTAGTAGCGGTCCCCGTATCGTTAGTGGGCACCTTCGCATTCATGCACTTACTGGGCTTCTCACTTAACGCTTTATCGCTATTTGGCTTGGTACTCGCCATTGGCATAGTTGTGGATGACGCCATAGTGGTGGTAGAAAACGTCGAACGAAATATCGCAGATGGTTTATCGCCAGTTGCTGCAACACAAAAAGCGATGAAAGAAGTAACAGGCCCCATCGTTGCCACCACTTTGGTATTGGCAGCAGTGTTTATTCCAACGGCGTTCATGTCTGGTTTGACTGGTCAGTTTTACAAGCAATTCGCGCTGACTATCACAATTTCGACCTTTATCTCGGCGATCAACTCGCTCACCCTAAGCCCTGCCTTGTCAGCTTTGCTACTTAAAGGCCACGATAGCAAGAAAGACGCCCTCACCCGTGGAATGGACAAACTCCTAGGCGGTTGGTTGTTTAACCCGTTTAACCGCTTCTTTGCGCGTTTATCAGACGGTTACGGCTGGGTGGTCAAAAAAGTACTGCGCTTTGGCTTGCTCGTCGGTGTGATTTACGTTGCCTTGGTAGGTGTAACTGGGTTGCAGTTCACCACCACGCCAACAGGGTATGTGCCTGGTCAAGACAAGCAATATTTGGTGGCATTTGCCCAATTGCCTGATGCCGCTTCGCTTGATCGCACTGAAGAAGTGATCAAAGAGATGTCGCGTATTGCCCTTGAGCAACCCGGCGTTGCCCATTCCGTGGCTTTCCCTGGTTTGAGTATTAACGGTTTTACCAATAGCACGAACAGCGGCATTGTATTTACCCCTCTTGATGACTTCGCAGACCGTAAAGACCCCTCACTTTCAGCGGGCGCTATTGCTGCTGAGCTTAACCAAAAATTTGCGGCGATTGAGGATGCGTACATCGCTATTTTCCCGCCACCGCCTGTACAAGGTTTGGGCACTATAGGGGGATTTAGACTGCAAATCCAAGACCGGGCAAATTACGGTTACGATGAGCTATATAAAATTACTATGCAGGTGATGCAAAAAGCATGGGCGACACCTGAGTTAGCGGGTGTGTTCTCAAGTTACCAAATCAATGTGCCACAGCTAGATGTAGATATTGACCGCACCAAGGCCAAGCAACAATCTGTTTCGCTAGATGAGCTGTTCAGTACCTTGCAAGGATATATGGGCTCAGTATACGCCAATGACTTCAACCAGTTTGGCCGCACGTATCAAGTCAATGTACAAGCGGATGAGCAATTCAGACAAACCCCTGAGCAGATTGCTCAGCTAAAAGTGCGTAACAACAATGGTGATATGGTGCCAATTGGCTCATTCATTAACGTGAATAACACTGCAGGCCCGGACCGCGTAATGCATTACAACGGTTTTACCACGGCTGAGATTAATGGTGGCGCTGCACCTGGCTATAGTTCGGGTGAAGCACAGGCTGCGATTGAGAGAATATTAGCGGAAACGCTGCCTAATGGCATGACTTACGAGTGGACCGAGTTGACCTATCAACAAATACTGGCAGGCAATGCGGGTATGTACATCTTCCCGTTAATTATCTTGTTGGTGTTCATGGTGTTAGCCGCACAATATGAAAGTTTGAGCCTACCTTTGGCAATCATTTTGATCATCCCAATGACGCTACTATCAGCATTGAGCGGCGTGCTTATCGCCGGGGGTGACAACAACATATTCACCCAAATTGGCTTTATTGTGCTGGTGGGGCTGGCAACCAAGAATGCCATTTTAATTGTCGAGTTCGCCAAAGAATTGCAAGACGAAGGCAGAACCGCTTATGAGGCGATCCTTGAAGCCGGTCGCTTGCGACTACGCCCGATACTAATGACCTCTATTGCGTTCATCATGGGTGTGGTGCCTATGGTGTTCTCAAGTGGCGCTGGTGCTGAGATGCGCCAAGCCATGGGCATTGCAGTGTTCTCAGGGATGATAGGTGTCACCGTATTTGGCCTACTACTCACCCCATTATTTTACTACGTGCTCGCTAAACGCGGCGAACGCCAATCCAACGACACAACTCTAGTAAACACTGCCCAACAGGAGGCTGACCATGGGTAATATCTTGAAAATCGGCACACTCGCAGCATTTATAGCTACCCTTAGTGCCTGTGCTGTGGGTCCTGATTATCAGGCCCCTACTAAAGCGAATAATGTCGAACTAGCCAGCACATACGAGAAAGCGGAAAAGCTAACTAACTGGTGGCAAGCCTTCGGTGACGAAGACCTAAATCATTTAATTGATGAAGCGCTTAAAGAAAACCGTACCTTGTTTCAAGCTCAAGCTAACGTTCTACGGGCTTACTCCATCTTTCGTGACAGTCAAAATGACTTGCTGCCAAAGGGTACGCTAAATGCGGGTTATTCAGCATCGAAAAATCAGACTGTGCTTAAGGCTGACGATGACACGATTGCCCGAGGTTACAACACAGGTGCCAACTTAACCTGGGATGTGGACTTGTTCGGCAAGGTACGCCGAGCCATTGAGGCATCGCTGGCTGAAGCTGAGCAAGCCGATATTTTGTGGCATGACGCTCAACTACAAATTATCAGCCAGGTAGCCTCTAGCTATGGTGACTATCGCGGTGCCCAGTTCCGCCTGAGAGTAGCCGAGCAAAACTTAGCGAACTTACGCCAAACCCACACGATTGTAAAAGCACGTTACCAAGCTGGGTTTGCCTCTGAGTTAGAAATGGCGCGTATTGATGCCCAAGTTTTCGAGGTTGAAGCCACAGTACCGCAAATGCGTACCTTGCTGGCTCGTGCCGATGCTACGCTCTCAGCGCTATTGGCCAAAAAGCCTGGCGAGCTCTCCCTTAACGCTGAGCCAGATTTGCCTCAGTTAACGCAACCTGTGGCACTCATACCTGGGGAAAACTACTTACGCTATCGAGCTGATGTGGCAAGCTCAGAGCGTGCATTAGCGGCCAGCACTGCGCGCATTGGTGTAGCCACCGCTGATTTGTACCCGAATGTATCGGTCAGTGGTTTCCTAGGCTTTTTGTCTGGCCCAGGATTAACACTCGGTGGTAATACAAAAAGTTGGAGTGTCGCCCCTACAATCAGTTGGCAAGCAGCTGATTTAGCTTCGGTTAAGGCGCGTATTGGTCAAGCCAAGGCCAGCTCTGAGATCGCCTTAGCACAGTTTGAACAACAAGTGTTTGATGCCCTTGCTGACATGCAATTTTCACTGCAAAGCTATAACTTTAGCCGCCAGCAACAGCAAAGCACTGAACACCAATGGCAAGCTAGTGAAAGAGCGATGACATTAGCACGCCAACGTTTCGAGGCAGGCAGCGGTGAGTTTCTTGAATTATTAGAAGCCCAACGTGATGCCCTGCAAAGCCGAGATCAACTTGCCTTACTCGAGCAACAAAGTTTTAATCGATTAGTGGATATTTACCGAGCATTCGGTGGCGGGATCAGCGTTATTTAACATAGAAACCGCTAGGGGCTCCGTTGTGAGTTTCGCAACACAAAAGCCGGAGCGAACTCCGGCTTTTGTACGACTGCTATTTATTTTACATTGCTTGCGCTTGAGTCGCTGGAGGTTGCTTCTTATCAAGCGAGCCCGACCACGACGTTAGTAGCCATGCAAACACAACGATCAACCCACCTATCCAAGGGGTATCAGTAAGTTGCATGTTTTCTACCACGCTACCACCGATAATCGAGCCTATAGCAATACCCACATTAAACGCTGCAATGTTTAGCCCTGAAGCTACATCTACCGCGTTTGGTGAGTGCTTTTCGGCCAGTTGCACCACGTAAACCTGCAAGCCTGGCACGTTACCAAATGCGAACGCTCCCCAGACCAATACGGTTAGTACGGCAGTAATTGGGTTGCCTGCGGTAAAGGTAAAAATAAACAGCACCACTGCCAGCGCTGCGAAAATAAACTGCAAGGCTTTCACTGGGCCGTGTTTATCTGCAAGCTTCCCCCCCCAGATATTGCCAAATGCCACTGACACCCCGTATACCAAGAGTATTAAGCTTATGGCACTAGCCGAAAAGCCTGACACTTGTTGCAGCATAGGTGCAAGGTAGGTAAAGGCGACAAATGTGCCGCCATAACCCACTGCTGTCATAGCGTACACCAAGAGTAATCGTGGCTGAGTCAGTACTTTCAATTGCTGAGCAATTGTGGCTGGAGCAGATTTTTTCAGCTTATTTGGCAACAGTATTGCGCTACCTATCAGTGCAACTAATCCGAGTAAAGCGACAATTAAAAACGTTGCACGCCATCCGAACATTTGCCCGATCCAAGTACCTAATGGCACTCCTGTCACTAAAGCAACGGTCAAACCCGTGAACATAATAGCGATCGCGCTGGCTTCTTTGTCTTTGCTGACCAGGCTAGTCGCAATAGTTGAACCTATCGAAAAGAATACTCCGTGGGCTAACCCCGTTAGAATACGCGCGGCAATCAGAGACTCATAGCTAGGTGCTAACCACGCCAGTATATTGCCCCCAATAAACAGGGACATAAGCGCAAGCAATACGACTTTGCGATTCCAGCGACCGGTTAAAGCGGTTAGCACTGGTGCACCAATGGCAACACCTAAGGCGTACAAACTAACTAATAAGCCAGCAGAAGGTAGTGATACGCTCAGGTCTTGAGCGATAGTAGGTACCAGCCCGACAATAACAAATTCGGTGGTACCAATAGCGAAGGCACTTAGTGTTAAGGCCCATAAAGCAAGTGGCATAATGTAACTCCGTAGTGATTCTGAGGATGCTCTGTAAGCAAAAACGCTTTAAGCAATGAATTTACGGCGGATTATGCTCCTTTATTTTACTTGCAAAAATATCATCAATTACAAAATACTTTATCGAAAACAACAATAATATTGGGTGTAAGGAATAACGACAGAGTTAATTGAATTGCTAGCTCGGTGATGTTAACGGATTTGAATTTATGTTTGCGACCGACTCTCCTGCTAGCGAAGGTGTCAATGATGATTTTATTGCTACACAGCGAATGTCATCATTATCGTTTGATTAATAACCCTGCACTCGCCGTGGCAAAAATCGCGGTGTCGTTCATTGCTTTACTCACTAGCATCGCCCCCTCAAGCAAAGATAGGGTCGCAATAGCTTGGCCATTAGCTGCTTGCTCGCTAATGCCATCGACTTGCTGATAAGCTTGGGTTAACCAGTTAATATTTTGCTCAAAGAATCGCTGCGTTTGCGCTTTTACCTTCTCGGGTAAAGCGTCGGTTTCAGCACCTAGCAAGCCACAAAGGCACATTTTTTTGTCTTCAGTTAGGGCACACTGAAATTGTTGTAAATACACCTCAATAGGTTTTTTACCCTCAGCAATAAGCGCTTCTGGCGCCCCTAAATTGGTCAAGAAATTGTCTGTATATTGACGCGCCAATTCAGCGCCTAAGTCCGCTTTTGTAGGGAAGTGATAATGCACACTTGAGCTTTTAATGCCGATTTCGTCGGCCAATTCGCGAAAGCTAAAGTTGTTGTAACCACCGGTTCTTACTTTGGCTTCAGCGGCCTTGAGTAAAAGTTGTTTCTTGCTCATAAGTGCTCCTATTTTTCACATTATCTATCAGTAGATACATAGGTACAAGTCGCTAAAGACTAATTGAGCTGGTGGCTCCCTATAATCGGTTAAACACCGTTATTTGTGCAAATAACCAGATTAATATGTACTTCGCTAATCTGGTTCTTGAGGTTAGCCCGCTTATACTATCTAAAAAAGGAACACGTCAGTAATCCCCGCAACGGCATTGTAAACAACTGAATTAAATAGATAAAAACTCTAAACTTAGAGCGTATCGTGTTTTTTTGTAGAACAAGATAAACCTAAAGTAGTTGACAGGTATCGGTTCGATCACTATAACTACCTATCAGTAGGTAGATTAATGTAATTCATATAACTAATATGAGTAGCATCAGTCTCAGTAGCCCGAGAGCACCCAAAGTGATTAAGCCTTTAACAAACTGTAATAAATAACAAAGAGATAGCCATGATCATATATGACGTTGAAAACTTCCCTAACCCGCTTCGCGTACGTATCGCATTAGCCGAGAAAAACGCCCTTGATAGCGCTACTTTTAAACCAGTAGACTTAATGAATGCTGAGCACAGAAATGCAGCCTTTTTACGTAAAAACCCCTTTGCCGGCGTGCCCGTGCTTGAACTAGACGACGGCACTTATATCTCTGAATCCCCAGCGATCACCGAATACATTGATCACCATTTTGCTGGCCCTTCATTGACAGGTGAAACCGCCAAAGAGCGTGCAGTAATCAGCATGATGCAGCGTCGCGCTGAAACCCAAGTGCTTGACGCTATCGCCACTTACTTTCATCATGCAACCGACGGTTTAGGCCCTGAGTTAGAGACGTATCAAAATAGTGATTGGGGTCAAAAACAACATGCACGTGCAATAGCAGGTTTAGCTTATTTTGACAGTGTATTGGCCGAACAAAGCTATGTAGCGGGTGAGGCATTTACTGTGGCCGACATTACCCTGTGGTGTGGCTTAGTATTCGGTGGTTTTTGTAATGTCGGTATTCCTACTAACTTAGCGCACCTACAAGCATGGCACGACCGAGTAGCTAAGCGCCCGAGTATCGCGGCTTAATACGCTAACAACTATATGATTGATGCAAGAATAGGAGCCTAAATATGAATATTAATGCTGATTTTAGCCAGCGTGTGGTTGTTCACAGCCAACAGCAACCTTGGCTAGCTTCACCGATGCCAGGGGTTGACCGTAGACCGCTAGACCGCGTCGGCAATGAAGTCGCCCGGGCAACCACCATAGTGCGCTATGCACCAGGCAGTGAATTTTCGCCTCATGTGCATACCGGCGGCGAAGAATTCATCGTTCTTGAGGGCGTGTTTCAAGATCAGCATGGTGACTTTCCTGCAGGCTCCTATGTTCGCAACCCGCCTCAATCGTCACATAAACCTGGCTCTGATGAAGGCTGTGTAATTTTCGTCAAGTTATGGCAATTCAACCCTGATGACAGATTACAAGTGAACATATCTGCCAGAGCAGATGACATCACACCATCATCTGAATTCACCGCGCCCGCGACAGGCGTAGTAAGCAAAGTACTCTATCGTGATGAGTACGAAGCAGTCAGCGTGTATGAATTAGCGCCCGACAGCGTGCTTGAACTTGAAGCCAGCAAAGGCCTTGAGGCCCTAGTGCTTGCGGGCGATATGAGTGAAGGTAACGACAACCTAGAAAAGCACAGCTGGCTGCGCCTGCCCGTAGGCAGTCAATTTAAAGCTAAAGCCGGTAGAACCGGCGCACGGGTCTGGATAAAAACCGAGCATCTGCCGTTTGCAGATGAGCAAATAGCGCGCGTTCAAAACGCCAAATAGTGATATCTGGCTGGCTGGAGCGTTACAGGGAGGGATAACTGGAAGCTTTCAATATTGCAGGGTTGGTTGCACGAATAAGAGAAGAGGAAAGAGAAAAAGTAGGGCTAGAGTGAGCTTTGAACCTACTCTGCCCAATTTATTGATTCTGTTAGCGAACTCAGTCTTTCGAAGAACCAAACAGAAAATCTAACCAAATCGCTGCTGTATCGCTGCGATCTTTCTCATGGCGAACCTTTGCTCTGGAGTCAACACAGGAATTATAGGTTGAATCTAAGGCTCTACCTTTATCGACACCTCGTTTATCAGCAACGTCCCAGCAATCAGCGATATCTTTCGAATCACCCGTAACACTGCAACCCGTAAGCACAGCTGCCAAAAGGCTGATTAATAATATGTATTTCACGGTTAATCCTCTAAAGTTCATTAAAGGTAAAACAAACGAAAGCATCATGTAGGCCACTTGCTTTTCGCTCGGTTTTGGCATTATTTTTAGTTTTCTTTGCAGGAGCAATGGGTCTCTCCATCGTTATTTTCCCACTGTGAATAGCCGACTTTGTCACATCGACTTCGAATAAGATTACACTGCCCTTTGCTATGACCAGGGTCAATCCCAAGGCCATAAAATATCGCTTCTTCTGCAACTTGTTGTTTGAAGGGAAGCGTTGAGCAACTCCCTAATGTAAAGGATATCGCTAGGATGAATAATTTTTTTATTTGCATAAACTACCTTGTATGAAAAATGCCTCTATTAGCCGAGGGTTTCTGTCACAAAAATTAGTTTCGATGTATCTGATCCCGCTGTTACACCTTAATTTTGAACTTGCGTATTTTACATTTGTTGCGCGACTCTTACTGCCATACTCACGCACTCCTATTAAAACTGGTAACCAACTTGAAGGAAGCCGCCATATTTTGATTCAACGCTTGCATTAGTAGCGTGAATTGAAGCACCGAAAGTTGTCCCACTTTGGTTTATACCATTCATGAAGTAGGTATAGCTGATACCAGCACCATAGATGTCATCGTCATGAAAATACGCCTTTACCCCTTCGGTCGTCGACGTGTAACCCACATAAGACTCATGACCCACCAAACTTATATAAACGCCAAAACCATGCTTATTAGAATCGAAGTCGAATAAGTCTGTTTTAGTCCAACCCGCTCCAAACCCGCAAGTTGAGCCAAAACGAGAACTGTATTCAACACAACCGATAGAAACATACTTCAAATCATATTCAGACATTAACGACAGGTTTCCCCCGATGCCGGTGTACATCGAACCTAAACCTAAGCCAATTGAAAAACCTTTATCGTGGTTTTCTTCCTCTGCGAAGCAATTTAAAGATAAAAAAGGAAGCAGCAGCGCTAATGTTTTCAAAGCATGTCCTTATGTTTTGAGAGTGGCGACAAGAGAAGGACACAGTTTTAGAAATACAGGTATAAATATTTGAAGTTCCCTCTCTCGTTAGAGGAGGTGTTTTAGCATAAGATAAAACCCATTGCATAGGTTAAATTAATTACCACAAAAAGACACAACTACGGGAATGACGATACATTTTAGCGACTTATTATCTAAAGATAATAAGGATTACTCGATGTACAAACGGTAGCACCCTACCGTTTAAATATGAGTATTGTGCTTTTTTACGGTAATAGATTACCGCTTTCACCTATCGAACGTTTCACGCACATTATTCAAGCTGAGTAGATATGGAATACTTTCGTACTCTTCTTACAAACTCACAGACACACGTAGGTGAAATCGTTATGAAACAAAAGTTTACTACCGTTTATTCATAAGAAACCGAGCATAAACAGTAGAACTCTACCGTTTAGCTGTTATTATTAAAGTATTAACGGTAACAAACTGCTGGCTACTACATGCAAAATGTCACACTTCAATTATTTAACCAGGGCAAGTGGTGGGATGCAGCCACACTTAGCTTCGCAGGTAATAAACTAAGTGCCACGGCAGCGCTCAGTTACTACTCAGAATATATTGCAGCTGTAGCTAGTTATGAGGTTAAAGACTGCTGGGCGTGCACGGTGAATGCCCCTATTAGCATTATCCCTACTGATTATCCAAACTGGCCGGCCTTATTAGACGATATATTACCCGTGGGTAAATCAAGAGATTGGTGGTTACAGTACCTCAATGTAAGCCGCTCAGGTGACTTTGAGCAAAACTATGCTTTATTAACCAATGCCTGCATGTCTCCGGTAGGCAACTTGCGCATTAAAGAATCAGTACTTTCAAGTAATGACGACACGAAAATCCGCTTTTCTATCAATGATGTCATTCAGCTTCAGCATAACTTTTTAGAATACGCCAATGAACATGGAGCGGCTGTTGGTGGCGCCACAGGAGCGGGTGGAGTAGCACCTAAATTGTTATTAATGCTTGAAGAAGATCAAGTCTACATCGATGCCGACTTTGCAGGTAAGCCACTGAGAGCAGTGCCCTACTTAACAAAATTTGCCAGAAATACTCGTACAGCCAGAGACAACAGCATTTTAAAAACTGAGGGCATCTACTACCAAGCCTTAACCCATATACTTAAAGGCACAAACATTGAAACTATCGACGTTGCAAAAATGAAAATTTTGGAGCACCAAGGCCAAGTAAGTTTATGGCTACCTAGATTTGATGTTCGCAGCGAAAATGGCATAGCAACTCGTATTGGTTTAGAAAGCATTTACTCCATCATCAATGCTGTTCCTGGTAGCCATCATGATCATTTTACCGTCATGAGAGAGGTGTGGGATCGTATACAAGATACCACTCAAATGAGTGCTGCTGAATTTGCTAAGCAATACGTAGTAAGAGACTTTTTAAATTTAGTATTTGGTAATTCAGACAACCATGGTCGTAATATTTCGTTCTTGAAATTTGATGGCGATATTCGCTTTGCTCCAATTTACGACTTTGCGCCAATGAAGGCCGATCTAGAAATGATAACTCGCTTATTTAAATGGAAACGAAACTGCGAAAATGGTGGACAAGTTAACTTTGAGCAAGTAGCCAACGAGTTAGGGGATTTTTGCCAACCTGCAGTATTAATTGACTATTTGAAACAACTAGCCCTAAAACTAATCGAGTTACCAGAATTACTTGAGCAATTAAATTGCCCTGAGGAAATATTAAACTTTCCAGCAATTGGCTTTCACAATATAAAAACCAAACTAGCTGAAATGGGAGTCTACCATGGCTAATTTAACCGCTGAGCAACGCAAAGAAGCCTTAGCTAAAATCGAAGAAAACTTAGCAAATAATGTCATTTCACTTGGAGAAGCGATAAAGCAGATCCGCACCAACCTATACGGCATGACCCAAACTCAATACGCTAAATTTATAAAAATATCTGACAAAACCCTACGAGATGTAGAAAAAGGCAACACCGATCCCCGCCTATCAGTACTCAACAAACTCCTTGCCCCTGGTGGCTTTAAAGTGAGTGCTCATAGAGTTCAACGCATCGTTTAACATTATACGAACAAGGAGATTAACTCCCTTAAGTTCATAAAATTCATATCGTACAATACAAAATATGCCGATCTGTTTTTTCTTATCCAAACAAAGATACGATCTATCTTTCGACCAAAAAACATCTGATTTAAACAAGTAACAGGCATGAGGAATTTAGTTGAGTTGTATTGCGATGTTGATGACTTTTGCAAAGTATTTATTCGACAATGGCAAAACAACTGCTAGAGGATGGTACGAATAAACGCCAACGAAAAGGGCAAAGCAGATCTCGGGTGCAAATAGCTCCATGCCATCATAGGGTACAAACAAAAACACCCGCCGTAGCAGGTGTTTTCAACTAGCTTGCGTGGCGCAAATATTATGCGTTACCGCCTTGTTCAGCTGTTTTAAGCATATCAACAACGGTTTTCACGTCGTTGGTATTTTCAGCGATTTTAATCGCCAATTGACGCTCAGCGTCGCTTTCTACCATGCCTGAAAGGGTAACTTCACCCATTTTTGATTCGACTTCGATGTCCATGCCACTGACTTCTGATTCAAACATTAAGCGGGTCTTCACAACCGTTTCAATTTTTGCATCGTTAAGGGTCTGCATAACTTCGCCGTCTTGTTCTTCATCTAGCTCTTCGATAACCGTTAATTGGTTATCTACGTCTTTGACGCCATCAAGCGACATCACAAGCTCGGTTGCTAAAGCTTTATCTACTTCACGGTCAACCTTACCGGTTAGGGTGACTTTGCCGTTTTTGACATCGGTGTTGATGTCAAACGAGTCGAGGTTGCCGTTAAGCATTAATGTTGTTTCTGCTTTGCCGTCTATCCAGGCATCGCTCGCTGTATCCTTCCAAGTATTCTCTGCATTCGCAGCTAGAGAAGCTGTACCAAGTGTTGCGGCTACTAATACTGAAATGATTGAATTTTTCATAAATATCTCCTTTTTAAGATTCACAGTGGTTAATGCTAGTTCAATGCCAATCAAATAAAATGTTGATAAATAAGGGTTTTGTGTTAATAAAGATAGATTTCATCTGATTCACTCGTGAAAATTCTTACCAGAGAGTTGTAAATAGTTCTTCAATAATATTGCGATTTATAATGCGTGTAAGTGCTGTCTTGGTTTGCGCTCAAATGATAAAAGTACAACCGCTACACACATAAAAACGCCTCTGACTCACAAGAGGCAGAGGCGCTGGTGCAATTGAACTACCGCTTCAATAGCCCTAGGCTGTAATTAGGATTAACGGTACTTGCATATTGTTTTCTCTTACCAGTCCGGTGCGAAATCAGGGTCAACAATGCGTTCTTGCGGTTCAATCGCATCGATTTTCTCGATCTCTTCGGCGGTTAACATCATCTGCTTGGCAGTGAGGTTGTCACGCATGTGGTTCACATTTGTAGATGAAGGGATCGCCACGATTTTCTTATGACTTAACCACGCTAAGGTAACTGCGGATGGTGTTGTATCGTGGGCACTGGCGATATCATTTAACACATCGTTTTCCATCACTTTACCCACTCCTAAGGGCATATAAGCTGTAACCTGAATATTGTTACGTTGGCAGTAAGCCACTAGTTCTTTATTTTGAAAATGAGGGTGCACTTCTATTTGGTTAGTCAGAATATGATCTTTACCTAAAATAGACAGCGCCTGATCGAGCTGGCTTTGGGTAAAGTTAGATACGCCAATATGTTCAGTTAAACCTCGCTCTTTACAGGCCTTTAGCTCGTGCAGATATTCTTCCATAGGCACCTTGTTGTCGGGTGACGGCCAGTGAATAAGTAGCAGATCCACATAGTCCGTATTGAGCTGAGTCAGGCTGTTTTGCACGCTGGTGATGAATTTGTCGGCACTGAGGTTATCAAACCACACCTTAGTGGTGACGAAAAGCTCACCTCTAGGGATCTTAGAGGCGGAAATGGCATCGCCGACTTCTGCTTCATTTTCATAAGCTTGTGCGGTATCAATGTGACGGTAACCCACATCAAGCGCGTTCTCTACCGCCAGTTTGGCGTCATCACCTTTTAAGCGGTATGTACCGAACCCCGGCGTAGGTAGTGTTAAAGAGTGCATAAATGAGTCCTTCTGTTGATGGCGTTAACTTATTGCAAGTAAACGCAGTGAGCATGTGGACTAATCTATTCGAATACCATGCCACAAAGTAACCAGTTGATATGTATAGAATAAATAATGAGTAATGTGAGACGAAGCAAATTAACATGAAATATTTTCAACGCTATTTGCAGCCATTACTGACTACCTACCCCTCATAATGCTCTGCTAATTAATGTCACGCTCAATTAGTTGTTGTCACTGTCTAGATTGCGCTTAATGTCATCTAAGCGGCGCTTTATATCCTGCCAATCGCGCTCTCCTAGCTTTGAACTGCTTTGAATTTGTTCGATCATAGCAGCCTGTTGACGAACGAACTGTTTATGCTCTGGGCTGCGACTAAAACGCAAAATACTGCTTAGCCCTTCCAATAACCGAATAGTGACCGCTAAGCTACCTTTGGAATATTGGCGGATCTGATTAAATGCCGCCTCACCTAGTCCTGTGAAAGCAACCGGCTTACATTGAAGCCGAATAATTCCTTGGACATCCTCATATGTCGAAGGGGGAAACGGTTTATCAGTCAAGGTGCACAGCACTGCGCTAAGCTTGTCTACCACGGTAACAGCTGAGTACGGGTCGTTAATACCGGGAGATAATGCTCTTACTGCAATTTCAACTAATTGTCGAATAGCAAACTCTACATCTTGCACGGGTGTCCGATGAGAGCCTAGGCGCACCAGCTCGGCAATTTTTTGTGACTCACATGGCAGGGTTGCACCATTGAAATAGGCGGTGACGAGCACAGAGCCCCGCACCACAAAATCCCCTGGCATGTATTGTACGCTCAGCGCCATATCACTATTTTCGCTTAAGGCACGCAGCTGGCCCATGTCGAGAGTTTGCACGTATCCGCTGCTCGCTGATTCGATATCTTGGCTATTAAGGTAAATTTGGGTGAAATCTGGAGGTGTGTTGACGCCCTGTTCTGCAGTTGTATCAACCTCATCTTGCTCTTCAATTTTCGGGAATAAACGTTCAATGATGTCGTTAAGCTCACGATAAACGTTATCAATAACGTTGTCAGCTTGAATTGCCCTTGCCACATGATGAATGAAATAAATCAATACCCCTACCCCGACGATTGCCAGTATCACAGAGGTCAGAATGCTGATGCCAGGTACGAATTCTTGTTGCTCAAAAGACTTGGTGGCCTGGATAATCAGTAGGCAATAAATGAACGTAGACAAGAAAAAGCCCAATACACATTGGGTGCCTGTATCCATCATAAAGTTTCGAATAAGCCGAGGGCCGAATTGCGAAGAGGCTAAAGTCAATGCCACAACAGTAATCGAAAAGGCAATGCTGGTTACCGTTATCATGGCGGTAGCAATGGTCGTTAACAAAGCGCGGGCTGATTCAGGGGTGGTCTGATAGAAATCGGCGAGTATCTCTAACTCACTGTCAGCGCCGAAACGGTCAAAAGCGAGGCCAGCTTGCGACAACCCAATGGCAATAAGCGCCATAATTGATGGCACGAACCAAAAGCTAGTACGGATGGTTTCCCATAGCGTGATGATCCGTGTGTTCATATGTACTGACATCCAATGTGTACCTATTTTGATGAGAGGTTACCGAGCGCCAAACAGAGCTGCGTCTTTGTCGTTCTGGGCTTTTGATACGCTGGAGCGATTATCGGCGGCCGAGCTTTTAACCCGCTCCGGCCATTTACCCGCCCCAGCGGTTACTGATTGTTTGTATTTTTCTTTTTTGCTGCCACCATTGCTGCGCCTAGGGCTACGACCACAAAAAGCCCAAATGCGATAAAAAAAGTAGTAAGAAAGCCGCCGCTCATTGCACCCGACAAGGCAACAATGGCACCGACTGCGATAATTAAAAACACGATAGTGATTTGCATCAACATTTTGCACACTCCTAGGCTCTATTAGCCTATGGTTTGACAACCTCTGTCGCGCTTTCGCCTATTCAGCTTCACATTTAGGTGCAACGTCTGGTGAGGTCGTTATATTAGTATATGCATCAAAAAAGGGGTGCAAGCACCCCTTTCCATTAAATCAATTTGTTCATCTACTCAAGTAAATTAACAATCGTTGTCTTCAGCGCCTGCGCCTTCTTTTACATCTTCACACGCGTCTTCGATTGCATTGCCTGTGTCAGTCATCATTTCGTCGACTTTTTCACCTGCATTCTCTGCATTGTTGTCGTTACAAGCAGTTACTAGTGTAAGTGAACTGAAAACCATGGCTAAAAGAGTAAATTTTTTAAGTAAGTTCATAATGAATCTCCGTGTCGTTAGTTATAAGTAAATTTGTGTGCTGTAAATCTAGACTTTGGGGCCTTTACCGCGGATAGCATTTGCTACCAACGATAGTACCAATAGCACTAAAAATACAAAGAAAATGATTTTTGCAATTCCTGCTGCAGTTCCGGCTATTCCACCAAAACCCATTACACCAGCCAAGATTGCGATAATTAAAAACGTTAATGCCCAACCCAACATAGTAATCTCCTTAGTATTCAATACTGTATTCAAATCTGAATGTCGAATGAGTTAATGCGCTAATCGTGCCACACCAATAAAAAACCTTAAAACACTGATTTATATGTATTTTTAAGGTTAGCGTTAAAAAAAACTGATTTGGTGTGTAACTAAATATTGAAATATTTACAATTCGAAAAGGAACAAGTTTCCGAACGTTAACTCGCCGCTGAAGTTCTTATTTGAGGCACAGTTCGGTCAGTAACGGAAAGTGGTCAGAGCCTATTTCTGGCAAACGCGATAAATTCACCAGCTCAAAGTCCTTACTGTGAAATACATGGTCTAAAGGCCAACGCGCTAAAACGTGCTGCGCATGAAAAGTGTTAAAAGCGCCACGACCAATGCGCGGATCGCACATGCCACTTATGCGCAGAAATGCTTGCGTAGTGGGCGACCATGCCACGTCGTTTAAATCGCCGCTGACGATAATAGGTAAGGCCGTTTCGCTGTCTGCACTTGCTATTTCTTTAGCAAGGCCAAGTAACTCTCTGTCACGCTCAGTGGCTTCTTCATTTTCTGTGGGGCTTGGAGGGGCTGGATGCACAAAATGGCAACGTATTTTTTCGCCACTTTCTAGGGTCGCAATGCAATGTACTGAGGGCACGCCTTTTTCTACTCGCTCAGCGGTTTTGATATCACTCAGGGGCAAGCGACTGAACACATGCATACCGTAAAGGTTTTCCAACGGGAAATTCACCCGATAGGGATAATCATCATGCAATGGAGACAAGGCATCTTGCCACCACTGATTAGTTTCAAGGGTGACTAAAATATGTGGCTTTTCCTGGTCCACCAGCTTGAGAAGCTTGGGGGCATCGTGATTTATCATCAATACATTTGAATTGATAATTTTAATACTGCGCTTCGGATCCGCAGAATCATTCATAGGAACCATGGGTTGCACAATCGGCGTGTAGGGCAAGATCCAGTGAATTTGATAAGCCAATGCAACAAAATTCGTCACCAACATGCCTGCCATATATGACAGATTTTGGTGATAGAAGCCGCCTATTACTAACAGGTTAATGATCAGCAACACCGCTATTTGTAATCTAGGAAACTCCCAGACTCGTATAGTCCAATGGTCACTGGGGAAAAGTGGTAGAAACGTTAGCAGTACTAAAAAACTGGTTGAAATTATCAAGGTGGTAAACATCTTCGCTCTCGGTTTAAGTCATTGGCTATCAGTAGAACCAGGTTGTTTTTAACCTAGACGTTTAAGTTGTAGTGTAAACAGACAATCGCTTGGGCATATTATTTTTTTTTGCCGATGCGGGCAAAGACACCACTTTATCAACTTTAATATCAAGAGACTTAATGAATGCATTTTTAATAATAGCCCCTATCGCAGGCCAAAGCGGTGTTTGAATGTCATCTATCTTGCCTTCAAGGGGCACGCGAGTGGCAATAAGATCTTTCGTTCCGCCTTCAAACAGCTCAGCGATACCGCCAGTGGTGGCCTCAAACAACCACTGGAATGGGTTGTCACCATCTTTAACCACGTCTTCTTGCCAGTCAAACACCGATAAATCATATACCCCGGCCTTCACATAGCCGCTAACGTCCCCCTGCTTTGAAGCAAACTCCATCGCAAAATCAATTTGCCCTGCCTCTAAGTCAAAGGGTGAGTAAAAGCTGATGAGGTGGTCGATGTGTTTCACCGGTAAACGCTGCATTTCTACATCTACGTTAAAGGTTGGCTTGCTGGCGTAAGGGTCGTAAGAGCCCGAAACCGCTAATGGGCAGACCCCAGCAATTTCTGCATCTAGCACGAGGTTTGTTACCAGTGTTCCAGAGCGCTGCTTGCTGTTGGTTAAATTTGTAATTTGACCATGTACATCTGTGATTTCAGTCAGGGTTTTGCGCTGTGCGCTGATGGTTTCAAACATCAAGCGGCCGTCGATGATATCAATCCGGTCAATAGAAAAGGGCACAAGGCGATTTGCTAACGTTATCCAGGTTTGCTCGTCTTGCACGTCTTGATTGATTTTTTCTTTTTGCTGAACATCATCTGCGTAGTAAAACTGGGGCTTTAAGAATGTCATTTCAGAGACGATGCTGCCGCGAAACAACGCAGACCAAAGTACGGAAATATCAAGTTGCTGAATACTAATAAGGGGCTTTTGTAAGCCCCCGTCCACTAGGTTAAGTTCAATATCTTTGACCTGATAGGCGCCGCGGTATAAAGCAATATCTACATCACCTACTTGACCACTTAACCCTGGAGTGGTTTTGATGGCGTAATTTACGCCTTTTTGCACTGCATAAGGAGCAACCAGTCTTAGCGCAACTAAGATGACCGCTAAACTGATTAGGGTTATCGCAGTTTTACGCCGACGAGTTGCCATCTTACGCTCCGAGTTACAAAATATTCACCCGCTGGACGCGGGTGAATAGGATTAATTAAGGGTAGAAATTACACACCTAAAGGGCATTTTTACAGCTTGCCTCTTTAGGTTATGTTGACGAATTAACGTTTAGCGATGATCCAAACTGCGTGGATAATACCTGGGATATAGCCCAACAAGGTCAACAGAATGTTCAACCAAAACGCGCCGCCTAGGCCTACTTGAAGGAACACACCTAGAGGTGGTAGTAAAATAGCAATCAGTATTCTTATTAAATCCATAATAACGCTCCTGTTTCATCAATATGTTTGTGGTTAAAAGTAAATGGCGTGTACTAAATATTTAGTGAGCAATTAGCGTTCCTACTTTTAAAAGGGAGCAAATATAATGCACGTATAGCACTAATCGCCTTTTTCTTTTAAATCATCTGGGCGAGTATCCGCTACATGGGCACCTCTGCTACCCGGGGGTTTGTCATGGCCATGGGTGCTGTCTTTTTCGGTCTGGTGCTCCATAGCAGCATTAAACTCTGCCCCTAGTAAAATGATGTAGGCCGTTAAGTAAAACCACATTAACAGCACCACTACACTGCCAAGAGAGCCATACATTTTGTCATACTGGCCAAATTGCCCAAGATAGAATGAAAACGCAAACGAAAAGGCAACCCACAGCGTGCTCGCTATCAAGGACCCGGGTGTGACCCAGCGCCACTTAGCGGTGCTGCGGTGAGGGCCATAGCGATAAAAAGCGGCAAGCGCTACATTAAATACCAGCGCTAAGAAAGGCCACGTTAGCCATTGCACTAATACGCTGGCGTAATCATGCAGGCCGACATACGAGAATAAAATTGGCAATATCGCAATGGTGAAAAGCGCCGCGACAAGCAGCATCACTGCGCTGACAGTTAACAACACGCGCATCACGAGCATCATTATAAAACTTCGATTTTGGCTTTGCCCGTAGGTGATATTACATGCAGTTATCATCGCTTGAGCGCCCTTACTCGCGCTCCATACAGCAAATAAGGTACTAAACACAACGCCAGTACTTAATGCGGTATTCGATTTAGCCATGATACGTTCAACTTGCTGAGAAATAATTTGCCGACCTTGGTCCGGCACAACGCCAATAAGCTGGTTCAAATGTTGTTGAAGTTCATCCGGTGAAACCAACAAGCCATATATCGATATAAAAGCCACCAATAATGGAAACACTGCCAGCAAAAAATAAAAACCGACCCCAGCGGCAATCAAGGACAGATTGTCATCGAGCATTTTTTTCACGGTACGACGTAAAATATCCCACCAGCCAGAAATTGGGATTTGACTAGGGCCGGTTGCTGCTTCTCCACGATTAATGCTCACGGGCATATCCTTTTTTTATTATGTACACTGAAATCGGCGTGGCACCTATCTTGCCTCACACTTAATTCGAACTTCTTGCTCTATACGTATAGAGAAACAATCAGGTGGCATATGCACTTAATTATTCGTTCTTGTAAAAACGCCGTTGTTGTTATGTCTTTGATAGTGGCCTATGCCATATTCGTGCCTGACACCTTTGCTCAGGAAAGTATTGTTGAAGAACCCTTGATGACGCAGACATTAGATGTGTGGGCAGATGTAATCCTCTTGTGGCACAACTTTGTAATGGCTTTACCCATGCTCACACTAGGGCTGGTGTTCTTTATTATTTGTTATGCCCTCGCCAGACCTATTTCTACCTTGCTTGTCAGGCCTATTGGTTACGTTAGTCAGAGTGAGTTAATTAGGCTTGTTACGCGGCGCACTATTAGCCTGCTAATTATTTTGCTTGGCTTATATGTGTTCTTGCGATTTGCCGGCTTAAGTGAATTTGCTATTGCGATTGTCAGCGGTACTGGTGTGATGGGCTTAATACTCGGGTTTGCATTTCGTGATATCGCAGAGAACTTTATTTCAAGTTTGCTGCTTAGTGTGCAGAAGCCTTTTAAAATTGATGATGTAATAGAGGTACAGGGGCAGTTAGGGATTGTAAAGCAAGTAACCGCCCGGGCGACTACTTTAGTCGACTTCGATGGTAATCATATTCAAATTCCCAACGCGACGATTTATAAAAATATCATTCGTAATCTCACTGCCAACCCGAAAATGCGTGGTAAGTTCACTATCGGTATCGGTTACGACTCCAGTATTTTAGAAGCTCAGCAATTAGCCACCAAAGTGCTCTGTTCGCAAAATACCATTTTACAAGACCCAGAGCCTCAAGTGTTGGTGGATGAATTAGGTTCCTCTACAGTAAACCTTAAGGTCTATTTTTGGATTGACGCACAGCAATACAGCCTGCTTAAAGTATCTTCAATGTTAATGCGCTTGATCATGCGTGAATTTGAAAGAAACAACATCAGCATGCCGGATGATGCCCGTGAGATAATCTTCCCTCAAGGTGTGCCGGTTCATCAAATATCTTCGGGTAAGAGTGACTCGAGTTACGGATCTCAAGCGTTGCGCCCATTGCCAGCAAACAACGAAGCTATTGAGCAAGATAGCGATGCCATAGAGCATCAAGATGATTTAAGCAGCGATACCCATGATATACGCCAGCAAGCAAAACAGGCCCGCGACCCAGAACAAGGCCAAAATATTTTATAACCGAAAAATGAAGTAGTCAGCGCTACTTCTCTTTTTTCAGCCAGTAACTCTGTCCAAGACCAAGTACGAGAAACCCAGTCATCAAAGCGATAATGTGTTCATTGATCAGCGGATAAACCACGGCATACATTCCGCCAAAGGCCAGTAAGACATATCCCACAACAGTATTTGCGGTGGCAACATACTGGGTGCGGGTATCGCCACTGGCAATATCAAGTAAGTAGGTTTTACGAGCAGTTCTGACTCCTGCGTACCCCACTGAAAGCAAAAAGAACAAGCCTACGTTTAGCCAGAGCGACCCCATTTGATAGCAGAAATAGAACGCTGTGCCTGCAATCACACATATTACGCTGGCAATGCGTATGGTTAGAACGGCACTTTTATCTGACCACGAGCCCCACACATAGGAAGATAAGAACGCAGCGAGTGAGCTGGCTGCGATAAAATACGGTAGTTGAAAGGTATCATCTTGACTTGTGGTGATGCTGACGAAAAATGGCGCTATTAAAGCGCTATGCAACAACAAGCAGCGGCTAATGATTAAGTGCACTAATGCAGCGTCGCCTTTAAGGGTTTGCAAAAAAGAGACACCGCCGCGATCACTTTCTGATTCTACCTCAGCATTTAACGCGAACGACAAAGGTAGCGTTGCGATAAACAATACACTGGCGAACCCCATAATAAACAATAACCAAACCTGTTCGAACTGCTCTTTACCTAGGATCAGCGCCCCAGCGCTGAGCAATGACAACAAACCAGAAATGCCACTGGCTATCCCCACTAATTTGCCTCGGCGACCCTTTTCAATTAGCGCACCTTCCATGTCTTTCATGGTCAGTGAACACAGGGCGCGGCCCAAACTTAGGACCATTAACAAAATGAGAATACCTGCGCCAGCGTAAAAAGCATCGAGCATCGCCACTGCTGGCACCATGCCCAATATCGCTAACGCTTGCACCAGAACACCGACTCGCCATACACGTTGGCGCTTAACGTAGCGTTCAATTCGATGCTTTAACGGCCACTGGGGGATCAGTGAGCCAGATTCTCGGATGGGCACTAAAAGAGAAATCATCCAGCTAGGTGCACCTATGCTGGTGAGCACCCAAGGTAGGGTTGTTTTAGCGGATATGAGAATATCCGCTAGTTTGGTCATTGTAGATATAACAACCAAGCGCAAAAAGGCGTTAACATCGCTGTGCTGACTCAAAGTTGAACCCTTGATAGTCGAATAACAGTAAGCTCAGTATGTTTAGAAGCCTTTTTAAGATCAACTACTCTTGGTCAGTTTGCGGCAAGCCTGCCTTGTTGTGCTGCTCGTCTTTTGGCTCTTCGTGCACTTTATGCTCTATCATTAGAAACAAGCTCGTACCGATTATTGCTGCTATTACGGAGCCGGCCAAAATGCCCAATTTGGCTTGCGCCAATAATTCAGGATGACCAGCAAAGCCCAGTGATGCAATAAATAATGACATAGTGAAGCCCACCCCAGCTAAACACGCCAACGCGAATACATGCCCAAATGCCAACCCATTGGGCAAACGAGAGAGGCCACTTTTAACCGCTAACCATGCGAATAAACTGATGCCGATCACTTTTCCCAGCACCATGGCGCTGGCCACCCCAATAAAGACTACTGAATCGAATATTTTACTGAGGTCATCAGGTAGCGCCACGCCAGCGTTGATAAACGCAAAAATAGGTAAAATGATTAAGCTGACAGGCCGATTCAGCACATGGCCCCAGCGCTGTATCGGTGTGGTGGTCATAGCGGCAATATCTTGTGCTTGCTCTACTAATTCATGTTGATCTTGCTGCTCTAGGATGGATTTATCCTTACGGTCATTTTTCTCAAACCGATTTAATACACTTCGCATGTTGGTGGCAAACCAAGTACTTTGAGCATAAGGCTTTGTGGGGACGGCGAGCGCGGCCAAAATACCTGCTGCAGTTGCATGCACACCTGATTGCAGCACAAACCACCACAACAGAATGCCCCCAACTAGGTAAAAAATAGGTCGGCGAAAGCCGAGTACATTCAACGCAAACAAGCCGCATAACGTCAGGCCTGCATACATGAGGGATGTCAGGTGTATGTTTTCAGTGTAAAACAAGCCAATCACCGCAACTGCGCCCATGTCATCCACAATGGCCAACGCTGACAAGGTTACCGCTGCCGAACGCGGCGCCTTACTGCCCAGTAATGCCAGAATGCCTAATGCAAAGGCAGTATCGGTGGCCATGGGTATACCCCAACCACGTAACGCTTCGTCCACGCCATTTAGAGCTACCCCTGCATAAATACCAGCGGGGAGTAACATACCGCCAATTGCCATCGCGATAACGAGACTTGAGTCACGAAAATCTTTTAAATCTCCCACCAAGCATTCGTATTTAATCTCCAAGCCAAGCAAGAAGAAGAACAGCACCATTAAGCCGTCATTCACCCAAGTATGCAGGGAATGACTAATGGCGAAGTCCCCCAAGGAGATACTAAATGCCATATGGCTTATCTCTTCGTAGGCTTCATGCCACTGGGAGTTAGCAATCACCATGGCGGCGATAGCTGCCAGAAGTAAGGTGATACTGGCGGTCGCTTGGCTCTTAAAAAATTGCTCGAATGAGCAAATGAAGTGATTAAATTTTCGCTCTAAGGGGGCCAGTTCGCGATCTTTGTCTTGCAGCTGATTCATGGTCGATACTCTCGTGCTGGCGTAAGCCATGGGTGAGTGTCGTGAATAAAAGCTGCGCTCAATAAACACCATACGCGGGTTATCAAACAAACATACGAAAATGGAGTTAACACTTGCGTGTTAACTCCATTGAATAGTCTTAATCGATTGCTATTTAGCATGCCACGGCACTCGAAATTCAATGAATACCAAATGACAATGCAGGAACCTAGCCAACCTCTGGTGAGGTGTTTAAAGCGCTTACTTCCTTAGCCGAAAAGGGATTTTTAGGCGCGAACTTGACCCGTGCCACTGACCAAATATTTCTCAGCCGTCAATGACTCAAGCCCCATTGGCCCGTAAGCATGCAGCTTAGTCGTTGCTATGCCTATTTCAGCACCCAGTCCTAGTTCACTGCCGTCAGAAAAGCGAGATGATGCATTTACCATTACCACTGATGCATCAACACTGCGCTGAAAGCGCTTGGCCGTGATTTCGTTGGCGGTACAAATAACCTCTGTATGATGACTACCGAAGCGGGTTATGTGTTCAAACGCCGCGTCTAAGTCATCGACGATGCCAACCGCAATTTCGAGATCTAGGTATTCTTCACCAAACTCGTCGTCTTGAATGACCGTAGCGTTATCAAAATAGCCCGCAGCTTGCGCGCTTGCGTTAATTTTGACCTCTTTACTCTGTAAAGCTGCTGCAGCCAATGGCAAGAATTGCTCAGCAATATCTTTGTGTACGATTAGACCTTCAAGTGCATTACATACGCCCGTGCGATGTGTCTTACCATTTACCAACAAATCGATGGCAGTTTGTAAATCTGCGTCTTTGTCTATGTAAAGATGACACACACCTTTGAAATGCTGAATAACCGGTATTTTACTGTTGTCGGTTACGTAGCGGATCAAACCTTCACCACCACGCGGAATAATCACATCGATATAATCACTCTGCTGCATCAATTCCATCATTAGTTCACGGTCAGGGTCTGGTACAACTGTGATAAGTTCAACGGGTAAGCTGTGCTTTTGCAGAACATCTTGTAAAATCGCAGCAATGGCTTTGCTGCTGCCTAGGGCCTCTTTACCACCACGCAAGATAACGCCATTACCGGATTTAAAACACAATGCGCCTGCGTCTGCTGTTACATTGGGGCGTGCTTCATAGATCATGCATACCACACCTAATGGAATACGCATTTTGCTGATTTTTAAGCCGTTAGGTCGCTCACCAATAATTCGCTCTTGTCCTGCAGGGTCTGGCAAAGATACGATGGTTTCGATGCCTGCGGCCATACTTTCCACGCGCTCTTCATTCAAGGTAAGGCGGTCAATCATAGCGGCACCCAGGCCGTCTTTTTCTGCTTGCGCTAAGTCCATCTTGTTGGCTGCGTATATGACTTCTGCGTTAGTACGCAATGCATCAGCCATGTCCTGTAAAACTTGGTTTTTAGTTTTTTCGTCTAATACTGCCAGTACTTTTGCGGCTTTCGCTGCGTTTTGAGCTAATTCTTTAATCATGCTTATTGTTTCTCCAATACAGCGATATTCTTCTTCGAGATGATAGGACCTGTTCTATTTTGGAATTCATCGGCAAATTCACGATCATCCTGGTCCGCAATGAAACTCAACAAACAACTGCTGTAGTTTGAACGCGCTTTCGCTATGCGCGTTCCGTCATCTTTTCTCAATAAAATGGTGTCCCCCACTGAGAAATTACCGTTTACTTCGACAATTTCATCACTGGTGAGTTGTTCACCCTCTAATGCAAAAGTGGTGTCAAAATCGTTATCGACTACCACTTCACCTTGTTCTGACGCGGTATGCGTCATCCAATGCACATTTTCCTGCATGGGTTTGGCGTAAGGCCTGAAGTGCGTGCCAGGGTTTTTGCCCTCAAGTAAGGTATTGAAGGTGGTTGCTTTAAAGCCATTGACAATAAAGGTGTCAATACCATGCGAAGTGGCTTTTTCAGCTGCTTCAATTTTGGTTTTCATTCCACCAGTGCCCACAGCACTCGTTGCGCCGCCGCCCATGGCAAAAATGCGACTGTCAATGGTTGTGACTTCAGGTAGCAATACCGCATCATCATGGGTATTAGGGTTTTTGTCATATAACCCGTCGACGTCTGAGCAGATGATAAGTGCATCAGCATCAGCTGAGGCTGCTACCATGGCTGACAAATTATCGTTGTCACCTACTTTTAAGTCATCCGTGGTGACGGTGTCGTTTTCGTTAATAATCGGTAGTACACCGTTATTTAAAAGCGTAAACGTTGTCTCACGAATACTCACATAACGCTCACGATCACGTAGGTCACCATGGGTTAATAAAATTTGCGCCGTCGGGAAGTCAAACAGTCTGTCCCACGTGGCCATCATTTCAGTTTGACCGGCCGCGGCCATGGCTTTTTTCAAAGCGATATCTACATTGTCCGTTTCGGGGAACAAATGCGAACCTGCTGCCACTGAACCTGATGATACTAGTACAACCTGAACTCCATTGGCTCTTAGGCGTACAATAAATTGCGCAATACTGAGCAAGTAATGACTGCTACACCCTTTACGGTGCGGCGCTATTAGCGCGCTGCCTACTTTGATTACAACGCGTTTCCATTGTGAAAGATCCATTGAATGTTTCCTTAATTTGAATGTTGTTTGGCTAAAACCTGATTGGTTTCATCGAACATAGCCGCTGTGGCTTTACTTGGTTTTTCACCAAACTGACTCACGAGCCAGATAACAGCAGCACTTACAATAAAGCCTGGGACAATTTCATACATCACGCTAGAAAGCGTTTGTCCGTTAGGTAGCAGCGGCACATAAATCCAAACCAGCACAGTTACAGCACCGGATATAATGCCTGCTACAGCAGCTTTGTGGGTTAAATTTGCTTTGTACAAGCAAAACAACACTAACGGTCCGAATGCGGCGCCAAAACCAGCCCACGCATTACTGACCAATGATAAAATACTATTGTTACTATCCAGTGATAGTAACAAGGCTACGACTGCTACTCCTGCGACGCCATAGCGCCCCATTTTCACGGTTTGCTCATCGCTGACTTCATTGCCCGCTTTTAAACGGTAAATGTCTTCGGTCAGTGAACTGGCTGATACCAGCAATTGCGACGAAATGGTGCTCATAATGGCTGCTAAAATTGCAGCTAATAGGAAGCCACTGATTAATGGGTGAAATAGTAATTCAGAGAAAATAATGAAAATGGTTTCTGGGTCATCCACTGCTAAGTTAAATTTATTAGCATAGGCAACACCGACTAGACCGGTAGACAGTGCTCCAGTAATAGTGACCGTCATCCAACTCATGCCAATATTACGTGCCGTTTTAACCGCAGGCACCGAGCGAATCGCCATGAAACGCACGATAATGTGCGGCTGGCCAAAATAGCCTAAACCCCAGGCTAAACTAGATACCAATCCCAGAGCCGTCATATCACTCATTGACTGAGAAAATGTCGGAATAGACTGATAAGCAAAGCCGAGCATTTCGTTGCTATCGGTAAAATGTTGGTATGCAACGATAGGCACCAAAGCCAGAGCAACAAACATAATACAGCCCTGAACAAAATCGGTTAACGATACTGCCAAGAAGCCACCCAGCAGAGTGTAAGAGACCACCACGCCTAAGGTAATAAATAGCCCAAGTTGATAATTTAAACCGAAAGCAGATTCAAATAACTTACCACCAGCAACCAAGCCCGCAGAGGTATAGAGGGTAAAAAACATTACAATGATCACCGCAGAGATGATGCGAATACTGCTGGTCTTATTATTGAAGCGCTTCGCGAAAAACTCAGGGATAGTCAGAGCATCATTGGCAACCTCGGTGTAGACCCGTAATTTCGGGGCAACCAGAATATAATTGGCCAGCGCGCCGACCAACAAGCCGATAGCGATAAACATACTATCAAACCCACTGACGAACATGGCTCCAGGGAGACCCATAAGCATCCATCCACTCATGTCTGACGCCCCTGCGGAAAGTGCAGTGACTTGAGGGCTGACTTGGCGACCACCTAAAATGTACCCAGACATATCACTCGTCGAACGGCGATAAGCGAACACGCCTATCCCCAGCATAGCGATAAAATATACTGCTAAAGAAATGTAACTCATACTGTATTAATTAATGGCTTGTGGAGGTTTGGCTTTTAGTGCGAGCGCGAGACTGGTTGTGAGTAGCAAGAACGAGAAGAGAAGCGCAAGTTAGCAACCAAAAACTCGTTTTGTGAAAAATAGCGTTAATAAGTAAAGTGGCAGGTTTAGTAAGCGTACTACCGATCGCTTTAAGCGTATTCATTTTGTCTCCGTGATAAATGATAAGTTGTGCACTGATAATTACAGGTCAATTAATTAGTACACGAAGCATTATGCTCAATTACTGTCCAAAGATCAAATGTAATTCTGGATCTAAAGGAGTTAAAAGCTATCCCGGGGCCGAAAAAATAGCATAAATAGAGTGAGTTAGATCACTGCCAGCATAGATACCTTCAACCCTAGAGCAAGATCGGTCCATTACACTTTTTCACCTAAGAAAAAGTGCTTTAGGTTGCATTCAAGGGAAAATTTGCTAGGGTTCGCCGTTAATGACTAAGTAGGTACCCGCAATGAAAAAATACGATGAGTTATTAGTGTCGCTAAGACGCGTAATAAGGGCAATTGACCTTTACTCCAAGAAGCTCAGTAAAGAGTCAGGGTTAACCAGCCCCCAGCTTATCGTCATGCAAGAGATTGCCAATAACGATGACGTTATGGTCAAAGATATTGCTAGTCACATCAACCTTAGTTCAGCGACTGTCACTAGCATACTCGACAGACTAGAAGCCCGAGGTTATGTGGTGCGTGAACGTTCGCAAATTGATAAACGCAAAGTAGGCGTACGTTTAACCGAGTCCGGTTCAACTGCGTTTAAAAATGCCCCGACTTTATTGCAAGAGCACTTCATTAATCGCTTCGAGTCGTTAGATGAGTGGGAGCAAACCCAATTAGTATCAACGATGCAACGCATCGCTAAAATGATGGATGCAGAAGCGCTTGACGCCGCACCATTGTTACAAGTTGGGCAAATTCACACATTGAGTACCACGGTCGAAGCAACGACTACGCAAACTAGCGCCGGCACAAATAAATAACTTCGGCGCTGTTTAGTTCAACTTAGTTAAGTTCGTTGTCTTTCCAGTATTTGGTGCCCTTCACCGTTGCCTGTAAAGACAATCCGCTTTCCGTTAATTGATAGATAGTGATGTTATCTACAGTCACTTCTCCACCTTTGGCAACACCTTTATCACCGGCCTTAGCAGCAGCATCTGCTTGTGCGCCAAACGCCCAACCTTCCTCAACAAACCGTGACATAACGGCTTCGTTATGGAAAACAAAAACTGCGCGGAAATCCTTTATGCCGGCGCCTAAACCTAGCCCCACCTCTGCCATTTTCATATAGGTTTTCTGGCCGGTTTGATTGTCCGTTACCACGCCGTATCCACCCCCAAAACTAGCGAGAATAAGATTCACGTTTGCATTGTCGAATACCGCATAGCCTGGAGCGCTGTTAATTTGTGAACGTACACTGGGTTTCAAAGCAAACAGTTCTGTTAAAACCTTATCGTTCATCGTTTGCACCGCCTGGCGCTTTTGGGTGACAGTCGCTTGTGTTGTAGTAGAGCAACCGCCCAATAATAGGAGTGAGACCGCGGCCACAAGGCTAAAAAGTATTGATTTGTACTGCATAAGTTATCCTTAGAGAGCGAATGTAAATTTCTATCGTCTCTCTGCAAGTACTAAACCATATGATTTAACTCCATGATATTTAAACGTTAGTTAAATATATGAAGCGAAGAAAGTAGTGAGTATTAAGTCTCTATGTCCCGAATCCTATTAAATCGGTAACTTTGTCATATTTGGTCGGTATTTTTTTCCCACAAAATCAATAGATATCTAGAGAAGTTCGAATAAGTTAATATAATTCATAAGCTTAGAGATGGAATGAATTTTGTATCCGATTACCCACCCTATTGCGTAAAAGCCCATAAATAATCAATAACACAGCGGATTTTTACTCAATCTTGTTTACTTCTAGAGGAATCACAGTTTGCGTTCACATTATTTTATTAAAATGCCTCTTGTAGGCGCGGTGCTAGGCGCTGCATTATTCCTCAGTGCTTGTAGCTCTCACTCACCAGAGCAAAGCGACAACCAAAACCAAGGTTCAAATAAAACCGAAAGTGAGCTGGTTATCAATAGCTCTCATGGTTCACAAACGCTTGAACCCACTGTGGTCAGTTATCCAGCTGGAAGTAGCGTGCAAGGGGTTAGCCTTAGTGAGAACGCAGCGTTTGAAGATCCGTTAGAGTTTATCAACCGCCCTATCTTTGCGTTTAACGACAAATTGTTTGAGTACGTTCTAATTCCAGCGGCAAAAGGTTATACAAAGGTCGTTCCCGATCCTGTACGAAATAGTGTTGGCAACTTTTTTAGTAATATACGTGAACCCCTCAACGCGCTGAATCAGCTTTTTCAAGGGGATGTAGGCGATAGCGGTAAGAGTGTTGGTCGCTTTTTGATTAACTCTACCGTTGGTATATTAGGCTTCTTTGACCCTGCGACATCCTGGTTTGAAATTGATGAGAAAGTGTCGACTATCAATGACACATTGGTCAACTATGACGTGGGATACGGCAGTTATTTAGTACTGCCTATATTGGGTCAATCCGACTTACGTAACGGTTTTTCGACCATTACTGAATCTGTGTTCCATCCAATACAATATGCTACTGAGAACCCCGAGACTTTATACATCCAAGCATACGGAGGGTTTCACGCGTTCTCCCCAGAGGCCCCTACCTACGAGCAGCTGCGTAGCGAAACAGATGATCCGTATATATTTTTCCGTAACTTGTACATGCAAAGTATGCTTCGTGACCAGCAGTACCCAGAATTACAAAACGGCGCTGCAGTAGAACCGGCTAACGTAGCGGATGATGCATCTGCATCACCTCAGGAGTAAGTGAGTAATGAGTGCCTTTTTAGCCAATTTTATTATTCGCCACGCCAAACTTATTCTTATTGTTTTCGTATTAGCTGGTGCTTTAGCCGCTTGGTCTGCGCAGCAATTTAAAATTGATGCATCTGCCGATACTCTGCTGATCAAAAACAATAAGATGTTCGTCGAAACCCAGGTGGTAAACGAAAGATTTTCCCCTCAAGAATTTATCTTGGTCGCTTACAAGCCAAAGAATCATGCTTTGTTTAGCCAACAAACGTTTAATGATATACAACAAATATCAAGCGAGTTTAAAGCCTTACCCAGAGTAGGCGGGGTAACTAACATTCTTAATGTTCCTCTTCTTTCCCTGTCAAATGAACTAGACCCGAACTTAAAGCCAGAGCAGCTTACATGGCAAGCAAATCAGTATTCGGCAGCTAAAATGCAACAGGTATTTACTGATCACCCGTTATTCACTGACCTATTAGTGAATCAAGATCAAACTGCCACCGCCATGCAAATTGTGTTCAAGCCCAATAAAGAATTACTGGATATCCAGAGTCAAATTATCGCGATCCAAAAGGGTATTCTGCAAGGCGAAAACACTGAACTAAGTGAAGAAGACGAGCAGAAAATTGAAGCCTTGAAAGCCAAGGCGCAACCCATAGAGGAACAACTTAAACTCACTCGCCAACAAGAGATAAAAAAGATCTATCAGATCATCGAACCGTTTAAAGACGACGCCGATTTATTCCTAGGTGGGGCCTATGTACTCGGCCAGCAAATGATTGACATCATACAAAGCGATTTACTGTTATTTGGCAGTGCTATTGGCCTAGCGATATGCCTGATACTGTTTGTATTGTTTAGAAAAATACGTTGGGTTGTTTTGCCACTTTTATGCTGCGGTTTGAGTGTTTTACTCACAGTCGGGTTATTCGGTGTTTTGGATTTTAGAGCCACTGTCATTTCATCAAACTTCATTGCACTGCAATTAATACTAACGTTGGCCGTAGTCGTGCATCTCATCGTCGAGTTTAGGCAATTAGAAGCAACAGACACCGAATCAAACCAGCAAGACCTGCTACGTGAAACGTTTATCAATAAGTTCAAACCCTGCCTATATGCAGGCATTACCACCAGCGTAGGTTTTGCTTCTTTGCTATTTAGTGGCATTCAGCCCGTGGTAAGTTTTGGCTGGATGATGATAGTAGCAATGGGTGTGTCTATCAGCGCAAGTTTAATCCTGTTTCCTGCGGTGCTGGCATCATTTACTCGCAAGGGTGACAGCCATGAAGGCCGCCTAAGTCGGTGGTTGGTATCAGGACTTAGCGCCTTTAGTTTAAAGCGCCCTACCTTTATTGTATTAACCACCCTCGTTATAGGCGGCGGCGCAATTTTTGGGGTGCTAAAATTAGATGTCGAGAACAGCTTCTTAAATTATTTTAAAGAATCCACGCAAGTACGCACGGAGTTAGAGTTTATTGACAAAGAATTCGGCGGCTCAACACCTCTGGATCTGATTTACACCATCCCTAAAGACGAACGTCGCGATGATTTGGTCATGAGTGCTAGAACAGTACAGACCCTACAAAAAATACAGCATGTGATGCGCCAGTATGAAGCCACTGGCAATATTACCTCAGTGGTCAACTTCACCGAGTTAGCGAAAAAGGTCAATCAGGGCAAGCCGCTGACCGAGTACGAGTTAACCGTCATTTACAAATTACTGGATGATTCTCTCACCGAGCAACTGCTTGGCGCCTACTTCAACCCTGAAAATCAGCAGTTGCGTATTAGCACACGTATTCAAGACAGTACACCGGATTTTAACCGCGCAGAGTTTTTACAGACTCTTCGCGACGACTTAGACATGTTAGAAATAGCACCGGAAAGCTATAGTCTGACGAACCTGTTTGTACTGTATCAAGACATTCTGCAACGGTTGTTTACCTCACAAATTATGACGTTAGGCCTAGTCTTTGGTGCATTAACACTGGTACTGCTAGTGATATTTCGCTCATTTAAAGTCGCCATTATCGCGGTTATTCCAAACATACTGACGACTTTGGTCATCCTTGGCGTGATGGGATGGCTAGCAATACCGCTTGATTTGATGACCATTACCATCTCAGCCATTGCTATGGGTATAGCGGTGGATGACACGATCCATTTTGTGCACCGCTACCTAGAAGAGTTAAACAAAGAGTCTAATGACAGCCAGCAAGCCGTACAAAATACTTTCAAGTCTGTTGGTTTTGCGTTGATTTATACGACAACGATTATCGCTGTAGGCTTCTCGTTGCTCAGTTTCTCCGACTTTGTACCAAGCATTCTATTTGGATTATTAACCTGCTTAGCCATGTTACTGGCGTTTATAACCGATACCACCTTACTACCCGTGCTACTTAAAAAATTCGTCAAGCCTAAACATGCTTTGGCAGACTCTTAACGGTTTTGTGGATTTGCGACAGTGAGTAAAAGCTATTTTGGTGTCGCATTTTTTCACTTTTTGGTGCACAAAAAACGAGCTGGGAATTGAAAAGCCTTTAAATTCAGCAACTAATATATTTGGCGTAAGGTTTGCTTGTACTTCATTTATATATCGCTCCCCTTTATCGGAGCGAACTTGCCAAGCACTGGCATAATACAATTTGGAGAATTAGCCTGAATGCTAGCTTTGCTTTACAGCGCTAATTCACTACCCCTTTCGTTGGGGCCGTGCGTTAAACACACTCGATACTGCTACTATCTGTGGCCCCAACGGATTCACTTACCGAGCTAACCTCATTCATAGGTAATCGCCCAGCGAAAAACGCAACAGCGATTTTACTGTAATGCCAACGTATTCAAGTAAATACAAAACCCAACCACGGAGCCGTTAGCACGACGCTTAAGCTAACAAAACGCAACGTGGTTTAATGGCCTTGCATCTGGGTGACAGCGTATTCGCTCAATGCGTGAGATTTTATCAAGGAGTCGTTTGGACTGATGAATTTATGATTTACGGCTTGAAGATTAAGCTGACACTAATCTTTCACTAAGTCGCTTAACACTTGTTTATTGATGGGTTTTAGAATGAATTTGGAGATATCGGCATCTGTCATGCTTTGCGCATCAGGCTCTTCTCCGCTTAAAATTACCATTTCTACCTGGGGGGAAGACTTATGGATTTCCTTGGCCAAATTCAACCCGTTGGCATCTGGCAAGTTTAAATCCATTAATACTTTGCTCCAGTCATTGCGCTGCTTAAAAACGTCCAGACATTCTTGGCCTGAATGGGCAACATGCACATCTACGCCTAGGCTTTCTAATAACAAAGCGGTGATATCAGCGGCATCAACATCGTCCTCAACCAGTAAATAATGCAGTTTGTTTTGGCTCTCACTATGCTGTGACACGTTATTCTGTTTCGTCACTGCTGAGGGCCCCATCTCTGCTGAAGGCTCCATCGCTGCTGACGATTCATCGTGGCACTGAGTAACTTTGCTGACCGGGGTAAGGTGTGAATCGAGCACTTTCATTAATGCATCCAGATTAATTGGCTTTTCAAGCACATTGGTAAATCCCTGAGAAATCAATTGATCACGAACCCCTTTCATTGTGGCCGCAGTCATGGCAACCACAGGAGATTGAATACCACTTGAACGGATTTGCTTGATGGCCTCAGAGCCATTCATCACTGGCATGTGAATATCAATTAACACTAAATCGTATGGCTGCCCATCATTATGAGCATCGGTGACCTTATCTAACGCTTCTAAGCCGTTTCGCCCATATTCCACCTGTAAGCCCGAATTTTGCACCATATGCCCTACTAACATGCGGATGTCATTTACGTCATCCACTACCAACACTTTCCCTTGATAATTGAGCGTATTGCATTCTTTAGCGATTATTGGCTTGGCATCAAAACTTAACACTTCGTGGGGAGATTGTTTGGTATCCCCTGTGTGGATATAAGCGGTGAAACTACTTCCCTCGCCAAAAGTTGATTGCAAACTAACTTCCCCCCCCATCTTGGCGACAAGCTCATTACAGATAGCCAATCCTAATCCGCTTCCGCCTTGACGCCTTGAAACCACATCTGCGACTTGCTCAAATGGCTTGAAAACACTATCGAGCTGATTTTGAGGAATACCAATTCCTGTATCTGTAACAGAAAAGTATAAAAACTCACACTCTTCCCGCTCTTTACACCACAGGCGCACGGTGACACTGCCTTGCTCTGTAAATTTTATCGCGTTACTTATCAAGTTAATCAATACTTGGCGAAAACGGGTCGCGTCAGTTTGAATTTTCAGAGGTAATGGCGTGTCTGAAATCACTGTAAGCGTAAGACCCTTATCAGTCGCGGGAATGCTCATCAATGCATATACATCGGCGATTAGCGCATCTAGGTTGACTTCACTCAGGTTTAACTCGAGCTTATCTGCGGCTATTTTAGACAAGTCGAGCATGTTATTGAGCAAACTTAATAAATGCTTACTGTTGTTCAGTACGATCGCTAACTCCGACTGGGCCGATTGACCCATTTTAGAGTCCATCAACAATTCGGTATAACCTAAAATCGATGTCAGCGGTGTACGCAGCTCATGACTTAAGTGCGCTAAAAACCTGTCTTTAGAGCGGTTTTCGGCTTCTGCTTTTAATCTGTCGACACGCTCTTTTTCAATCTCCCGGCGTGCCAAAGCGTAGCGGATAGCCCGTGCAAAGCGACTACTACTTAATTCGCTTTTGATAATATAATCAACAGCACCTGCATCTAACGCCGCCATATCCACTTCTTCATCAGCTTGGCCGGTAAGCATAATGATAGGTGAGGTAAATCCAGCTGCAATAGCGCGCTTTAATACTGTTAAACCGTTTTCAGCACCCAGCTGGTAATCTAATAAACAAATGTCATGTCTATTTTCAGCCATTTTTGCCAAGGCATCATGCTGATTTGTGACCCAATCAATTTCAAACTCAAGCGTGCTGAGTTGCTCGATATAATCTCGCGCTAGTATGTAATCATCTTCATCGTCTTCGACGAGTAACAAGCGAGAGATTGAGTTAGACATGAGTGTTGGCTGACCTTAATTGTTGCTAGTAGGTAATTCTACGAACTCGACCCAGTATTTACCTAGTGCGCTCATTAGCGCTACCAAGCCTTCAAAGGTGACAGGCTTAGTGATGTAAGATGCAGCCCCTAAATCGTAGCCTTTTACCATGTCTTCTTCTTGCGCTGACGTCGTTAAAATAACAATCGGAATACTGCGTAAACTTGGATCAAGTTTAATTTGCTCCAGCGCCTCGCGACCATCCATTCGAGGCATGTTCAAATCGAGTAGAATCAACCCTGGTCTTGGCGCCGCATCGGCTTCGCTGTATTTACCTTCTTTACGCAAATACTCAAGCAGCTGTACGCCGTCTTCCACGCAGTGCAATTCATTTAATACCCGACTTTCACGCAAGGCGTCTTGTGCTAGCAAACGGTCGTCTTCATCGTCATCTGCCATTAATATCACGATTGGTTTGGCTTTTGTAAAAGGCACTCTATTCTCCCATATATTTGTTAACGACTGCGTCTATCGGCAATGTAATTGTAAACTCAGCCCCTTCATTCGGGCTACTTAATGCGGTAATGGTACCACCATGACGCTCAACAATGCGGCGGCATACGGCTAAGCCAATCCCCGTTCCTTTATACGCTGTACGACCATGAAGTCGCTGAAAAGGCGAAAATATTTTGTCAGCATAGGTTTGCTCGAAACCGATACCGTTATCTTTAATTGTCACAATGCAACTTGGCACATCAACATGCTGAAGCTCATCACGCAACTCTTTTTGCTCCACTGACACGCTAATAACAGGCGCCACATCGACCTTGTGGAACTTCAGACCATTGGATAGCACATTAAGAAACAACTGATACATCTGACTAGGATCGGCACAGACTTTTGGCAACGGCGCGATTTCGATTTGCGCACCTGTTTCTGCAATAGCAATTTCCAAATCACCCAAAACTTCATCCAAAACGCTGTTTAATTCTACTTCAACGAACTCTTTTCCCCGCGTAGTAATTCGAGAAAACTCAAGTAAATCATTGATTAAGGTAGACATACGAAAAGCAGCAGTGGTCATTCGTTTAATGTAGTCGACACCGCGCTCGTCTAATTGGTCTTTGTAAATAGTGGTCAGGCGATCACTAAAGGCTTGTATTTTTCGCAACGGCTCTTGTAAGTCATGGGAGGCGACAAAGGCAAAATCTTCCAATTCTCGGTTACTGCGGCTGAGTTCTTCGGAGTATACCGTTAGCTCTTGAGTGCGCAAATCGACCTTTTCCTGAAGTAGCTCGTTCTGCTCTTCCAAGTCATCCTGATAGCGGTTACTAATTCTTAAATTAATGCGCGCCATTAAAAACATGCCTATGACCAGTAAGCCACTGGTCACAGCTGACACCCCAAAGTTAACTTTGGCATCACGTTGTATACTTTTTAATTGGGTATACAGTGTTTGCCTATGCTGGTACTCGCTACCAATTAACTGTTGCATGGTCTTACGGATTTCCCGATATAGATCACGCCCGCGGTTGGTCATAATTTGCCTGAGCGCCGATTTTTCACGCTGCTCTAACGCTAAATCTACAGTGCTGGTCAGTTCGGTAATTTTCTCACCGATCAAGACCAGCAAGTCGTCGATGCGCTCTTTTTGCCCAGCCACATCCGACTTGATGTTTCGTACCAACGCTATTTTCTCGTCGAGGGTCTGTAATTCAGCGTGATAAGGATTGAGATATTCTTCGTACTCGGTCAATAAATACCCACGCTGGCCTGATTCGGCGACCACTACGGACAAATGCAGACTTTCGAGACGTACAATAATATTGCTGGTTTTATCTAGGTCAGTTTGCACGGTAGAAAGCTGATTAACCGTGTTTAACGCGATAGATAAGTTTGTCCCTATGATGCCCACCACTATGACAGAGATAATGACCCAGGTCGCAGTGGTATTACCAAACAGGCGTTTAACGTGCATAATCGTCCTTTAAATATGAGCTGTCGATGCTTTACTTCGAATCGTTCGAAACGCGCGGAAAATTAAGACTCGGCATCTGAGCGTGAGTGCTCAGCCAGCTTTTGTAGCGCCGCGCTGCTGTCTTGACAGGCGACGAGGATCTTGTCCAAAGCAGCAATTGCCTTTTCCTTGGGCATGTCATTTTCCAACACAAGTTTAACCATTTCAGCTTGCATAGAAATGCGATTCAATGGGTTACGCACATCGTGTATTAAAGAGTTCGTTGTAACGGGCTGCGCGCCTTGTGATGATTGCATGATTTATCCCTGAGCTTGATTTTCCCAAGCATTTAAACGGTTATATAAAGTCTTGGTACTGATGCCAAGCATTTCAGCGGCTAAGGTTTTGTTGCCTTCTACCTTTTCCAATGTCACACGGATCAGTTCTTTTTCTACGTCATCTATCGTTTGGCCAGCCGTAACCTGATTAGTCGAAGTTTGATTCTTAGCAAACGGGGACTCGAAATTTTTTGGCAAGGTGACTTCTGTGCCTTTTGGGTCGCTCATAATGAAGGCTCTGTGGATAGCATGGCGCAATTCACGAATGTTACCCGGCCAGCCATACGCTTTTAATTGATCTAATTGCTCGTTCTGCCACGCAAAGTTAGTGTCGTTTTCTGCATTTAATTGCTCGATAAACGCAGTGGCCAAGAGTGGAATGTCCGCCAGACGTTCACGCAGTGGTGGAATAGTGATGGGGAATACAGCTAAACGGAAGTAAATGTCTTCGCGCAACACCTTGCTTTGTGCAATCTCTTCAACTGTACGGTTGGTGGCTGAGATCACCCGGCAATCAACTGGTGTATCTTTTACGGCGCCGACTCGGGTAACGCGTTTACTTTCTAACACGCGCAGTAAGTTAGGCTGCATTTCTAATGGCATTTCCGTTATCTCATCAAGAAATAAAGTGCCTTGTTGGGCTTGCTCAAACACACCAATTTTACGCCCTACAGCGCCAGTGAATGAACCTTTCTCATGACCAAACAGCTCGCTACCAATGAGCTCTCTAGATAACGCGCCACAGTTGGTTGCCACAAGCGGCCCTTCAACGTCACTTGCGGTATGAATGGCGTGGGCAACGACTTCTTTACCGACACCACTTTCGCCCATTAGCATGACATTGGCATTGGTTTTACCCACGCGGTCAATCATTTCGTAGAGTTCTTGCATGGGGGCAGACTCACCCACCAAGCAACCAAAGTGCTTAGTGATAGAAGATGATTTGGCTTTTTTCACAGCCTTTCTTTTACCAGATAACACCAACTCTAAATCTTCGCGCTGCAACGGCTTAACAAGATAGTTAACGTTAGGTCCGCACATACCAGAGATAATGCTTTTCACCGATGGGTGCCCAGTGATCAAGGTCACAAATGGGACTTTGTCCTGAGTGTTTAATTTGTCTATTAAATGCAACGCACTACCGTCAGGTAACATGAAATCGAGCAATATATGGTCGAAGCGCTGAAACTCGATGCAGTTGTAGGCTTCTTCTAAATTGTTAGCTATTTCGACGTCATGGCCTAAAAACTCGATAATATTACTCGCTACGTCGGTAAATTCCTTATCATCATCGACTAATAATATTTGAGACACGTTGATTCCTTCTTGTTGGGTATTTGTAATCCAATTTTTAGCTTTCGTTATTGTTGCGGCCTGATGACCGAGTTAATTCGCTAGAGGATTAACAAAAAACTGTAGAGTAAACTGATTGCTTACCCTCATGTGTTATTAGACAGTAGTTACTGACTACGACTATAACACAGCCATACTTTATGTATGAGAGGGATCACGAGCCAACCCAGGTTAAATATACAACTGCTAACCTAAGCAATCCTCAGACCAAATAAGCAGAACTCGACCGATTAGATGCTTTACGACTTTTTTGCTGTCTTGGTTCACTGTTAATCATGGCGATTGGAACGGCAAAAAAATTCGTATTCACGATAAAAAAGGCCTGCACCAAGCAGACCTTCAATTATAACAAATTGTTTTTAATCTATTTTTTGGTAATCAACAACGCTGTACGCAATTTACTTTTACCAAATGCAGACATGCTAAAAAAGTCTTCCCGCGCAATGGGTATATGCTGACAGTCCATCGGTTGCGGATGCAAATCATCTGGATCTGGGTCATGCAGGTACAAACAATCTTCATCTATGTGTGTAACTGTTACCCAGTGCGGTATTTTTTTCCCATCTAGCTGATAGGTGCTAATCAAGCTAATGACCGCAGCCCCTTTAGACAGCCCTTTGTGCAAAGCTTTGACGTCAGGATCGGTATAAATAATCTTGATCCCCTGGGCTTTAGCTTGTTGTAAAAATTGCCGATCCACTGCTTGCATGATGTACTTTTTGTGCTCACTGCGTACACCATCAATAAACAATGGCGCCTTGGTATTCACGTAAGCCGTTACTTCGAACCCCAATGAATGAGCGGCTAACGCCAACCCTATCGGATGGCAACCACCATGCCCAGAGGTCATGAAGATCGTTGTTGCTTGACGCCAAATGTCCAATTCCAGCGATTGCGACATATCCAATTCAGCATTCAGGTTGGCCATAGCCATCATCAAAGACGACGGGCCACAGGTAAACTCCGTTGTTTGCTGATACCAAGGGTACTCAGGCAAGGTTTGCAAAGACAGACTTTGGCGAATTGGTTTTTGCATCCGCAGCGCATCTATCGAGCCTTGATAGTAATTGGCGTACGTACCAAAGGTACGATATCCCAAGCTCTCGTATAACTTAATCGCACCCGTGTTATTCGTTGCCACTTCAAGGCGCATAAATAGCTTGTCTTGCTCAAGGGTTTGCTGCTCAAGGGCCAATAGTAGTTTTTTGCCCACGCCCATGCCTTGGGCACTTGTGCTCACGGCAATTGAATATAAGCGTGCCAAGCGCGTGCCTTTGCGCATGATCACTAAGCCGTAACCCAGAACGTTATCATCGTGGGTAGCAACCATAAAAACCCGATGACTATCCGTAGCCTTGAGCCAATGCATAAAACGGCGTTGGCTCAGACGATCAGATTGAAAACTCGCATTCTCTAATTCCACCAGCTGCGCAATGTCATCTACTTGAGCATTCCGAATGCTCACAGTTTTAACGCTATTCAGCGTGGGTTTGTTGGCCTCTACTACTGCGTTTTCAGGTGACGATTCTTGCTGTAATTTGTGTCCAAGGGACATCTTATTTGCCTCGTAGCTCAAGACGGTTAGCGAATTCTTGCATCACCAACATGTATAGCTCTTTGCCTAAGTACAAATCTTCCACTTTCGACTCTAAGCTTGGGTTGTCATTCACTTCAATCACGTAAACCTGATTGTTGACTTGTTTGATGTCTACACCGTACAAACCTTTACCCACAATGGCGCTGGCTTTTACCGCTGCATCAAGCACCGGCTTAGGCACTTCAAACGTAGGCAAGGTTTCAAAGTCACCAGAGAAGTGTTTCTTCGAGCTATGGTTGTAAATTTGCCAATGGTTACGTGCCATAAAGTAACGGCAAGCGTAAATCGCACGGCCGTTTAGCACACCGATACGCCAATCGTAGTCTGTGTACACGAACTCTTGGATCAGCACTAAGGCTGACTGGCGTAACATTTCAACCAACTTAAGTTTTAGCTCAACCAAGTTTTCAACTTTAAACACACCAATCGAGAAAGAGCTTTCAGGCAGTTTTAATACCATAGGGTAGTTAAACTCAGCTTCTAACAGCTCACAGGTTTGGTCGCTCGAATTCGACACAAAACGACTCTTCGGTGACGGTACTTTGTTGTAGCTAAACGCATCGTGCAAAAACACCTTGTTGCAGCAACGCAAAATAGAAGTGGCATCATCAATCACTTCTAACCCTTCTTGTTCACCCTTACGAGCAAGTTGGTAAGTATGATGGTTTATCGCGGTCGTTTCACGAATAAACAATGCATCGAATTGACTGATCATAGGCCCTTGTTTGGCGGTGATCACCTCAGCGTTAATACCCACCTGCTCTGCTGCTTTCACAAAGTTCTGGATTGCCTTGCTGTCACTAGGCGCAGTCTTTTCTTCTGGGTTTACCAGAATAGCCATGTCCCAACGGAAACGTTTTTTGTTGCTACGACTACGCCAATACTTCTGGGTAAAATGCTCTAAGCGCTCCGCAAATAGCGGCCATAGGCTTGGATCAATTTCACGGATACCCAAGGCTTTTGGTTGCACGCTCAAGCCTTTCTCGTCGCGGCTAAAGGTTAAGCGCAAAATAGGCGCAGGAAAGCGTTCAAACACGTGCTTAGCAATTCGTTTGTGGCGCTCGTTTTGCGACCAGCCGAAAAACACCAAAATTTCTTGGGGTAATTCATCGTCAATATGAGCGTATAAATCCGTGCTCATGTATTTGGGCACTGGGGTCAATATGTTGCTTTGGTCAGTCAACGATTCACTCAAATCGTTAATGGTGTTTACGCTTGGTAACACCTTGTGTTGGCGTGCTTCAGCCAATAACGAGCAGTAGTACCCCTGACTCAGATATTTATCTGTGTCACATAGGTTAATAATACGGGTTTTAGGCTCGCCTACTTTAGGATAGTCGGCAAGATACTGGGCAAAATCAATCACGGTCGCGTCCAGCTCAGGGAAGCCTTCGGCATTATCCACCACAACAATCGTTTTAAACATTTTACAGCGCTCCAAATAGCAATTTGACTTGTATTTAGGACACGCCGTCAGCGCCACAAGCCAAGCAAAATCAATTAGAAAATTAACAGCTCATGCTTGCCACATCAGTAGGATGGTCTGGGCAATGATATTGGTGCGGAATATAGGCGTTACGTAGATTAAATCAACATTTTTTTGCAAAAAAATGATATTTATTTTTGTATCAAAATGAGCGTTATATAACGCCCAAATTTAAATCATAAAAAACTTTATTTATCAGTGATTTAATCAATTATTTTATGCAGAGTGAGATCTTGGAAATCATAGCTAAAATCAATATTAGCGTGCACAGGGATAAGCTTCATAAAGGTTATGCCATTATTCTGGTCACGGTAGAGCTTGGCGTACACATCAGCATCTAAACTTCTGTCATCCCAGCGCACCAAAAAACGGTCTTTTTCTTCATCCCTATATAAGCCGCCCACAAGCTTTACCACTCTTTTAGAGCGCAACTGAATACGGCCGTCTTTTTGCTCTAAATAAAAATCCCCAAGCCAATCGTCACGATAAACACCTAACGCTACATTTAGGGAGCCGTTAGTCAAAGCAACAGGTTGTTGTGTTTTGGGAACGGCTTCGTTATTCCCCATATAGTTGCCTGACGCCTTGTTGCTTGAAGGTGATAACTTGGGCGCATACACCTTTAACCAATCTGTTTCATAATCGCCTAAGTAGGGCTTCATTAGGGTGTACATGATTGCACTGCGTGCTGCGCTCGATTGCTGGTTAGTCAGTACCACTATGCCCAAATCCAATTCTGGAAAGAAACTTACATAAGAATACATCCCCGCCAAGCTACCACTGTGATGCACTCGTAACTTGCCATCTACATCATTTAGGCGCCAACCCAATCCGTAGGCACTAAAGTGACTCTGGTTATGGCGTTTATCCGTATTTGAAACCGGCATGATCGTTTTTGCTGACCACATTTGTTGATGCTGGGCAGATGAGAACAGTTGTTTTCCATCTGCCGTCATACCTTGGTCAAGCTGCACTTGTGCCCAAATTAGCATGTCTTCTAGGCTGCATTGGATACCGCCAGCGGCGCCTGATACATTCGGCTTACTGGTATCTATATCACGCACTATGGTCGCTAGTTTATTGTTTACCATGCCATGCGGGGTTGCCGCCAATGCTTGCTGCGCTTGAGGTATGTGACCTGCAAAGCAATGCTGCATGCCTAGGGGCACAAAGATGCGCTTTTCAATAAATTGCTCCCAAGACTGGCCACTTGCTGCAGCGACCACCTCGCCAGCGACAATATACAAAAGGTTGTCATAGGCGTAATCTGCGCGAAACTGTCCCGTAGGCTTTAAGTAACGCAGGTTATGTACGACTTCAGCGCGACTAAAGCTCGAAGGCTCAGGCCAAAGCATTAAATCCCCCGCGCCTAGGCCTAATCCGCTTCTGTGCGTTAGTAAATCCGTAATGGTAAAATGGGTGCTTATCCATGGGTCGTGCATTTGAAAGTCTGGCAAATGCTTAACGACTGGGTCGTCCCAACTTAACTTTCCTTCGTCGACTAAGATGGCCAATGCCGCAGCGGTGAAGGCTTTGGTGTTCGAGGCAATTTTAAATAGGCTTTGTGCACTAACAGGCTCATTGCTGTGAATATTCTTCACACCATAGCTTTGCTTGAGCACCACCTTACCATTTTTAATCACGCCGACCGCCACACCTGGAATATGTAAGCTATCCATGATGTTATGTATTTGCCTGTCTACCTTTGCCTTGCTCAGCACGGGCGCTTGAGGCTTAACGTGTTTTTCTGCCCTCACTTGTGCTCCTGACGTTGTCGCCCACATAATCACACACAAATATAAGACTGAGATAACTGAATTTATCTTGTTACGGCCGTTTAACGTCATAGTGTTGTTTGCCTTAAAATTTGTCTTAAAAAGTAAACTTAGGATCAGGGTGACTCTGGTTTATTTGCCGTTAAGCACGGCCTCGTACACCAAACTAACCACACTGCCATATTTGCCGGTTTCAAAGGTTTTACCTGCAAACTCAACATGGCCGCTTTCATCTTCTTGGACTTTTGAGTGCCGTGCATTGGTGAGCAAGAAGATAGCCAAGTCATATTTGGGGTCAATCACTGAGACTGTACCTGTCCAACCCGTATGACCATAAGCCTGAGCGCTAGCATAAGGACCGAAATGCCATTTACTTTGCCCCCGGCCTGCTCGGCGCCAGCCAAGTCCATAACTGTCATCGCGCTCTTCTGGCTTAATAAACTGTTGTAACACTGCTTCATCAAAGATTTGGTTTTTGCCGTAGCCACCGCCGTTCAATAACAACTGCCCCAGCACGGCCAAATCGTCTACGGTAGAGAACAACCCAGCATGACCGGCTACCCCGCCAAGTGAGTAAAAGGCTTTTTCATCGTGCACTTCCCCCTGCAACACATACTCGCGCATATTGTCGAAGGTGACTCGACCACCGCGGCTATTGCCCTGTATCTCAGTGGCAGCAAATTCGCCTTTCGCGCGGCCTTTTAATAGTGGGTTAAATAGGGTATTGCTCAACCCCAAGGGTTGATAAATTTGCTGCTCAACGTAAGCATCTAGCCCCATACCCGTAATACGCTCAACCAACATACCCAGCAACATATAGTCAGTGTCACTGTAGACCGCTTTAACATTGCGCCCCATGGCAAATGGCACTCGGTTTAGCAGTAACTGGTCCGTTCGCTGTGAGTCCTGAGAATACAAGCTCTTGCCAGCTGTATTTTCAGGCGTAAAAAATCGTACTTGAGGGGCGTAACCAGCGGTATGAGTGAGTAAATCTCGTACTAAACGCGTTTCTCGCCCGCCGCCTCGATAGTCAGGCATGTAGTGCTGAATAGGTGCATTGACGTCTAGCTTACCTGCGCTTGCCAGCTTCATTAGAGCCAGGTTGGTAGCAAACATTTTCGTGTTCGAAGCAATATCAAACAGCGTATCAACCCGCATTTTTTGCGGCTCCGGGAGTAACTCACCACCATCAGCGTATTTGCGTGCATCACCGTATGCGCTGCGCTTGATGATTTCTCCGTCTTTGATAACCAACAATACCGCACCAGGGAATCCGTCATGTATATCTTGCTGAATAAGCGCATCGACTCGGGCAAAACGATTTTGCTGCGACGTGCTGGTGTCTATTAAGGTAGGTGACGGAATAGTCACTTTGAGCTCGCTACCCTCAGGTAAAATATTCTCTACACGCAAGGTGTTAGTGCCATCTTTGGTGCGACGCTTCAAGCTGTATTGGTAGCGCTCCTCTGGCGCAAAGGGTTGCGTTATATTGAGTTTTTGGCCATTGACGTAGATATCGGCTTGCTCTGCGCCTTGGCTATTAATCTGAATCTCACCTCGCCCTTGGTACGCTTTGAAACGTTCACGATCGTTTACCAATTGCCGAGTGCTGCGCTCTTGCATGGGGAATACTTGATCCACTTGCCCATGCTTTACGGCCTTGGGCTCTGTTGACTCAGTCACTTGCTCGTCAATGTAGCGTGCCATCAACTTTTTGGCTTTTTTAGCAAAGTATTTATCGAGTAAAGCAAACACAGCGGCAGCAGTTTTGCTGTCTGCTTTGCCTGTTACTTGCCAAGGTAAGAAGTGCATTTGAAACGCACTGATCACATTGCTTGTTTGTTCATCACGAATGCCCGTTTCCAGCACATTATAGCCATAAGCACGTAAAGCACTTTGTACTAGGCCAATATTCGGTTGATACTGATTAAAACGCTGCCAATAGCTCTCGAAAGTAGTGTTTTCATACCAAGCACCTATGCCAGCTTGGTATAGCTCAAACCAAGGAAATCTTGGGCCTGGATCGTTCTTACGCGACGGTGCGATATCTGAGTGTCCCACCACCTTGGTAGGCGATATGTCTGGATTACGGGCCAGTATTTGTTTACTAAGGGCAATTAGCAATTCGATTTGCTTTGAGTCGTAATCGGGAAATACGCATAAGCGATTCTCGCCATGCTCAGAGGTTGTTTTGGCTTCTTTGTCAAAATGACATTCAGGCACATTGACAATTTCTATGCCTATGGATGAATCATTTAATTCGCTGCGCCCTTGCCACACACTGTTACCTGCATGCCAAGCTCGCTTGTTTTCATCTACTAATTTGAGAATTTCTAAAGAATCTTTAGGGTAACTGGGATCATTTGATTCAGGAATAAGATAATGAGCACTCAACCCGCCTTCATCTACCAATGCGTGAATCGATTTTTGATAATCAATAGCGGTAAAATGCATCACCAGAAACTTTACCCGATGGCTGAAGTTTTTTGATGGCATTTCGTTAATCGGTAGTGCCGCACAGCTGACGATGACTACCGTTAATATGCATATCAAGACAGATCGCTGCCAACTCGTAATATGTTTTTTCATAACACTGAGGATATCCCGTTGCCTGTGAATCTTCCAGATCACTATTTCCACTCAAAAGCACCCACTTTTGAATAATTAATTACAGTTATAATAAATAATTTGAATAATAATTCCATAACTTAATGTGCAAACTATCAACACTGCTTAGCAAACATGTGCTCCAGACGCTAACTTTCAAAATTTTCGGTATTTCAGCATAACCTCTTTACGATTAAGGCAAAACCCGCGATCAGACAAGGGTATAAAAAGGTAACAAAACACACCTTGATGCCTTAGTACGATACCCATTTTTCGGGCAGTTCCGCTACTTCACCCCTCAATTTTAAAGATAAATTATTACTAAAAAACCAACAATAAAGAACATATTATTCTTGACGATATCAAATATTGTTTGTTAAATGCTCAGACAACAATAATAAAAACTACTTAATGAAGGCTTATGAGTCGTCGTCCTCAAATAAAAAAGCACAAGCAACAAATAGGTGAACACATGGCAACACAATCTAGAAATTTCATACAACAACGGATTTACCGTGCCATGCAAGGTGCATGGAACAATCGCGCAACCACACTCTCCGCAGTGCTACTGGCAAGCTCATTAGCTGGCGCACCCGCCGCTATGGCACAACAAGCCGGCGGCATTAAGGGTAAGGTTGAAACGCAAGCGACTGACATTTCGGTAAACGATGTCACTGTCACCGCGTCAAGTAACGTAATGCCCAAGCCTAGAACGGTTAAAACAAAAGCAGATGGTAGCTATGTTTTACCGGCCCTAAAGCCTGGTAAATACACACTGACATTTACATCATCTGACGGTACTGTTCGTCAAACCCAAGTAGATGTATTGTTAGATCAAACATCTAATGTTGACGTGGCATTTGAAGCGGCACCGACTGACAGCACCGAAGTCATTCAAATTGTCGGCTCTCGCATCAGCCGCGAAGGTGACTCTTCGCTCACAAACTCTTTGGGTGAAGACGTTATATCCCGCGTACCCACCGGCCAAGATTACCGCTCTTTATTAGCTATAATTCCAGGCGTGCAATATTCAGAAAATGCCACTCTTGGCCCATCAGCCGGTGGCTCTGGTCGAGACAATAAATATGGCTTCGACGGCGTCGACGTATCACTACCCATGTACGGTAACCTAGCTTCTGAACCGTCGACACAAGATGTCGCATTCGTGTCAATTGATCGTGGGGGGGCAAAAGCAATAGGCTTCAACCGTGCCGGTGGTCTATCAATCAATACCTTATCTAAATCAGGCACGAACGAATTTCATGCCAGCGTAGAGTATCGTATCGAGCCTGCAAGTTTATCTGCGGATCGTGATACAACAGAAAGTACTACTTCGACCTTTGAAGAAGACAAAACTTGGATGAGTGCCAATGTCAGCGGCGCATTGATTGAAGATGAATTGTATTTTTATGGTTCGTATTTTGGCCCTGAAATAACCCGTGACAATAAAGAAACCGCTTACGGCCCTACTAAGCAGTATGAAAGTGATCGTGATGAATATTTCGGTAAGTTAACCTGGGCACCGACCGAAGATGTATTGTTAAACGTTAGCTACAGAACCTCTGATAAAGACGTTGTCGGCGATTCTGTAGATTCAAAAGCGACTGATTCTACGTCTGAGGGGAGCTCGGTATCGCAAGATATTTTCACTATTGATGGGTCATATATTATTGATGACTACACTACGTTAACCTTTCAATACAGTGATTTTAAGAACGAGAACTCTAGCCGTCCTGACACCATTTTTTCAGGTGTGATCCCAACAATTGGAGGCTCTCTTGATTTAAATAGCCTTGATCAGCAAGGCTTGTTCTTTGTTCCAACGATTAGAACTGACGAAGGTTTTGATGCAGAAACAGCCCAAGCGCTAATCGATGCTTATGGTTATACGGATGATGCTGGCGTATTAACGGGTGGTGGGAATATTGGTGGTGCATCCCTAATAAACAATCAAGATTTCTCTCGTAAGAGCTTTGAAGTCGCTCTTGACCACGAAATGGAGCTAGGTAATACCGTTCACAATATTCATATTGGTGGTCAGTGGAAGGAAAGCGAAGAAGTGCTTACTCGACTGTCAAATGGTTGGGGCGCAATCAGCTATAACGGCGGGTTGGGTGTAGATACCGACTTTGAAACAGAGGAAGCCATCTATTACAGCGCAACAGTTTACTCAAACAGCTTAAATGGCGAAGAGAACCTAAACCCACTGACTTCAACATCTGAAATTATCAACATTGAAGTGAACGACACGATTGAGCACGGTGATTTCACTTACAACGTCGGTTTCTTATTCAGCAACGATACTTTATACGGACAAGGTCTAAGAGAAAACTCAGCAAATGCATCAGGTTACGAAGTTGCTCCTGGCAACAAGTACAAAATGTATGAGCTTGATTTTATGGACATGATTCAACCTAGACTCGGTATCACTTGGGCCTATAACGGTCGCGATACCGTGTTTGCTAACTTTGCTAGCTACAACCCAGATACTACCTCTCTTGCCCGCGCCGCCTCATGGGATCGTAACAATCAATCAACCCAAAAAGTTTACTTTGATGCCGACGGCGCGTTTATCGGTAATACCGAAGCAAACGGTTCATCGGGTAAATTATTTCAAGATGACATGGATGCCCGTCGCACAGATGAAATCACCATTGGTATGACGAAATACATATCAAACGAATTCTTCGTTCGCACTCATGTACGTCAGCGTAAGGCCTTCCACGCATGGGAAGATCAGCCTAACAATGCCCGCACCTATGGAGACTATGGTCCTTTTGGTGGCGTGCCAGAGAACTTACGTGACAAAGGCCTGTTTATTCCAGATTTGGCCGAGCAATATTCCAGCATGGGACTATCTGCAAGCGACGGTAGCTATGTTATTGCTGAACTAGATGGTGCTGAAAATACCTACTACGAGTGGAGTCTTGAAGGTGACTATACTGGCGACAACTATTACCTGAACGTGTCTTATGTTTGGAGTCATTACTTTGGCAATTACGACCAAGACATTACCAGTACAGCTTCTGATGGTAACTTGTTTGTTGGGTCGTCAAATTTAGGTGATGGTCGCGGCCGCATGTTGTGGGACGGCAAATCAGGTACCTTAAATGGTGACCGCCCTCATGTATTAAAAGCACTGGGTTACTACACAACGGATTGGAACGCTGACATCGGTTTTAACTTTGTCTTCCAATCTGGCGATGTTTGGGAAGAGTGGGACGGTGGTGCTTATGGTTATTCAAGCTCTACTATTCGTTACTCTGAACCTGCTGGCAGCCGTCGTGAATCAAGCCATTGGCAGTTAGACTTAAACTACGCCCAAGCCTTTAATATAACTGAAGATTTGGAGCTGAAGTTTCAAGCTGATGTATTTAACGTTTTTGACAGACAAACTGGTTATAACTATCAGCCCATCCTTTCAAGCGCCACTTTTGGAGAGGCACAAAACTTAATTAACCCACGTAGGGTTCAACTTTCGGTTAGCCTAAATTACTAACTCCGTTTAGCGACTTACCTTAGCGAATACAGGTAGTTGTTTGTTTATCCCCGCTTCTGGCGGGGATTTTTTTGTTTTATTTTCCTCGCGCGTTATTTTATTGCAGTACAAATAAGTACCACAGCGTGTTTTATTTTAAGGAGTAAGTCATGGGTTTTAGGCCAGTGCATTTGTGTTTCATCCTTTTCTTTGTCATCGCTTGTATATCGTGCACAAGCAAACCATCAATCGATCCAAAGATTGAAGCCTTGGTTGCGCAAAAACTGATGCTCGATATTCGCTATTTCTGCGAAAAGAGCGAGCTTGATGTGACCACACAGCGCTGCACTGCACCTGTCACTACGTTACCCGACGACCTTAAAGAGATGATCGCCGACACAGGTGTAGGCGGTATTATCTTATTTGCCAATAACTTGGTCGACACAGAGCAAATGCTTCGCCTGAATCGAGACTTGCAAGCAGCCTCAACCAATGGCGGGCACTCGCCATTGCTTATCTCTATTGACCAAGAAGGCGGGCGTGTGGTGCGCATACCGCAAAATATTAGTACTGCGTTCAGCGGTAATATGGCCATTGGTGCCACATACGCCGAGCATGGAACGCACTTTGCCACGCTTAGCGGTGATGTGATTGCTAAAGAGTTAGCCGTACTGGGTTTTAATGTTAATTTTGCTCCTTCAGTTGATGTAAACGTCAACCCAGAAAACCCTGTAATAAACGTGCGCTCATTCGGGGAAGACCCACAAGTAGTTGCTGAATTGGGGTTAGCCCAAATGCAAGCAATGCAACAAAACGGCATTATTGCTGCGCTGAAACACTTTCCTGGACACGGGGATACCAACACCGACAGTCACTCGGGCTTGCCCTTGGTTGAACATGACTTAAATAAGATAAAAGCAGTAGATTTAGCGCCATTCCAGTATGCCATTGATAATGGCGACCCGGGCATGATCATGACGGCACATATTCAATACCCAGCCCTTGATAGCGCCACATTTACCGCAACCGACGGCAGCAAAACAATACTACCGGCCACTATGTCGCGAGCGATTTTAACCGACTTGCTCAGAGAACAAATGGGCTTTCGAGGCGTGATCATCACAGATGCGTTAGATATGGCCGCCATCGCCCATTTTTACGAACCTACCCAAGCGGTATTACAAACCTTCAAGGCGGGTACTGACATCGCGTTAATGCCAATGGCGATCCGCACTGCACAGGACATTCCTAAGCTTAAAAGAATGATTGCTGATTTAGCTTATGCCGTTCAAATCGGCGACTTAACGTTAGCTGAAATAGAGGCGTCAGTGGCACGTATTCAAACCTTAAAACAAAATTATATCCCGTCTAACGCTGCCCAGTTATCCCCAGCAAAAGCACTCGCTCGGGCGCAAAGCATATTGGCTGCGCCTGCTCATCTAAAAATAGAGCAAGACTTAGCGGATTACGCCATTGTGGCAATAAAAAATCAGCAAGCATGGCCAATAAAGCAATCCACTAAACGCATTCAACTCGTCATGCCAGACAAGGCTAAATGCATGGCCATGACAACTGCACTAACTGATGCACTTAACACTTTTGACCCGCGGCCTAAACTGACAATTCGCTGTGCTAGCTTAGTGAGTGAGCCAACAGATAACATTCTTGCCCAACAACGTGACGCGCAATTAGTGATTTACACTGATATTACCCCCCAGCAAAGTTTGGTTGAAATGGGGGGAATGGACGATATTACTGATTGGCGCTTAAGACCGAATAAAGAAGCGTTAGATGCCAAGTTACTCACCTTGATGAAAGACGTTAAACCTCATCAAAAATCGCTTCTGGTGAGTATGCGCACCCCTTATGCTGTTACTCAATACGCCGATTACCTGGACGGCATTTTGGCTAGCTTCGCTTATAACACCCAAGTTACTGAGCAATTAGATGAAAACGGAGCAGCCCATGCGCACCACGAAGGCCCTATTTATCGTGCTTTGGCCAATATTCTGTTGGGTAATCAACAGGCCACAGGATCTTTACCCGTTAGCGTGGGTAAGCATTAGGTGAATGAAATATTCTGCTGCCAGCACGGTCTTGTTAATGAAGTGTGATGTGTTCCCTGTAGCGTGACCTGCAACCGTGCTCTACTCGTATCTCTTTAACAGCTCTGAATAGGGGGAATTTGTATGGCGTTTAACGATACATTTCGCATCAGCAGCCATGGTGTTATCTTCAATGAAGGTGGGCAAGTTTTATTACTAAAAGCCACCTATGGCAATTGTGCTTGGGGCTTACCTGGCGGTGCACTTGAGCCTGGTGAAACCATTCATCAAGCCTTGTTGCGAGAGTGCCAAGAAGAATTAGGCGTGCAGGTGGAAATTGAGTACCTTTCTGGGGTGTATTTTCATAGTGCATATAACTCTCAAGCATGCATTTTTAGAGTTCACTTGGGAAAACAAGCCATATGTCTAAGTGACGAGCACTGTGAATACGGTTATTTTGATATTGATTCACTAGCAAAGATACAGAAGCAGCGCGTCGAACAATGCGCTGCGTATAACGGTCAAGTGGTCAGTGACGCGTTTTGAGCTTTGTGTAGCAAAATCGACGTTTTAGCTAGGCTTTTGATTTCTTAACAATGGAATAATGTTCAAAATTCAAACAATTTTTAAATTATACTATGTTAAAAGGTTTTGAATAAATTATCGATTTGTCTTTGCCGAAAATCGGCACTAACGGTAAGCTAATTGCTCTTAAATTCACAATGTTTTACGCGTAACTTGTTAAAATTACGGTAAACTAAATAATAAATTATTACTCTGAGTTGCTTAATGTCTACTTTCACAAAAATAAAAGCCATTAAAGATACCCTTTCTAATAGCGAACTAAAGCTCGCTAAATTTGTACTTAGTTCGTCAAACGCAGTAAGGGATTTGTCATCTCAAGAACTCGCGAATGTCGTTGGCGTCAGTCAATCTAGCGTGGTGAAATTCGCCCAAAAGCTAGGATACAAAGGGTATCCAGCGTTTAAGCTCGGTGTAATAGACGCATTAAATTCAACTGCGAGTGAGGGCAATCTACACGGTAAGATCACCCTTAATGATAGTTTCAAACAAGTGTCAGAAAAGCTACTTAGTAGCAAAGTCGCTGTATTAACCGAAACCAAAAACCTGAATGAAGAAGCCGCGTTTCACCAGGCTGTGGAATTACTCAAATCTGCTAAGCGCATTTTAATTTGTGGCTTAGGTGGTTCAGCACTGGTAGGGAAAGACTTCTCGTATAAGCTACAAAAACTTGGCATGTTAGCTATTGAAGAGCCTGATATGCACGCCCAACTAGCCTTTGCTGCAACCTTGTCTGAAAACGATTTGGTGTTTGCCATTAGTGAATCCGGCAGTACCCGTGAAATCGTCAATGTAGTGAAACAGGCCAAGCAAAACAGTTGTAAAGTGATCACGGTAACCCGCTATGGCGCAACGCCAGTATCTGATCTTGCAGATATCAAACTATATTCAGTAGCAGAAGAAGAGTCTGCTCGTTTGTCATCGATAATGGCCCGTACTGCTCAAGAGTTTATTATCGACATCTTGTTTATTGCTATCACTCAATCATCAAGACAGGGGCGCCAATTACTTGAGAAAACCAACTCAGTGGTCAGTGACTTTAGGCAATCTTCTTAACATCCCACAGTAATACACCCTTTTTTGGCGTTAAATAGCCGTAATGACGGCCGTTTTAGCGCTGATTTTTTTTCTATTACAAAATTTCTCGGCTTAACTCCCTGATGGTATTAGAAATCTTTAGTACCACTGGATTTTTGTACGAATTGGTAGCGCTCAATTTTCAGCCTCTTCGCTCAATTACCAGCCTTAAAACGTTTAAATAAAAATCAATGCAAATAGTTATTAACACCACTTAACAAAACATTTACGACATATTTGTTTGAAATAACAGCTAATGCCCCATACAATCCACCACAATCTGCACTTATAGCAGATAGATTCCTTATCTTTCCTATAATTACCTTCTCAGGGACACATATGCATAAAATTACTCAAGCCGTAAAGCTAGCGCTTTTAGGCGGCTCATTAGCTATGACAAACAGTGCTTTGGCTCAACAAAGCGCCGATGCAGCGGACACAGTAGAAAAAATCCAAATTACAGGCTCTCGTATACTTCGTGAAGGCGCTATCGCACCTTCACCTGTGACAGTACTTAGCGGTGAGAGTTTGCTAAATACTGGTGCCATGAATATCGGTGAAGCACTAAATGAGCTTCCTGCATTAGCGAGTACTTACTCTCTTTCGAACTCTGGACAGTTCATTGGCACCGCCGGTTTAAGCCTTCTTGATTTGCGTGGGATGGGCACTGAGCGCACCCTAGTATTAGTCAACGGCAAGCGCCACGTAGCGAGCAGTGCAGGTACCGCTTCGGTTGATACCAACACCATTCCTACCAGCTGGATTGAGCGCGTTGAAATTATCACAGGCGGTGCTTCAGCGGTTTACGGCGCAGATGCGGTAACGGGTGTGGTTAACTTTATTCTTAAAGACAAGATTGAAGGGTTACAAGTTAGTGCAACTAAAGGCTATGCGGACAACCACGACTACAGCAACGACAAGTATTCATTCTCTTACGGCACTAACTTCAATGATGATCGCGGTAATATCGCCTTCTCAGTTGAGCACAGCAGCCAGGAAAGCTTGAACGCCCTAGATAACCCTTGGACATCGACTTCGTTCCGCAATCTAGCTAACAATGCGCAAAATGATGACAATAGAGATTCTTTAGATGTCCCTGACGATATCTACACACCTAATGCGGGCATCTATGCTTTGAGCAACGCTGGTACCTTTGCTATTGGCGATGATTACTATTCATTTAACCCTAACGGTTCAGTACGCGACGTATACCTAGGTGATAACGTAGACGGCATAGCGTGTGAAAACTGTGATTTTATTAATTTGAATCAATTCAGCGAGCTTCAGCCAGAGTTCGACCGCACCAACTACAACCTTAAGTTAAGTTACGACTTAACGGATAATATCCGTGGTTATGTTGAAGGTAAGTACGCTCGTACTCGCTCAACTAATATTGGTCAGCCCGCGTTTTTCTTCTTTGAAAGCGAAGCAGATGCAATAACCATACAAAACGATAACCCGTATGCAGGGGAAGACTTGCTTGCCTTAATGGGTGCAAATAATCTCACTAAAATTACTATCGACCGTATGTTGACTGATGTTGGCCGCCGTACAGAAGATGACGAGCGTGAAACCACCGCGTTTGTTGCTGGTTTTGAAGGTTACATCAACGATGATTGGGGGTTTGAAACCTATATCACGCGTGGTGAAACCAAGCTTGAGCGTGCCAACAAGAACAACCTTGTATTGGCTAACTTCTACAATGCAGTAGATGCGGTTGAAGCTGACGACGGCTCAATTGTCTGTCGTGATATGGCAGCTCAAGCAGCAGGCTGTGCACCATTAAACCTACTAGGTGACGGCGCGCCAAGCGAAGCTGCACGTAACTACGTTAACACCACCTCTGTTGGCAACAGCACCATCACGCAAACGGTTGTCGGCGGCTCAGTAAACAACTCTGGTATTTATGAATTACCAGCAGGTTATGTGGGTTTTGCCGCGGGTATTGAATACCGCAAAGAAGAAAGTGAAATTGAAGAGCCAGACAACGCTGAAGGAACTTTCTTCAACGTATTAGGCGAAGACAAGGGCGACTTCGATGTTAAGGAAGCCTACGTAGAGTTTTCAGTGCCTTTGCTCACCGACTTACCAGGTATTCAAGATCTAAACTTTGAAACCGCACTGCGTATTGCTGACTACAGCACTATCGGCAATGCTAAAAGCTGGAAGTTAGGCCTAGACTGGCAAGTGTATGACGACCTACGTATTCGAGCTACCCACTCGTCAGCCCTACGTGCACCTAACATCAGTGAATTGTTCGGTGAAGCCAGTCAAACATTTTTCAGCATCGACGATCCTTGTAAAACGTCTGAGTTAGGTCAACTGGCTGACGCATCAACGCGCACATCAAACTGTGCTGCTCTCGGTGTACCTGCTGACTTTGATTCAGATTACGACCAGGCCACCATCGAAGGCGAGCAAGGCGGTAACATTAACCTTCGCGCTGAAGAATCGAAAAGTACTACAGTGGGCGTGGTTTATCAGCCGTCTTACCTTGAAGGCTTTGTTGCTACTGTTGATTACTGGAAAATTGAATTAACTGACGCCATTTCTTCAGTTGGATCGCAAACCATACTTGATCGTTGTGTTGATAACACGAGCGGCGTTAGCAATGATTACTGCTCGCTGATTACCCGCGATGCAAGCGGTGAAATTTCACAAATTAGAAGCTTTTCTCTTAACCTTTCAGGTCAAGATGCATCTGGTGTGGATTTCGAACTTGGCTATGATTTTGATGCACTTGGCGGTTCATTCAAAACTAACCTAATTGGTACTTACCTAATTGAGCGTAAAGAGTATCCGTTCCAAGAAGATACATCTGACTATGTAGAATATGCTGGTACTGCAGGTGAATCAGAGTGGCAAGGTATGTTAAGCGTGAGCTACATGGTTGATGCGTGGCAAGCGGGCATCAAAACCCGTTATCTAGAGCGTGTCAGCATCTATGACAACCAAGAGCTGGCCGTTAACCCTAACCGTAGCTCTTTGATGGAATATGGCTCGTACGCGATTTCAGACGTCACTGTAGGCTACGCATTTGAAAATGGTTTATCACTGACTGTTGGCGTAGACAACGTATTCAACCGTGACCTTCCATTTGGAACGACTGGCACAGGCGAGAAGACTGGTGCATATGAAAACATCGGTCGCTTTGGTTACATAACACTGTCATACGCGATGTAACATCTATATTGACTACTTTCGTTGCAGTTGCTTTTATCAAGGGCGGTGTTAGTAGCCTAAAAGCAGCACTCGGTACTCGGTACTCGGTACTCGGTACTCGGAATAAACAGTATTGAGTAACGCGAAAGTCACCTAACAAAAAGGCCTCAATTGAGGCCTTTTTTATGAATTTTAATTCAAATAGTTATGAACCAAATATCACCACTAGCAAAGCAAACACAAATCCCCCCGCAGCTATTTTCATTCCGTTTTTAAACAACTTTGCTTTTGGCATAAACATCAAAAACGCAGAGACGACAAAAAACAGCAGCACCACACCAAAAGTAATATTTAAGATGAACAAAGGGCTGTTAGTGGTGGCTTTATGCAAACTGACTAATTTGGCTAATACCTTGGGGTAATCCTTTTTAGTGACAACCGCCTCACCCGTGTTTTTTTGATAAGCGCCATAGTTAAAACGAATTTCTTGTTCATCTTCAGCCTGAACTTTAAAACCTTTCAGATGAAGGGCCTCTTCTAGCGCTTTTGTGCTCAGTTGGGTGTCAAGTTCATGCACTGTGGTGTATTCGTATTTCATAAAATCCGTACTACGAAATATTAGCAATATTCCACTGACTGCATACACCGTCATGATACCCGCAAGGAAAAACCCCATCCATCTATGATACTGCCTAAAGGTATTGTGAAACTTTGCTGATGCCATACTGCCCTCTGTCATGTGTCATGTGTGAACGTTATATCGTGTTTTAAGTGAAAAACGCTGTATTTAACCACAGAGATTTAGATATGTCTGATGTCTTTACCTAAGTTTGCTCTTGAGTCGCACAGACGCGAAGCACAGTTACTTACTTGATAACTGAATCAATAATATATTAAGGGTAAAGTAGGTAGGGCTGGCGCTGAGCGATGAACTTGACTAATCCTGCTTGCCAGCTTTGTTTGATTTCAGCAGAGCTTTGACCTGCTTCTATGGCGTTACGCAGTGAATCCGTGCCGGCTAACTTATCCATAAAATCCGCTCGGTCAAATAAGCGCATATCACGGTTAGAAAATTGCTGCTGCGCCTCTACCAGCCAGTCTAAATTAAGGCCTCGCTCAGGGCTTTCGCGCAAATCAGTGCCTTGAAGTGCCTTCCCTTCTAGCTTGGGGTGCAGCGCACTGCCGGGGCGTGACTCTGGATTGAATGCAAATTCGCCTAATGCAATATCATCAAACCCTAACACCTGAAATGGAAAGTCGGTACCGCGGCCGACACTAATAGGCGTAGCCTCAAAAAAACACAGACTTGGGTATAAACCAATCGCTTGGTCATTAGGTAAATTAGGGCTAGGGGCAACAGGTAGCGAGTAGTGCATAGTACGGGAGTAATTAGCCACTGGAATGGTGACCAAATCAAGCGATTGCGCTTGGTTTATCCAGCCTTCGCCTTTAATCATACGAGCGAGTTCAGCCACCGTCATACCGTGCAAAACAGGAATGGGATGCATACCTACAAATGAACGATATGCAGGTTCGAGTATTGGCCCATCAACGAAACGACCGTTAGGATTGGGGCGATCCAGTACCATAAACTGAATACCTGCCTCTGCTGCGGCTTCCATCATGTAGTGCATCGAACTGATGTAAGTATAAAAACGCACCCCGACGTCTTGAATATCAAATATCACCACATCAAGTTGTTGCAACATTTCCACTGGCGGCTTTTTAAATTTGCCGTAAATAGAAGTGATAGGAATACCAGTTTTTGCATCTATTTCGCTGTTGACGTGCGCTCCTGCATCATGGTCACCACGAAAACCGTGTTCAGGCGCAAAGATACGCGCGACGTTGACAGACTTATCTAACAGATAATCCGCTAAGTGCCTGTTGCCCACCATCGAGGTTTGATTTACCACTAAGCCTACACGTTTACCTTTTAATTGGGGCAGGTATGCTTCTGAGCGCTGGGCAGCAACTTTGATGGCCTGAGTATTACCCTTCTCTACCTGAGAAAAAGTACCACATGCACTCAGTAATAAAGTAAATAGCGCTAAGTAGATGAGCTTCATGACTCACCTTGTGACATGGCATGGCGCAGAAAGCCCTGTTTCTGAGCGAGCTTTTCTCGGGCCTGCTGCACATCAACGCCTGTGAGTATCATTAAAATCGCCACTTTGACTTCTTTATTCGCATGACCAAGGGCTTCATATGCGGTTTGCTCTTCGCAGTCTGTGGCTTGCATCACAATACGCACCGCACGTGCATACAACTTTTGATTACTGGCGTTAAGGTCCACCATTAGGTTTTGATAGGTTTTACCGATACGGATCATGCTGGCCGTACTAAGCATATTAAGTATGAGTTTCTGGGCGGTGCCTGATTTCAAGCGTGTAGAGCCGGTGAGTACTTCAGGGCCCACTTGGGCACAAATATCAATATCAGCTATCTGTCCGATGACGGAGTTAGGGCTGCAATTTACCGCAATGGTTTTTGCTTTACACTGTTTGGCGTACTCTAAACCTGCCGCCACATAAGGCGTTCGGCCACTGGCAGCAATACCCACTAATACATCGTTAGCATTAAAATTAATTGCTTTTAAATCATTCACAGCCATTTCACGGTTATCTTCTGCCCCTTCAACGGCGTGTATAACCGCTTTTTCGCCACCCGCGATCAAGCCAATAACCATACCCTCTGGCACGCTAAAGGTTGGCATACACTCTACCGCATCGAGTATACCTAAGCGCCCGCTCGTACCAGCCCCCATATAAACCAAACGGCCACCTTGGTTAAAGCTTGATACGATAGCTTCAACTCCAAGGGTAATATCAGCCATTGCTGTGCTCACCGCAGCAGCAACTTTATGATCTTCTTGATTAATCTTTTCCAAAATCGCTAGAGTGGGCAAGGTGTCTATGTCGAGCGTATCTAAATTACGCCCTTCAGAAGCGATGCTATTTAATTCACTGAGCAAATTTATTTGAGTCATAAATTGATTACGTTCGGTTAGTTAATGGATGCAGGCGAGCACAATTGCTTTGCCAACAAACAAGCGCCATCAAGAGAGTTTCCCTTACTTGGCACGATTAAATTGCGATAAGTCGCACTTAGCAGTCCTTGGCTTGGTTCAGCAAGACCACCCATGAGCACCAAGGGCAAATCACTTGAACCGCAGGTACGTTTGATTAATTTTTCGATCATAGTGGCATGAGCAGTGAGTACTTCTAACGCCACCACACATTCTTCTTTGAGGGTGAAAATATGCGGGGCAAGCGCTGCGAAGTCGGCTGGTTTCGCCATCGCTAACCATTGCAAAATTGAATGGCGACTGTAACCAATTTGGCTGGCCACAAACAAACTTAACGTACTTTTTGCTACCCCATTTAAGTCCATTTCCAACAGCAACTTTTGAACCGCTAAGTAACCCAGTTTTGCACCGCCACCTTCATCACCGATACAAAAGCCCCAGCCGCCTATCATCTTTTCGTTGCGGTTATGATCCATGCGCATTCCAACCGAACCGGTTCCGAGAGCTACGACAGCCACTGGATGGCCAGCATTAGCGCCGTACAAGGAGGACTTGGCGTCAGACACCACATTTAATTTAGCAAATTTGAAGACTAAATCGCGCTCTAATCTAGCCACCAATGATTTATCACCGGCTCCTGCGACACCGAACACAGCCGATACCTGCTCAGCGCAGCAACCCGCTTGCTCAAAAAGCTGACCGCAGGCATCTGTGATATTGGCTAACGCCAAGGAGTAATCATTACTAAGGGACGTTGCCCCAGCATTTACTTGCCACTGCATTGAGGTTTGTAAGTCAACAAGCCGGGCAACAGTTTTCGTACCCCCGCCGTCTAAGCCAAGAATGAATTGAATAGTATGGTTCATGCTTCCTGTCCCTGAAATTGCAATTCGCTGCTGCCTTTGCCTGATAAACACACTAGGCTTGCGACCAACGTCGCGATACAAAGTTGCCAAGTAAATCCTATGTGTACTATCCAATCTTGTGGTAAATACAGCGTCATAATATAAGGCTGAAATAAGAGCGTCGTCATAAAGCCGCAAATGAGCGCCGCTAACACGCTTTGAGGGCTACCGCGCTTGGTGAAGATGGCGGTGAAATAAACACCTAATAAGCCACTGTAAGAGAACACCATGACACCCAAAGCAAATTGTAAAAGTGGCGTGTCGGTATATTGCTGCCAGTAAAAGCACAAGCAGGCCATAGCGCCTAATGCTGCAGCCACCAACCCCATAGCCACGCGCCCAGCGCTGACAAAATGCATGTCACTATGGCGATTACCCTTCTTCTCTTGCCAAGGTGCGTAAATATCTTGAACCAACACTGACGCCATAGAATTCAACCCTGAATTAAGTGTCGATAGCGCTGCAGCAATGATGCCAACCGTTACCAACGCTTTCACACCAGCGGGTATATGGTTTAACACGTAATACATGAAGATAGTGACTGGCTCACCTTCAAAGGTCGGTAAAACCTCGCCTGCAGCGCCGCTGTGCATCAAATCTGGGCGCTGATAATAAACATATAAAAGCAAGCCAATAACAATGAAAAGCAGCATGATGGGAATTACCATGACAATGGAATACAACATGGCTTTACTGCCGTCTTTGGCATTTTTACACGTTAGCACGCGCTGGGTCATGTCTTGGTCAAGTCCAAATGCGGCGATATTTAACAACACAAAGCCAGTAAACACTGACCAGATGTTAAACACGCCCGAGGGGCTGAAATCCCAATCAAATTTGAACAACGCCAGCTTCGATGCTTGTCCAGCTCCGGGTTCGGCAAGCACCGCCATTACACTGGATAAATCACTGGGGATCGCCACCAGCAAACAATAGATAACCGCTACCGCTGCCCCTACATATACACAGCACTGAATTACATCACTGTATATCACTGTCTTGATACCGCCATACACTGTGTACATCAGACCTGCAACGGTCAAAATACAGGTAGCAGCCACTACATGTGATGCTTCAATGTCCGCAAATAAAATCATCGAAACGGCAATCGCTGCCATGTACAAACGTGCGCCACTAGCGAATATACGGCCACATAAATACATCAAACCTGCTTGTTTCTTCGCTTTAGGGCCAAAGCGAACTTCGAGCAATTCGTATACTGTGTACACATTAAATTTATAAAACTTAGGAATAAGAAAAGTGGCAACAAAGAACGCCGCCACAAACGCGCCTAAGTTAGTGGCTAAATAAGACAAATCACCGCGGTAACCCTGATCAGGGCCGCCTAAAAATGTGGCTGCAGATTGCGAGGTGGCGAGCACAGATATGGCCACCGCCCATACTGGCATAGTGTTACCACCACGAAAATAATCTTGGCTGTTCGCTGAGCGGCGATTAAAAAACCAACCTGAGCCCAGTAGCAACAAGCCATAAGCAACAAAAACCAACCAATCTAAACCAGAATACTGTGCGCTCATTAATGCTTACCGTATACGCTTAATATTGTAGAGACGATCCACATAGCTGTTTTTCTCAGACAATCGAAGGGGTAACAAAGGCGTGACGGACACACCGTTTAAGGTGCCTTTATAGAGCTTTTTATTCTCATCAAAATACGCCAAGCCTTTTACGTCGTGGATCACAAACGGCTGGCCCTTTTCATCACCTAAATAGAGCATCACATGGCCCGGAATATAAAGTAAGTCACCTACTTCTAAGCTTTCAATGGCCGCCAGTTTATCTGCCATGGGGGATTGCTTGGAGAACCGGCTATCAATACCGAAGTCGGTTCCACCCTGATCGCCAGAGTTGCGTGGCATTAAAATGCCGAACGAGCGGTAAATTTCCCCCACAAACCCTGTACAGTCACGACCGTTATAGTCATGCCCCCAACCATAACGTTCACCTAAAAATTTGAAGGCTTGGCGAATAACGTTCGCTTTGGTGTATGTCATGTACCCTAAATGCACGTCTTGGCTTCGCCCGATAAGGGCTTTTTGTAGGCTCAACTTCCCTTGTGGTGTGCGAGTGGGCAACCAAACCACGTAATTGGCATAAGGGTTTTGGCCGTATAACGCGGTTGGCACGTCGTTTTCGCTAACTAAGGGCAGGCGTACACTCATGTCTAGTTGTTGCTCAGACACTGCCGGCATGTCAGGCACGTATTGAGTGAATACCTTGGCGCCGGTAATCACAACGAAATCACTTTCGTCTTTAAATTCAGCAACTTGCTGTTTACTGCCAAGAGCAAAATTTTCGACTCGTGTCCAAGCCAAGTAGTTAAACCCTTGCACCAACGCCCACTGCTTATCTTTGCTGTAGGTTAGGATCGCAACTGCGTCCCCTGGAAACAGAGCGCTTTCTTGAAAACGGTCAAGGTCCGCATCCATCCCTGAGTTCAGCACTCTCTCATCGGTTGGGAAGGTACGTAGTGCTGCGCGCTTTACCATTAAGCCAAATTCTACTTTGTGCTCATTCGGTGCTGGAGCAAAAGCCATATTGTCTTGATAAACCTTATAGACTTGGGGGCTCAACTGGCGTCCATCAACAAAATAGCGCGCACTTTTAGGCACTTTACTGATGCTGTGAATTTTCGCTGTGAGTTGTTTGTCAGTAAGTGAATCTGGGATACTTAGGGGATCACTAACAAAACGATTATGCACAATTAACCCTTGGTTATGTGCATTAATCTGTTCTTGGGTCATGACTTGCTGTTCAGGATTTTTTAGATTCTGCAGCCAATGATCAGGGTGTAACTGCGCTTGTGTTACATTCATCACATCAGTTCCCCAGTTTTTTTGCAGATCTTTGGTAGGATGCTGTAGAGCACTGGCAGGCAATGCAGTCGCACTTAAAGCGCCCAGCAGTAACAGCCCGATTGATAAAATACGTTTCATATTGTTCTCCGTTTACGCTGCGCTTAGCCATGCTAACGCTCGCCCTACCAGTAAGCCGCCGCCGGTGCCAACTATGTAACCCAACATGGCCATTAACACGCCCACAGGGATTAACGCTCGAGAATAAGCAGCAGCAAGGATAGGAGCAGATGCCACGCCGCCAATATTGGCCAATGACGCGATACCGCAGGTGAATAAATCAAGTTTGAACAGCTTAGCCACCAGCAGCATAAGCCCACCATGTACAGCCAAAATAAATAAGCCAAGCAAAATATAAATAGGCGCTTGGGTTAACTCGTTAAAATTAGCTCGCGAAGCAATCAAGCCGATAATGAGATACAGCATGAGCGATGATAACTCTTTGCCCCCCCACATTTTGCTGATGGGAGTGATGGCACAAATGACACCCAAAACGGTGACCAACATCACAGTCCATGCGGTTTTAGTGAAAAATTCTGTCACAGGCAAAGCGGCAGCAAGATGCTGACATAAGATGGACACCAACATTGCCCCAGATAGCAAGACCAACATAGAGGTGGTTTTATTGCCTGTGTATTCTTGTTGTTTACTGGCTAAATTGGCACTGACTTCTTCTAATGCTTTACCATCAGCTTTAGTCCAATGATTGAAGCGATTCGCCAGGGGAACTAACGCCAACAGAAACATAACCCACATGGCGTAATCAATTGAGTCAATCAGCAAGGTGTACCCCATACTGGAATCCGGCACATTCAGCGCCGCTTGCACCGCGGCCATATTGCCTGTGCCGCCCATCCAACTGCCGCTTAGCGCCGCTAGTGTTTTCCACGCATCTGGGGCTAAAAAGCTTTTGAATAGCGCAAAACCAATGACAAATGCACAACCAATGCTTATCGCCGCAGCAAAAAATGCCAACAGCATCTTACCGCCCAAGCGCTTAATTTGACGTAAATCAGCATCCAGCAACATTAGGAAGATCATAGCCGGAAGAATATTTGCCTTAAGAGAAGAATACGCCTGATTGATCTCTGCTGTTTTGCTCCATAAGCCCAGCGTAGACATCATCATGACGGTGAAATACAGCAGTACGATGGCAGGTAGATAATGGAATAACTTCCAACGGGTTTTCTCTTCTACTAGGGCTAGCCCCCCCGCAATAAAGAGTAAAACACTGATGTATGCAAAGGCAGTCGTGATCATAAAAAAGGTGGTTAGTTTGCAGTAGTCAAACAGTACCCAGTTGCAGACTATTTGTAAATAACTATTATAAAATATAGAAAAATAAAGAATAATTTATTATTCTAAATCCACTGTACACTTTACCAACATAAAAGGGGTTCCCATTGAGTAGCTTTATGGCGCAAGAAACCGCGCAAACACCATCTGTTATACGTCAGCAACTCATTCGTAACGCCGAGCAGTGTGAAACACTCGTCCGCCAAATAAAAGCGAGAAAACCCAGTTATGTGTTGATGATTGGCCGTGGTTCATCTGATCACGCAGGCGTTTTCGCTAAATACTTATTAGAAACAGAGCTAGGCATACCCGTTATGGCCTCCGCCCCTTCGGTATTCGGTATTTACCATAAATCTGTCGATCACCAAAACGCCTTAGTGATTGCCATTTCCCAGTCTGGCCGTAGCCCTGATATTGTGAATCAAGTGAAATCAACTAAAGCCAGTGGCGCTATGTGTTTGGCGTTGGTAAATGACGAACAGTCTCCTCTAGCGCAAGCAGCTGATTTTGTACTGCCCATGGGCGCAGGGCTAGAGCAATCGGTTGCCGCAACCAAAAGCTACTTAGCCAGTTTAAGTGCATTGCTGCAATTATGTGCCTACTGGAATAACAACACTGCGCTACTCGCTAGCCTAAATAATCTGCCGGATGCACTTGAGCAGGTACTCACTCATCCTGCACAGTTAACGCCCGATTTACTGCACGATATTCAACATTGCGTCATGTTAGGACGCGGTTTTGGTTATGCCATCAGCCGTGAAATGGCGCTGAAGTTAAAAGAAGTTCTGGCGATACACTGTGAAGCTTTCAGTAGCGCGGAGTTTATGCACGGCCCGTCGGCCATGCTTGCTAATCAGCTCCATGTCATTGATGTTCAAGTTGAAGATGAAACGGCTGACGTGCATAGTAGCCAGATACAAACCTTCGCCCAACAAGGAGGTCGCGTTGTATCTCTATCACACCCTAAGCTTGCGCTGCACCCTCGATGCCTGCCGTTATTGGTAGTATTGCGTTTCTATGTAGACATAGAGCGTATCGCTCAAGCTTATGATAGAGATCCAGACCGACCTCAGGGCCTCAAAAAAGTAACAGAGACCCATTAAAATGCAATTTAGATGTGAGCGCTTACTGACTTCTAACGGTTGGTTGAATGACCAAACGGTTACCGTTGAACAAGACACGATCCAAAATATAAGAGCAACATCTTCTAATGACGCACATTTAGCGTTTTACCCTGGCTCAGTGGTACCTGGTTTTATTGATGTACAAGTTAACGGTGGTGGTGGAGTGCTGTTTAATCAGTCTCCTACCACAGCAGCTTTAGCCCAGATGAGCCAAGCTCATCGCAAATTTGGCACTACAGGGTTGATGCCGACACTGATCACCGATGAACTGCCTGTCATGCAAAACGCTGCCCAGGTCATGGCCGAAGCCATTGATCAAAACGTGGCTGGGATCCTTGGGGTACATTTCGAAGGACCACACTTAAGCAAACCGAAAAAAGGCGTGCATGATGAAGCCTTCATTCGCCCCGTCACTGATGATGAATTAGCCCTTTATTTACGTAAAGACTTGGGAAAGGTGATTGTTACGCTCGCACCGGAAAATGTTAGCCCAGACGTAATTAAGCAATTGTGCCAGCATGGGGTGAAAGTGTGCCTAGGCCACTCTAACGCTGACGCAGAGACCGTACTAAAGGCAATTGAGGCTGGTGCAGATGGATTTACTCATTTATTTAACGCTATGTCAGCCATGCTGTCACGAGCACCAGGCATGGTGGGTGTGGCGCTAAATACCCCTGACACCTATGCAGGTTTAATTCTGGATCATTACCATATTGACCCAATTTGCAGCGAAATAGCGATTAAAATCAAGGGCAAAGAAAAAATGATGCTAGTCACAGATGCCATGGGATTAATCGGCACTGACGATGACAGTTTTATGTTTGGTAAACAGAAGGTCACTCGAGTAGGCAATAAGCTAACCACAGATAACGGTACGCTAGCGGGCTCACATTTAGATATGCTCAGCGCAATCAAAAATGCTGTGCATGATTTACATATTCCTCTTGAAGACGCCATCACAATGGCCAGTACTACACCTGCCCAATACCTAAATTTACAAGACACCCATGGCGTTATTGGTAAAGGCAAAAAAGCGGACTTTGTTGTACTAGATGATGATCTAAATATCACGGCCTTATGCCAATCAGGGCGATTCATTCCACAATCATAAAAATAAGGGACAACCCATGACACTCACTACTTCTGCGCGGCGCTCAAGCATTATGCCCATGTGCATAATTGCACTGCTGTTTTTCATATTCGGCTTTGTAACTTGGTTAAACGGCGCACTGATCCCTTTTTTACAAGTGGTGTGTCAGCTCTCTGAAACTCAAGCTCTGATGATTGCATCGTGCTTTTACTTCGCTTACGTAGTAATGGCGTTGCCCATGGCGATGATCTTGGAAAAGGTCGGTTATCAGTCATCCATGGTATTGGGGTTAAGCATTATTGCCCTTGGCTTGCTAGGTTTTATCCCTGCGGCGTTACTGCAAGAGTTTTGGATCTTCCTTGTAGCGCAGTTCGTTATCGGTAGCGGCTTAACCATATTACAAACCGCCGCTAACCCTTATGTGGTCAATGTTGGGCCAACTAAAAGTGCTGCTGCGCGTATCGCGATCATGGGCTTACTCAATAAAGGTGCAGGTATACTAGCGCCCCTTCTTTTCACCGCATGGGTGTTAGGCGGCTTTAGCGACATTAACCTTGCGACTGTCAATCAAATGCCTGCAGAGCAGCAGCAACTACAAATCGAAAGCATGGCTCATCAATTGATTTCCCCATATGTAGGCATGGCCATTGCCTTACTGGTATTGGCCGGCGGTTTGTCGCGTATTTCATTGCCTGATTTGGCTTTATTAGAGTCCCCTGTCAATGATGAGTCAGACGCGCTTGAAGATAGCGCTCGTCATCAGACCAAGCGTTCCATTTGGCAATTTCCGCAGCTTGTGCTTGGCGCTATTGCGCTGTTCTTTTATGTTGGGGTAGAAGTTATTGCCGGCGACACGATTGGCTTATATGGTGCAAGCATAGGTGTGGCTAATGCCACCACGCTCACGTCATATACAATGGGATTTATGGTGCTAGGTTACTTGCTAGGTTTGCTGTGTATTCCACGCTTTGTATCACAAGCCAATGCCCTGCGCATCAGTGCCGTTAGCGGTTTGGTGATTACCATTTTATTGCTGTTCTCTTCGAATGAACAAACCATGCTATCGCAATTACTCTGGGGATGGTCCGGCATCGCTGTTATTCCAAACAGCGTCACATTGATTGCCTTGCTGGGCTTAGCCAATGCCATGGTATGGCCAACACTGTGGCCTTTAGCACTGGCTGACTTGGGGCGTTTCACCCCAAAAGGCTCTGCGATTTTAATCATGGGAATTGCAGGGGGGGCGCTGATGCCAATTATCTACGGACAATTAGCTCAAGCTAGCAATAACCAACAGGCTTATTGGATATTACTGCCAGGATATTTAATGATTGGTTTCTATGCATTTTATGGTCATAAAATGCGTATTTGGTCATAAGCAACTGATTTTATTAGGGGTCATTCCCCCCTTAAATAAATGAATAAACGCGGTGTTAAAGCACCGCGCTTTCATCTAACGTCAATTGTTGCTTGGTTGCATCAAGTGTTGCCATAGCGCCAACAGGTACAGTCGCCATATCTTTAATGTGACCAATCATCACTCCACTTAGCACGGGCACGCTCAAGTCACCTAAACGGTCTTTCAGCACATGTTCAACGCTAAAGGACGGGCCGCTACTCGGCTCACAATCAGTACACTTACCAAACACTATACCTGCTACTTTGTCCAATCTACCTGCCAGTTTCAGGTGGGTTAACATACCGTCAATCCGGTAGGGCGCTTCTTCTACGTCTTCTAAGAACAAGATTTTGCCAGCATAATCTGGCTCATAAGGGCTACCCACTAATTTAACCATAAGCGACAAGTTACCACCTATTAATACGCCCGATGTCTGACCTTGGGTAACGGTTGTAAGACGGTTGTCTTTTTCTGCCTGACCTTCGGCGAGTTCGAAGACCGGCGGTGCGGCCAACGGCATACTCTTCACAGGATTGAACAGCACGCTTTTGAATTCACCTAAGGTGTACTCAGTAAAGCTCTGTTTCGCAATAGGTCCGTGAAAGGTCATGATACCGCTTCGAGTGTAAATCGCATTAAGCAGCGCTGTGACATCGCTATAACCGAGGAACACCTTGGGATTTTGGCGGATTAAATCATAGTCTAGATAAGGTAAAATACGTGGCGAGCCATAGCCACCACGCAAACAAAAAATAGCGTCCACTGTATTATCAGCGAACATGCTATTTACGTCATTAGCTCTGTCTTTATCGCTGCCCGCTAAGTAAGCTGTACGATCAAACAGATGAGCAGCACTTTTCACCTTAAAGCCAAAAGAGCGAATAATATCCATGGCGAAGTAGATCTCTTGGTCTTCCCAAGTATTGCTACTTGGAGCAATAAGCCCAATGGTCTGGCCCGGCTTTAAGCGCTTAGGTTTGCGAATTTTCACCGAGCGCTCACCCGCATCGGCCAAAGAAGCCGCGCTGACCGATGAGAGGGGTATCAAGGCGCTCGCTATAGCGGAAGTAATAAAGGCTTTGAGTAACGTTCGTCGGACTATCATAATATTTCTCGGTTTTTTGTTTAACTTAGCAAATTAGACGCTGAGCAAAAAGAAGTAATTATTACAATTTTCAGAAAAAATAAGAATATTGTAGTCATTCGCAGTTGTCACATCCCTCCAATGAAGTATGTAAAGACTACAATTTTCACTCGCGTTACAGGGTAATTAGCCTAAAATTATCGTTATTTAGTTACAATCATCCGGCTAAAAAACAAAAAATATCAATATGTTATGGGTTAATGTCTAAATTGGCACTTAAGCTGCTTAAAGAGTCATTTAATCGTCAAATTACAATCATAAGAACGGGGAAACCACCATGAGCGTATCTAAATTACGCCCCAACCAGGACATCGAACCTAGTGCAGCCACATTGACAGCGGGTACGTCCGTTGCCAATAGCGAATTGCGCAAGCAAACCCTAATGGTGGTGGACGATTATCGTTCTAATTTACAAGCGATGAACGCGCTATTTGAATTTCAGTATCAAGTTGTAATGTTTGATAATGCAACAGATGCATTAATACACGCCCAACAAGAGTCAGTAGATTTAATTTTGCTGGATTTAGACATGCCCGACATGCACGGCTATGACGCCTGTACTGAGTTGAAATCGAACCCGTTAACAGCCCACATTCCGGTGATATTTGTGACTGCCTCCGACAGCACTGACGATGAAGCCCACGGACTACTTTTAGGCGCTGTGGATTACATTACCAAGCCGGTCAATTTGACCATTCTGCGTGCTAGGGTACGCAATCATATGGAGCTGGTGTACTACCGCAAGCAATTAGAAATATTGTCCAGTGTTGATGGCTTGACCGGTGTGGCGAATCGTCGCCAGTTGGATACAGTATTGTTACAGCACTTTGCATCAACCATCAGATTTGGTCGTTGTATGACCTTAATGATGATTGATATTGATGATTTTAAACCGTACAACGATTTGTATGGCCACATGCAAGGTGATGATTGCTTAAAGCGCGTAGCTCAGGCTATTCAATCGGTTCGTCGCAGAGAAACAGATTTCGTCGGTCGCTACGGCGGTGAAGAGTTTGCCATGGTGTTGCCAGATACTGACTTAGATGGGGGACTTGTGATGGCCAATAAGCTGTTGCAAACCGTCAGAAGCTTAAATATCGAACATCAAGGGGCAAGCGCTGCCGATAGAGTGACTATCAGCATAGGCTTAACAGTGTTTGAAGCAAAGCAAGAACAACCGACGCAAATGACAGTGGAAGAGTTGATTGAGTTAGCCGATAAGCAATTGTACGCAGCCAAGTTTGCTGGTAAAAATCGCGTGAGCCATTTTCAAATTCCCGAATTTCCATCACAATCAAAAAGTGAAAATGACCATGAATAATAACGAAGCAACCCTAATTCGTAAACACATTCACAATGTCAGAAACCCCCTAAACAGCATCGCCCTGCACGCTGAATTAGGGAACATGCTACTTGAGGGGCAAGCCAGCAATCAGGAATTGCAAAATGCTTTTTCAGTCATTTTACAGCAATGCCGAGAATGTGACCGAGAGCTAGGAAAAATCCGCAGTTTAGCTGCACCAGAAAGCCCTTAACGCTACTGACAAACTATGAATTCTAAACTTGAAACAATACTTCATCCATCTCCATCCACGCATCGAATATTTCTTTGCAGTCGTAAATTATAGTGTTGTGAGGTTCTTTCACCCGATGCTCATTCAAAACTCCACATTCCAGCAATTCGGTGATCGCTGCACTTCCTTCAATCAAGGTCCATCCAAACTTCTCTGAAAGGTAAGCTGGAGTAACTATCGGTTGCTCCGCGATGTGAGATAGTAAAGTGGCAGCTTGATGACTGAGCTGCCTTAATGTTAGTTTTTTTTGGATCAAAGAGCTTGCATTCAGAAGCCTCTTGCACAAAATATCAGCCGTGTTGGTACTCCATTGAATAGCTTCATTCCAAAAATCAAAAACTTGCTGCCATTGCCCTTGCATAATAGCACTTGGCGCATCTAAGTAGCCATTATGCTGGTGAGCCAAACGAAATAGAAATGGACTTATATATGCCTTTTCATCACGCATGATTTGACTCAAAAGTGCATCGGCTATTGCTCTGTTAAGGCGCCCATTACCGTCATTAAATGGATGGATCAGAATAAATTGATTGGATAACATAATGATATCTTCAATGCTTATTTGTTCGATATCGTTAACATAGTTAATCCAGTCGGTCATTAAACCAGAGACTTTTTCAGGAGGCGGTGGAACGATATGCGCATTATCGGGTGAGCTCCCGCCTATCCAATTCTGCACATCTCTAAAGTGGCCTCCATTGTGGTGATGGGGGTCAAGTGATTTGTGCACTTCGCACAAAGTAACCAGTGTAAGTGGTCTTTTACGTAATGACTGTAAAGCGCAACGGTATCGTTCGGATTGTAATGTTACAGATTCTGCCAATTCATCACTCCGCTTAAGGCCTAAACGCATAAGCGATAGTCGCTTTCGAGAAATTGCCCTGCCCTCCTTTAGACTAAATCCACCAGCTAAATATCGTGAAGTAAAACACTGCAAATTGCCAATTTGACAGTGCGTTTCTAAAAATTTCAATACTAGTGATGTTGGTAAATCTAATGCACAAGTTTGATTGGCAAGACTTTCAGGCATTAGGCATCGGTAGTTTGCATTATTGCTCGGCCATACTTTTTCGATATACATAATTTGTTCCAGCATTTGAGGGCTGTCGAGACAGCCCTCAAAGGTTGTTCTTTATAGTGAATAACCTAAAGTTTGGGTTTGAAATCCGAACATTTGATTGTTCGATTCATACCGTCCCCCAGCGCCAAATCCTCCCTTTCCGAAGACTTTAGCCCTTGCGTTCAAGCAATAGTTTCCATTTACCTTAGTGATGCTATTACTAGCGCTACTGACATTCCACGAGCGGTCAACAGTGACAACTAAACCACTAACTGGAGAAGGCGAGTAGCTACTAGTGATCACTGCATTACGACTGAAGTCAGGAATGATGTCGGTGTTCGTGAAGCATTGTTGTACCGACTTAGATTCATAGCACCTAAATAAACAACCTCCTTTAGATAAATCT
>NZ_BAEP01000024.1 GCF_000315015.1 Paraglaciecola mesophila KMM 241 | reverse complement strand
ATGTGAAGATATAAAAGCTTCATCAATACTCTGGCTATTGTCAGTCTTACAGGTTTATGCCCCTTGCGAACAATGTTTAATTTCGGGATGCGTTTTTTGTTTTCTATTTTGTCTGGATCAAAAATATCACTCTGGTCAATTGCAGAGACCTCAAAGGAACGTAATCCACCCAACAGCGCACACTGTAAGTAGATTTTGTATGAATTCCTTTGTGCAGTAATTGTCTTTAATAGCTGTTTAAGTTCTTGCGGTGAGTATGGTTGAAGCTCTTTGTCAGGTGAATCTTCTTTTTGTTTTATTGTTTTAGGAATGCTCAGGTTACTGACCCATTCCCATAAACCACCTGAACGTGTTGTGCTAGTTGGTAATTGAAACAACGAGCTTTCACTAGGCTTAGCTTTGGACTTTATACGTACTTGCTTATATTCAAGTGAAAAAGGAAGGCTATCTATAGCGCCTCGCTTATGACTCCAAATATAAAATGTTTTTACAGCTCTTATTCGCTCTTGAGCCGTGTTGTAACTTAGCCGTTTGGTTTTATCATTAGTGGCTACTCGATCACATAAGTATTTGTGGTAGCGCCAAACAGGCAATTGTGAAATATCATCGTCTACGGATTGTCTAGATAACGGAGCCGCTATGACTTCAAAGTAAGAAGCTCCATCTTTGACTAACCAGTCTAAAAAGGCTTTTAAATGCTTAGCTATACTATGAACAGTTTTTACGTCTAACTGTTTTCCCGGTTGACTTGCATAGTAAGCATCACTGAAAGCTTCGCTCTCTTTTATGTTCTTCCTAAGACTGAAATGACCTTCGAATCGGTGCATTAAGAACAGGTTCATTTCTTGGCATTCGGTAATACGATCTGGGTGATAAAGTAGAGAGAAATTAGGCTCTACTTTATCATTACGGAATGAATGAGTTCTGATGCCCTCTTCAGTTTTAATAGGTTGCCCAGATTGATCTTGGTGAAAAGACATTCCTTTCCCCAAATTGACCGCTGTTTTTATTATTTTAGATTTTGTTCGTACTACCATATTAATTCACCTCTAAGAATATCTTATTTGTAAAAACTTTTTTAATCAAGTTTCTTTAGGGTATGATAGTATGGTATCACTTCGGGGGTGATTTTAGATGAATCGCAAAACTTAACGGCCTCACAACTTAAAACCATAATTACCCGTTGTGGAGAAGGTACTAAGTTAATTTGTAGCGGTAACTTAGCGCAAATAGACAGCAACTATTTAAGTGCGGTCACCTCTGGTTTGACCTACATAGTTGAGAAGTTTAAAAACTTCTCAGGTAGCGCCACGATTAACTTAGATGGTGTGGTACGTAGTCGCTTAGCAGAGTTCGCAGAAGAGCAGCTTTAGAAAATCTCAGTTACTGAACAAGCAAAACCGCCAGTCAATCGGCGGTTTTTTTATTCGCAACTAGCTCATTAGCGGTTTAGCGATCCCTACATAAGCTTCAAATATCAGCACAAACCATATTAACACTACCCAAGGTTTTACTTTTTTAAGGCTGCGGACCATTTGTAGGTTGTCTGCGTCATCGTGTGAGTCTTGCAACATTTTGGCGTAAGTGATTGAGAACTCTTTTAGATTGATACGGATCATTAGCCCGCAAAAAATTAAGAACGCGAACCCCAGTAACTTAATGATTATCCAAGGATTGTCAGCTAACCGTCCAGTGTTATAGGCATATATGCTTGAGGCGATTAGCCCAGCAATGACCGCCCAGCGGAACAAGTAATCCACTTTGGTCAACAATGGGATGTAGCTGGCGTTGTGCTTGTAGTGCAGCACCAGCACCATAGTGAGCCAAATGGGTCCAAGCAAAATAATTCCTATTAACTGCCAAAGTGAGTGCTCAATGCCTAAGTAATGGGCAAGTATGCCCCCCACTGTGAGCATCAAACTCATACATATTTTTGGGACTAAATCGCAACCAAGCATGATTTTAGCGGCGGTTAAGCGGGTTTCTCTGCTGAGTTTGCTGTCTACTACAAATTGACTCGAGTAAAAAACCCCGACGTCACCGCCCAGCCAGTAGCAAAAAAGTAAAATATGGATCAAAAGAGCGATATCGTATGGCGTCATAAAGGCTTACTCATATTATTAATATAGTGATGCAGATTAGATATAACCCAAAGGTGCAGCTAAACACATGGCAATTATCAAATGTTAGATTATTCATTTAAACAACAGGATTTGTCGTATTAGCGCCAGCATAATCCTAAGGAATGACTTCATAACTATACATACCGGTATCGAGAAAGCGCTGGCTACTCAGTGCAGTTTCATTTAACGGAAATAGCGCTGGGCCCGTTGGCTCCATTAATAAATATGCTTCACCGTTTATTTGCATGCTTCTTTCATCCTTTTTAGCGGGTACGCCTATGCCTAATAACGCATGGTTGGGTAAATACAGCATAACTAACTCGATGTCCGGGAACAGCGCACGAATAACACTCGCCATCAGCACAGATTTACTGTCGCAGTCGCCACGGTTATTGCTTAATAACGTTAACGGGGGCGAGAACCCGGCGCCATTGGAAGAAACGCGGCTTTCTAAATCATCATAGGGAATACTCTGTAACCAACCTAACAGTAAATTCAAAAACGCCCGCATGTCTCCGCGTTCAGAGGCTTCACCATACATAGCTTCGGCAAATGGCTTTAGTACTTTCTGGTTTTCCTTGATGTAACGCAAATGGTCGGGTTTGATGCCTTCTTGACTAAGGTAATCACTAAACCGTGCATAGTAGTGATCCTTTAAATATTGCTCGAATGCATCATCTTTAGCTTGCAGCAATTGTTTTTGATACTTTTTTGCCGATTCTTCAGAGCGACTTTTCACACTGATCTGCAGCGTTTTCCCTATGCGTTTTATCTCAATACGTGCTTCTTTGGCGTCGATTTTGTTGCGCTCTTTTAGCATGGCAATTTGCTGATAGCGGGTAACTTGCTCAGGTACAAAGCGTTTGTGATGCGCTGTGTTGACGTCGTCTAAAGGTAAAGTGAACGAAAACCGATGTTTCTCTTGGTCCTTATCGCGCCATTTATAGCTTAATTGGATATCGCTCTGGAGGATGTTTTTGCTAAAGCTTATTTGCTCGCTGTGGGCAAAGTGAATAGGGCTGACAGATAAAACAGTTGTCCACATGAAAAAGGCCAACCGGCGTTTTACATGCCTAATCACAAAGCGGTTCGCTAAACCGCTTTTACGTGAGGGCGTAGTAAACTTCCTAGCTAAGTAGTTTTTTATGCAAGAAGCCATTACGCTCTACTGCGTCAACTAAAGGAATAAAACCCGCTGGAGTTGAAAGGTTGATATACCCTGTTTGACGCTCAAGTAAAATGTCATTGAATTGTGTGGGACGGCTAACAGCAGGTGTGCAGGCAACATCCGCGGCGTCACCATTGGCGAAATGGCTAGGCCCACCGGATGCAGCAAACGCGATGTCTAACTCGCTATGCTCAACACGAGTAGCAAATCTATACTGGCTCAGGTTTTTAATGACAAGCTGCATGAGGTCGCGCTCATTGTCGATGGTGTGTAATTTACGTCGTAAAGAGTCTGACGCATGGAAAATATCAATCAAAGTAGAACTCCGTATCAAAAAACAGGCTATTCGCTGTCGGTTCGGGCGTGAATAATGAAGTCGTTATCACTGTCTTGGGTAATGAGGATTTCTATAGGGCTACAACATACCTGACAATCTACGATTTGCTGTTGATTAACATCGTTGTCTTGATCAATTTCTATATCATTGATTTCCATGCAGTATGGACAGCTGAATTCGGCATTTGATGTAAGGCTCATCGTAGTACTCCTATATAAGCCTTATATGGTAAAGGAAGATTGGGTAATCTTCCTACCGTTTATCACGCTTTATTTTTGAAAACTTGTTACATATTCCACAAACGCTTTATTTGCGGCTTTGCGGTCCGCCGCAATTTTCTGCACTTCAGGTAATTCGTTCAGTATCGCCATCAGGTTTTTGGCGCCCTGTGAGCCATCAAACAAATCAATGTTGAACAGTTTGTAAGCGACACCAGAGGCTAAGTCAACGCTGTATAAGAACATGATATCCGCAGCGCTAAATTGATCTCCTGCCACATAAGGCGAGAAAGAAGCTAATCTGTTTAAACCTGTCATGCCTCTGAAAAGGGCGCGTTTCACTTCTTTACGTGTTTCATCGCTAACTTTGCCACCAAAGAAAGCTTCAGGGTGACAGCGACGGGCAGGTAACTCTAAATACAGCTCCATAAACTTGACCAACTCTTTCACTCTGGCTTGAGCAAAGGGGTCTACTGGGTAGAGTGGTTTATCAGGATACTTAGCGTCGAGATATTCCAAAATGATATTGGTTTCAACAATGATTCCGTCTTCTGTTTCAAGAGCGGGGACTTTGCCCATCGGGCTTTTAGCTAGAAATTCGGGTTCTTGATTGGGGTATACGGTAACCACTTCGTAATCTAACCCTTTATGGGCTAGGGCTAATTTGATCATATTGAAGTAGTTACTGACGTCGAATCCATATAATTTAAGCATCTTGGTTCTCACTGTGGTGGTTTACCCTTAATCATCAGATAACCTGAGACGCTTCTCAACATGCAACTAGTGATAGTTAACTATCACTGGCGTTTACCTTGGCCGGGCACGGGTTTACGCTAGCGATTTCATTGCCACTTGTGCTAACTTATGGCGCAATTAAGGACCATCGAAAGTCACAGTTATCAATAAAAAACTCAATTTAAAACAAGTATCTCAACAGCTCGGGGTGTCTACGGCGACGGTTTCTAATGCGTTTAATCGCCCTAATCAATTATCAGCCAAGTTACGTGAGCGGATTTTAAGAGAATCAGCTGAGCTGGGGTATCACGGACCGAATTTTGCCGCCCGCTCGTTACGTAAAGGGGCGTCAGATGTTGTTGCAGTGGTACTCGCGGATTCCATTAGCTACAGCCTTTCGGATCCTGTTGCCAGTCAATTTCTGCAAGGCGTGGCTGAGGTATTGGGTGAAAATAAAAAACAACTGTTATTGCTTTCAAGTGCATCAGACGAACTAGAGCAAAGCAGTGCTGAGTCACTGCCTGATGGTTTTATTTTCTACGGCGCCCCTAGCGGCAATATTTTTGAGCGAGTCAGTCGCACAGGTAAGCCAATTATTGCCGTGGACTTTGAAACCCACGATATCGAATCTGTTAATATTAACAATGAAGAGGGGGCTTTTAGCGTTGCGAATCACGCATTAGCTAACAAGCCGAAGCATGCGGCTGTGTTAGGCTTGCGTTTGGTCGACTCGCAACGTATCTGCCGACTCACAGCACAAGATATGAGTGTTGAGTCAAAAGAAATATCTCGTAGTCGATTAAAAGGATATTTGCGTGCGTTTGAAGAGCAGCAATTGGCTATCTCACCCAGTCACGTTTGGCATATACCGCTTAATGCCCCAGAAATGGCAGAAATAGCGGCCAAAGAGGCTTTGACTCTCAACCCTTTGCCTGAGGTGATTTTATGCATGAGTGATGTGATTGCGCTCAGTGTACTGAGAGTGGCGAACAAGCTGAATATTGCTATTCCACAGCAGGTAAAAGTGACAGGGTTTGACGATATCCCAGAGGCGCAGCGCAGCTCACCAGGGTTAACGACTGTGTGTCAGCAAAGCTCAGAGAAAGGCCGAGTGGCTACCCGGCTACTGCTGAAAAATGAGTCTAAAGACAGTGTGATACTCGATACTCGACTGGTGATTAGAGCCAGTTGTGGCTAGTTAGCTAGAATGTGTCTCAACACTCACAGCTATTAGCTCGCAACTCACAGCTCACAGCTCAACCGGCAGCCTTAAACCCGCTAACTTAAATTCGCGCCCTAAACTCGCAACCCCCTACACGGGTTGCGAATTGAGTAACCACATCACCTGATAGGGTGCGAGCTCAAGTTCTTGAGGAGCGGGAGAAACCCGTACAGGGGACAGCAAATCTTGCCACACATCGCCATTGCCCAAACCTAGCGTAACACTTGATACCTTTTGTTTATGTTCACTAAAATTACAAATGGCCAACAAAGCCGTGCCATCTTTTGCCGTGCGCTGATAAGCAAATAATGCGTTTTGGTGGGAGTTGATAATCCGGGTGCTTGCTTGACCAAAAACGTTGTATTGCTTGCGCAGACCGATAAGGGTTTGTAAACCAGTTGCCACACGATTTTGTGGTGTATCTTTTTTCTTACTGGCTTGTATGTCGGCATCTCTTACTGGGATCCTTTGCACCCAACGTTCATCGTGTTTTTTACTGTCGTCTTGTTCGTAGCTGTAATCATTAAGCAGGGCCAATTCATCACCAGAATAAATCAACGGAATACCACCGATACTTAAAATGATGCTGTGAACCATTAAAATTCGCGCCACGGCGTGCTCGATCAATGTTGCATTATTTTGCTCAATACCTTGCTCTAAGCCTGCTAACGAAGCCAAAGAGCCGCAGACACGGCAATCTCCGTTACTTGGGTTTTCACCGAATGCAACGCCAGTGGCAAACGAGCCCTCGAAGCGACCTGTATAGAATTGGTTAAGAAAACGACGATGATCATAACCATTCACCCCTTGTTGTCCTGCTACTGCATCATCGAAGGTCCAACCGATATCATCGTGGCAGCGTACATAATTTACCCAAGCGCAATCAGGCGATATCTCAAAGCTTTTCTGCATGGACTCAGTCAATAAATGAGTATCTCTGGTGGCCAGAGTATTCCAAATTAGTGCCATCAACAGTGGATTGTAAGACAGTTGACACTCTTGTTTGTCAATGTATTTTAACACTTCATCAGGGTGCACAATGGCTTCAGATTTAAACACCACAGCAGGCGCAGCAATCTGCAAGCAACTGTTAAATGCTTGAATCAAACTGTGAGCTTTAGCTTGGTTTTCGCAATTTGTGCCCATTTCTTTCCATATAAATGCCAGAGCGTCTAAGCGCAGCGCTTCGCATCCCAGATTCGCTAAATAGAGCATCTCATCTGTGATGGCATTGAACACAGCTGGATTGGTGTAATTTAGATCCCACTGGAAATTATTAAAGGTGGTCCAAACCCATTTATTGCTATCGCTATCCCAGCTGAAGTTACCACGACGCACTTGAGGAAAGATTTCTCTGAGATGCTTTTCGTATTCGTCAGGCACGTGTTTGTCATCAAACATGTAGTAAAACTCTTGATACTTTTGATCACCGGCTTTGGCAGCCAGCGCCCAAGGGTGTTCATCTGATGTATGGTTGAACACAAAATCAAGTACCAAGCTAATGCCTGCTTCAGCGAGTGCTTTTGATAATTCTTCCAGATCTTTATTGGTACCGAGCGTGTCATTTACTTTGCGATAATCAGAGACCGCATAGCCACCGTCACTGTCTCCTTTAGGCGAATCATAAAGCGGCATCAGGTGTAAATAGGTTATGCCGGTTTCGACTAAGTAAGGAATGCGCTGCTGTAAGCCCTTTAAATCACCGGCGAATAAATCCACGTAGCACGCCATGCCCAACATGTTTTCATCTTGATACCAATGAGGGGCAGCCAACCTAGCATTGTCTTTTTGCTTAAGAACGTTTGAGCGTTTAGTGAAGCCGTTTGCCAATGTTTGAACCAGCTGCTGTAGGTAGTAAAAAAAATCATACCGCTGACCATAGATATCTACCAATAAAGCGAAAAGCCGAGGAAATTGTTCATTTAAACGGTCAATGAACACTGCCTGTTCACGTTTGGACATTCCGCTTAAATCTAAGCCTGTTAAAATGCGCTCTAATGAGCGCTTGTATTCACGTTCTATATCCATTTCTCACCTATAAACTTATACGTTTAAGATTTAATGTAAAACTCAATTAATGATCATATTAGCCCATTAATTTGATAAATAATCAACAAATGTTTTACAAATGTTAATTTCTTTGTTAGCTTTGTTATAGTTATCTTAAACGATTAAGTTGATTTTTTAAATGCTTCTACGGATCGTTTTTGACGTTACACATTATTTTTTCAAACTCATGTGCAGTGCTCGGCCTTGTCCTACACTAAACATGGGACACTAGCCAACCCTAGGTTGACGCTAAACAGGTACTTACGCAGGTATTAAACGGAGAAACACACATGAGCACACCCTTTAACCGTAGCGCCATATCTATGGCAATCGCTTTAACATTTAGTACACCCCTTATTGCACAACAAGAACAGGGTGAAAGCCCGCAAGCCACGAATGAAGCACAAGATGCCCTAGGATTTGAACAAATTGTCGTTACCGGCTCTGTGCGCGGTGGCACCAAAATGGATTCAAGTGTTTCGGTTAGCTCTATAAGCCCAGAGGATTTCGCCGTTGCTGCGCCTCGCTCAACAGCTGAAGTGTTTCGCTCTATACCGGGTATCCGTTCTGAGTCTACCGGCGGTGAAGGTAACGCAAATATCGCGGTGCGTGGCTTACCCGTAGCATCAGGTGGCGCTAAGTTTTTAGTGTTACAAGAAGATGGTTTACCGGTTATGCAATTTGGTGATGTTGCCTTTGGTAATGCAGATATTTTCTTGCGTGCCGATTCAACCATTGCCACGATTGATGCTATTCGTGGTGGTTCATCTTCAACCTTGGCTAGTAATTCGCCCGGCGGCATTATCAACTTTATAAGTAAAACAGGTGATAGCGAAGGTGGCAGCATCTCAACCACTATCGGTTTGGATTACGACACGACTCGTACTGATTTTGAATACGGTGGTGATATCAGTGACACCATGCGTTTTCACATTGGGGGCTTTTTCCGTGAAGGTGAGGGCCCAAGAGAGGCGGGATATAACGCCAATTCAGGTGGGCAAATCAAGGCAAACCTCACAAAAGAATTCGAAACTGGGTTTATCCGTGTTTACTTTAAGCACCTAGATGACAAGAGTATCGGTTATTTACCTATGCCTATGTACGCCAATGGTGACTCAATTCCAGGTTTTGACGCCCAAAGTGACACGCCACACAGTGTTTACTTGCAAGATACCGTGCGTTTGAACGGTGACAATCAGATCACCCGAGGCAGTATTGCAAATGGTATGAATCCGTCGGTAACCAGTATTGGTTTTGAGGCTAATTTTGATGTCAGCGAAGATTGGACCTTAGTCAATAAATTCCGTTTTTCTGATGTTTCCGGCAGTTTTAATAGCCCGTTTCCAGCTGAGGTGGCAGACCCTACCTCTATTGCTCAAAGCATTGGTGGTGCGGGTGCATCACTTGAGTATGCAAATGGTCCAAGTGCTGGGCAAGCATTTACTGACGCGACCGGCAACGGTCTTGTTATGCGCACGCACACTTTCGATGTAGAAATGAACGACTTTGGTTCTTACGTGAATGACCTGCAATTATCACGTAGCTTCGGCGATATCTCTGTTACTGCTGGGTATTATAAGTCTCGCCAAAACATCGATATGAGCTGGTTGTGGAACTCGTACTTGATGGAAGTAAAAGGGGATAATGCGGCGCTGCTAAACGTGGTTGGTGCAGATGGAACCCAATACTCTGAGAACGGCTTGTACGCATACGGCACTCCTTTTTGGGGAAATTGCTGCCAACGTAATTATGATATTCAATACGATATCAGTGCTCCTTACCTAGCCTTAGCGGGTGAATATGGTGATTTTACATGGGAAGCCAGTGTACGTAGAGACAGTGGAGACGCCTTTGGCTCATACGCAGGCGCAGTCACCAGTACACTTGATGTCAACCGTGACGGGCAAATCTCTCAGCCTGAAATGAATGTAGTAGGGATTGATTTAGCTAACGCCAGTGTGGTGGATTATGACTGGGATTACACCTCATACTCTATTGGTGGTAACTATCGAGTTAACGATGATTTAGCAACGTTTGCCCGAATCAGTCGCGGCGGTCGAGCGAATGCCGATCGTTTGGCTTTCGGTAAAATTAATCAAGATGGCAGTGTGGCTACCGCTGACGCCGTGGACATGGTAAATCAAGTAGAAGCCGGGGTTAAATATCGTCAATCAGGTTTAGGTGTATTTGTGACAGGTTTCTACGCCGAAACAGAAGAGCAAAACTTTGAAGCGACCAGCCAAAAATTCTTCGATAGAGTATATGAGGCATATGGTATTGAAACGGAAGTTGCCTACACGCGTGATAACTTAACGATAAAAGGTGGCTTCACTTGGACGGACGCTGAAATTGTTGAAGACAATGTCACCCCTGATGTAGTTGGCAATACGCCTCGTCGCCAAGCTGATTTTATCTATCAGCTAACCGCACAATACCAAATGGACATGGCCGCCGTGGGTGTGAACTTTATTGGTACCACAGATGCTTACGCACAAGATAGCAATGAGTTGAAGTTTGACGGCTATACCCAAGTCAATGCATTTGCTGATTACTACATCACTGACGCCTTAAGTGTGGCAATAAACGTTAATAATCTGTTTGATACTGTGGGTATTACCGAGGCTGAGGAAGGCGCTGTGGCTAGTGATCAAAGCATCATTCGCGCACGTTCAATTAATGGCAGAACGACGTCTATGACGTTGAAATATCAGTTCTAAACCTGAGGCTCGCTAGCCAGTAAATCGCTGGCTAGCGAATGACTATTGACCAAGACATTATTGCTAAAACGAGGCGCACTAGATGCAAACTGATATTGGAGCCGCCACTGCGATGCACGAGAAAAATGTGCACTTAATACGCTGGCTGACGTATTTGATGTTTATGATGTTTGCGATGACATCTGACTCGGTGGGTGAAATCATAAAAGAGGTCAAACGTGAGTTTGATGTGAGTAATACACAAGCCAGTCTAATGCATTCGCTTTTCATGATTGGTATCGCTTTCTCAGGGCTATTTTTAGGGTTTTTAGCTGATAAATTTGGCCGCAAGAAAACTATTATCCTTGGGTTGGCACTATTTGCCCTGTCTTGTTATTTATTCTTGGTCGGTTCTAGCTTCGAATTCATTCTAGGTTTGATCACGCTTTCCGGTTTAGCGGTGGGGGTGTTTAAAACAGCCGCCCTAGCGCTGATTGGTGACATATCGCGTTCTACTAAAGAGCATACAGGCACCATGAACGGAGCCGAAGCATTTTTTGGCGTAGGTGCGATTATCGGGCCGTTGATTGTTGCTTGGATGGTACGTGAAGGCGTTGACTGGAAGTTACTCTATGTGCTCGCGGGCGGGTTATGTACCTTACTCATATTGATGGCTTGGAAAGCAGACTATCCGGTTCAGGCGCCGCCAACACACGGCCACAAACCGGTGAGTTTTATCAGTAGCTTAAGATTGCTGAAAAACCCTTATGCTATGGGGTTCTCAATCGGGGCTTTTTTATATGTTGCTGCAGAAAGCGCCATCTACGTATGGATGCCTAGTTACCTAGTCTGTGATGCCATGAGCGTGTCAGAGTCTTTCGCTTGTTACACTGATGGGCCGCAAAAAATGCTGGCGATGTACGCGGTTTCTGTATTCTTCTCACTGCGAGCCCTTGGCCGGTTTGTCGGGATTTGGATGATGCAACGCTACAATTGGGCCTTAGTGTTAATGTTGTTTAGTCTTGCTATTACCTTGTGTTTTATCGCAGGTTTAGCAGGAGGAAAGAGCGTTGCTTTGTATGCGTTTCCACTTACTGGCGTATTTATGTCAGTCATTTACCCGACCTTTAACTCAAAAGGAATTTGCTGCTTTGCTAAAAGTGAGCATGGCACTGTGGCTGGGGTGATTTTATTCTTCACCGCCGCAGGGGCAGCAGCAGGGCCATTTATTATGGGCTTAGTCAGTGATGCCTTCGGCGGAGATGCAAAATACGGATTTATGGTAGCAACTGGGTTTAGTGTGGTGTTGTTTTTAGGCCTGTTATATAACTTTGTTTTTAACCCCACCGAGAAACGTTTACGTGAAATCGAAGCAGTAGAATACAGCTAGGGATCATATCGCCTTATGCCATTATTTTGCGCTGGTGGTGAAAGCGAAGCCGTTATTCTTGGCTGAGATTTCAGGCTAATTATGTCAAGATCCTGAGTGAGCAATGCGTTATACTGCGCCGGTCTTAACAAGTTGGGTGATATATGAAAGTTTGTGGTGTTGAATTAAATAGTAATGATGTAAATGTGTGTTTGTTGTCTTTGGCAGACGAGGTGTTTCAACTACCTGATTTTCGCAGCCGCCGTCTCACATTAACCAACATCAATAGCAGCAGTGATTTGCGCTATTTTCAGCAAACCTTCGCTAAGTTAATGGCTGACTACCAAGTGGATAAAGTGGTTATTCGCCAGCGGCCGATGAAAGGCAAATTTGCTGGAGGCGCGGTGGGCTTTAAACTTGAAGCCGCAATTGAGCTTATTGAAGATTTAGACGTGGTGATCATGTCACCAACAGATATAAAAGAATCATTACGCCGTAACCCAGTGCATATTCCCTATGCTGAAACAGGGCTGAAAGTGTTTCAAGAAACCGCGTTTAATACCGCGTTCGCTTATTTGATGAAAGACAAATACGCGCCGAAAGATGAATAACGCACAGGTACAGTGACAATTCAGATTTGAAAAAAGGCGCTTAGCGCCTTTTTTTGTACCTGCTTAAGTAGGTTTGAATAACCGCTACATGACTGATAATGATTTAAGTACCAAGCGCACACCCAACCCTAATGACACTAAAAACACGATTGCGCCTAAGCCATTGGCAATCCAGCCGTTGGTGTGTCTACCTAGCAAGGCTTTGTTGTTCATGGTGTAAAGTAAGAAAGCGGCTATGATCGGCAGCAATAGCCCGTTAGCAAACTGAGCCCCAATAATGATATTAATTGGCTTAGCGCCACTTAGAGCGAACATCACTCCCACTATCAGCACACTTAAGCTGATGCCACGAAAGATTTTCTCTTTGATTTTGGCGTTTGGGTTAATGATTTCGGTGATGGCATAAGCTGTGGCAAGGGGCGCGGTTAAAGAGCTGCTGAGGCCCGCAGCTAATAATCCGGCACCCAACAGATACTTAGAAAAGCTGCCAAACAATGGCTCTAATTGAATCGCCATATCCGCAGCGCTATCGGCCCCTAAACCGCGAGAAAATAAACTCGCAGCAGCAGTAGAGACAATAAACATGGCCACTAAGCCACCTAAACCGATAGATATCACTGAATCAGCACGGGCGGCAGGCAAATCAGCTTCGCCCTGCCAGCGAGCCTTTGCCGCAGAGGCGTGTAGAAATAAGTTGTAAGGCACAACTGTGGTGCCAATTAATGCCACCACAGTGATCAAGCTTTCATCTGGTAATGTGGGGGTAAACATGCCCTGCATGAAAGCACCTAAATCAGGACGGCTAACAATAAACGTGCTGATAAATGCCACGCCCATAAAAAGTACCAGCACCATGAGTAAGCGCTCTACTTGTTTATAACTGCCTCGCCAAAGTACTAACCCAGCGACAAGCGCGATGAGAACTATGGTCCATGTAAATATAGTGTCGTTTGGCTCATTCAGTATCGCACTGACACCCAGTGCCGCCCCTGATAAATTGCCTGCTTCGTAGGCCGCATTACCTCCGTAAAGCGCCATGGCAATCAAGGCAAACAAAGGCCATTTCCACATTGAATGTTGCAAGCTATCTCGTAAAGCTTCCCCCAATCCTTTTTGCGCTATGGTGCCTAAACGGCCTGACATCTCTTGGAATATGATGGTCGCTACCGTGGCAAACAATAAGGCCCAAAGAAGGGTGTAGCCAAAGTTTGCGCCAGCTAATGTGCACACAGTTACCGTGCCTGGGCCAATAAAAGCAGCGGCGACTAAGGCGCCGGGCCCGATATTCTTGAAATAATTTAATGATGGCATATCAGGTGTTCCCTATGTGCTCGCTTGAGCGAATCTAATTATATTAAGCCATATTCACGGTAAACGAGCATACCAGTTAGCTTTGTTGTTGCGTCAACTTAGCAACATAAAAAAAGCATATCAACATTATATTTATAAAATGTTGATAAATTATCATTGTGTGGTTAGATTGGCGTAAAGTACATTTTTACTTCGTTACGCAAAGGATAAAACATGACGCGCACCGCCAGTGAGCAAACAACGCCTAACCTCCAATCCTCGTCTGATACAAACCGCTCAGATGCCAAGCGCTGGGATTTTTGGATTGACAGGGGCGGTACGTTCACTGACATCGTTGTGAAAACGCCCGGAGGCGAGTTTCTCACAAGAAAGCTGCTGTCTGAAAACCCAACGGCCTACGAAGACGCTGCTTTGCAAGGCATTCGTGATTTTTTAAACGTTGAAGCCACAGCGCCTATCCCCAGCCATTTAATTGGCAGCGTGAAAATGGGCACCACCGTGGCTACCAATGCGTTGCTCGAGCGTAAGGGCGAACCCACAGTACTTGTTATTACGCAAGGATTGCGTGATGTGCTTGAAATAGGCTACCAAGTGCGACCAAAAACCTTCGCGCTAAATATTGAAAAACCTGAAGTGTTGTATCAAGACGTTATCGAAGTGTCAGAGCGTTTTGATGATCAGGGTAACGAACTAGTAGTACTAAACGAGGTGGCTGTGCGCCAAGACCTTCAGCAGCGCTACGTGGCAGGGTTTCGCTCAGTCGCTATAGTATTAATGCATGCCTATAAATTTCCCGAGCATGAGTTGCGAATTGCGCAAATTGCCAAAGAGATTGGTTTTAGCCAAATCAGCACCAGTCACGATGTAAGCCCAATGGTACGTATTGTGCCAAGAGGCGATACGACTGTGGTCGATGCCTATTTATCGCCTATATTACGTCGTTATGTGCAGCGTGTTGGAGTAGCAATTGGCGCTGATACTGGCGCAGACATAGGTTCAGAAACAAGTGAATACACAAGTGCAGGTTCAGAAACAAGTACTGGTACAGATGAAAGTACAGCTATTGTTGACGCAAAATCGGCGAGCAGAGATAGCAAGCGCCTACAGTTTATGCGCTCATCCGGCGGCTTAACCGCAGCCAGTAAATTTCAGGGCCGTGATGCGATTTTATCTGGCCCAGCTGGTGGCATTATTGGTGCTGTGCGCACCAGTGAATTAGCAGGTTTTAATAAAATAATCGGCTTTGATATGGGCGGCACCTCTACGGATGTCTCGCATTATGCGGGGGATTTTGAACGCGCCTTTGAAACCCAAGTAGCCGGTGTGCGTATGAGTGTGCCCATGATGAGTGTGCATACGGTAGCCGCTGGTGGTGGTTCGATACTGCATGTTGACCAGCAACGTTTTCGCGTAGGGCCCGAATCAGCGGGCGCATTTCCTGGCCCCATGTCTTATCGAAATGGCGGGCCCTTAACCGTGACGGATGCCAATGTGTGTTTGGGTAAAGTTGACCCGCGATTCTTCCCTAAGTTATTTGGCCCCCAGCACAATCAAGCTATTGATGATGCAGCGGTTAAAGCGGCCTTTGCAAAGATTGCAGAGCAACAAAGCACACAAAGCAGCCCAGAACAGGTGGCTGAAGGCTTTTTGACCATAGCTATTGAACATATGGCGCAGGCGATCAAAAAGATTTCAATTGAGCGCGGGTACGACGTGCAGCAATACGCCTTAACCTGTTTTGGCGGCGCAGGCGGCCAGCATGCGTGTTTAGTGGCTGACCGTTTAGGTATGCAAACTATTTTTATTCACCCTTTTGCGAGTATTTTGTCGGCATATGGTATGGGGCTGGCGGATATTCGCAGTCAACGCACGGAAACCTTTCAGCAAGTGATGGATGCTCGCGGGCTTGAAGCGCTTAATGATGCCTTCGCTCGATTAAAAGTGCACACCAGTACAGAGCTGACAGAACAAGGTATCACTGCTGCTGAGCAAACCCACAGTGCAACAGTATTTTTGCGCTACCAAGGTACGGATACAACACTGCCCGTGAGCCAAGGTGCTATTGATAAGATGCAAGCAGATTTCGAAGCGCAGCACACGGCCCAATACGGTTTTATTTCACCCGACAAAGACATTATTGTTGAATCCATTTCTATGGAGTCGGCCGGTGGCGGGCAAAACATTGATGAGCCCATTTATCCACTTGCTGAATCAGCCTTGCCTGGTGTGAAGCACACTACGCAAATATTTTCAGGAGGGGCGTGGCACAACACACCTATCTACCGGTTGAAGCAGTTGCTACCCGGTCATCAAGTGCAAGGCCCGGCGATTATTATTGAGGACAATGGAACCGTAATTGTTGAGCCCCATTGGGCAGCGAACATGACCAAACACAAACATTTGGTGTTAAAAAAGCACGCTGCGGCTCAGCAAAAAAGTGAAGCTCATAACAAACAAACGGTTAGTCATCACAAAAGCGACCCAGTGCTGGTAGAAATCTTCAACAACCAGTTTATGTCGATAGCAGAGCAAATGGGCATAGTGCTGCGCAATACCTCATCTTCGGTCAACATCAAAGAGCGATTGGACTTTTCCTGCGCCGTGTTTGATGTGCATGGCCAGCTAATTGCCAATGCGCCGCATATTCCGGTGCACTTAGGCTCCATGGATGCCACGGTGAAAGTACTTATTCAGAGCGGCCTGAGTATTGATGTGGGGGATGTATTTATTCATAACGATCCGTTTAATGGCGGCTCCCACTTACCAGATGTGACGGTGATTACTCCTATTTTTGATAAACAAAATGACAAGGTGATCTTCTTTGTCGCCAGCCGTGCACATCACGCTGACATAGGCGGTATCGCGCCTGGCTCCATGTCACCAAAGGCCAAAACTATTATTGAAGAAGGTGTGGTGATCCCGTGCATGAAGTTGGTCTCAAAGGGGCGCTTTCTGCATGACGAGCTGCAAGCGCTAATGCAAGGCGCGACGTACCCAGTACGTAATTTTGATCAGAATGTGGCCGACTTACAGGCCCAAATAGGCGCTAATCGCCGAGGTTATCAAGAGCTACTTAAGTTAGTCGATGAATACACCTTGCCGGTAGTGAGCACCTACACCCAACATATTATGGATAATGCTGAAGAAAGTGTAAGGCGTACCATAGACACCCTACAAGGCGGCGAGTACCGCTACGAAATGGATGGCGGCTTACACATCTGTGTAAAAGTAGCAGTAGATCACGCAAATCGCAGTGCAAGCATCGATTTTACTGGTACGAGTGCTCAGCAACCGAATAACTTCAATGCGCCTGGGGCGATTACTCAAGCCGTTGTGCTTTACGTATTTCGCTGCCTGGTCGACAGTGATATCCCGTTAAACGCAGGCTGCATGCGCCCGCTCAGCATTATTGTGCCAGAGGGTTCAATGCTTAACCCCGTTTACCCCGCGGCGGTGGTTGCCGGTAACGTTGAAGTCAGCCAAGCGGCAACTAACGCATTGTTTGGTGCGTTAGGCACGCTCGGCATGAGCCAAGGCACCATGAATAACCTGACGTTTGGTAATGCACAGTATCAATATTATGAAACCATTTGCTCTGGCGCCCCTGCTGGGCCAGGTTTTGATGGGGCAGCTGCAGTGCATACCCACATGACGAACTCACGCTTGACGGATCCAGAAATTCTAGAGTCTCGTTACCCCGTCTTGTTGGACAAGTTTATCGTACGCAGAGGTTCGGGTGGCAAAGGCCAATGGGATGCAGGTGACGGAATCGAAAGACGCATTCGCTTTTTAGCTGATATGCAGTGCGCTATATTATCTGGCCATCGGGAAGTGCCACTGGCCGGTGTTAATGGCGGCGGCTCAGGGGAACTGGGGCATAACTGGATTGAGCGTAAAGGCCAGACATGGCTCGATTTAACCGGTAACGGTGAAACCCAAGTACAAGTAAATGATGTGGTGGTTATTCAAACGCCTACTGGCGGCGGGTTCGGTAGCGTTATTGATAAAGTGACTGATAAAAAAACGGCAGACCAAAAGACGGCAGACAAAAAGAGAGCTGACAAAAAGACAGATACCGCTGAGCGAGGAGAGTAATCGTGAGCGAAAAGGACAAAACGACTAAGGCCACAGCTGAAGCGACTGGTCGCGAACGAACTGATATGGAGCACTCAGATACCCAAGGCATGGATAACCGAAGAAAAATCGTCTCGTCTGAACATTTGGCCAGTGATGGAAATTGGCCATTATCTGAAGTCGAATATGGCATGACTGTGGTGTACAACGCCTTTTCACAGTGGATGGTGCGCTGCGCTAATGCAGCAGGTATTGGTGAATTGGCGGTGCTAGATATTTTAATACTGCACAATATCAATCATAGAGGGCGTGAAAAGCGCCTGAACGACATAGCCTTTATGCTGAATATTATTGATACCCACACAGTGAATTACGCGCTTAAAAAACTGCTGAAACTAGAGTTAGTCACAGGTACAAAGCGTGGTAAGGAGGTTTTTTATGCTACGTCCAACAGGGGGAAGTTGGCTTGTGAGGAGTATGGCCGCGTGCGGGAGCAATGTTTACTCGATGGGCTACAAATGCTCGATATCGACCAACAAGAATTGGCTAAGCTGGCCTCAACGCTTCGTTCAATGTCAGGCTTATATGATCAGGCGTCGCGCGCAGCGGCGTCTTTGTAACAACATGTATTTTTTGCGCCGCTAATTAAAGTAATTGCGGCGTTAATAGCCGAAAAAACGGCAATAATTAGCATATTAACACTTCTATAACATCTGAATATGGTCCCCCATAGTTAGATTCAATTTACCTTTCTACTTACTTGATGGCATGGTTTATTTCTTTCGCGTCATTTTTATACGCTCGCTCTTTCGCGGTAGCGCTATTAAGGCGCAGCCCAGAAGCTAAACGAGCCATTTCGAGTAGAGAGCAAACATTGTGTCCCAAGCATTGTCAGTCACCACTTCTATCCACGGCAGCGTTGCCGTTATTTGCTTTAATCGTCCTGATAAGCTCAATGCCTTTGACGAGAGCCAGCGTCAGGCTTTTCGTAAAGCCGCGAGCAAGGTCAATGCCGACGACAGCATACGTGCTGTGGTGCTTATGGGGGACGGCCGAGCTTTCAGTGCAGGCGCAGATTTAAGTGAAGCTATGCCCGATGACGTAGATGTAGAGCAGGGCTTGATACAAGAATACAAACCCGCTTTGATGGCAATAACGCAAGCACCAAAACCCTGGATTAGCGCCGTTAACGGCGCAGCCGCTGGCATTGGTAGCGCGTTCGCTATGGCATGTGATTTAACGGTGATGGCCGAGGATGCCTATATTTATCAGGCTTTTAGTGCCATTGGTTTGATTCCTGATGGCGGCGCTACTTGGCACCTTGCGCAAACAGTGGGGCGTAAACGCGCTTACGAGCTGATCGCGTTGGGCGCAAAATTAAACGCAATGGAGTGTTTGCATCTGGGATTGTGTAATCGCGTGGTAGCAAACGCTGCACTACTCGATGAAACTATGGCACTGGCTAACGAACTCACTACTAAAGCGCCACTAGCATTGCGTTACGCCAAAGAGGCGTTAAATGTTGCTACGCAAAGCAGCTTGAGTGATACGTTTGACCATGAAGCCAAATTACAAAAAATATGTGCCAATAGTGAAGATGCCAAAGAAGGTAGCCGCGCGTTTTTAGCCAAACGTAAAGCGCAATTCACTGGTCGGTAGTCGTACTAACATAAGGACATAGCGGCATATTTTGGGTAATGCGCCGTAGGTCCTAATTTATTGATATAGGAGTAGATAATGGACAATACAACGGTACTGCATAGCTTATTTGCAGGTAACGAAGCGCATCCAAATAAGCCCATGTTTCATCAACCCATTGAGCGTCAATGGCGCACGTTTAGCTGGGCTGAAGTCACGGATCAAGCCAAGCGTATTGCGCAAGGGTTACGCGCCCAAGGGTTCGAAAAAGGCGATCGCATCGTTATTATGTCGAAAAACTGCGCCGAGTGGATCATCGCCGATTTCGCCATTACCATGGCGGGCATGGTCAGTGTGCCTATTTACGCCACTGCTGGGGTGAATATTATCGAGCACGTGATTAATCACAGTGGCGCAAAAGCGATATTCGTGGGTAAATTGGATAATCTTGATGCAGCAAAAGCAGCCATTCCTAGCACCTTATTAAGCATCTCATTTCCTTACCCCACGGTGGAATGTCATGAAAAGTGGGACGACTGGCTCAAAGCCTTCGACCCTATCGACGAGCCACACTTGCCAACCAGTGAAGATATGGCAACGATTTCTTATACATCAGGCACCACCTCTTTGCCTAAAGGCGTAGTACTTTCTCATAAGAACTTTTCTTCTGCGGCAGATAATGTCATTAAACTTTTTGAAATAAGAGATGGCGATCGCTCAATCAGTTATTTACCGTTAGCCCATATTACCGAGCGCAGTTTAGTGGCGGTATTTGTGCGCCGTAAAGTTGAGGTCTATTTTACTGAGAATTTGCAAACGTTCGTGGCGGATATTCAACACGCTAGCCCGACGGGATTCTCGTCTGTACCGCGCTTATGGTCGGTATTTCAGGCTCAGGTCATCAGCCAAGTGGGTGCTGAAAAGCTGGATAAAATGCTCAAATTACCGATTATCGGTAAGTTGGTTGCCAGTAAAATTCGCAAAAAACTCGGCTTACACAAGGCCCGTACCTTTGGCTCGGGCGCCGCGCCTATGTCAGAGTCTGTTTTGGCCTGGTATCACCGCTTAGGTATTCCAATCAACGAAGGGTGGGGCATGACAGAAACCACCGGCCTTGCCAGTGGTAATATGCCCTTCAGTCACCAAGATTTAGGTACAATCGGCAAACCTATGCCCAACATCGATATGAAGCTTTCTCCTGATAGCGAAATTCTTATTCGTGGTGATTTGGTCTTTTCAGAATATTATAACGACCCAGAAGCGACAGCTGAAAACTTCGTTGATGGTTGGTTTAGAACAGGTGATGTGGCGACTATTACCGACAATGGCGCTTATAAGATAACCGGGCGTATCAAAGAGCAGTTTAAGACCGCAAAGGGCAAGTATGTGATGCCAGTGCCGATTGAAAGCTTGCTGTTTGCTAACTTAAATGTGGAGCAAGCCTGCGTACTGGGCTCTGGGCAAAAGCAACCAGTGGCCATGGTGGTGCTTAATCAGTCGTGCAAGCGTAAATCAAGCGAAGTGATTAAATCCCTGCAAGACACTTTAAAGCACGTTAACAGTCAGCTGGAAAGTCATCAAAAACTCGATTTTATTATGGTATGTAGCCACGGCTGGACGGTAGAAAATGATTTACTCACCGCCACCACTAAGGTTAAGCGCAGTGATGTAGAGCGTCATTATAGTTGGTTGTTTGATGAAGACCGTGGTGAGGGCATACTATGGGAAGAAGACCTGCACTAGGCCAACAAAATATCGCCGCCTTAATGGTCACCTAACGCTTAGGTGTCGCAATGTAAGGCTTTTCTGGAGAGACTATGCAAACCTTTAGCGTGACGGGCAGTGATGGCCTGAAACTGAGTTGTTATCAGTGGCTGCCAACCGGCGGAGAGGCAGCCAGTAGTGAGCCTGCAAATAACGTACGTGCAGTGGTGCATATTGCTCATGGTATGAGTGAGCATGCCCTGCGATACGAGCGGTTCGCTTTGGCGCTTAATGACGCAGGTTTTGCTGTGGTAGCGAACGATCACCGAGGGCATGGTCAGTCAGTTTTAGCGGATCGCGAATTGGGGCATATGGCGGATGAAGACGGCTGGCATAAAGCGGTAAATGATTTAGCAGTGGTTAATCAACATATTCAACAGCGCCTACCCAATACACCCATTATCTTACTCGGTCATTCCATGGGCTCGTTTATGACCCAAGATTATATGGCGCGTTATGGTGATACTATTTCGGCCGCGGCCCTATTAGCAACCAATGGGCCGGTTGGCGCATTGCTCAGGGTGGGCCAGATGTTAGCGCGGTTTGAGCGGCGCAGGTTAAGCCCTACAGGGCATAGCCCCGTCATTTTGAGCATGGTATTTGGTGCATACAATAAAGCGTTTAAACCCAATCGTACTGAGTTTGACTGGCTATCTAGAGATGAAGCTGAAGTCGACAAATATGTCGCTGACCCTCTGTGTGGTTTTGAATGCTCTACCCAAACCTGGCACGACATGTTTACCGCATTAGGCACGATAGCGTCTGAGCACGCCCTCAAAAAAATAGATAAGACCCTGCCGATTTATGTGTTTTCAGGCACTGATGATCCCGTAGGTGAAAAAGGCAAAGGCGTTCAACGATTACTAAACGCCTATCAAAAACAGGGGTTAACTCAGGTCACACATCAATTCTACCAAGACGGACGTCACGAATTGTTAAGCGAAATCAATCGCGATCAAGTCACTGCCGACTTTATTCAATGGGCAAAAAGCGTCTTCAACTAACGAATCAATGCTTCTATCGCTTTTTAACCCTTAATTCTTGCGTCTTAGCTTTATCACTATCAACTTTTCAATCGTCTTCGGTTTTTGGCAGGCACTTTGCTTAGGGTGGCCTGAGCCAGTATTTCTTGTAATCCCATGCATCAGTTTGCAGTGGGCGCTGGTGCAAAAAAACAAAAAATTGAGAGGAATACATGTTGCATCGAGAACTAAAGCGTAGACATTTTTTACAAGGTCTGGGGGCTGGAGCGGTTGCGGCATCGCTAAGTGGTTGTACGCAAACACCAGTAAACAAAGGCTTTGAGCGACCATTTTCTCGAAACCCCATGGTGGCACCAAGAATATCTGCCAATAATATCATCACTGAAATTGTCGGCCATAGACCTTACAGGGCCGAAGGCTTTGTGGTCAGAAGCGAACCTTTCGGTGATAAAATCCTAGTGCACAATTATGGACATGGTGGCGGTGGCGTTACCCTATCTTGGGGCTCTTCTGCATTAGCGGTTAGTGAAGTCAAAAATGCTGAAATGAGCAATGCTAAAGGTAAAAAAGCAGCGATTGTTGGGGGCGGCGTTATGGGCCTCACCACAGCCAGATTATTGCAAGAAGCAGGCTGGAGCGTGACCATTTATACCCGTGAAATGGCGCGGCACACCACATCGCAAGTCGCCGGTGGCGAATGGGGTCCGTTTAGCGTGCATGACCCTTTAGTGTCTTCAGCCGCTTTTAAATTACAGCTGCAACTAGCAGCGCAAATATCCCATGAAACCTTTGCCCGTATGGTGGGTGACGACTACGCGATAAAATGGATAGAGCTATACACTGCAAGCAACACTCCTCCGAAGGCGGATAGCCCATTTAGTCAGTTTTACCCTTATCGAGACACATACGGCCCTGGTGATCATCCCTTTCCGACAAATTACTGTACTGTGTCGGCTACCATGCTGGTGGAGACTGCCACCTTTCTACGCCGCTTGATCCAAGACGTTAGGGCTGCAGGTGGTGAATTTGTGATCCGCGACTTCAAAGACCAAGACGAAATACATGCGTTACAAGAGCCCGTCGTGTTCAATTGCACTGGTTTAGGTTCACGTGCCTTGTTCGGTGATGAAGGTATTACCCCTGCAAAAGGCCAGTTGATATTGCTCCCACCAGATCCAGCGGTAGATTTTCTTACTGTGGGCGGCGGCAGTGGTAAAGGCCCGCTGTATATGTTCTCGCGAAATGACTACATGATCTTAGGCGGTACCTTTAAACCAGGAGATTGGTCGAAGCAACTTGAGCCACAAGAAACAGAGCGTATTTTAACTGAGAGCCAAGCGTTTTTTGCCGGGTTACCCAAGTCTTAACGCACTCAATGAAGTCTTAACGTACTCTCAATATAGCGGCAAAAGCACTCAACAAGTCAGCGCGCCAAGTTAGTCTTTTTACTGCGCGCTGACGGTAGTTTGCTCACAATGCACGATTCACTACCCTAAGCCCACAATCCATAGCACTCAACCTAGAGCCCGATCCCTTATCAGTCACGATCATATCGATTAAAATCCAAGCGAATTAATTTTTTAGTAGTGGCTGAGTATTGCGTCATGTTTTAATCAACGGTAAACCTAATTAGACTAAATATGATAGGCAATAAATTGATACGTTTTATCCTAAGCTTCGCTAGTTCTTTTATTTCCTCTTCGTATCAGTGCTAAATGGAATCGTGCAATGCCCTTTAACAAAGTTGATTATATTCCCAATATGCCAAACGGTGGTTACGACCCTATCGCTGCGCAAGAGCAACAAAAGATACAAACCAAGCGATGGCAAGTACTCGTAGGTACGTTTCTTTTTGTGATGATCTTGGCCAATCTCTTTATTTGGACCAGAGCGCCTGAGTATCAAAGTCAGGCGATTATGCACTTTGCTTACACCTCGCAAAATGCCGAAGAGCTTGATTATATAGCCCAGCAGCAACTTAGCCTTAACCAGAAACGTTTAACCAGCAATAGCACGTTACAGGCGCTATCAACTAAGCTGCGAGAAGACCATTTAATTGATCTTAATGTTCAGCAGTTACGAGATATGCTTAGCGCAACGGCCAGTGAAACAGGCAAGATTATCACCTTACAAACCACGGGGCCGGCTCCTGGCTTGCTTGAGGATGTATTGCAACAGTGGTTGTCATTGTATATCTCGTTGTTGGAGCGGGAGAAGCTTAGTAACGGCTCTGACGAAGAACTGCAGTACCAACAACAACTGGCGCTATTAGAGCAAAAAATCACTGAACAGAAGCACGTAGTAGAGGCGTTTTCTGAGGCCAATAATATTATCTCTTTAGAGCGTAATGAAAATATTATTCCTAATAAAATCAAGGGATTGAGTAATTCTTTAGACGAGGCCGAAGCGCAAAAAGCGCAAGCGCTAGCAGAACTAGACAGTCTTAATGCATCATTAGCAAGTGGTCAGCAAGTTGAGCGTCCCACGGATCGCCCAAGTATCGATGCGAACCGAGCTGTACTGCAAGCTCTAGAGGGTGAGTTGTCAGCGCTGTCAGAGCGATATACACAGCAATACCTGCAACGTGATCCTGAAGTGGTGGCCAAACAGCAAAAGGCGAAGGCCTTGAAAGAAGAGCTAGCAAACCAAATAGCCGACAGCCAGCTTTTATATTTGCAGGATTCTCAGCGGAATTTAGCCGCTTCTGTGGGCAAAGTGAACAGTTTGCAAGCGCAATTAGCAGACTTCCAAGATCAAGCGCAGCAATTTAATCAAAAATTGGCCGAGTATCGACGGTTAGATGATGCCCTCAAAGACTTACAATTACAGGCGAAAACGCTAAATAATCAGCTGGTTGAACAAGAAGTATCGAAACCGTTCGATGCCAAAATAAGCATACTCGAACCGCCCTTTACTCCAGAGTTTCCTGTGGGCCCTAACTACTGGCAAGACACCTTAATCAGCATCATTGCTGCCATTGTATGTGCTGTAGCGGCATTATTATTATTCAGCTTTATTGTGCGTAAAAGTTCATCCAATTTAGGCAGCACCAATTTTGTGGTTTTACCCGGTGAGCAGCGCGGCCAGCCTTATTCAAAATTGCCGGGGGCGCACCAGGCGCAGTTAGAAGCCAAAGCACAAGCGTTGCGTCTCGGTGAGCAGCAGAGTCATCAACCGCAAGAGAGTCTTCAACCCCAAAAGAGTCCTCAACCCGAGCAAGAAAACATCCGTTTACTCACCACTGATGAGTGTCAAGCCTTGTATCGGGTTGCAAATAAGCAAGCTAAGCTCGTAATCGGCTTTTTGTTAAGCGGTGTAAATATCACTGAACTGCGCCAAATTACCAAAGCTGATTGTTTGCTAGGCGAAGCGAAGCTGAATATAACGGGTGCATATGCGCGGCAAATACCGCTGGCTGGCCAATTAATCATTGTCCTTGAACAGCTTTGCGAAATGCTGAAGGACGATGATTTATTATGGTTAAACCCGCTTAGTGTTGAAGATTTTAATCAACTCATGATCAACGCTGCCCATGATGCTGAGTTACCTTATCCAGATCAGCCTTCTGGTGAGGTGTTAAGGCATACCTACTTAACGTACTTGGTCAGCCAAGGGGTTCGATTAAACGATTTAGAGCAAGTTGCTGGCTACCTTAAACCAGTCGAATTAGGGAAATACCGGGCCGTTAATCGCCATGGCAAGTCAGTCGATATCGAGCAGGCAAATACCATATTCCCCTACTTTTGAAGATGCTATTTAAGGGCTATGCAAAGTAATAACAGTGGCTTATATCTTAAAGGGATTAGTGGGGGGTATGACGCTAAGTACAGCAGCAACCACTATTACCGCTACAATATTAATTACGCTGAAGTTGAAATGCGTGACCTTTGGCAATACACCTTAAATTTAACGTCTGACGAAAAAACGATATTAATTGCCCATGCTTGGGAGTTGCTTTTCACAGAATATCGCTATTATTTTACCCACCGCAATTGCGCGTATCATATTGCCAAAATGCTCGAGCTAGTATTAGAGCAAGACTTAATATCAAATAGGCGGCCTTTCGTATTACCCATCAGCGTATTTTCAGCCCTTGAGCAAGCAACAACGATTTCGGGTCACCCCGCCGTGCAAAAGGTAGAGCACACACTTTCTCGCCAAGCGCGGTTTAGACAACATTTTGCTGAATTAAACGTGACGATGCAGGAGAAACTGAGCGACATCGTTAATAACGCAAATACGCTAGAGGAGATCCAAACGTATCTCGTGGCGTTGCCACTGAAACAACAGCTGATGTTACTCGATGTCTTACTCGACTACGTCAATTTCAGCCTAGAATTAAATAAAGATGATAAGACACTGCAGTCACTTAAAAGAAATGCTCAGCGAGCACGTATCGTTTTACCAGCCAAAAAAGTGCAGTGGAGTACGCATACTGAAGTGTTGCCGCACACAGGGCAAGACCCCACCACAGTGCGGACGACATTAGGGCACAAGAATGACCACGGAGGCTTCGCAGAGGTCATGTTTCGCCCAGCCTACTACGACATGCTAGCCCGCGGCGGTGGTATCCTTGCAAACTCAGCATTATCAATGGCAGCGCTGACATTACGTGTAACGGATGGTAATTTGGCGTTGAGTAAATTAGATCTGCTGAATATAGAAACTGTCGATACCGGAGCGACCGGTTTACCGGGTGATATAGGTATAGCGTGGCAGCTGCGCTTGGGTAACGAACGAGACTATTTAGGGCCCGCGGATGTCAGTAATGAATTCTTCCTAGAAAGTGGCTTCGGTAAAGGAATTGCATTGGGTGATACAACGCTTTATGCATTGGCCCTCGGCAGAGTACAAACACCTGATTCACTTGATACGCGCTTTATGTTGTTACCGACGTTGGGCGTTCTATGGCAAACGGATGCCTATAAAGGTTTGTGTAAATTGGTGTTTCCGATCCGCATAGACAGCCATGCTTATCAAAAAAAGATAAAAAGTACCTGTGAAGTAAGTGCTTTTGCATCCAAGTCATCTGATATTCGTTTGGGTATCAGCCATCACAACAATACAGAGCTCTCCTTAAGCGGCAGTTGGTATTTTTAAACTAGACAAAAAATGAGTGCTCGCTTATTTACTTGCTGGTTGGTGCATCTTTTGGCCCGAAGAGCGCAGATTGAAAAGGCTCATTTAGCCTAAGCTGAACCGTGAGATTCACCGTATATATCAAGAGCTCTCGGCACTGGATTTAAGCGCCAGTTGCCGATTGTTTCAGCTGTTTTAAAAATTCGGCACTTTTACATACTTACTTACATTTAACCTTGCTCTAGGTCCTGTAGTTCCTAGCACTTAGGGCATTTTATTGATGTAAGTTAACCCTATCTTAACCCTCAGTTTGCTACTATTTTCGCCATTATAGGCAGTGACAACATTTCCTTGATTAACCATCGTTGGAAAGTTTGTCTTTTGTCTCACGTTTTTAATTTATCACGAGGAACGCTTTACCATGAAATACTCAACGTGTATCGGGGGGCTGTTATTAGCCTCTGTACTGCTAAGTGGCTGCCAGCAAGAAACAACTCAGCCTCAGGCTGCGCGTGTTACTGAAGTTGCTTATCTCATAGTGACCCCTAGCGAGCATAAAATTGAGACTCAGATGCAAGGTAGAGTGGTGGCCACGTTGACGGCTGAAGTCCGTCCCCAGGTCGGTGGTATTGTGCATGAGCGCTTATTTACTGAGGGCGAGTTTGTAGAAGAAGGTGACGTTTTGTATCAAATCGAGCCTGCCACTTTTCAAGCTGCTGTCAACGAAGCGAAAGCAAACTTAAACAGCGCTAAAGCAACCGTTGAAACCGCCAAGCTTAAAGATCAGCGTTTCGCTGACCTGTTGGAATTTGAAGGTGTTTCGCAACAAGATGCAGACGATGCACATGCAACCTATTTAGAAGCCAAAGCAGATATCGAACGTTTTGAGGCAGCCCTTGAAACGGCGCGCATCAACCTTGAGTTTAGCAAAGTAAAAGCGCCTATCTCAGGGCGGATTGGTATTTCTAATGTAACCCCAGGTGCATTAGTCACAGCATCACAAACGACCGCTCTTTCGACAATTCGTACCTTAGACCCTATTTATGTGGACATGATTAAAAGCAGCACAGAAATTTTAAAATTACGTCAATTGTTAGCCAAAACAGATATTAAAAAAGGCTCGACTGATGTTTCTTTGCTTCTTGAAGATGGCAGTGAATACGAGCTAAAAGGCCAGCTTAAAATGCAAGAAGTAGCTGTTGACGCCTCAACGGGTGCCGTGACGCTAAGAGCTGAATTTCCTAACCCTGACGGAGTGTTGTTGCCAGGAATGTTTGTGCGTACTCGAGTCAATGAAGCGGTTGATGACAACGCCATTCTTGTACCTCAGCAAGGTGTTTACCATAACCCGGCAGGTGATGCATACGCTTACGTAATTGACGAGGGCAACAAGGTGCAGTCGCGCGTGGTTAAAACCATCAGCGCAGTTGGTAACAAATGGTTTATTAGCTCAGGTTTAAAAGCGGGTGACAAATTATTGGTAGAGGGCTCAAGCAAGGTTGGCCCAGGTAGTGAAGTGAAAACGGTAGAAGTACAAATGCAGAGTAATGGCAAGATGGTTGCTGTTGCAGCTCAATCAGGCAATTCGTCTTCTGCCCCTTCTGCTGCAAAAGGGGGCGTGTAAAACATGTTTGCACGTTTCTTTATTGACCGCCCAGTTTTTGCCTGGGTTATATCGATTATCATTATGCTTACGGGTATCGCGTCTATTATGTCGCTGCCTATAGCACAGTATCCTACTGTGGCGCCCCCCGTTATCTCGGTAAGTACAACTTACACTGGAGCGGATGCAGAAACTGTTGAAAACAGCGTGACGCAAATTTTAGAGCAACAACTAACAGGATTAGATGGGCTGTTGTATTTTTCGTCCTCGAGTACATCTGACGGCTCTGCATCAGTAAATGTGACTTTTGAAGAGGGCACAGACGCCGATTTTGCCCAAGTACAGGTACAGAATAAGGTACAACAAGTGACCTCGCGCTTACCTGAATCAGTACAATCTCAGGGGGTAACGGTAACCAAGTCCAATACGGATTTCTTGCTGGTTACGGCGGTATATGACACCACAGATAAAGCCTCGGCGTTTGATATCTCTGATTATATTTCTTCCAGTATGGAAGATTCACTGGCACGAATAGACGGCGTAGGTGACACCCGCGTATTCGGCTCACAATACGCCATGCGTATCTGGCTAGACCCAACTAAATTGGCCGCTTATGAATTGATGCCGTCGGATATTACAACTGCTCTCGCGGCGCAGAACATACAGGTACCCGCGGGTAAAATTGGTGCTGTGCCTGCCCTTGATAATCAAGAGCTAAACGCCACCGTAACCGCACAGTCAATGTTAGAAACGCCTGACCAGTTTCGCGATATTATTTTAAAATCAGATACCAGCGGCGCCAGGGTGCGCTTAGGTGATGTAGCACGTGTTGAGATTGGCAGTGAAAGTTACGACGCCATACCGCGGTTAAACGGTCACCCAGCATCAGGTATCGCTGTGATGCTAACACCCGGTGCGAATGCACTTGATACCGCCACTCGCGTCAAAGACAAAGTCGCCGAGCTTGCTCTTAATTTACCTGAGGGCTATGAGGTCACTTTCCCTCGGGACAGTACGGACTTCATTAAAATTTCTATCAGTGAAGTGGTGCAGACATTGGGCGAAGCAGTGGTATTGGTAGTACTGGTTATGTGGTTGTTCTTACAAAACTGGCGCGCCACATTGATCCCCGCCATTGCGGTGCCTGTGGTGCTATTGGGTACGTTTGGAGTGTTATCGGCGTTTGGCTTTTCCATTAACACCCTAACCATGTTCGGCATTGTGCTCTCTATCGGCTTGCTGGTAGATGATGCCATCGTGGTGGTGGAAAACGTCGAACGCCTGATGCGTGAGAAAAACCTTTCGCCACGAGACGCTACCATCGAATCTATGTCTGAAATCAGTGGTGCTTTGATTGGTATTGCGGTGGTCTTGTCTGCGGTATTCTTACCCATGGCCTTTTTTGGCGGCTCAACAGGGGTAATCTACAAGCAGTTCTCTATTGCGATAGTGTCATCTATGACCTTATCTGTAATTGTGGCGTTGACCTTAAGCCCTACTCTGTGTGCCAGCTTCTTAACCCATAAAGAGCATAGTGAAAAAGGTAAAGGTTTCTTTGCGCGCTTCAATCGTATGTTCGAAAAGTTGACGGCCTCGTATACCAGCCAGGTAGGTAAAATCATCACCCGCAAAGTGCGCTGGGTATTAGGGTATGGCGTAATTATCGTGGTGTTAGGGTTATTGGTGGTACGTATGCCCACAGGATTCTTACCCCAAGAAGATCAAGGCAGTATTATGTTTCAAGTGAACATGCCTGTTGGTGCATCTATATCCAGAACACGCGACGTTTCTGAGCAGGTAGAGCAATACTTGCTGGAAAATGAGTCTGAAGATATTCAACGGGTGTTCAGTATTTCTGGTTTTAACTTCTCAGGTAGTGGCCAAAATGCCGGTATGGGCTTTGTGTCGTTAACCCCATGGGATGATAGAACTGAGGACGACCAAAGTGCAGATGCGCTGATTGGACGCATAAATAAGAATCTATCCACAATACGTGATGCAAGTATATTTGCATTGTCGCAGCCCGTTATTCAAGGCTTAGGTCAAAGTAATGGTTTTACCTTTGAACTGCAGGCGGCTGCTGGCACAAGCCGAGACGAACTCACTGCTTTAAAAGACGAGTTTATGGCCGCAGCAAGGCAAAGTGAGATGCTGATGGGGGTGCGCGAAGGGGCATTGAGTAACACTCCTCAACTGAAAATAGACATAGATCATGGCAAAGCGACGTCCCTTGGGTTATCGCTGGCGGATGTGTCTAACACGTTGACTGCTGCATGGGCTGGCTCGTATGTGAATGACTTTATCGATGATGGCCGAGTGAAAAAGGTGTATATCGAAAGTGAAGCGCAGTACCGCTCTAAACCAGAAGATTTGAATGATTGGTATGTGCGAGGGCAAAACGCGGATGGTGAAACCACCATGACGTCATTCTCAGCCTTTAGCACTTCGTCTTGGTCTAGTGCACCGCAAAGTTTGTCGCGTTTCAACGGTATTGCTTCGTATCAAATACAAGGCTCAGCTGCCAGCGGCGTTAGCTCTGGTCAGGCGATGACTGAATTAGAGCAATTAGTTCAAGAAGTGGGTCAAGGAAAGTTAAGCTTCGCTTGGAGTGGTTTGTCTTATCAGGAAAAGCTATCAAGCGGCCAGTCGACTATGTTGTATGCCATATCAATTTTAGTGGTTTTCTTAGCTCTTGCTGCTCTATATGAAAGCTGGTCAGTGCCTTTATCAGTCATACTGGTTATACCACTTGGGGTAGTCGGTGCTGCGCTGGCCTCAACCCTGCGCGGGCTTGAAAACGATATTTACTTCCAAGTGGCCTTATTGACCACCATAGGGTTGGCCTCCAAAAACGCCATACTCATAGTTGAGTTTGCTGAAGCGTCTTATCAAAAAGGCATGTCGCTAGTGGGTTCTGCTGTTGAAGCAGCTAAGCTTCGCTTACGCCCTATCATCATGACTTCACTGGCCTTTATGTTTGGTATTTTGCCATTGGCAATTTCATCTGGTGCTGGCGCAAACAGCCGAATTTCAATCGGTACCGGTATTTTAGGTGGTACGCTTACGGCGACGATTTTTGGGATTTTCTTTGTACCTTTATTCTTCGTAATCATTCGCGGGATCTTTTCAAAAAGACGCCCTGTTTATAATGATGAGCCTAAAAAAATGGAGAATGCCCGTGATTAAATTAACCACTCGCACTATACGCCCAGCATTATTATCAGTGGTGTGTGCCATCGAATTAGCAGGGTGTAGCTCGATGGCACCTGACTACGAACGCTCGGAATTACCGATAGCGAGCGACTGGGCGCAACAGCAAAGCAAAACTCTGGAGGAAACGCCAGGGTTAACTTCGCAAAAAGCAGCTGAGTTACCTTGGAGGCAGTTTATTCACGAACCTCGTTTAACCCAAGTGATAGAGCTGGCGCTTAGCAGCAACAGAAGCCTGCGTGAAACCTTGGCTGACGTAGAGTCTGCTCGTGCTACCTATCGTATTCAAAAAGCAGATCTTTACCCGCAGATCAGCGCAGGGTTGAGTGGTACACGAGCGAAGTCTTCTGATGGCGACATTTCAACCTTGTATCAGGCAGAAGCGGGTTTGAGTGGTTACGAGATTGACTTATTCGGTAAAAACCGCAGCTTGAGTGAAGCGGATATGCAAAGTTACTTAGCCAGTGCTGAAACCGCTAAGGCAGCCCAGATTGCCTTAATTGGTGAAGTTGCGAATGCTTGGTTGACGCTTGCATCTGACAGCAGTTTGCTCAGCCTTGCAAAAGAAACAGCGGGCAACGCGCAAAAAACAATGGATATCACCAAAAAGCGCTTGGAGCTAGGGGTTGATTCTAAGATTGATTTAGCCAGTGCACAGACCGTATATCATACAGCTCGCTCAGATATTGCCAGTTTCAACACCCAAGTAGAGCAAGATATCAATGCGTTGCGCTTATTGGTTGGCCAACAACTTGATACCACATTGTTGCCCAGTGCGTTGCCAGATGGTGCCGAGTTAGTGAGTGATATTCCAGCCGGACTATCTTCAGATGTGTTGTTGCAAAGACCTGATGTGCTTTCAGCTGAACACGACTTGAAATCAGCAAATGCCGATATAGGCGCGGCCAGAGCAGCGTTTTTCCCATCCTTGTCGTTAACAGCTACAGGCGGGTTAGCGAGCTCGGTGTTAGCGGATATTTTCAGTGGTGGCGCAAGTTCAATCTGGACATTGGCGCCGAGTTTAAATATTCCTATTTTTACTGGTGGTGCTAACGATGCCCAATTGGCGTTTACGCAGGCTCAAAAGCAGAAGTTTTTAGCGGCTTACGAATATGCGATTCAAAGCGCGTTTTCAGAAGTGGCTGATGCCTTAGCGCGTAAGGCGACCATTCAGGAGCAACTTGCTGCACAAGAGGCATTGGTTGCAGCGGCAACACGCAGCTATGACTTGTCACTTGCGCGTTATAAAGGTGGCGTGGACAGTTTTCAAAATGCACTAGAGGCGCAGCGGACTATGTACAATGCGAGCCAAACATTGGTCAGCACCCGTCAAACTGATCTCATCAACCGGGTTACTCTATATCGTGTATTAGGTGGAGGGTTGGCTGATGCCGCGAATGAGAATATGGCAGTTGCCGTGACCCCAGGAGAAGGCTAAGTCTTTAACTAGAATTTCTATTCAGTGGCGATGGGCGGCTAAAGCTCATCGCCGCATAACCGCGATTGTCTAGTGTTACTTATAGCCAAGAGCGGTCGTTTTCCTGTGATGGCCCTTCTTGGCTGACGGCCCTTCTCTACCTAAAAGTGCACATGGCACTGGCGTTATTGTCGAACCTGAATTTGGAAATATAGTGTCAATTTTTCTCGCTAAGGGGAATTTGCTTACCGCTCACATCTTTTTCATCCTGCAACATACCTAGCTTATAGCTGATTTAGTCGCCTTTCTGTCATAAACTAGTGAATTGTGAAAGTTTTATAACAGTTTTGCGATGTAACATTTCTGTCTTTCTACTCATCTAGTCTTTTCCTTGAATTATTTAGTCGTTCAAACTTCTTGGTTATGAATAAGCAATTCAACCTACCGTTAATTGATGAGAATGGAAATGAATAAAATGTCGAAGATAGCCCGTTCAATGGGTGCTGTATGTTTGATAGCTGGCCTTAGTGCCTGTGATGACGACAAAATAGTTGAAGTGGAAGTTCCTGTAGAAGACCCGGTCAGTGTTAACCCAGCTCACAAGCTATTGAGTGACCCGTTCTTACAAAAACCTTCTGAAAAAACAGTCAATGTAGTTTGGTTCACCAATTTTGAAGGTAGCCAACATAGCTTGACCTATGATGACAAAACGACCTCTCAAGTCACGACCACAGCATTAACCCGAATGATGGAAGATGCTTCATCGCAACAGTTTGGGGAAACCTACGATGCAGTGACGTATCGACCAATCTACCGTCATGAAGCGACAGCGACAGATTTGACTCAGGGAGAGCGTGTAAATTACTCCATTACGAGTACTGACAGTGACGGTTTTGAATTTACCAGTAGTACATTTACTTTGGCGCCAGAGCCTGCCAAAGATCAAGCATTGATGATACTGCTCACGTCTGATTTGCAGTCGAAAAAGAACGTTGTAGCGAATTATCAGAAGGTTGTTGAAACCGTTGGTACACCTGATGCGGTATTCTTCGCAGGGGATTTTGTAAACGTACCAGACCGCGCATCAGAATGGTTTGATCAGGCAAAAGACAATGCGCCTGGCTTTTTCCCTGCGTTACAAGGCCATTACCAAAAGTACTTGCCGGGGTTTCCTTACAACGGTGGCGAAATTCTGCAACATGCTCCGTTATTTGGCACCATTGGCAATCACGAAGTAATGGGTCGATACGCACCAGACGATGAAAGTTACAGCTTAAATGGCAGCTTTAATGATCCACAGCCCCAGTGGTACGCAGAGGTAGCGTACGAACAAGTCAAAGCCGAGGTTAACCCTAATGATGATGCTGATATTAAAGCACAGTGGATCGCTGATAACTCACACAATCAACAAAGCTTTTTAGATATATTCTCATTCCCTGATGATGGCCTAGGTGGTGAAGAGTATTTCTCTAGCTCGTTTGGCGATGTATTTATTATCTCGATGAATGTCTCAAGAATATGGCGCTCATGGAGTGTTTCAGGGGACAATAAATCTAAATTTGTAGAAGGTTTGAGTACCTTACAAGAGCCTTCTCAATGGGGATTCGGTGAATTCTTATTCGAACGCTTCGATAAGGACTCAGAGCAATACGCATGGCTAGAAAATACCATGCAAAGCGATGAGTTTAAGAATGCAAAATACAAAGTGGTTATGGCTCACCAAGGTGTTTTTGGCTTGGGAGACAATACAGTGCCGGTGCTTTCTCAGCCGGTAATGCAACTAGTACAAACCAGCAGCGCAGGTGCTGAAACTATCACTGAGGTGACTTTTCCTTTGTCTCAAGAGACATGGACTGACACGGTGGAACCCATGCTGGACGATATAACTGAAGTACGTTATCAGTATCCTTTAGCCCAAGATGTTTGGATGAATGACATTGAGCCAATGCTGCTAGAAAATGGCGTTAATCTGGTTCACATTGGGCATTCACACCTATGGAATAGAGCCCAAGTAGACAACATGCATTATTTAGAAAGCTCAAATGTGGGAAATTCTTATGGTGCTTACTACATAGATACCACGGGCGAGTATACTAAGGATGTACGCGCAAGTTATGCTGATTTTTGGGCTGATGTGAACTCGGATACGCCCCGTTGGTCAATCGCAAATTACCCACCCAATGGGGATCCGCATGGCAGAGCAATGAGTTTTCCGAGTGTGTTTAGCCCAATGGATTTTGAAAATGAAAATTACCCTAACTTGCCTTTTGTAACCAGTAATACGCTATCTGTATTTTCTGTTATGGATACTGGTACAGGAACGGTAAAAAGCTATGTTTTTGACCCAACTGACCTCGATTCACAAGTACAATTATTTGATGAGTTCTCACTAGATTAATCATTAAATAGCGAGACTCAAGATTACCCTTCGGATAGACGGACAGTAGTGCGTCAAAGCGCGCTACTGTTTTATTCCGTGCTAAATATGGGCTCTTATTCAATTTACTTAGGCACAAAATCATTGCCCAATGGTACGACAAGCTCACTAATCGCATTGAGTGATAGACATTTAACCCAGACTTACTACTATAAAGTGAAGAGCTAGGATGCTGTGTTTCTTATACCCCGTATATTGAATCTTTTCTTTCTTGAAATACTCAAAAAAACGACGATATAAACTGACCAAGTAAAGTTTGCTAAAGTTCATCACTCCACTTTCATCGTGTCAGCTAATTATCATTTGATATCAATAATGGTTAGATTCGAACTGGGTAGTTGAGTGCGTATGAACGGAACACATCACTGTCACTTTAAATCTTTTGTTAAGCAGCCCCGCCAAACAAAGACATCATCAGGTTACACAGCACACTTTTTAAATAAAATACTTCTTTTGCTTATCGTCGCTGTTTTGCCAGCAATCCTCACCACTGCCAACAGTCAAAGTAGTCAGACCAACAGCACAATGACATACGGCCAGTTGGGAGCGTCTTGGTACAGTAAAGGCGAATACGACAAAGCGATAGAGGCATTTCAGCAAGCCCTTGAAGACGACATTAACCTCTTTGGCGAAGCACACCCTAATGTGGCGACAACGCATAATAATTTAGCGCTCGCGCATAAAGCAAAAGGTCAATACGACAAGGCAATCACTTATTATCAGTTGGCACTTGTTAGCAGCATAGAAAACTACGGCGACGGCCATCAGGAAATCGCTTCTATTCGCAGTAACTTGGGGTTAGTTTGGCATGCCAAAGGGCAATACGATAAAGCCCTCGAATACTATGAATTAGCGCTTGCAAGTAGCGTTAAAAACTTAGACAAAGACTCCACGTTTATTGCAACGATAAGAAGCAATATCGGTTTAGTGTTCCAAGCCAAAGGTGACTACGACAAGGCCATCCGATACTACACGCTGGCACTGGAAAACGGCATTGCCACTTTGGGGGACGACCATCCCTCGGTAGCCATTCGGCGCAGTAATCTAGGCAGTGCGTGGGAAGCAAAAGGACAGTATAAAAAGGCGGTTGCGTTCTACGAATTAGCCTTAGAAAGTGGCATACGTCAACTGGGTGAGAATCATCCTACTGTGGCCACGAGACGCAACAAACTGGGTAATGTTTGGCAGATTCAAGGGCAGTACGGTAAAGCGATTGAATACTACACTCTCGCCTTAACGAGCAGTTTAAATTCTGTTGGAAAAGACCACCCTTTTGTGGCGGTGATGCTAAATAGTTTAGGTAGCGCTTGGGAAGCCAAAGGCCAATATAAAAAAGCGATTGAGCAATATGAAAAAGCGCTGCAAATCAACATACTAATTTTTGGTGAAAGCCACCCTGACGTTGCTAGCACGCGCAGGCAATTGGGCAGTGCTTGGCATAAAAAGGGTCAATACGACAAATCATTAGTGTACTACCAGCAAGCGTTGACGAGTGACATCAAGACGTTCGGAGCTGTCCATCCCAGTGTTGCAGACACGCGCAAGCGTTTGGGCAGCCTCTTACAAGCCAGAGGCCAGTTTGATGAAGCAACGAAACTGTATGAGCTTGCGCTCACCAGTAGTTTGGTGATTTTCAGCCCTGGCCATACAGAAGTTGCCAGCATTCATCGTCAACTTGGAAGCGTTTGGCAAGCTAAAGGCCAATACACGAAGTCGCAAAATTACTATGAGCAAGCGTTAAAAAGCGAGATAAATACATTTGGTGAAGATCACCCAAATGTGGCGTTAACCCATGCGCTACTTGGCAGCTTATGGGGGGCAAAAGGGCAATATGATAAGGCGATCGGATTTTATGATTTAGCCTATCAGAGCCACTTGCTTAAATTTGGGGATAGTCACCCAAGCGTGGCTAAAACTCGGCGTCAGCTCGGCCGGGCTTGGCAGGAGAAAGGGCAATACGATAAAGCCTTAGGTTTTTACGAGTTGGCGTTAACCAGTGATATAAAAACTTTTGGGGGTGAGCACCCAGGTGTTGCCGTTACGCATCGCCTGTTAGGCGGTCTTTGGCAAGCTAAAGGTGAGTACGATAAGGCTATCAAATACTATCAACTTGCTCTTAGCAGTAGCTTGTTAACCTTTACTGAGAGCCATCCCGAAGTGGCTGATACGCGCAGGCAGCTTGGCAGTGTGTGGCAGGAAAAAGGTCAATATGACAAAGCGATGGAGTTTTATGCCTCGGCGCTTGCCAGTGACAAAAAAACCTTTGGGGATAATCACCCTAACGTCGCCGTCACGCGCAGGCTTTTGGGAAGTTTGTGGCAAATTCAGGGCGATTACGACAAGGCGATTGAGTATTACGATTTGGCCCTGCAACACACGCTTGAAAAATACGGTAACGCACATCCTGAAGTCGCTAAAACATACAATCATCTAGGCAGTGCATGGCAAGCGCAAGGGCTATTTGATAAGGCCAACGAATATTATCAACTCGCCTTAGTGGGTGGTCAGCAATCTCTAGGTGAACAGCATCCAGTCGTGGCAACAACGCAGAGCCATATGGGCAGTCTCTGGTTGGCTAAGGGCCAATATGATAAAGCCTTAGGGTTATATGAGCAGGCGTTGGCTAGCACTATTCTGAGCTTGGGGGAAGAACATCCTGATGTCGCTGAGATACGCAGTAGTCTTGGTCGAATATTCAAGGCAAAAGGCCAATACGACCGAGCAATAGAATATTACGAATTGGCCCTTGGTAGTGGTATTGCAACCTTTGGAGAAGCCCATCCGTCGGTAGCCATAAGGTGGAGTAATTTAGGTAGTTTGTGGTCAGCCAAAGGGCAATATGAAAAAGCGATTGAATATTATCAATTAGCACTTAACAGTGGGATAAACACCTTTGGTCAAGACCACCCCGCGGTGGCCATCAGACAAAGTAACTTAGGCAGTGCTTGGGAATCGTTGGGAGACTACGATAAAGCGATACAATATTATGAGTTAGCACTACAAGGCGGTATTAAACACTTTGGTGAAGATCATCCAGCAGTGGCCAAAAGGCGCAGTAATTTAGGGAGTGTTTTTAAAGCACTTAAGCAATATGACAAAGCGATTAGCTACTATAAATTAGCACTGAAAAGCGGGATCCGCATGTTGGGGGAAAATCATCCGTCAGTCGCCATACGCCAGAACAGTTTAGCCAGTTGCTGGCAAGCGAAAGGGCAGTACGACAAAGCCATAACATATTACGAAAAGGCGCTGGCGATCTACGTGCAAACCCTCGGTGAAAATCACCCGAATGTGGCGGCGACGCGAAGCAATCTTGGTAGCGCATGGTACGCGAAAGCAGAGTATAAAAAGGCGATTGAATATTATGAAATGGCGTTAGCTGCGGGATTAGTTATTTATAACAAAGACCATCCATTCATTAGCGCCATGCGCAGCAACATAGACAATGCTAGGGATGCTCGTTGGCAATAAAAAAACCGGCAGCTGCCGGTTTCTTTGTTTAAGCCAATCCACGTGACAAGCCACGCGAATAAGTGATCCCTTATTGGCGTGGAACGGAACGTGGAATGGTATTACTCCAACTTCATTAAATAATTAGCCACTGCCGTTAAAAGCGTTTTCTCAGTGTGATGCCAAACGTAGCAGGGTCAGAAATATAGGCGTTGAATTTACCCTCTTGCAAAGGCGTATTAAAATTCACATGGTTAATATATTCCTCGTCCAGCACATTGCGACCCCAGAAAACCAAATCCATATCGTATTTCGCGAAGTTCATAAAGAAACGCAAGTTAAGCAAGCTGTATGAGTCTTGCACGGCGAAGGGATCATTACTGCCATCTAAAACGACATCCCCCGTGTAAGAGTATTCAGCTACGATATGGGCATCGACGCCATCACTAATGATGAAATCCTTTTTCACTCTTAACATGGCATAGTCTTCTGGCTCGCCAGTTGGGCGGTCACCAGAGCGATCGCAATAAGGATTCGGTGCACCCGACTCCGAAATTTCTTGTCCGGGATCGGTAATACCGGTGTGCCACGTGTAGGCTATCCAACAATTGCCGCGCGTAAAGTTGTCATACTCCGCATTGACTCTGGCATACACAAAACCGACTTCAATAGTATCGGTAGGCAGCCACGTTAGCTCTACTTCTAAGCCAGAGGTTTTATAATCCCCTGCATTTTGTAGATTAAATCCTGTGCCGGTAAATGTATTCGCTTGAATGTCATCTACGTTAGTTGAGTGTATTGCGGCGTTAACCCTAAGATCTTGTTCTGGAAAGTCTCTCTTAATACCAATTTCCAGCGATCTGGATTTCTCAGCAGCGAATATAGGGTCGAAGCCTTCTGATATTCTATCGGTGTTGGTCCCCCCAGATTTATAACCTGTGCCGTATGAGACATACATGAGTGTGTTTCTATTTGGGGTGTAGCTGAGTTTCAGTGTGCCGGTAATTTGGTCATCATCTAAGGTATCAGAAATATCTGAGCGAGCAGCGGTAATGGCGCCAAGCGGATTGAACCCCCAACCCAGCGTTTGAAACGGAGCCAGAGCAGCCAGTGCTGCTTGGCCGTTAGCCGTTGTAATATCAATAGTATTGGCTTGAATGCCCGCCAAAACGTTACCGGCTACACCTGCACCGTAAAGTAGTGAGCCTGGCACAATTGACTCAGGATCCGCTGGATCACCAACCGAGGTGAAGAAGGTTGGAAAGGTTGAATCTGCGGGTAATACTTCACTAAAAATAGTCGAGAGATCCTTACTTTCATCGGTATAACGTAAACCTGTGGTTAGGGTGAGTGTTTCGGAAAGTTGGTAGTCAATTTGACCAAAAATAGCGTAGCTTTCATGTTTTTGATCTGCGCGGTGATCAAAGCTGGTCGATGCAGGGGCTGGAGAGGCCGACGCTGCAATAAGACCATTGGTCGCGATGCTTAAAGCATCAATGCCAGCGAGCAGATCATTGAATGCTCCTTGCGCGAAGCCAGCCAGAAAAAAGTCATTGAATTGCTCGCCAGTATATAAGCTGTAATCGAGATCTAAATCTTGCCTAAAGTAGTAAGCGCCGAGTATTCCTGTGACGCGGTCACTCGTGTAATCGATTCGTAATTCTTGGGAAAATGAATTTTGCTGGGAGTCATTTCGTGTGCCAAACAAATGAGCATCCGTAAAGTCGCTGTCTATGTTGTCATAGGAGTCGAAATTACGATAAGCGGAAATAGACACCAAGGTAAATTGCTCATTGATATCCCAGTTCAACTCAGCTGACAACCCGCTATCTTCTACCTGTGACTCAGGTAAAAATGACAGTGCGACTTTGTAATCGAAAAAGTCACTTCCATCAAATATAGTGGCATTAAACGGCGCTTGAGATAGAAGACTGTCGGTGCCAAATTTACCTTCTATACCCGTGGCTTGAGCATTACTGACTTGTACTGGTGCGGCGCAGCAAATTTCATCAATTTCCGCGTAATCAGCAATAATGCGCAAAGTGACATCGTCACTTGGAGTATATAAGGCTTGAAGTCTCGCGCCCCAGCGGTCTCGATCATTTAGGACGTCACTTCCTGTGCTGACTTCGCTAACGAAACCATCACGCTGACTACCAAAACCAGTCACGCGGAATGCCAGTATATTATCAATAGCAGACACGGACGCCGCAGCGGAATAGTTAAGTAAACCATAATTTCCAACTGTGCCTTCGATAAAGTTATTCGCACCATCATGGCTTGGTGCAACGGAACGGATCAGAATTGCGCCTGAAGGCGTATTTTTCCCAAATAACGTACCTTGAGGGCCGCGAAGCACTTCCACGGCTTCGATATCCACTAAATTGTTGACCATAGAGCTTTGACGGGCACGATAAATACCGTCAATGTAGAGCCCTACTGAGGGATCCAAACCAAAATTTTGTGACGAGGTGCCTATACCGCGTATTGAGAAGCTAGTGTTGGTCACATTCTGGGTTTGAAATGCAGAGGAGGCTGGCACCATGCTAGCCACATCAAAAATATCTTTAAGTACAGCTTGGTCAAGTTGCTTACCAGAGAAGGCGCTAACTGAAACAGGCACCGTCTGCATACTTTGACGACGCTTTTGCGCTTCAACTGTAATGGTTTCCAGACGTAGTGTTTCTACCTCTTCTTCGATTTCTTGCGCGCTAACAATAGGGATGGGAACCCCCAATGTGAGCGAAATCAATAGTGCGATAGGGTTCTTTTTAAGCTGGCCGGTATTAGATTTATCCATATGTGCGTGTCCTTTTGTTCGTTGCTCTTATCCATGTTTGGTTAACGTTTATTCTGGTTAACATGTGCACAACTAGAGATTTGTTGACCAGTATTTTGTTATCGTTTTTATTGGAAACCCCGCTTTATAATCATGGGGATAGAGCAACTATAGTTGGCGAAAAATAGCATCGCCAATCGATTTTAATACGCGATGGTTTGCGACCTCTAGAATGTGCATTCTTTTTTAGAGTGATTAACTTACCCGTTGATATTATTGAAGTTCACATTTTAATTGGGTTGCAAGACTCTTTGCCGGTTTACTGTTTTCCCACTTGGCGCTCCGTTATTAGCATTGCCCCTCAACAGGCGCAGATTAATGTGTCATTATGTAGATTATAAATGCCAGAAACGGATGTTCAGGCGACGTTTGAACAGACATTTTGATTTATGCAGGCATGCCAGCAAGCTGTTGTTATTTGTTTTTTCTGATTAATTGTCAGCGCAGCAAATAACCTTACTTAGCCATAGATGTACAGTAGAGCAGCACTACCTCAAACCCATTAATGAAGTTAGTGACACATGATATATTGCCTTTTCTTGATATATGAGCCCGTTAACTTAGAAAAATCGCTATTACGTCTCCATCGGTTTCTCACCTCAAGCGGAAAAAAAGCTAAAATTCTCGTCATCAATAATGGCGAGCAGATACATAGCTCATCATTAAACAATATCGAGTTTATTCCTGGGGATAACCGCTATTTTGAGTTCTCTGGCTGGCAAGCCGGTAAACAATACTTAGAAAAGAATTATACCTTGCAAGACGGCGATCTATTTTGCTTCGCAAATGACACCTACGACAAGAACCACTATTTTTCTCGTTTAACTGCATGGCTATATAATTTAAAATCAAAACAGGCTGCAAAGCGCCAACGTGGTTTCATTTTAGGACGGGTTGATAGCCGAAATACAGAATATAAAGTGGATAAGTTGCCCTTATCCAAATGGATTTCATCTTATTTTTTTGTGTTGGATTATACTGCATTCCAAGCACTGGTTTTTCTCAATACGCGTCTTTGTTCAGCGGTAAAGGAAGTCACTGACGAATCGATTTATTTTGATCAAACCGTTGTTGATACTCCCATGCAAGAACATATCAATAGCTGGCTGAGGCCAACTGGAAAAGGCTGGTATCGGGCTCATTCGAGCGATAACGATGTCATTCGAAATAAAAGTGTCGCTATTTTGCATGAGAAATACTTAAGTGCGGTGTTAATGGCTAGAAATATTGAATTTATTCACGTGTATAGCGGGCGCATTGGCAGGATAGTGCATAAATTTGATAAACGGGTGCAGAGATTCCGCTTGCGTTATCGCAAGCCCAGTTAGCCACCTAGTCGTTAGTTCAAGGTTGGTATTTTTTAGCATAACCTTAAATCACTAGCTTCAATTGCGTTAGTCGTAAGCCGTTGTTTTATTTCGTGTAAAAAAGTGTCATGTGATGAACCACTGTTGTATTGTCAGTGAACATTAATGCTGCAAGACGTTCCCATGATTGATTTTTCCAAAAAGCTAACAAGTCATCGACTTCACAATACGAGAAATAGAGAGTCCGTCAAATCGATACTCTTCGATTTTGAAAGTGATCGCGGCCGTATAATCAATTCGGCAGCGGTGCGCAGGTTGCAGCAAAAGACCCAAGTATTCCCTTTAGAGCGAAATGCAGCGGTTAGAAGTCGGCTGACTCACTCATTAGAAGTGCAGCAAGTTGGGCGATTTATTGTGCAGAGCATATTTAATAAATTAGATAGCGCTAAACAGGCAGAATACAACCTTGCCGAATTCGAGCGACATTTAGAAAGCGTGGTGGAAATGGCGTGCCTCATGCACGACATAGGCAACCCGCCTTTCGGTCATTTCGGTGAGCAGGCAATTAATGACTGGTTTACACTCAATCTTAATAGCTCCTTTCCTGCATACAGCGACGGTGAATTCACGTTCAATACGGCGTTACAGCGAGATATTTGCAACTTTGAAGGTAACGCCCAAGCGATAAGACTTATACACTCGCTGCTGCAATTGAACCTCACTTTTAGTCAAGTGGCGAGCATACTCAAATACACTCGCTGCGGTACTGATGTAAAACCGGATAAAAGCGATAAGCTTGGTTATTTACAAAAAAAGGTTGGCTTTTATTTCAGTGAAAAAGAGTACGTCGAAACCTTGTGTGACACCTTAGGCATGGAGGTTGGGCATCGTCACCCCGCGTCATACATCATGGAAGCTGCCGATGATATCTCCTACTGTATCGCTGATCTCGAAGATGCCGTTGAAAAAGGCATTTTGGGTATTGAAAAGTTGCAAGCGTCTTTGTGTGAAGAATTTCTGTTACTGCTGTCTGAATTCGACTTGGATCCCAGCAAGAATACCATGCAAAGTTTAACCTCAAAAGCCTATAAAGCCGCGCAAGCGGATGACATATCAAAAGACAGCCAATTCTTCATATCCCTGAGAGTTGGCGTACTTCACCCCTTAGTGACTCATGCTGTTGAACGCTTTATCAATAATATCGATGGCATATTTCATGGCTCGTTTAATCAAGCGCTTTTAGAAGATAGAAGCACAGCTCATGCGCTATCTGAAGCGTTCAAAAAAGTCGCTTTGAAGTATGCATTTTGCAATAAAGAGGTTGAAGCAAGGGAGTTGCAAGGTTACAAAATTATCAGTGGTTTACTTGATTGCTATCAACCTTTACTCAAGTTGACTAAAGCGCAATTCACTCAGGTATATCAACAACAAAAAGACGCGCCACTGTTAGCAAAAAGACTGGTGAAAAAGTTACCGGGTAAGCACTTACGAGCCTATTTGCATGCCATCCATCATGATGCCAGTGAAGAGCTGGAGTTTTACTACCGTTGTCGTTTGCTGCAAGACTATATTAGCGGCATGACGGATCAGTATGCATATGATGAATACCGCGCGCTCATGGTGGTGGATTAATCACCGCTGCGAGTTTCATCCTTGTATGTGTTTAATTGCAATGGGCTAAAACCAAGCTCGAGTAAATCATAGTCTGTTTAAATCAAAGCTTATGCAATGCGCTGGTTATTTGAACCGCACCTTACCGCCGATTATTTTTAGTGCAGGTGTGCCGCGTACTAGCGTATCTCTGGCAAAAATGGTTTCACACTTGGGGCATGTTCCTTCAACGCTGGTGAAGTCCTTGCTTATCCTTTCTTTAAAGCATTTTACTAAGGCCCCTTTACCGCCCTTTTTATAGCGAAAAAGTTGTTGCTGACAGTTAGCGCAATAAATATCGACGCTTTTAGTGGGGGCTTTTGAATTTGGTTTTGCCATTATCGTTTTTGAAGAGAGGTACTGAACTTGTACACCAACAATCTATAGAATTTCTTCATTTTAACGAGCGCTCATTCATCACCGAAAATGAGTTGCCAGATATCAGGGCTACGCTCTTTGTGATAACGCTTTCTCAGTTCAGCCACTTTTTCCAATTGAGCTTTGGCTGCAGTGATATCGTTGTGCGTCAAACTGCGATGAACTAGGCTCAATTGCGCCTGCACCTCACTTAAACCCTGCTGCAAGATGGCGTGGCGTTTTTTGTCAAATTTCACTAATTGCACCGATGCCACCAAGTGTTGTAATTTATCGATGCGGCCTAACATGGTGCTTGGTTCAGTTGTTTTCATCGCTTGTTTATATGTCAAAGACATCGTCTTCATGGTGGCTTCAACATCGGTACTCGCGGTGACTGTTTTAAAAGCCTCTTGGGAAATAGCTTGATTGCAAAACAGTTGAACGGCGCATATAACGACTAGCGTCAAACGTGTACCTTTTAAGAACGACATTTTGTTACTCTTGGGATTGAAAGCGGCGCGTAGTTTAGCACAAATGGTTAAGTGCTTTCTTTGCACTGTAATTTACTCATATTTTACCAAAAGACTTGGCCAGCATGGATTGACTTGTGGAGGAATTAAAAAGCGTTTTTCAGTTGCTACTTTTATTTAAGCCAAATGGAATAAGGCCGCTGCGCGTAACAGGAATGCTTCCCCATAATCCCTTGCTGGTGAATATTTTAGCGTTGATCTCGTAGGCCAACTCTTGAGGCTTAGAATTCATAATATCGAGAAGTACCCGACCGGAATTGAATAGGCTCGCGCTTACGTCAACTTCAAAGGTATTGTCGCTTAAAGGTTCAAGCACAAACTTTTTATCACTCACCCCCGTAGCAACTTGCAAACCACGCAGATTCAGTTTGAAGTTCATGCCGTCTACCGGGAAAGAGATATTACTCGGGTTGGTCACTCGAAACGTCAGACGAAATCGCTGCTCTAGGCCTTGAGCCGGAAGCATACTCAAGTTGGTCAACTGCAACTCAGGCTTCTCAAAATCAGGGCTAAGGGTGGCGCAAGATGACAACAGCATAGCGATGAATATCAGCTTGAAGATATGCCGTGTACATACCACGACGCGCCCTTGAAGGTTTGGCTGCATAATCTATAAACTCCTTTTAAAACCCAATTTTAGAAGAAAGCACATCATCGCCGCAGCGGGTAGGGGAGTCAAACTTTATGCGTCGCTTAGTTATACAAGCCTGCTTAAGCTCAATGGGCACAGGGCGAGCGATTCGCTTGCCACTATCCCTGCTGGGTATGCGAGACAACCAGTAGTCGGCCAGTTACTTTAAAGAAAAGCTGCATTTAGGCTTAGCGTTTCGAAATGACATAACAACCGTGTTATTCGTTACGTATATCAGGCTGAAAAATGATAGGGATCAATATGTTTAACAAGCATCTGACTAGTATGGGGTTAAGCACTAACAACCTAGGATATTTATGCAAGAACTTGAGAAACACTCATTGGTAAAAGATCTTCCTGAGCATCATCACACCATTCGACACCTTAAAATGAATGACAGTCATTTTGCTAAGTTATTTACTGCACATCATGCACTGGAAAGCGAAGTACATGATCTGGAAAGTCGAAATACCCCAGTGAAAGATGACTATATTGAGTCACTCAAAGTAAAACGTGTTCATCTCAAAGATGAATTGCTGAATATCATTCAAAAAACAGAGCAAGCGCTGTAGTTGAAACGTCGAGTTGTATAAGGAAGCTACACCCATGAAGAAGCTATGCCAATGAAACTATTTTCAGTGACACCAAGCAAACTAGTCAGCGTCTTGACGATATGTACTATTGCGTTAGTAGGGTGTAGTAGTCAATTCAACTCGAACCTGCGCAAAGTGACCTACCCGCCAGAATTCAAATATACTGAGAAAGCGGATTTGAGCTCTGATATGCATCGTCTCGCTGCCCAGATGGCTTTGCTCGAAGTGGCACTTGGGATGCCAAGCGTCGAGGCTAAGAATGAGCCCGAACTGCAACGTGAAAAGGTACTCAAGGCGCTAGGGAATATGAGCAAAATTGCGTCTAATTTAAAAGCAGGTGACATGGGAGCCAATCACCCGTTTATGCAAGACTATATGCAAGGTTTCGTCAGCCAAATAGACGAAGCAAGAATTGCCGCATCATTAAAGCAACCTCGCTATTTTGTGGCAGGGAAAGTGTCAGGCGGCTGTACGAACTGCCACAAGGTCAACCGATAAAGATATGAAAGATAAATGGTAAACGGCAGCAGTGAGACAACAGATTTAGGTTGGTTGCTGCTGTTCATATTGGTGTTTACACTTGTATGGGCCAATTCAATTATTGGCACTACCGACGTTGCAAATTGGCTTATTGAAAATACGCTGACGGTCATCTCGCTGCTGTTTTTAATCATTACCTACAAAAAATACAAGTTCAGTATTGTGAGTTATTTTTTGCTCTGTGTGTTTTTATGCTTACATGTATATGGTTCAAAATATACTTATGCCGAGAACCCTCTAGGGTTTTATTTTCAAGATGTTTTTCATTCGCCTAGAAACCAATATGATCGTCTTGTCCATTTTAGCTTCGGTCTTTTACTCTACTATCCCATGAAAGAGTGCTTTTCAATATGGATAAAATACCCACCGCGAATTGCCTTCTTTCTGCCCATCACTCTTATACTGTCAATCAGTGCCCTGTATGAAATTTTAGAGTGGCTGGTTGCCGATATTTTCTTCCCAGCTGAGGGGGATTCGTATCTAGGAACACAAGGAGATATATGGGATGCGCAAAAAGATATGGGGATAGCGTTTGTTGGGTCGTGTATAGCCGCTTTGCCTTTCTATCTATTTTGGTTATTTCGCCAGCTGAACGTCAAAGCGCCATAGCGAGTAAAAAACAGTTAAAGCCATTTCCAATAAAACTCGCCCATAGACAATTTTCCAGCGTGCTTTATGCCACTTCAAAGCTCATTTTTCGGGCGCGTAAATCAACACTTTTTAACACGACCGTTAAATCATCGCCTATGCGGTGAGTTTGTTGCCCGTTAGTGATTAACTGTTTTTGGGCGTCAAGCGTATATGCGTCACCTGTTAGACTCATCATACTGACTAAACCTTCTGCCCCCGTGTTTTCAAGCGTGACGAAAAAACCAGCATTATTCATTCCTGATATAGAAGCACTAAAAGAGTCCCCGATAAAAGGTTGCATGTATTTACACATAAGGGCATTTTCGACTTCTCGGCTAACCGTATCAGCTAAACGTGATTGCCCCGAACAATGATGACTTAAAAGCGCTACCTTTTCTGCCGTGTAGGGGAATGCATTATTCGGCACAGCCTTGCTGGTTGATACGCTGAGTTTTAACTGACGCAATAACCGTTTGAAACCGGATTCAGACTTGCTAGTGTCATTAGCGGATTTATTGCTTCGTAGCGTTGCTCTTATCGCGCGATGGGTTAACAAATCTGGGTAGCGTCTTATGGGTGAGGTAAAATGTGCATACGCGTCATAGGCTAAACCAAAGTGCCCTTGGTTCACGGGGGAGTATTCCGCCTGACTTTGCGAGCGTAATAACAGCATTTGAATGAGTTTGGCATCAGGCCTGTGGCTCACTTTTTTCAACAAATCATTATAGTGATGCGAACTTGGGCTATCTCCGCCGTCAAGGGTTAAGCCTTTCTCAGTCAAAAATGCGCGTAATGCAGTGAGTTTCTTTTGTTGTGGGCCTGAGTGCACTCTAAATAAACTAGGAATTTTATGACGTTGTAAAAATTGTGCCGTGGCGACATTCGCGCATAACATAAACTCCTCGATCATTCGGTGAGCGTCGTTTCGTTTTAACGGTGAAATACTCGCAATATTTTTGTGTTTATTGAGCTTGAGTGCGAGTTCTCGTGTTTCGAAGTCAATCGCACCGCGCTGCTTACGCTGTTTGAGCAGAACTTGGAAAAGAGCATGTAGGTTTTTCACATGGGGCACAATTGCTGGGCTAGAAGCAGCGGTAGTTTTGGCAAGCTTACTCTTGGGCTGAGTGACAAGCGCGTTCGCTTGATTGTAAGTTAGCCGAGCATGAGATTGAATCACGCCTTCGCTAAAATTAGCCTGTGTAACGAGCCCTTTTGCATTGATAATCATCTCACACATCATCACCAAGCGGTCTTCATGTGGATTCAACGAGCACAAACCGTTAGATAAAGCCTCGGGCAGCATAGGCACAACCTGACCCGGTAGATAAATCGATGTGGCGCGCGCTTGCGCTTCAATATCCAATGGGTCGTTGGGTAACACATAATGCGACACGTCAGCTATTGCGACTAATAAGCGCCAATCTCCTGCATCAGTTTTCTCGCAATAAACGGCATCATCAAAGTCCTTCGCATCAGCCCCATCGATAGTGACAAACGCCAAGCTGCGATAATCTACGCGCTGTGCTTTGTCGGCTTGTGATACTCGCGCGCCATGAGTATTCGCTTTGTCGAGCAATGCTTTCTCCCACTGGTCAGAAATACCGTGGCGATGAAGCGTCAATGTGCTTTCTATGCCCGCATCGGTCGCATTGCCCAGCACTTCAACAATTTCAACTTGAGTTTCTTGGCGAAAGTCAGGGTAGCGGGTAATTTTGCCACTGACATATTGGCCGACACGCGCTTGGTTTATGGAACTGTGCTCAACATGGATTTTATGTGAAACTTTAATGTCGTCGGGCACTAGAAAGTAAAACTTACCTTCACGCTGCAGCATGCCCACGACGTGGGTAGTGTTGCGTCGCTGTACTTTAATCAGGTTGCTGTAGGTACGTTTTGCGTTTTTCCCAGGCTCTACTAGCACTTGTACCACATCACCATCAAATACGTGTTTGAGCTGGTTCTTTGGCAGAAAGATGTCTTTTTCGATATCGCTATAGGTAACAAAGCCAAAACCCTCAGGGTGAATACTGATAGGGCCGCTAAGCAGCGAATCAGGATCAATTAATTGATAACCTTTGCGTTGAAATGACAGTTGGCCATCACGCTCCATTGCACGCAAACGTCTTCTGAGCGCTTCTTTTTCTTGAGGGGAATTTAGTGCTAAAGCATCTGCTATTTGTTCGCGATTTAAGTGTTTTTTTAAGCTACTAAAAAGACTAAGAATGAATTCGCGGCCAGGGATTGGGTTGTCATACGTACGGATGGTGGATAATTGTGCGGTTTGATTCAAATTAATAAAATTCTCTTTGAGCCGCCGATTGCTTTGTACTGGGTATTTTCAAATTAGGGATATAAAATTCTTAATGTAGGAAAAGGAATACGGGTTGAAGCATAAGGCGGGATGACTCGGAATATGAGCCGAAAAATAAAGACGAGGTTTTTTAAACTCGTTTAACAGGGTATTCAATACTAGTTTGAGATAAACATAATATTTGTTTCACTCATCACTGAGAATGAGTGAAACCATAGCGCAGTATTTAACTACGCAGCTTAACAAGGTTTAGATACAAACGATGTTTTCAGCTTGAGGGCCTTTTTGGCCTTGAGTAACGGTAAACTCTACACGTTGGCCTTCAGCCAATGTTTTAAAGCCTTCGCTAACGATTGCGCTGAAATGAGCGAAAACGTCAGGACCAGATTCTTGCTCGATAAAGCCAAAACCTTTATCTTCGTTGAACCATTTTACAGAACCGGTAGTTTTAGTAGACATAATAGATATCCTAGAAATAATTAATAAGTGCGCCAAAAATTAGTGGCAATAAAGCATATGAGGAAAACGAATATTTTACTGAGGATAACGCGAAGAATTAAAAATAAACTAATAAAACTAGAGTACTACAAATATCTAACATCGTGGGATTCACAAAAATAAGCTTCTTCTCAAGCTCGGCGCAAAGATACTCCTGATCCTTAGTATAAGTCAAGACAATACATCAAATTGTTATGTTAGTGCCAGTGCAGTGACTTTTACCGGTTAGGGATCGCGGTGCCAAATGGTGCTCTACCGCAGCCTTATGCACTCAGACTAGAATGGCTCTTTTCGTATAGATTTATGCCAAGTAAGATTTGGAAATTAAATATTTTGAATTTGAGAGCTTAAAGCTGGGAATTGGCAGTCGAGAAACAGGCATCTCAATAAGGTGCCTAGATAAGATTTTTTAATTAAAAACACGGGGCGAAAAGTTGCGTTACTGGCAGTTTTTTCAAAAAATCACTTTTGTTGTACGAGTGAATACTTACCACAGATTTACACGAAATAAGTGTAAAACGCAATTTTAAAAACTAACGGTGATACACCTCTATAATTCACTTTTATAACGTCGTCCTTGAACCGCCTAATTTTTAAAAATATCAATAATTTCAGATTCTTGTACTAATTTCCTATAGCTATTTACACTTTGTTTACATATTATATTTTGACTGATTTTTTATCGTTTTAAGCTGCAAGATTCGTGTCGTGAAGTAACAATAAAACACGGCAGATTTCACTCAATTTTAAGGAAGTAAATATGTCGACTGAAGATTTAAACGATTTGCGTATGTCTGATGATGTGCGTCCACTTTACCTGGCGGTAAAGAAGCACATTGAAGAGAATGTTATCCCGATCCAAGAAGAATTTTACTCCATTGGTGAAAAGCTTGCGGACCGCTGGAGTTACTCTGATCGTCAAATGGAGTTGTTAGAAGGGGCTAAAAACAAAGCGAAAGAAGCTGGCCTGTGGAATTTCTTCTTGCCTGATGCAGAAACAGGGCAAGGCCTAACGAATTTGGATTATGCCTATATTGCCGTTGAACTGGGTAAAGCGCCTTTAGCGTCAGAGACATTAAACTGTTCAGCACCTGACACAGGTAATATGGAAGTGCTAGAGCGTGTAGGCACACCTGAGCAGAAAGAAAAATGGTTACAGCCATTGCTACGGGGTGAAATTCGCTCTTGCTTTGGTATGACAGAGCCTAATGTTGCCTCTTCTGATGCGAAAAACATTTCAACATTGGCGGTTGAAGATGGCGATGACTGGGTCATCAACGGCGAGAAGTACTATATCTCTGGTGCCGGTGACCCCCGTTGTAAAATCATGATATGCATGGTGAAAAGCAGCCCAGATGCCCCTACACACAAACAACAGTCGCAAATTCTTGTGCCACTGGATACCCCAGGCGTCACGATAGTTGGCCCAATGCATGTCTTTGGTCACGACCACGCCCCTCATGGGCACATGCATATCAAACTTGAAAACGTACGTGTGCCTAAAACCAATATGTTGTTAGGTGAAGGCCGTGGTTTTGAAATCTCTCAAGTACGCTTAGGACCAGGACGTATTCACCATTGTATGCGTTCAATTGGACAAGCGGAAGAAGCCTTGCAGCTTGCCCTCGAGCGTTCAACGACAAGAGAAGCCTTCGGTAAAAAGATATATCAATTGGGTAAAAATGTTGAAGTTATCTCGAAGATGCGAATCGACATTGAAGCCATGCGCATGATGGTACTTAAAGCCGCTAAAGCCATGGATGTATTGGGTAATCAAGAAGCCCGTATTTGGATCCACATGATCAAAGCGATGGTACCTGAGCGTGTATGTGAAATTATCGACCAATCCATGCAAATGCATGGGGCTACCGGTATTTCACAGTGGTCACCGCTTTCTGCCATGTACGCTGGTCAGCGTACCTTACGTTACGCTGACGGCCCAGATGAGGTACATCATATGGTGGTGGGGCGAAATGAAGTACGGGAATATGAGCGCAACAAAGGTTAATTAACCAATATAGCGTGAGTACGTAAACGATAAGGGCCGGCGATTCTGGCCCTTACCTTTTCCATTTTAGGGCTTTTTTTAAGGAGAGCCAAAATGAGTAAATACAGTATTGCCAAGCAATGTATAGCCGATGCTTTAGCAGCAGCGAGCGAGGAGAACATTAACGACAGCGACGCACTAGAAGCGTTGATCATTAGTGCTATAGCTCAGATAACCAACACCGCTGGGGCAAAACGCACAGCTGAGATTATTGATTACGAACTACGTAATATTTCAGGCGCGCTGGACAAAGACTTTTTAAGGGCGAGATAAAAATTATCGGAAATCACAAACTATAGGCATTTAGCTGGTGTTCAAGAAGTCGTAGGCGGAACGCCGCGAAGAAGCATCGCCGCCTTTGCTTATCACAAATGGAATTATTTCCCTTCACAAAAGTCATTTGTCAGATATGAAATCAAATTTAAGTGATCCGGGTTTTAATCTTCATCAGTTTCACCTTGTAGCATTTTTACGTTATCAATGTAGTAAGTCCCTAGGCCAGATGAGTCATCTTGGCGATCGGTGGGAGAGTAACTCAAATATAGGCTCAAGCGGTCAATAGTCGAATCGGAGGGCAGGTCGCCAGTCGCAGAAAGGCCGCCAAAAAGGAGACTGTATTTTTGAGTATCGAGATTTATCACAAACACCCCAGAATGAGGCAAATCCTCACGTATATACCCTATTCGTCTTTCTGGCCCATTTTGGTCTATTACATTCACGCTCGTCCAACCCTCGCCAGGTCCATCAGGTGTGCGATAAATACGCAAACCGACGAGAGAATAGGCATGCCATTGAGCCGTCCTATAAACCGCAATGAAAAGTGCTTGAGATGAGCGATTACCTGGATACTCAATGACACCGTCCCAAAAAACGTTATAAATGCCATCTGGCTCCGTAGTTGGTCGCGCATGAAAGCCTAAGTGAGAGCCTATCGCTTGTACACTCGTTGCGTGAAACAGGCGCAAGATGTTGTCGCCATCCTCGCCATTAACGTCTGCAATCACTTTTAATGGAGCTAGCGATGCTGAGCTATTAGCTGTACTGCCAGACCACGTGATTTCATCACCTGTAGGATCGCCAGTAAGCGTTAGATCGGGGAGGTTGCCCGTAGCGTCATTGTCAAAATCAGCTAACAATATCGGTTGTGAAGAGCAGCCCGATAGCAATAACAAAAGCAAGATATTCGAAAGTAAAAAGGTGATAACAGTTGGGTTTTTCATATTAGTCTTCCTTGTATGCGTGGCAAAATGAGCAATATCGACGTCCATTAATATTGCATGTGAGTACACTTAAGATTAATAAGGAATCTCAATTTCGCAAAGTTTATTGAGTAAAAAATTACCACGGGTTTGGTCCGAACTAGCTTCACGACATGAGTTTAATTAAAAGGTGCGAATGGGCTAACGCGCTGCATCAACAGCAGGGAATGGGCGAAAATGAGAACAGGACTTCGTGGCTTTTAGTACTAGCTCTTAAATCTCAGGAGAAGCAGTGACCTAGGTAATACGTAAGATACAGAGCCTCACCGATGTGGCACACCTAATTAAAATAACTAGGCTCATATTCTCCACTGACTCTATTATGAACCGTCAAAGTGATACTGTTTGCCAAGTGCGCTTTGACTAGCGCATTAACCTAGTAATAGTACTTTGCATGGCTTCTGCCCAGACTTGGTATTGTTCACTGGTTAAATGCAAAAAATCTGGCATGACGGTGTCTAACACTGTTCCATCTTCAGTTAAAAAGACTTGGCCTATGTTTAACCAGAACACATTTTCATTGTCAGCGAAGCGTTGCACTAAATCGTTGATGGCATTCACTCTTTTTCGCATGGGCGCATTCTTACTTTTGCTGCGAGGAAAGGTAGCTAATAAGAGTATTTTGCTATTAGGTAAACGGCTTCGTACCTCGTCTAAAACAGCTTTGACGCCAGCTGCTGTATCTTCTGGTGATTCCACTCTATGCCCAGCGTTATTGGTGCCAATTAATATCACAGTGAGTTTAGGCGCTAGGTTGTCGATTTCACCGTTTTGTAAGCGCCATAACAAATGCTCAGTGCAGTCGCCTGAAAAACCTAAGTTTAAAGGTTTTAAATGGGCATAATGTTTGTTCCAAGTCGCCGCGCCGGTATCTTCCCAGGAGTGGGTAATGGAATCCCCCAAGAACAACAAATCCACATCATCGTTAAATGCTTTTTTCTCATCCAGTTTTTGTAAATGCCGCTCTTGCCACCACGGTTCAGTGCGCGCGACTGGCGTAACTGATAGCGCTTTTTTCAAATCAGTCATTTTTTGGTTTTCCATGATTGTAATGGGTATAAGGAGTGATAGAGAAGTAAGGAGAGTTCATCGATGATAAACCAAATCGACAGCTTGCCGCCAATTAAAATAAAGTGGCTAAAAGTTATCTATTTTTATATCGGATGTACGCCTCTTATGTGAAAAATCCGGCAACGTTGGCCGGATTTTTCTGCTGCATCTCTCTGTATTTTCCTATTTTTTATTTTTTCTAAATCATATCTTCAAAAGGGTTTTTCATTCTTAAGTCGATCGGATTGGCAAATCCTGCAATACGAATTTCTTGTTCGGTCATTTGAATCTCATCCTCTTTAATAAGATCCTGGCCAAAATGATAAATAGTATCAAAGTTGCCTTGGCTAGCGGATAGATCATAGGTCTTGGCTTTTTCACGTACTTGCTCACGGCGGGATTCATAGGCCACAATATCTTCACTGCTGTATCGCTTAGCGAGCATGCTATTGACAACCTGAGGCGATAATAACGTTGCAGTGGCGTTGTTACCGCCAAATCCCTTGGAGTTTAAGAAGGCAACGTCAACATTCCCTGCACCTTTGTCGATATCTGTTATTGAGATATTTAAGCGTTCATCAAACACATCATCTGCCACTTTATCGATGGTTTTAATACCCGGAATAAACCCATGTTTAAACACCCCAAGACTCACCACTAACTGTTCGGCGCTCGCCGGCGACAACGGATGACCCACGTAGGCTTTTGCCGCAGTGACTGGCCAGTTTTGAATATCAAAAATCTTAGCCACATCATGGAAAATACGAGATTCTGTGGTGCGGTTAGCTGGCGTACTTGAACCATGAGCTTGAATAAACGAGCGCTCGCGAACAGACTCTTCACCCACGATCGCACGGGCCGCAGCGACAGCTTTCGCCATGGTGATGTAGTTACCTGGGCCGGGTGCTGATATGGATTTTTTATAACCGTCAGCGTTAATGAATACATTGCTCACTGCGCCATGAATATCCGCCCCTAACTCTAACGCTAAGGCATCGTCCATTAACACCACGTACTGGGTCGATTCGGCGATGGTAAAACCACAATTTTCGCCAAAAGGTCGACTAGCGCGGCGATGGTCAACGGTATCAGATTTGTCTAAACGCTTTAAATTATCTTCACTGGCAAGTGCGCCCATGGTGGCATAACCATCAATTACTTCAGGTAAAATCGGGGCTTCGGCATTGCCAACGACAGCTACGCGGCGCTTACCACTTTTTATATCTTCAATGGCTGCACTGAGGTTATAAAGGAAACTGGCACAGGCTCCAACAATTGCACTCGTATGACCTACGTTACCTAACACATAAGCATTCACAAAATCAGCTGGCATAGTGTTTAAACCTAATGGGCACTGCTTAGTACTGACCCGGCCGCCTTTTAAGCGTGATTGCAACATGCCACCAAAACCGTTTTCATCCAGTTGCGACATGGCATTACTGGCGTATACCCCTATTTCGTCTGGTTTGACCGCATCGGCGATTGTGTTCCATTCCATACCTAATGAGCGAATGGCATCTGAGGCGCCCATAATGGCCATTTGTAAGGCGCGAGGATGAAAGCGGGCATTGTAGTGATCTTCGGGGTTAAATCCGCTAGGTAATTGCCCTGCTACTTTCACTGGGCATTCACGGTAACTGGCTATTTTGAAATCGACTTCGCCGATTATTTCAACGCTCACTCGGTTTTTATCAATATCAGTTAACTGCCAATTTGATGGTATGGGCTCAGGTAATTGTTTACGTGTTAATTCAAAACAAATCCCGGCTTTTTCTGCTGAGTGCATAGTGACGTTTTTCTGCCAATGCACGGCATTAACATCAAAATGGCTTTTTTCGATGGTGCGAATGAGAGTCGAATTTAGAATTTGCTCTGAAAAACGTTCAACCACTTCTTCTGGCGTTAAGGCTTGTTGATTACTTTCGATTGCGTTATCAATAAAGCGCCCGTTTTCGAAACGAACTAACTTCATCATTGTGGCCAAACCAAGCAAGGTTTCTTCTCGTTCATTCGCTGGCAAGCTTTCAATTACCATTCGTTTATAAGCATGATGAAACGAACTGCGACCTGCGGCATTAAAACCACCAAACCCAACGATGACCGGTAATGAAGACATATTTAAGCTACCAAATGTTTGAATGCCAGCAGTTTACTGCCTAGGTTAGCGTTCTGGCAGGGCTATATTGGCCATAAAGCGTGGTTTTTAAGCCGTTAGTTCGCTATCTTTGGCTGATATCATCCAAATTGACTAAACAGAGTTATGCATAAAATTACCTTTTTACTTTGCGATAATATGCTGACCACTAGCGCTACTTTGCCTTTTGAAATGTTGCGTGCAGCCGAAAGTGCTGCTCGGGCAAAGGAAGGCAGTCAAGTTGAACCCGTGCTCATTCAAACCACGTCGATAGACAAATTGCCGATTAAAACCAGTATCGGCTTTTCATTGTTACCAGATACCGAACTCACAGATGTGGACGACAGTGATATTATTTATTTACCTGCTTTGTGGCGAAACCCGCGACCAATTGTGAAAAAACATCCTGAAATTTTGGCGTGGTTACGTAAGGCTTATGAAAATGGTGCGATGCTCTCTGCGGTAGGCACAGGCTGTTGCTTCTTGGCTGAAGCAGGGTTGCTCAACGATAAACCTGCTACCACCCATTGGCATTATTTTGATCAGTTTCAACGAGACTACCCAAGGGTAAAATTAAAGCGTCAATACTTCATTACCCAAGCTAGCAACCTGTACTGTTCGGCTAGTGTGAATGCGATGGCCGATCTCACTGTGCATTTTGTGAAACGACTCTATGGCGAAGCGATAGCCAGTGTGGTCGAACGAAATTTTTCCCATGAAATTCGCCGCCCGTATGAGAAAACCAGTTATTTTGAAGGCAGCACAAAACAGCACCCTGACGAGGAAATAGTACAAGCGCAAATTTGGCTGCAAGACAATTACAACCGACAAATTAACGTGAGTGAGGTAGCGGGGCGGTTTGAAATGAGTGTACGCAACTTTAACCGCCGTTTTAAAAATGCCACTGGACAAACACCGCTGCAGTATTTACAAAAAGTCCGTATTGAAATAGCCAAAGATTTATTACAAACAAGTAATTTAAACGTAAGTGAAGTAGCTGATAAAATTGGCTATCAAGATGTGGGGTATTTTACCTCTTTGTTTGTGAAGTTACTGGCCACCTCACCTCGGGAATACCGAGCAACAGTTCGAGCAAAGTTATTTACTGCGGATTGAAACAGCCTTGTTTTTAACGCTTTTTAAAGCTGTGTGTTTTATAAGTAAGGCGAAAAAAGTACCTTAGGCCAGAAGACGAGAAACGAACAAGGTTAACTCGCGAACCTTTCAATTTCAGACAAAACAACATGTAAGTTATCACTGTGCGGATTAAGTAATGTCAGTGGTACCATCACCTACATTACACATTAACTAAGCACTTAACAGGTAGCTCGGCTTTACTTTTAGTCAGCGCCTAGCAATAGGAGACAAAATGGGGACTCTTGAAAGCAGCACTGGAGCCAGCAGCGAAGCGGGCATAGGCATCGGAACACAAACACCCGAGCAAGCATTAGCCACATTGAGCGATATGACTCAAGACCTTGTGCCTATTCAGCCAGAGGAATACTTGCTGCGTATTGCTAAAGCCCAAGCGTATATGCAAGCCAATACGATTGATGCAATTTATCTGAATGCAGGCACAAACCTGACGTATTTTACCGGCATGAAATGGTATGCCAGTGAGCGTATGGTGGGGGCAATTTTGCCAGCAAAAGGCGCGGTGCAATATATCGCCCCTCACTTTGAAATTGGTAGTCTAAATGGTTTTAAAGTCATAGATGGGCCGATACACGGATGGCAAGAACACGAAAACCCCTATGGCTTATTTGTTGATGTTTTAAAACAATTGGAAATAGTTGATACCGCTAAAATAGGCATAGACGAAAGCGCACAGTTTTTTATATTTGACGGTATCAATAAAGCGCAAACGGGCTTAACCCTCATCAATGCACAAGAGGTGACTGCCCATTGTAGAATGCATAAGTCTGATAACGAACTGGCGTTAATGCAAGGGGTCATGAACATGACACTGGCTGTGCATCAAGCCACCGCAAGTATGTTGCGCCCGGGAATTAGCACCACAGAAGTGGAAGCCTTCATTGAACAAGCACACCAAAAGGTCGGTGCGCCGGGTAATTATTTTTGTATTGTGCTGTTTGGCGTAGCAACATCATTTCCGCATGGCGTTAAAGACCCGCAAACCCTCAAAGAGGGAGATGTTGTGTTAATCGATACTGGCTGCAAAGTGCACGACTATATATCTGACATTACCCGTACCTATGTATTTGGCACGCCAACGAGCAGGCAACGACAGTTCTGGAACAATGAAAAAGCCGCACAACTCGCTGCTTTTAATGCAGCTCAAATAGACGTGCCATGTGAAGAGGTCGATGCAGCGGCGCGACACTATTTAGCCTCACAAGGTTTAGGCCCAGAGTATCAGACCCCAGGTTGCCCACATCGCACCGGGCATGGCATAGGTTTAGATATTCACGAATGGCCGTATTTAGTTGGCGGTAACAAAACGCCGCTTGCTGCTGGCATGTGTTTTAGTAATGAGCCTATGCTGGTCATACCCGATGAATTCGGTATTCGTTTAGAAGACCATTTTTATATGACCGACGGTGGACCTCGCTGGTTTACCCAGCCAAGCGAGAGTATTGATAACCCGTTTGGGCTGCCCGAAGCGGCAGTGTCATAAATCGTCTGAGCTTCGCTGAGCCGTGCTTAATAAAAAGCCCACAGACTTTGAGGTCTGTAGGCTTTTTAAGGCTTTACGAGCTGGCTATGCAGCAGGCAAACTTACGTCAATTTACCCGCACCGCAGGGCCAAATGACGTGCTACCGATTTAAAAGTTGTATGAGGCTGACACTCTAAAGCAGCGCGGGGTGCCAGGCTGTACCCAAACATCTGCGAATGAGTTGGTGTAATAGTCTTTATCAAATAAATTGTCGACCTCCGCTCGTAACGAAATCGATTCTGTTATGTCATAAGCGACGAATGTTCTGGCGATGGTATAGCTAGGTAGGGTGAAATCGGTGCCAAAGTAACCATTTCTTTTATCTACGTACACCAAGCCACCTCCGACTTCGAATGCTTTACCATCTAACTCAAGTAATTGAACTAACTGAAGACTAAGTTGTTGCTCAGGCACATTGAGTAAGTCTGTGCCAGCTTCAATAGTGTAACCAAAGTTGCCGTCAAAGAAGGCGTTTTTAGTTTTCGCATCCACATAAGCATAAGATGCCCAAAGGGTTAACCCATCCGCAATTTCGCCGTTGATATCTATTTCAACACCTTGACTTTCGGCCTCGCCAATCGCTGCGTAAGTGAAACTGGTTGGGTCGTCAACCACGAGAAGATTGTCTTGTTCGACTTTGAATATGGAGACCGTTCCAAATAATGCGCCGTCGTTTAAGGTGAACTTGATGCCCGCCTCGGCAGAGGTCGACTGGTTTGGCTCAAAGCCGTCACCATTGCTATCTGTACCGGATAAAGGGCGAAAGTTTTCACCATAAGACGCATACAGAGACAGAGTCTCGGATGCTTCATACACAATGCCAAACTGCGGACTGACCCGTGTTTCCTCTTGCTTTGAGCGGCTATCAGAGGAGCGGTTGTTCAGTGTTTGTTGATAGTCGTCAAAACGTGCGCCGATACGCAGATCAAGCTTGTCGGTTAAGCTAATTTGATCTTGTATAAACACACCAAGGGATTCTTGTACTTCAACGCGGTCAATTTGAGTCGAAAGGTCATTCGCTAGTTGATCAGCGGCACTATAAACCGGGGCGAACACGTTGATGTATTGCTCAGTGGTGCGGTCACGCAAAGCAAATTGGTCATTCTCAAATTCGTCTGAATCAACACCAACGATTAAGCGATGCTCTAAACCTGCTATTTCTAAGTTACCAGTCAGTTCAGCGCGAAAGACTTGGTATGTAGCATCATAGTCACGGAAGCGGCGAAAACGATTTACTTCATCATCAACCACGCCAGAAAAACCCGTCTCCGTCGCGAAGCCTTCTAATGAGGTATCACGATAGTTGGCGCCTAATAATAAACTCCAGTTGTCGTCAAAATCATGTTGAAACTCTACTTGATGCCCTAGCGTGTCAGTTTCGATCGGCCCGTCGGCGGGCTCACCTAGAAAGCGGCTTTGTGGAATGACCCCAAGCTTGTTATCTATCGCTAACACACCTCGGTCAAAGGGTACCTCTTGATGAGCGTATTCTAATTCGTAAACCAGAGAGCTCTGATCGCTAATCTCCCATGCGATTGAAGGGCTAAAGCCCTCTTTCTTGCTTTCGATCGTGTCTCGAAAGCTGCCAGCATTTTCATAAAAGCCGACCAAACGCACCGCTACATCGTCGGTCAATGGGGTGGTGTAATCTATATCAGCTCGGTATGTATCATAGCTTCCTGCAGATATTTTTATTTCACCTGTAGTATCAAATGTTGGGCGTTTAGTGACTAAGTTTACAGTGCCACCTGGTTCACCACGGCCAAATAGTGCGGCACGTGGGCCTTTTAATACTTCAACTGACTCTATGCCCGATAAGTCACGAGAGCCGCCAAAGCCTCTGCCTGCATTAAAGCCATTTACCAAGTAGTTACTGGGTAGGTTTTCATCACCCACAAAACCGCGTAGTGCAAAGCTGTTCCACAGGCCTCCAAAATTATTTTGACGGGCAACAGAGGCTGACAAATCTAATGCTTGGTTTAAATCAATTGCCCCAGCATTTGTTAATGCTTCAGAATTTATTTTCAATTCTGATTGGGGGGTTTCTAAAGGACTAAAGTTACCTTGATACGCTTGTCGTGCCCCTACAATACTTAAGGTTTCTATAGCACCATCTTGGTCGATGTTTTGTGACGCGACTTGTTCATCTGCTGCAACGCCGTGATGAATTAACAGGCTAGCTAAGCAAGCACTGATATGAGTGAGCTTTAGCCCGTGTTTTGCAGGGTTCATGATAAAACCTTCTTTATCGTTTGAGTGTTATTTATTGGTCGATTGAGCGCTATCTGTATTCCGATCGTCTTGTTGTTCAATAATGAATTTTTCAAAACTTGGCATGTTAGCTAGTTCCCCCTTGTTGAACTCACCTTGGGCAAATAGGAAAGGGTAGTGAAACAAACGAAGCTCTCGGTGAAAGTCCCGTACTTGTTGCTCGTATTTAAACGCGGCAACAGCGTCCGTTTCTGCAAGGTGAGTCAAAATGCGCTGCAATAACAGGGGAGGGGAAAGTAAGGATGCATACCCAGCTAGTTGATATTTCTTCTTAGCGGCATCGCGATATTCTTGTGACATTGAAGCCGCGATCTGGTCACCTACCTGTTGAAAGGCGTAATACCATTTCCATTCAAACATACTTTGCATGGCGACATGGTCTTTCCATTCAGGATAGGTAGCGGTGAACGCATCCATAGTGACTTCCTTGGGTAAATCCCATGCGTCATTAACGGCTTCTCGCTGTGCAAACACTATGTCGCCACCTTTAGGAGAGTGAACAAATTTATTGATGGTTAAGTCACCTAAAATAGGGGTAATAAAGGCGAACAACACCCAAATGCCTATTAACCCAGATGCCACCTTAGGGGCGCTACTTGCGTTCCTGCCCCAATACACGCTTAGCAATGCCCAAAACGCTAAGTAGATAAAGCAGTAGAAAGAAACAAGCCCTATCGCAGCCAGTGAGGTGCCACTTACCCAAGCGCCCACATAAAATGGCAGCATTAAGCACAAGAAAATGGCTATGAAACGTATCGCACCCCGCGCTCCCCACAATGCCCACGGTGATTTTGCCGTGGTGACTAATAGATCGTACCTGCCACTATTGCGTTCGTTAGCGAATAAGTCATGGAACAATAGGATAATAATAAGCGGCGAGAGCGCACTGATAACAAACAAAAAGTCAATTTTACCCGCTTGGGTTAGTTCCGCATTTTGGGTGTCGCTTTCGTATATCTGCCCTTCGATGGCGAGCATTTTGATACGATGCTTCCAAGGGTAAATATCGCGTTCACCCAAGGCCGCAAAGGCTAAATCCGAAGGTGCTGAATAAGTAAGATGGAAGGTGTAATAGGCCAACATCCCAAATTCGTCATGCTTATGCTGCGCGTCAATACGGTCAGCCTCATCGGCTGCTGTTAAGCGCTCAATGGTTTGCTGCTGTTGCTCAATCTCATTTAAGCCACTTTGTACTGAAAACCCAGAGATCAAAATAGCGCAGCCCAGTAGCACCAGTAAGTACTTCTGGCGCAGCATAAATCGCCATTCACGGCTAAGTTGTTTAAACATATAACTCATACTAAGCGTTTCCCTACCCAACGAATGGCAATAATGAGCACTGCTATCCACGCTAGCAGTTGTAAAAATGCAGGTGCACTGCGTTGTAATCGAAGGCTGGGCTTATCAACAGCGAACGCGAAATCGTCTAACACTTGCCAGTTTTTTGCTGCAACCCGCGCTTTGTTTGACGAATCAAGATCTTTGTTGCGATTCATGTCATCTTGGTAAGTAAGCCGCTCTGCATGCACTTTATTTAAGCCTTGAACAAAATTGAACCTCAGGTCTTCCGCTTCACGTAAAAACTTATGATGGGTCTCTATGCTCGTACCAGCTGTAAGCATTGATAATGAGCGAATAGCGACCATAGGTGATAACCAACCGAAATCCCTCGATACAATGGTTTGGGCTAACACAGTTTGCATACGTTGCTCGGCAAATTCATTTAACACTTCTGTTAATTTTGCTTCTGATGTCATGGCGATGACACCTCTATAATTAACTGGCAGCTGCTCAATTGAGTCCACATTGTATTTTTCTAATAGAGAGGCTTTTATTTGCGCAAAGGCAGGGTCGTTGGCATTGTGACCGTCACCTAATTTTCGCAGCTCGGCGATTACAGCGAAATCTGTTTCTAGTTTCCCTGCAGCCGGAACCGTTGTGATTGCGGTTGAACTAGCGACTCGCGGCATAACCACACACAGTAAAATCCAAGTGAGCGCTAAAGCAGTAAAGCTCTCACTGTTTTTTGAAAGCGCGCTAGAAAACAGCAAAACTAATAACGCCCACACTGTTAGATAAAGCGCATAGCCTAAAATAAAGCCTAAGATAGCAGCGACGCTTTCCCCTTCATGTAGGCTAAAGAGCGCCGAGATGGTCAAGGGTACTAAAATAAGGCCAATGACCGACATTAACGCCAAGCCCTTGCCGGCAATTAGGGTAAACCCTGATGTACCTTGGGATAAAAGATAGGTGAGTGTTTGAGATTCGCGCTCACGACTGACCGAACTATAGCCAATCAGAATGAGGAGTAGCGGGGCCAAGGTTTGTACGATAAACGCGGGTGTTAGGCTACCCAGCTGAGTTAATGCTGTGCCTTGTTTTTGGTCTGCGAACATTGCACTATTTTGTCGGTGTCCTTCCAGAAAGATAGAATTTCCGGTGTAGGCATCAACACCAGGGTCTAAAACACTTAATGGCGATGGGGCTCTAAAGGCATAATGCCCATAATGCACCATTCTGTGAGGATGCCTGTCAGGTTGGTCAACAAACGTTTGATCTGCATCGTTTTGTAATTCATGGCGAGTATGGCTTAGCTCCATGGTATTAATGGCGGTAACGATTACAGAAGATAATGTGAGCAATAAGCCGATAGCTAACACGGATATGGCCAATTTAGAGCGCAACCAATACCGCCACTCGTCTTTGGCGACAATAATGATTTTTGCAAAAGGTGTTGTTGAAGATGAATTCTCGCTCACGCTGCGCCTCGTTGGGCAAATGCCGCGTGTACTTCCTCGGTTTCAATTTGCCCGTCTTGCGGAGCCGAAAATTCACCCACAAGTTCGCCATCGCGTAACAAGCCGATACGATCAGCTACTTGGCAGGCACCGTATACGTCATGGGTCACCATTAAAATGGTAGCGCCACCGGAGGCAAGTTCGCGCACAAGTTGGTTAAATTCATCGATAGCCACAGGGTCGAGGCCCGAGGTGGGTTCGTCTAACAAAAATATCGGGGCTTCACGCAACAAGGCCAGCGCAATTGCGGTTTTTTGTCGCATGCCCTTTGAATAGGTTTGCATGTGACGATCCCGTGCTTTCGTTTGTAAAGCAACGCGATCAAACGCTTGGTCAATCTCCGCATCTGTTTTTTCAATATCCGCTAAAGATAAGAAATATTTGACGTTTTCTCTGGCGGTAAGGTGAGTGTATAAGGTCGCTGATTCTGGTAAGTAAGCAGTTTTTTTGCGTACATGATTCAGGGCTTCTAGAACCTCTTTGCCATCTACCTTTACCGAGCCACTGCTTGGGGCGTTAAACCCTAAAAGGGTCTTCAGTGTGGTTGATTTACCCGCCCCATTGCCACCGAGCAAAGCGTATATTTCACCGGCTTTAACTCGGAAGTTTAGACTTTTCAAAATGGGGTTATTTTTTATGTTGACGCAAAGCGAACTTGCTTCAATGACAGCCTTAGCCTGATCTATTTCTATCACACAGAATCCATATCGTTATAATGTAACATTATTTTAGATATGTTATATTATAACGATAAGCGTTTGCAACTGGCAAATGAAAGTAAGTTAGTCATTCTAATCTAATTGATAAACCACTGCGGTTTGCCAAAGTGTCCTTGAATCTCATTTTAAAGTAATCCCTAAATGACTAAATCTCCCAATCCATTAAGTTTTAAAACTTTTTGAAAACCTAAATTCTTGAAAGCTAAACCTGTACCTTTAAACCAATAAAAGTGCAGCTCAATGTTTTTGTATATCTAAAATGCGCTCTAAATCTGTTTATCCAAACACAGTAATTAAATATTGATCGTAACTAGACCTCCGCTTTTATACTCAGCCGCGTTTCACCCTGTATAAATTTTTACGCTCCTTTTTATGCTTAAAATTTGACCAGTAATTTAATTGGGTTTAAATTTGAGTTGAACTCAACTCAGTAAAGTGAATTCAGGAGGCCCTATGTCAACGCTCGCAACTAAAAATATCGATAACGCATATGTAGCAGGAGACAATGCAGGTAAGTATCGACAGACCCAGAGTGAGAAGGTCAAATTGATACCGGAACATGTGACACAAGCTGATCTAAAACACGTGGAAGAACACGGTTATATAGTGATTGAAAACGTGTTGTCGGGAGACGAAATTACGACGGTTAAAAATTCAATTTCGCCTTTGCTAAATGAAACTGGCAGGAATTCATTTGAAGGATACAAAACACAGAGATTGTATGGCGTTCTGAACAAAACGAGAGCACTGGATCGCTTAGTTGACCACCCGCGTATTCTTGCCTTACTCAACAAATTATTCATGCCAAATTACCTTTTGTCCCAATTGCAGGTCATCAATTTGTTACCGGGCGAATCTGGTCAGCCACTGCACTTCGATGATGGCTTTTACCCTATCCCTCGACCCCGGGCACCGCTAGGCGCGGCTACCATATGGGCAATTGATGATTTCACAGAGTCCAATGGCGCAACCGTAATCGTGCCAAATAGCCACACATGGGACGATAACCAAAAGCCCACAACAGAGCAGGCGAAATCAGCAGTTATGAAAGCGGGATCTGTACTCTTTTATCCTGGAACGTTTTGGCATGGTGGAGGCGCAAACCACTCAAGTGCTAATCGCCTTGCGGTCACCTGCCAATATTGTGAGCCATGGTTGCGCACCCAAGAAAACTATTTTTTGGGTACGCCATTAAACGTAGTCGCGGATCTGTCAGAGGACATACGCAGAATGTTGGGGTTTTCTATTCACCCTCCGTTTATTGGAATGGTCAATGGCATGCATCCTAAACGACTATTAGAGGACATGTGATGACAAAAAAAGCAGCGAAAAAGTCCACGCGAAAGCGTTTATTAGAGGCGGCCAGAGTTGAAATTGTTAACGGCAATGGGGATTTAGACGTGGCGAATGTAGCCAAACGAGCGGGGGTATCTGACGGACTTACATACTATCATTTCGGTAATAAAGCTGGGCTTATCAATGCCATCGTAAATGAATTTTATCACGATTTAGACGACAAGGTTGCGGGCGTACCTTTTGACGGTGACACATGGAAAGAAAGAGAAAAAGCACGGGTACACGCCATGGTCTCGTTATTTTATGATGACCCAGTGGCAATGATTGCAGCAACGCGGCTACGCACCGACCCTGCGTTCACAAAAGAAGAACTGCAACGCAATGACAGGTTAGAGCAATTAGGAGCAAGAAACATCGCCGATGCCCAGCGAAAAGGTGAAATCGATGCTGCTCATAACCCGTTAATGTTAGCGTCTATGTTGCTCTCTGGTGTGATGTCGGGGGTTAGAATTGCGTTAACAAGCACGCCCCCTCTGCCAGTAGCTACAGCCCAACAATCGGTATGGGGATTTGTTGAACGAGCTGCGGGTCTCAAGGGGATAGATTTATAGCTGAGCAACCTGATAAGAGCTCAGCTAAATATCATGAGGGCAGAACACTAAAGACCGCCTAATGAGCTTCACAACATCAATTCGCAGAGAAACCAAGGGCGCAACTCGCGTCATTTTGACCGGGCGCCATTTGCGCATTGCGCTGAGGGATTAACTCAGCGTCATTCTTAAAAGCTATTTGAACTACAAGATTCTTTAACGTTTTAATTTACGTTAACGCTTGGAAAGCAAAGGCAGAATGCGCTCGGCAATCAATTGCTGCGTAACATCTTCTCGTTCGTGGGCGGTGACCACCACAACAAGATCAAAATCTTTCACCAATAGAATATACATACCGCCGCCTCCTTGGGCTGAAAAAGCATGGTGCTTTTTACCCTTTAGTGCCAAGTCTGTTCCCCAGAAAAAATAGCCATAACCTTGGTTTGATACTAACTCACCGCCGCCGTAAATATCGTCATCTCCGGTCAATATTTGTCTGCTGGTGCCACGTTGCAAATACGCTTTAGGGATAAGTTGCTCCCCCTTCCATTTACCATAATTGTCAATGAGCAGTCCTACTTTAAGCATATCTCGGGCGGTCACGCTTACTTTCCATCCTGATTCTGGTAAGCCACTGGGTGCCAAGCGCCAATCGTAGTTTGTGATACCTAGCTTGCCAAACAACTCAGTGCGGATGAATTCTTCAGCTGAACCAGGTACTACGGCTTCAATTACCTGCATTACAAACTGAGGGCCCGTACCGTATTTGAAAACCTGTGTTTGTTCAGTGACAGGCGCACTGTCTTCTAAAATAGCTTGTATTTCACCTTGCCCGTTAACACGCTTTAGGTTCGTCGCTATGGCATCCCACCCTTCCTCAGAAATATCGATACCGGTGGTCATTGTTAGTGCGTGGTGTAGCGTGATCGTTTCTGCGCCTTTCACAAGCTTGGTACTATCGATATCGTTAAAAAAACTAATGACCGGTTTATCTAAATCATCCATTGATAAATATCCCATTTGAATCGCTCGGCCTAGGGCTAATGAGGTATAACTTTTTGTGGCCGAAGATTGGGGATGAGGCAAATCGACTCTGCCCCTTTTGTAGTAAGACTCAAACACCAAAGTGCCACTTTTAGCAATTAACAGGCTGTCGTATTTACCGTGATCACCTGCTGCCAGCTCTTTGGCGAGTGTTATTATTGGCGTTTCCTCGATAGCTTTATCACCTTCATCGGTACTTGCATGGGTAGTTTTATGGCTGAATTGACCAACGGCGATACCGTCATCTAAAACAATGGGCGAAGTACTTATGTAAGGAGAATCTAACTCAGGGATATCCATAAACCGTTTTTCTATTTCGGGCATTCGCCAATGCATAATTTGAGCCTCATCGGGAGTCGCTTTTGGGGGGATTGTCCTTTCTTCCCCAGCCAATACCGTCGAAACATTTGCAACACCAGAGCAGCATACAATCGCGAGTAAAGCGGTTGCTTTTATTGTTATGTTCATACTATTTCCTTGTTGTTTTCGTTGCCGCGTTAATGTGCATGACGACATTTGAAGGAGCGCCAAACGCGCAAGTGCGCACTATGTCAGTGGCACATAAACGCTGTTAGCCACCACGCTAACGAACTGAACAAGATATACATGACAAAAGCCTGATTTTTCGCTGATTTCTGCGTGTTCAGGAAACACCTTATTCTGATCAATGATTTATAGTGGTACGGTAATAAAAGTTAATCAGGCTTTTACATGCCTGTATCTTATTAATTTACGGGTTAGAGAGTGTATGACCGAACAATATTGGATTGGTGACTTTTTTATTAACTTGCCAAGAAACCAAATAACGCATGATGAGCATACCCAAACACTGCCACCAAAAGCCCTCGCCGTTTTAACTTACCTCGCAAAGCATCAAGGCGATGTGGTAAGCCAAGAAGACTTGCTGAATCAGGTATGGAAAGACATAGTCGTCTCGCCTAATTCCCTACAGCGTTGTATTGCGCAGCTAAGAAAAGCCTTCGGTGATGATGGCAAGGCACAAGGCCTAATTAAAACCCATGCTAAAAAAGGCTACAGCTTAGAGGCTGCTATTCGCTGGAAAGACTCGCGAAGAGGCAATATTACTGTTAATACGAATGAATTGAACAAAAGCCCTCCTCATCACCCGAAGCCCGGCACCAATAAAGTAGTAAAAGACAGGTTTAGCGCCAAGCACATCTTCGTTTTAAGCTTGTTTATTGTGCTAGTGATTAGTATCACCAGTACTCTATGGCCTTCCTCTTTACCTATTCCGTCGCCTGCTAGCCCACTGCACATTAACGATATTCGATTGCTTACATCAACCGATAATAGAGAGCTAGCGAGTGCATACTCCCCTGATGGAAAATTTATCGTATTTCAGCGCTTTCCCGAGGTGATGTGTACAAGTCATTTATGGGCAAAAGATATCGAGACCCAACAAGAGTTCCAACTGACTCTTGATTTAGGCTCATATGGCAGCCTTGCGTTTTCTCAAGATGGCGCTTCGCTCACCTTTGTAAAACAGAACAACTGTTCAGCGCCCGCCCTACAGAAAAAGTGCTTTCTATTACAACAGCTAGATTTTGAACAAGCGTTGCAATCACCACAAACACCCGCCACATTGATGGAATGTAAGCACACTGACATTAAAAGCCCAACATGGTTGAGTGCAAATGACATCGCGCTTTTGCAGAAGGACCAGGGGCGCTGGAAGTTAATTCGCTATTCCGTAAAAGCAGACAAAAGCGGATTACTGTACGAGGTGAATAATGGCAGCGTGGTGTCTTACGATTTTTCAAAAAGACATAACTTAATTGCTCTGACCACAGTGCACGAAAGCGGTGTACTTCATATCGAAAAACTAACGCCAGAGGGAGCACAGCTCTCTAGTCACGCGATTAATTTTCGCGGCGTGGTTCCGCAATATGGCACTATTTACCCGAACTTTTCCCCAATAGACGGGCACTTGATATTTAGCACTGGCAAGCAACTGTTCACGCTATCGTTTGACGGAGATATTAGCGCCATAAGCATGCCGCTTACCGACGCCATAGGTACGCCGTTATTTCACCCCAACGGTAAAAAGATGCTCGCTATAAAGGGGCATTATGACAGCGATATCGTATCTATCCCGTTATCACAATTTTCTCATTCTCATACGCAACAGACTGACACTTTAGGTGCCACTGTTGAGTATGAAACAGTCGTGCGCTCTATGCAGGAAGAAAACCGTGCAAAGTACCATCCCAATGGAAGCCTTATTGCTTACTACTCTGAGGGCGACGGCACATCACAGGTATGGACAACCAACATAGCGCAGGGCAGCACTGATTTACACCATGAAGGCTTAGCCGGCACAGTCTCACCCAACGACTTTGCCCACAATGCAGCTGACAGTAATTACACCAAACAGCGTAGCCAATTTCCTACCAATACCTATGTGCGAAACATACTGTGGGCCGCTGACGGCCAGAGCTTACTTGTGAATGCGTCATCCCAGCTAACACGCCTTTACTTGAACGGTGCAGAAGAAAGCACTTCACTTAGTTACCCAGTGACAAGCTTATTTCACTGGGACAGCGAGCATAAAATGATCATCGCCAATATTCTCTATCGGGGAGTCAGTACTTTGGTAGAGCTGAATCTCACCAACAGTGAATTTAGTATTTTAACCAATCACGAAGTCACGTGGGCAGCAAAAACCGATCGCGGCGAACTGATTTATAAAGACAATGCAGACAGGTTTTGGCTATCCAGCGCAATTGAAAACAAACTTATACCCGAACTGACAACACAAGGCAGTCATCAACACTTCATCCTTAAAAATGACGTTATCTACGGCATAAATGACCAATATCAGCTGTGGAAGTACATGCTCGAAAACGGCTCGTTCGAGGTACTTGGCCAATTACCCGATGCGGTGGATTACATTACCGATATAAACGACAACGCCATCCTAATGACCCTCAGAGTCGCAGCAAGAAAAGACGTGGTAGAGCTATCAATAAAGTAGGTGGTTGGGTTAATAATTAACTGCATTATTTCATGTACAAACAAGAAACACTTCGAATTGAGGGGATTCTTTTATATCTAGCTGCTTATACAAATACCGATCACGCCGTTAAACCTGTACAGCTCAAAACTTGCCGCGCTTACAATCCCGCAAACCGTCAAATACAGTTATCAAAGGCTTTTCGGTAAGCATTTTTATTATGGGTGTCGATGTAATGTTTATAAGCGAAGCGCATGCTTTGGCTTTTTCACGACTCCAATTTTCCATATTTTTCTTCGGCTTGTCAGATGTCCAGACAGGGATGAAGCCGAGGCTTTTAGGAGCAACGCTCCTATCGGGTGAACGATTCGCCATGGATGGTGAAGCTGGGTGAGGTACCAAGGACGGGTTTAAACTTAGTTTTGTATTATGAGTTTTCAAAGAGTTTAGTTAGCGAAGTGCTTTACATGGATGTTTCCTTTCGCCGCTCTGACATGAAAGTCGATTAAAAATATGGATCAAAAAATTGGTTGGAGTGCGGCCTTTACAAAGTACGTCCTGTACTTTGCCCTGCGGGCCATCCTTCGGATGTTCAAAATGGTTCCCGACCATTTTGTCTTGGTGACTCTTTCTTAGCTGTTGAAGAAAGAGTGAGGCGAGCCGAGGGACGCGGCTTGGAAAAAGGCATGGATGCCATAAGCGAAGCGTATATTTTGGCGACGAAGTCGCTGCTTTTGCTTTTCTTGCGACTCACACTTTCCCGCTAAAAGTGGCGCCTTGTTATACCTTTAATCTAACTACGAAGCACCCTTTTCTCGACTCAAGAATCCTCGAGCATTGAAGGCTAACACTGGGTCGATTGCATGGATGCAATCTAAGTGAAAGTCGTGTCGGGAACACGTTTTCACGACCGGTGTTAGTCGAGACGCATAGAGAATAGAGTCTTGCTGGAGAGCGGCCCTTTTTGCTTACTTTTTGCGGCTGTTGGTAAAAAGTCAGTCGTACCTCATGGATGAGGTTTGAAAGTAGGCATGGATGCCATAAGCGAAGCGCATAAAGTTCGCGAAGCGAATGCCCCGCACGCGCAGCGTGTAAAGGTTGGCGTAGCCCATAGGTGCGCTTTGCGCATAGTGTGCGTAGCACATGAGGTGAGCGCAGTGCATAAAGTGGCTGAAAGCCATAAATAAGCGAAGCGCATATCGTGAGCGCAGCTCTCAAGTAAGCAACGCGCATAGTGTGCGCAGCACATAAGTTGGCCGCAGGCCATAAAAAACAAACAATAAAAAACCCGCACGAAGCGGGTTTTCTAAGATTTCAAAGCGGAGCTTTGAGAAACACGATTTACATCATGCCGCCCATTCCACCCATACCACCCATGCCGCCCATATCAGGCATGCCACCGGCAGAATCATCTTTTGGTGCTTCAGCGATCATCGCTTCAGTTGTGATCATCAAGCTTGCGATTGATGCTGCGAACTGTAGTGCTGAACGCGTCACTTTAGTTGGGTCAAGAATACCCATTTCTATCATGTCACCGTACGTGTCGTTACCTGCGTTGTAGCCGTAGTTGTCAGTGCCGTTTTTAACAGCGTTAGTCACGACAGATGCTTCTGCACCGGCGTTTGCTGCGATTTGACGCATTGGCGATTCCATTGCGCGAAGTAGCAATTTGATACCGTGAGTCTGGTCTACGTTGTCGCCTTGAAGGTCAGCGATTTTAGACGCTGCACGTACAAGAGCAACACCACCACCGGCTACTACGCCTTCTTCAACCGCTGCGCGAGTTGCGTGTAGTGCATCTTCAACGCGGTCTTTCTTCTCTTTCATTTCAACTTCAGTGGCTGCGCCAACTTTGATAACCGCAACACCGCCAGCAAGCTTAGCTAGGCGTTCTTGAAGCTTCTCTTTGTCATAGTCTGAGCTTGATTCTTCGATTTGAGCGCGTATTTGAGCAACACGGCCTTTAATCGCTTCTTCTTCGCCAGCACCGTCAACCACCGTAGTGTTGTCTTTGTTGATAACAACACGCTTAGCTGTACCTAGGTCTTCTAGAGTCACTTTTTCAAGCTCTAGACCGATTTCTTCAGAAATCACAGTACCGCCCGTTAAGGTGGCAAGATCTTGAAGCATCGCTTTACGACGGTCGCCAAAACCAGGCGCTTTAACTGCTGCTACTTTCACGATACCGCGCATGTTGTTCACAACTAGCGTAGCAAGTGCTTCACCTTCAACGTCTTCAGCAATGATTAACAAAGGCTTAGAGGCTTTTGCTACTGCTTCAAGAGTCGGTAGTAATTCACGGATGTTAGATACTTTTTTGTCAACCAATAGGATGAACGGGCTGTCTAGCTCAACAGTGCCGTTTTCTTGGTTGTTCATAAAGTAAGGAGATAGGTAACCACGGTCGAACTGCATACCTTCTACAACTTCTAATTCGTTTTGTAGAGATTGGCCTTCTTCAACGGTGATAACGCCTTCTTTGCCTACTTTGTCCATTGCTTCAGCGATTAGGTCGCCTACTTCAGTGTCAGAGTTAGCAGAGATCGTACCTACTTGGGCGATTGCTTTGCTGTCAGCACAAGGAACAGAAAGGGCTTTAAGCTGTTCAACCGCAGCGACAACTGCTTTGTCGATACCGCGCTTAAGATCCATTGGGTTCATACCTGCTGCAACGGCTTTTAGGCCTTCAGTCACGATAGACTGTGCAAGTACAGTTGCAGTTGTTGTTCCATCACCGGCTTCGTCATTGGCTTTAGAAGCAACTTCTTTCACCATTTGGGCGCCCATGTTTTCGAATTTATCTTCTAATTCGATTTCTTTGGCGACTGAAACACCATCTTTAGTGATGGTGGGTGCGCCGAATGATTTTTCTAGCACTACGTGACGGCCTTTAGGACCTAGGGTAACTTTTACTGCGTTAGCTAGAATGTTAACGCCTGCAAGCATTTTTACGCGAGCGTCATCAGAAAAACGTACTTCTTTTGCTGCCATGATATTAATTCCTCTAAATTTGGTTAACGGTTAATTATTCGACTACTGCTAGGATGTCGTTTTCGCTAAGGATCAATACTTCTTCGCCGTCTAGCTTCTCTGTTTTTACGCCGTAACCGTCGTTAAAAATAACGATGTCGCCGATTTTAACGTCAACAGCTTTCACTTCGCCGTTATCAAGTGTGCGACCATTGCCGACAGCGATAACTTCACCGCGAGTTGATTTTTCTGCTGCTGAGCCCGTTAATACGATGCCGCCGGCAGATTTGCTTTCTTGTTCGTGACGCTTAACGATAACGCGATCGTTTAAAGGACGAATTGCCATTTTCAAATCTCCTGAAAATTCCAATGTTAATAAAGGTTTAAGTTGCCGATTGCTCGGACGGTTAAAATGAGCATGGTTTTCACCTTACTCAGAAATTTGTTCTGCGGTCATAAATGGGGTTAGGGGAAATTATCTCAAGTTAAATTATCAAAAAATTCGTGTTTTTTTACGAAAAGTGCATTTATTTAGCATTTAGCACGGTCTTGCTACTTAGCCCACTAGTATTTAGTGGCATTTTGATGGGCTGATGCTTGCGCCTACATAGCTTCATCTTTGTGAATGCGACCGAATGATTGACTGGCTCTAGGGATGTGTTTTTGGTAGTTGCGCTTGAATATCAGCAAAGCAAGACCAATCTATCAGCAAAGCAAGACCAATCTATTGGTTATTAAACGGCAACACGCTACTGTGTTTGCTGAGCAATTAGTAGGAGTTAAATTATGGCTACCCCCCTTAAAATAGATATCGTTTCTGACGTGTCGTGCCCATGGTGCATTATAGGTTATAAAGCCTTGGATGAAGCACTAAGTAAACTTGACGGCAAAGTTGAAGCGGATATCACTTGGCAGCCGTTCGAACTGAACCCGAACATGCCCCCAGAGGGCCAAGAAATTGTTGAGCACATCACTGAAAAATACGGCATCAGCGTTGAACAAAGTGAGCAGAACCGCGAAATGATCAAGCAGCGCGGTCTAGATGTGGGTTACGAGTTTGGTAATCGAGGCGGTGGTCGTATTTACAATACCTTCGATGCGCACAGGTTGTTGCATTGGGCAGAAGAAGCAGGCAAACAAACAGAGCTTAAGTTGGCCTTTTTCGATTTGTACTTCAAAGAAAGTGGTGACCCAAGTAACCACGAGCAATTATTAACCGTGGTTGAGCGTGTTGGGCTTGATAAAGCCACTGCCCAAGAAGTATTGACCTCGGGTAAGTACACCCAAGAGGTGCGCGAAGCACAGCATTTATACCAATCTAATGGGATTAGCTCAGTCCCTGCGGTTATCGTGAACAACAAACATTTGATCAGCGGCGGTCAGCCTGCTTCCGTGTTTGAGCAAGCATTAACGCAGATTGCCCAAGAAGTGGAAGCTGAGAATGTGAGCGCCTAAGTCTCGATGGCGCGATTGACGAATCGATAGTTGATAAGTCGTTAATATACAAGTCAGTAAAAGAGAAAAAGGAGCCTAGGCTCCTTTTTTGTTGGGCGCTTTTTAACGATAACGACACAGATAACGAAGAAGGTCGCCGTAGCTAGCTATTCGCTTTCCCATGCTGTTTTGTACAACGTGATGATTTCATCTTTACTAGCCAAGCGTGGGTTGTTGTTTGGCGAGCCGGAGGCCAGGGCTTGCTCCGCCATTAACGCCAAGGTGTTATAGAAGGTGTCTTTTTGCACACCAAACTCGGCTAATGTTGGTACTTTTAATGTCGTGTTAATAAGCCTGAGTTGGCTAAGCAATGCTTTGTGCGCTTGATGTTTATCAGCAATGTCATCGACCAGTCCCATATACATAGCGCACTGAGCATAGCGTGTGGGCGAGCTGCTAATGGAATATTCCGTTACCGTAGGCAGCAACATGGCGTTACTCAACCCATGGGGTACATGAAAATGCACGCCCAAGGGGCGGCTCATACCATGCACTAAAGCAACAGAGGCATTAGAAAAGGCGACACCAGCAAGGGTTGCCCCGAGCATAACTGCTTCCCGGGCGGCTAGGTCTGTCGCGTCTTGGCAGGTGCGCAGTAAATTCTGCCCGATGAGTTTCATGGCGGCGATGGCTTGTTGATCGCTAAACAAATTCGCTTTGCGACTGACGTAGGCTTCTATCGCATGGGTGAGGGCATCAATACCGGTGTCGGCAGCTATGCGCATGGGTAAACTTAGGGTTAGCTCGTAATCCACTATGGCGGCCATGGGCATTAAGCCTGGCCCCATGCATAGCATTTTCTCGTCTGTGCTGGCATCAGTGATTATGGTGGCTTGGGTGGCTTCTGAGCCGGTGCCTGCAGTGGTAGGAATGGCAATGACTGGCAAGCTGCGCATATTAACCAGGCGTGGCATTTTGTAATCGCGCATGGTACCGCCGTGGCTAGCTAATAACGCAATCGCTTTGGCGGTATCAATGGCGCTGCCGCCCCCTAATGCTAGCAAGCAATCGTATTTGCCCTGACGAACCAAGTCTACCGCAGGCAGGATGGAATCTTCACTTGGCTCCGCTCTGGTCTCGCTAAATAGGCCGTAATCTATGTTTTGCGCTTTTAGTAAGTTAGTGATCTTATCGGTATAGCCAAGGGTGACCATAGTGGCGTCAGTAATAATGCATGGGTATTGGCAGCCTAGGTTTTCAAGCGTCGCGGGTAAAGCGTTAATAGCGCCCGCGCCAATTTGCATGATTTTGGGTAGATTAATCGTGGTCGTCATAGCGCTAATACCTCAATAAGTCATGTGTTTACGCTAACCCATAGTGAAGAGTAACGCCATACACAAACGCTCAGTGATTATTTTTTAGGCTAATAAATACAGTGTGAGTTTTACTGATGTACTGGAGCACAAAAAAAAGGAGCCTAAGCTCCTTTTTTATTCAGTTTGGTAGGTCAATAGACTTGGAGCAGCTTACACGCCCATATAGTCGAGCATACCTTCGGCGGCTTCTCGGCCTTCGAAAATAGCCGTAACTACTAAATCTGAACCGCGTACCATGTCGCCTCCCGAGAAAATCTTAGGGTTAGACGTTTGAAATGCATACTTTCCTTTAGCTGGAGCGCGTACACGACCCTTTTCATCCAGGATAATACCGTAGTCACCAAACCAGCCTGCAGGGCTAGGCTGAAAGCCAAACGCAATAATGACTGCGTCAGCTTCGATAACATGTTCAGAGCCTTCGATGACAACAGGACGACGACGACCTTCTGCATCTGGCTCGCCCATTTCAGTTTTTACGCAGCGTACGCCACACGCGTTACCATTGGCATCAAGTTCGATATCCAGCGGTTGTACGTTAAAGGTGAATTTAACGCCTTCTTCTTTGGCGTTAACCACTTCACGGCGTGAGCCCGGCATGCTGTCTTCGTCACGACGATAGGCACAGATTACGTCTGTGGCGCCTTGGCGAATGGACGTACGTACGCAATCCATAGTGGTGTCACCACCGCCTAACACTACGACCTTCTTGCCTTTCATATCAACGAATTCATCCGCTGATTTTTCAAACTTAAGGTGACGGTTGATGTTGGCAATCAAGAAGGGCAGGGCTTCGTACACACCCGGTGCTCCTTCATTCGCAAAACCACCTTGCATTGGCTTGTACGTGCCCATGCCTAGGAACACGGAATCGTATTCATCGAGTAAGGTTTGGAAGTCGATGTCTTTGCCGATCTCAGTGTTGAGCACAAACTCGACGCCCATTTCAGTGAAAATATCTCGACGACGGGTGATCACGTCTTTCTCAAGCTTGAAGGCCGGAATACCAAAGGTCAGCAAACCGCCGATTTCTGGGTATTTGTCATACACAACGGGTTTGACGCCGTTACGTACTAGAATATCCGCACAGGCAAGGCCCGCAGGCCCAGCACCGACAATGGCGACTTTCTTGTTTGTTGCCACAACACCTGACATGTCAGGACGCCAGCCCATCTTAAAGGCCGTGTCAGTAATGTATTTTTCAATACTACCAATGGTCACGGCACCAAAGTCGTCGTTAAGGGTACAAGCACCTTCACATAAACGGTCTTGTGGACAAACACGGCCACAGACTTCTGGCAAACTGTTGGTTTTGTGAGAAAGCTCAGCCGCTTCTAAAATCTTCCCTTGGTTGGCTAATTCAAGCCACTGAGGGATAAAGTTATGCACTGGGCATTTCCATTCACAATAGGGGTTACCGCAATCTAAACAGCGGTCAGCTTGACCTTCTGTTTGTGATTGGGTCAAAGGCTGATAGATTTCAGCGAATTCTGCTTTACGTACAACGATCGGCTTTTTCGGCGGGTCGATACGTTCTACGTCAACAAATTGGTATACGTTTTTAGACATATGATTCTCGTCCTGCTACTTATTGGGCCTGAATGCTAAGTTCTGATGATGAGCGACTAATGTGCCCCAACAGATTTTTCACATTACTGGTCTTAGGCTTAATTAAGCGGAATTTAGACAACACTTCATTGAAGTTATTAAGTAAGCCCATGGCGTACTCGCTGCCTGTTTCTTCGTAGTGTTGATTGATGAGGCCACGTAAGTGCTCAGACAAAATAACCTTGTCTTCAATGCCCATAATTTCCACTAGTTCAGGGTTAATACGATGTTCAATATCGTCTAATTCATCCAGAATGTAGGCGAAACCACCTGTCATACCGGCACCAAAGTTAACGCCAACGGCGCCAAGTACCGCAACAATACCGCCTGTCATGTATTCACACGCGTTGTCGCCTGTACCTTCTACAACCGCTACCGCACCTGAGTTACGCACACCGAAACGCTCACCTGCACGACCCGCAGCGAACAATTTTCCGCCTGTTGCACCGTACAAACAAGTATTACCCATTATCGCGCTAACATGTGGGTCAAAGCTGATGTTGGTTGGGTTACTGATAACCAATTTACCGCCTGTCATACCTTTACCAACATAATCGTTGGCATCGCCCACTAGGTGCATTTCAAGGCCACCTGCGTTCCATACACCAAAGCTTTGACCGACTGTGCCGGTCAGCTGAATGTGAATAGGCGCGTCGTGCATGCCTTGGTTGCCATGTACTTTAGCAATAGCACCAGAAAGCATGGCACCCACTGAACGGTCGGTGTTGCGAACGTTGTACTTTAAAGATGCACCGCGTAATGACGCGACTGCACTTTGAGCGTCATTTAAAATTTGTACGTTCAAGTCGCCTTTATCCAGAGGATTATTGGCTATTTCAGAACAGAACAGTTTTGTGTGCGAACCTGCTTTCGGCTTAGCCAGAATAGGGCTTAAGTCTAAGTGACTTTGCTTGGCGGTTACACCAGGCAATATTTCAAGCAATTCAGTACGTCCAATCAAATCATCAAGCTTGGTTACACCAATAGATGCCATGATTTCACGCACTTCTTGGGCAATAAACTTAAAGTAGTTCATTACCATTTCGGGTAAACCAATAAAGTAGTTTTCCCGTAGTTTTTCGTCTTGGGTTGCTACGCCTGTCGCACAGTTGTTCAGGTGACATATTCTTAGGTATTTACACCCTAACGCCACCATTGGGCCTGTACCAAAGCCGAAGCTTTCAGCCCCTAGAATGGCGCCTTTTATCACATCTAAACCCGTTTTAAGACCGCCGTCGGTTTGGACACGAACTTTATGGCGTAAACCGTTTTCAACCAGTGCTTGTTGGGTTTCAGCAAGGCCAAGCTCAAACGGACTACCTGCGTACTTAACTGACGTCAGTGGACTCGCACCTGTGCCGCCGTCATAACCTGAAATGGTAATCAAATCGGCATAGGCTTTAGCCACACCTGTAGCGATGGTTCCTACGCCTGGCTCAGATACTAATTTCACTGAAATTTGCGCAGTGGGGTTAACTTGTTTCAAGTCAAAAATGAGCTGGGCTAAATCTTCGATAGAGTAAATATCGTGATGGGGCGGCGGTGAAATTAGCGTCACGCCAGGCACGGCAAAGCGTAGCTCTGCGATGTAGCTGTTGACCTTATCACCCGGTAACTGACCACCTTCACCTGGCTTGGCGCCTTGGGCGACTTTGATTTGAATCACTTCTGCATTCACTAAGTAATGCGGCGTGACCCCAAAGCGGCCCGATGCAACTTGCTTGATTTTGGAGTTTTTCTCAGTGTTGAAACGCGCTGGATCTTCACCGCCCTCACCTGAGTTAGATTTGCCACCTAAGCGGTTCATCGCAATTGCTAAGGCTTCGTGAGCCTCAGGGCTAAGCGCACCGATTGACATGGCAGCAGTATCGAAGCGTTTGAACAAATCTTCTGCTGGTTCAACTTCGCTGATATCAATCGCTGGGCTTTCTGCTTTTAGTGCCAATAAATCACGGAAATGACTCGGTGAACGTTCATTCACCAATGTACTGAACACGCGATAATCGTCGTACTTTCCGCTAACAACCGCTTTTTGTAAGCTGGTGACAACGTCTGGGTTGTAGGCGTGATACTCACCGCCATGGACGTATTTTAATAAACCACCGTGATCGACCGGCTTACGTTTTAACCAAGCCACGCGGCTTAAGTTAATTTGGTCTTGTTCGAAGTCTTCAAAACCAGCGCCTTGCAAACGACTTGGCACGCCTTGGAAGCACATCTTGGTGACGTCAGCATTGATACCAATGGCTTCGAATAACTTCGAGCTACGGTAGCTGGCAATGGTGCTGATCCCCATTTTAGACATGATCTTGTACAGACCTTTATTGATGCCTTTACGGTAATTCAGTACCCCTTGCATGGCGGTAATGCCAAGTTCGCCCTTATCGACCATTTGCTCAATACTTTCATAAGCCAAGAACGGATAAATCGCGGTAGCACCTAAGCCTAGCAATACGGCAAAGTGGTGCGGGTCACGAGCCGAAGCGGTTTCAACCACTATGTTGGCGTCACAACGAAGTGATTTATCGATTAAGCGACGTTGCACTGCGCCAACGGCCATGGCTGCTGGAATGGTTAAGCGGTTCGCTTTCACGTTGCGGTCAGACAAAATCACAAACGCAGCACGTTTGGTTTTAACCAAATATTCCACTTCATTACAAATACGCGAGATGGCTTTTTTCAAGCCTTCTTCTGGCTTGTAGTTTAGGTCAACCACTTCAGAATAATAATGCTCAGCATTGTATTCGCGCAGTTGCTTTAAATCGGTATAAATAAGTACCGGAGAGTCAAACAGCACGCGATGCGCATAGCCAGATGTTTCGCTAAAGACATTTTGTTCACGGCCAATACATGTCGCTAACGACATAACGTGATTTTCACGTAATGGATCGATAGGTGGGTTGGTGACTTGGGCAAACTGCTGACGGAAATAATCGTAAATGGTGCGCTGTTTTGATGAAAGCACGGCCATTGGGGTGTCATCACCCATAGAGCCCACTGCTTCTTGACCATCTTTGGCTAGCACTTTAACAATTTGCTGAAGCTCTTCGTAGCTGTAGGCGAACAGCTTGTGGTAGGTCGCCATCATATTGTCGTCAAATACGCGTTGACCAATCAATGACGCATCGCATTGTTCAACAGGCGTTAAACGACGAATGTTTTTGTCGATCCATTCGCGATAAGGATGACGGCTTTTGAGCTCTTCATCAATTTCGTTAGAACGCCAAATTTTGCCATTGTAGGTATCTACGGCAAGCATTTCACCTGGCCCTACACGGCCTTTTTCAACCACATCTTCAGGTTTGTAATCCCAGATACCAATTTCAGAGGCAAGCGTGATTAAACCATCTTTGGTGATGACATAACGTGCAGGACGCAGGCCATTGCGGTCCAAGTTACAGGCAACGTGACGACCATTGGTCAATACGATACCGGCTGGTCCGTCCCACGGCTCCATGTGCATCGAGTTAAATTCGTAAAACGCGCGTAACTCGTCGTCCATGGTGCTGTTGTTTTGATATGCAGGTGGCACAAGCAAGCGCATGGCGCGGAACAAATCCATACCGCCAGCAAGGAACAACTCAAGCATGTTATCTAATGAAGACGAATCTGAGCCTTCTGTATTCACAAAAGGGGCTGCATCGGCTAAATCAGGCAATAACGGGGTAACGAATTTACTGCTTCGGGCTTGCGCCCAATCACGGTTACCACGAATAGTGTTAATTTCACCATTATGTGCCAAGAAGCGGAAAGGCTGCGCCAATGGCCACTTAGGCAAAGTATTAGTAGAGAAGCGTTGGTGGAATACACAAATCGCTGATTGCATGCGCTCATCTGCCAAGTCTAAATAGAACTTTGGCAAATCTTTCGGCATAACAAGGCCTTTATACACAGTCACAAGCGTGGATAAACAAGCGATGTAAAATTCGCTGTCTTCGCTCATGCGCTTTTCAGCGCGGCGACGTGCCATAAACAAGCGGCGTTCTAAGTCTCGTTTGCGCCATCCAGAAGGCGCATTAACAAAAACGTGCTCAATTTGTGGTACACCTGAAGCGGCTAAATCACCCAATACGGAGTGATCTGTCGGTACCACACGCCAGCCGGCAACGCTCAATGTTTCGCGTTCTAGCTCTTCGTTCAAGATTTCACGGCCACGGGCCGCTAAGGTGTCGTCCTGATTGAGGAAAATAACCCCCACACCGTATTTTTTACTTAATTTCCAACCGTTTTCAGCGGCGATTTCTTTAAAGAACGCATCCGGTTTTTGAAGTAGCAAGCCGCAACCATCCCCGGTTTTACCGTCGGCGGCGATACCACCACGGTGCTGCATGCGATCCAATCCTTCAATTGCAGTGGTGACAAGCTTGTGGCTGGCTTCGCCTTGGGTATGGGCGATTAAACCAAATCCACAGTTGTCTTTGGAATCATTAGGATTATATAAACTCATTGACGTAACTCCTTCAACCGACGACTGGTTAGGGTTGTGTTTTAGGTTACTGCTGTATTTTTGTATAACGCTCACGGGTAAACTTTGGCACACAAAAAAAGTGGCCTAATTGCGCCATGTCACGCTATGTATTCTTGTCGTTTTTATTATTGGGGATACCAGTCGAGTATCGAATATTTATACTAAGCAGGCCGTACAAAATACCGAGTTAAAATATATAAATCAATTGAGAAGTGCGAACTTGCTTGAAAAATCCTTACATTCAGTTGGGTTTTGCTTATTAACTTTATGTTAAACAGTGAGTTAAGGCTATTCCATTTACTTGGTTATATCCTATGAAATAAAGGTGGTATTTACTGTCATGTGTTAATAAATAGTTAATTTCAGCCTCCGCAAACACCTAGTTTTCCATTGTAAGGAGAATATTTATTTAAAAAAAATGCATAAAAAGTACGCGTATCGATGTGGAAACACTGCTAAAACCTGCCAGAAGCGGTGAGATATCTAATTTTTATGAAGGATAAGCCTCCTTGGATTAGCATCGGCCACGAAAGATTATCAGTTGACGCTGTGGTCGAACTTGCTAGCATGTCGCGCTTACAGCCTTACATTTAGATATGAGAGCGATACATGCAGCGAGAAGAATCAGTAGAACCTTGGGCCCTTCGATTTGCCCAGTTTATTAACCGTTTTGGCACCCTGCGTGTCAGCGTGCTGTTCGTTATTCTGACCCTAATGTTTACCATGACTGGTACGTACTTTTTGCGCATTTACATCATTGGTGATGTAAAGCTCGAAGACTTTATGAGTGCGATTATTCTGACCATAGTCAGTGCGCCATGGGTGTTATTTTTCTTCAGTGAGTTGGTTAAGCAGCTTGAGCGCTCCAGAGAGCATCTATCGGACGCAGTGACTCAACTTGAACGGCTTCGTGAAGAAGATATTTTGCTTAGCCGAGAGCTACAAAACAATATTAAACAGTTAAATTACGAAATTGAGCAGCGCAAAAATGCCCAAGAAGAACGTGAAAATGTTTTTGTAGAACTAGAGAACGAAATTAAAGACAGGGCCGAAAAAGAAGAACAGGCTCTGCGTTTATCGACCTTATTGCGTTCCATTATCGATGCCTCACCAGATTTAATTTACTACCGTAATGAAGAAGGCCAATTTGCCGGTTGCAACCGCGTCGCCGAGCAAATGACTGGACTCACCGAAGCTGAATTAATTGGTTTAACGCCGCACGAAGTGTGGGAAGAAGAGTTGGCTCGCCAGGTAGCGGCGAGTGACCAAGAAGTGTTAGAAAACGATGTCAGTATTACCGAAGAGATTTGGCTGCGCTTTGCCGATGGTCGCCGTGGTTACTTTGAAATGCGCAAGGTACCTTTCTATGACAAAGACAATAAACGCTTAGGATTATTAGCGTTTGGACGTGATATTACTGAGCGTAAACAAGCTGAGAATATTGTGGCTAAGGCGAGTAAAGATAAAACCAAATTTATCGCTACGATCAGCCATGAATTGCGCACGCCGTTAAACGGCATCGTCGGTTTAAGTCGCATGCTGCGCGATACCAAATTAGATAAAGAGCAATTTGCTTGGGTCAGCACTATTTACGCCAGTGGCATTACTTTGGGCAATATTTTTAATGACATCATTGATATTGACCGCATGGGGCGTGACAAACTTGAGCTGTCATTAAAAACGGTATCTATCAAAGATTTTACAGAAGAATTGAGCAGCATTATTAAGTTGCTTGCGGCAGATAAAGGCCTTGCTTTTGATACCGAGATAAGAGAGCCGCTTCCTGATTTTGTCGAAGTTGATGGTACCCGGTTGCGTCAAATTCTGTGGAACTTGCTGTTCAATGCGGTTAAGTTCACTCAAAAAGGTAAGGTCAGCTTGAGTGTGGAAGCGCAAACCTCAGGCGATGGTATCAGCCATGTGACCTTCCGTGTTGGTGATACTGGCGTGGGTATTCCGCAAACTGAGCTCGATAAAATATTCGCCATGTACTATCAAGTGAACTTGCCTGAGCATCAAAGTGCGACCGGTACAGGTATTGGCTTGGCGATATGTCAGCAGATGGTGTCGTTAATGAACGGTGAAATAAAAGTCAGCAGTGAGATAGGTAAAGGCACATGCTTCTCGGTGGAGTTACCCTTGCCGATTAGTAATCGCCCGATGCAAGTGGAAGAGTTGCAAGTGCGAGGCCTGAATATCTTGTTGGTAGAGGATATAGAGCTCAATGTAATGGTCGCAAAAGCGCTTTTAGAAAAACTTGATCAGCATGTAGATGTGGCAATGACAGGTGGCGAAGCGATTAAAATGGTGCGCGATAAACAATATGATTTGATTCTGCTTGATATTCAACTACCAGACATGACGGGCTTTGATGTCGCAGCTACGTTGCATGAAGAGAGCTTGGTGGAACAAACCAGTATCGTCGCTTTAACAGCCAATGTGATTAAGCGGCGTCAGGAATACCTTGATAGCGGTATGGATGATGTTATTGCTAAGCCTGTTAAAAAGAGCCGAATCATTGAAGTCTTTAATTCACTCTTTAGTGAACAGCCGTATGAGTCTCACAAACCCAAAGATGAAGAGCCTGATAAAGAGTTAGACGCAATATTGGATTTGGATTTACTGCAAATGTTGGTGGATACCATAGGCCATGAAATGGTTAGCACCAGTGTTAAAGTGTTCGAAGAGAATATGCCTGTTTATTTAGAGATTCTGCAGCTTAGCTTAAGTGCCAGTGAAAAAGACGAAGTATGTTCCCAAGCGCACAAGATAAAAGGCGCAGCGGGTTCTGTTGGCTTAGCAAGAGTGCAGAAAATTGCCAACCAAATACAGCAGGGCGATCACCCCGCATGGTGGGAAAATGTGCATGATTGGGTTGAAGAGCTGACCTTTGCCGCCGAAGAAGATATGAAAAAACTCGGTGACTGGCTAACCAAGCAAGATATAGACGATTAAGGGGCGTAGCCGCGAAGGTATGTGAGTCACTTTATTTAAATCACCTCTATTTTTCTAAACATCCCGTTTTTATAGGGCATAAGCATAAATATAGCTTGTGCCCTTCGACTAGTTTATATACAATTCGCGCCGCTTAAAACAGTCACCTTAATTTTAGTTCCTTGTCTCCATACAGTTTGACTGTGCTGTCGAGGCTACAACCGTGAGGAGCAATATGATGCGTCATTACGAAATCGTATTCATGGTTCACCCTGACCAGAGTGAACAAGTTCCTGGTATGATCGAGCGTTATACCGGAATTCTTACCCAGAATGGTGGCACAATCCACCGCATGGAAGATTGGGGCCGTCGTCAATTGGCTTACCCTATCGACAAATTACATAAAGCACACTACGTACTTATCAACGCTGAAGCTTCTGCTGAAGCAGTTGAAGAGCTAGAGACTGCTTTCCGTTTCAATGATGTTGTATTGCGTAACCTTGTTATGCGTACAAAAGATGCTGAAACTGAGCAATCGCCAATGGCTAAAGAAGAGCGTCGTGAAAAGCGTGATGAAAGACCGTCTTCTGAAGACAAGTCTGCAGAACCAGAAGCAGCTACTGCTTCTGACGAACAAGAATAAGGAGACAAAAAATGGCTCGTTTTTTTAGACGTCGTAAATTCTGCCGTTTCTCAGCTGATGGTGTTGTTCAGATCGATTATAAAGACATCGCTATGTTGAAAAACTATGTCACTGAAAGTGGTAAAATCGTACCTAGCCGTATCACTGGAACTAGCGCTAAATATCAGCGTCAGTTGTCAACTGCTATCAAGCGCGCGCGCTTCCTAGCATTGCTTCCATATACTGATTCTCACAAGTAACCCTAGCGAAATTAAGAGGTAGCAAGATGGAAATCATACTACTAAACAAAGTCGCCAACCTGGGCGGCTTGGGTGACAATGTCACTGTAAAATCAGGCTATGCACGTAACTTCTTGTTCCCTCAAGGGCAAGCTGTTCCTGCTACTAAAGCAAACGTAGAAAAATTTGAAGCACGTCGTGCAGAGCTTGAAGCAAAAATTGCTGAGCAGCTTGCAGCGGCAGAAGCTCGTGCAGCGAAAGTTGCTGAGTTGGCTGAAGTGACTATCGCTTCTCCTGCTGGTGACGAAGGTAAATTGTTCGGATCTATCGGTACTCGCGACATCGCATTGGCAATTACTGCCGCTGGTGTTGAGATTGCTAAATCTGAAGTTAAATTGCCTACTGGTACTTTACGTGAAACTGGCGAGTTCGAAATCGACCTACAGTTGCACTCAGAAGTAACGGCTACAATCAAATTGGTTGTTATTCAAGAAGCTTAATTTAAGCCTTTTTGGATACTAAAAACACCGCCTAGTTGCATTGCACTAAGCGGTGTTTTTTTATGCCTACAGTTTATTGACTATTGATTATCGATACGCCGTAGTAGTTTTTGTTGCCATTCTGAGTCTAACCCTATCGCATTGCTCATTTGGTGTAGGGGATCCGCTGATGTGTTTTTGTCAAAGTGCTGCTGAACAAAAGACGCTACTGACAAGTTGGCATTAGGGCGCTCGACAAGTGTGATGCTGTCACTTAATGTAATTGTCCCGTTTTCAAGGACACGATAGTACCAACCAGTGATCTGCTGGTTTTTAATGAGCTCGACTAAGCCCTTTTGATGGAGTTTTTCTTCAATCTTCCAGCAAGGAATGCGCGGGGAGGTCACCTGCACTGTGACGTCGCCAACGCGATAGATATCGCCAATGTTCACGTTTTTATCATGCATATCAGTGGCTGCTAGGTTTTCTCCAATGGAGCCCATTACCGCTGTCCTGTGCATCAAAGGGTGGCGTTTTATTATCGTCTCGTAACCTCGCAAAGAATATTGATGTAAAGCGCGTTCAGGACCTCCGTGGTAACGCTTATCAACCTGAACGTCACCAACAATACCAAGGTTATTCACCTCTGCGCGCTCGACAGGTCGCTTATCAATGCCTGAAGGGGCGTACTTTGGGCCGATAGGACGGATAACACCTGCAAATAAACCTAATACTTTCATATCGCTCCCGTTGGTATAACGACTAAACCCGTTGTACTCATTCGCATTTCTTTTTTGTAGCTTTAAACCTTTGTGAGGTAACCTGCGACTCACTTAGTAAGCTAGCCAACGAAGATAGAAGATTGACTGAGAATTCGAACGTTGTTGCTGCTAAGCACAAGTTTGCCACCGATGAAGAGCGGCAGCTACTGCTAGCAGTAAAAAATGGAAACCGACAGGCATATCATCAGCTGTACCATCAATATATTGGTCAGGTATATGCTTTGTGCTACCGGCTGACGGGAGATAAGGCGTTGGCAGAGGATGCATCACAAGAGGTCTTTATTCAATTGTGGCGAAAAATAGGGGATTACTCAGAACAAAGTAAGTTCTCTACATGGCTGCATACGGTGACATCCCATATTACGATTTCGTATATTCGTAAGCAGCGAGGCTGGGTGCAGCGCATGTTTAATATAGAAGACTCAAGCGTAGCAAACGATGTTGCCGAACCTTCTGCTGGGGAAGTAGATATTGAAAACTACGTGACCCGTTTACCTGAGCGCGCGAGGATCGTTTTTGTGTTACACGCTATTGAGGGCTACCGCCATGAAGAAATTGCGCAAATGACCAATATGGCAGTAGGAACAAGTAAGGCTCAATTCCATCGAGCAAAGCAGTTACTAGAGGAGTGGATGGGGTATGCATAAGCCAGATTTTGAACAGGTCTTGCAGGGAAAACTTGCCCAGCTCGACACCCAAAAGCAACCTGAACGTGATTTATGGCCGGGCATAGAGTTGGCGTTAGTTAAGCAGGAAGACGAAGCGCGCAATGTATTTGACCTGAGCGAGAAGAATGTTCGAGCTAATAGCAATCATCGTTATTGGACCAAGGCAGCCGTATTTGCAGCGGCTGTCGCTATGCTTGCCTTGGTAAGCTGGAAAGGGCTGCTCCCTAGTGACGAAATGATAAGCGGTGATGAATTAGTGGCTGCCTTGAGCGCTCAGCACGAAGAGCAAAAAAATGCACTGTTAGTGCAATTTAAAGGAAAAAGCGCTCTTACCGACAACTGGCAGCAGCAATTAACTGAGCTTGATAATGCCGCTGAGGCGATTAAGAAAGCGCTGCAAAACGAACCGAATAATATGGCGTTGTTGAAAATGCTGCAAAGCGTACATCAGCAACAGATCAACTTAATAGAACGTGTGCATTCACCCAAGTGGTCACAGATCTAGTCAGAATGTTAGGAGTGAAAAATGAAACTAATAATGCTTAAAGGGGCGTTCACAGTAATCGGTATCATGACTGTGTTGAGTGTTTCTGCGGGCGAACAGATCGATCGCATCGTTGAAGCAAATCCTAAGGGGTATGTGGAAATAGAGCACGTTAATGGAAAGGCTGAAATAAAGGGGTGGGATAAACCCCAAGTACAAGTGAAAGGAACGCTGGGCGAGCTAACAGAGCGGTTTGTGTTTGAACGCAGAGGCAACGAAGTGTTAATCAAGGTGAAAGTTAAAAACAGCCGCAAGCATAGCAGTCGTTGGGGGGGAGATGACGAAGATAAGTTGGTAATTTTTGTACCGCGCCAAAGCCGCCTAAACTACACAGCCGTCAATGCAGATGTATTGCTCAGCGATGTTAAAGGAGGTGTTAGCGCAGAAACGGTTAACGGTGATATTAAGGCCAAGCAGCTGGCTGGGCGCCTGCGTCTTGAATCGGTTAATGGCGACATTAACGCCAGCGAACTCCAAGGTGATGTGGCCATTCAAACGGTCAACGGTGACATTCGCTCAAACAGCACCCAAGGCCGTGAAGATAGATATGAAACTGTCAATGGCGACGTGAACGCAGAATCTAGTAGTGAAGAGGTGCGCGCTACGACTGTCAACGGTGACGTGAAACTCATGATGCAGTCCGTTAAATACGCCAATTTAGAGACCGTTAACGGTGAGCTCAAAATAGCACTAGCACTGGCTGAGGGGGGGGAGCTTCACGCTACGTCGGTGGGCGGAGAAATTGATTTGAATTTTAGTGCAGGGGTTTCCGCGTTGTTTGACATTCGAGCCCATGCAGGCGGAAAAATCATTAACCGTTTAACCCAAGATACAGTACAAAAAGAAAAGTACGGCCCTAGTAGCTGGTTAGCCACAAGCACAGGACAAGGCCAAGGCAAGGTATCGGTGTCAACCGTGAATGGTCGAGTGAGTATTTCGAAGGATTGATATGTAATTTAAAAATGCATCACCCCCGCAGGGACGAAGGTGATGCACTGAGTTAGCTAAATATTAGAAGCTAACTTTAACACCTGCATTTGCGCGACGACCAATAAGGTCATAAAGTGCGTCAAATGTATTTCCTGAAGGGACTTCGTTGAACACATTACGAATACCAGCAGAGAAGCTAACGTTGTCATTTAGGTAGTACACCGCTGACAAGTCATGAGTCCATACTGAATCAATGTAGTTAGGTGATGCATCTTCTGGTGAACCGCCACCTGGTGATACGTCAAACAACGCACTCTTATCTATGAAACGAGAACTCCAGTTAACGTTTAGATCGTCTATACGGTAATCAATAGAAGTGCTCCACTGTAGACTTGGGTCACCCACTTCACCGTCTTCCACGTTAATTTCATCTGGGCGAGTTTGAAATTCAAATTCATCCAAGCTAAGAAC
>NZ_BAEP01000025.1 GCF_000315015.1 Paraglaciecola mesophila KMM 241 | reverse complement strand
AGAGGCAGCAAGGCAGTTGCGTTAGATAAGTATAAACATAGAGCTACATTGAATCTGTCTATTCTCAAGGTTCTAATTTGCTCTCATGTTAAAGGTGGTTTTTCCAATACCCACATTAAACTTAGAAGTAAAAACTCCTTTCAGTACCAAGATAGTTTTTTAGTAGGTTGGTCGAGTAGTGGAGGCTTACATACATTAGAATCGGCAAGTCCTCGGCGTGATTTTCCTTTAACAACTGAGCGCTTACAACAGTTTAACGTAGAGGAACTATTTCAAAAACTAACTTATTTATCGAATAAAGTTTCCAAGAATGAATTGGAACAAGCTATTGAAAAATCACTCTACTGGTTCAGTGAGGCGCAATCTGATGGATGTCTAGCTTCTTCATTTCTTAAACTATGGTCATGCTTGGAATGCTTTTTTACCATTACGACTGATGAAATAACAGAACGAAATGCCAAAGGAATTGCCTCATTATTTATGTATGGGGACTTAAATATGCAGTTGGTAGATATCGATGAACTTCAAAGTTATGATTCGTTGAAAACCACTATAAAGAGATATTATAAACTCCGTTCAGGAGTAGCTCATCGTGCAGAATATCAAAAAATAAATGAACACATGGCTATTCTACTATCGTATATTGTGAGCAGTATAATTCTATCTGCTTCATGTTTGGCATGCCGAGGGTATGAATCACTAGAACGTCTTGCCTTTGAAAGTGAGCGTTTGGACAAGATTGCTCATACTAGCGACAAATAAAATTAGTCGAATACCGATTTTACGACCGCTTATGTCACAAAGCGGTCACCTCTTAAATTAGAATTTTTGCCTATTGTACAAAACACAAAAAAGCGAGCCAAATGGCTCGCTTTAAAACTCTATCTAGTTATAACAGTAAAGCTGTAAAACCAACCTACCCCTCAATGTAACTCTCTATACTAGGGCAAGAACAAATCAAATTACGGTCACCGAACACATCATCGATGCGGTTAACCGAAGGCCAGAATTTGTTTTTCGCTACGCTGGCGACTGGGTAAGCCGCTGTGTGGCGATCGTAGCTGCGATCCCAGTTGGCGTCACAGATATCGTCTAGGGTGTGCGGTGCGTTGTGTAATGGGTTGTCTGTTGCGCTCCACTCACCTGTTTCTACTTTTGCTGCCTCTGCGCGTATGCATACCATGGCTTCGATGAAGCGGTCTAGTTCGACTTTGGCTTCTGACTCTGTTGGCTCGATCATCAGCGTGCCCGCTACTGGAAAGCTCATAGTCGGTGCGTGGAAGCCGTAATCGTTAAGGCGTTTAGCGATATCGACTTCGGTTACGCCTGATGCCTCTTTAATGGGACGCAAGTCGATAATACATTCGTGCGCTACGCGGCCATTTCGCCCGCGATACAATACGTTGTAGTGGCCGTCTAGCTTATTGGCGATGTAGTTGGCGTTTAAAATTGCTACTTCGGTCGCCTTTTTGAGCCCAGCGCTACCCATCATTTTTATGTACATGTAGCTGATAGGCAAAATAGACGCACTGCCCCATGGCGCTGCGGATACCGCACCATTGCCGGCACTGGTGTTGCCTGTGTCGATCACTTTATGGTTCGGTAAGAACGGCGCTAAATGCGATTTAACCCCGATTGGCCCCATACCTGGGCCGCCGCCACCGTGTGGAATACAAAACGTTTTGTGCAAGTTCAAATGAGATACGTCAGAGCCAATGTAGCCAGGTGAGGTAATGCCTACCTGCGCGTTCATATTCGCGCCATCTAGGTAAACCTGCCCACCAAATTCGTGCACTATGTCGCACATTTCTTTGATGGTTTCTTCGTATACGCCGTGGGTAGATGGGTAGGTGATCATGGCGCAAGACAGGTTGTCGGCAACTTCTGCGGCTTTCTTGCGTAAATCAGCTAAGTCGACGTTGCCGTTTTTATCACAGTTCACCACCACCACTTTCAAGCTAACCATTTGCGCTGACGCTGGGTTAGTACCGTGTGCTGAGCTTGGGATAAGGCAAATATTACGATGCCCTTCGTTACGGCTTTCATGGTAACGCTGAATAGCGATAAGGCCTGCATACTCACCTTGTGCACCTGAGTTAGGTTGCATTGAAAGCGCATCGTAGCCTGTGATGTCTAGCAACCATTCGCTTAATTCGCTGAGCATTTGGCTGTAGCCTTGTGCTTGTTCGATAGGCGCGAACGGGTGCAATTTACCAAACTCAGGCCAGGTTACTGGGATCATCTCAGCGGTGGCGTTCAGTTTCATGGTGCATGAGCCAAGGCTTATCATCGAGTGATTAAGCGCTAAGTCTTTGTCTTCTAATGATTTGATGTAACGCAGCATTTCGGTTTCTGACTGGTAGCTGTTGAACACTTCGTGGGTCAAAATGTCGCTGGTGCGCACTAAATCAGCCGGAATGGACTGACTACCCTTAGCCACAATTTGCTGGTCGAGTAAGTTAATGTCGATGCCGTGGCCATCGCCTAGCAATACGTTAAACAGGTTTTGTAGGTCATCACGGGTGGTGGTTTCATCTAGGCTGATACCCACGACGCCGTCTAAATCACTACGTAAATTCATTTGCGCGGCATGAGCTGCAGCCACAATCGCGTCTTTTTTATCGCCCACGTTAACAGTGATGGTATCGAACCACGTGTTATTCACTAGGCTCACGCCTTTGTCGGCATGCTGCGAAATACCGGCAGCAAGAATGTCAGCAAAGCGGTGAATGCGTGAAGCAATTGTTTTTAGGCCGTCAGGACCGTGATACACAGCGTAGAACGATGCCATATTTGCTAGTAACACCTGAGCAGTACAAATGTTTGAGTTGGCCTTTTCACGGCGGATGTGCTGCTCGCGGGTTTGTAGCGCCATGCGCAATGCTGGGCGACCGCGCGTGTCTTTTGACACACCAATAATACGCCCGGGAAGTGAGCGTTTATAAGCATCGCGCGTCGCGAAAAAGGCGGCGTGTGGGCCGCCGTACCCCATAGGTACGCCAAAGCGCTGAGCCGAGCCAAGTACTACGTCAGCACCCATTTCACTTGGCGCTTTAAGTAATACCAAGCTCATGATATCAGCCGATACCGCCACTATACCTTTGTTTGCTTGTACTTGGGCGATGATGTCGGTTAGGTCATTTACTGCCCCTGTGGTGCCTGGGTATTGTAACAAGGCACCGAACACATCGTGATTAGCCGCTTCATCTGCTTTACCTACAATCACGTCAAAGCCGAACATATCAGCACGGGTTTGAATAACATCAAAGGTTTGTGGGTGCACATCGTCGGCCACAAAAAATAGGTTTGATTTTTTGTTTTTCGATACGCGTTTAGCAAGGCCCATGGCCTCAGCTGCGGCGGTGGCTTCATCTAGCAAGGAAGCAGAGGCAAGCTCCATTCCGGTTAAATCAATGGTCACTTGCTGAAAATTAAGCAACGCTTGTAAACGCCCTTGAGCGATTTCCGGCTGATACGGCGTATACGCTGTGTACCAACCTGGGTTTTCAAGCACGTTACGTAAAATAACGTTCGGGGTTAGGGTATCGCTGTAACCCATACCAATGTATGAACGGTTTACTTGGTTCTTGCTGGCCACGGTTTTCAAATAGGCCAAGGCTTGTGCCTCAGTTTGGCTTTCACCCACGCTTAGGCTTTCTGGCAAACGAATACCTTCAGGTACGGTTTGCTGCATTAAATCATCTAAGGAGCCGGCACCGACAAACTCCAACATGTCAGCCATTTCAGCTTCACTTGGGCCAATATGGCGGCGAATAAAATCTTGCGTTTGCTCTAACTGCGAAAGGGAAAAATTAGCATGTGGCATAACTGGCTTACCGATTCCTTAAAACGTGAGTGGCTTAAATCAAAGCAAACATCTTTGATTTAAGTAAAAATTAGGTGATTCAAGAGGCAGTGCTGCGCCAAAGTTGCCAATGGCAAAACAAGTACACTGCGGTGAAATATGAACAACAACGAAACTTGAGCACTGCGTTTAACAAAGGCGTAAAACCAAAGTTCAAAGCCTTGTTCTAAGCAAGCTTTCAAACCAAGCACTTAATAAAAAGAGCAACACTAGGTTGCTCTTTACATTAACGAATGCTTATTCTTCTTCGATGCTGTTTTGGTAACCTTCAGCGTCAAGCAGGCCTTCAACTTCGTCTGCATCATCTGCTTTGATGCGGAACAACCAACCGTCGCCATAAGGGTCAGAGTTAACTAGCTCTGGGCTGTCTTCTAGGTCTTCATTTACGCCAACAATTTCACCGCCGATTGGCGCGTAAACGTCTGATGCCGCTTTAACGGATTCCGCAACCGCGATGTCGTCGCCCGCACTAACCGTAGCGCCAACGTCTGGTAGCTCAACAAATACCATATCGCCCAAAAGCTCTTGGGCATGCTCGCTGATACCGACAGTAAAGGTACCGTCGCCTTCAGGGCGAACCCATTCGTGAGTAGTGGCATAACGTAGATCTGAAGGGATATTGCTCATAGTTGTTCCTAAATATTGAAGTCGTTAGCTCAAGCTCGGCAGCAACAAAGCACTGCCGCGCCAGTTGATTTTTTATAAAACGCTTTTGCCATTTCGCACAAAGCTAGGTTTAACCACATTTACTGTAACCCACTTTTTACGCATTTCCACCTGTGCAGTTTCACCGACAGACGCAGGTACGCGCGCCATGGCAATACTGTGACCAAGTGTTGGGGAAAACGTACCAGAGGTGATAACGCCCTCGCCGCCTTCAACTTTAACGGCTTGACCGTGACGAAGCACGCCTTTTTCAGTGAGCACCAAGCCTACTAGTTTGTCTGTACCAGCCGCTTTTTGTGCCTCCAGGGCTTTACGGCCTACAAAGTTGCGCTCTGCTGGCTCCCACGTGATGGTCCAGCCCATGTTTGCTGCAAGGGGTGAAATGGTTTCGTCCATGTCTTGGCCGTATAGGTTCATGCCTGCTTCTAAGCGCAGGGTATCGCGCGCGCCTAAACCACAAGGGGCCACGCCTGCATCTAATAGCTTTTGCCAAAAGTCAGCGGCTTGCTCGTTAGGCACCATGATTTCGTAGCCTGCTTCGCCTGTGTAACCTGTGGTAGCGATAAACAAATCTTCAGCTTGCACACCGAAAAACGGCTTCATACCTGCTACGGCTTCGTTTTGAGCGGATGAGAACAAGCCAGCGGCTTTCTCTTTGGCTTGTGGGCCTTGAACGGCGATCATGGCGAACTCTGGGCGTTCGGTAATGGTCACGTCAAAGCCTTCAGCTTGGGCGTTTAACCAATCCATGTCTTTTTGGCGCGTGGCTGAGTTAACCACTAAGCGGTAATTGGTGGTTTCAAAGTGATACACAATCAAGTCATCTACCACGCCGCCTTCTTCGTTGAGCATACCGCTGTAAAGGGCCTTGCCGCGCTCTTTCAATTTAGCCACGTCGTTGGCTAATAAATGACGAAGGTAGTTTTGTGCTTGCTCGCCAACCACATCAACTATTGTCATGTGAGATACGTCAAACATACCGGCAGTGCGGCGCACAGCGTGATGCTCTTCTATTTGTGAGCCGTAGTTGATCGGCATTTCCCAGCCGTGGAAATCAACCATTTTAGCGCCTGATTCAAGGTGCTTACTGTGCAAAACCGTTTTATTTGGCATGTGACTTATCTTTTTGATTAACGTGATTGCCAGTATAGGTAGCTGATTTGGTCACAACAAATTGAAAATATTAATGCTTACATTAACATTACTTATCTATACAATTAGTTTCATCAGGTTAGCTAATCTATATGGCGAAAAATGAAGCAACTTTCTTTGGATAACTTACGCACTTTCGTGACCGTGGTTGATTTGGGCGGTTACGCTAAAGCGGGGGAATACCTTGGGCGCTCGCAACCCGCCATTAGCTTGCAAATAAAACGTTTGGAATCACAGCTCAATAAACGCTTGTTTAGTAAAGCTGGGCAGCGCCATGAAGTAAATCACGACGGCCTAAATTTGTACCATCAAGCGAAGAACATGCTGGCGATCAATGATGAAATATTTCGCCAGTTTGAGCCTGCATCGATTCGCGGGCGACTGCGTTTAGGGATACCCAGCGAGTTTGCCACCACGTTATTGCCCAGCATTGTGGGTGAATTCAGTAAGTTATACCCAGATGTGTCGTTAGAGGTGACCTCAGCTTTGAGCAAGTCGTTACTCAGTGAAAACCAGCGCCAAGACTTTGATTTGATCATGGCATTGTTGCCCCATAACCAAACTGTTGACGGTGAATTACTGCTGGACGATGACTTAGTGTGGGTTGGCAATCGAAATCAAAACTTTACCAATAGCACCTTAAGTTTGGTGCTCGCGCCTGATGGCTGCATGTATCGCAGCCGTGTTATTCAGGCATTAAAACAGCAAACTACTCAATGGCGTATTACCTACACCAACGCAGATCTCGCAGGTATTACCGCTGCGATAAACCAAGGGCTGGGCATAACCGCTCTGGCCCGAAGTAGTGTGCCGAAAGAGTTGAATATTATTCGCCATGAAATGCTGCCTGATCTAGGCAAAATTCGCATTGCGCTATTTAATCAAGCCCAGCGCTATTGGCAAGCAAGTGACAAGTTATCGGAGTTTATAAAATCGCGTTTAGGTGAAATGTAATCAGCGAAAATTCGGGGGGCTTGAATACGGGTTCAGATAAGGGTTTAGGTTTAGATCAAGTTAAAAGCATGAATAAGCAACGAAGCGTAGAGGAGTTGTATTGGCAAACAAAGCCTGCACTGACTGCTGAATAGTGCGGGTTTGTTGATGTCAATCGCTCGCAAAAAATGCTTTCAGATAAGAGATTGTCTAAATAGGAATGCTACCGAGCGTTAGGTCAGCAGTTTAAAATCAGAGGCAAAACGTTTAGATAATATAAAAACGTTTACGCCCCAGAGCGCAATAAAAACATACCAACACAAGCTAGTAACAACACTACTGAAAAAACCTCGCGGTTATATTTTCCATGGTAATAAGCTTTACGACGATCTTTTAACGCCTGATAAACGCCTGATAAACGCCTGACTCATCGTGCTCTGGTTTTCGGTTGTACATATCGTATTTCATCATATCACCCTTAGCTGTATTACCTTATCGGCAAGGCGGTTAAAATATTCAACGTCCTTGCTGACTAACGTATACCTCTTCAACATATTGGATAATATAATACCCTTTTAGTTCAATTTCCTCTTTTTTTACGAAATATTAACAACTTAACGTGATGAATAGTTCTAAAACGGACTAAGGGTTGACCGTTTTAGGCACTAATTCACCATGAAAAATAGGATCTACATTAAGGCGTGTTAATCTTTTCTGTTCATTTTTGCAGCGGTTATTTTACTCACCGTTTAGCGAAAGCTAATCGTCAGACTTTAAACGCACGTAGGTTCTGTATTTCTTTTTAAGCAGCTTATCGATGTAGCGAGTTAACTTGATTTTGTGGCTAATGGCATCATCTAGAGCATCTGTCAGCTCTGTGAGCATCGCTTTGTAATAAGTGACGTCTTTTAATCCATCGGGTTTAGCTTCCCCCGAGGCTGGTGCAGGTGCAGCGTGCTGGGCATCACTTGGCGCCTGCTCTGGCGCTGGTTCTTCTGGCACCTTGTTCTCTGGTAGAAACATTTCATCGGCGACTTCTTTCACTACCGCTTCTACGGCATCTTCGTCAAATGTTTCAAGCTCTTCAAGGAATCCATACAGTAAGATGCGGTCCATCAGGGTATTGATTTTACGCGGCACCCCACGGGTAAACACAAATATTTTACTGTAGGCATCGCTTGAGAATAACGTATTGCCGCTATAGCCAGCGTGATGCAATCGATACTCTATATAGGCTTGGCACTCGTTTTCTGTTAACGGCGATAAATGACATGAGGCCACAATACGCTGACGAAACTGTTCCATATTCGGCGCGCGTAATATGGGTTGTAATTCTTCTTGGCCCAATAGAAAACTTTGCAGTAGCGGCTTGCCGTTCTTTTGATAATTCGACAGCATGCGCAATTCTTCGATGGTCTCTAAGGGCAAGTTTTGTGCTTCGTCCACCAGCAATAAGGCACGTTTGCCTTGTTGGTGTAACTGAGTAAGGAAGAGTTCTAAGTCCCCCAAAATGTCAGATTTAGTGCTGCCTTTGACCGGAATTTCAAATTTACTGGCGACCATTTTCACTAGTTCGTCAGGGGTCAATTTTGGCGTGACTATTTGCGCGGCCACAATGCCGGCTTCCATGGCATCCAGTAAGCTATTGGCAATGGTGGTTTTACCTGTGCCGATGTCACCTGTGATAACGATAAACCCTTCAGCTTGTGACAAACCGTATTGTAGATACGACATAGCTCGCTTATGCCATTTACTAGCAAAAAAGAAGCTAGGGTCTGGCGTGAGCTGAAAAGGCTTTGAATTTAATCCGTAATAATTTTCGTACATAAAAGCGCTGGGTCCGTTGGGCAAATCGCACTAGCAAATATCGTCTAAGCTTAAGCTATCAGGGTAAGACTTAGCAACGCCTATACAGATAAACGCTTAGAAAGTTATCCGCCTGGCATTAAAATGGTGCCAGCCAATGCGGTCAGCACACGATGGAAAGCTAAACACGGTTGTTAAACACGGTTGCTACACCACATAATAATAAATCGAGAAAAAGTGGCAAATACACCCAGCTGTCACAAACACATGCCATATCGGATGGGTGTAACGAATTTTCTTCGCCACATAAAAGATTACACCTATGCTGTAGCACAAGCCGCCAGCAATCAGTAACCAAAGCCCTTCCGTTGGTAGCGACATATACAAAGGGTAAATAAAGAAGACTGCTAACCAGCCCATTAATAGATACGTTGCGACAGATATTTTCGGGAAGCGCCCAGCCGCCAAACACTTAAAGCCAACACCGATAGCTGCTAAGCCCCATATGAGCGAGATACCAACAACCCCCACCCAGCCGCCAACGGCAAGCAACATAAAGGGTGTATAGGTGCCAGCAATTAACAAGTAAATAGCACTGTGATCAATCACTTTTAACACTGACTTCGTTTTGGGATTCGAAAATGCGTGATACAAAGTAGAAGAGAGAAACATCGCTATCATCGATGCCCCATAAATTACCGAAGCCACTTGAGCCAAGGTATCAGCGGCGCGAGACAATAAGAACACCAATCCAACGATTGACGCGATACACCCTATGCCATGGCTGAGTGCATTTAGCCACTCTTCCACTATTGTGTATGGCTTTAGATGGATTGTTGGTGGCACCTGTGATTGCATGCAAAAACCTTTAGCGTTAAATGACCAAACAATAGTAGTGTTTCAGCGAACACTTGTACACTGAAGAGTCTGCTAGAGGTCATTTAGTTCAAATATCCCGGCGCTATGGCCAAATTATCCACTTTGTTTAAGGTAAAGCGATTCTGCAACCACAGCTGATATTCTGCCCCTTCAAGTACACCACGCTCGGTGCAATCAACGTTCCAGCGCCTAAGCAGATACCCGGCCATAGCGGCCCGAACACTGATCAACAGCTGGCTATTCTCCATGCCGTAATCCATTTCAATCGCGGTGGCATATTTGACATTTTTAGGGTGAGGCACAAGTTGCAGAGGAATGAGGCGCTGCCATTCTTGGTCAGCCGATGCCTGTTCGTCCTCTTTGCCAGCTTCTTTTATCGTTACTTTGCTGATACGGGTTAACACAAAATCTCGAAAACTTTGGCTTTTACGATCGAAGGCGCGTACGTGCCAGCGCAGACCATTATCGACAATAGAGTGCGGTACTAACTCTCTGGCACCTGAGCCACTAGAAAGCGAGGTATATATCACACTGACTGCTTTTTTGTTCAAAATGGCTTGCACCAAACGCGCAACAATAAAAATATTCGGTACGTTGAGGTTTGATGGCGACTCTACTGGGTAGTGCACATCCCCTATTCCATCAAACCCATCAGATATGTCGTTTGCCATTTTCACTAACGTACGCGTGGCATCATGCTCAAAAACTGGCTGGAACTGCTCGGTTTGCACATAGCGTTTTTCAATACTGTGATAGCGCATATTCTTCGGGGCAAGTTCTTTGTAAATATTAAAATCGCGAGAGCCTGCGGACAAACCCACTTCGAATCGGCTGATAAGATCTTGGCGATAAATCGCGCCTTTAAAAAGTAAACAAAAATCGATGTAAGCAAGTCGTTGTTTTTGGGCAAAACCGAGTGTGTCTAACATTTTTAAACTCTAACAGAAGCAATAACAAAGGCCAGGCAGTGTGGTTTATTCTCGCTCGGTTGTAAAGCAATCACATTTATTAGTCATAGGTTAGAGCGAGGTTAAATATTCAGCCAGCGTGTGACACTTTAGATTGATTTACTTTGCCCTGTGCAATGTGCAATGTGCTTGTGCTTGTCCTTCATTCTTTGTGCCACACGGCTTGTTTTTGTTTTATGGTTGGAGTTTATATGTGAAACTTTAATATTTTCACATACAGGATGTTATACGCGACGTGCAACCTTGGTTTCTGTACATCATTGAAAACAAATATCAGCATTATTACACTGGTATTTGTAAGGACTTGAGCAAGCGTTTTGTTCAGCATAGTAGTAGCGGCCCGCTGTGCGCAAAAGCCTTACGAGGTAAAGGCCCACTGAAGATGATTTACGCCGTTGAGTTAGTTGATCACTCTGATGCATTAAAAATGGAACTGTGGGTTAAAAAACTCACGAAAGCGAAAAAAGTACAGTTAGTCAGCGGTAAGTTGCTTAGCCCGTTTGCGACAGAGGCTGCGCCAGTCGCGACCGCTGGTACGACTGAGTGTTAGCGTTTATATTAGCCGAAAAGTGATGTCGTCATTTCGCCAATTCGTCATTACTGCTCCCCAAATAGGCCCTTTGCATGCAAAATCTTCAACAAATATCTCCTTTTCCTCAAGCACTTTTGGCCATAGGGGAACGCCATTGGCAGGCCCTGTCAGAGCGCGATTTATTTGAAGCCCAATGGCAAGCGCATAAAGCGCAACTATGTCGCGTATTCGGTCTAAGCGACTTTGTTGCGCGTCAATGTATTCAGCATCCGAGGTTCGTGGGCGAGTTGCTTGCATTGCTCGATCACAATAGCCAACAACCAAATTACTCCGCATTGCTTGATGCTGCGTTAGGTGAAGTCACCAGTGAAGAGCAGTTGCATAAAACATTACGCTTGTTTCGCCATTTGCATATGGCGCTTATCACATGGGCCGATGTGACTAACACCCAAACCATTGAAGAATCACTCAAGCGCGTTTCTGCTTTATCTCAAGCGCTTATCGTACACGCCAGCCTATGGCTGAAAAATGATTTGTCAAAACGCTTCGGTTTACCCATGGGGAATTTGGGCGAGCAACCTATGTACATCATTGGCATGGGTAAACTCGGTGGTCGTGAACTTAATTTTTCATCAGACATTGATTTGATTTTTACCTATCCCGAACAAGGCATGACCCAAGGTGGGCGTAAGTCCGTCGAGCATCAACAATTCTTTACCAAACTAGCGCAAAAACTGATTACAGCACTGCATCAAATTACTGTAGATGGCCAAGTGTATCGGGTCGATATGCGTCTGCGTCCTTTTGGTGAAAGTGGCCCACTGGTTATGCACTTTGCCGCTATGGAAGATTACTACCAAGAGCAAGGCCGAGAATGGGAACGCTACGCCATGGTGAAAGGCCGAATTCTAAACCCGGACGCCACTTACTACCCAGAAATTGCCGACATACTTAGGCCGTTTATTTATCGCCGCTATTTGGACTACAGCGCCTTAGATTCATTACGCAAAATGAAAGCGATGATCAAAAAAGAAGTACGCAGGCGTCAGCTGAGCAATAACATCAAGCTTGGCCAGGGGGGTATTCGTGAAGCGGAATTTGTTGTGCAAAGTTTGCAACTTATTCGTGGCGGCCGCGAACCTGCACTGCAAGAGCAAGGGTTGCTGCACAATCTGCAGGTCCTGATTGACATGGAAATATTGCCCGAAGACGACGCCAACGCATTGAAAAACAGCTATTTATGGCTGCGCAAGGTAGAGCACTGCTTACAGCAATTTGATGACAAGCAAACCCAAGTCCTTCCTGATAATGATATTGATGAGTTGCGCTTGGTTACCATACTCGGGCTGAAAGATTATTCTCAATTTACCGAGCAGCTACTGGAGCATACACAGCTTATTCATGAACAATTCCTATTGTTAATTGGTGAAGATGCCGCGCCTGAACTAGTGAAAGACGATGACATTCTTTCACCCTTAGAGGACTTATGGTTATTACCATTAGCACCTGAAGAGCAGTTGGAAATACTCAGTGCATGGCTTGATTCTGAGCAAGCCCAAACATTTAATATATCACTTGTGGCCTTTGGTAATAACTTAAGTGCGAGTCGCATAGGCCAGCGCGGTGAAAACATTTTAAACAAACTCATACCTCAGTTGTTGTTGGTCATTTTACAGCAAACACCAGAGGCGGCGAGTCAAAGCTTGGATCGCTGCTTGCAGGTCTTCCGCGCTATTTATGGCCGTACAGCCTACCTAGATTTATTGTTTGAAAACCAAGGGGCATTAAAGCAATTGGTGAGCTTATGTTCAGCCAGCCCCTGGGTAACTGACCAGATCAGCCGCTTTCCGCTGCTTCTGGATGAATTGCTTAATCCTGCTCAGTTAGTTAACCCAACAGAGTTGACCGAATATAGCGCTGAACTTAGATTGGCCATGCTGCGCATTGATGAAACAGACCTAGAGCAGCAAATGGAAGCCTTACGCCAATTTAAATTGTGCCAGCAGCTGAAAATTGCCGCCGCGGATATTACAGGTGCTATGCCTGTGATGAAGGTGAGCGACCATCTTACCTACCTAGCCCAAAGTATTATAAGGCAAGTGGTTAATTTGGCGTGGCAACAAATGACCGAAAAATACGGTGAACCAGATTACGCAGATGCCCCTAATGAACAACACGATATGCTTAGTCGCGGTTTTGCTGTAATTGGTTATGGTAAATTAGGGGGATATGAGCTCGGGTATGGCTCTGATCTGGATTTGGTCTTTCTACATAATTGCACCAGCAGAGCGCCAACTGACGGTCCAAAAGCCATAGAATCTGGGTTGTTTTATCTCAAACTCGCCCAACGAATTTTACACCTATTCAATACCAAAACGGCCTCGGGTCAGCTTTATGAAGTTGATATGCGATTGCGCCCGTCCGGCAGTGCAGGTTTGTTGGTTTGCCATATCGATGGATTTCGCGAGTACCAAAATCAAACAGCGTGGACATGGGAACATCAAGCCCTCACCCGCGCTCGCTTTATCGTGGGTAGCCCGAGCCTCGCCCAGGAGTTTTCGGTGGTGCGCCATCAAATACTAGCGCAAAAACGTGACCGCGCATCATTGCAAGAAAGTGTTGCCCAAATGCGCGAGAAAATGCGCAAGCATTTGGGCTCATCAACTAAGCTAGGGTTTGATTTAAAACAAGATTTCGGTGGTATCGCCGACATCGAATTTATTGTGCAATATTTTGTGTTGGCTTATGCCTGTGAATTTCCTGGGCTGACCAAATGGCCTGACAACGTAAGGATTTTGCAACAACTGCAATCAAGTGGGTTATTAAGCGATGAAGATACTCAGTTACTCAACGACGCCTATTTAACCTATCGCAATACTAACCACAGGTTAGTACTTCAACAAGCTGAACAAGCGCCTGACGCCACTGAGTTTAGTGATTTACGCGATGGGGTTAGTCGAATTTGGCAGCAAGTATTTGTGAAACAAGAATAGGTTTGACGAATTAACCTACGACTTTGCAGTTCTCTTGCAAATACTTGCTGTTAACGGCGGTAATGACCAAAGAGCGCTGCTTTGGGCATACATAGGTTTTGACGGTTCCATCGAAATTGCTATCAATCGCTCGGCCGATTTCGTCTAAGCTTCCGACGATAGAGTTGTCAATTTGAAACGGATGCTTGATGATAAAATCTCGGTTAAGCTCCCAGATCACCTGCATCCCTTCAGATTGCGCATAAGAAATGATGCTATCTCGCAGGGTACTACCTGCTTTAAATGAACGATGCTTATACTCCCCGACCCAATTGGCAGGTAACGGTTTTTGTAAGCTTTCCATCTTTTTCAAGCGGTCCGCTAGCGGCGTATCAGATATATTCACCACATTAACGAAATCACCGATGCTTTCTTCTCTGGGATGGCGAGACGACAGGCGATACTCAGCGTAAAAATCAGTCATGTTTTGCGACACGGATTTTGGCCCCTCCCCCCCTTCAGGAATGGGGGCATTCACGTTTATCTGCTGTAGCACAATCACAAAGACAGCAATCAATATGAGCGCCAGCGCCAACAACGCGTGGCGCCACCATACAAATGACTGAGATTCACTAGGATTGTATTTCATGGATACCTTGTTGCTCACATCGCCTACTTATTAAAACTGTACTTGATTGAATGTACGCTAGAATTAAACCGCAACGTGCCCAGCGGGATATTAGTCATAAAGCGACGGGTCACTTTTGTTAGGACGCGTTTTAAACCGTTTATGCATCCACAAATATTGTTCGGGTGCTTCTAAAACGAGTGACTCAACCATTTTATTCATTCGCGCTACATCTTCTTTATCGTCACCAGAGGGAAAATTCTCCAGCCCTGGGACCACTTTAATTTTGTAACCGCTGGCCGTTTTGATCGGCGCAAGAAATACGGTCTCACAATTCGCTTCTTTTGCAAATAATAAAGAGCCTGTTGTGGTGGCTGCTTTTTCTACCGCGAAAAAGGGAGCAAATTCACATTTAGTGCGGCCGTAATCTTGGTCTGGCAAGTAAAAGCACACTTCCCCCTCGTTCAACGCTTGAATCAGCCCGCGTACATCTCGCTTGTGTATCATATATTTGTTTGAGCGGTTTCTGCCGTGATATTGCATGTATTCCATTAACGGGTTGTTATGTCTGCGATAAAAGGCTACAGATGGGTTTCGAAGGCCCGCCACACGCACGGCAAATTCTAAGTTCATATTATGGATAGCATAAGCCAACACACCTTTGCCCTTGGCCAAGATAGCGTCGATATGTTCGTATCCTTCAAACTCACTCATTTTTTCGATACGCCAAGTCGGCCACCACCACCCCATGCTGGCCTCAAGGATCGCCATGCCGGCGTTGTCTAGATTAGCATCAAGTATTTTTTGACGTGCGGCTGGAGTGTAATCGGGAAAACACAGGGCTAAATTGCGCTTTGCAATCAGCACTCGCTTTTTGGCAAACAGTTTCAGCAGCTTTCCTAGCCCTTTGCCAATGTAAGTTTGTAAGCGATAAGGTAGCCAGGATATTGCGTACAAAATCAATATACCAAGCCAAGTTAACCAGAACTTCGGGTGAAAAAAAGCGAGCTTAAACTTGGGGGCTTCAACGAAAGACTGACTCAAAGTCGGCTCCGGGGTATCAAAAAAGGTCGGCTATTGTAATCGACTAAAGATTGATTGCTAGGGGCTGATTCGAGTTTAAAATACTGTATATAGACCAAAGTTTGTGCACCAAAGATAAACAGCGCCTATTTAACTGGGTATATATTTTCATTTACTTTACTCTATATACATTGAAATGGACTTAGTTTGGCGTTTGCCTGCACCGCTAAGAAATATGTCCAAACTTAAAGAAAACCGTAGAACTTTAATTATTCGGAACATACATGTCACGACTCAACCTGCTAGATGCCTACTATTGTGGATTAGAAGCCGTAAGTAGCGCGACACTGCACATAACCAAAGATCAACTCGTATTGTTTGCAAATGAAGCTGCTTGCGCTCTGTTTGGGCTAGACGGTGAGTCGCTTACCAATATGCCGGTCGATCAGTTATTGGAGAATTTTTACTCTAGCAATGACCATGCATTGGATAATAATCTGTTCTACTCAGAAGCCAAAGGCAGTAAGCTGCTTGACGGCATATTCAAATGTACACTTTCAAACGGCGAATACCGCATTGCACAGGCCAGTGTTAAATCCGTTAATTGGCTTGATGATGACCCCTCATATGTCGTGACGATCGACCCAGATAATGTTCGCCCTCCTTCAGGTAATGAAATTTACGACATCATTCACCGCATTAACGTGGCCACTACTGTGGCCCAAATTGGCATTTGGGAGTTCAACCTTGATGAGCAAAAACTCATTTGGGACGATCAAATGTATGAACTATATGGTTACAACCCCAGTGACTTTAGCGGCAAATTAAGCCAATGGAGTGAGTTGCTTCATCCTGACGACAAAGAGGAAGCACTGAGTGCCTTAAATCATTCTCTAACCAAGATTGCCAAACTTGATATTGCCTTTCGTATTGTTACCCCCTGCGGCGAAACACGGCACATGCGCGCTTTTGCTAGGCCATTGCGCAGCCCAACGGGAAATGTAGCAAAGATTATCGGGGTCAATTACGACATCGGAGCACAGAAGCAACACCAGCAATGGTTAGAGAATGGTTTACAAAGCAATGAGCTGTTCATCAAGGTTTTACGAGAAACCGACAATGCGGTCATTATCACAGATGAGAACGTCAAAATTAAATGGGTTAACCCGGGCTTCACTCGTATCACTGGATATTATCTAGAGGAAATTTTAGGTAAAAACCCAGGCCATTTATTGCAAGGATCCCAAAGCAGTTCTGACAAAATTGCCATCATGCGTAGCGCCGTAGCACAGCGGGAACGATTCAATGTTGAGATTCTCAACTATCGCAAAGACGGCGAATATATTTGGCTGAAAATCAATAGTCATCCCATTTACGTGGGGGGTAAGTTTAACGGTTTCATTGCCATACAAAGCGATATCACCGAGCAGAAAAATGCAGAGTTAGCACTGCTCAAAGCAAACAAATTTCAAAAAGCCATACTTGATAGTGCTCACCTGCTAATAATTTCATGTGATGCCAAAGGCAAAATACTGACTTGCAATCAAACTGCAGAAAAAGTATTGGATTACACTAAAGCTGAGCTCAAACAAAACGGCAATATTCAGCAGTTTATGCTGCAAAACGAACTCGTTGATTTCATGGACGCCAGTGCACAGACGCAAGGTTCGCCACTAGACGCTCTCTTCTACTTAGCCTCTCAAGGGCAAGTAGATGAAAACCAATGGACATTAGTGACTAAAAACAATGTCAAAGTTCCCATGGAGGTCACTGTTACCGGGATAATATCTCCCGACAATCAGCTAGACCGTTACTTACTTGTTGCTCGAGATATTAGCCAAATTAAACAATTTGAAAAAGAGCGCCGCCAACAACAGGACTTACTTGAAACCACAGGTGAAATGGCTAATTTGGGTGGCTGGGCGTTAAACCTTGAGACCAATGAAGTAACATGGTCTGACCAAGTTTACCGTATTCACGAATTACCGATCGGTTCGGATGTCGATCTCACCAGCGCGATGAATTTTTACCCTAAGGATGTACGCCCTTTAGTGCAAAAAGCCATAGATAACTCTATCGCTGCCGGCGGTAAGTGGGATTTGCAAGTTCCCTTTATTACGGCCAAAGGTAAGCATATTTGGGTACGAGCTGTAGGCTATGCAGAATATCAAAATGGTCTTCCTGTGGTATTAAGAGGTGCGTTTCAAGATATTACCGAAATGAAAAAAGCCGAAGAGCAAGCCAAAGAAGCAAGCCGCGCCAAAAGCGAATTTTTAGCTAACATGAGCCATGAAATACGCACCCCTATTAACGGTATTGTAGGCATGAACGACTTGCTGTTAGCCACTGAATTAACCCACAAACAGCGCCATTTTGCTGAACTGGTGCACAGTAGTAGTGAGTCTTTGTTGTTGCTGATCAACGATATTTTAGACTTTTCTAAAATTGAGGCAGGGAAATTAAGTATAGAATCAATCTATTTCGATCTGCATCTGCTACTGGGGAATATTATTGACACCTTCGCTAGCCGTGCGCAGCAAAAAGGGCTTGAGCTAGTATTTGATTTGCATATGGATGTACCCCAGTGGATAACTAGCGATCCCGGGCGGATACGGCAAATTTTGAATAACCTGTTGGGTAATGCAATTAAATTTACTCACCACGGCGAAGTGATTTTGCGAGTTGCTCTAGAGGGAGAGAATCAACTCAAATTCTTCGTGCAAGATACTGGGATTGGTATTCACGAAGATAATCAAAAAGCCTTGTTTTCTAAGTTTATGCAGGTTGATTCTTCGACCACTCGCCACTTTGGTGGCACAGGCCTTGGGTTGGCTATCAGTAAACAGCTGAGTGAACTTTTAGGTGGCTCAGTAGGTGTATCTAGCGAGTGGCAACAAGGCTCTACTTTTTGGTTTACCATAGCGCCTGAAGCGTTGAACGATAACCCAGTCCAATTTAGTCCACTGTTTCCTGACCGTGAGACGCCGCTGCAAGTATTGTTGGTGGATGACAACCCCACATTAAGCACAGTTTTACATCAGTGGCTCTCTGCGAATAACATGGTGGTGCAAAACGCTGTAAATGCATCAGGCGCATTAAAAGCACTGAGGCAGTCGCATTTAAAAACGACAAAAATAGACGTCGCGTTGATTGATAGTAATTTGTCTGGCATTAATGGGATTGAACTTACCAAAGCAATCCGTAGCAATGACCTATTTGCCAAGTTACATATTATACTAATGACTCCCCACGATTGGCTTGAAAAGGGCACATCAAGCCAATTGGCTAGCCCAGTCAGCTATGTAGCGAAACCGCTTAAGCCAGAGACTCTCAGGGGAGCGTTCACTGGAGCGATAGAAAACGGCGCTAAAACGAAGCTCATTACGTCCCTCCCCGAGACCAAGCTACTCAATAAGAATCGCCAAGCGCCACATATTCTGCTGGTAGAAGATAACTTTATTAACCAACAAGTGGTTATCGAAATGCTTAAAAAGCTGCAGTGTAGTGTACAAGTGGCTGAGAACGGCCAAGAGGCAATTCACACTTTAGAAGAATCAGAAGTAAAGTTTGATGCGATATTGATGGATTGCCAAATGCCCATCATGGACGGCTACGAGGCAAGTCGTACCATTCGTAAAAGTCAGCACATTAATTACACGTCAACGTTACCTATTATTGCTTTAACAGCCAATGCTATGAAAGGTGATAAAGAAGCATGCTTAGCCGCTGGCATGAATGCTTATTTGACCAAGCCAATCGTGCTAGCCGAGCTTAGAGCTGAGCTTATCAAGTGGCTTGCCTAACAGCATATGTTGCACCATGGCCTAATAATCGTTGGCTATGGCGTTTAGTTTCTTTTCAAACTGCTGCATGTGTTCATCTTTTTCATAGTCAAAATGATACTGATTATGAAAACCGAAGCGAAGTTTTACTTGCTGGTCTTCCATAAAGATGGTGTAGCCATCGTAATCGCTAAATGCAGTAATGCCACCAAGGAAATAGCCGTCTCCTTTCTTTTCTCCGTTTTCACGAATTTTTTCGAATATTGATAGAATAAATTTACTGTCCATTTCGTTTTTCATGTTGTCGCCTTTCGTTGCTTATTCAGGGTATTTGCATTCTTAACATACGAGGTTTGCAATAATTACGCCCAATTAAAATAGATAAACACATACCCACAAAATGTTTGAACCCACTTCTCCAAACGCACTGTACCTATAGTCATGCGGGCAAAATTGAGCTTTATCAATATATCGGTTACAAATTTATTAACCCATTACTAAGTTATATAAGGCGTGTGATTAACGTAAAAATGGGACGGTGCAACGAAAAAGTCACTCACCGAGTGATACAAAAAAGCCACTGGGTAAAACAGTGGCTTGCAAGTTTGTATCGGCGGAAGTTCAGTTTAGCAACGCACTAATCAACTAGCGCTTGGTATGCCATATTTTTGAAGTCTTTATTGTAGGAGAAGAAACTTGAAGGCATTAATTGGGTCATGGCGATGACGATCATTTGCTCTTCTGGGTCAATTCTAAAATAAGTTGAAGCCGCGCCAGCCCAGCCATAGTCACCTTTAGAGCCCATTGTATTCGCGCCTTGTTCATCAACCGTAACTGACATGGCTAAGCCATACCCTTCTCCTGTAGATGATGGCTCAAACGGGATCAAGTCTGCTGGTAAGTGATTGGTGCGCATGTATTCTACGGTTTTGCGACCCAGAATACGCTCTCCTTTATACTCGCCTCCATTTAACAGCATTTGAGTGAATGTGTAATAGTCTTCGATGGTTGACACTAAACCACCGCCACCCGACTCGATTTCAGGGGCAGACAAGTAATCACCCAGAGGTTCATTCTCCATAGGAACAGTTTGGCCTTGCTGATTGATGACATAAATTTGCGCTAAACGATCTTGCTTACTTTTCGGCACATAAAACCCTGTGTCAGTCATCTTTAGAGGCTTAAAGATATGTTGTTCGAAGTACTCGCCCAAGGTTTGCCCCGACAGGCGCTCAACTAAAACACCTATGATGTCGGTGCCTATGCTGTAATTCCACTTCGTTCCAGGTTGATGATTAAGGGGTAACTTAGCGACCTCTTTAAGCAAGTCTTCACGTTTTGTCTCACCGGAAAAAAGTGCCGACTGTTGATACAACTTATCCACTGGGCTTTGACTAAAGCCGTAGCTGAAACCGGCAGAATGGGTGAACAACTGCTTTATGGTCATCACCTTGTTGGTATCTTCAAGGACCATATTCTCACCGTCCATTCCGGCGAACACTTTCAGGTTTGCCAGCTCTGGTAAGTACTTACTGACTGGATCGTCCATCTGAAATTGACCTTGCTCCCACAAAGTCAAAGCGGCAACGGCAGTAATGGGTTTTGTCATAGAGTAAATACGAAAAATCGTATCTTCTGTCATAGGCGTTTTTGCTTCACGATCTCTAAAGCCAACGCCTTCAAGGTGAACTACTTTGCCTTTTCGCGCGACTAAGGTGAGCGTACCAGCGAGCTTTTGCTCATCGACAAAGGCTTGCATCGCGGGCTCGATACGCTCCAAACGTGCTTCTGACATACCGACTCTTTTCGGGTTAGTGGTGCGGATATCAGCAAATGCACTGTGTGCAAGTAAGGTACTGGTTACGCAGGCGAGTAGAAATTGATTGGTTTTTTTCATGTATGACCTGTTCTTATATTGTGAGTCAGTTAAGAACTCTAGGATATATCATACTAATGTGACAAATCATCAGAGATACCAATAAGACATCATCACCGTAGCCAATGTATTACAGTTAATTGGATTTATCAGCGACCCACGTATTGCCATGGCCTGAGCAAGTCATTTACTCAGTATTGCGTTTCTGCTCGCTGCCTTGTTCTGGTTTTGCAGTTATGTGCTCAGCTGCTTTTAACCCACATGCCATCATCATTTTTGTGAAAAGACTGCTTCACAGCGGCCCAAGCCACCTTATGGGAAACTTCTTCTCGACCTTGCTTGCCACGCCTATCATCTGGGTCTTTGTATTCATCCCAAGCATTATTAAAAGCGGCGAGATAAATATCTTGGGCATGGGGGGGCAACACATTTTGTACACTTTCGGGGAGGTCTTTATGGGAATCGTATGGCATGGGATGATCCTTCCTATTGTCACGGTTCAAAACGAGGATGAAGCAAGAAGGATTCCGATAATTTAGCGTTTTTCAGTGATGAGCCGTGAAGTGTGCCAATAGCTAATATGCGGGGTATGGTATTAAAAGATCACAAGAAACCTAGCTCAATACCCGCTTACTGTTTGGGTAAAGAACACATCAGAGTTGAAAAATTTACAAAGGATTATTTACCGCGAACAGCATTGATTATTTTGCTCGCTAGCGTGACCACAAGCAAAACTAAACCACCAGCAATAATTCCCACAACGCCATCTGCTACCACAGGTAAAATACTAGCCAGCGCACCGCCCTGCTCAGTAACTGGTTGCAATATATCCCCAACAATATGATGGATGAAAGGTACGCTGTGCACCACAATCCCGCCGCCCACAAGAAACATGGCTGCAGTACCAATAATAGCTAAGCTTTTCATCAGCATAGGTGCAATAATTAGCAAGCTTCGGCCGATGAAACGCTGAATGGTATTGAACGAGCCAGAAACTGATTTACGCAGCATGTACAAACCCACGTCATCAAGTTTCACGATCCCAGCAACCAAACCGTAAACCCCAATCGTGATTGCAATCGCAAGAGCCGAGACGACTGCTATTTGGGTAGTGAGCGGTTGGTCTTGTACTGTGCCTAATACGATCACTACAATTTCTGCCGATAGGATAAAATCCGTACGAATGGCCCCTTTAATCTTGTCTTTCTCAAGGGCGACCAAATCGACTTTAGGATCGGCGATAGCATTTAATTGAGCTTGATGCTCTGCTTCTCTTTCTTCTTCACTGTGTAGCCATTTGTGGGCGACTTTCTCGAAGCCTTCAAAACAAAGGTACAAACCACCAATCACCAGCAACACAATAATAAGCCAAGGAAGAAACGCGCTTATCAATAACGCAGAGGGCACCAAAATCAACTTATTTAAGAACGAGCCTTTCGCCACAGCCCACACTACGGGGAGTTCACGTTCGGCTTTGACTCCAGAGACCTGCTCGGCATTTAAGGCCAGGTCGTCGCCTAACACGCCGGCTGTTTTCTTGGCAGCCACTTTTGATAACACGGCTACATCATCAAGAATGGTAGCGATGTCATCAATCAATGCGAGTAGGTTTGCAGCGGCCATACTTGGCTCCTAAAAATAAATCGAAAAAATAAGGTCAGTGTAAATTGCTTACGCTAATCACCGATATGCAGCGGTTTAGCGATATCCACTTGGTGAGTCAACATAGCACTGAGGGGGATTAACTGTACATTGTCTTGGGCTAACGTTGGTAGCCTTTTTTTCAAGTAGGCAATCGTTTGCATATGAGGGTGACCAATCGCCAGAGAGCGCCCGTATTTACGCGCTCTTTTAATCAATATATTAAACTGTCGCTCTATTTTTGCTTCGGATAACTCGTTATCCAAAAATACATGCCGGCGCAGTGCTGGCACCTTTGTTTGTTTGGCAATAGCTTCTGCTTGAGTCAATGCAGTTGTGCGACTGTCGACAAAAATGAGCCCGTGACGATGAAGGTAGCTCATGGTGGTACGCATTGGGGTTTCCAACTGTGTTAAACGACTCCCCATATGATTATTCAATCCCAGTGCGTTGGGCACACTGGCAAACGCATCGTTTAAGGTTTGCACAATTCGTTTGTCACTCATACTGGCTAACAATACGTTTGATTCTTGCTTGATACCCGCCATTGATTCCATTGGCATGTGCAGTAGGAATTCTCGGTGTTGCTCCTGCGCCATCAGGGCGTATTTTTGGCTTAGATGTTTGTGGGGCAAAATCGAAATAGCAACGCTAATGGGTAACCCAAAGGCTGCTGCATCTCGATGACTGTTGTTGCCAACGTCGTCAATGATAATAGCGATCTGCGCGCTTAGCGCCGCCGAAACAGGGAGCAGAGTCAGTAAGGCCGATATACACCAGAAACGGAATGAAAAGTTCAGCATATAGCCAGAGCCCCCATTATAGCTTGATCCATTGCGTGGGGTTAACAGGATCGCCCTTGTAGCGAATTTCAAAATATAAGTTAGGTGAGGTTTGCCCGCCGCTTTGACCAACAAGCGCAATGGGCTCACCAGCCGCCACTGTATCACCGGCCTGATGCAATAAAGCTTGATTGTGGCCATATAAGCTCATGTAGCCATTACCGTGATCTAACACAGTAACCAGACCAAAGCCCCGTAACCAATCAGCGTACAGTACTTTACCGTGATGAATTGCAATAACATTACTGCCTGCGTTACCTTCAACAATAATGCCTTTCCAGCGTATCTGCCCCTCACGCTTTGTACCGAATAATTTGCGTACTCGGCCATCTGCTGGTTTCAGCAACTTGCCTTTTAGTTTGGCTAAACCGTCAAAGCTGGTCGGTTTCTGGGCTGCCAAGCGCTCCGCTTCAGCGATGGCTTTTCGTAGATTTTGCTCATTTGCTTGCAGCTCTTCAATTTTGGCAGCATCGCTTTCAATTGCAGACTGTAATTTGCTTAACGTCTGCTTGCGGCTTTTTTGCCCTTGATTGAGCGTGGCCTGTTGCGCTTGCTGGCGATCGAGTAGGTTTTGTAGGCTGTCTTGCTTTTCAATTAAGGTTAGATTGACTTGCGTCAGCTCTTTACCCAGTAGCAGAAACTCGTCAATCAATTCGCGACGTGCTTCATTCAGGTATTGATAATAGGTGATGGTGCGCTCGAACTTGCCCGGGTTTTCTTGGTTAAGTAGCATTTTGGCGTAGTCATGGTTGCCAGTCATAAACGCGCTACGAATTTGCTTGGCTAGCACATCTTGTTGCTGGGCTAACTTTTGCTGAATATCACTTTGGCGTTTTTTGAGCTTTTTTTGCTCTTGCTGATTGCCCTTAAGCGCTTGCTCAGTGGCATTAAGTGCTGTCGCCGCTTTGGCGATCTTCAGTTCAATTTTCTTTAAATCAGATTGCAGATTTTTGGCTTTTGCTAACTGCTGGGCAACTTGTTGCTGCTTTTGCTTTATCTGTTTTTGCAGTGCTTGTAGTTCATCCTTGGACTGGCCGTAGGTATAAATTGGTAACAAGCAAACAAACAAAAAGCACCATAAGCATGGTGCTTTTGTTTTTTTCAACCATAACAACAATGGTAGCAAGAGAATTACTTAGCCAGAGTGACTATAGGTTTGCCGGTCATTTCTGCGGGTTGTTCCATGCCCATTAAATGCAACATGGTAGGTGCAACATCACTTAAAGTACCGCCTGAACGGGCCGTGGTTTTTTGCCCTACATGCCAAAATGGTACAAGTTCACTGGTATGCGCCGTGTGCGCCTGCCCGGTGGTTTCATCGGCCATTTTCTCGGCATTACCATGATCGGCTGTGATTAAACAGTCACCGCCGACTTTTTCGATGGCTTCAACAACACGGCCAATACAGGTATCAACCGCTTCACATGCTTTAACCGCAGCGTCGAAGTTACCTGTGTGCCCCACCATATCACCGTTAGGGTAATTACAAATGATTGCATCAAACTTGCCTGACTCAATGGCTTCAACCAGTTTGTCAGTCAGTTCAGTTGAGTTCATTTCAGGTTGTAAATCATAAGTCGCGACTTTTGGTGACGGGATCAATATACGCTCTTCGCCTTCGTATAAATCCTCTTTGCCCCCACTGTAGAAAAACGTTACGTGGGCAAACTTTTCAGTTTCCGAAATACGTAACTGGGTCTTACCGTGATTGGCTAACCATTCACCCATCACATTTACCAAAGCAACCGGCGGATATGCCGCTGGTGCATCAATGCTTTCTGCATACTGCGTAAGCATCACGAATGCACTTAAATCGATGTGTTCACCCTTGTCGAAATCGCTGAAATCTTTTTCCACAAATGGACGGCTAATTTCACGGGCGCGATCGGCTCTGAAATTCATAAATACCAAGGCATCACCATCTTCAATTGGCGCAGCATCACCAATAACAGTAGGTTGCATAAACTCATCATTTTCATCGCGGCTATAAGAATTTTCTAGCCCTTCGATAGCGCTGGCTACGTTAAATGCGCCTTCGCCTTTGGCGATAACCTTATATGCTTTTTCAACGCGATCCCAACGTGAATCACGATCCATCGCGTAGTAACGGCCAACCAGAGTGGCGGTTTTACCTACGCCCAGTTCTTCGAATACTTTGTCGGCAGCTTCAAGTGGTGCTTTGGCGCTGCGCGGCGGTGTGTCGCGACCATCTAAGAAGGCATGCAAGAATATTTTCTTCGCACCGCGCTTAGCAGCCAGTTTAATCATGGCGAAAATATGGTCTTGGTGACTGTGAACGCCACCCGGCGAAAGAAGCCCCATGATGTGCACGGCTTTGTCTTGTTTGATGGCTTTATCAACGTTACTCACCAAAACCTCGTTCTCGAAAAAATCCCCGTCTTCAATGGCTTTCGTTACGCGAGTAAAATCTTGATATACCACGCGACCGGCACCTAAATTAACGTGACCCACCTCAGAGTTCCCCATTTGCCCAGCTGGCAAACCTACATCCATACCGGATGCGGATATTAAGGTATTGGTAGTTTCTTTGGTTAAGCGGTCAAGCACGGGAGTCTTCGCATGGGCGATAGCGTTATTGCTGGTATCTTCTCTGTGACCCCAGCCGTCCATAATAATAAGGGCTACCGTTTTTTTGCCTTGGCTCATGTTTGTCTCCGCTAAATAAGATTGTAAATATTAACTTGGGGGCAGATAGATAGAATACAAAGTGCAAGCAAGCACTTTACCACCGCAGGCACCATATTATCCTGTGTGTGCTGGCGCGTCACGGCCAATTAACGGAAAAAGCGTAGGTTTACAAAAGCTTATTTTATAAGTTATGCCAAGGATGCGCCCTGCCACTGGTTTTAGGTGATAATTTCTATATACTTTGCACTCATTTTTTTACCCTGACTGCATCTATGAGGCGCAATAATTATGGAACAAGTGATTGAATTTGCTACAAATCACTACATTTTAGCGGGTTTATTCGTCGCTTTGTTAGTAGCTTTACTTTACTCCACAGTGGCGAGTTCATTTTCTAAACTAAAAGAGCTAAGCACCCATGAAGCCACTCTTTTAATGAATAAAGATGATGCCATGGTGCTGGATATTCGCCCTGTCGCTGAATTTAAAAAGGGCCACATCTTAGGGGCGAAACAAATCAAACCTGAGCAGGTAACCAAAGGCGATTTTACCGGCCTTGAAAAACAAAAAGACAAACCCATTATTGTTGTGTGTGCAATGGGAATGACATGTAAACGTACCGCAAACCAAATGCTGAAGGAAGGTTTTGAGCAGGTATCCGTTCTTAAAGGTGGGATGAACGCCTGGCAAGGCGCGAGTCTTCCAATTAGCAAATAAACAAAAGGTATTTTTAACATGAGTAAAGTCGAAATTTACACCAAAGGACATTGTCCTTACTGTCACCGCGCTAAAGCCCTATTAGAGCAAAAAGGCGTGACGTACACCGAATTTAAAGTGGATGTTCAACCAGAACTTCGTCCGGAGATGATCACCAGAGCTAACGGTAGCTCAACAGTGCCGCAAATATTCATCGGAGCACAACACGTAGGTGGTTGCGACGATTTGTTCGCGCTAGAATCACAAAATAAATTAGATACATTACTTTCTGCATAAGCAGAAAATTTAAGGAAGCATAATGGCTGAAGAAAACCAAACAAACCCAGCTGACGCAGCACAAGCCGCTCAGGGACCTCAATTCGCAATTCAACGCATTTACACGAAGGACATTTCTTTTGAAACGCCTAATTCACCGGCGATTTTTCAAAAAGAATGGAAACCTGAAGTTCAATTAGATTTGGACACCCGTAGTGCGCTGATCGAAGAAAATGTCTACGAGATCGTTTTGGCTGTCACTGTAACGGCTATGTTAGGTGAAGAAACAGCCTTTTTGTGTGAAGTACAGCAAGCGGGTATATTTGCGATAGGCGAAATGCCTGAGCAAAATAAAGCGCACATGTTGGGCTCTTTCTGCCCGAACACGCTTTTCCCTTATGCCCGTGAAACGATTTCTAACTTAGTTAATCGTGGTACTTTCCCTCCACTTAACCTTGCGCCGGTAAACTTTGACGCTATTTTTGCAGCATACATGCAAAAACGTGCGGCCCAGCAGGCACAAGAACAAGCACCTACGCAGTTAGACGCGTAAGTACTCAGCTAATGAAACAGACAGTTTCAGTGTTAGGGGCGGGGTCGTATGGCACCGCCCTTGCTTTTTGTCTGGCCAGAAATGGCGTTGCCACCACATTGTGGGGGCGAGACCCAAAGCAAATGCAAGACATGGCTACAGCCAGATGCAATGAAAAATACCTTCCTGGTGCTATTTTTCCCGCTCTATTAGCGATTGAAGCTGACTTACTCAAAGCGGTTAGCCTTAATAATGACTTGCTTATCGTGACGCCAAGTCATGGTTTTTCGGCACTATTACGCCAAATTAAACCCATGCTCACTCCTGCACATAGAATCATTTGGGCTACAAAAGGCCTCGACCCAGAAAATGGTCGATTGTTGCAAGATGTGGCCCGAGAAATACTCGGTGATACTATTCCCCTTGCGGTTGTTTCAGGCCCTACCTTTGCCAAAGAAATGGTCGCAGGTTTACCCACTGCCATTTCTGTATCGTCTACCGATGAACAGCTGGCTACTGATTTTGCCAACATGCTGCATTGCTCTCGTTCGTTCCGCGTTTACAAAAACAATGATTTTTTGGGTGTACAACTCGGCGGTGCAGTGAAAAACGTGATTGCTATCGGTGCTGGATTAGCTGACGGATTAGGCTTTGGCTCCAATGCCAGAACCGCGCTGATTACCAGAGGTTTGGCAGAGTTGACCCGCTTAGGCATCACATTAGGCGCACAACCAGAAACCTTCATGGGTATGGCGGGTTTAGGCGACCTCGTATTGACCTGCACGGACAATCAATCCCGCAACCGACGCTTCGGGTTAGCCTTAGGGGCTGGCAAAAGCATAGACGATGCGATTGCAGAAATTGGCCAAGTGGTTGAAGGTTACCGCAACACCAAAGAGGTGCATCAGTTGGCTGCAAGGCATCAAGTTGAAATGCCAATTTGCGAGCAAATATACCAAGTGCTATACCAAGGTAAACCTGCGAAAGACGCTGCGCTTGCCTTGTTAGGCCGGCAGCAAACTTCCGAATAAGTTGTAAGTTTGAGTTGCATGCAGTTGGTTTAATCACGTAAAGCTAATGCACTGATTATAAAAACCAAAAAGCCGAGAGAAGCATATGCTTCCCTCGGCTTTTTAATTCAGCGCTATTTTCCATTTTCTATATTAGCTCACTTGCTCTGTAACAAACTCAGCTTGCTGCACTTCCTCTTGTTTGCCCGCAAGTGCGTCTTTATCACGTACATTCTTTTGTACCGTCACAGCGGCAAACAAACTCAGCACATATGCCATGGCGTAAAAACCTTTTTCACTTAATGCTAATTCTGCGTTGTATAAGCCGATTGCTAATAACGCGATAGCAAAACCAGATGATGCCCATGATAACGTTTGATACATACTTGAGGTTTTAATCCCCTCAGCTTTATCACGGATAGTTTTTTGCAGGGATACCATTGAGAACAAACCGTAGAGCATAATGATCAAGTAATAGCCTTTTTCGTTTAGCGCCATCAGTGCATTGAACAAGCCGATGCCGTATGCAACTGTGCCAATCAGTAATGCTGCTATTGACGCTAATGTGTATGATTTTGTCGGTGCTTGAATTGTCATGTGTTTGTCCTTCTTTGATTAGTTGTTTACCACCCTGCGTCTTGCTGGGGTGAAGCGAATATGCCTTTAAGCTCAGAATAAATAAACCCTGTTGATGCTTGTTGAGCATAGCTACACTAAAAGTCTATTATTGCGATACCTTAGTGCTTTTGTTTCATTGCTCTTAACTTCATTTGCCGGACAGTCTGCGCCCCGCTGTGATTTATATTGATGAATTCGCTGCACTGGTCACAAATTTCGAACCAAACAGGACTTCTACTACTTGTCCGTCCCTGCCTAAAATAACGCTCTGACTGGCCAAATCATATTTAGCTAAGTACTGAGCAATGGATCTAAAGGTGGTGGTGGCCACTTTGCCAGTATGATCTTTCGTGGTGACGTCATCTTGCAGCATTGCACCAAACATCAACTTAAAACGGCTGGTATGCACGCGCTGGGGCGTAAAATACGTTTGGGTATTGGCTTTTAATTGATCAATATCTGTCGTTTGATAAATCGCGGCATTAAGCATGTCCAGCGTGTGCTCGGTGCAGTTTTGCAATTGACTGTTCATGGGGTTAGCAATCACCGAGTAATTTTCATTATGCAGCTGCGCATTTTTACCTGTGGTAATGATGTCGATTAAACGCGTTTGCATATCAGGCGTGGGAATAATCACTCCCGCGTTTAGCTGATTAGCGCCCCAAAAAAAATCTACTGGGTAATCAGTGACCAACTGGCTTTTGTCTAACTCTCCGCTTTTTTGATACAGGTTATAAATCGCGTAGCCCTTGACCATTTCACCGTCATCTAGGGTGATATCTGAATATAAAGCCACCGCCGTATGGGTGAAGCGTATCCCTTTGGGTAGATCTTTTTGCGGGCGGCCCACTCTAGCGATAATAAATGCTCGTGCCCCTTGGCTGGCCGCGTACTTCTCCACATTTTTAGCAAAGTGAACGATCTGCTCAGGTTCATGCATTGCCACTTTATTCGCTTGGCTGCCCGCTGACGCCGTGAAAGAAAAAGTTAATGTAAGGACTAACGCTATAAGCGATTGTTTACAAGATATAGTCATTATTATTGACCTTGCGTGTTATTGTTTTGAATAATGATGACCTGGTTTGGCGCAGGGTCTACGGTGACAGTTGCGTCACTAATAACTAATGGCGCAACCTGCGTATTTTTATGAGCATGGCTGTGGCTGCTATGACTACTTTTGATGCTATCAGTGGCTTCGACAATAACGCTGCCGGTAACCAAACTTACACCACCAGCAACGATCAATGGCGCTGCCACAGCGACACTAGCGACACTGGCTGTGAATGCGACGCCTTCTGTTATCGCTAACGCAGAATGCTTGCCCGCTTGAGCGCTATGCTGCACTGAGCCCGCAGCATTGGCCTGCGTAGCGCCAATAACAGTGGTGCCAAGTATAAATGTCGCGGTAAGTAGCGTATTGATAAGTTTCATCGGTAATCCTTTTTCATTGTTATCAGTAGATATTATTTATCGCCTGATGGCGCTGCCAAGAGACGATACACAGATTAAGCGCCAGTATTACCTGTGTAAACAATGACCGTTTATGTATACTCAGTCGCAACCAAAAGTATATTAATACGCTACCTAAAGGGATTTATGAGTCAGATTAGTCAAATCAGCAACACCTTAAAGCAGTTGCTACGTCAGCATCAGATAACCTATAAGCACATTGCTGAAAAGCTCAACATGAGTGAAGCAAACGTAAAACGCATCTTCTCAACGAACAGCTTTGCATTGGATCGCTTAGAGCAAGTTTGTGAGATTTTGCAGATGAGCCTATCTGATTTATTCATCATCGCCCAAAAGCAAACCCAGCAACTGACTCAGCTCACCGAAGAACAAGAAAATGAATTACTGGCTGACACTAAATTGTTACTGGTTGCCGTGTGCGTGCGCGATGCCTGGACTTTTGATGAAATTGTTGGGCATTACGCTATCGACACTCATGAGTGTGTACAGTTATTAGCTAAGTTAGACCGCATTAAAATTATCGATTTACTGCCTAACAATCACTACAAATCCCTTATCGCACAAGATTTTAGATGGATACCCGGCGGGCCGTTAGAGCGGTTTATGGAGCGTGAGGTCATGGTGAAATTTATGGCGCCTAAGAAGGAGGAACCATGGACTTTTCGTTTTTACCTGCGTGGGCGCTACTCACAGACCTCAGTGGATATTATCCAGCGAAAACTCAATCAACTAACCAAAGAGGCTGCGGTACTAAACCAAGAAGATGCCAGTTTGCCATTGAGTAAACGCCAGCATTTTGGCTTACTGATGGCCATGCGCCCGTGGGAGCCATCACTATTCGAAAACCTGCGCCGAGAAAACCTACCTCGTGAAAACTCACTTAGTGAAAGCTAAGGTTCAAAGAAACCTAAGTTGCTCTCACACAACAAAAAATGAAAACACTAGCAGTATTGGTCATTCAGCTATAGCTACTAGCGATTCACCTCAATTTGCTAACTTTATTGTTCGTCGCGCAAGAACACGAGCTTATTGCCTGCGCTTTGCTCTTCGCTAAAGCGATAACCTGCTGTGTCAAAATCCTTAAGCTTGGCAACGTCACTTACCTTATTTTGGATGATATAACGCGCCATCAGGCCCCGGGCTTTTTTAGCATAGAAGCTAATAATTTTATATTGACCATTCTTGAAATCTTTAAATACCGGCTCAATAATTTCGCCGTTTAATGCTTTTGGTTTAACCGCAGTGAAATACTCAGTTGAGGCCAAATTGACCAACACATTGTCGCCCTGCTCTGCCAATGCTTGATTAAGCTTTTCAGTAATGATGTTCCCCCAAAATTGATACAAGTTAGTGCCACGCTCAGTATCTAGCTTAGTGCCCATCTCTAAGCGGTAAGCTTGCATCAAGTCTAGTGGCTTCAATAAACCATACAACCCTGACAATATACGCATATGTTTTTGTGCATATGAAAAATCTTGCTCACTAAAACTGGTGGCATCTAGACCACCGTATACATCACCGTTGAAGGCTAAAACCGCTTGCTTAGCATTCTCATCGGTAAAAGGAGTGTGCCAGGCTGCGAAGCGGTCGGCATTTAAGCCGGCGAGTTTATCGCTTATTTTCATCAACGAGCCAATTTGCGCTGGGCTTAATTTACGGCTGCGATCAATGAGCTGCTGACTGTGTTCTAGCAACTCAGGCTGGGTCGACGAAGGTGCATTGTTTAGCTTTTCAAAATCGAGATTTTTAGCTGGTGATACAACAAGTAGCATGTAAATTCCTTACTCTTAATCAGATAGCTTATGATACCAACAGCGACGCTAGGTACAAACGATTAAAATAGATGAGTTTGATTGTAAAATTCTATTATTGAATGAGACGGTTACTTCGGTGCTATGAAAATGCTTGGGCACGGCACCCAACAAGAAGAACGAGCGATTGGCCGCTACCCAACAAGAAGAACGAGCGATTGGCCGCTACCCAGGTTAATGCAGTTGCAAGGTTTGTAACGCACTGACTAAAAATCGATATTCTTGCTCATTGCGCGCGCACACTATGATTTTTCTAAGGTTGTCGTAGATAATCGATGCTTCACTGACTCGCCTTACGGCCAGCTCACATAACTGCGCTAGGGTCGCGTCATCGATTTCACCCTCAGCGCCTAATACATTGAACGCCACACTTCTAATGTCTGAAGCATCAGCAAACTCAAGTACGTGGCGATACGCTGATGCAATAAGCGATGCTCTTTCTTGAGAAATGGCTGAACCCCAATTGGCTTTCAGCGACAACATATTATCGGCAACCCACGGCGCATCAGCCGGTCGAGTAATCTTGACGATTTCTCCTTGTCCTAGCTCATCTTGCTCATGATTATATTGGCAAAGAAAATCCTCCTGTGAATATTGGCAGTGCACTAGGGCATCCACGGGAAGTTGGTTTATGTCTTCTTGTAATAGAGTTATTTTTGCTGACATTATCGGTGTTTTACTCGCGTATGCAGGCCAAGGGTTATATTCTATGCTACCTGTTTGTTTTCACCTGATCTTAGTTATTCTGCCCATACTGTCATAAAGATTTAATTCGCTGGCAGTATTGATAGTGGCGCGATCACGCCCCACTATTAACTTAGGAAATTTGAGAACATATACATTTGTTGATTAAAATGTTGTAATTTTACAACATAATGAATTCGAGGTTAGCATGTCCAATCAATTACAAGCACTACGCGATATCACCACTGTTGTTGCCGATACTGGCGACATAGAAGCGATCAAAAAGTATCAACCTGTTGATGCGACAACCAACCCTTCATTGTTGCTTAAAGCGGCTGAGATGGAGCAATATCGCTCACATCTTGAAAATGCGGTTGCTTGGGCAAAAGAACAATCTGATGACGCTGACCAGCAAATCATTGATGCTGGTGACAAGCTAGCAGTGACCATAGGCACTGATATTGTGAATATCGTTCCTGGCCGTATTTCTACAGAAGTAGATGCCCGTTTATCGTTTGACACTCAAGCCAGCATCGAAAAAGCGCACAAGCTTATCGCTTTATATAAAGAAGCAGGCATAGATAAAAGCCGCATCTTGATAAAATTAGCATCAACATGGGAAGGTATCAAAGCCGCGGAACACCTTGAAAAAGAAGGCATCAATTGTAACCTAACTTTGTTGTTTAGTTTCGCTCAAGCCCAAGCCTGTGCTGAAGCCGGTGCTTACCTAATTTCACCTTTCGTTGGCCGTATTCTTGATTGGTACAAAGCCAAAACCGGTAAAACAGAATATGCAGCCAGTGAAGATCCTGGTGTGCAATCAGTGACTCAGATCTACAATTACTATAAAGAGCACGGCTACAAGACTGTCGTAATGGGCGCAAGCTTCCGTAACATCGGTGAAATCACCGAACTTGCTGGCTGTGACCGCCTAACCATTAGTCCTGGGTTGTTGGAAGAGTTATCCAACAGCGATGCCCCTCTTGAAGTGAAGCTGAAAGACACTGGTGCAACAACGGCGCCTGGTACACCACTTGATGAAGCAGCATTCCGCTGGGAAATGAACCAAGATGCCATGGCAACCGAGAAATTGTCTGAAGGTATTCGTAACTTTGCGGCAGACCAAGTGAAACTTGAAACGCTACTTAAAAGCTACGTGTAATAAAAGCAACATCAAAAGAGCGTCTTTTTAGGCGCTTTTTTTTACCTTATAAAATCAAATTAACACCCAAAGGAGTCCTGCATGACTGCGCTGACTGACACCCCTACTTGGCAGACGCTTGCCTCATTAGCTGAAGATGTTAAACAGCAACACATGCGCGACTGGTTCGCCAGCGATACCTCTCGTGCCAGTAAATATCAACAAACAGCTTGCGGGATTGAGTTAGATTTTTCTAAAAACCTGATCACTGATGATGTACTAAAAGCCCTATTCGCTTTGGCCGATGAAAGCCAAGTCTCGCAGAAACGCGACGCGATGTTCAAAGGCGATATCATTAACCACACTGAAAAGCGCGCTGTTTTACATACGGCATTGCGTAACTTCTCAGGTGAGCCGGTTTATGTTGATGGTCAAGATGTCATGCCTGAAGTACTTGCTTGCCAAGACAAAATCAAAAATTTTGTTGCCAGCATTCACAGCGGCGAGCGCAAAGGTTACACAGGCAAAGCCCTAAAACAGATCGTAAGCATAGGAATTGGCGGTTCGTTCTTAGGCCCTAAAATTATGTCTGAAGCCCTCAAACCTTATTGGTTTGATGGAGTTAAAGTGCATTTTGTGGCTAACGTAGATGGTTGCCATATTCAAGATGTGCTCGCGAGCCTAGATCACGAAGAAACCTTGGTCGTGATGTCATCTAAGTCTTTCACCACCCAAGAAACCTTGCAAAATACCCTAACGGCTAAAGACTGGTTCTTAAACGCTGGCGGCACCCAGCAAGATATCGCCAAACATTTTATCGCCGTGTCTTCTAATATAAAAGCAGCCACTGACTTTGGTATGGCTGAAGACAATATATTCCCTATGTGGGACTGGGTTGGCGGGCGCTATTCTCTTTGGTCAGCTATCGGCTTACCGATTGCCCTAACCCTAGGGTATGACAATTACCGCCAATTGCTTGAAGGTGCCTTTGAAATGGATGAACATTTCAAAACCGCCCCTGCAGAGCAAAACTTACCCATGCTGACCGCGCTGTTAGGCGTGTGGTATATCAATTTCTTTGGTGCCCAAAGTCATGTGCTTTTACCTTATTACCACTATTTACGTGGTTTCCCTGCGTACGTGCAGCAGTTAGATATGGAAAGTAACGGTAAGAATATCAGTGGTGACACTGCAGCGGTAGATTATGCCACAGGCCCAATTATTTGGGGCAGCGAAGGGACGAATGGCCAGCACTCATTCCACCAGCTTATTCACCAAGGGACCTTGTTGATCCCTGCGGATTTTATGTTGCCATTAAATGTGCCAAAACAAGACAACACCCATCACGCCATGCTGGCATCAAACTGCTTTGGTCAAACCCAAGCCTTGATGCAGGGCAAAACCTTTGATGAGTGTTATGCAGACCTTGAAGGAAAAGGCCTTGATGAGGCCGAGCAGGTTAAATTAGCGACCCATAAAACCATGCCAGGTAACAAACCAAGCAATACGTTGTTGTTTGAACAAATGGACCCGAAAACCTTGGGCTCTCTTGTGGCCATGTACGAGCACAAGGTATTTGTGCAAGGGGCAATATGGGGGGTTAACTCCTTTGACCAATGGGGAGTTGAGTTAGGCAAAGAACTGGGCAACCAAGTGTTAGATAAAATTGTTAACACTGATGCAGCCCTCAGTTTTGATAGCTCAACGAACGCCTTGATTGCACGCTTTAGGCAAGCCAATAGCTAATGCGTATTTGCAAGTAGCACTAAAAAAGAGACCCTAGGGTCTCTTTTTTTTGCTGGTTTTTTACTACTCATGTTACTTAAGTCGACCCGCTATCGAGAATAAAGCGCGTATTGGCAAATTTATTTAGTAACCTATGCATGCCATAAACAGCCAAAAGCGTTAAAGCGACTGACACGGTAACAGAGGTAAAACGATAAAGGGCATTGTATACAAGGTCTTGTTGAGGCGATAGATACTGGCCGAACAGTATCCCCATGGTCGTCATCGCCCCAAAGCCAGCACCCGAGCCGCCGCCTTCTAGCATATGATAGCGAGCGAACAGCATCACACTGATCCACAGGGCGATACTCACAAACCATAAGATCCCACTGTTATCCAGCAAAATAAACTGCCAAGCCAAACCGATATTACAGCCCACCAATGTACCTATGGCGCGATTGACCGCTGCGCGACCTGCCCCATGCCAATTTAGCGGGAACAGAATCAACACAGATGACACCTGAGCCGAGAGCGAACCTTGTAAATCGAGCACCTGAAACACGATGAAGGATAACGTCGCCACGGTAGTGGCTAAAATCACCTCATGTCGGCGGTTGCTGTCAGGTTTGTTTATCACTGGGGGCTTTGGCCTGGCCTCTATATCAGGGATCAGTAAATGCATGAACATGGCGACGAATACAGTGAGCACTGTGGCCGCCACATTCGACATCACCAAATCACTCACTGATGCGCTGCTGTAACTGGCAAAATGTAGCTGCATTGATAAACCCACCATTCCCACAGCGCCGAACAAAAAATTAGCCCCGTTAGACATGCACCGAAACATAAAGGCGAAGATCATCACAACCGCAATCGTCATGGGAATAGGTTGATCGCCAAACATCCCTTGCACCACGAATACAAAGGTAGTGACCAGAGCCGCATTAGCCAGAAACTGGCGAATAATGTGACTGTTTAAAATCGGTACTAAACCCAGTAGCAGCATGGGATACACCGTAAAAAAAGTACCGTAATTCCAGCCCATTATTTTGCTGACGGTAAAGCCAAGTGTCGCGCCAAAGGCCACTCGCAAACACTGGCGCACTTCGTTGGCTGTCAACGCCCGGTGCGCTGGCCTACTGACGCTCCCTTTGCGAATAAACGGTAATCTTAGCAACGATTTTGACATCAGCTCAACCTAGTATATGTAGTGAATGATGCTGATCACGTGAGCTTGCACTGATCCCAACCAACTGGCTAAGCCACCCACGGGATGCAGCTGCACAGTCGCCCGCGCTCCAGAGGGCAATGACTTAAGCAGATCAGGCGCTTCAAGTAACGTAATATGCGTGCGCATATACTGGGCGTCACGTACCCAACGATCTGAGTTTTCAGGGTTAGCCAATGAACCATCAGCACTTATCTGACCGTCTTTTACCCCAGCATCAATAGCTGACACTTGACCGTCAAAAACATGCCCAGGGTGAGCATCAAATACAATGGATGCGAGATCGCCAATTTGCACATGACTTAACGATTTTTCTCGAAAATCAGCAACAATGTCACCTTTTTCGACCACGACCGCCGCAACACTTGAGCCAGCTTGAGCGTAATTCCCAGGTTGCAACTGTAGGTTTGTCACCCGCCCTGTTACTTGTGAGCGCACATCGGCGTAATTCAGCTGCAGTTCAGCATTTTGCCGCGTATTTTCGGCTTGGCGGAGCAGCAAGTTGTCATTGCCATCTTTACCGCGTTGAGCGCGATACTTAACGACGTCAGCCTGGGCAGCCTCAACTTGAGCCAGAGCCGCACGATAGTTGGCCTTAGTTTGATCGTATAACTGACGTGAAACCGTATTGGACTTAATTAAACTTTCCACACGCTCCACTTCCAGTTTTAGCTCGTCGACGTCAGCCTTTGATGCTAAAGCCTGCGCTTCGGCTGCCGCAATAGACGCATCAAGTTGTAAGTTAGTTTGGCTGGCACTTTCCACTGCCAATTTAGCCTTATCTACCGCAATTTCGTAGGGGCGCTTATCTAAACTAAATAGCACCTGTCCCGCTTTGACTTGCTGATTATTTTCAACCAATACACTGCTAACCTGGCCGCTAACCTTGGACGAAATATTCACCACAGGGTGCAACACCCTAGACTGAGTGCTAACGGGCATCCATAAATCTGCCGCTAAAAAATATGCAAACGATAAAGCAAACACAGCGAGGGCAATATGTACCCAGCGCTTAAACATTTGATCAGGTGCCATGGTTAGTTTCCTCCCTCTGTTGGCTTATCCAGCAAAGCACAGGCGTTACTTTCAATTTTTTTCAATACGTTAAACATTCCATCAAGCTCTTCATCTGTGATCCCTTCGGTTAGCTCACTGCGCACTTTCCCCACGAACCCTTCTAACGTTTGCAGTTGCTCATTGCCTGCTTCAGTAAACCACAGGCATTTGCAGCGCTTATCACTAGGGTGCGCGCGTCGCTCAACCAAATTAAGTTCCACT
>NZ_BAEP01000026.1 GCF_000315015.1 Paraglaciecola mesophila KMM 241 | reverse complement strand
AGATGATTTGATCGAAAGTTTGTTTAGTTAAGACGATTATTTGTATGAATATAACTCGTCCATGAACTAATATAGCTTCCTTAGCTATTTCAAATTCGGCATTTTAGCTTTGGTAATTCGCCTTGCTATTTTTGGCTTCCTTTTGCTTTAGCTTAAGCGGTAAAGAATTCGAGAGTTTTTTAAAGTTAGATTTCGCTACTTCGTTAGCCGCTTCATATTCTTGTTCTTTATGTAATTTATTTAAATATAACTTTATACAGTCATATTTTATGATTAGCACGTTTGCTGCTCCTAAATTTCTTATTTTCAATGTAATAAATGTCACAAGGGCTTTTGGCCTTACGGGATTGGTCGATCGGCCGCCGTTACCACCTCCTGATCTAATTGTAATCTAGAAAGGCGCTACTCCGCTTCAGTCTGATAGAAACCATACCAGTGGGGATTGGCGAGTATTAACTCGCTCAATTATTATGGTGAAATTTTTGGAGACCACATTGATGCTGGCTTGCCTATTTAAGAAGTGGGGGCAGAATACACTGTCGACTCCGAGATTGGTTATCATGTTAATGATGCGTTGAAAGTATCACTAAGCGCTCGTGATGGGTTGGATAATTTCCCTGATGAATATCTTCTGCATGATACCGAAGTCGCTGGTTCAAAGTATCCAACAACGTCACCAATTGGTATTAATAGTGGATTTTATTACTTAAAAGGGGTTTATACTTTCTAATTTGATTGACGCCTCAAACTCACGCTGTCGTGCATTCGAGGCGTCAGCTATTCAAAGTAAATACGACCGTGAACGTTGTTTCATGTTCGCTTGATTCAACTCGAATGGACGCATCATTTACTTCGAGGACAGAACGAGCAATGGTCAATCCTAATCCAGCCCCTTGGCCATCGCGTTTGCGAGATGGGTCTGCGCGATAGAAGCGATCGAATAGGCGGGAAAGTTGAGTTTCAGGGATTATATTACTAGGATTTGAAATAGAAATGTGTGCTTCCCCATCCCGTGATTTCATAGACACAGTCACATTTGCATTTTCTGGAGCATATCGAATAGCATTCGATAACAAGTTACTTAATGCTTGTCGAAACATCGACTTATCGCACATCAGTTTTATGTTATTGCCCATGCGTATTATACTTATATGTTTTTCGTGCGCTAATAGCTCGAAATATTCTACTAGCTCGCCTATCTCTTTACCACAGTCAATCAGTTCAGCTCTCGGCTTAATTAGACCATGTTCAGTTTGTGCCAGTAACAACATATCACTCACCATTTTGGTCATACGCTCGTACTCTTCCAGATTTGAATACAAAATTTCGATGTATTCATCCGTTGAGCGGGGTTTATTTAATATCACTTGAGCCTGAGTCGTAAGATTAGTGATCGGGGTTCTTAGCTCGTGCGCTATGTCAGCAGAAAAATGCGACAACTGCTCAAACCCACTTTCAAGCCTTTCTATCATCGCGTTAAAAGATCCAACGAGATTGGCAAGTTCCACTGGCACTTCATTAGGATCCAATCGTATATCCAATTTATCCGCTGTAATTGAACCAATTTTTCGACTCAGACGTCTTAGTGGAGAGTGTCCACGGTAAACAGCAAATCGAGCGACCAAGATAGTAATAGCACCGGACAGTACAATGATTCCCCAAAGTGTTTTCTCAAATGCCTCCATATAGTTCATATGAAAATCCATGTTCGAGGCAACAATGACTTGGTATTGCATTTGAGTGGCGTCAATAGGCACTATTATTCCAGTGGCCCGCAGCATGTGTTCACCGTCGAAAAAGAGGCTTAAATGCGATGGAGAAATATGCTCAATTTCATAAGTATCTCCAGGATATTTTTCTAGGGCCGCACTCTCGCTGCTAAAGATAATCTCTTGGGCTTCATTTTTGACCAAGAAGTAGACACCATGATGTCCCGAGACAGCTTGGAACAATATACTAGAGGGTGAAACACCTTCATGGTATGCCACATGGAGTTTTTTTTTGACGGCTAGAAATACTTCATTGAGTTCATCCGCGTCTTGCTCGGCAAAATGCTGGGCGATAGACTGTTGCACCATCAGGCTTATGAATGTCAGGCACACAAAGATTGTAATCCCAACGATCACCGTAACGCGAAAGGCGAGAGAACTTGGTCGTTTCAAAATGTTCTTAATTTTCATGAATACACATTTTATAGCCCATTCCGCGGACAGTTTGAATGAGCTTTGGTGAGAAGTTATCATCGATTTTTGCTCTAAGACGACGGATAGCGACATCGATTACATTGGTGTCGCTATCAAAATTCATATCCCACACTTGTGAGGCAATCAGTGAACGCGGTAACACTTCACCTTGCCGCCTTACCATTAACTCTAGTAAGGTAAACTCCTTGGTCGTTAGGTTGATAGTTCGCCCGTTGCGAGTTGCAATACGTGAGGGGATATCAAGCTCTAAATCGGCTATATGTATCGTGTTGTTAGGAACTGATGTGCCGCGGCGTATTAGAGTGCGCACCCTTGCAAGTAACTCTGCAAACGCAAATGGCTTCACTAAGTAATCATCGGCACCGAGCTCTAGGCCTTTGACTCGGTCGTTGACGTGGTCGCGGGCCGTGAGGAAAAGAACAGGTGTATGATTATTAGCTTCGCGCAACGATGACAATATTTTCCAACCATCAATATCAGGGAGCATGACGTCCAAGATAATTAATTCATATTCGCCTATCATTGCTTTATGATGGCCATCGAGGCCTGTGCGAATTAATTCAACCACAAAGCCAGACTCGATCAGGCCTTGTTTTATATAGTCACCTGTTTTTACTTCGTCTTCGACGACTAAGATTTTCATGTAAAGTCCTGTCTGCGTTATTTTATACTAACCCGATTAATTCCTTTTGATTTCAACAGGTTCTTCAAAGCGAAATAAACACTGAATTCATGGCGGTGAATGTTCGTCATTGTTTATTAAGTATTATGCTATGTACGAAGAAGATGTTAGCTCCTTGAACGCTTATTATGCAGCGGATCCATGACTTTTTAAAAACAAGTATTCCTTTTCGGTTGATTCTTACTAAATTGTAATGTGAGGGTAATCTAATTGAAAGGGTTGGGTGCTACAATCGTCACAATTATTCATATATTAACCACCATAGTTTGTAAACAGCAAGGAATGGCAGAAACGTGAAAAGCGCCTTCGTCAACATGTTTATTATTATCGCACTGCTCGGCGTGCAAGTGGGGGCATCATTTGCTCTTTCGCAGATGCCATGTAATGACGAGATGACTGCTGAGATGGATCATAGTTCGCACCCTATGATGGATCATTCTCAAAGTGATGATACGAACAGTTGCTGCAACCAAGACTGCTGCTGTCCTATGGCTATGTTTCACATCGGATTGCCCTCTCGGCATTACAACTCGTCTCAAGAAAACGTGTCGCTGAGCATTCAGTCACACAACTCCAATCTACACCAAGTCTTCATTGCTGCATTGCAGCGCCCTCCTAAATACTCTCTCATCTAAGCAGGATAAGTCCGTTTACGATTCGGACATGATATCGCTTGGCCGACGAAATGAGTCACAAGCGACTTGTAAAAAATAAAATGAGAGATTCATTATGAAAATTATTACACGACGCACGTTGTGGATAGCGCCTATTTTTGTGCTGTTTTTATCAGCCTGTTCCGACGCTACACAAGTGAACAATGATTCAGATGTAGTGTCTGATGCCCCAAAAATTTCGTTGGAAATTTATAAAAGCCGATCTTGCAAGTGTTGCCAAAAATGGGTGAAACACGTTAAAGAGCATGGTTTTGAAACGGATGTTACGAACGTCACCATGATGTCTCGTATTAAGGATAAATATGGCGTAGCACCCAATTATCGTTCGTGTCATACGGCATTGTCTGCAGACGGCTTGGTTTTTGAAGGACATGTACCAGCAAAATTCATTCAGCAATTTCTAGAAAGTACACCTGAAGGGGCGATAGGGTTGAGTGTTCCTGCGATGCCAATTGGGTCACCCGGGATGGAAGTCGGCGACCAATTTCGTCCGTACATTGTGTTGCAATTAAATGAAGATGGTAGTGCAACGACCTACGTTGAAGTTAAGACTTATGAGGAGCAGTTTTGATGACTCGGTCTTCATACTATGTAATTGCGCTGATGACTCTTTTGAACGCGGGTTTAGCTCAAAGCCAAACTGAACGAGTCCTCAAATTGGAGCAGGCTGTTGAAATCGCAATTGATAACGACCCTTGGCTCGTGGGCAGTGAGTATCGTGAACAAGCGATTGTATCAAGTAGCATAGCCGCTTCGAGTTTGCCGGATCCGGTGGTCAATATTGGACTGGCAAACTTACCAACGGATGGGTTTGCATTTGATCAGGAACCCATGACGCAGCTTAAGGCCGGAGTTTCGCAGATGTTCCCAAGAGGCGATTCATTAGATATTCGGTCTCGTCAATTACGGGAGCAGGCTGCTGAGCACCCACTGATGCGTATAGATCGCGTCGCTCGCACCCGTGTTCAGGTATCTGACATTTGGTTGGAAATTTATCGCGCGCAACAGAGCATAACATTAATCCATCAAGATAGAGCGTTGTTTGAGCAACTTAGCGATATTGCCAAAGCCAATTATGCCTCTGCTGTCGGGCGTGTAAGACAACAAGACATCATTAGAGCAAAGCTTGAATTGACTCGGTTAGAAGATCGGTTAACTAAGTTACAAGCATTGGAAGAAAGAGCAACCGGAAAACTTCTGGAATGGCTCCTAAAAAGCGAACAGTCTATGCGCCAACTTGGTTTTAACGCGTTTACTGTTTTTCAGTTGCCCAATGCATTACCGGCCATTACCGACGTATCTGAAAACACGTTAACACTAGTGAAAAATAGAAATCAGCAAGAACTCGCAACTCTGCTTGCGGAGCACCCTTACATTTTATCCATCAATCAACGGATACAAGCAAGTAAAACTGGAGTTGAACTCGCTAGGGAAAAGTACAAACCACAATGGGGGGTTAATGCCAGCTATGCATTTAGAGATGACACCCCCGGGGGCTCTAGTCGAGCAGATTTCTTGTCCGTTGGCGTCAGTTTTGATTTGCCTATATTTACTCAAAACCGTCAAGACCAAGAAGTCGCCGCAGCCGTTAGTCAATCTGAAGCGATAAAAACCGACAAGCTTCTCGCGCTGCGAGAAATGATGTCAGCAATCCAGTCACTTTATGCTGAACGCCAGCGCCTGACTGACAGGCAACTTTTATATAAAGAGGAGTTGTTAAAGCAAATGCGAGAACAAGCGGAAGCGTCTTTGAATGCCTATACCAATGATGACGGCGATTTCGCAGAAGTTGTCCGAGCGCGTATCGCAGATTTGAATGCACGTATTGATGCACTTGATATAGATGTGGATCTCTTTAAAACAAACATTCGACTTAATTACTACTTCAATACCCCCGCTGGTATTTCCAAGACTCAATCCGGAGAGCAATAATGAACAACACTAAAGCAATTGTTTTAGGGGGAGTTATCGGCGGTGTAATGACTGCGTTGGTCTACACGTTCCTGCTCACCTCTGGTTCAACGAACGTTGAATCAGCACAAAGTGATGAAAACCAGCCACTTTATTGGGTAGCCCCTATGGACCCAAATTATCGCCGTGATGAGCCTGGTAAGTCTCCTATGGGGATGGATCTGATTCCTGTATTTGAAGACAGCACAGGTGGTGACGAAGGTCCTGGAACGATCAAAATATCTCCTAATGTCGTGAATAATTTGGGTGTCAGAACAGCAGCTGTGCAACGCCGTTCATTGCATGTGCCTATTCGAACAGTGGGGTATGTCCAATACAATGAAGACACCTTGATACACATACACCCTCGTGTCGAAGGGTGGGTCGATAGACTGCACGTCAAAGCAACCGGTGAGTACGTCAAAAAAGGCGACCCATTGTATTCACTCTATTCTCCTGAGTTGGTAAATGCACAGGAGGAACTTTTAATAGCAATGCGTCGCGGTAATGACGATTTGATTGCTGCTGCACGTTCGCGATTAGACGCGTTACAGATGCCAAGTGAAGCGATCCAGTCATTAATGTCGACTAAAAAAGTGCGTCAAACAATCACGTTTTCAGCACCTCAAACCGGGTTTGTTGACAACTTAAATATCCGTGAAGGTTTCTTTATCAAACCAGGCACTACGCTTATGTCAATTGGTGCATTGGACGAGGTGTGGGTTGATGCTGAAATCTTTGAAAGGCAATCTGCACAAGTCACTGTTGGCCTTCCTGTCACAATGACGTCAGAATTTTTGCCAGGAAAAGAATGGGAAGGTGAGGTTGATTACGTTTATCCAACACTTGAACAAAGCACACGTACCCTGCGCGTTCGATTACGTTTCAAAAATGAAGATTACGCGCTTAAACCAAATATGTTCGCTCAGGTGACGATACATTCAGACTTTGACACAGCCAATGTTCTCGTACCATCAGAAGCTGTTATTAGAACAGGTACGCAAAATCGTGTCGTTTTAGCCTTTGGCGATGGACAATTCAAGTCTATAGCCGTGGACGTTGGTCGAGTAGTAGATGACTTCACTGAAATTACAACAGGACTTGTTGACGGTGACCAGATTGTCACGTCGGCACACTTTTTACTCGATTCAGAGAGCAGTATTAGTTCAGATTTTAAACGGATAGAAGGGCCCGATGAAATGCCTTCATCAGTTTTTACGCAAGCCACTATCACTGATGTTATGCCATCACACAATATGATTACCGTCAATCATGGCGCTATCAATGAATGGGATTGGCCAGAGATGACAATGGATTTCACGGTCGCTAACCATGTAGACCTAAAAAATCTCAAAGAGGGGATGCTCACACACATTGAAATCAGGAAGGAAAACGATGGTCAGTATGTAGTCACGACCGTCCATGTTATTGATGAAGCTGATACACAAGGGGCAAGTGGAGAGAGTGTATGGATAGAGGCATCGGTCAATTCGGTTATGGCTTCACACAATATGCTCAATCTTGATCACGGTGCAATCGAAGAATGGGAATGGCCAGCGATGACAATGGATTTCTTTATTTCTGAAAATATCGATTTATCACAGATTGAAGCGGGCATGACACTACATGTGGAAATCACCAAGTCTGGCGATAGCGATTACCTGATCACAACCATCCATGTGAAATCATCTAATGATGAATCTACCCAGTCGGCAACGGTTACAGGCACGATTAACACCATCGATTTAGAGGCTCGTGTGGTCAATATCTCACGCGATGCAATACCAAAGTGGGATAGACCGGCCGCAACACTAGACTTCAGCATTGACGATGTAATAGACATCAAGCAATTTAAGGTGGGCGATCAGATCACTTTTACGTTTGAGGTCGCCGAAGATAGCTTTAAGATGGTAAACGTTGAGTCGGAAAACCACGATGCTGCTATGGATCATAGCAACCATGGAGGGGCACACGAATGATTGAAGCTATTATTCGCTGGTCAGTCTCTAACCGTTTTTTCGTGTTGCTGACAACCTTAATTATCGTTGGTGGCGGCCTTTTCACGCTAAAAAATACGCCTATCGATGCGTTACCAGACTTGTCTGATGTTCAGGTCATCATTAAAACCAGTTACCCGGGGCAAGCCCCTCAAGTGGTCGAAGATCAGGTTACGTATCCGTTGACAACTGCAATGCTGTCAGTGCCCGGTGCTAAAACAGTAAGAGGATATTCTTTTTTTGGTGATTCATATGTTTACATCATATTTGATGACAGTACAGACTTATACTGGGCTCGAAGTCGCGTGCTGGAGTACCTGTCACAGGTAGCGCCAAATCTACCTGAAAATGCTCGACCACAATTAGGTCCTGACGCGACTGGTGTGGGCTGGGTGTACTTGTATGCACTCGTAGATCGCACCGGTAAAAACGACATATCACAACTTCGGAGCTTGCAGGATTGGTTCCTCAAATACGAACTGCAAACCGTACCGGGAGTGTCTGAAGTATCCGCGTTGGGCGGAATGGTAAAGCAGTATCAAGTCAAGGTTGATCCTGAAAAGTTGCGAGCGTATGGGATCCCGCTATCACATATCCAAATGGCAATTAAACGAGGTAACCAAGAAGTTGGTGCATCCGTTATCGAAATGGCCGAGGCCGAATATATGGTCAGGGCGACAGGTTATATTTCAAGCAAGCAAGATATCGAAACGATCCCATTGGGTGTCAACGAAAACGGTACGCCGTTATTGATTAGAGATATTGCTGATGTTCAGTTAGGTCCTCAAATGCGAAGGGGAGTGGCAGAACTCAATGGTGAAGGTGAAACGGTTGGCGGTATTGTTATCATGCGATTTGGAGAAAATGCCCAAAAAACCATTGACGGTGTTAAAGCTAAACTCGAAGACCTTAAAAAGGGATTACCCGAGGGCGTTGAAATTATCACGGTTTATGACCGTTCAGCATTGATTGAAAGGGCAGTAGATAACTTAGCTTCTAAGCTCGTCGAAGAGTTCATTGTTGTTGCACTAGTGTGTATTGCGTTTTTGTTTCACGTACGTTCATCTCTAGTTGCAATCATCAGTATCCCCGTTGGTATCATTACCGCAATCATTGTGATGTACATGCAAGGCATCAATGCCAATATTATGTCGTTGGGAGGAATTGCCATCGCTATTGGCGCAATGAGCGATGGGGCAATAGTCATGATAGAAAACATGCACAAGCATATGGAACGTACTCCCCTGACAAAAGAAAACCGCTGGCAAGTGGTCATAGATTCCGCGTCTGAAGTCGGGCCAGCATTGTTTTTCAGCTTGCTCATTATCACCGTAAGTTTTGTGCCCGTTTTCACGCTGGAAGCACAAGAAGGGCGGATGTTCTCACCGCTTGCTTTTACCAAAACATACGCGATGGCAGCATCCGCTGCGCTGGCGATTACACTTGTACCAGTACTAATGGGGTATTTTGTACGCGGTAAAGTACTCGCAGAGCATAAAAACCCCGTGAATCGCTTCTTAACGTTTCTCTATATGCCAACATTAAGAACGGTATTGCGTTTCCCAAAAATCACCATGCTCATTGCGGTTATTGTGTTGGCAATTGGACTTTGGCCTATCAATAAAATTGGTAGCGAGTTTATCCCACCGCTTGATGAAGGTGACTTGATGTACATGCCGACAACGTATGCCGGGATCTCGATTGGTAAAGCGCGTGAATTGTTGCAACAAACCAATAAACTCATAAAGACCGTGCCCGAAGTTGATACCGTATTTGGTAAGGTTGGTCGTGCAGATACTGCGACAGACCCGGCGCCCCTTACAATGATTGAAACATTTATTCAATTGAAACCTCAAGATCAGTGGCGTGAAGGCATGACCACACAAGATCTCATCAAGGAGTTTGATTCTGTAGTCAATTTGCCAGGACTAACCAATGCATGGGTTATGCCTATCAAAACACGGATTGACATGTTGGCTACTGGTATTAAAACACCGGTTGGGATAAAGATTGGAGGTCCGGATCTCATGGAAATCCAAAAAATAGGTCAGCAAATTGAAATGATACTGTCAGATGTTGAGGGAACAGCATCGGTTTATTCAGAGCGTGTCGCAGGCGGGCGCTATGTCAAAGTTGATATTCAGCGCGAAAAGGCAGCGCGATATGGTCTGAACATTGCCGACGTGCAACAGGTGGTATCCAGCGCTATCGGTGGAATGAATGTCACGCAAAGCGTCGAAGGGTTAGAGCGCTATCCTGTAAATATTCGTTATCCACAGTCCTATCGTTCGTCACCGGAATCATTGGCTTTACTGCCCATTGTTACACCACAAGGTAAACGGATTGCGTTAGCTGATGTGGCTGATGTGTATATTGAAGATGGCCCTCCTGGCATTAAGAGTGAGAATGCGCGACTTAATGGTTGGGTGTATGTCGATATTGATGGTGTTGATATTGGATCATATGTCGTTAGTGCTCAGCAAATAGTGAGCGAGCAGTTAGTGTTGCCAGCTGGTTACTCGATAACATGGTCTGGACAATATGAGTATATGTTACGGGCAAAAGAGAAATTAACCTACGTGGTTCCTTTGACTTTAGCCATTATTGTGATCCTGTTATATCTCAACTTTCGCAATTTTATAGAAGTGGCCATTATTATGGGTACATTGCCGCTATCAATGGTTGGCAGTATCTGGCTGATGTACTTAGAGGGGTTTAACTTTTCAGTTGCCGTAGGGGTGGGTTTTATTGCGTTAGCCGGTGTCGCTGTAGAAATTGGTGTCATTATGCTGGTGTATTTAAATCAAGAGTATCAAGCGCTAATCGACAAATGCAAATCAGAGGGTATTAAACCTACTGTTGGCATGCTAACTGAAGCCGTACTTCATGGTGCTGGTTTGCGCGTTCGACCCGTCATGATGACGACAGCAACCATAATTTTTGGCTTATTACCTGTGTTGTATGGTTCAGGTACGGGGTCTGAAGTTATGAGTCGCATCGCTGCGCCAATGGTTGGCGGGATGGTGAGTGCCATTTTATTAACGCTACTTATTCTGCCCGCTATCTATTTGATATGGCGAAAGCAGCAGCTCAAATCAATGAGTGTCGCGTAGTCATGAGCCGTATTGCTCGTCGATTACATGGTTATCTGATGTTGGTAGTCGGCGGGCAGATGCTGTTGTGGGCGTTGAGTGGACTCTATATGGTGTGGTTTGATATTCACTATATTCATGGCGATCACTTCCTTAAAGCGCCATCTAAACTTTCATCATCACCAAGGTTAGATATTGGCTTTGAGGATGCACTTAGCCGGGTTCCAGGCGCGACATCAATCGTATTAACGACCTTAAGAGGAGAGCCTGTTTATCAATTAATGCAAGGAGGTAAATCTATTTTGGTCAGTGGTTTATCCGGAGACATTGTGAAGCCGCTGTCAGATAAACAGGCTGCCGCCATCGCAATATCGCGAGTAAACCAACCGTATGACGTTGAGACTGTCACATTGCTGCATAAAACCGATGAAGATACCGCAGTCGGGGCGCGAGGGCGTCCATTATGGCGAGTCGAATTTAAAGGTTTATTTGCACCCATACTCTATATCAGCCAAGACTTGGGTACAGTGGAATACATTCGGCATGCGCCTTGGTACGTGTTTGATTGGCTTTGGCGCATCCACATAATGGATTACCAAGATGGTGAGGATATCAGTAACGCACTATTGGTGAGCATGACTGCCGCAGGGTTGTTTGCCTGTCTCGCTGGTTTGATATTGCTTCCGCGCTCTTGGTCAGCATCGCGAAAGGTCATCGATTAGTATGTACGCGCGCATCATTCATAAGTACTTCGCATTAATTGTGTTTTCACAATTAATGATTTGGCTTACTACCGGATTTTTGTTGGGGCAGGCTGAGCATAGCAAGCCGCTCAACAGAGCCGCCAGTGATCCCATCGTCAATAGTGTTTCGCCAGTAAACTTATTACCAGTAGAGTCTGTGCTTTCACGTTTGCCCGGTACATTAACGATAGAGCTGATTAGTCTTATGGGTAATCCGGCTTACAAGCTCTTGACGCAATATGCTCGACATACCAATGAGAGACATTATCAACTCATTGATGCGGTGACTGGACAGAATATTCAGTTAACAGAAAGTGATATTCGTGATCTTGTCAGTAGTCAGTTCCATTTAACGTCGCCTATTAAAGACATACGCCTTGTTTTCCCCCCAATAGAGCACCTACCCAAAGAGCGGCAATCGGTTTGGCATATACGTTTATCTGATACTGAAAAAACGCACATTTATATCCGTGCATCTACGGGCGAAATAGCTGGAGTAATAGATGAGAATAAGGAGTGGATAAACGTATTGATGCTATTGCATTTTATGGATTATGAGAGGACCGGCTCTTTTGATCACTGGTGGATCAAGCTGCTTGCGTTGCTCACCGTGCTATTGAGCATCACTGGAATTACTTGGTTAGTCAGCCGAATTAAAAACAAACAAATGCAGATTGGTTGGTCCCATAGCAAGCACAAATTAGTGGTACGAGATCCGCAAGGTCATACGCAATGCGTTACAGCTAGCGCGAATGATTCGCTTCTGGATAGTTTGCAACGCAGTGCTATTGCTATTGAGTCGGTGTGTGGAGGAGGGGGGACGTGCGGCCAATGTGTCGTCCTTCTTAATCCATCGGCTTCCATTTCTGTTGCAGAGCATTACCGACTGTCTCCAGAAAGGTTGGCGTCAGGTTATCGATTAGCTTGTCAACAACGCAGCGAATTAAATCGTGCTGTTGAACTAGTTGAATGTTCAAAACGTTCTACACTATCTTTTGAATTGATTTCAAACACCTTCATTACACCCTTTATCAAAGAACTACGATTTCAATATCAAGGGACAGAGGCTCTGGATTTTAAACCTGGTAGCTTCGTTCACTTCACGATAAAGGAAGGTCAATCGCTGGCCTTTCCAGAACACTTACCAAAACGTTTTCAGCGTTATTGGCCATGTTGTGAACCAAAAACCTTTTTCCATCCAAAGACCGTAAGGCACTATTCAATTGCTAATCGAAATGATGGTTCTGGTGTTCTTACATTTAATATAAAGATGCAACCTGCGCACTCACCAAACCAAAGACCGGGGATTGGTTCTTTTCATCTAGCTAATTTGAACGTTGGCACTGTTGTGAACTTGGGCGCTCCTGAGGGCGGGTTTAATTTACCTGTTGATCTATCAAAGCGAGATATCATTTTGATAGGCGGAGGATCAGGAATAGCACCTTTAAAAGCGTTAATTGATGAACTCATATTTGGGATGCGCGCGACTGCACCAATAACCCTATTTTACGGCGCGAAACACCCCGTTGAACTGGCGAACCATTGCTGGCTGAAAGTGGTTGGATCACAGCACGCCAATTTCACCTATCAGCCTATCGTGTCAAACACATCCTCTATTTGGTGCGGACAAACAGGTTATGTTCAAAAGCCCCTTGATGCATTTTTATCCGCCCATCGTGCTCTCGACCGTTGTTTATTTTTTGTTTGTGGGCATCCCGCCATGATGAAAGACGTGTCCAGTTTATTAACCCGTTATTCCGTCAATGAACGTGCAATACAAATCGATTCATTTTCACCCTTTACCACTACTTAAAACTATCGAGGTTTACTTATGAAAACACTACTATCAACTCTCTTACTTACCACTGTGCTCATGAGTACAAGTATTTCTGCGCACACATCGATGAACGCATCAATACCGAAAAACAACGCGATGTTAATGTCATCACCACCGCAGTTATCCGTTTCTTTTACGGAGCCCGTTCGTTTAGCCAAATTAAGTTTGAACAGTCAAAACAGTGAACCTGTCTCGTTTGGATTTATACCAACAATGGAACCGAGTACCTCATTTGATTATGAATTGCCCGTATTGTCCCCAGGCAACTATACCGCACAGTGGATGTTACTGGGCGAGGACGGGCACAAAATGGAGGGCTCATTCACATTTATGGTACACGGCAATATGTCTATGCAAAAAGACAAGAAATCCCACAGCCAACACAAGAACCACTAAAGAGGATATTTCAACATGCCAATATGGGAAGCATTAATTCTATCCAGTAAGCTTTTGGTCTATCTCGGGCTGTCGGGGCTAATGGGTGGTTTTCTGCTCTTTCTTATGATGCCTTTTATTCAGGATAGGCCGTCCCAGACCAGACTTCTTTGGCAATCATATATTTTGAACTATATGACCCTGTTGGCGTTAATCGGCTTATTGGCGACGATATTGGATTTCTTTTTCCAAGTGGGGGCTCTGTCTCAAAGCGGATTCACCGGCATGTTTGATACTGTCATGCAAAATATGGTTGCACAGTCTGCACTAGGAACCGTCGCGCTCAGTCGGTTGTGTGTGTTTATCGTCGGCTTAGTATTCTGTGGGATGGTTTATTGGCAACTCGCTCGCAAAATAACACCTAATGCATATGTGACACTCATTGTTGCAATTATTCAATGGGGGAGCGTTGGCTATACTTTTATGCTCTCCGGTCACACTGTACAACTGGATAGTTTATATGGCTATGCCTTGGCGGTGCATGTGGTCATTGCACTTAGTTGGATAGGCGCACTTTGGCCCTTATCTGATGCTTGTAAGCATCTATCCCCTGTAGTGTTAAATATGCTCATGCGCCATTTTGGCCATCTTGCTATTGGGCTAGTGTGCTTGTTGCTCCTTGTTGGTGCGCTCCTTGCGTGGGAACTCATCGGTACTGTGAGTAATTTACTCAATCAAACTTACGGGCTCAGCCTGCTGATAAAGCTGACCTTTGTCACAGCAATCCTGCTGCTCGCTGCATGGCATAAATTTAAATTAACTCCCAGGCTGTTAACTCACGGTAACGCTGCGATGGTCTTGCGCCGTTCGATCCAAATTGAAATGGTCCTTGGGCTATGCATTTTTGTGATCACCGCCGTGTTGACTACGGTGCTTGGCCCTCAATCTTAACTAAGGATCTACATGAAAAATAACTATTTTTTAATTGCTCTTTTGTCTACATCGTTGCTTTCGTTTTGTGTATTTGCTCATGAGCCATCTACAGGAAGCGAGCTCAAAGCAACGAAGTTTAGTGGTTTACAAACTGAAGCGGGACGCACTGTACTCTCATTTCACGAAGCGTTAGCCAAAGGACAAGCGGAAAGCGTTATGAGCGCGCTATCTCCCAATGTCATTATCTTAGAAGGGGCACGCATAGAACGCAGTGCTGAAGAGTATCGCAAGCATCATTTGCAAGCTGATATGCGATTTTCTTCTTCGGTTAAAACCGCAACCATTGAGCACTATGTTCATGTTTATGGGGATACGGCAGTCTCAATTTCAAGAAGTCACACTGTGGGCTTATACAAAGATAAGCAAATTGATAAACAAGGCAATGAAACTCTGGTACTTAAGCGTATCGATGGCAATTGGGTGATAAGTCACATCCATTGGTCCCACTAACTACTTACTTTATAGGACAAATAAAAATGACGTTATTCATCCGAGCAACATTAATAATGCTGTTGACTAGTGCCGTGCAGGGCGTATATGCAGCGCAAGTAGACGCAGACAAAACGGCGATTGAAAAAATAATCATAGCAATTGAGAAGGGATGGGAGTCTGGCAATGGTCGCCCTTTTTATCAGCATTATCTCGATCATACAGGTGCCCGATACATTGAGTCAGGAGGGCAGAATAAGGGATTAAAGGATCTTGTCGAAAATCACGTAGAGCCGGAAAAAGAAGTACTCTCGCGCCTTACCATCGATATTTTGGATATGGATATTTCGATAGATGATGACATGGCATGGGCGATCACAACTATCAATGTGTCTGGTGAAGTTCGAAGATCAAGCGAAACCTTTGATAAAAACGGGTATCAAACATACTTGTTCAAGCGCACGAATTCGGGTTGGAAAGTCATCCATTCACATTCTTCTACGCGCGATAAACGACCGCATGACCATCATTAGGCGAATAAAGAATGGCCGGTACTCGTAACGTAACGATAGACATCATACGTACCATTGCAATTGTACTGATGGTGATTTTTCATTTTGCGTACGACCTGCGCTTTTTTGGCTGGGTTGATTGGAATGTGCCAAATGGTAAAGGATGGAAAGAATTTCGCTATGTCATCTTAACGCTTTTTTTCCTGAGCGTGGGAGCATCGTTGGTATTTGCGCATCGCCAACGGGTTGATTTCAAATCCTTTGCTAAACGTATTGTGTGGATAGTGATATGGGCGTTAATCATATCGCTTTTCACCTACACCTTTTTCCATAACAATTGGATTTATTTTGGTGTTTTACACTTTGTCGCAGTTGCCAGTATTTTATGCTTGCCGCTTGTTCGCTATCCGGCAATTGCGGCCACTGTTGGCGTATTTACTGTTGTGTTATTTCTAACGGGTGTGGTTACGAGCAAATGGCCTTTTAACTTTTGGGAGCTTGGGCTGCCGCCATCGCCCAACGATTACGTGGCACTTTTCCCATGGACAGGTGTTGTTTTGTTGGGTATTGGCTTAGGTCATCTTTTTGAAAAGGGATTAGACCCCGGTGCTTCGCTTAAATTATCAACAAAAATTACATTTCTAGGACGCCATAGTTTAGCGGTATATGTGTTACATCAGCCGATATTTTTTGCCATTTTAGGAGCTATTTACGTAGTGGTTGGCTAACGCCATTTAGCATTGCCAGTGGCATGCACAAAAAGACTTTCAGTGCAGAGCTGTGATATTGTCATTACTGGGAACTTGTTCGTTACGTTAACGGGTACAACGCGACATATGCTTGCGTATTAGTAGTACTGTCGATATACTTTGAGGGTAATGACTGTCAATGCAACAACAATATTACAGACGAGGAGATCCGTTATGCTTTTGGTTCCAACAAACCCAGACTACCGCTAGCGTTCGAATAATTTTGGACGTTCTGTCTGAAACTCAATATATTTTTTCCACAGACTGGCACACTGTTCCCCCGCAAGAACTCCACTGATAGCGTCATCAGTAGCCATACCTTTTTCGGCTAAGAGTTGTCTTGTATGAAACAACATCTCCTTTTTCGCTGCTTCTTTTGTGAAGATGTTTTTTTCAAGTTCGCAGACTCGTATGAAAATTAAGCTGTCAACCATGCATATTACGCGGAAAATAAAACGCGGTAGCCTTTCAGGATCTTGGTACTCACTGCGCTCTTCAGCTAACCAGAAACTTAAATTATCTTCAAAACTGTTTAAACTGTCACTGATTCGCCCTAAGGCTTGATCATTTAATACACCGAAACGTGTCATTTCTGCTTCATAAAACGCCAGATCCAATAATGCTTCAAAATAGAGCATTCGTGCGTCATCTAGCTTGTCCTTGACCCGCTCAAAGCGCGATATCGCATGTTCTTGAATCGCGATGACTTCTCTAAGAACACTCGGATCGCAACGTGCAGTTGTACTGTCTTCGATTGACGTGACGCTTAAATCATCAAAGAAACGATCATAACCGTCCTCAATTAAAAAACGACGAAGATAAATTGATATAGCCAAGTTTTTAAAAACCAGTCCGTTTTGTGTCTCCGTTTCACTCATTAGCTTATCGAACGCATTTTCCGCATCTTGAACTTTCTCTAAATTGATTTGCTCCAAACGCTCTATTTTTTGTTGATGCCCATCTGTCAGTCTATCAATATCGCGTTGGTGTCGTTCGGTGATCGCTGAAATTTGACGTTGGGTTACCGCCCTTAATTCAACTAAGTCTTGATCAGTTGCATCTTTAAGTTTCTCCAAATCATCTTTTGCTTTTTCTTTTACGTCTTTGGTTCGATTACTTTGAACGTGATTCATCCATGCGATAACGGCTGAAATGACAGCTACAAGGATGGCTGCAAGTGTTAACGCACTCGTCGCCATATTGCGTGTTGCTTGGTTCGTAAAGTCACGTGAAGCGAGCAGAGTCTCCGATTTTACACTTTGATGTTGTTGCGTTATGTCGGACTGCAGTCTTGAGCGGATTTCTTGCATATCGAGAATATCCAGTGATAGCTTTATTTGTGCTAGCTCAGATGCGCTTAACGGTGTGCGGGGCATAGAGTAGGCTTTATCATATAACGCTTTTACAGCATCGATTTCTTGTTCAATGCGCGCGAGCCGACGGTTGACCTCAGCACTGGATAGCGTGGCATTTTCCAATAACAGCAAATCTCGGTTAATTTCGTCTACGTGTTGCTTAAGGCCTGCTAATCCCCTGTAGAAGTCAGCATGCACATAATCGTCCGTGCCTGCAAAACAACTGTTCGAGACGAGTAGGGTAAACAATAGCATCCATTTTAACACTGCTTATATCCTTATTGATAACTTGGTTATTCGTTGGAAAAGCTCTCGCTGGTAGGCTATTACATCAGCTATACAGTTTTTTGTAAATGTCGTTGCAGAGAGCCTGCAAATTTAAGTTCAGGATCAAACTTTTGTTTTATCGCAATCAAACGTTGTGTGTGCTGACCATAGTAACCAATCAATGGAAAGTCCTTACCCATGTCGTAATTTTGGTAGGCATGGCCGTTAAAAAATGGGGATAATCGCGCGTAGGTTTGATCAACCCATTCTGTTACTTCGTTATTGACCTGATCAGGCGGCGTTACGCCGGTGATACTGCAAACAAACGAGGCATTGCGATGGATGAATGCGGTTTCGTGAGCGCCAACGTCTTGTATTGCACCACATAACGGATCCAGCATTATGCCTCCTGCATTGTCAGGGCAGGACTGAAAGCACTGCAACACAGTTGTAATAAAGTCTTGTGTCAGTGCGCCCTCAATGATCCCATTGCGCCAGTATAACGCATGCCCTTGCTCATAATTATTGGATTGGCATTCAATGTATTGTTTGTGCGTGATGGATATGTCAGCATCCGTTTCCCAACTTGTAATATCATGCAGGCTAGTGTCTGGGTCATCACTAAATCCCATAATTGATATTTTTGCTTGTTTCGCGGTTGAACGAGCGATGTATGCATACAGAAATTGTGTTCTCGGTCCCTGTAAAACTGTTTCGCTATAGTGTGTCAATATCCCATTTGCCTTGTGGATTGGCCATTCAATGATCCCACCTTCAATAGAGTCTGGTGCAGGGTGTAAACTGAAGGTTATGTCGGTGATCACCCCAAATTGAGCACCTCCGCCACCTCGTAATGCCCAAAAAAGATCTGTATGCTCGCTGGCGCTGACAACCCTTTGCTGGCCGTCCGCGCTGATCAAGTTAAATGCCAAGACATTGTCACAACTTAAACCATATTTACGTGATAAAAAACCAATACCGCCGCCTAATGTAGCTCCAACAACACCTACATCCGGGCAGGTACCCAAAGGCACCACTTTATTATGATGTGACAAAAATCTATCCAGATCTCGATTTCTAACGCCGGCACCGACTTTAACTGATTGGCCATCCGCACAAAGTTCTATACTTTGAAAGGTTGACATATCAATCACTATCCCACCATTAATGACGGCCGCCCCGGTTACACCATGTCCAGCCCCTTTAATAGAAATCTGTAAATTTTGCCTGTTTGCATAGTCGATTATTTTGACAATATCAGCTTCTGATTGAGGCACGACTATCCCAATCGGAAAATGCGAAATGGCTTGATTGAATACACGACGCCGCAACGTATACTCCTTGCTTCCAGTTGCCCAGACATCGCCATCAATTTTGTCTTGTAGATACTGCAAGGAAGCTTTATCCACTGTCGTTAAAATATTGCTATTGGCATTCAATGGTCGTTGCGGCTCTTTAACTGCGCTTCGTAATACGTTCCACTGTGTTGCTCCAAACGTCTTAACGTCGATACGAGTTAGTAGTTGGCAGAGGTATTCGGCCACTAAGTGGGGCGGAAGCAGTTTGCTTTCTTTATGCATATCTCTTAAAAGCACTGACATCGGCAACACGTCGCTGGATACCTCTCGTATTTTTTTTTGCATCGGCGTATCGACGTTCCCTGGGGCCACTGTGGCAAAAGCCGCGATATCATGACTAATTTCTTTTCTAAAGCAATCACACATCATTTGTATAGCTGCTTTACTCACGCAGTATGCTGATGCACCTTCAACAGCCGTTACAGGTTGATCGCTTGTCAAAAAAAGTACACGGCTATGCTTGAACTTGTTTAGGCATAATTTTGTTATTAAAAACGGGATATCACTATTCACTTTTTGTGTTGCACACCAATCTTCATAGTCGATTGAGTGGATACGTTTCAGCGGTATAACACTTCCTGCGCAGTGCACTAAATAATCAATGCGTTCGTATTTCCCGAGCGCCTGTTCGATTCTTTTTGTTGCCCCTGTGTGATTGAAATCGATGTGCTTGATGACAAGTCGAGCATTAAACTTTTCACAAAGCGCTCTCAATTCAGAGCTCTGTCGACCTATTGCAATTACAAACGTGTGATCATCCATTGATAAAAACTGATTGGTTAATGCCAATCCAATGCCTGAACCTGCACCGGTAATTACTGCAACTTTGTCCTTCATCATTTCTTGTTATCCATTCACCCAGTCAAAAAAAGCCCCCCCAAACATATTGCTTTAGAGCAATCTAGATGAGGTCAACTAACCGAGTTCGAGAATAGATAACTTTGCATTAAGGATAAATAAGTTAATGATTTGATTACAGAATTGTAATGATACTGTAATCCGATTGTTGTGAAGATTTGATCCAAATCAATTACATTTATGCTGTGGTTTATAGGATTAAACTTGTAAAAAGCAAAGGGGAAATTTGGGTGCAACAATTTACGACATCATTATTTTGTATTGCCATATTACTGATCAATTCTGTATCAGTAAGTGCGCATGCATTTGAAGACGTCGGATTTCATGCACACGCTTATACACATAACGTGGACGATGAGGCTACGACGGAACGTTCGAATACCGGATCATTACAAGCGTGTTATTGCCCTGATTGCTTTTACTCGGACAATGCTAACTCGAACGTATCGTTAGCCATTATCGCCCTATCACCTTGGCTTATGCCTGTGGAAATTGAAACAGATAGTTTCATTGAGGTGTATGTCACGTTAAAACGCTCAATCCCACCGGATGACCGCCCCCCCATTGCATTCCTAATGTATACGTAATTCCAAAGAAGATTAGAGCGGCGCTTATGTTGCCGCACACCTAAGTTAGTAATCACGACAGTACATACTGGAAACTGCTATGCGAATGAAAAAAACACTACGACTGGCAACCATCTTGTCCGCTGGGCTTATGATCTCGCAGCCTCTATACGCGGCTGAATCGAGTGAGCGTTTCGTCTTTGTCGGGTACGGTGATGTAAAATACGAAAGTGCCGATGTGGCTGGTACTGATGCGTTTTCGGCGCGTTTTGTGCCGATTTTCTTATTTAGTCTAAATGACAAGATGCACGTAGAAGCTGAGCTTGAGGTTGGATTAAATGCAGATGGAGAAACGGAAACTGAACTTGAATACGCGGATATTCACTACTTTTTAAACGACAACACGACCATTACGGCAGGTAAATTTCTACTGCCATTTGGACAATTTAGTGCCAATTGGCATCCCAGTTGGATCAACCGCAGCATCTGGACGCCTGGAATATATGGCGCGCATGGCTCTAGCCAAGCAATGGATCCCATGCTGCCTATATTGAGCGATGTTGGTGTTGCAGCTCAACAAGTTTATCAAGTGGGCTCAGCCAAAGTGTTTCTTGATGTCTTTATGACAAACGGACCTCGGTCAGAAGCGGAGCATGACGAAGAAGAAGTGGACGACGACCATGATATTGCACTGGCTCGCTTATTTTCACCCGCCGCGTCGATAGATCTTGATGCAGATGAGGATGAACATGGAGAAGCGTTTCCTGAGGTCGAGTTTGAAGCGACAAGCTCTGATAACAATAGCAATAAAGCCTTTGGCGGCCGAATTGCCGTAGCGCTGCTCCCGTCGATAGAAATCGGTACCTCTTATTATCAAGGGGCCTATGACGAAAATGGGCAATTAGACATTAAGGCCAATGGTGTAGACATCAACTTGATCAGTACACACGCTATTTTAAGAGGCGAGTACATTCGCACGGAAACCGATGCGTTTGTTGAGAGAGATCACGAAGATGTTATCGATTCGTTTTCCCGCAATGGGTGGTTTTTACAAGGGACATTTTTTATAGGTCACGTATTTGATGGGCTCGGCAGCACTGAAATTGTCATTGAACATGCTCAAACCAAAAAAGTAGAAGAAGCTGAACGTTGGATGGTCGGTGTTAACTACTGGTTAGATCCTCGTTCAGTTATCAAAGTGGGTTATGAGGATACTGATGTCGTTGATGGTCCAGATGACAAACGTTTCGCTGTGCAATTCAGCTATGGCTTTTAGGAGGGCTAATGATGAAAAACCAATTAACCGTTACCATTTTTGTTTTGTTCGCCACCTTGTTGACCTCGCTTCACGTAAGCAGTACCGAGCCATTGTCAGGTGCAGAATTGATCAACAACAACTGCGCACGATGTCATAACAGTCGGCCAATTCAAGAATTTTCCATGAGTGAATGGAAAGTCATTATGCCCCACATGCGAGAAAAGGCACACCTGACGGGTGCCGAAGTACAGGCCATTCTCGAATTTATGGAAATTGCTACAACACCTGCTCAAGCAATGAACGTGAAGGAGGTTGTCAATCTTGCTGCTGACCCAAAAGAGGTGCTCACTCGCTATGGCTGTCAGGGGTGTCATCAAGTGCAAGGCGCAGGCGGAACGCTCGGTCCATCGCTGGATAATGTTATCAGCGAAAAAGGCAGGGCATTCTTTTTGCGCAAAGTTAAAGAGCCTCAATTTAATAACTCGTCGTCTGCAATGCCGCAAATGCCGATTACAGATGATGAGCTTGAAGCTTTAGCCGAGTTTTTATCGTCCAAGTAGCCTATTGACCTGAGTCTAAGACATAGGATTAAGGTGACAAGACGTAAATTTTAAACCTGAAACGCTCAACTGAGCATAACCCAAGGAAACATTATTATGAAAAAGCTTACTTCACTATTACTGGCCAGTGCTTTAGTTGCTGCGCCAATTGCGACGTCTTTTGCACATCAACACACTGATAAATCGGATATGCCGATGATGGACGGTCAGATGATGCAAAAAATGCAGACGCATATGGAAGAAATGCGCGCGGTATTGGATGCCGTTAAGAGTGAATCGAATCCGGAGAAGCGCGAAGCCATGTTGCATGAGCATGCCCAAAAGATGCAAGACATGATGGGCATGATGGAAGGAAGCGACTCGATGGGGATGAAAGCGGGAAAAGGAATGAAAAGCGAGAAGGGAATGAAACACAAACACAGTGATATGTCCACCGAAGACAAAATGAAAATGATGGAACAGCGTATGTCGATGATGGAAGACATGATGAGCCAAATGATGGGGCACACCGCTGAAAAGTCTAAACCTATACATAAGCACAAAAAGAACTAATCACCACGTTACGAGGCAGGAGGAGATTTGCTGTCTCGCCTATTTCAATAATTGCAGGAATTTCACATGAATAAATTAATTAAGTTTTTTTCAATTGTAGTCTTGTCAGTTGGACTACTCGGCGGCTGCGCAAGCCAGATTTATCACGACTACATCATGAGTGGGCAGGTTGTTACAGTCGATGATAAGCAAGTAGTGGTATGTGTATCTGACACGGATGGTTTGAAGGAACATCAAGTTTTTAATGTCTATAGAACTGTCTACGACGCTACAGCGATCTCAGAAGGCGAAGACGGCTATTCACGAGAGTTCGTTGGGAAAATTCGCCTTGGAAAAACTAAGGATGAGCACTTCGCGGAAGCCACAGTGCTAGATGGCGAAATTACGCGTTATGACATGGTCGAGTTTGACCGTGGTTTTTGATTGATATTTCAATTAGGAGTATGCCGTTGTGAATAATAGAATTTATCACCAACCCTACCGTATAGCGGCTATTGTGACGCTGGTATTAGCGAGTGTCTTATTCACAACCGCGTGCTCAGCGGTACCACAAAGTACGGAGCCAGACAAAAAAACCAATTCATCTGAAACTAAAGATACTCAGCCTGAGTTAAACGTTGATGACTTCGCTAAAATCCAAACCGCTTTGCGCTCGTTAGACAATTCATTAGCGACCCAGCCAAAAAGCAATGAGAGTGTTAATCCGAGTGATACCAGTGTTTCACTCAATACATCATCAATGCCACTTTCTGCAAAAAACACAATGAAAATGGGAAAGAGTAAGAATAAAGGCATGATGCTAATGCGCGGGAAATCGTGCATGGGAATGATGTGCAAGATGATGATGAAAAACAGCTCAATGATGGGTACACCACCTGAACAAAATAATACACAGATATCTGGTTCTCCATCAAATGAAAGCTTACCCGGTGTCAGTGGAGCGCTGCATTTATACCACGTTGGAGAGCAAGCTTTTTTCTTAAACCACAAAGAGCCACTCGAATTGACCGATGGTCAGTACCAAACGCTTCTCACGATCCAAACTGAGTGGGAGTCTACTCAACAAAGCCTTACGCAGCAGCGAAGTGCGTTAGAAGCATCGTTGTGGGAATTGACCGCTAAGGGGCTACCTCAATACGACAATATCAAAGACACCATTACTGAAATAGAAGCCACAAACAGCGCCTTACGGTTGCAGTTTATTACATCGGTAGGGAAAGCGGTATCAGTATTAACGCCCTCTCAGATCGCGAAGATAAATAGCCTGTGGATGGCCGAACAAACAGGTGAGTTATGAGCATGTGGTGGCCACACACATCATTTTTTCTACGTTACGCCGTCATTCTGAACGTTATGCTGTTATTCGCAACGACGAGCAGTTACGCACAGCAACAGCCAGAGGATAGTGAGCATGCGAGCCACCATCCTGAAGCAAACAATGATCCCACTGTCAACGCTAATACGGATGTTTTGCCGACTGCTACACAAGGTAAAGGACCGCCGGGCAATGCTGGCGCCATGATGGGACCCGGTATGGCAAAAGGCATGGATAAAATGATGGAGAAAATGGGTGCACCCAAACCTAAAGATCTCTATCCCACGTTAATGCGCATGCATTCAGCCACACCCGAACAAAGAGAGACTGTTCTGAGTAAAGCAACCGCAAGGATGCAACAAGGAAGTGAGCAACTCGCTACAGGTTTTGATTGGCTTGCCCGCGCAGCTGCCACTGAAGACTATTCCCAAATGCAAATGGCTGTTGAAACAGTTAAAGAGGGTATAGCACATTTTGACAGTGGTCTTGCCGCGAAACGTGCCATACAAGACGGGCAAGAACCGCGAAGAGTGGCATTAACCTGGTTCAAGTCACAAATGAATTTGCTTCCCAGTGCTCCCGAAAAAGGTACTTCAACCCTATTTGGTATGACACCGTTGCACACCGCAGTGATGCTTGTTTTACTCATATTTACAATCGTTATGGTGTATGTGTATGGATTTAAGATGCGCAGAGCTGCCGCGCTGCTCGAAGAGCTTAAGTCTACTGACGCCGCAAGCACATCAGCGCCAACGACAAAAGTTTCCTCTGTTGCCGAGTCTATTCCGCCTGCCCAGCAACATACTTCGGCACCTGCGCAAATTAGCGAGCCCGCATTGTCATCCACTGCCTCACCGCGCAAGGGCACGTTTAGTGGCGATATGGTAGTAACCGCGATTTTTAATGAAACCCATGATGTTAAAACGTTACGTCTAGCCAGCCCAGATGGACAAACCATTCCATTTGATTTTGAACCAGGTCAATTTGTCACGTTCACACTGACCATCGATGGTATTGAAAAGCCAGTTAAACGCTCATACACCATTGCATCATCGCCCACTGAACAGTATTACTTTGAAGTTACGATAAAACGAGAGGAGTTCGGTGTGGTTTCTCGTTATATGCATGATGCGGTTGAGGTAGGAAATACGCTTTCAATTAAAGCCCCCGGCGGTAAATTTTATTTCAATGGTCATGGTGCAAACAGCGTTGTGTTGATTTCTGGGGGAGTGGGGATCACACCGATGATGAGCGCTGTTCGCTACCTAACGACGACGTGCTGGGACGGTGATATTTATTTTCTGTTTTGTACGCGAACGTCCAACGACTTTATTTTTGAGCAGGAATTAAAATATCTGCAAGCACGTCACCCTCGGTTAAAAGTACTGGTCAGTATGACTCAAGCAGAGGGTACATCCTGGATGGGTCCCCAAGGCCGCTTCTCATCCGCAATGATAAACGAATTTGTGCCAGATATTGCCTCAAAAACTGCGCATATTTGTGGTCCTCCTGCAATGATGGATGCAACGAAAAAAATGCTAGCCGAATTGGGTATGCCTGACACGCATATTAAAACCGAAGCGTTTGGGGCTGCTAAACCAAAGCCCGCCCCCGTTAAACCTCAATTAGCCACTAACACCAACGCAGGCAACAACAGACAAGTACGGTTTAGTCTTTCAGACGTCGAAGCCCACGCGGGTCCGGATGAGACCGTATTAGACGTCGCTGATGGACTCGATGTAGATATAGAGAATTCATGCAGAGCGGGTTCGTGCGGGAGTTGTAAGGTGAAACTGCTACGTGGTGACGTCGATATGGAGGTTGATGATGGGCTGGAACCTGAAGATAAGATCAGTGGGTATATTCTGGCGTGCCAAGCTATCCCTAAATCTGATGTGGAGGTTGAGGCTTAATGAATTCTCAAGAGCGCACAATTGTAAGCAGCTTGGTTGTCCTAATGATCCTGCTATGGCTCGGTTTTGTATGGCATAGAGACCCAGCATTCCCAGGCAGTTTTATTGGATTTGGCGTGGGTTTAAGCGCTTCGGTATTAATGCTTATCCCATTGGTATACATGATCATTAAGCGTAACAAATCACTTAAGAAAGTCGTGACGAAGCACATCGCTATGCCAACGCTCCTGCGTATACATATCTATGCTGGTGTGCTGGGGCCTATTCTAGCGCTGATCCATAGCGCCCATCGTTTTGATAGTGCTACTGGAGTTTCGCTAGTTATCTTTATCATGGTCGTTGTGATCAGTGGGTTTGTGGGTCGATATGTACTCGGTCTTATTTCATCGAATGTGAAAGAGAAAAAACGCCAAGTAAATGAACTCCACGTTGCGCTTTCTAACGCAAAACAGGCGTTGAAAGACGCAGTCTGTGATGTCAGATATTCGACGTTTGCCCAAACATCCGCACGACATATTCCTTACATCACGTTAAATGTGCCTACTTCAGCACAAAGCAAATTGTTCAAACAAGAAAGCCAGGTTCTGTCCATCATTGATACAATTTCCGATGTTGAGTACAGCATTCTCATTCATGACACCGCGAAGGTGTGGTTTGCTCGTTGGTTAAAATTTCACATCGTGATTTCAATGACACTTTATGTAGTCCTGTTTTTTCACATTTTCAGTGAAGTTTACTTTGGACTGCGCTGGTTATGATGAAATGGATAATAATCGTTCTTGGCTTAGTTGCTGCTGGCTTTGGCGTCAGTCATTTCATTCATATGCCTGAAGATAGCGCACAAATTCCATGGGGAAAAATGGTTGAACCCGGTTCACTCAGTAAGGCACATGCCTTTCTCGCGGATGATTGTTTGAGTTGTCACACGCCGGTGAAGGGCGTTGAGCGTGACAAATGTGTGGCGTGTCATGCAAATGATACGCATATCGTAGCGCGTCAACCCACTGCATTTCATACCGACATCAAAGAATGTGCAAGTTGCCATGTAGAGCACAAAGGTGAATCGGCCAATATTTCGCTCATGAGCCATATAGCGTTAGTCGACATTGGTTTCAATATGCTCCCCAACCCAAATGTCCCGTTTGACGAGGGCGCTGCCACCATGGCGTTTTTGGAGAACATACTAGCGAATAAACAGACTCCTGATCCCTTGTTTGTGCACCCTGAGGTCAGTGATAAAGAAGCCTTATTAAATTGTACGCAATGTCACAGCAACGATGATCGCCATTTAGGTCTATTTGGAGAGGATTGCGTGCAGTGTCACAGCACAGACAAATGGTCACTGCCAAAGTTTATTCACCCGTCGAGTCAATCACGTGATTGCAATCAATGTCATGAAGCGCCGCCCAGTCACTATATGCAGCATTTTAAAATGATTTCCGCCAAAGTGGCAGGCGAGCCTAAAGCTAAAGTTGAGGAATGCTATGCCTGTCATCAATCTACGTCCTGGAACGATATTAAGCGTGCCGGATGGTATAAACACCATTAAGGGGTACAAACTGTGATCACAAATTCCATTGCGCTCGCAACCTCGGTGCTGATCGCAATAGTATTGTTTCTGCCTCGCTTACGACAATCTGTCCAATGGCGGGCAACAGTCACACCGTTGGCTTCCATTATTGGTAGCGGCTTTTTGATCATTGCACCACTGCTGCATTCGGTAATGGGAAAATGGGCACTGCTTGGAATAGTGTTGTTGTCCATTCTGGCATATGCGCTGGGGTCGGTTATTCGCTTCAATATACGCCATGCAGAACCTGAGCTAGCTAGCAATCAACAAAGCAGTATTGTGACGCTTGAAAAAGCAAGTCAATGGGCGCTTGGTGCGGCATATGCCATTTCAGTGGCGTTTTATATTAGTTTGTTTGCAGCGTTTGTTTTTGATCGTTTATCAATCTCTGATACGACGTACATCAAACTGTTTACCAGTGGGTTGCTTGTCATCATTATGGTGGTCGCTTGGCTCCGTGGTGCTAGGGGGCTAGAGACCATTGAGCTATTCGCCGTGACAATAAAGTTGGCTATTATAGTAGGTGTGCTCGCAGCGCTGGCAACCTACGACATACAAGTACAAAGTGCTTGGTTTCAACATGAAGCGATACAGGCATTGAGCCATTTTGAAACTGTTAGCATGCTCGCAGGCATGCTCATGGTAACGCAAGGGTTCGAGACAACCCGTTTTATGGGGAATAACTACACGCCAGAACAGCGCATTAAAGCGAGTCGTTATGCTCAGTGGATCGCTATTTTTCTCTATGTTGTTTTTATCGGTCTAACGTGTCCTATTTTTCTGGATTTTCCGATCACGGAATTAAACGAAACAACGATTAGCTACACCCTAGGGCAAGCAATATGGGTATTGCCGATTTTATTACTGGTTGCCGCCACGGCAAGTCAATTAAGTGCAGCATTAGCCGATACTATCGGTGGCGGAGGCCTCTTAAAAGAGCTTTTCCATTTACCTATCTCCCCGCAATTTTACTACGTTTTAGTCATCGCCATCGCAGGTATATTAGTTTGGTCATCCAACGTATTTGAAATTATTAATCTCGCTTCAAAAGGGTTTGCACTTTATTACCTGATCCAAACAATAATCGCGGTCAAACTCGTGATGCGTCAAAGCACAGGTCAACGCATTAGGTCAACAAAATTACTTGGTCTATCGGTGATCGTTCTCTGTTTATTCTTTGTGATTGGCTGGTCAATTCCAGCACCCCATAGCTAATAAGGAAAATACCGATGCTATCAGTAGAAACTACACCACCAATTGACCAAATCAAAAACGCGGCTAAGCGCTACGCTATCATTGGTGTTGGAAATCTATTGCAGCGAGATGATGGCGTTGGTGTGCACGCGGTTCGTGCTATGCAACCCCTGCTAAAGTCTTATTCAAATGTATCTTGCATTGACGCTGGGACACTGAGCTATGAACTTTTGGAGTGGGTCGCGAGTTCCGATCATACGATAGTCATCGACGCGGCCTACATGCGCTGTTCGCCTGGTACGGTGAGAGTGTTTGAGGACGAGGCAATTGCGGATCAGTTTAAGCAAGCGACGACCCATTCCGTTCACCAGATCACGTTACGCGATACATTGTTGACCAGCCAAACGTTATATTCTAAACCTTCTGCGGTGACGTTAATTGGCGTAGAGCCTGAGGCGATAGAGTGGGGAACCTCTTTGAGTCCAAAGGTAAATGCAGCGTTATCATCGATCATCGATATCGCATTTGCTTGCTTATCAAGCGATGACGTTCAGGCCTATAAACCGGCAACCCAAAAGGAGGCACGATGACCGAAGAACTCATTTTTATGACATCCAATGCTGAAAAAACGGGCAACGTAATGCCGCTTTTGCATCAGATACGTCATGCGTTGTCTCAGTTAATTGAACGACAAGAACAAACCACGATTGATCTGCGACGATTGCCTTTAAGCGCTAGCGAAGAAGCGCAGTTAGAAGCCTTTCTTGGGCATGGAGAGGTTAAAGCTGATATTCAGGCGCTGGGTGATACGGTGCTAATCGAATCACGCTACGCAGGCGTTTGGCTTGAAATTCACTATAACGAAGATGTGGAGATCATGGGCAAATACGTTCATATCTGTACCTGTCCACCAATCATAAAATCTCAGCCAGAAGATATGGTGTTATCGCTCAGTAATATAGTGTCTGACATCCATTCGTTGTCTCATCAATCTTCTGATGAAACGGCTAAGGAGGATTGAAATGGCGCTACCAACATTAAACAAGCAGTTACAAGCGTCCGGTATCTCAAGACGCACATTTCTTAAGTTTTGCGCTACAACGGCGTCTTTACTGGCATTGCCGCAAAGCGCTGTTGCCGATTTGGCGACTGCCCTTGGCAATGCGAGAAGACCCTCTGTGATTTGGCTGCCCTTTCAAGAGTGCACAGGGTGTACCGAAGCAATATTACGCTCTCATGCTCCCACATTGGAAAGCCTTATTTTCGATCATATTTCGTTGGACTATCAGCATACGATAATGGCTGCTGCGGGAGAGCAAGCTGAAGACGCTAGGCGTGCGGCGATGAAGGCGCACAAAGGGCAATATTTGTTGTTGGTTGATGGTTCGGTTCCGATGGGTAACCCAGGATACTCAACGATCAGTGGCATGAGTAATGTCGATATGTTGCGTGAATCGGCAAAAGACGCTGCGGGTATTATTGCCATCGGTACCTGCGCGTCTTTTGGCGGGATCCCTAAAGCAAACCCAAATCCGACGGGGGCAGTAGCAGTAAGCGACATCATCACAGACAAGCCAATCGTAAACATTTCAGGCTGTCCGCCACTGCCTATCGCGATTACAGCTGTGTTGGTTCATTACCTGACGTTTAAGCGTTTTCCTGATCTTGATGCATTACAACGCCCACTCGCCTTTTTTGGTGAAACCATCCATGACAGATGCTATCGACGCCCGTTTTTTGAACAACGTAAATTTGCAAAATCGTTTGATGATGAGGGGGCAAAAAATGGGTGGTGTTTGTTCGAACTTGGTTGTAAAGGGCCTGAAACCTTTAACGCATGTGCAACGGTTAAATGGAATCAAGGCACGAGTTTTCCTATCGAATCTGGCCATCCGTGTCTTGGTTGCTCTGAGCCCGATTTCTGGGATAAAGGCAGCTTTTACCAAGCCCTGGGGCCATGGGAGCGGTACAAATCCAAACCCGGCAAAGGTGCACAGAAGCATGCTGGGAAAAACTCATAAGATAATAGGCAAGGCTCATGGAAAAGACATCAAGTAACAACCGGTTAGTCGTCGATCCGATCACTCGAATTGAAGGGCATCTTCGAATAGAAGCTGAAATGGATGGGAATACCATCAAACAGGCGTTCTCATCGGGCACGTCTGTTCGGGGAATTGAACTGATTTTACAAGGCAGAGATCCGCGTGACGCTTGGGCTTTTGCGCAACGTATCTGTGGCGTTTGCACACTGGTGCATGGTATGGCATCGGTGCGTGCTGTCGAAGATGCAATAAGAAAGGCCTGGCGGTCAAACGCAAAATTAGGGGTTGCCATTGGAAAGCCCTCCATGACATCTATGCCAAAAGGACCGATGCAACATGGTAAAAAAGGGCACCGACAGTCACGTACGCCAATAGGCGTACTGAGTGAAGCGGAAATGGCTATCCCTCAAAATGCACAACTGATCAGAAACATCATGATTGCAACCCAATATGTGCATGATCACGTGATGCATTTTTATCACTTGCATGCCCTAGATTGGGTTGACGTTGTTTCTGCACTAGATGCAGATCCAACGAGAACCGCTGCGCTCGCCGGTCAATTGAGTGACTATCCTCGTTCATCGCCGGGATATTTCAAAGACATGAAGCAAAAAGTCAAAACGCTGGTTGAGTCTGGGCAGCTAGGGATATTCAGTAACGCTTATTGGGGACATCCTGGCTATAAACTGCCACCTGAAGTTAACTTGATGGCATTAGCACATTATTTAGATGCGCTAACGTGGCAGCGAGATGTTGTTAAAGTTCATACCATATTTGGAGGGAAAAACCCTCATCCTAATTTTGTCGTTGGCGGCGTGCCTTCACCGATTAATCTCAATGCGTCAACAGGCATTAACACGCGTCGATTAGTGCAACTACAAGATGCTATCACGCAAATGAAGAGCTTTGTCGATCAGGTGTATTACCCTGATATTGTGGCGATTGCGGGTTATTACAAAGAGTGGGGGACACGAGGGGAAGGGCTGGGTAACTTTCTTACCTATGGAGACTTACCCATGACATCAATGGATGACCCTGGTTCTTTCTTGTTTCCACGAGGTGCAATACTTGGTCGAGACTTGAGTAAAGTGCATGACGTTGATCTAGATGATCCCTCTGAAATACAAGAATTCGTCTCTTCCTCCTGGTATCGATATAGTGGAGGGAACACAAGTGGTTTACACCCTTTTAACGGACAAACGACACTCGAGTATACTGGTCCGAAACCGCCTTACAAGCACCTAAATACAGGGGCTGAATATTCATGGTTAAAAAGTCCGCGTTGGAAAGGCCATGCTATGGAGGTGGGACCGCTGGCTCGCGTGCTAATGATGTATGCTAAAAAAGATGCCGCCGCGCAAGACATCGTTAATCGCTCTCTTTCTATCTTGGATTTAGAGCCCTCTGCACTTTTCTCCACGCTCGGTAGGACACTCGCCAGAGCAGTGGAAACTAAAATTGTAGTTAACCAGCTACAGTCTTGGTATGACCAACTATTGGATAATATCGCTAAGGGCGATACCGATACGTTTAACCCTCTGTATTTTGACCCTACGAATTGGCCAATTAAAGGCCAGGGGGTAGGCGTGATGGAAGCGCCTCGTGGCGCGTTGGGGCATTGGTTGGTCATGCAAAATGGCAAAATTGAGAATTACCAATGTGTCGTGCCTACGACATGGAACGCTGGACCTCGAGATCCCAACTCACAGGCAGGTGCTTATGAAGCCGCTCTGCAAGATAAACATACGCTACATGATCCTGACCAACCTTTAGAGATTTTGCGAACACTTCATAGTTTTGACCCCTGCTTAGCATGTGCCGTGCACGTAATGGACGAAACAGGGGAAGAGCGTTTGCGTCTAAAAGTTCGTTAACCTTACTTGAGGAATATTATGAAAATCAAAAATAGTATTAGAAAGTCAGTTACTTCTTTAATCGCCTTTTTCTATCTGGTGGTAGGTTCACCCGTTAGTTATGCACACCCGGGTCATCAAGGCGATCATTCACTACTTTTGGGCTCGCTGGTGTCAACAATCGTGCTTGTCACCGTTGCGCTGTTTATTTATCGAGCTAGAGCAAGTAGGCCCTATGAACGGGTAAAACAGTAATGTGTCTCGCTATCCCCATGAAAGTCATTGCAATTAACGGCTTTAACGCAACTTGTGAAGCGAAAGGTGTCTCTCGCGAGGTGAGTTTACATTTAGTGCAAGGGCTAGAGGTCAAAGTTGGCGACTATGTGATGGTACATGTTGGCTATGCTCTCCAAGTGATCACCTATGATGAAGCGCAGGTGACATGGGAGATGCTCGATCAGGTCATTGCTTACGATGCATGAAATTAGTCTTTGCTATAGCTTGCTTGACACAGTCGCTGTTCACCAGCGAGCAAACATGGATAAGTCTGTCAGTCTGGTTCACGTCAAAGTCGGCCCACTGTCAGGTGTTGAGCCTGACTTGCTGCACCATGCGTTCTTGGCGTGCAGAACTCACACCATTGGCGATCAGGCAACGCTTAGAATTGACACAAGCGCTATCAAGATACGCTGTAAATTGTGTGGCGAATTCAGCCGAGTTTCGGTGAATCATATCCTATGTGCAAGCTGCGGTGCTTGGCAAACCGATCTCATTGAGGGCGATGAGTTTATTTTGCAACGAATAGAGTTTATCGCACCTGACAATGTTACAGAATCAAAGGAGAGAAAACATGTGCGGTAACTGTGGTTGCGAAACGCAAGTAAAATCAGAGAAAACTGACAAGCCATCAGCAAATATCGTTGAGGTACACGCAAATTTAAAAAGCGGCAATGACAGCCAAGCGATAGCAAACCGTGCTTTATTTGACGCACATAATGTACTGGTGATTAATTTGATGTCATCCCCTGGCAGTGGAAAAACCCGGCTACTTGAAGAAACGATACGTGCACTTAAGTCGCAATACGCGATGGCGGTGATTGAAGGCGACCTCGAAACTGAAAATGACGCAAATAGAATTAGACGTCATGGCGTGCAGGCGGAGCAAATCGCCACGGGCCAAGGGTGTCACTTGGACGCCAGTATGGTGCAAAAGGTACTTGGAAGATTTAGCTTACAAAAACTAGACGTTTTGTTTATAGAGAATGTTGGCAATTTGATTTGTCCAGCGTGTTTTGATTTAGGACAGCACTTAAACATTATTTTGCTGTCTGTGCCAGAAGGTGATGATAAGCCTGAAAAGTACCCAGTGATGTTTCGTGCCGCGGATGTCATGCTTATTTCTAAGACCGATTACTTGCAATTTCACGATGAATTCAATGTACCTCGCGCGATTGAATCATTTCGTAAAGTGGGCAACGATGCGCCCGTTCTCGAAGTGTCTTCATTGAACAGTCAACATCTAGAGCGTTGGTTTTCTTATTTTACGCACGCCATTACAGTTCATCAGTCTCAGTCGTTGCAAAATAGCGGAGTCTAAAATCTTATGTACAGTGTTGAATCGTTGCTAAGTGACATTAAGAATACCTCGCTTTCAAAACCGTTTCGTATTCTTAATGTCTGCGGTGGCCATGAGCGTGCGATTACGCGCGCTGGCTTTAGAACGTTGTTTCAGCACAATATTCATCTGATACCTGGGCCAGGGTGCCCCGTTTGTATTTGCCCCGAAGAGGATATTGCATACGCGATACACTTAGCCATCAACGAAAATGTTGTTATCGTTAGTTTTGGTGACATGCTTCGCGTCCCAGTCGAATACGAAATAAGTGGCTGTAGCTCATTGATAGACGCAAAAAATCAAGGGGCCGATATTCGTCCGATATCCTCTCCGCAAGAAGCGGTATCTATAGCATTGGAAGAACCTCGTAAGGTTATTGTGTTTTTTGCTGTTGGTTTTGAAACGACTATGGCACCGATTGCTGCAACACTGCTTAATGATTTACCCAATAACTTTAGAGTTTTATTGTCTGGACGACTTACTAGGCCAGCGGTTGCCCATGTGCTTGAGAGTCAACCGGATACTTTTGATGCACTGATTGCGCCAGGCCACGTTGCGACTATTATGGGTAGTGAAGAATGGCAGTTTGCAATCGACCATCATAATTTGCCTGTCAGTATTGCTGGTTTTCATCCAGAAAGTTTACTGTTGTCGCTCCAAACCCTGATCGGTAATTGTTCAAATAAAGTCGTCACACTGAGTAACCGCTATCCCGAAGTGGTAAAGCAAAACGGCAATGCAGCAGCTAAAGCACTAATCAATAAAGCGTTCACAATCGTTGACGCACATTGGCGAGGAATTGGTGTTATTCCAGGTTCTGGATTTTCCTTTGCTTCGAGACTATCCCACCTAGACGCCACAAACGATTATGCGCCAGTCGATTTCCCTTCGCAATGTGATCAAAACGTTCCTGAAACCACATCGCCCTGTGAAAAAGTGATCCTCGGAAAAATGGCACCTGATGCGTGCCCGTTTTTTGGTCAAGAATGCAAACCAGCATCCCCTAAAGGCGCATGTATGGTGTCTGATGAGGGGGCTTGCCGAATCTGGTATAGCTCTGGTGAGCGTTCGATAACAAATGTTATCAAGAAGGGGAATACGCTAAAGGTGGAGATGAAGTGATGACGACTGACCGCACATATATTGCCAATATGAATAAGAGTAAAACTATCGCCTATGAGTTGAACATTACTGGAGTCATCCAGGGGGTTGGGTTCAGACCGTTAGTTTACTGCTTAGCGTATGAAAAAAGTATTGTTGGTTGGGTACAAAACGACTGTGGATGTGTGCGAATACACGCTGAAGGCACAGAGCCAGACGTTGAACAATTTGTATTCGACTTACTGAACACTGGGTCGCTAGTTTCCATATGCTTGCTGGAAAAGAAGAAGGTTAAACTGAGTAATGTAGACTCGTTCACGATAAAAGAAAGCGGTCATGATATAGCGTGCGGGGCGATATCAATCCCCAAAGATGTCTATTTGTGTGGAGCGTGTAAAGCTGAGCTACTGTCAAATACTAACCGGCGTGGCACTTATAGCTTTATCGCTTGCAGTGAATGTGGTCCACGATTTTCTATGCTGCGAGCAATGCCATACGACAGAAAGAACATGAGTATGTCAGCATTTCCAATGTGTGAGTTGTGTCGTAAAGAATATCAATCGCCAACTGATAGGCGCTTTCATGCTCAACCGATAAGCTGTCGCGCATGCGGGCCTGAAGCATTTTGTTCAACTGTCGGCGGGCGCGTGGTCGCGCAAGGCGATGTTGATGTTGTAGCAACGGTTGTCGCGTATTTGAATCAAGGCGCAATTGTCGCGTTAAAAAGTATAGGCGGTTATCACTTGCTCTGTGACGCACAAAGCACTGAAACGGTAGACCTTTTACGCCAGCGTAAAAATAGACCAGACAAACCTTTCGCGGTCATGCTCCCAGAGCCTCGTGCAGACGTAACAAGTGAGGATTGGTTAGATAAATGCGTTGCTGTAGACAGTCATCAAAGAGCGCTCTTACTAAGCCCCATACGACCCATTTTACTTGCAAAAAAGCAATCGACTGTACCCATTGCAGATAACGTAGCGCCCATGCTTCGTGATTTGGGGGTAATGTTTCCGTGCAGCGGACTGCATTTACTCATTATGCGGCAATTCAATCGCCCCATGGTGGCTACATCAGGAAATATGTACGGTGAACCGATGGTGACATCGACGTCATCGGCACAGCAACACCTTTCGATGTTGGCAGACATTTTCGTGCACCATAATCGAGATATTTTTCACAAACTGGATGATTCTGTGATGCGAACGCTTAAGTCAGGCACCATTCCTATTCGACTGGGGCGAGGTATAAGCCCGATGGAATTATCATTGCCATATACCGTACAGGAACCAATGCTTGCTGTTGGCGCGAATCAGAAAAATACAGTCGCAATAGCTTGGAACAATCGACTTATCGTAACTCCGCATATTGGCGACCTCGATTCTCCGATAATGCAAGCGCACTTTGAAAAATGTATCAGTGACTTTCAAGCTCTCTATCATGTTCATCCACAGCGTATTCTTAGCGATAGCCATCCTGGCTATATCAGTTCGCGTTGGGCCAAAGGCAGCGCACTACCGACTAGCAAAATTTTACATCACCACGCTCACGCATCAGCGTGGGCATTAGCTGCCGAAATATCGACACCAAGCTTGGTTTTCGTGTGGGATGGAACGGGATTAGGCGAGAATGGCGAGATGTGGGGAGGGGAAGTTTTTTGGGGGACGTCGGGCAATTGGAAACGCGTTGCCTCATTAGCGCCTATGAAGTTGCAAGGCGGCAACAAGGTTCCAAATCAACCGTGGCGAAGTGCAGCATCACTAGTTTGGGGTACTAATTTCACCGGCATTGATTTTAAACCATTTGATCCACAACAATTAAGCTACAACGCATGGCAAAACGAACTCAATTGTCATGTTAGTAGTTCAATGGGAAGACTGTTCGACGCGGCGGCATTTGCCTGCTGTGAACAGAGCGAAGTCTCTTATGAGGGGCAGGCGCCGATGATGTTGGAAAGCGTTGCGTCGACACCCTCTAAGGTTATGCCGTTATCGTTGGTCCAGAAAAACGACGAATTTATTCAAATGGATTGGCGAGCATTGGTACCGGAACTATTTGATCCCAAAGTGTCTCCTCAAACTCGTGCCGCAAATTTCCACGCTTCGTTAATTGAAACGGTATGGGAGGTAACCCTACATTGCCGTAAAAAGTATAATTTTGACCACATTGGATTGGCAGGGGGCGTCTTCCAAAATCGCATTTTGTGTGACGGTATATCACAACGGTTTTTACAATCAGACATTCATGTGGTTATTCCAAGTAGTTTGCCATTAAACGATGCCGCCATAAGTGTTGGGCAAATCCACGAATACTGTTCACGGAGGTCATAATGAAAAGCGCAGAGGGCAACAATCATTCATCATCAGAGCCGTTGGGCACGGAATCTATTCAATTAGCTCAGGGGAACGGCGGAACACTAACAAAAAGACTCATTGATCATGTTTTTAAAAATAAAGCGAACAAAGATCTAGATCTGCTTCATGATGCCGCCACAGTAACTTTTGATGGTCCTTATCTGAGTATAACAACGGATAGCTTCGTTGTATCCCCCCCAATATTTCCAGGCGGCAATGTAGGCGCGTTGAGTGTTTACGGTACCGTCAATGATCTAGCAGTCGTTGGGGCAACACCACGGTACATCAGTACTGCATTTATTATTGAAGAAGGCTTTTCCCTTTCAACATTGAAACAAATCGTTAATGGAATGCATCAAGCTGCCGCAGAAACGAATGTCGCCATTGTAACAGGTGATACGAAAGTTGTCCCGAAAGGCAGTGGTGGCGGCGTTTATATCAATACAACGGGTGTTGGAGACAGCCAAGATGCGCCTATTTGGGATACCAGTCTGATAAAGGCAGGCGATCACGTGCTGGTTAGTGGTTCGGTAGGTGATCACGGTGCGTGTGTCCTGCTTGCTCGCGAGGACTATGGATTGCAAGGTCAGCTAAAGTCTGATTGTGGAAGCGTTGTTCCTCTTATTGATCCAATCAAGCATTTGGACGGAGTTCGTTTTGTGCGTGACCCAACTCGCGGAGGGTTGTCAGTATTACTCCATGACGTTGCTAATGAAACAGGCTTCGACATCGAGTTAATTGAAAATAATATTCCGGTGCGACCTGAAGTGGCAAGCGTGTGTGAAATATTAGGCTTTGATCCGTTTATTTTAGCGTGTGAGGGACGCATTGTTGCTGTTGTTGCCCCTGACATAAGCGGTAAGGTGCTAGCACACTGGCGGAGCATTCGAAACGGGGAGCAAGCCGAACACATTGGTGTAATAGTAAAAAACACCGAATCAAAAGGGCGCGTGACCATTGTTACGCCAATGGGAGGAAGACGTTTCATGAATGAACTCGAAGATGAGCCGCTTCCAAGGATTTGCTGAAAGAATAGGTATTGACCTGTGAGCAACACACAGGTTTACCCTAGTAACGTGAGAGTAGAACATAGGATTAAAGGCGTGCTTAACCGCATATCGATGTTGATAAAAGAGGAGCGTTAAAATGCGCGTTAAACAGATTGCAGATGCACTAGAGATTAGCGCGGACAGCGTACGGTATTACACCCGCATTGGGTTTTTGGTGCCAAGTAAATCGCACAATGGTTACAAGTATTACAGGCCCGCTGATGTGACACGACTACGGTTTATTTTAAGCGCGCGTTCATTAGGTTTCTCTGTCAATGATATTAAGGAAATTCTGTTCACGTCGTCACAAACCAACGCGCCATGCCCGACGGTTCGGCGCCTTATTGAACAAAGGTTGAAAGAAACTGAACAGCGATATCAGGACATGCATAAGCTAAGACTGCGCATGCGTAAAGCCATGTCAGAATGGGAAAATACACCGGATCAGCATCCAACGGCCGATACGATTTGCCATTTGATTGAAGGTTTCACAGCACTTAAATCATAACCATATTTAGAGAGGGAGTAGCTCATGAATTCAAAAACAGACAATGCGAAAGCCCATACGTGTTGTGGCGGTGACAACAAAGTATCAACCGCTAATGAGGCGGTCAAGAGTGAAACACATGCTGAGCAAGTCTCTGCGTCTTCGGGTGAGGTACAACTTAATATCCAAGGTGCAAGTTGCGCCAGTTGTGTGTCTAAAATTGAAGCGGCCTTAAAAGAGGTCTCTGGCGTTACCACCGCTGAGATGAATTTTGCTGAACGCACGGTGTTGGTTTTGGGCAGTTCATCCTCCCACGCATTGATTAAGGCGGTAGAGCAAGCTGGGTATAACGCAACATTAGCGAATACGGATTCAGATGAGGCTGCTATTGAAGAAAAGGAACAGGCGGACTGGGCATATTATAAAAAACTAATGCGAGACATGGTCATTGCATTATCTCTGGGTGTACCACTTATGCTTTATGGCTTGGTGACGGGGGAAATGAGCGTCAACACGACCACTGAGCGGATCGTGTGGTTGATTGTAGGGATCATGACATTGGGTGTTATGGTGTTTTCTGGTCGGCATTTTTATGTAGGTGCTTGGAACTCCTTTAAAAATCACGCCGCGAACATGGATACTTTGATTGCATTGGGGACAGGAACAGCCTGGTTGTACTCTATGGTCGTTGTGTTTTTCCCCGGATATGTGCCTGAAATGGCGCGGCATGTCTATTTTGAAGCAACAGCCATGATCATTGGTCTCATTAATTTAGGCTTAGCGCTTGAGATAAAAGCACGCGGTAAAACGTCCGAGGCAATTAAACGACTGATTGGTTTACAAGCCAAAACAGCTCGCGTCATTCGTGATGGGCATGATATAGATATTCCGATTGAAGATGTTCTGTTAAATGATCTTATCCGGGTTCGCCCTGGGGAACGCATCTCTGTTGATGGCTTAGTTGTCGAGGGCCAGACAAGTATTGATGAATCAATGCTAACGGGTGAACCCATGCCCATAGAAAAACGAAAAGACGATGAGGTCGTTGCCGGCACGATCAACAAATCAGGCTCTATCGTCTTTCGAGCAGAGCGCGTGGGAAAAGATACCGCGCTTGCTCAAATTATTAACATGGTAAAACGCGCACAAAATTCTAAACCGCCTATTGGTCGATTAGCAGATATGATTTCCGCCTATTTTGTACCGGTCGTCATGATCATTGCCGTGATCAGTGCGCTGGTCTGGCTGAATTTTGGTCCATCTCCTGAAGTTGCTTTTGCAATCGTTTCTGCGACCACAGTACTGATTATTGCCTGCCCTTGCGCGTTGGGTTTGGCCACACCGATGTCGGTGATGGTCGGTGTGGGAAAAGCGGCTGAAGCGGGGGTTCTTATCCGAAACGGCGAAGCGCTGCAATCTGCCTCAAAAATAACCACTATGGTTCTAGATAAAACAGGCACTATTACTGAGGGGGCCCCTAAAGTAACAGATGTCGTTATAGCTTCAGATCATAGTCACAACGACGTGCTTTCTTTGGCGGCTAGCCTTGAGTCTGGTTCTGAGCATCCACTTGCCATGGCGATCGTTGAATCTGCAAAGGAGCAAGGTGTGCCGATCCATTCCGTTACTGATTTTCAGTCCATTGCGGGGAAGGGGGTTGAAGCCATGCTAAATTCTCAACGCCTGCTATTTGGAAATGAAAAATTGATGATAGACCAAGGGATAGAGCTTCATCATTACATCGACAAAGCGCAGAGGTTAGCAGCGGATGCAAAGACCCCTATGTATTTTGCTATGGATTCTACATTAGTTGCCGTAATTGCCGTCGCTGACCCAATAAAATCTGACTCAATAGATGCGATAAAGCGGCTACAGCATAACGGGATACGAGTTGTGATGTTAACCGGGGATAATCGACTGACCGCAAAAGCCGTCGCCCGAAAAGCGGGGATTGCAGATTACGTTGCCGAAGTGATGCCGGAAGATAAGGCAAACAAAATACTTGAGCTTCAACGTGAAGGCGAAATTGTGGGTATGACCGGTGATGGGATCAATGACGCACCGGCCCTTGCTAATGCCAACGTCGGCTTTGCGATTGGGACTGGGACTGATGTAGCGATAGAAAGTGCGGATATAACGTTGATGCGCGGCTCCCTACATGGGTTAGCGGATGCAATTGCCGTGAGCAAAGCAACACTACGTAACATCAAGCAAAACCTCTTTGGCGCATTTATCTATAACGTCGCCGGAATACCATTTGCGGCAGGCGTCTTTTATCCATTCTTAGGGATACTGCTTAACCCAGTCATTGCTGGTGCAGCGATGGCATTCTCATCACTAACGGTGGTGACCAATGCTAACCGATTACGTCTATTTAAAGCGAAAGAGCACTAGGAGAACACAATGATGATATGGATTAATTTAGCAGGGCTTATTCTGATTGGGCTTATTGTTTGGTGGTTTTGGCTTTACCAAGCTCAATCAACCCAGATAAAAGACGGCAGTATCGAAGTCCTTGTAAAAGACGGCGTGTATCAGCCTGCCAATATCACGGTGCCGGCGCATCAATCCGTTCAGCTTATGTTCGTCAGAGAAGATGCAACGCCCTGTGCAGAAACGTTATTGATCCCGGAGTTGGATATCAATGAAACATTAGCGCTTAACAAGCGAGTGACTGTCACTATTCCTGCTTCCAGCGCCGGCGTTTACCCATTTCATTGTCAGATGCAAATGTATCGTGGCACGTTGGTGATCAAGTGATTAAACGCTTTTTATTAACGTAAACGATACCAAAGCGAGGTGTATTATGAATAAACAAAAAGTCCCTTTCTGGCGCACACCCAGTGGTTGGTCTGCCATAGGCCTTATTACCGCCGCGAGCTACTTCTTGCTGGTTGAGCATGGTGAGCATGTGTTTCCGTATTTACCTTACTTGATCTTGTTGTTGTGCCCTGTCATGCACATTTTTATGCACGGCAGTCATGGCAAAGGACATGAAACACATGATCACACCGAAAAGACATTTAAAGAACAAACCGAGGACAATGAGCAATATCGAAAAGGCTATATCGAAGGGTTAGAGCAAGCCCGTAAAGGAAAACATAAAACGGAGAATAATAATGCACGGTGATTCTGATTATGGGCTCTGGGCACTAGTCATCATAAACTCAGCCATTTTTATTTTCTTTGCGTTTAGTTTCATCAAGCCGAAGTCGAAAACAGATTGGCGAAGCCTAGGTGTCTTTTCCGCTTTTATCGTGGCCTTATTTACCGAAATGTATGGTTTCCCCCTGACAATATACTTTTTGTCAGGGTGGTTAGCGGAAAGTTATCCAGGGGTAGACTTTTTAGCGCATGAAAACGGTCATTTGTGGCATACCTTGCTGGGGCTATCCGGCGATGCTCACTGGGATGTATTACACATCTTAAGCAATGTGATCATCATTTTAGGTTTCTTTTTATTATCCGCTTCTTGGAGCGTCCTTCACCACGCGCAAAAGTCGCATAGTTTAGCCACTACAGGATGGTACGCGCGCTGCCGGCATCCTCAATATGTTGCATTTATACTGATCATGTTTGGCTTTTTATTGCAATGGCCAACACTGCCAACCTTACTTATGTTTCCAATTCTTATTGTTGTTTATGTTCGACTCGCCACACGAGAAGAGCAGCAAGCTGAATCCGAGTTTGGTGATAGCTACAGACACTATAAACAAACGACGCCCGGTTGGTTTCCCCGTATGGGTATTTCAAACGTTTCAAGTACTAATTAAGGATTACAAAATGAACAAAGTACTACTGTCATTACTGTTCGTCGGAGGGTTGTTACCCGCGACATTTGCTGCTGCTCAAACGTCGATGAGCGCGGATGATATGCTGCGAAGTAACGAGCGTGTCATGGATGCACTAATGCAACGCATACAACGGATCAACGACGTCTCTGAAAGGCAAACTCTCATCGTTGAGCATATGAAGATGATGGAAATTTATTTAACGAATATTGAGAAGAGGCTCCAAAGTGAAACGGATCTGCAACACAAAGCACATTTGGAAGAAACGTACACAAATGGCCTTCAACGAAGTCTCGTTCTTATCGACAGCGGTATAGCAGGGGGCGATTTTGTAGTCATGGGAAATACGGTAGATGAGCATTTGTTTTATCTTGAACAAAGAATGTCAATTTTACAATCGTTAATGAAGCAGCAGCTCGGTGCCAATAGTGTTTTAAATAATTAAAGAAATGACGAACATAAACAAATTAACAATCGATTTATAGGAGGAAAAGATGAGCGATTTAGATCACAGAGTCGGTGTATCAGAGGCGAATTTAGTCATACGGCATTTAAAGTTGGTTGGCATTACCGAAGATAACATAGAAGCAATTATTGCTGGCATTGATGGCACCTTTGGAATCGATGCGGTTTCATTTGAGGACGCCAAAAGTACTCTGCATATAGGCTACGATGCAACCCACTGCAATTTAGATGGCATTGAGACAATCATTCGTGGCAACGGGGCTGACATTTCGGACGACTTTTGGACAAAAATGAAAGAAGGCTATTACCAATTCGTTGACGAAAACATTCGTGAAAATGCAAAACACAAACCCTGGAGTTGCCACCGTGTTCCACCTGGGCAAACCCATAAAAAGTAATTGTTTCAATAGCAAAGATCAGACTTACGTCACGCCTGATCGTTCAGCCATACCAAACGAAAACAGGACAACACTGTGGTACATAGTAAAAACGAAGCGGACAGAATTAAGTTATTTAACTTGGGAATAATTGAAAGAAACCCAGCTGAGCATGAATTCCATCAAGCGGTACAAGAATTCACAGGTTCCGTTATGCCCTATGTGATGGCTAACGCAAAATATGATGATGGTCATATTCTACAAAGAATGACAGAGCCTGACCGCATTGTGATTTTTAGAGTGTGTTGGGAGGACGATAAGGGGCACATCCACTGCAATAGAGCATGGAGAGTACAGTTTAATAATGCTATTGGGCCTTATAAAGGCGGGCTGCGATTTCATCCTAATGTTACTCAAAGCGTATTGAAGTTTTTAGCGTTTGAGCAAGTCTATAAAAATGCACTGACTGGACTTCCTATGGGGGGAGGAAAAGGTGGCAGTGATTTCGATCCTAAAGGAAAAAGTGATCGTGAAATCATGCGCTTTTGCCAATCACTCATGATTGAGCTTTCAAACCATATTGGGGAGGATACAGATATCCCAGCCGGCGACATCGGTGTAGGTGGAAGGGAAATTAGTTATTTATTTGGTCAATATAAGCGATTAAAGAATCGATTTGTCGGAACGCTAACGGGCAAAGGACTTTCTTATGGCGGCAGCCTTATCAGAACCGAGGCGACAGGTTACGGTGTTGTTTATTTCACCCAACATATGCTCAATATGCGCAACGAAAAACTAGCGGGAAAAACAACGCTTATTTCGGGCGCTGGCAATGTCGCTATTTTTTGCGCAGAAAAGTTGACGAGCGAAGGTGCGAAAGTTATGACGCTTTCTGACTCAAGCGGCTTTATTTATGATCCTGATGGAATTGATCACCAGAAGCTCGCGTTTCTCAAAGAGCTTAAGTTTGTCAAGCGGCAACGATTGAGCGAATACACGCAAAAATATTCACAGGCTACTTACTATCAAGGCAAAAGGCCTTGGATGATAAAAGCCGATTTAGCCTTTCCTTGCGCGACGCAAAATGAATTAGAACTTGAAGACGCAAAAGCCCTCGTAAATAACGGAATTCAGTTGATCGCAGAGGGCGCCAATATGCCTTGCTCCCTAGAGGCCGTGCAATACTTTCAAGAAAAAAGCATACTGTTTGCTCCTGCAAAGGCTGCAAATGCGGGCGGCGTAGCGGTATCTGGTCTCGAACAAACTCAAAACTCTCTTAGACTTCCCTGGACAAGAGAGGAGGTTGATTCCAGACTTCAGCATATTATGGCGCATATTCACCAACAATGTGTTGAATATGGAGCAAAAGATGACGCAACTGATTACGTGAAAGGCGCGAATATTGCGGGATTTGTAAAAGTTGCCGATGCGATGCTGGCTTATGGGATAGGATAATATTTTATGTAACAGTTTCAAATAGGCTTGTTTCGACACTATCGAATGAAACACTTTAGACGAATGCCTTTGCATTCCCCGATAGCGAAGCAATGCAGTGGCTTCTACAGCTGCGATATGAACAAGTGAAAATGGAAATAAGTATAAGGAGACAAGATGTATTACCCCAATCTACGTGTAAAAGCAGGAGAGCTCAAAGCGTTGTCACATGCACCAGATGAGTGGCAAGACAAAATTCACCCTATTTGGAACGTGGAGTTTTTAGCTTCATTCGAAAAAGCGATCCCAGCGGTTGCTTCCACGTGGCCTGATGGCAGCATAATGGACTTATCACGTTTTCATTTAAAGCGAGTGTCGGCGCATATTCAACAAACGATTGTTCAGCATGGTTTGCGCCTTGCTATTGACCCATTTGAGATTTCTGATTTACATAGTAGCGTGATCGCCGCTTTTGAAGCCAATCCGATTTTTAGGGTTGCGTTTAATGACGATGTCAGTATCTTCGACGATACCGCGTTTGACGAACTTGAAACCATACTCTCACCGTATGCTGATGTTGATAATACACTATTACTCATTGATATTGGCGAAGCTGATGAAACAATGGTCTCGGTGTCAACCAATATTGCTAGGGTTATCGAAAAGTTTCATGATCTAGGCTTTTCCAATATTGTATTCTCATCAGGCGCTTTTCCGACGACGTTACAAAATATAGTTGGCGATGAGGAGATCCCTCGATTGGACAAAGAGCTATATGATAATGTGACGAATTCACTTACGTTTGATCTACACTATGGAGACTATGGCACGTTAAGTCCTTTATGGGACTCTGGCGAAACGAGACGCTCCGGCCATATTGCGATAAAATACACACTCGATGGCCATTGGCTCGTACTGCGACAGAAGGGAAAAAACACCCAAGCCATTATGGAGCTAGCCGAATTTTTAATACTACACCCTGACTATCGTGGATCAGCATTCTCGTGGGCAGATAAAAACTGGCACAACAAAACGCTGACACCGCCACAAGCTGGTCCCGGCAATTCAACAGGACACGTGGCTGAATTTATGAATCATCATTTTGCTCAGGTGTTGTTTAAAGGTTAATAACCAAAACGGGGGAAGCGTACGCTAACGCTCTTATGCAACTTGCTCGCTGGGCCGCCATCGAGACAACTGCCGTTGGGTCAATGCATTTTTCGTTGCATCTCTCAATTGTGAAAGCGTCAGGTTTTCTGCGATCGTCTTACGCAGTTGCTCGTGATGCATTCGTTTGATGCCTGTGGTGATCCCAAATTGTTGCAATATCTCACGTGCGTCTTGGTTTTCAAGCAAGTCTGCCATTCCGCTTACATTAACATAAGGATTGGCTTGGGCATTTCTAACTGTTTCTAATTGACCTGAGCCTGATACTTCCAGAACACCCCACCATTTAGGAATAATACCAAACGCTTTATTCAAGTGCTTTGTGGCACAGACTAACGTAACTCTGTCGAAAGACTGCTCATATTGCCATCCTTGAGAAAACAGGCGTTTCAATGTATCTCGATGACTCTTGATCTCAAAGCACTCAAGTCGTTTTCCGCAGAATACAACATCAGCGCGAGTCAGCCCGTTTTGAATAGGCACTTCTTCGCAAAGTTGACTTTCTAAGAATGACTTTCGCTTTGCAAGCCGAGCAAATAGTAGGTGTCTAATTTCTGGATCTGTCATGTGAATATCCTACTTGATTCCGTCAAGAAATGATAATACCATAAATAGTCATTTATGCATTAATAAATTAACTAATGAACATAAGTAAATTACAAAAAGACCTTCTAAAAACATACTGCGACAAAGGATTGGATACATCTATCTCTATTGCAAAAACAGTAGGCATGTGCCAATCAACGGTATATAGAAATTTATTTCAGCCACAAAAGAAACTTACTAGAGGTTTAATGAAATTATGCAATTATGCAAATATAGACTATAGAAAATATCAAAATATTGAACCGAAATCACATCAATATTTAATGGATGTTTTAACTAAGGTATGGAATGGTACCGACGGCCACGCAAAACAATTGGGAAGGCTGCTATTGGCGGCGCACTCATGTAAACTTGAGCAATAATAATGACATGTGGAGGCGAGATGACTGCATTCAAGCTTCCGTCGAAGTCGGCGGTTTACAAACAGATCCGAGATGTTGGCATTACGCGGGCAACCCTTAAAAGAGTACTACCTGCGTGGTGGGATGACGCCTTATTGCAAAGCAATTCAGGTTTTTTACAGTTTGCTAAGCTGCTTGATCAACGGTTGGGGTTAAGTGTCACTGTCAGCGACGGTAACGTGTCTTTTTTGCCCGCTAAATATACTATTCAGTATAAAAAACGCGCCCATATCGATATTCAACAATTGTCTGACGCAACCTATTTGTGTCAAGCGGTAGCAAATACGCTTATTACCGTGCTCGAATACAATCATTGCTCACCTAACCTATCACGTTTACAGCAATCATTAGACACACTAGGGGAGCTTACATTAGCGAACGTATTGCCTTTATTTTGGGCGAGTCATATACCCGTCATTCACGTTTCTCGCTTTCCGGCAAATGTTGCTCGACCTGCTGGCATGGTTATGCGTTCCAATAATCATTACGCCATCGTGCTTGGTCATAAACATAAGAGCCCCTCTACGCAGCTCTTTGTGTTATTGCATGAGCTTGGTCATATCCTGTGTGATCACCTCACGCAGGATGGCAGTTTAACAGATTCTGTTTTACCCGAATTAGGGGAGTCATTGGATGTTGAAACCGATCCGCAGGAAGACGAAGCTGATGCTTATGCCCTTCGGCTGCTGCGCAAAGACATCGACATTGTCTCTATGGTAAGGGAACTAGGGCGATTAAATAGACCTGCTGAACTTGCTATAAAGGCAAAACGTGCAAGTCAGGTAAGTGGCATCAGTGCCGGGCATTTTGCTTTGACATATGGACGCGAAACACGAGATTGGATTCTAACTCAGCAAGCGCTGCGTTTTTTGGAAAAGGGAAATGCGATAGCGACATTACAATCATCATTTATAGAGGCAATGGAGCAGCTTGATGTGCGTTCGCAAGACAGTGAATTTTTAATGAGCATGCAGACAGGATAGCGCTGTGACGATTGGTCTATTTACTGATAACGATGTGATCCTTAAATTGGCGCGTTATGAATTATTGAGTGAGTGTGTCGATCTGTTTACCCAACACAATTATGTATTCCGCTATCTTGATGCACTGCCGTTTGTAGCCGGCGTGAACGCCCCATCAAGAGCAAAAAAAATGGGACTTGTACCGGCCCAGGTGCAAAGCATCGAATATTTTATTTCTCAAAGCTCACTTGTCACAATCTCCGATGAGCAAGCCCTTAACGTTATTGCACAACTTCGCACTCCTCATCTTGATGGGGGAGAGCTTATACTCACGTTTGGCGCTCAAGAAAATAAACCATCAAACCTTTTCACAGGTGATAAGCGGGCGTTAAAAGCGGTTAACCGCATGCAAAGTAACGGTGTTTTTGCTTTAGACGGTTGCCATGTGCTTGTATTGGAAGAGGCGATCCGTTTACTCATGATATGTGGTGATAAAGAGCAAGTCATTGCACGTATTCAAGCTCATCCGCTTGTCGATAAAGCGATTGATATTTGTTTTCGTAATACAGGGTCGGTTGACAATGCGCTGAATAGCTACATTGAGAGTATTCGTTCTCAATGCAGTTTACTGTCATTCGGGTTAACTCAAAACGTGTGTTAACTTTAAACATTGGCCTGTTCTTTGCTGAAATTAACAGGTGTGGTATTTGGCACATAAATATCTAAAATGTAATTAACGCGAACAAAAAGGTTTCTACGATGCTTAACAATGATTTACTTCAAGTCACAAACTCGCCAAATCAAGCCGCTAAACCAGCAGACAACCCTTCCAATCAGAATGATGACGGTTGTCGCAATAAAGAAAAATTTGAAGATTCTCTGGAAGAAGCTTTAAAAGCGTTTTCTACAAGCAAAGACGAGTAAAAACGTGGCAAGTTTTGGCCGCTGGAAGGGGCAATTTTCCTATTACCGGCACGTGGGTGATTAACGTGTTAGTGAGTACTTCAATAGGGGCTATGGTAGCGGTTTTAATCATTGGATTGGCGAAGTTAAATAAATTCGATAAAGACCGAAGTTTTTTTCCAACACTCACTATTGTGATCGCGAGTTATTATCCATTATTTGGAGTGTTAGAAAGTCGATTTATATGGCATGAGTGGATGGTTTTTGTGCTCTTCACACTCATTACATTGTATTGGTATTCTCGCTATACATTGGCAATTGGTGTCCTTTTAATAGGTCATGGCCTTTACGATTTTGCCATGCATATTGGAAGCGTTGGTAACCATATACCGCAGTGGTGGCCAATGTTTTGCGGTGCCCTTGATGTAACCTTAGGTAGTTGGGTCCTCTGGTATTGCACTAATAAGGTTAAAAATGTTGGTTAAAATATT
>NZ_BAEP01000027.1 GCF_000315015.1 Paraglaciecola mesophila KMM 241 | reverse complement strand
GAGCCTGTAATTAATTTTGTGTAACTGCCTATCACAACATACTCTAGTCAGAGTTAAGGATAGGCAGATGCAAATGAACAAAAAAGAGTTAGAAGCTTTCGCCAAGGACGCGGCCAAAGGCATTAAAACACCGCAAGATCTTAATGAATTCAGCCAAATGCTAAAGAAGATCACTGTTGAAGCAGCACTAAATGCCGAGATGGATGAGCATTTAGGTTATGAGAAGCACGCTAAATCGGTGATGCAAAATAGCCGCAACGGCAAAACCAGTAAGCGTATCAAAACGGAAGATGGTGAGTTTGAACTGGACACTCCTCGTGACAGAGACGGGTTGTTTGAGCCTAAGCTGATTAAGAAACACCAATCTCGATTTACCTCAATGGACGAGAAGATATTATGGCTATATGCGCAAGGGATGAGCACCCGTGAAATCGTTAAAGCCTTTGACGAATGGTACGGTGCAGATATATCGCCAACGCTAATATCACGAGTCACTAATGCCGTTATTGACCAAGTTATCGAATGGCAATCACGCCCCCTTGACCCGATTTACCCTATTATCTATCTCGATTGCTTAGTAGTTAAAATTCGCCAAGACAAACGTGTTATCAACAAATCTATATTCCTAGCCTTGGGTATCAACACCGAGGGGCACAAGGAGCTTCTGGGCATGTGGATAGCCGAAAATGAAGGCGCGAAATTCTGGCTGAACGTGCTCACTGAATTGCAGCATCGTGGTGTAGAAGATATTTTAATTGCCTGTGTGGATGGGCTCAAGGGCTTTCCTGATGCGATTAACTCAGTGTATCCCCAGGCCCAAATTCAGCTGTGTATTGTGCATATGGTACGTAATTCATTGAAGTACGTTTCATGGAAAGACTACAAGGCTGTGACCACTGATTTGAAGCAGGTATACCGTTCATCCACTGAAGATGAGGCGCTGCTTGAACTTGAACGATTTAGTGAAAAGTGGGACGACCAATATCCACAGATAAGTAAGTCGTGGCGTACCCACTGGCAGAATCTCAATACTTTATTTAATTATCCTGAGGACATCCGTAAAGCTATTTACACGACCAATGCCATTGAATCACTCAACAGCGTTATTCGTAAGGCTATCAAGAAGCGCAAGATATTCCCAAGTGATGACTCAGCTAGGAAAATGGTTTACTTAGCCATTACAGAGGCATCTAAAAAATGGTCGATGCCGATCCACAACTGGCGTCAAGCAATGGTTCGTTTTATTATTGAGTTCGGGGAACGCCTCGAAAAGCACATTAACTAAATGGCAGTTACACAGAATCTGTTACAGGCTC
>NZ_BAEP01000028.1 GCF_000315015.1 Paraglaciecola mesophila KMM 241 | reverse complement strand
GGGGTTCTGGGGATTTCCCCCTCTAAAAAGACATAATCCTCTGTAGACCACACTAATAAATGGCTGTGGAGGTAGGTTACTACTTATAAGTGTGGCAAATTAGGTAGATATCGTACATTTTAATACGGAACAGCCCTGATATGGCCATCAAAAACGAAATTTCTATTCTCACGAGAGCAGAACAGGCAGATCTTTATTCCCCACCCATTTTTTCAATCGAAGAACAACGTCTGTATTTTTCTCTGAACGATGGGGAATTGGCAGTTTTTCGGTCAATTCGTCTCAGAGCTCATAGATGTTACTTTGTCGCGATTTTGGGATACTTTAAATCAAAGCCCGTCATCCTAGATATCGCTTACTCGCAGGTTTCTAAGGATTTAATGTTCATCAGTAAAGAGCTGCTTGGCGGCAAGGGGCTCAGACCATTCACTCCCTCACAAAAACAAAAAGATCGACTCTACGCAAAAGTATTAGACCTTGCTGGTTATCACAAATGGGACGAAAGTCAGCACTTCAATTCTCTTTTCGACCACCTTGTTCAGGTGGGCAATGCCTGGCTGGAGCCGCGTTACCTCTTTGATACTGCTATTGAATTCCTAGCCAGTCACAGCATTGCTATCCCCAGGTATACCGTACTCCAGAGACTGATAAGCAGAACAATGCAGCAGGTCAGAAAAGACCTGGCGCACCAACTTAATCAACTCACCAGTCCTGAACTTCACGTCTTTCTGGACAGCATAACAGCCATTGATGACGGACTAAGCCTGAACCAGCTCAGAGGCGGTGCAAAAAGTCTGACCGTACCTGAGCTTAAAAAAGAGCTTGCCCTTTATCATCAGTTAGCGCCATGGCGCACGCAAATCAATGGCGTTATCGATGGGCTTAATCTGTCTCTTAAAAATCGACAACACTTCGGTGAGCTCATCAACTATTACGGCAGTAAACTCAAACGATTCAAACGCGCACAGCAGCATCTATGGTTGCTATGTCACCTGACAGAGCGGATACAACTGGCACTGGAACGGTTAACTGATGGGTTCATTTACCATATCCGCAAGCAACAAGAAGCTGCCAACACCTTTGCACAACAAGCAGTGTTCCTGTCCTGGCAGTCAGCCGCGGACAATGTCACAAAAGCGGCAGAGTTACTGCATCTGTTTGTGGATGAGAACATTGATGATAATCAACCCTTCTCAGTAGTCAGACAACAGGCATTGAAGGTCATGAATGACAGGGATATCCAGACCCTCTGCCTTTACCTGAAAAAACAGAAACGGACCGTGGAAGAGTACCAGTGGCAACATTACGATGAACAATGCAATCTCCTGAAGCAACTGTTAAGGCAGGTGTTCTTGTGCCTTGATTGTGAGGCCGGTAAAGGCTCAGAAGCCGTCGTCGCCCAACTTCAACAGATTCAGACGGAAATCGCATCCGGTGGACCACTGAAGACGATGGATACGTCGCTCATCCCGAAAAAGCACCTCCCATGGTTGGTTAAACAGGATAACGTTAACCCGCAACGTTACGAATGGCTGCTCTACCGCCAGTTGACTTCGCGACTGAACGGACGCATTTATTTGCCAAATGTTACCAAATACCGCGCACTGGAAGACGACCTGATCCCCCAGACATCGCAGGATACCTTGCTGGCCTCATCAACACTGGACAGACTAAAACAGCCCGCAGAGTTATTGTTACAGGAGCAACAACACCGGCTGGAAAGTGCGCTCAAAGACGTTGCTCTCCATATTGATGAGGGAGACAATCGAAATGTGATCATGAAAAATCGTACCGGTACCCGCTGGCGTCTGCCGACCAAAAGCGCTACATCTCTGGTCAACAATCCCTTTTTTAAGCGAATGCAACCGGTCGATATCGCGGATGTACTGCGGTATGTAGAGCGCGAAACCGGGTTCATGAAATGTCTGACTCATGTACTTCCGATACAAAAACAAGGGTTCACTCATCAGGATGATTTACTGGCCATTCTGATTGCCAACGCCACTCACCGTGGTGTGTATGGCATGGCGCAGATCTCCGATCGAAGCTATGAACACCTGAGTACGGTGCAGGCCAACTATATCCGGCCTGAAACGCTGCATGATGCCAGCGATGTGATCAATAATGCGGTTGCAGCGCTACCCATCTTCCGCCACTACCATATTCAGGAGGACCAGTTGCATGCCAGTGCGGATGGTCAGAAATTCGAAACCCATCTGGAAACCTTTAAAACCCGGTACTCCTCTAAGTATTTCGGCACCAATAAAGGGATCACGGCCATGACACTGGTAGCCAACCACAGCGCCCTCAATGCTCGGATCATCGGTTCCAACGAGCACGAATCACACTATATTTATGACCTGTTACAATCCAACAGCAGTGATATCAAACCTGACGTACTCTCGACAGATACACACGGTGTCAATCATGTTAACTTCGCCTTACTGGATCTATGCGGTTACAGTTTTGCACCGCGATACGCGCAGTTCAGTAGTGTCATCAACGATCTGTTTGACGTAACTGAAAATGAACATGGCGGCACCAACCTTGCCCTGAAAAAGCCCATCAGGACGAATGTCATCGAAACGGGATGGCAGGATATTAGGCGCATTGTTCTGTCACTTCAGACAAAGCGAACGACACAGGCAATGCTGGTAAGAAAGTTGTCTGGTTATCCTTCGGGGCACCCGACATTACAGGCGCTGACGGAGTATAATCGACTGGTCAAAGCGCAATATTTACTGGATTACATAGACAATGCCAGTTTGCGGCAGTACGTTCAGCGTGCTCTTAACCGGGGAGAAGCGTGGCACTTCCTGAGACGGGCTATTGCGTCGGTAAATGGCGATCAGTTCCGAGGCAAAAACGAGTCTGAAATCGCTATCTGGAATGAATGTGCAAGATTGCTTGCCAACGCGATCATCTACTTCAACTCCGCGATACTGAGTCATCTGCTGGAACACTTTGAAGCGAGAGGAGATGAAGAGAAAGCGGGTATCACTCGTTCTGTTTCGCCCGTTGCGTGGCAAAATATCAACTTAAGCGGAACGTATAACTTCACTAATACTGGGAAATTGCCCGATATTGGCGAAATAACGAGGCCGATAGTGGATGATTAGGCTCCAAACTGAAAGTAAACCACCTCCGCAGCCATTTATTGGTGTAGTCTACAGAGGATTATGTCTTTTTAGAGGGGGAAATCCCCAGAACCCCT
>NZ_BAEP01000029.1 GCF_000315015.1 Paraglaciecola mesophila KMM 241 | reverse complement strand
GTTGCTCCGCCCGAAGTGGAACTTGATTATTACTATTGATAATTGACTTTCCATTAAAGCATTTAACGAGATAGGCGAATACGGCAACCTTGGATAAGCTGTATTCGTTAACATCTTTTTTCCTAAACCATTCAAGTAATCAAGCACGGTATAGCTAATCAAGCAAGTTTCTGTTCGCAATAGTAAGGTATCATTTCACTATTAGGCATGTAACCGCCTCACTTTACTCCACCAATTCGAAGGTTACGTTTACCTGTGCAGCGGTGTTAATTTGGCCTGGTAGTGAATCACTTGATTTGCTCATCATCATCACTTCACGACCTCTGGGCATGGGTGAATAACCACTATTTTCACTGATCGAGATAACTTTACCTAGTTTGGCGCCTAAGGTTTTTGCCATACGAGAGGCCCGTAATTTTGCATCTTTCAGTGCCAATTCTAGCGCTGCTAAATACTGCGGTTGTGGATCTTCAACAACATAATTGAAGCCATCAATACGACTCGCTCCCGTCGTTAATACCGCATCAATCACTTGGTCGTATATTGAAATATCGCGCAAGGTGAAGTTAATTTCTCTTGAAAGCTTAAAGCCTTTTTGAATGCGTTGATTATTACTGTGTTCGTACCAAGGATTCAGCTGAACACGCATTGATTGCACGTCTTTTTTGTCAACACCAAAGGCCAACACACTGCTGATAATGGTTTGGGTTTTGTCTGCGACGACACTGTTTAAATCTTGCACCCGCTCTCCTTGCTCCTCTACATAAACACTGAACTGGAACAGGTCTGGCACACTTGCCACATTCGCTTGGCCACTAACGCTAATTTGATGCACTTTGTCCTCAGTACTAGCAGCGCTCATTGGACTAAAACTTAATGCGGCGCTTGACGCCAATAGAGTAACAATAGCAAACGCGTTTTTCATATTATTTCCTTTACATCGCGATGGGTTATAATCGCTGAATTTCAACGATTGAATTATCTATTTGGGTGAATGAATACTCACTGAATCAACTGATTACCCTTGCTTAACAGAAGTTGCTAGCGAGTAGCGCAGGCACTTATATGATTATCTAACAACAGGTAATCTTTCATCTGCACCCCACTCACTCCATGAACCGTCATAAACTTGTATATTCTGATACCCTGCTTCATTAGCCGCCAAGGCTAAGACACAGGCTGTTACGCCAGAGCCACAGCTGAACATTAAATTATCGTTCTCACGAACCCCTAACGCATCGAATCTAGCCTGCAGTTTTAGGGGGGGTAGCAATTGACCATTTTCAATACAGTCACTAAAAGGTAAATTCAACCCATTGGGCATATGGCCGCTACGTAGGTGGGGTCTCGGCTCTTCTACCTTTGCATAAAACCTATCCGCTGAACGCGCGTCTATAACATGACAATTAGGTGCATCAAGTGCTGCTAAAACACCGTTAGCATCTATCACTCTTTGTGCATGAAATTGACTTATAAAGTCTCCCTCTTGCTTCTCTAACGACAACTGTTCAACACATTTGAAGCCCGCTTTTTGCCATGCAGGAAAGCCACCATTTAACACGTAGACTTCCTTGTGGCCCATGCATTTAAACATCCACCACACGCGGGGTGCGCTAAACAAGCCCTGATTATCATAAACAATCACGATACTGTCTTTATTCACACCAAGTTTTCGCACTTCTCGCTGAAATAACTCTGGGCTGGGCATAGTGTGAGGTAGTGAACTAGATGGGTCGCAAATCTGATGTTCAAAATCAAATACTTGTGCTTTTGGTATATAGCCGGCAGGGGCTGGTTCTGGCTCACCTGTGGTGATCACGTTCATTGTACTCATGAAAACCATCGTGTTGGCATCATCCAAATGCGCATTTAACCATAGTGGGCTTACGAGGGCTGAAGTGTCTTGCACTGGGTTCTCCATTATAAAAATCGGGTCAATAGATCAACGTTATTTTAGGTATCTTTTCGCTGTTACGTGCTAATGAACTTTTCGCATTATTGACCACTATACACGATCGTTCTACCCGATGCGGATTAGCACACTTCATCAATTTGTAATCACGATAATGTCTATCATTCAACAAGTAAGCGCGTATTTGATTAAAGTGTGGTTCATCTATGTGTATCAAAACAGAAGTAAACTGCACTATAAAAGTGCAACTTAATTTGCAATTAGCATCCCACAATAATTTACTAATATTTATTCCTTAAATTACAAAGCCTTAAAGAGACATTTCACACTGACCATTTGGTCAAATAATTGCAATGAATTGTGCCATCTTGACTAGACTTTATCAGTCAACAGCAACGGACACATTTATGAACATCGTACAACACATTCGTCGCCACATTTATAAACGCCACTTTAATGTGCACACCAATTCGAACTCGACTCTCAAAAATAAACGGCATATTAATCGTTACGTGAATCACTATTTTCAACTTTTTGTTTTCGTTGGGTATACCCTGATCCCCTTTGCTACGAAAGCAGACGCACCAATAAAGCCCAAGCCTCATTGGTTTGAATCATTTAAGCAACAGGCTAGTAACACAGCCCTATACAACTTTTTATATGCGCTACCAAAAGGAGGTGACCTTCATCATCACCTTGGCGGCTCGGGGTTCAGTCATTGGTGGTACACCCTTGCTACTGATGAAAAAACTAACGGTGGATATCGCTATTACACCAAGGTGTTTATCAAACAATGTCATGGCTATGGCAATAATGAGTTTGGCCGTAATCCGCAATTATTGTTATTCAAGACCATTCAACATAGCCACTATGCAGCGCTGAATGATTGCGAGAAAAGCGAATATCGCGATCTCGTCACATTGTCGGACGAACAAAAATCTGCATGGATGAACAGCATTAGATTAGACAAGCCGTTTGAAGGACGGGCTGAATTTTTTGAAAAGCATTGGTCTCGCCTAGGCGATCTGAATCGCAATCCAATCATAATGGCAGAATTATTGGTGAAAAATATGCAAGCTTTTGCAAAAGAAGGGTTGCGCTACATTGAAGCGCAAACCAATGCCAAAGGCGTTGTAAAACCAGATGGCTCTCAATATTCACCCGATGAAGTAGTCGATATTTTCCGTCAACGGTTAGCTCAAGAAGATGCCATCGCCACAGGTGTCACCGCCCGACTGCAATATGCGTTATTGCGCTTCTTACCTAATGCGGAGCAAGAACTTGAATGGATATATCGCTTTGTTGATAAGCATAGAGACATCTATGTTGGTATCAATATGGTCGGCCGAGAAGACAACGATAAAGGGTATCCTTTACGGTTTTTATCCACTTTACGAAAATTACGCCAGCGCATCCCAAACATACCGCTGGCCATCCACGCAGGTGAAGTAGATGAGCCAAACTTTCATGTAAGAGACACCCTACTATTAGGCGCTAATCGTATAGGACATGGGGTCAATTTGATTGACGATCCTGCCACCATGCTATTGATGCGAAACGAGCGCTATTTAGTAGAAATTAACCTTGTAAGTAATTTGCTGCTTGAGTACGTCGATGAATATCATCAACACCCCTTCCCTGAGTACCTGCGCACCGGGATCCCAGTTGCGCTATCAACAGACGACCGCGGTATGTGGGATTCAAACATGACAGACGAGTACTTTGTTGCCGTTAAAGAATTCAATTTATCATGGCAAGAGCTGACTGGCTTAGCTGAAAACTCTCTCAAGCATGGATTTGTTGATGAGCGAACTAAACGCGCGCTACTAGCTAATTATCATTCCCGTATCAAGGTATTTGAGCAGACATTTTTAGACCAAGGCGCTAAAAGCTTTCCTCAAACGCCTTCCCGTTACGGAAAATTTATTTGTCGGCAATATGCACTTTGCCAACCAGCAAAGAACTGATCCCTGAATAACGTGTTACCCATAACAGATAAAAAATAGGCCAACATATGCAGACTAATCGCCCCCAAAATGGTGAAATTTTATACTCTTTAACAGATGTTCCTTCTGTTGGTCATAGTACAACTGCTGCGCTGCAGCATATTATGGCGTGTTTTATTGGCATCATTACACCCACATTGATCATCGGTTCGGTACTTGGCTTGCAGGCTGAAATACCTTACCTAATCAGCATGGCGCTGATGACATCCGGCGTATCCACTTTTATTCAAGCTAAAAAATTTGGGCCTATCGGTTGCGGCCTTATAGCCGTGCAGGGAACGAGTTTTACTTTTATCAGCGCGTTGTTAGTCGCCGGTACCGCAATAAAAAGTCGTGGTGGGTCGAATGAAGAAATTATGGCTCTGATGTTTGGTTTATGTTTCTTTGGTGCCTTTGTTGAAATTGTATTAAGTCAATTTATTCAGCATTTAAAAGCAGTGATCACCCCTCTCACCACAGGGATCGTGATCACCACTATCGGTATCACCTTAATTAAAGTCGGCATGACTGATTTATCCGGCGGCTTCAATGCACCGGATTTTGGCGCGCCGCATAATCTTATTTTAGGCCTAAGCGTACTTGTTACCGTGATTGCCCTTAACGCATCTAAATATCCGCTGTTGCGCTTGAGCGCGATATTCATTGGTATGTTAGTCGGCTGCATCATTGCTTGGTATCAGGGTATCCTGTCATTCAATAATATGCTGTCATCCCCTTTGATTAGCATACCTGAGCCGTTTAAATACGGTGTCGCGTTTGACTGGGAACTGTTTATTCCAATAGCACTAGTGTATTTCCTAAGCGCGATTGAAACATCAGGCGATCTAACCGCCAACAGCCTTTTTTGTAAGGAGCCAATCAAGGGGCCGATTTACCTCAAGCGCATAAAAGGCGGAATTTTAGCGGATGGTATTAATTCTATGTTGGCGGCCATGTTTAATAGCTTTCCCAATACTACGTTCGGGCAAAACAATGCGGTGATACAAATGACCGGTGTCGCCAGTCGTCATGTTGGATTTTATATCGCCGGCTTTCTGGTATTGCTTGGCGTATTTCCGGTTGTTGGCAGTGTATTGCAGCTTATGCCTAAACCTGTGTTAGGTGGCGCGACGCTTGTTATGTTTGCAACTATTGCCGTTGCAGGTGTAAAAATACTGACCAGCGAGCCAATTGATAGGCGAAAAAGCCTCATCATCGCAACATCTTTAGGATTAGGTCTAGGTGTCATGATGGTACCTGACACACTGGCCCAATTACCGCAACTAGCCAACAACATACTCTCATCTTCGGTTACCACGGCAGGTTTCTGCGCGATTATCATGAGCATTGCCATACCAGAGCCGAAACCTGCCGTGGTAGAAGCAGATATTTTTGAGCCACAAGAGCCATCACTAGCGCCTAAGTACAATCAGCCAGCAGCTACAGTTTTAGTGGGTGAATCGCCAATAAACGAGTCTGAACAACGTTGAGCAGCAACGAGAGAAGCAATCGCTAGTGAATGAATTTTACAATTTTATAGGACTAAACACCGTCATTAACAACACCTGTTTTCCAGTAGCTACAAAAGTAATACCCATTAGTATGCATTTTTTAAGGGACACACGTTATGCAAGCAAGCACAGCACCGACATTATGGCTTAAATCTCCAGAAGCGGTATTCACCGCGAACAACCAAAATGCCGGCAACGGCCTATTGATCCAAGGTAGCCGTATTATTGAATTAGTAAAAAGCGGCGAAACCCCAAAGTTACACTTCGACGCCATAGAAAACTGCACAGGTAAAGTGATTATGCCCGGCATGATCAACACCCATCACCATTTTTATCAAACGCTGACGCGCTGTGTGCCTGGAGCATTGAATAAACCACTGTTTCCTTGGCTGACATTTTTGTACAAGGTATGGAAAAACCTAGATGAAGAGATGTTATACAGTGCAACTAAATTAGCGGGGCTTGAATTAATGAAGTCTGGTTGTACAACCATTGGTGATCATCATTACGTGTTCCCAAAGCGGCTCACCCATGCCATTGACGTTCAGGTTCAAGCATTAGCAGAGCTAAATTGTCGAGGCATTCTGACGCGAGGCTCCATGAGCTTGGGCCAAAGCAGTGGGGGCTTACCTCCAGATTCTGTAATACAAAACGAAGAAACCATTCTTAAAGACTCACAGCGCGTGATTGACGCCTATCACCAATCCGCTACCAAGCATGCTAGCCCCATGTTGCAAATTGCGCTAGCGCCCTGCTCACCCTTTTCTGTCTCACAGGAGTTGATGGAACAAACCGCCCTTTTGGCGAAGCAAAATGATGTATTGCTTCATACTCATCTCGCCGAAACTGAAGACGAAAATGCATTTTGTCAGCGCATCTACGGTGCACGCCCGTTGGATTATTTAGAACAGTGCGGCTGGTTAACTGACAGAACATGGCTAGCCCATGGCATTCACTTCACTTCAGAGGAAATTGTCCGTTTAGGCAATGCCAAAGTCGGTATTGCCCACTGCCCTACTTCAAATATGCTGTTGGCATCAGGCATATGCCCAACTTTGGACTTAATAAAAGCTGGATGCCGTGTGGGTCTGGGTGTAGACGGCTCAGCGTCGAATGACTGTTCGAACATGATACAAGAGGTTCGCCAATCTCTTTTACAACAAAGGCTACGTTATGGTGCTGAAGATATCACGGCTGAATATGCTTTAGGACTTGCAACTAATGGTTCAGCCTCTTTACTTCATCGCCAAGACATTGGCGATATCAGCATGGGTAAACAAGCAGATTTAGCTATTTTTGACTTAAGCGAACTGCGTTTCTCTGGTGCTGGTGACCCAATAGCCGCCATAGTGACGTGCGGAGCACATCGTGTCGATAAACTCATGTTGGCAGGAAAATGGGTAATAGAAGAAGGAGAACACTTTGCAATTAATGAACGAGAGTTGCTTATAGAACATACAAAACTCGCCAAAAAGCTGCAATCTGCAGTGAATTAGACTAAGTCTGCAGGTATCGTGAATTTATTTGACCAATGAGTTCACCCACCAGTTGGGCGTTTTTCGGTGCAAACAAGAGATTTTCGAGCCATTTTGGTGCATCTAATATTATTTCACTGCTCTTCTGTTCCGGATATATCATATTTGCCAGAGATGTAAACTAAAAAAATCATAAATATCAGTACGTTACATATTAGACTAATTACTTGACCATTTGGACAAGTCTTTGGCACCCTTCATGCTTTTAGTCTGTGTAGTAGCACCAAAATTTTAAACTATACACACACCCATAAGAAAAAAAGTGAGAGGAATACAGATGAACCATCCCTTATTTAAAAGCTCAACCTTGAGCAAAGCTGTTTTGCTAGGATTAGCGATGTCGCTAGCTCCCACCATATCAGCTCAAGAATCGGCAGTTCAAGAAACCGCCGATGTAGAGCGTATTGAAGTAACGGGATCACTAGGTAGTTTACCTGGTCAAGGTGTAGAAGCCGTTTTCGGTTTTGGTAAGTCTATTTTGGAGACTCCCCGCTCAGCATCAACCATCAGTGATGAGATGCTAGAACGCTTTGCAGTAACCGACATCGACGATTTAGTTGCCTTCTCGCCCGGTACGTTTACCCAATCATTCTTTGGTGTCGCCGGCTCACTTGACGTACGTGGTACGCCCGGCGAAACATATTTTCGTGGCGTTAAGCGCTTAGATAACCCAGGTAACTACCCCACACCTATTGGTGCATCAAGCCGTATTGATATTGTACGTGGCCCGGCCTCACCAATTTATGGCCCTGCAAAAATTGGTGGCTACTTAAACTTTAATCCTAAATCAGCCCGCGCCAGTGGCGGCCAGTATCTTGAAGAAAATGAAGGTCAATTTTCTTATACGCTAGGATCATGGGATAAAAGCGTCATGACCGCAGAAATTGGCGGCCCTGCCACTTTAGGCGGCAAAGAAGCGGGTTTCTATTTGTACGGCGAGGTTGAAAATTCAGGTAGTTATTATGAAAACTCAGGTACCGATCAAACCGTATTGCAAGGCTCATTTAATATCGACGTAACCGATAACCTGCGTTTTGAATTCGGTGGCATGTATCACGATTACGACGGTAATCAAGTGGCTGGTTGGAACCGCTTAACTCAAGATCTAATCGATAACGGCACCTACATTACAGGTACCGCGAAAAACATCGATACAGATGGTAGCGGTGCAATTTCGCATGAGGAATATGGCGCAGTGAACTTAGCAGGGAATGGTTTCTTTTACGCCGTGCCTTCTTTATTCACAGATGCAGATGCCACTGATTTAATGCAACTAGAAAATGTTGGTACTACCACATTGGGCCGCAATCAAGTATTGGTCGCAGCTGATGATGTATTGCAAAATACGGTACAAACCTTGTATTTCGATGCGATTTACTACAGCGATAATGGCTGGGAAATCAAAAATCAATTCTTCTATGAAGACTATGAGAACTTAAACGAGAACGCCTATGGCTTCTCGCAGTTTCATAACAGCTCAGTGGTTGAAAATAAATTAATCTTCTCTACTGAATATGAAACCAACTCGTTGCTAGCTCAATTCCAAGTATCACCATCAATTCGCCACACTAACTTCTTACACGGCGATGATTTCACCTATGAGTACTTTAATCGTCGTGATTTGACCATGGAATCCACTGCCCTTGACAGACGTGAAATGGCGACTCGTATCAACGACAATTACGATAACTACGATAAAGGTAACTATACCGATTACGGTATAGCGGCCATGACAGATCTAACCTGGGACTGGGGTTTGAATATCGTATTAGGTCTGCGTTACGACACCATTGATATAGAAACAACGAGTCGCGGTGATTTATTACTAAACAAAGGTGACATTCTTTCAACCAGTGAAACGGTTGACGGGACATCATGGAATACCAGTATTTCTTATAAAACCGAGTTTGGCTTAATCCCATATGTAACGTTGGCTGAGCAAGCAACCTTAGTCGCAGGTCAAGGTGCGGAAATTGGCTACGGTCAGTTAATCGATGATGATGGTAATAGTTATAACGGTGCATTTGATACATCTGAACTTACTGAGTTTGGTGTTAAAGGTTCATTCTTAGACGATTCGTTATATTTCGCCTTGTCTGTATATGAACAAGAGCGTTCAGATTTCAACGCACAAGCAATTGTGACCAACGCTACCACGCAAAACAAAGGTACCGAATTTGAATTACGTTGGGTAGTGAACGACCAATTAGTCGTTGGCGCCGGTTATACTAAAATGAAGGTGTATAACTTAACTGCGTACAACGACGGCAACGGCGGTTCGTTGTTCGGTTTCCTAGGAGCTGAAGACTTAACCAGCTTAACTGACCCTTCATTGGTATTCGGTGGTAACCCAATCGGTTTAACGCTTATCCCTGAAGGTGCAAGTAAAGAATCTGCCAGAAAAGCCGGTATTCCTGAAAACATCTACACATTAAACGCCACGTATGACTTCTTAAATGGTTATGCGGCGAGTGCCAGCATTGTGCGCGCAGATGAGACTTACTCTAGCTTCTCACAATCGGTGGAACTACCTTCGTACACTTTAGTGAATGCCGGTGTGACTTACACCACAGATACATGGTCAGCCAGTTTGAACATCAAAAACTTAACAGACGAAGAGTACTATCGTGCAAACTTCCCTGATTTGTTCGGTGCACAAATTGTTTTGCCTGAGCTACCACGTCACTATCAAGCGTCGGTATCTTATAAGTTCTAATCACTAAGTAACTTTTATAAGTGATTTATTCCAACAGACAGGTATGCTATTTAGCATGCCTGTTTTTTTATATACGGTTACATTATGCTAAAAACGTTTTCGAAATCATTACAATCGATCAGTACGATCATTTTGCTGAGCTTTATTGTCAGTGCGTGTCAAAACAACACATCCCCCTTAACTTCCTCACGCACTTCGCAACAAGAATCTGAAGAAGCCAAGCCACTTGAGATAAAAGTCGTCGTTGTTACCATGTTTGAAATAGGCGAAGACGACGATGACAAACCCGGCGAATTCCAAATGTGGAAAGAAGGCCAAAACCTCAATACCCGCTATGCATTTCCTATGTCGCATCACGACATCTACGTGAATGAAGACACCGGCGTTATGGGCATAGTCACTGGCATGGGCACAGCAAAGGCAGCTGCCGCTATCATGGCTTTAGGGTTAGACCCACGCTTTGACTTAACGCACGCCTATTGGTTAGTCGCTGGTATTGCCGGGGTGGACCCGCAAGATGCCTCAATCGGCTCGGCTGTGTGGGCCAACTGGTTGGTTGATGGCGACCTAGCGCATGAAATTGACGCCAGAGAAATTCCTAAAGATTGGAAGAGCGGTTATTTTCCCTTATTTAGCGTTGAGCCTATCAGTGCAGAACCAACAACGCCGAGCGATGAAAAGGTGCAAGCTGTGAATGGCGAGGCATATCAGCTTAATACTCAGCTAACCAAGTGGGCCTATGAGCTAAGTAAAGACACAGCACTAAGCGACTACCCTGCGATGTACGAGTTACGTGAAAAGTACATCAATTACCCGAATGCCCGTAAGCGTCCGTTTGTATTAATTGGCGACCACATGGCAGCTGCTACGTTCTGGCACGGCAAATTATTAAACCAATGGGCCAATGACTGGTCAGCCTATTGGAGCAATGGCCAAGCTAATTTCGTGACGTCAGGCATGGAAGACACCGGCAGCTATCAATCGATGATCTACTTGGATAACGCCCAAAAAGCAGACAAGTCACGCTTTATGGTATTGCGCGCTGCTAGCAACTATTCAATGCAGCCCGACAGTTTAACCGCCGCAAACAACCTCGCCATGGAAAGCGGTGAAAATGGCTATGCAGGCATGCAATCAGCCCTTGAGTCTGCCTACAGTGTTGGCAGTGTGGTGGTAAACGATATCGTCGCTAATTGGGAAACCTACAGAGATGCCCTGCCCTATGAGGCGTCAAAAGTGGCCCCAGATGAAGCTACGTTAAACGAGATATTAACCCCAACCACTGACCCCGTAGATGCCAAACTCAGCGCAGAAGAGCTAATAAAATCGCTTAATCTAACGGGTCATGTAGAAGGCGGTTTCTACCGTCAAACATTTAAAGCGGATCATCGCCCCATGTTAAGCACAGAGCACGGGGATCGCGTCAATATGACATCTATCTACTATTTGCTCAGTGCAAAATCGCCCATCGGACACTTTCACATGAACCGCTCAGACATTATGCATTACTTCCATGTGGGTGACCCCATTACCTATTATTTGCTCAATCAAGACGGCAGCCTTGAAACACACATACTCGGCCCTGATCCAACCCAAGGTCATGAGATGCAAATGGTGGTAAAAGGCGGCACTTGGAAAGCATCAAAAATATCTACGACCGGCGATTATGGTTACGGCTTAATTGGCGAAGCCGTCGCACCGGGCTTTGAATACCAAGACATGCAATTAGCTGAACAAGCAGAACTTGTCAGCACCTACCCGCAACACAGCGATTTGATTAGAACCTTAACTCGCTAACCGCGTTAGTCGCGCTATCATACAAACGATTTGGCCTGGTTTTTACCGGGCCTTATTATGTTCAATCACCCCCATTCATGTTTATTCACACGAACGATTTATATTGCAACTTATCCTGTGAAGTCTTGTCTCTAATGTTACTGTGATAAAAACTGTTTATTACCATTGACCCCCGAACTCTAAAAATAAAGAATTCTTAGATTAAGCCGAGCCTAGTGCCCGCCAGTGCTAAGTTAACAAACCATAGCTTGTTTTATGCCATTAACTGCAAAAGGAACATCTCATGCCCCAGTTTTATCTATCACTTGTTACGCCTAGAGCCGTCACTATGCTTATCGCGGGCACCGTTATGGGCCTATTAGTTACAGCCAGCACTTATGCTCAGCAAATGGGCAGCCCTCTTGATTTTGTTAATTCGCAATTAGCTGAACAAATGAAAAATCAGGTACGCGCCATGAGCGATCCTGATTTAGTAAAGGCGCGAGCACAGTTACAAAGAAAGTACTATGAAGCGCTAATAGAGGCTGGTTTTAGTAAAGAAGAAGCCATGAAGATTATTATTGCGACGGCACAAGGAGATGCTAATTGAGGCCCTTGCTATTTAGATAAATACTGTAGATATAAAGAAGGACCTGCGTTTAGCAGGCCCTTTGTGCAAATTATTCTTACTGAATATTAAGACTTAGAAAGTGTACTGCACGGCAACACTTGCGTAATCTACATCACTGTCAAAGCTGTCGATTTCTGACAAAATGCCAATTTCGTCACGCTCAAACTCTAAGTCGAAACGTGTGTATTCTAAGCGCACATCCCAATCTTCAGATACAGCAAAAGATGCACCCACGCCATAGAACAAATCATCTCCGTCTGTGCTGTCGTTCACACCGGCTGCATTAATATCGGCGTCCCACCATAACTGTCCGCCTTTAGCATACACGGTGATATATTCGTTAATTGGCAAGCCTGCTTTTAATCCTAGCGTATACCCGTCAACTTCTGTGTTGAACGTATCATTACCGTATTCGCCGAAATCGATGTAACCACCTTCAATCGATACGTATTGGTTGAACTGTGTGCCGATATACACATTGGCTGCATTATCGTCACGATCAAAGTCTTCATCTCCATCCACATCTACTAAACCATAACCGGCACCTACATAAATACCGTGGTGATCTACACCATCATTCGTCGCAGCAAAGGATGCACCTGAAGTCATAAGTAAAGAGGTCGCTGCTAGTGTAGTAAGGGTAAATTTTTTCATAGTTTATCTCCGTATTGCTTAATCAAGAGTGTTGTTACAAAGCAAAGCTATTCACGTTGCTGAATTAGCCTTAAACAAGTGTTATGCCAAACAAATTGTAAGAACGTAAATTCGATAAAATACAATAACTTAATGTAGTTCCATCTTATTTCAGACCGGTCTTTCATAGTGTCTGTCTGTGAACAAACTGCTTGAATGCTTGCAACTTTTACTGGCTAAAAAACAACCCGTTTTCTCGCGCTGCCGCTGCGCTTTTCAAACCACCGAGTGCAGCGATTTCTACATATTTTGGCTTGTGACGAATAAGTGGGGGTTTACGCCAAACTATGGTTTGTTTGACCTAACTGAAATAATTCAAAGTCATGAGGAATTAGATAAAACACTGATTCAATTGAAATAAAAGTCAATTTTTTCACATGGCACAACTTCTGCTCTATTGAGGAACACACAGACCGAAGCGCTACAAAGTTTACTTGAAGCGCCACCACCACGGTCTTTACACACATATTTAGCATTATAAAAATAACGATACAGGGGAATAAAATGACGATTAAAACGATACCGTTTATCAGTTTTAACGCACTTACGATACTTACATTACTTATGAGCACGGCACTGCTTTCGGCTTGCGGCGGCGCAGATGCCATAAGCACTGAGCCCGAACAAGCATTAGTCATTTCAGTCCCCGTAGAGGCAGGCGTCCTGCATAACGGTGAAATTTCCTCTAATTACACCACCACAGCGGTACTTGAAGCCAAGGAAGAAGCCTACGTAGTCGCCCGCGCTTCGGGCATTATTGAACATATTTATGTGGAAGAAGGTGATTACGTTACAAAAGGTCAAGTGCTGGCGCAGTTAGAGCCAGAGCGTTATCGGTTAAACCTCGCACGGGCCAAAGCCGACTTAATTGGCATCGAAAAAGAATTGGCAAAAATAGACAAGGTGTATAATCAAAAGCTCGTGAGCGATGACACCTACGATAAAATTAGCGCCCAATACGCATCCACTAAAGCGACGTTATCGCTGGCGCAGCTAGATTTAAAAGAAGCCACTATCGTGGCGCCTATTTCTGGTTATATTGCCGCACGTAACGCCAAAGTGGGTAATTTAACCGAATCATTTCAACGCGCTCAAATGTTCCATATCGTCGAACAAAATGAGTTACATGGTGTTGTCTACTTACCTGAAAAAGAACTGTCTCGGGTGCATAAAAATCAAGCGGCGAAATTAACCCTAAGTGCATTGCAAGATAGTACGGTCACAGCCTATGTTGAACGCATCAGCCCAGTAATCGATGCCGCAACAGGCACGTTTAAAGTGACGCTTCGCGTACCAAATGATGAGAAATTACTTAAAGCCGGTATGTTCGCCCACGTCAGTTTAAATTACGACACCCACCAGCACGCCACGCTTATGCCCCGTAAAGCCATGCTCAGCATTGATAATAAAGTTAATGTGTTTGTTGTGGTCGACGGTGTTGCCCACAAACAAGAAATACGTGTGGGTTTTCAAGAAGGCGACTATGTAGAGATACTCAGTGGCCTGAAGGGCAACGAACACGTAGTGATTACCGGACATCAAAATTTGAAAGACCAGGCGCCTGTTGAAGTAGTCAATGCCGAGTCACTTACGCTGCAGGCACAATCACCTGTTGCAGAGCCAGCGTCTAGCGCTCAAAAACCCGTTGAATTTAACGGTGATGACACAAGCGAAGCCACAGATACAGACACAACAGCCTCAAACGCTGATCACACTCGCTAAGTAAGGACACCTAGCATGAATATTGTTGATATAGCAGTAAAACGCCCGGTCGCTGTGTGGATGTTCACATTTGCCATTGTGTTATTTGGTATGGTGTCGCTGTCACGGTTAGCCATTAACCTATTACCTGAATTGTCCTACCCTACCCTGACTATTCGTACCGATTATGTGGGTGCTGCACCTGGTGAAATCGAACAGCTCGTCTCTAAGCCTATTGAAGAAACCATTGGTGTTGTTAAAGGCGTACGTAAAGTCACCTCTTCATCCACTTCTGGGCAGTCCGATGTGCTACTCGAATTCGAATGGGGCACGGACATGGACATGGCGAGTTTAGAGGTACGCGAAAAGCTCGATACCTTAATTTTACCTTTAGACGTTGAAAAACCCGTGCTGCTGCGCTTTAACCCAAGTTTAGATCCCGTTATGCGCCTCGGATTCGGTATTGCGAGCACCAGTAATACAGCTAAAAACGTTGACGTCATTCAAAGCGCCGCCCTTGATGTAAGTAGCATGAAACGCCTGCGAGAATACGCAGATCAACAGATCAAGCGTAAGTTAGAATCCATTTCTGGTGTAGCGTCGATCAAAATAGGTGGCGGCTTAGAAAGCGAAATTCAAGTATTGGTTGATCAACAAAAAGCCAGTCAATTAGCCATCCCCATGAGCGACATCATCAAACGTTTAAAAGAAGAGAACGTTAACGCTGCAGGAGGACGTGTCGATGATGGCTCTCAAGCCTACACCGTACGCACGCTTAATCAGTTCACTAGCATACGAGATATGCAAAATGTGTTTATCGCCCGACGTGACAACAAGAATATCCGCTTAGGTGATATTGCTATTATTCAAGATGCCTACAAAGAGCGGGATTCCATTACAAGGTTCAACGGATTAGAAGGGGTCGAAATTGCTATTTACAAAGAGGGAGACGCTAATACAGTACAAGTAGCGCAAAATGTAAATCAAGAACTGCGTCAACTAGAAAGCGCTTTACCAGATAACTACAAAATACAGCTCATTTACGACCAGTCAGTGTTCATTGCTAATGCCATCGACGATGTAAAATCTGCAGGCATAATAGGTGGGTTGCTGGCGATGGTGGTGTTGTATTTATTCCTACGTAATGTTTGGCCCACCCTGATCATCTCCATTTCTATTCCTGTGTCTATCATCGCCACGTTCAACCTAATGTACGGTAACAACATTAGCTTGAACATCATGAGTTTGGGCGGGATTGCGTTGGCCATCGGCCTATTGGTCGATAACGCCATTGTGGTGCTTGAAAACATAGAGCGGCACAAAAAAACACAAAGCGATGTTAAACAAGCGGCAGCACAAGGAACGAAACAGGTATCCATGGCCATCATCGCCTCTACCCTTACCACCATGGCGGTATTCTTCCCATTGGTATTTGTTGAGGGTATCGCTGGTCAGTTATTTGCCGATCAAGCCCTGACCGTTACCTTTGCTTTGGGAGCCTCTTTGCTTGTTGCGTTAACGGTTATTCCTATGTTGGCAGCACGAGCGCGCTCGAAACCAGCACATGGCGACACATACAAAAGCGTAACGGACAACGCTAACAAGCATCAGCAAAGCCCACGCCCGTTAACACCCCCCTTAAATCACACCGTTGATTCGTCTGGGGTAGGCTTTGACTCTAATTTTGACCCTAGCTCTAGCCTTAATATCAGCTCTGATAGTCAGACCAGCGTTAAAAGTGGCAGCAAACCGAGTGTCACCAAACGCATCTTCGCTATTTTAGCGCTGCCCTTTGTGTGGTTATCCCGTGGGTCGTTTCACTACCTACCACTTTTTTTATCTACATTAGCGCTCATCGTATTTAGAGCGTTAGCTAAGCTCATGGGCTTTATTTTCAAACCACTGCTTTGGGGATTTGAAAAAGGTCTCAATTTCGTGTCTTTTTACTACGCACGCTTACTAAAATACGCACTGCGGACGCCCGGGTTGCTATTGATTGGCATAATGGCAATGGCCGCCAGCTCTTTATTTTTCATTCCGCGGCTCGGGATGGAGCTCATTCCGAGTATGTCTCAGGGGGAGTTCTACGTTGAAGTCACCTTGCCAAGCGGCACATTGCTTAGCCATACCGATAACACTTTATCAGCGTTATCCGCCTTTACCCTGGAGCAAGACGGCGTGAAACGTACTTATTCATTGGCTGGCACTGGTAGTTTAATGAACGCGTCAGCCAGTCAGGGCGGCGAAAACTGGGGAAAATTAAATGTTGTGATGCAAAGCAATGCAACAGGCGAGCAACTGAAAAACGTACAAGACAAAATGCGAGACTACTTGCGTAAACAAGCCGGGGTGCAGGCAGAGTTTGGGCAACCAGAATTGTTTAGCTTTGCAGCCCCGTTATCTATCGATTTAATTGGTTATAACCTAACAAATTTGGCTAAATACAGCACAATCTTAGTAGACGCCCTGCAACAAGACTCGCGTTTTAGTGATGTTACCAGCTCCCTGCAGCGAGGCACGCCTGAGCTTAAGATCACCTTTGATCACGCAAAACTTGCTCAATTAGGCTTAAGTGCACCTCAGGTATCTACACTGATAAACGCCAAAGTCGGTGGTGAAGTGGCAAGCCAATTCAATCTAGATGATCGTAAAATTGATATCTTGGTGCGCAGCCTCACCACCCAGCGTGATTCAATTGAAGACATAGGGCGCATCATAGTCAATCCTGGGGCACAGCGAGCCATTGCCTTAAATGCCGTCGCGGACTTAAGCATGTCTATTGGACCAAGTGAAATTACCCGCATCGGGCAAGAGCGCGTCGCCGTGATATCCGCCAATCTGGCCTATGGTGATTTAGCCCAAGCAGTCGAGGCGGCAAATCAACATATTAAAGACATGAACTTGCCGTATTCGCTGCAAGCAAGAGTGGCCGGGCAAAGCGAAGAAATGAAAACCAGTTTCGCATCTTTGAAATTTGCTCTGGCACTGGCTGTATTCCTAGTGTATTTGGTCATGGCATCTCAATTCGAGTCGCTGTTGCATCCACTATTGATATTGTTCACTGTGCCGCTGGCATGCGCAGGCTCCATATTCGGTTTGTTTATCACCCAAACGAACATCAGCGTGGTGGTATTTATCGGTCTTATCATGTTGGCAGGTATCGTGGTTAACAACGCGATTGTGCTCATTGACCGCATTAATCAGCTGCGGTCAGAGGGCGTAATGAAGTCACGGGCCATTATCGAGGCCGCCCACAATCGACTTCGTCCTATATTGATGACGACCTTAACGACTTCCTTAGGGTTACTGCCTATGGCACTTGGACTTGGCGAAGGCGCTGAGATGCGCATCCCTATGGCAGTAACCGTAATATTTGGCTTGCTGTTCGCAACGCTCCTCACCTTGTTCTTTATTCCTTGTTTATATGCCCTGTTTGATCGCAAATCAGATGCATTAATGGCGCAAAATGCACAACCGACAAGCATGACCGACAAGGAGCTAGGTTATGAATAAGCCCGACATGCAACAAGGTCATCAAGAACAAGCAAAAATCGCCGCTGCAGGCTCCAGCTTAGCGGCCTTTGCTATGCGACGCCCCGTGACAATAGGCATGTTGTTCTTTTCCATGTTGTTATTTGGCATCTTAGCCTCACAACTATTACCGTTGGAGAAATTTCCCAGTATTGATATCCCAGAAATAGCCATTCGAATTCCCTATGAAAATGCCACACCGGCCGAAATAGAGAAAATGATCACTCGCCCAGTGGAAGAAGTACTGGCCACCATGTCAGGCATCAAGCGCTTACGTTCGAAGTCAACCGAAGACGCGGCTGAAATACAGCTGCAATTTGCCTGGGATGAAAACCTCAAAGCCAAAGGCATTGAAGCCAGAGAAAAGATAGACGCCATACGCAATGACTTACCTGCTGATGTAGAGCGAGTTTTAGTTTATCAATTTAATACCAGTGACTTACCGATTTTCCAGCTCAGGGTATCTAGTGAGCGTGACTTATCTGATGCCTATGACCTACTTGAGCGAAACCTTAAAATACCGATTGAACGGGTTGCTGGGGTGTCAAAAGTTGAGTTGTACGGCGTGCTTAAAAAACAGATCGCTATTCGTATAGATACCCAAAAACAAGCCAGTTTGGGGATCACGAATACGCAACTACTCAGTGCGCTGCGCCAAGCTAACTTTGCCATGACAGCAGGCTCTTTTTACGACCTAGAACAAAAGATCACGATCAATCCACAGGGCGCATTCACCAAAATAGAAGACATTAACGCCCTGATCATCAAAAAGGGCGTACTGTTAAGTGACATTGCCCGAATCGGCTATGAAAGCCCTAAACGTACCGAGGGCAGACATTTAGATAGAACCTACGCCGTTGGCTTTAATATCTTTAGGGAGTCAAACAGTAACTTGGTCGCGGTGTCCGAAGCGGTCATGAACGTCATCAACCAAGCCGATGATAGCCCAGCCTTTGCAGGCATAACACTGTTCGTGATGGATGATGAAGCCGCCAGTGTAACCGAGTCCTTGGGGGATTTACTCAATGCAGGCTTACTCGGTGCACTACTATCCGTTATGGTGCTGTATACGTTTCTACGAAACTTAACCACAACCTTAATCGTTGTTTTATCTGTGCCCTTTTCCATTTGCATCACGTTAGGGTGTATGTACTTCATGGGGTACACCATCAATATACTGTCCATGATGGGTTTAATGCTTGCGGTGGGTATGTTGGTGGATAATGCCGTGGTGGTCACCGAGAGTATTCAGCAAGAGCGCAATCACTACCCTAACCCAATTGAAGCCACCAAAGCAGGAGTCGGTAAAGTCAGCTTGGCGGTAATTGCAGGGACGACCACCACAGCAATTGTATTTTTACCCAACATAATCGGCGTGAAAGTCAATCTCACCATATTTCTTGAGCATGTGGCCATTGCTATTTGTATTTCACTGTTTGCGTCTTTGCTTATCGCCCAAACCTTGATCCCCCTGCTTACCAGTCGATTATCCAGCGGCTTATCGAGCAAAGCCGCAAGTACTCATCCTCAAGCACCTGCCATGGGCAAACTCGCCAAGCAATACCAACGTGTCCTGAGTTGGTCCCTAGCGCACCGCGGCCTAACCTGTGTCATTGCTTTATTAATACTCGTTAGCACGGCTATTCCTATGCAGTTTGTGACTGGGGATGATGATGACGACAACAACAGTCGGTTATGGCTTAACTATGACATACAAGGCAATTACAGTTTGGTTGAGGTCGAAAAATCAGTCGACAAAATGGAAGCTTACTTGTATGCCAACCAAGATGCGTTTCAAATTGAGCAGGTGTACACCTATTTTACCGCGGGTGAAGCGACTTCAGCGCTAACCTTAAAAGAGGGTATGTCAGTCTCTAAAGGCGAACTAAAGGAACGGATCCTCAAGGATATGCCTAAGTTTGCCCGCGCTCGGCCATCCTTTAAATGGGAACAAGGCAACGGCGGTGGTCTGCAGCTAACCTTATTAGGTGATTCATCTGCATCCTTAAGTGACGTCGCTGAACGTGTGTTACCCGCAATTAAGCGAATAGACGGCCTGACTGACGTGGGCATTGAGGGCAATAATCAGAAATTCGAACTGCAAGTGATTGTTGATCGAAACAAAGCTTATCGCTACGGGCTATCTGCCAACGATGTTGCCAATACGATTGCCAGCGGTTTACGTGGTACTAATCTTCGTACTTTCAGAGATGCTGAAAGTGGCGAGATTGGTATACGGATGCTGTTCGATGAAGCATTGCAGGAGTCTATTACAGAACTCAAAAACCTCACCATTACTCGTATTGGTCAGCAAACGGTTACGCTGGATATGGTCAGCGAAACCAAAATCGTACCGCGCTTAGCAGAAATTCGTCGTAGCTATCGTCAAACATCCTTGACCATAGGTGCCAATATGAAAGATGACGTTACACTGCAGCAAGCCAAAGAGCGTATCGAAAACGTGATGCAGTACCTCACTCTACCCGATGGCTATAGTTGGACGTTTGATGGCAGTATTGACAGACAAAACCAGAATGAAACTGTCATGCAAACCAACATGTTATTGGCCCTTTGCATGATTTACATCGTGATGGCTGCGCTGTTTGAATCACTACTGTTACCCACAGCGGTCATCACCTCACTATTATTCTCACTGACAGGTGTATTTTGGGCATTGTTTGTTACGGGTACCGCCATGTCAGTAATGAGCATGATAGGCATGCTGATATTAATGGGAATTGTGGTGAATAACGGCATTGTGTTGGTCGACCGGATCAATCAGTTGATTGATCAAGGTATACCAATCAATGCAGCCGTCATTGAGGCATGTTTAACCCGAGTTAGACCTATTTTGATGACCGTGGCAACGACTATTGTTGGCTTAGTGCCATTGGCGCTGGGCAATACCTCTATTGGCGGCGATGGCCCGGCCTATTCCCCCATGGCAATAGCGATTATTGGTGGTTTGACCTTTTCTACTGCGACCAGCTTGGTGCTGGTACCGCTGGCGTATGTTTTACTGCTGCGCATGCGAGCGAAAACAGCAGGCTTAATACAGACCTCGAAAAACTGGGCGAATAAAGTCATTAAGATTTAGCCTGGCGGTGAAGCCTTTGAATTTTCATACATAAATTGAGAATTTAAAGGCTTTGGTTTAGGCTATCGAAAATTTTGCCAATCGAGTTGTTATGATCACCCATCAGCCAAACCCTACCTATCTACCCAGCGAAGCGCGCTACCAAGATATGCCCTACAAACGTTGTGGTAAAAGCGGTATTCAACTACCTCGTTTATCCTTAGGTTTATGGCAAAATTTTGGCGAAGTCGATACATTCAGCAATGCTCAAGCAATGGTGCACAAAGCGTTTGACTTGGGGATCAATCATTTTGATTTAGCCAACAATTATGGCCCTCCCTACGGCTCTGCGGAATCGACCTTTGGCAAGATATTGAAACAGGGCTTAGCACCCTATCGCGACGAGTTACTCATATCGAGTAAAGCAGGTTACGACATGTGGCCTGGCCCGTTTGGCATTGGCGGCTCACGTAAATATTTGCTTGCCAGCTGTGACCAAAGCTTAAAGCGCACGGGGCTTGAATACTTTGACGTGTTTTATTCTCATCGCTTTGACCCAGACACACCCTTGGAAGAAACCATGCAAGCATTAGACACCATAGTCCGCTCAGGGCGTGCTCTGTATGTGGGTATTTCAAATTACAGCGCCGAGCAAACTCAACAGGCTATCGCTATTCTCAATGATTTAGGCACCCCACTTTTGGTACATCAGCCACGCTACAATATGTTTAACCGTTGGATTGAAGATGGTTTGACAGATGTGCTTACCGACAACGGCGTTGGTTCAGTAGTGTTTTCCCCATTAGCTCAGGGCTTCCTAACCAATAAGTATCTTAGGGGTATCCCTGAGGGCTCACGCGCTTCGCGCGCAGAGCAAATCCATCTGAGCGCTGACCATATCTCCCAAGACAAAATAGCAAGGGTGCAACAACTCAACGAAATAGCCATTGAGCGCAACCAGAGTTTAGCGCAGCTTGCACTGGCTTGGGTACTGCAACCCCAGGCTGTGACCTCTGCAATTATTGGCGCTAGCCGAGTGGAGCAAATTGAAGACTGCGTAACCGCTTTGAACAACTTACATTTTAGCCCAGAGCAACTTGCTAACATTGACCAGATATTAGCGGGTTAACGGAAATATCCACAGAAATGCAAAATAATACTGATAGCAAAAACCAAGGCACCATCAAAAGTCACACAGCGGTCTGCAAGGAAGTTAAAAAGCCCAGTGTCGCCCTGTGCATCATTAATCCAAAAAGCCCACAAAATATGGGCAGTATTCTGCGTGCAGCCGGTTGTTATGGCGCTGATACCATCTACTACACAGGTGAGCGCTACGCGCGCGCTCGGGCGTTCAATACCGATACTAAAAATGTCGGTTTAAATATTCCAGTTGAACAGGTAGACACACCTGAGCCTTCGCCCGGCATGGACATGGTGGCCGTGGAGTTAGTCGAGGGAGCAACCCCATTGCCTCACTTCAATCACCCTAAACATGCCTATTATGTGTTCGGACCAGAAGATGGCTCTATTGAGCAAAGCGTTTTGGATAGGTGCCAGCATGTGGTGTATGTGCCGACTAAAGGCTGTATGAACTTAGCAGCGACGGTAAACGTATTACTTTATGACAGACTCGCGAAATCAAACAACACTCAATATGGTGACCAAGTGATTGTCGCGAGTCGCGACACCAATAATAGAACGAGTGTGCTAAATAAATCGCAATCACAGGAGCAGTAAGCGCCGCAAAGGCCGTTGAGCCTGGTTAGGCACAGCGCCCGTAGAACTCTGCTTTATATCAAAGCCTGTGGTTTAGCCAAAACATATTTCTCACGCATTAAGTTGGCGATTTATGGAGCGTTACATATAGTGAAGGCATATTAGACACATGCTGATTTTAATGACGCACATTGGTTACGCGTAACTAAATGCAAAATATTTATGATTAAGTTAACCGTAAAAATCTCATTTTCTAGGATGAACACGTGAACAAATCGACACATTTATTTAGCAGCCTAGTACTGGCCATACTCTTTATGCTCACCGCTTGTTCTGAGCAATCAGAGGTTAAGCATGAAGTCATTCGGCCTATCGCCTGGGCAAAGGTGAAAACACATGATTTGACCCAAGTGCGCAGATTAGCCGGAGCCACTGCCGCGATTGAAAAAGCGTCACTAAGCTTTTTAGTTGGCGGTAAAGTCGACGGTGTATCGGTCAATTTAGGCCAGAAAATAACTAAAGGCCAAGTGCTAGCCACCCTTGACCAGCGCAGTTTTAATCTTAATTTTCAATCCGCTCAAGCGAAGTATGCCCAAGCTAGCTCTGCACTGAACGAAGCTGAAAACGAGTACCAGCGCTATAAAGAACTAGTTGAACAAGGATTGGTATCTAAGTCTGGTTTTGACAACGCAGAAGCAGCGTATAAATCTGCCTTAAGCAACGTTGAAGTCGCTAAAAGTCAGCTTGAGCTTGCCACCAAAGACAGACAGGACAGCACACTTCAAGCCCCCTACGATGGCGTTATCACTAAACGTATGATTGAGCCATCGCAGCAAATTTCTCCGGGGCAAAGTGTATTTGAAGTTGAAGGTCACGGCGGTCTTGAAGTTCATGTGTCAGTACCTGAGAGTTTAATTCAACAATTATCTGATGGCATGATTGTTCCTGTGCGTTTTCCCGCAGCGCCAAATGTCGAACTTACGGGGGTTATCACCGAAGTTGGTACCCGGGCTGAAACCGCAAATGCATTCCCTATCACTATGGTATTAAATGGCAGTTCACCTCAACTGCGTGCGGGAATGACGGCCGAGGTAGACATCACCTATATCAATGAAACATATGAAAACGCCTTGACCCAAGTGGGAAATGCTCAAAGCACTGAGGGCCAAACTGTTGAGGACCAAACAGCTAAAGACAAAAATATTGGCGGTCAGATGAATGGCGCAGATTTAGCGACGAAAGAAACCATGATCATTCCTGTGTCAGCGTTAGGTGCTGGCTTGAATCAAACCAAGTTTGTATTTGTTTATGACGATGCAACGCAAACTGTTTCTAAACGAGACGTAGTGGCTAGCAACATTTTAGGCAATGAGGTCTTTATCGCTAAGGGCCTAAAAGCACAGGAAATTATCGCTATCGCGGGTGTGTCCTTTCTGCGAGATGGTCAGAAAGTGACCTTGCTCGATGCCAATGTAAAGCGCTTCAACTAACGGCTGGGCACTATGAATCTTACGGAATTTTCCTTTAAACATCAGAAATTGGTACTGATGATCGTCGCTATTTTACTTATCAATGGCGTCATCTCCTACTTCACTTTACCTGCGCGTGAAGACCCAAGCATCACTATTCGTGAAGCGATTGTGAGTACTGCGTACCCAGGTATGTCGCCTGATCGCGTCGAACTATTGATCACCAAAACGCTAGAGGAAGAGATTCGCAAAATACCCGAAGTAGAAAAACTACGCTCCTCTTCGTCTACCGGCTTATCGGTGATTCACGTAGAAATATACGACCGTTACTTTAACTTAGATGCAATATGGCAAGACGTGCGCAACAAGGTGGCACAAGCACAAGCCTCACTTCCAGAAGGAACCAGTACTCCCTATGTGAACGATGAGTTTGGTGATGTGTCGGTCTTAACATTGGCCCTCACCGCAGACGGTTTTGACTTAAGCCAGATGTTCGATATTTCAAAGCACACGCGAGATACCTTGTATGCGGTAAAAGGTACTAAGAAAATTGAGTTACTAGGGGTACAAGACGAGCGAATTTATTTAGAAACCTCTAATGCAAGGCTCTCTCAATTAGGCATTTCCCCTAACGCCTTAATGAGCGCGTTACAAACCCAGAATATTATTAGCTCAGGGGGGCAAATTGATACGGGCTTGCTGTCGTTTATAATCGAGCCTACAGGTAATTTTAGTAGCCTTGAGGATTTAGCGGAGACCTACATAACGATACCAGGTACACAGGAATCCATAGCCCTTAGTGATATTGCCACGCTTAATCGAGGTTACATTGACCCACCAGATGATTTAGCTTACTTCAATGGTGAGCAAGCGATTGTTTTTGCCATTTCTATGTTGCCTGAATACAACATTTTGGAATACGCCCCTCGCCTTAAAGCCGCCATTGAACAACTTGAAAGCTCCCTGCCTGTCGGGTATCAACTGCATATCGCCACGTACCAAGCAGAGCAAGTGGAAAAAACCGTTCAAGGTGTATCTATGAACGTACTGCAAACGCTCATTATCGTGTTGATTGTAGTGGTGCTTTTCCTAGGCATGCGTACTGGTCTAATCGTTGGCACGATAGTTCCTTTTGTTATGCTTTCTACCTTAACCATTATGCAAATTTTTGACATTCGTTTAGAGCGAATGAGTCTGGCCACACTCATCATCGCCTTAGGTTTGCTAGTGGATAATGGCATTGTTATCGCTGAAGACTTCAAACGACGTCTAGAGGATGGCGAAGAGCGTTTCAAGGCCATGACTCAAGGTGGTAAAGAACTGGCCGTGCCGTTACTCAGTTCATCCGCGACGACAATTTTGTTTTTCTTACCCCTGATGCTCGCTGAGCACGTTGCTGGGGAGTACACACGTTCGGTATCCTTGGTTATCTTGATCACCTTATTGACCAGCTGGGTGCTGGCTCTGTGCGTCACACCCTTGCTGTGTTATCACTTTATCAAAGTCGATGAGCCCCAAGGCGGTGCTGATGCCTTGGCTTCAAAGAAAGTCACAGGGCGTTATGAGTCGTTTCTGCACCTGATACTGCGCTATAAATTGCTCTTTATGGGCACGCTATTCGCACTATTAATCGCATCCGTATTCGCCATGAAAATCATACCTAAGCAGTTTTTTCCTGAATCTGATCGTAATCAATTGATCATTAACATCGATTTACCCAGCGGCACATCTGAGCGACAAACTAACACTCAAATGCGCAATATTATGGACTGGCTTGATAACGAATCAGGTTATGATTTTATTGAAAGTCATTCTGCTTATGTCGGTTTTAGTGGGCCTCGCTTTGTATTGTCTTTGAGCCCTGAGGACCCCGCCGAGAATAAGGCCTTTATGGTGCTCAATATTAAACCAGAGAACGACATCGCCGCGTTAGCGATTAAGCTTGATGAAGATCTGGAAAACCATTTTGTGAATATTTCTGTACGGGCTAAAAAGATGTTCTTAGGTCCGTCTGACTCAAAAACTATTAAAATTCAAGTTAAGGGCCCAGACAAAGACGTGATCTATCAAAAAGCACAAGAGGTTATGGATCTGCTCTATGATGTACCAGATACTCGGGACATCCGCAATGACTGGGAAAGCATGATCGCTAAGATTGAAGTGCGGGTCGACCAGCAACGTGCTCGCCGCGCATCAGTCACCTCACAAGACATCGCCAATTCTTTGCAAGCGTATTTCTCAGGAGCTGCAGTCACAGAGTTTCGTGAAGAAGACGACATCATCCCTATCATGTTTAGGGCCAGTGATGCTGAGAGACACAATTTAGACCGTTTACGCTCATTGAATGTGTTTTCACAAGCGACAGGCAAAGCCATTCCGTTATTTCAGGTAGCTGAGTTCTCACCGGTGAACCAATACTCGATCATTCAGCGGGAGGACATGTTTACTACAGTCAGCGTTGAAGCAAGAAATAGCCGTATGGCCGCAGAAGATTTAAAAGCGATAATCGATGCAGATATTCAAAAATTAGCCGCTGGGCTACCGTTAAATCATTACATCGAATATGACGGTGTTATCGTGCAATCACAAGAAGCGCAACAGGCGCTTAGCGCAAGCATGCCAATGGTATTAGGGTTGATTCTGATCTTGTTAGTGGCGCAATTTAACTCATTTAGGCGTGCAGGCATTATTGTATTGACCATGCCTTTGTCCTTTATTGGTGCGGTACTGGGCTTAAGCGTTATGTTTGCACCGTTCGGTTTTATGGTGACTTTAGGCTTGTACAGCTTAGCGGGGATTATCATCAATAACGCAATTGTGTTGATTGATAGAATTGATATTGAGCGACGTGACGGCGCGTCTGATTACGATGCCATAGTGAATGCCTGTATTACTCGGGTACGGCCCATTGCTATGACCACCATTACTACCGTAGCGGGGCTACTGCCATTAATACTCAGCCACGACCCACTTTTTTATGGCATGGCGTGTGTGATTGCTTTTGGTCTCGCTGTGGGTACAGTACTAACGTTAGGCGCGGTGCCTGTGCTCTACGCTGCGTTTTTCAGAGTTTCCCGAGAAGAATTAGCCAGCGCCGAGTAAATAGGACCTGTCATCAATATAAAAAGTAACCGTTATGCTTGATTAAAATGAAAAAGCCCGGCTCACACTAAAGGGTAAAGTGAGCCGTTTTTTTATCTAGCAATTATTCTAGCGGGCTTTCAAGCGCCGCGATAGTAACTGGCACACCGTTAAGCACTGCATTGCCAGACAATTCATCCAGGCACATTTCGTCGGTTAAATCGTTAACGCTTACGCCACTGTGTTGCTCTGCTAACGACCAGCTACTACCCGCTTTATTGTGACCCCAGCCATGGGGAATAGAGATAACGCCAGGCATGATCTTTTCAGTTAACTCAGCGGTAATTTCCACTTGGCCTACCCTGGACGTGACAGTGATAAACTGCCCATCTTGAATATTAAAGCGCGCTGCATCATCTGGATGTATTTGTGCGCTACAACGGGGGTTTTGTCCTTTTTGATTGCTCTTCACGCCTTTCATCATTCTTGGGCTGTTATGTAGCCAAGAGTTATTTGATTTCAAGTGGCGGCGACCAATCAAATCTAGTGTATCTGCTGTACGAGCATTTAGGGGAGATGAATCACTGAAAAAGTGCTGCTCAACTCTTGGTAAGTCAGCCATAAAGTAATCAAACGCCATGCTGATTTTCTTATCATCGTGGTAAATAGCCCCGGGTAACTCAGGTTGTAACGGGCCTAAATCGATGCCATGAGGCTGGTCGCGCAAGGTTTGAATACTAACATTGTGCTCGCCATTGGCGTAGCGACCGGATTTGAGCATGTCGTCAACCACGCCTGTTGGCTCTTTTTCCCAAAGTTTAGCGTAGTGCTCAGTGGCTTTGCCGTTGAGCTTATCTATACGTTCAGCCAACCCTAAGTAAATCTGCCAATCTGTTTTGGTATCCTCTGGTTGGCTAAATAATGCAGGTGAAAATTTCGCACTGTTACGCACGGCGAAATTATGAAATACCACATCATAATGATCCCGCTCTAACGCGGTTACGGGTGGCAAAATGATATCTGCGTGGCGACTCGTTTCGGTAATGTAGAAATCTACCGCCGCTACAAACTCTAATTGCTCAAAGGCTTTATCTAGCTGTTTGCCATTTGTAGTGGTGAGTACCGGGTTGCCCCCGCCTATGACCATGGCTTTTATTTGACCTTCCCCCGGGGTGGTTATTTCCTCTGACAATGCAGCCACAGGATATTCCCCCGCAAAGGCTGGCAAGTTACGTACACGCGAGCTGTACTTTCCCATGGTACCGCGCCCAGAGTGAGGTAACGTATCTGCCGCAGGCTGAGTGAACATCATTCCGCCGCGGCGGTTAAAATTACCCGTTAGCATGTTAAACAGCATAATAAGGTACTGAGTCAGCGTGCCAAATACCTGAACGCTCGCCCCCATCCTGCCGTAACAGAAAGCCGAGTTTGCTGCGCAAAACTCACTCACCATCGTTTCTATTTCTTCGCTGCTTATCCCTACTCGCTTTGCTACTCGTTCGGGTGAATAGGGTTTTACATATGCTTCAACCTGCAGTAGATCCGGAGCGTGCGCTAGTAACTCTGCGGCATCCACTAATCCTTTGCCAAATAACGTATGCACCATGGCTAACATCAGCAATACATCACTACCTGGTTTAATAAAGTGATGGTCACAACTTATGTCTGCTGTTTCTGACTTTTTAGGATCGATCACCACTACCTTTCCGCCACGTTTTTGGATCGCTTTTAAGCGACGTTTGATGTGCGGCACGGTCATAATACTGCCGTTTGAAGCTAAAGGGTTGCCCCCTATGATCATAAAATAATCAGTGTTATCAATATCGCCTATGGGAATTTGCAGCTGATGGCCAAACATTTGACGACTCACAATATGGTGAGGTAATTGGTCAACAGAGGTCGCGGAATAGCGATTATGGGTGTTCAAAGCGCGATAGAAGTATGGGCCAAATAAGATGCTGCCCATATTGTGCGCATTTGGGTTACCTAAGTAGACCCCTACTGCATCGTTGCCGTGCTCATGTTGAATGCCATGTAATTTTTCGGCGACCGTATCTAGTGCTTCTTCCCAGCTAATAGGCTCGAAGCCTGCAGCTGTTTTACGCATAGGTTGACGTAAACGCTGTGGGTCATCGTATAAATCTTTAAGAGCAGCTGCTTTGGGGCATACATGACCTTCGCTAAATGGGTTCTTTTTGTCGCCAGCAATAGAAATGATTTCCCGCTCCACCGTGGTCACTTCAATGCCACACATTGCTTCGCATAAGGTACAGGTTGAAAAGTGTTTTTGCGGCTGTGCTTGCATCACAACGTCTTCCTTTAATTTACGTAAACAGGACGTTATAGATTTAACATCTTATACACAAGCATCATCGAAATTTATTAGACCGTCCTTAATCCCTTGCTCTATGAGATGCTTATCTAAACTCGGGGGCGAGTCCTTTAAGCATACTTAATAGCAATTTGTGTTTCTTGAGATCGACAGGTTTATGAATTATCTCGCTACTCGCCGGGTATTGCTCTAAACAATTATGGTTGACGAAGTTACGGCTCGGCCGGATAGGCCGATGGGTCAAACCGCCTGCACAATTAGGGCATACATTTGACAATATCTGGTCAACACACACTGCACAAAAGGTGCATTCAAATGAACAAATCATGGCATCTTTGGCATCAGGTGGTAATGCTTTGTTGCAGTGCTCGCAAGTAGGACGTAGGGCTAACATAATGTTTATTCTCATCCTTTTTTGTAAATGTAAGTAATTGTTATCAAGTTGTGTAGACACTCAGGCGCAATTAATTTACCCTTGTGAAACAAGACGTTAAAAGGCTTGGGTCAAGGTATAAATGTACTCGTCTATGACGAATGTCTCAAGGAACATAATTGAATATTACCGATACAAGTGCACAGGATACCGTGCTCGAAAAACCTTCTTCTAAAAAAAACCTATGGGTTGTCGTTGCTGTTCTATTTCTTTGCGCAACGCTTATCTACGTATTTTGGAGCGCACTACGTAACTGGTCGTCTGCGGATACCAGTCTGTCGATGCAAAATGTTCGGGTAGCCACGGTGACCGTAAAAGACTTTGTACGAGACTTATCCGTGCAAGGTCGCGTTGTCGCCGCCGTTAGCCCTCGCCTTTATAGCCCAGCGCAAGGCACGATCACCTTTGAAGTTGATGCCGGTGACAAAGTAGAGAAAGGCCAATTGCTGGCATCTATCGATAGTCCTGAATTAACTAACCAACTCAAGCAAGAAGAATCTAGTTTACAGCGTAATAAGTTGGAATTAGACAGACAACGGATCCAAGGTAAAAAACTCGCCTTAGAAAAACAAAAGGCCGCTGATTTGGCTAAGGTTGCCACCGTAGCTGCCGAGCGTGAAAAGCGCCGTGCTGATAATGCCTATGCTACTCACGCCATCAGTCAAATTGATTTTGAAAAAGCCCAAGACGATTTAAAAAATGCCCAGTTGGTGCTCAAGCATGCATTACAAGACGCCAGCTTAGATCAAGAAAGCCTCGATTTTGAGCTAAAAACCCAGCAGTTATTGGTAGAGCGCCAAGCGTTACAAGTCTCTGAAACCAAGCGCCAAGTTGATCAGCTTCTTGTGCGCTCACCTGTTGATGGCATCGTTGGCAACCTTGCTGTGCAACAAAAAAATCAGGTTAGCAAAAATCAACCGATTTTAAGTGTGGTGGATTTATCCGAATTTGAATTAGACGTTGATATTCCTGAGAGTTACGCAGACGACTTAGCAATCGGTATGGATGCACAAGTCAGTTTAAACGGTCAACAATACGCCGCTGTTTTAGTGACTATTTCACCTGAAATTGAGAATAACCAAGTGGCCGGGCGTGTGCGATTCGCGAAACAAAATCAACAAGGTGAAGCCCTACAACAACCAGAAGGCCTAAGGCAGAACCAGCGACTGAGCACAAGAATACTTATGGAAAACAAGTCGTCTGTATTAACACTGCCCCGTGGTCAATTTTTACAAAGTGATAATGGTCGCTACGCCTATGTCATTAAAGACGATATGGCATTGCGCCAACCTATTACGATAGGAGCGCGCAGCTTAAGTGAAGTAGAAATACTGGCCGGTTTGGCCCAGGGTGACCAAGTGATTATATCTTCAACCGACGCCCTTGATGGAGCTGAATCTGTGCTGTTAGCACGTTAGAGCCGCCAGTTAGTTAGGACCACTGTCTCAATGCAGTACACAACAATAACAACAAGGTGAAGTATGTTAGCAATGAATAATATTGGTAAGGTCTTTACTACAGATGTAGTGCAAACCCATGCACTCAAAGATTTTAGCTTAAAGGTCAACGAAGGGGATTTTTTGGCCGTAACCGGGACCTCAGGCTCAGGTAAAACCACATTTTTGAACGTGGCAGGTTTGCTAGAAACGTTCGATAGCGGCGAATATACCCTTGATGGGCAAGATATTCAGGGCTTGACCGACCGCCAGCGCAGTCAATTGCGCAATGAAAAAATCGGCTTTATTTTTCAAAGCTTTAATCTAATTCCCGATTTAAATTTATTTGATAATGTAGACGTGCCTCTGCGCTACCGTGGCTTTAATGCAGCCCAGCGAAAAGAGCGAATATTGAGTAGCCTAGAGCGAGTTGGCTTAGGCAAACGTTTAAAACACTTCCCTGCACAGTTATCAGGTGGTCAGCAACAGCGAGTGGCTATCGCACGGGCGCTAGCAGGCTCACCACGATTTTTACTGGCCGATGAGCCAACAGGTAACCTAGACACTGAGATGGCAAAAAGTGTGATGGCGTTGCTACAGGAAATTAACCAAAGTGGCACGACTATCATCATGGTCACTCACGATGAGAGCTTAGCCCAACAGACTCAGCGACAGATAGTGGTGCGCGATGGCCGTGTGTGTGACTCAGGTGCATCAAGTACTTCACCTCAAGCAGACAGCGTACAACGTGTTTAGCTATTATTGTCGCTTAGCAATAAACAGTATTTTTCGCTCTAAGGTACATAGCGCGTTAACCATACTAACCATTGCTTTAGGGATCGCGGCTTGCACCATTACATTAACGCTTGTTACTAGCATGTCAGCAAATCCAATAGCCCATAAAAGCGCGCAGTTATTTCGCGTTCAACTGGATAACTGGGATCCGAATCAAGCCGCTGTGGCCCCCAACCTACCACCAGAATTTGTGACCTGGACAGATGCCAATAATATCGTACAAGCCAAACAGGCTAAACGGCAAAGCGCCAGTGCCATTACTTGGGGTATGGTTAACCCGGCAAAGCAAGGTTTAACGCCATTTTTGGCGGTGATGCGCGTGACCAGTAAAGACTTTTTTCCTATGTTCGATGTGCCGTTTATTTATGGGGCGGGTTGGGATGAAAGTGCCGAACACAATAATGATTACGTGGTGGTACTGAGTAAAGAAACTAACCAACGGGTGTTCAATGGCGCTAACTCAGTGGGGCAAACTTTGACCATGCTTGGTGCCACCTTTACCGTAGTTGGCGTTTTAGATGACTGGCATCTTTCACCGAAGTTTTACGACATGTCCTACGGTGCATTTAGCGAGCCTGAAGAGATGTATCTCCCGCTGGGTTTGAAAGCAGAATTCGAATTGCCCCATGGCGGCATAACCAGTTGTTGGAAGGCGGTGGAAAGTGAGCGCTACGATGCATTTTTGAATTCGGAGTGCATCAATTTTCAACTTTGGGTTGAGCTTGGTGATCCCAACCAGATGTCTAAATTCAGTCTTTTTCTAACAAACTACGTCGAACAACAAAAGTCTCTGGGCCGTTTTCCGCGCCCGATCAACAACCGCTTGTTTAACGTAGAGCAGTGGCTTGAATACAAGCAAGTGGTTAAGCAAGACGTGCAAGTCATGTTTTGGCTGTCATTGATGTTTTTGCTGGTTTGTCTAATCAATGCCGCCAGTTTACTCAGTGCGAAGCTACATACCAAGCACAGTGAAATAGGCCTGCGCCGGGCTCTTGGCGCTAATTTTGGCCAAATCATCATGCAGTATTCCCTAGAAATAGTATTGATAGGTTTTTGTGGTGGCATACTGGGGATCTTTTTAGCGGTAGTCGGCTTGCATGGTGTTGCTGCACTTTATGCGGGCTACGGTCATTTAGTAGACCTGAATATCACCATCGCTATCGGTGTAATCGCATTAGCGGTGCTGGGCACTATTGTAGCTGGCCTTGTACCCGTTTACACAGCGTGTAGACCGGTGCCCGCCATGCAAATCAAGCAATAAGCAGGTCATGTAGATGAACGTATTTCTTAATGTAGGTCCTATCTTTCGCGCCTTAACTCGTCATCGCTTTAGTGCTGTATTAGTTGTCTTTCAGATAGGGATTACCATGGCTATTATCACTAATGGCTTGGCAATTACTTGGGACCGTTTCACTCATATCGAACGCCACACTGGCATTGATGAGCAGTACACATTCTTTTTGACCAGCTCTGGCTTTACCCAAGACTTTAACCCTAGGGCTACAATTGAAAGTGACTTGAGGCTTATTCGCGCCACTGATGGTGTGATTGACGCAGTGCAGACCAACTCGTTTCCACTGTCTGACAGCGGTAACTGGTATGAATTACAGACCAGTACTGATAAAGACGCTGCGCTCATCCCCGCTGCCAGTTATAAGTTTGATGAGCATGGTATTAACACCTTTGCCTTAACGTTAGTGGCTGGCGAAAATTTCAGTGAGCAAGATACGCTATGGCTTAACGAGGCTGACAGCAAATGGCCAAGTCATGTATTGCTCAGTAAAGCCACGGCAACGGCATTATACGGTGAGTCAGATTGGCAAAGTGCAGTGGGCAAAACAATATATGTCAATCAAAACACGCCTATTGTTGTCAAAGGGATAGTCGAACAACTTCATGCGCCTTGGGTTGAATGGCAGCACGTTGAAAATAGCATTATCTCCCCTGCCCGCGTGACCCACAACTCAGCACGCTACGTGATCCGTACCAAAGCTAATAGACTAGATGACTTGATGCAAAGCCTGTCAGCAACGCTCGCTAAAGAAAACACTCAGCGCGTGATACGTAAAATAAAAAGTATTCAGCAAGCTAAAAACGAAATTTACGCCGCAGACATTGCGACCGTGAGCATTCTATTAGTGGTGATTGTTGTTTTAGCCTTTGTAACCGCCATGGGGGTAGCAGGCTTAGCCAGTTTTAATATTAATAAACGACGCCAACAGATCGGTATACGTAGAGCCTTAGGGGCAAGTGAACGACAAATTTTGCAGCATTTTATGCTTGAGAATGCATTGCTTTGCGCTGTTGGCGCTGCTCTTGGCGTATTACTTACCTTGGTGTTAAACATCTTTCTTGTTTCACAGTACGCACTTACCCCCTTGCCTATTGTCTACTTACCGCTGGGTATATTCACCATCTTTGCGATCAGTCAATTAGCGGTGATTAAACCCGCAGTGCGCGCAATGAGTGTGTCACCCGCCATGGCGACCAGAAGTATTTAGGTTATTAACCAATAATTTAATTTTACTCAACGCGGATAGAGCGCCAATGCCGTTTGATACATCATTTGTTGTCGCAGGCCCGCACGCTGCTCTTGCATAACCGACAGCAAATGTTGCCATCGAGGTGGGCACTGCAGCGTTAAGTTTGCTAGAAATTTGAGGTGTGCATCTGGGTAATGTTGTTTGACTAAATGTGATGTTAGCCAATCAACATTAGGCAGCAGAAGATGGGAGTACTGACCCGATACCGCAATGCGTAGGCCTGCTAAATCAAAATCGCCAAAATATATCCTTGGGCAACGTGGCCGCTCGTCTTGCCATTGTTCGAGTAACGCTTTAGTACTGGTGCTGTGCTCACTGTCACCACGGTAAATAACCAAAAGTTTGTTTAGGTCTTGCGTCAACTGCCCTTGAAACCGATGCCAATCATTAAAACTATCGCGGTTTTCGATGATCAGCAGATTATCGAATTCCGCTAAATTTAACATGGCTAGATTTAGTTCTACATTCACTTGCTCACACGGGTAAAACTGCTGATTAAACGCGTTAAGTGTTTGCAAGTCGTTTGATAACAAAGGCGCTTGATTAGAAAGCGCACACAGTACTAACGATTGTGTCGGTTTTATTCGCCCTTGCTTTTCATCCGTGCTTTTTAAGGCTGCACTTTGATGTGTATCGTCGCTAAAATCAGCAAAAATATCCTCCCCCATACTCAGCAAATAGCTGGCGCGAATGGCCTCAATGCCTTGACGAGTGAAACGGAAATGTTTTTTATTATTCAACCACTGGCCAGGCTGAATATATTCCTGCTCACACCAAGCCATTATGTGGGTCACTGCGGCTGTTTTTCTGGTACTGGTCTGCTCATCATGCAACAAAGCAAAGTACTGCTCTTTCAGTAGCACCTTGGCCTTGGGCACCAATGAGTCAGTCATAAATGCTAGCTCGCGGCCTGAAAATCACCGAAGAAACGCATGCCCAATTTAACATCTTGAATAATGTGCAGATGATTAAACGGGCTTTTTCGCGCACTGTCTTTTTCCAGCATGAAGCTTTGCTTGTTTTGTTGCGGTAGGCCTTCGTATTCAGCCACAATTTGAAACAGCCACATTTCTGGCTCCCACGGCATCTCATTCTCGGCGAGATAATCGACCCCGCTGATCGCCGCGCTGCTTTCAATGACGTACAAAAAGAAATCTTCAACATCTTTGGCCAGTTGCTTTTGCTCTGTGGCCACCAAATCTTGTACTGACGTGGCAAAGCCTTGAGTTTGCTTTTCTGAATGTGACTCAGGTACAAGATCTCGCGGGATAGCTCGGGCAATTTCAGCCAGTGCATAACTGTCTTGAGGCCTATCAAGTGCAACAAATGCTTGCGCGATAATACCGTGGGCTTGATTGATCACAGCTGGTACTTGACTGCGATTTGGATAATCACCCACTTTGAAATTCGGATGTTGGCGTAAAAACGCACTCATGCGATTGACCAGTAAAGCGCGCTCTTGTTGATGACGAAAACGCGCCATTAACAATACCAAACGTTTTTGTACTTCTAGCAATGAACCAGAATGCTCTGAAATACGCGCTTGTAGCTGGCTCACTAAGAGTTTTCGCAGGCCACCGTCACTGCCAGCAAGTTGAATTAAATCATCGAAGCTAATGATTTTGAATCCGTCGAGAATACGTCTTAGTTGACGCTGGGCTAATTCAATTTCAAGAATTTTATCATCTAGACTGCTGACAAAACCAAACTCGGTATTAAGCCTATGCCAGAGGCTTTCAATGGCATCGCCAAATTGCCCTGTCATATCATGCACCCGCTCTGTTAGTAGCTGCATATGATGCTCACTTGCTGCGTAGTCGCCTTTTTGCCTAGCGGCTTGCAACGACTGCACTCGGGTGTGAATTAAGTCTAAATGTTCGCCCACATCTGAGTTGATCTGGCGTTTGCGCTCATCTTGGGTTAATCCTGCGATTAGCTCGTTAACATTGGGGCGCAAACTCAGGGGTTGTTGCTCATCTGGGCGCCATAAAATACGCCCATTGATTAGCTTTTCAAGAGCCTGTTGGCTAAAGCTGCTTTCATCCACATGGCCTTGCAAATAGCCTTGCATAAGGGCTTCTGCATGTTTGCCAATCAGCTCTAAGCGCTCTGTACCTAGTTGAAATAGTGGATTGCTCTGGGCGCTACTTTTGCCTTCGTGGATGTTACTCAAAACATGGCCTCTTGCTCAGGGGCATCTTCGTCAATGGGCACGTTTTCTTCATCTTTTATAAAGCGCACTAACTCGATGAGTTGCTCGACCTTTCCAGTCACAATATAAAATAAGCGGTCTTTATGGGGCTGATAGATGTAGCCTAATTCTTTAATGCGCTTAAACACTTGCTTGATCTGCATATCAGCTTTGTCACTGGTGGACTTAAAAAGCTTGTCGTTAGACAACTGCCCTAAACGCTGAATAAGGGATTGGTTATCTACCACTTTTGATTCAAAGTCTTGCAATTTGATGGTGTCACCTGCACTTAGGGCGCCATCGCGTCCCATGGCTTCTTGCACCAGTTGCATCCATTCAAGCATGGGTAACAATGATTGCACCGTCGCATTAAATTGTTGACTCAGTTGCTGCCTCGCTTGTTGATTTAGATCGCAGTAGGCTAAAAAGTAAACGGCACCGTCTTCACTTTTCGCCACACGGCGATTGAGGGGACGCAAGAAGTGATTCAGATCTTCAACCAGCTGTTCGTTTTGCAGTTTGTGAAAGCTGTGCTCGTCAGTCACCGCACAAATAAACTCGCCTTCTAGTAAACGCTCGAGTAATGGGCCATTTTCTATCATGCTGTCACCTGTGGTTTTTCATTATTGCTGGCATTGTTACTGGTATGGCTATTTTGTTGTAAGCGCTCTGCGATACGACTGAGCTTAGGCTCAATTTTTTCAAGGCGCTGGCGCTGCTTATCAATTAAGTATCTGTGCTTAAACAACATCAATACATCAGACTCAGGGTTAGGAAACGCACCTAAAATGTTGATGTGATTGGTGTCGCACGCAGCAAACAGCTTTTCAACGTTGTGATAGGCAAGCGTACCAATTTCATCGATCGGCCAGTGGATATCGATATTCGCTTGGTTTCTCAGTAAGCGCGTAAAGGCTAGTAAGAACTTACACAAAATTAAATACGCCATACCATGACTGGATGACTCCAGTAATTGCCTGTCATTTTTGATCACCAAATCTGAGCCGCCTTCATTTAGGTGCAGCTCTAAGCGCAGCAATGACTCAATGCTGTAATTGGCATCATTTGGCAGCACCTCAACCACATCGGCTAAGGTGTCTAGATAGGTTTCACTGGGCAAAAAGGCATCGGATTTATTCCAGTTATCATACTGCTCAGCAAAGCGTTTAAGGGGTGTCCAGAAATTCAGTTCATCCACTGTCGAAATAATCTTAACCTCTGAACGGGCAATCCCATCTAGGGTCAAGTCATCTGATACTTCGTCGGTTAGGCGTTTACTCTGCAGTGAGATCTTACGATTAATATCGCTAAACACGGTAAAGAATTTATTTAAATCCCCTCCTATGGTTTCCCCTTGCTCAACGATTTGGCGCTGACGAGAGGCTAAAATACTCAACAAACGCTGCAAGATAGGCAGGCGGTCACGCACGTTGGCATCTTCATCAAGCACGCTAAAGGCTTGTAGCATGGTATCTAAGAAGTCTTTGCCTGCATCTTTACCTAGGTTGGCTTCAAACTCTGACAAAGCCTCTTTAAGTTTTTTCTCACCGCGGCTGCGACTCTCAAGCGCCTCGGTACAGCGACTAATACGCTCGGCTTGATCGCCTAAATTAATATCGCTTTCTCCGTTCGCTTTAAAAGAGAAAGCAATATTGGCCAATTGGCGCACCATGGGCTCAATCTCGGTGATCAATGCACTGCAGGCCGATAAGCGTTTTTCAATGGCTGACAACGCTTGGCTTAACTCAGTACGTTTATTTTGGTATTGGCGTTGCAGCGTACTTTGTTGCTGAGTCAGTTGCTGTGCAGACGCTTTCAGCTCGGCTTCTTGCTCAAGTAGCATTGGGCGCTGTTTGAGCCAATCTGACTGCATAAATGCTTTATATTCGTTCAGCTCTTCGCGGCGGCTGGTGACCGTTTGAATTAAGCTTTTTAAGCTTTCGGTTTTTTGTTTAAGTGCCTTAAGGGTATTTGGGTCGATATCTTTATTGGCAAGCTCTTGGTTAAACGCCTCTTCAAGCTGTTTAATTTGGTCTTTATTTTGCTGACGTTTCTGCTCAACTTGCTGTTCTAATACTTCTATTTGCTCTTCAAGCACAGCGACTTCATCTTGCCAACCCGATTTAAATTCAAGTAACTGCTCGTCGTAATCGGATTTAAGTAAGGCAATGGCGTCCGCTTTTTGCCCAAGGATTTGCTTTTTCTCTTGCAGTAACGTGTTAAGGGCCGTTTGAGCTTGTTGCCGGCGTTTTTGTAGCGCGATTTTAAGATCGTCTGAATAGCGCTGCTTAGCACTTTGGGCGTAACTGACTTCTTGCTCAGCTTGCTCAAAGGCACGATTGCGCTCTGCGACCATTTCACGCTGCATTTCAGCTTCTTGATGCAACTGATCGAGCTCTGCTTCAGCGCTTTTCTGTTCTTTTTCAGCCGCCAATAGGTGCTTGGTTGCTTGCTCAAGCGCCACGCGCAACGCGGTTTCATCTTGTGCATATGCAGGGGCGTCAATCACTGATGAGTCTAATTGCACACCCAATAAATGTTGCTCGTGCGGGGTATCTACTAACTTCGGGGAAAGATCTTTTCGGTCAAGCAAAGGCTCAACAATCAATTTCCCTATGGATTGCTCCCACCCAGGTTTATTGTCACGCAAAAATTGACGCAGGCTGTCTTGCTCAGGAGAAAGCTGCTTATGCAATTGCTGTAAATGATCTTTACTTTGGCGGGTCGCAAGACGAGCTCTGTGTAACGTTTTGTCAGCTTCATCACGTTTGTGCTGGCACTGCTGGTGCAAAGCTTCAGCTTGCTTTTTAGCACCAGAGCTTTGTTGCCACGCTCGCTGGGCTAGCTCTAAGCGTTTATCGGCCAGGGCACCATTTTCCATTTCTTCATCTGTGGCAGAAGCGTGCTTCGCTTGGTGCTCTTGGCGCACAATACTGCGCTCAACGTCCATCAGCTGTTGTTCAAACTCTGCCCCTTGCTGCTCTTTACGCTGCTCGAATTGGCTGCGTAAGGCGCTTTCTTTTTCATGATGGGTTTGGCGAACATTTTCTTTTTGTTGCCTGATGACCTTCACGCTCCCTTGATTCTTACGAGATAGGCGCTCTAATGACTCAGATAACTTAAATTTCTGCTGCTCAAGTTGGCTTTGCAGATCTTTGTGTTGCTCTATCAGTAAGTTGTATTGCTCTAACGTTTGCTCGTACTCTTCCCGCGTCAGGGGCAATGCATCCATGTCTTTTTGCAGCTGCTCTATATCTGAGTCTTGATACTTTTCGTACTGTTGCTGCAGGTGATCTAAACGAGCCGATTTGGCGGATAATTGCTCGTTGGTTTCACTGAGCCGGCTGTTCAGTTCGCCTTCTGCTTGCTCGAAGATATCTTTTTCGCTGCGCTGCTGGGTTTTATAGCTATTTTTCTGTTCCTGCCCATCGGCTTTTTCTGTGGTCAGGCGCTGTAAATCTTGTTCCAGTAACGGCTTTAGTAACAACAATTGCTGTTCAATAACATTGAGCTGCTCTGTTTGCCCCTGAATTTTTTCGTACTCCCCCTGCATGCTTTGCAAACGCATGGTTTGGCGCATTTGGGTTATCCATTCACGGGCTTTGGTGTTTTTCACTGTGGTGGTGGGTTGTACCAAACCATCTTCTTCAAAAATGGCCGCCAGCATGGTACGCAGGGTATCCATCTTGCCTTCTTTGGCATGCACCGCACTGACTAGCTTTTCCATATGGCGTATACGATGCGCACTGGACACCAAGCTGTATCGACTGGCCAGTTGTCTTAACTTGGTGTTTTCACGCCCTGTTCCACCCACACTGGCATCGTTTTGAATAATGCCGCGAAATTCACTGGTGGCTTGGATTTTGTGAGAGAAGTCTATCTGTAGTTGCCTGAGCTGCTTAATCCATTGCTCTGGTAGCATGGCTTGCGCTTCGCCGTTTTCCATTTCAACGAGAATTTGCTCGCTTTTATAAGGTGCATCAATAAGACGATACTGCACCCCATCACTGCCTTTGCGCGTTAACACCACCTGACATTCTTGACCGTCTTCGCGCTGATATTCGTAAATTAAATAGCTATTGGCGTGGGGTAAATAGAATTCATCGAATTTTTTACGGGTCTTGGGCACCACCTTACTGGGCAGCTCGCCGTAAAAGACGGGGATCAAACGTTGTAATGTGGTTTTACCCGAAGCATTGGTGCCACAGATGTTACTGTGACCAGACACGTCAAGTTCAACAAAACCAGGAAGGTGACAATTAATAAGAATGATGCGGTGTAACCCAGGCATAGACGTCCTTTACTCAGGGGTAGAAAACATAAGCCAAATACATTGGCTAACTTCGTAACCCTAAATTTTACCTAGATTTATGCGACTTGAACACCTTGAATATGACTGGATGCAAAAAGCTTGGTTATAAACAGCATGCACCATAAATTGTGCGGATAACAATTCACCTACTGGCATGTGGCCCTATCACCGAGAAACATGAAAGGCGTTAACGTGCGTAGCTCAGCTAAGCGAGATTTTAGCTTTTAAGTATTCATTTTAGATTTGTACTCAAGGTATTACTTGGTTGCGAGGTCAGCATGTGGACCTACGACTTTTCGCGGCAACTAAAAGCGAGCACGAGGGGGAATTTGTTTTTTGCTTTGGATTTTTATTTGGATTTTTATTTTATATGAGGTTGCACAAAAAAACACTGAAGTATCGGTTGGTTGCGGGAGCAGGATTTGAACCTACGACCTTTCGTGACTATGAAGAGCGAGCCTGAGGGTGAATTAGTTTTTGAAGGTAAATCTTGAAGAATCGGTTGGTTGCGGGAGCAGGATTTGAACCTACGACCTTCGGGTTATGAGCCCGACGAGCTACCAGACTGCTCCATCCCGCGTCCGATGTGGTGCAATATATAGAGACCTTTAGCGCGTTACAAGGAAAGTTTCACATATTACGCGCGACTGCTGTTTTATCCCGCACTTAGTGTTTATTTCGAACATTTTTCAACTGTGGCGTTCACTTTAGTATAGTAGCAAACTATAGTGTAGCGTAGGTCAGTTAGTGGTCAGTATCGAGCTTGCAGCCCTACTCACTTCATCCTCCGCCTTAGACCCATACGGGGAGATGGCTATGAAAGGCCACCATCTATTTGTTGTTAAGCTTGACGCTATATGAGTAGATACCGTTTTGGGGACACGAAATTTTAACCTCTACTTTTCGTTGGTACCAAGAGCCAATCCGAGGGCGAGTGGTTTTGGAATTTGAATTTCGACTAAGTGTGAAGAGTTATTGCTTGGTTGCGGCAGTGGGATGTGAACCTACGACCTTTCGTAGCTATGAAGAGCGAGTCCGAGGTGGAATTTGTTTTTTGCTTTTGCTTTTGCTTTTGATTTAATATGAGATTGTACGAAATAACACTGAAGTATCGGTTGGTTGCGGGAGCAGGATTTGAACCTACGACCTTTCGTGACTATGAAGAGCGAGCCCGAGGGCGATTTTTTTTGCTTTTTGAATTTTACTAGAAGTATCGGTTGGTTGCGGGAGCAGGATTTGAACCTACGACCTTCGGGTTATGAGCCCGACGAGCTACCAGACTGCTCCATCCCGCGTCCGATGTGATGCAATATATAGAGACCTTGGTCTCGTTACAAGGAAAGTTTCACACATTACGCGCGACTGCTGCTTTATCCTGCACTTTGCCCTTCTTTTGCACATTTTGTGTTTGTATCGAGCAATTTAATAGAGAAATATAATGTAACGCTCGTCAGTTAGTGAAACGCAACGAGCTTGTATCTCCTCCACTATTTCCCTTATTTTTAAAACCTACATGAATCAAGCTATGAAGGGTTGAAATCTATTTAATGGCAAGTTTGACGCAATATGAATAGATACCATTTGGCTGCGAACTCAAAGATTAAACCTACGACCTTTCTCAGATACGAAGAGCGAGCACGAGGGCGAATTTGATTTTGATTTTGATTTTGATTTTGATTTTGATTTTGATTTTGATTTTGATTTTGATTTTATATGAGATTGTACGAAATAACACTGAAGTATCGGTTGGTTGCGGAAGCAGGATTTGAACCTACGACCTTTCGTGACTATGAAGAGCGAGCCCGAAGGCGACTTTTTTGCTTTTTAAATTTTTAAATTTTACTAGACGTATCGGTTGGTTGCGGGAGCAGGATTTGAACCTACGACCTTTCGTGACTATGAAAAGCGAGCCCGAGGGGGAATTTGTTTTTTGATTTTGATTTTATATGAGATTGTACGAAATAACATTGAAGTATCGGTTGGTTGCGGGAGCAGGATTTGAACCTACGACCTTCGGGTTATGAGCCCGACGAGCTACCAGACTGCTCCATCCCGCGTCCGATGTGGCGCACTTTATATATCTTGAGTGACCAATGCAAGAACAATAATGCGAACAACGTTCAAGTGATTGATAGTCGCACAAAGCGACTATATTTTCGCCGTATCAACATACGTTAATATTTTAGTTAGCGCACGAATATTGGCTACTGACATATATGTAGCAGACTATGCTTATATCAATAATGGTGGGTTAGCAAATAGCTAGGGGAAAGTCTATGGATGCAATTAAAAGAAACGCAATACTCGAGCACATTATGTTTTTACATTAACATGATCCCCAGACGTAAATAGCTTAAGTACCTGCATAATTACAACTCATTACAGAATTTTCATTTTGTTACAATTGAGTATTGCCAATGAGCTTTTTATTTACCCTTCGACCTATAAGAAACAACATTTTATCAGTAAGATAGCGTCAAAATTCAGTGTTGTAACCAAGTACTACGAATAGTTGGTCAGGATTTATATGTCTTTCATTGCTCACCTTAAGTTACAACTTAGAGATTATTTCTATCTACAGGATGACTACCACCCTTCGGCTCAAGTTGAAGCTTGGCGTATAAGCTCGTTACGCATCATGCTAGTGTCGATTTTGCTTTTGTGTTCTGTTTTTGTTATTCAAAGCGCTTGGCAAAGTGTGATAGAAAAAATAGCCTACGTTATTCCAATGGCTTTGACATTTTATGTCGCATTGACGGCCATGTTACTTATCTCACGTCGTCATTTTTACATCAGTTCTTATGGTTTGCTCGGCCTAATTGTATTGGCAGCAATCAGTTTTAACGCCACTCAGAACAATCAAACCTTGTCCATGCTCGGCCCTATCGTCATGTATTCAACGCCTTTTGTCGCATTTATCCTGTTGGGATGGCGGGCTGGCTTATTTTGCATTTTTCTTAACATTGCTCCCCTATATATCTTAATTAACCAAATTTCTTTAGCTGATTATTTCACTCCCTTTCCGGTTCAAGAACATGCCAATTACTATCTACATGTCATCTTATTTGTTTTTACCAATATTTGCATTCCCTTGGCGATCGCTAGAGCCAGTATTGCCGCTAAACGCGGTAACCAATATAACATTGAGCGCAATCAGATGCTTACCAGCCAAAATCAGCTATACCACGCTCTTTTCGTGGATGCGCAAACGGCTAAAATTATTATAGATAGTAACCGAAAGATTATTGAGGCCAACGATTCTGCTAAGTCTTTGTTGCGGAGCAGTCTACCCAAGCATTTTATTGGAGAGCATTTAAACTATATTTTCCCTGAATTATCTGAACGGGACGATAGTATGGTCGTAAATCGTACGATGGGCGCGAAAATGAAAGTGCTCGAATTAAGTGCCCAATCGATAAATGATGAACTGCATACATTAATTACGATCCAAGACGTAAGTGCTAAAGCGTTACTCCATAAAACATTGGCGGTACAAACCCAAGCAAGACAACGCCAGGGGTTATATGACGAGAACATTGGTTTGCCGAACCGGCAATGGTTAGAAAATAAATTATCGACAAACGCCGAGCAATTTAACACGGCTATTTCGTTGTGTGCGATACGTATAAACAATGCCCATTTTATCGAACAAAAATATGGTTTTTTATATCTTCCCAAAGTCCTCAAAAGGCTTTCAACGCTACTAAGTGAACAAATGGGAGAGCGCAGTGTTATCGCGGTATTAGATAGACACAGTTTGGGCTTCGCCATTTCTATTGTGGATGATGCAGTCATCAAAAGTGCGATGAATCAAGTAATTGCTGGGCTTCCTAGAAGCATGGTGATTGAAGGATTAACCATTCATGTTGATTGCAAAGTAGGTGTCGCTACCCATACAGTGAACGAAGATGTAAGCCGATTGATCAATAACGCACTGCATGCAGTGACAGATAACGATGCCGTTATCAATTATTATGAAATGGGTAGCCAACAGCGTTTTATTGAACATCAAGAAATCAGTATTTTACTTAACGAAGCGCTATCGAACGACGAATTATACGTGGATTACCAGCCTAAAGTGCGTGGCGATGGCAGCATCATTGGCATGGAAGCACTGCTAAGGTGGAATTCCCCCGTCATTGGTGGCGTATCTCCAGGCGTATTTATTCCTATCGCTGAGCAGTCTGGTTTAGTGCTGCGACTCACCCGGTGGTTAGTCAACCATGTATGCATACAGATTAGGCAATGGGAAGATGAGGGGCTAGATATCGTGCCTGTTGCGATTAACATTTCGGGCCCCGACCTAGATCAAGCCGATTTTAAAAAGTACCTCATTAATTGTGTTGTTGAACAGAATATTAAACCTCACTTCATCGAGCTTGAATTGACTGAGTCGGCCAAAACTCAAAATATTCCCGATGCCATAGCCACCGTGCAGTATTTAGCAAGCTTTGGATTCTGTATCACTTTAGATGACTTTGGTGTGGGCTACTCTGGCTTATCTAAACTAACTAACTTCCCAGTACAGAGAGTGAAAATAGACCGCCAATTTATTACTAATATCCAAAGTGATGCTAAAAATGCACAAGTTGTCGAAGCTATCGTTGCCATGTGTAAGGTGTTTAAGATCGATGTATTAGCTGAAGGAGTTGAAGACCTACGAGAAGTAGACTGCCTATTAGAAATGGGGTGTAAAAGTTTTCAAGGTTTCGCTTTCGCAAGACCAATGAGCAGACAAAGCATCGCAAAATTAATAGATAAGACACAGATGCCAAACGTAAAGCTGCCATTAAAGCGGCAGAATAAAATCAACCAGTAGTGTCTAATGCTCGAACAACACGCCATCGCGGGTGCAAAAGGTTGGTTACCTCAATGTATCTATAATACCGCTTATTATTTCTTCATCAGCGACTTTTTGCTATTTGCTGACCCCTTGCTTTTGCAAACGATCAGCAGTAAGCAAATTTCTGATTTGCGTTGTATTAGCCAAATGCTAAGCCCATCGCCGCAAGTGCCTTTGATCTAACCGATATCCCCTGCGCTTCTTCTTCAACCCTTTCCACTTGTTCAAGATTAAGTTTAGAGGCATCACTGATGTTAGAAATGTTAAGACTTATACTGGCAGCAGTTGAACTTTGTTGAGCTGCAGCAACACTCATTTGACTTGCCGATTGTGCAATATCACTTACATCATCATATACCTTGTTCACTAACCCCTGGGTTTGACTCGTTTCTTCGACGCATGACTCCGCCGCGGTTTTACCCTCGTCTAGTGTCTGGGACCACTTTAGCAAGGTGCTTTGTATTTCTGATACAGAGGTTTGAATTTGCGTAGTTGCAGCGTGAGTGCGACTTGACAGGGCACGCACTTCATCTGCTACAACTGAAAAGCCCCTACCGTGCTCCCCTGCTCTAGCTGCTTCTATGGCAGCATTTAATGCAAGTAAATTGGTCTGATCGGCAATCCCTTGGATCTCCTGCATAACATCATTAATTCTGTTGGCTTCTTCAGCCAAGGAAGCCGCTGATTCGGCAGATTTGGCCACATCAGAGGCCAATGCCCCTACTTTGGTCATGGTGTTTGACATAGCATCTGTTGCTTGACGGCAATCTTGATGCACACTGGTCACTTTTTCTGAGGTGTTGCTAATGTTACGGGTGACTTCATTGATTGATGCCACCATCTGTTCTACCGCTGTAGCAACCTGGGTTAATTCTGATGTCTCTTGTTCTACGCTTTTTTTAGTTTTGGTCACCGCTTGCTGCAGTGATGTAACACCAGTGTCTAATGAGGCCGCACTATCCACCACCCGCCCTAAAATTGTATTCACCTTTCCTTCTTGCATTCTTAAAGCAAATTCGTTAAATCCTGCCACTCCGTTAGATGCAAAAATTGCCCGGGAAACACTGTCATATTGCGCCCTAATTGCCTTTGCATGTCGTCGTACGTGTAATAACTCACCTTTAAAAATGACGTAGGGTAATGGTACAAGTAAGAGTGCGAAAAACGGTGATACAAAAGTCAACGCTATGCATACCATTGCAAGTAACGCGAAAAGTATATCTTTGGCCTTTAATTTATCGTCGAACCAGCTAAATGCGTTCCCGCCCTTATTTAATTTGGCATACAGTTGCTGCGCTTTGGCTTTATAAGGCCCGTTAAGTCGCGTTCTAACTGACTGGAATCCCTTAAGCTCACCTTCCTCAAAAACAGGCGTAACAAATGCATCGACCCAATAATATCCACCTCCATTACAGCGGTTTTTTACAGCCCCACGCCACGCCTGTTTCGCTTTGAGTTTCGCCCACATATCAGCAAATGCAGCTTTAGGCATATCTTGATGTCGCACTATGTTGTGATGTTGACCAATCAACTCTGCGCGAGAAAAACCTGAGACACGACAAAAGTGATCATTCACATATTGAATAATACCTTGCGTATCTGTAGTGGAGACTAACTCCTCTCCAACTTCTACGGAAACCTCACGCTCCATACTAGTGTTCTGCGATTGCCCCATGTAAGCTCCTTGCTAATTAAGTGATGTCGACATTACCAGATGATTAAGTACTAGTACGCACACTAACGTTAATGTAGATGTGTTTATAGATATCGACAGACGAGTCATAAACTACACTAAAGTCTAAGTTCTTTTTGAGGAATAACCATTTAATGAAATTAAAGCGGTTTATTTTCGCGCAACATTTACGCGCAACGATGGTGGTCCATGTAAGATGCATATCAGTAAGCATACTAAGAACAGACTGAAAGACTGAAATGTCAGCGGTCTAAGAGGATCTCAACGCTAAGCAAGCTTATTCATCTTGCCACCGGTGTTTTATCTCCAAAATAGCGGGTAAACAGCCATTAAATAAAGCAACAAGGCTGGGGTCAAAGTGCCTGCCACTTTGCTCATGGATAAAATCAACCGCTTCTTGAACGAGCCATGCTTCTTTGTACGGCCGTTTACTGGTGAGTGCATCGAACACATCCGCTATAGCGACAATCCGACCTTCTAAGGGGATATTTTCTCCCTTTAACCCATTTGGATAGCCTGAACCGTCCCACTTTTCATGGTGTGTTAATGACACCGTTTTTGCCAGCGCAATGAGATCTGAGTCTGAATCACCGAGTATTTCAGCACCTATTTCAGGGTGCGTCTTCATAATAGTAAATTCTTCATCAGTTAGTTTGCCTGGCTTAAGCATTATGCTATCGGGAATACCGATTTTACCAATGTCGTGCATAGGTGCAGCGTGCAAAAGATTATCAGCGGCGTTTTCGGTCAAACCATAGGCCAATGCCATGACTTTTGAATAGTGACTCATGCGTAAAATATGCGTGCCGGTTTCGTTGTCTTTGTACTCTGATGCTCTTCCTAAACGCTGTATCACTTGTAATCGGGTGCGCCTTAATTCATCAGCTTGCACTAAAGACAAATGCGTACGCACTCGCGCCTTAACGACCGCAGGTGAAATCGGCTTAGTGATATAGTCAACAGCACCAACTTCAAACCCTTTAGCTTCGTCAAGTTCATCACTCAAAGCGGTCACAAATATAACGGGAATAATACTGCTGACGCTGTTCTTTTTAAGCACTTCACACACTTCAAACCCAGTCATACCAGGCATCATAACGTCCAACAGAATTAAATCGGGTAAATCTCGCTCTACCAAGCGCAGGGCTTCTTCACCAGTTTTAGCAAACGATAGGCGGTAAAGATCGCCAAGGATTTTCTTTAGTACTCTCAGGTTAGCAGGCTCATCATCGACGATGAGCACTTTTTGCTTGGTGTTATGATCACTTAACATTGTAATAAATTCATTCTCTTAAAATTCCAGACGATTGTTACGAAAAACCCAACATTTTAAGTTGTTGTAACTCGTCAACTGCTTGTTCAAATTCAAAATCATCTAACGCGTTTTGTATGCGTTTACATCTATCCAATATAGTATTGTTCGCACCGTCGACCAGTGCTTGGGCTCTCTCTTCATCATATTCATTATTTTGCGCGGACCGAATGAGCGATTCAATGATAGGAGCAAGCGCTTCATTGCTATGGGGGCTTTGATAATCATTCTGTAAATCTGGCGTAGAATACGTATTTGTGTCTTGCACCTGATTGTGTAGACAGTCAGTTATGGCAACAAATGCCTGTTCTATCTTTTGCAACAACAGACGCAATTCCTGTTCAGTGTTCGTTGTTGCAAAGTGTTCGGCCTCACTTAGTAGCTCGCTCAATTGGACAAGGGCTAAATTTCCACTTACCCCTTTTAACGTATGTAGTTTTGTCTGCAAAACCTTCCAGTCAGACACTTTTTGGGTTTGGCACATGCTCAGTAAATCACTTTTATGTTTCTCGACGAAGGCATTAATCTCTTTAAACAGAGTCCTTCTATCACCCCATAAACTGATCCCTTTACGCTCGTTGATTACCTGTGAATCGTTACTATTGATGGTAACTGGCTCTTCGATTTCACAGCTTAAATCGACTCCCAAAGCTTGAGCAATTTCTACATTTAAAAGCTCTATATCGACGGGCTTATTGGCAAAACCGTCCATTCCGGCGTCTAACGCAGCTTGTTTGTCTTCGGCTAATACGCTGGCGGTCAAGGCAATGATCGGCAAATAAGGTAAACTTTCGGCGCTCTCTTGTTTGCGCCGCTCTTTTGCAGATGTGAGACCATCCATAATAGGCATCTGAATATCCATCAAAACAAGGTCAACTTTTTCGCTACGCATCCTAAGTAGCGCCTGTTTACCATCGCGAGCGGTAACAATAGTATGCCCTTGGCGCTTCATTAACAGTGACAGCAGGTCAATATTTTGTTGAATGTCATCAACAATCAACATGGTTAAAGGGGGTAAGGTACAGCGCTGATAAATGGCTTCCATTGGTTCATCAGATTTAGGCGGCGCGAGGGGTAAAGAAAATGAAAAACAGCTGCCTTGACCAAACTCGCTCGTTGCTGAAATTTTTCCGCCCATTAGCTCAACAAGTTGTTTGCTGATCGTCGTTCCAAGCCCTGTACCTCCAAAACGCCTACTCATACTAGCATCGGCTTGTCCAAAGGCATCAAATACTAAGGCTAACTGTTCCGGCGTCATCCCGATGCCAGTATCGCTGATTGAAAAGTCAATGCAGCCGCTTGGTTTTACGCCAATGTTGATATCAATTCCACCCTCTAAGGTGAACTTAATTGCATTGCCAACAATGTTGGTTAGAACCTGACGGATCCTGTCTGGAGCTCCGTGAAATTGCCTAGCCACAGTTGGGTCAATATTGACATTTAGATACAGATCTTTGCTGCTTGCACCAAGCCAAAGGGTTGAAACTACTGAGTCAACCTCCTCTATTAATGAGAAATCGCGCATCTCAAGTGCAAATTTTCCCTTATCTAGTTTTGCGCTATCTAAAATGTCGTTTAGAAGATGCAAAAGGGATTTGGCAGACTTGTTTATCGTCGTAAGATGCTTTTTTTGTTCAGGCTCAATAGCATCATCTAACAAGATATCACTGAAACCTATTATCGCATTCATCGGGGTCCGAATCTCGTGACTCATATTGGCTAAAAAAGCAGCCCTAGCAGAGGCTGCTTGTTCGGCTTTATCTTTGGCTAACAGTAATGATTGTTCCATTTCCTTACGTTCGGTGATATCCATAATAAAACCATCTAGCCATCGTTGGCCTGACTCATCGTCATCAACGTGAGTACCATAACCTAGCAGCCAACGAATATCGCCTTCTGCATTGTATATACGGTATTCAAGCTGAAATTCACCATGGGGAAGTACCTTTTGCGTAATATCCGCAATATCATCTGGGTGAACATGTTCGTAAAAATGACGCTTGGGAGCTGGCGAGACATAATCTTCTGCTGGGTAACCGGTTATTGATTTAACCGCGTCACTGATAAACACCATGGGCCAGTTTTCGGTATTCTTACACCGATAGGCAATACCCGGAATATTGCCGATCAAAGAGCGAAATTGCGCTTCACGTTCACGCAACGCTCGTTCCATCTCGATGCGATACCGCAAGTCAGACATGAATGCCACAAAATGACTTTCTTTAGTTAACCGAACTTGGCCGATTGCTAAACGTATGGGGATGAGACTGCCATTGAAGTGCCTAATAATAGCGTCTCTTCCTCTACTCAAAGCATGGGGGTCATTGTCTTTGGTACGGTCGATAAGATACTGATTAAATTCGCTGATATCTTCTTCTTTCATCAACACGCGAACATCTTGACCTGTTATGTCATCAGGCCTACAACCGACTAACTGGCAGAATGCGTCATTGGCGCTGTCTATAATGCCGCTACTGTCAAACCCCAGCACACCATCTACTGACGTGTTGATGGTTGCACGCAAACGCGCTTCGTTTAATCGTGCTTTCTCCGTCAATTCTTTATATTTGAGCACCATGTTTGAGGCCAGCACTAGCACTATGATCCCGATGGTAATAGGCGCGACAGTGAAACCTAAATATTGGGAGATGTACTCACTTTGAGTTGAAAACTCAAACCCTGGGGGGCGAACAAATCGTGCGGCGGCCATGCCTATATAATGCATACCTGATATAGCTAATCCCATAACGATAGCGGAAATGACGTTACGGTAGACTTTACCGTAACGCATCGTATTCATGAAGGTCAAACCGAAGCGGATCCACAGCGAGAGCACTGAAAATGCCACGGCAAAAATAATAGAGAGTGAAAAAGTACCTAGGTCGTAACGCAGTAATGGTGCCATTTCCATCGCACTCATTCCTACATAGTGCATAGTACCGATACCAGTGCCCATCAAAATGCCGCTAACCAGCAAACGGTGCACAGAAACGGATTTACGGGTGATAGTCGTCAGCGCAATCCAAGATGCTAAAATACTAGGTAGGGTTGAGGTAGCCGTGAGACCAGCACTGTAGGCAATAGGCGTGCATAAAGAAAACGCCAACATTCCGATGAAGTGCATTGCCCAAACACCCCCACCTAAAGCCACACTGGCTGCGAGGGTTAGGATCCTTCTTTTGACAACATTTTCGATGTGAGCACTTTGAGAAGCGACGAGCATTGCCATGAAAGAAGCAAAAATCGCCACACCAACAGATACAACAATTAACATCAGGTCGAATTCACCAACTATCAGCAAATTGTCGTCAACGGGCGCAAATATTGTTCTTACAGCTTCATACATAATATCGGAATAGAAAAAAAGGATAGAATAGATGTCTAAGGTATCGACTTTTAACCCAGTAACACCAGCTTTATTTTTGATAATGGTATGAAATACCATATCTTTACACAATGGCAGTGAAAAAGATGATAAAATTTCCCACTTTAGAGATGAAAAGTATTTAAAATCTGTTGCTTATAAATTTACCATGATCCGTAAATAAGGCAGATTTGTTTTATTCCCCAGATTGCCGGAACACTATGCAAAAATTCGAATACCAACAAAATAAACACAAACTTCAAATACTCAAACGACTTTATATTCCTTTGGCATTGCTGTCATTAGCAGGGTTTTACATCGCCTGGACGTTAACACAGTTTTCCTCACAAGAGCTTTGGCTCATCGCACGCAGTGCGTTAGTGGTGCTAGGACCAATTGGATTGCTTATAATTGCGCTGTTCACCTTTCATTATTGGATAAACCTGTGGCGCCAAACCGACTTTCCTTCATTGACCATTGAGGATACACACTTGTGTTTAAAGGACGGTGACGTTCACGAGATAGTGTATTTCGATAAGATGCACAGTATTCGTTTAGTAAAGGCGGGCAGTACGCGTGAAGCGATCCAAATAATATTGCACAGTGGGCAAAGCATATTGATTCACAGTAACTTCCCTATCGACTCCATTAAACCGCTGCTTAACGACCTACTTGATTGCAAACTGTAAGCTGTTAACCCCGCCTTAACCTAAGACGCATTAAGCTATTGGTGTATTTTACCTATCACATCAATCTGTTTTTATGAGTAAGTCAGCCAATTGTTGTCGTTTGTTGAACGACACCCTCGAATAATCCTGAGGATCGGCTGTGCTAACATCCGTAAAACTCTCATTAATGTGTCACAGAAGAGTCACCATCATGATTAATGTATTACTGGTTGAAGATGATATCGATTTAGCCAGCACAGTTGTCGACTACCTTGAACTTGAGTCTATGCAATGTGACCACGCTAGCAATGGGCTCATGGGTTTGCATTTGATTGAACGCCAATCATATCAGGTTATTATATTGGATATTAATATGCCCAAGATGGATGGCATTACCTTGTGTAAAAGCATGCGCGAGTTAGGTATCGATACTCCCGTTCTCATGTTGACAGCTAGGGACACGCTGGACAATAAGCTACAAGGCTTTCAAGCTGGTAGCGATGATTATTTAGTTAAACCATTTGCGATGCAAGAGCTGGTAGCTCGTATCCAAGTGCTTGGCCGTAGGCGAAGTGGCGAAGTAAAGCGCTTATCGGTAGGCGACCTTAATTTTGATTTAACCCAACGTATCGCGTCGTTTAAGCACCACCCCCTAAAGCTCTCCCCCACAGCGCTTAAAATTCTTGAGGTGCTGATGCGCGCCAGTCCGCAAACAGTAACACGGCAACATATCATTCAGGGCGTTTGGGGTGACGATCAACCCGACAGCAATAGCCTAAAAGTTCATATCTTCCACTTGCGTAAACAGCTCGATGCTTATGACGCATCGATTACGTTAGATACTGTCGCGAGTCTCGGCTTCGCGATCAAAGAGAAAGCAAAATGAAAAGCGCGATGAAAATCCGGCCCAGCTTAAAACTGTACTTTTTTATCACTATGGTGCTACTAGGGTCAGTCATGACAATCGGTCTGTCGATGCTCACCGTCAATTATTTTATTGATGGGTTGGACCGCGGATTAAATGGCGTTATGCGCGAGTTAGTCATGACCACAGATGTACAGGATGGCCACCCTGCTAACTTTGCAGACTTTCAAATTGCGAGTCGTTGGCAAGATACTCCCGTTATAATTCAGCAGCGTTTTGATTCACCACCCACAGAGGAAAACGATCTATTAAAATCGAAAGATCAGAAGTCGTTCTTTTCTTTACCCACTAATTTGTACTTCATCGCTATGATCCGCAATCAAGCTGGCGAACCACGTTACATTTCTAAAATTATGTTGGACAAATTTACCCCTCAGCATAAAGCTAAGCCCCATCTCTCTAGGTTCTACTGGATCATTATTACTGCCGTCTTAGTCATTACTATGTTTGCGTGCTTGCTTATCATTTTGATGCGTAAAGTGGCGAAACCAGTGGAGTCACTTCGAGATTGGGCAAAAGCGCTGAACCATGAAAACGTGCAGCTTCCCCCACCCGATTTTACGTATAACGAACTCAACACCCTCGCCACTATTATCCAAAGTAGTCTTAATTCCGTGAACGGAAGTTTAGCGAGGGAGAAGAACTTTTTAAGTTACGCCAGTCATGAATTGCGCACCCCTATTTCTGTGATTCGCAGTAACGTTGATTTACTACGCAGACTTTGTGGTCAAACGAAGATGACAGAAAAACAACAGATAACCTTGGCACGTATTGAACGTGCAGGCCTTACCATGAGCGACTTAACCGATACCCTATTATGGTTAAGTCACAATGATGAACAACCCGTCCCAATGGAACGGGTGCAACTAGACGAAAAAGTGCAGCAGTTGTCATCTGAGCTGGTGTATCTGTTAAATAGCAAGGAAGTAGAAGTCAACGTTCAAGTGGATAATTTTGCGTTTAATACCGCTCGTACCGCCTGTCACATAGTGTTGAGCAATCTAATTCGCAACGCTTACCAGCACACGCAACAAGGTTTGGTTGATGTTATTCAAAAAGGTAGTTGCGTCACCATTATCAATACCGCCGCACAAGACGAGAACACTGAAAACATACCCAACTTAGGTAAATCTACTCATTCGCTTGGATATGGGCTAGGTTTGCAATTGAGCGAAAAAATCATCCATAGGCACGGTTGGCAATACGAGGTCATTGATCAACCTGGTTGTTATCAGGTCAAAGTAGATTTTCAAGCTGCCAAGTAGGAGAAATTTGTATTTCTAGGTCATGCTAAAGATCCTGTTTACATAGGGTTACCGTTTAAGTAACTTAAAGGTGTGTTGTATAGGAGTACAAATTGAAAGCCGCGCCAAGACCTTCAAACGATAAACAACGCGTTATCGCTTTACATCAGCTAAACATATTAGACACAGTTGCCGAGGAGCGTTTTGACCGCATTACCCGCTTAGCTGCTCATTCTTTTGATTGTCATTTCGCGTCAATTTCATTTATTGATGAAGAACGGCAATGGTATAAATCCGTGGTGAATTTTCCGGCCACTGACTTAGACCGGAATATCTCTTTCTGCGCGCATACCATTACTCAGGACAAAGCACTGGTCATCGAAGACTCTCACCTTAGTGAATGTTATAAAGACCATCCGTATGTCGTCAGCAGTCCATTCTTGCGTTTCTATGCTGGAATAAAAATCACCATGAATGGTTACCACGTGGGCTCTTTGTGTGTTTTTGATACGCAGCCCAAGTCCTTCGAACATTCTGATAAAATGATACTACAAGATTTAGCCAATATGGTTGAAAGCGAACTGCAAAAAGAACAACTGACTCATGCAGCGCAAGCCTTACAGCAATACCAAAACAAGTTAGACGAAACCCAGAAGCTCACTCGCGTTAGAAACACCATTCTAGAAAAAATCGTTCACTCTGTATCCCTAACCTCTGTACTAAGTGAAATCGTCAAGGCGGTTGAGCTTGAATACCTTGATCAAAAATGCAGTATTTTGTTGCTCAAAGACAAAAGGTTATTGTGTGGAGCAGCACCTTCTTTGCCCAGCTTTTATAATGACGCTATCCACGGTCTAGATATTGGCATCGGGCAAGGTTCGTGTGGAACGACCGCCTTCACAGGGGAGCGCACCGTAGTCGAGGATATTAGCCGCCACCCATACTGGGCTGCGTGGACAGAACTCGCAGAAAAAGCTGAACTGGGCGCCTGTTGGTCTGAGCCAGTCAAAGCATCTGATGGTACCGTATTAGGCACCTTCGCCATTTATCACGCCCACCCGGCAACGCCCAGCACGGAAGAATTAGAGCGCATCGAACAATTTGCTTATATTACTAGCATCGCTATTGAACGCCAGAACACCAGTGATTTGATATGGCGCCAAGCCAATTTTGATGAGCTTACGCAGTTGCCCAATCGCAATATTATGGGGGAGCATTTAAAACAAGCCCTAAATGTGGCGAAGCGTAACCAAACCCAAGTTGCTGTAATGTTCTTGGATCTCGACAATTTTAAAGACATCAACGATACACTTGGGCATAGCGTTGGGGACGACTTACTTATCGATTGCGCGCAACGCATTAAAGACTGTATTCGTCATAAGGATATAGTGGCCAGATTGGGCGGTGATGAATTCGTGGTGATCATTAACGATATCTTGGACTTCAGTGGGCTTGAAAAAACCGCACAAAAAATACTCAAAGCCATATCGCGCCCCTATTACTTACAAAATGAAATTGTGCATACTAGTGCTAGCATAGGCATCACTATTTATCCCGACGACGCAGAGGATGTGACGAGCCTACTAAAAAATGCTGATCAGGCTATGTATGGTGCAAAGGCAATTGGTAAGAACAACTATCACTACTACACCAAAAGCATGCGAGACGCAGCTTTAAAACGAATGACTTTAATAGCAGATTTGCGTCATGCAATTGATAACGATGAATTTTACATTGTTTATCAACCCATCATCAATTTACACGATCAAAGCATTACTAAAGCAGAAGCGCTAATAAGATGGCGACACCCTACTCGCGGACTTGTAGGGCCTGATGACTTTATTCCCGTTGCGGAAGAAACCGGCTTAATCATAGATATCAGTGATTGTGTGTTTGAACGGGTATGTCGTGATGTATGCCAATGGCGCAAAACACTGTGCCCAACATTACAAATCAGCATCAATACTTCCCCCACGCATTACACCGATCCCGAGCGTTGTATTACCCTGTGGCTAGAAAAAATGTTAATAAATCGCACACCACCACAAGCAGTGCTATTAGAAATCACCGAAAGCCTGTTGATGGACGCGAATAAAAGTATTTCCACTAAACTGTTTCAATTCAGACAAGCCGGTGTTGATATCGCATTAGATGATTTTGGCACAGGTTATTCGTCAATCTCTTATTTAAAACGATACCCCACCGACTATTTAAAAATAGATAAATCGTTTGTTCATTCCATGACAGAGGTCAGTAACGACAAAGTACTGTGTGAAGCCATTATCGTCATGGCCAAGAAACTGGGCATAAAAGTCGTTGCTGAAGGAATAGAAACGCAAGAGCAATATAATATCTTGCAGAACATGGGATGTGATTATGGCCAAGGGTATTTATTTGCTAAACCTCTTGAACACCAAGCTTTTAATGCTTTGCTGGAGCAACAAAAAGCAACCTAAACATGCTTCGTCCCATTCAAGCCCACTAAGCCCTGTTTATATCGCACCACTAGTGGATAGTGTTAGCTTTTTGTTGATAGAATCAACTAAACCAGTATATAGGCGTCAAATTAATGCATCCGCACTTTATAGAGCATATCTTTGCTATTTCAGAACGATACCGAGTCACAATCAGGGCCGCCATAGATGCCAACGAGTTAGGTATTGGCGCGATGCACGTAAGAAGCCTGACAGTCGTAGCAGAAACGCTAGACTGTACTGCAAATAATATCGTAACTAAACTGAGCCGCGACAAAGCACAAGTCGCTAGACTGGTAAAAGAGTTACTTGCAGCCGGCTTGATAGAAAAAGACGCACATCCTGAAGATAAGCGCAGTCAAATTTTAACTCTGAGTAGCTCAGGCAACACGTTGATGAAACAACTTAAAGCAGCGAAAGCGACAATACAGTTGCAGATGACCCAAGGCTTAAGTACCCACGAGCTTGACCTTTTTAACACGATTGCCCACAAAATAGCTGACAATTTAGTGTGTAACAATACGCTTTAACGTCGGACCACTTATTGCCCTAGTGCTGCCATCGCTTCTTCTTTATATCGTAGGCCAAATACTTGGCAGCGTTCAATTTTGTGATTGATGTCTGCCCATTGTTGCTGGCTAATGATTAATTCTGTAGCTGCAGCGTTTTCAATCATTCTTGAAGGGCTTCGAGTACCAGGAATGGACACATAATGGGGGCTTCGCTGAGCTATCCACGCTAGCGCTAATTGCGCAGGAGTGCAGTTTAACGACAGTGCAATATGATGTATCTCTTCTACAAGAGCCAAATTACTGGCAAAGTTTTGTTCTGAAAAACGAGGATTCGTTAGGCGCCAGTCACCCGATTCTAAATCATCACGTGACTTGATGGCTCCAGTTAGAAAACCGCGGCCTAATGGGCTGTATGCGACGAGTCCTATTCCAAGCTCATCACAAGTGGGTAAAATAGTTGTCTCAATATCTCGACTCCATAGTGAATATTCGCTCTGCAAGGCGCTAATAGGATGCACAGCGTGAGCGCGTTTTAGCGTGTCACTACCCGCCTCTGATAACCCTAGATACCGCACTTTTCCCTGAATGACTAGATCGGACATCGCACCTACTGTATCTTCGATGGGGATGTTAGGATCCATACGATGCTGATAGTACAAATCGATACAATCTGTTCCTAGTCTTCTTAAGGACGCTTCACAGGCCTGTTTTACATAGTCAGGATGGCCATTAAAACCTAGAAAATCGCCTGCATCATCGCGCATGATGCCAAACTTAGTGGCTAAGGTGATCTTGCTTCGCGCACCCTCGTGTTGTTTAAAGAACTTTCCAATAAGTTGTTCATTAGTTTTTGGGCCGTATATATCGGATGTATCCCAGAAAGTTACCCCACTGTTGACGGCTTGATCTAAGGTTGCGAATGAACTCTCGTGATCATGAGAGCCGTAAAAATCCGACATGCCCATACACCCTAAACCGATACTGGACACAGTTAACCCTTGTTTACCTAATTGTCGCTTGTGCATAGCACTGACTCCTCCAAAGTAAATATGTAATGGCCAAATGCAATAATAGCGGCGCAATATACTTTTATGATTGGGTGATCCTCGAAAAACATTGCCTAATCCTACAATCTATTACAAACCACCTTTTCCAGTTGCGCTTAGGTGGCATACTGAATCACAATCAATAAGCTGAAAACTAGGTGTCAGATATGACAGAATTAATTGAGAAAGTATTTGAACTGGCGCCACATGAGGGGGACTTTAATACTAGCGTTCCACATTTGAGCCTATTTCGCAGAAACTCGCCCACGGCTACTCCCATGCCTGTCATATACCAACCTAGTATATACATGGTGTTACTTGGCTCTAAAGCGGCCTACCTAGGCAAAGAACGGTATCAATACGATCCCATGCATTATTTAGTCAGTTGCGTGCCTTTGCCATTGGAAGGGCAAATATTACAGGCCAGCGAGCAACGTCCCTATATGGCCGCACGCATTAGCCTTGAAACACACATGATCAACGAGTTATTGATGCAGATGCCAGACGAGCAAGAAGCTTCCGTCACAGCAATTGATGCGCCTAGCAAAGATGGGACATCATCTAGGGGGATTTATGTCAGTAAAATGAACTCTGACATTCAACATACTTTATCGAGGTTACTGGATTGTGCCCACTCAACGACAAAAGCGCATGTACTAGGTCAACTCGCACTTAAGGAGTTGATATACCACATACTAAACGCAGAACATGGCTCACTGCTAAGGGCGTTTGCATGCCAAGATAGACAGCAATATCACATCGCGAATGTACTGCAATTTATTAATCGTCACTATGCCACGAGCATGGATATTGCAACACTGGCCAGTAAAGCCAATATGAGTGAATCGTCGTTTTATCACCACTTTAAAGCAGCGACAAACACTTCCCCGATTCAATATATCAAAACGGTGCGTTTACATGCCGCTAAACGAAAAATGGTGTTTGAGCACCACAATGCCACATCCGCTGCGTATGAAGTTGGCTATACCAGCGCGTCTCAATTTAGTCGTGAATACCGCCGCCTTTTTTCAGTTCCTCCGGCACAAGACGCACGCACCGCTTCTAAGGTATGATGGAATGTCACTCTTGTTAGGATCCCTATGCGTACATCAACGTTTTCCCTCTTGTTTCGCTCTATTTTCCTGTTGTGCTTTATCATTAGCGCGTTTAGTTATGCAGACGATGAGTTAATACCCAGCATTGAAGAAATTCAACAACGCCTGAAAACTACTTCAGACGCAGCACAGATTTCCGAACAACAAAAAGTCGAGATTGAAACTTCTTACCAGCAAGCGATTGGAAACATCCGTGCTACACAACAATTCGAACAGCAAAGCGAAAAATACAAACAAGCCATTAAAGATGGACCAAAGACACTAACAAAAATTAAGCAAGACCACGTTAACTTTACCCCTCCCACATTACCCAATAAGCCTCTTTCACTTCAAACCGTGATTAATTTGTCTACAGATACCGAGGGTGAGGTCACCAGCGGTCGTGCAAAGGTGTCTGAATTAAAAGCGGCACTAGACGATGAGCGTCGTTTACTGTTGCGCCAAATCATCAGTGATACACAAACCGCGATCGACGCTACCAATACTAATTTAGGGTCCGATGAAAGTGCTAACTCTAGTCAATTGGCGACGAGCGTAGCACAAGCCACCCAGCGTAAAATGCTGCAAGCCAAAATAGACTCACTGAAGCAGCGTCTTGCTTATCGTCCAGAGCACCTTGCCATTCTTGATGCGCAAATTGCGCTTGAACAAAAAAAACTGAGCGCATACGTTGAGTTACTCGACGCATTGAACACGTTACAAAATCAATTGGATGAAAAAGAAAATGCCTCCATGTTGGCTCAGCTTGAATCAACTACTGCCTCTTTAATCAGTGCGCCAAATACACTACAAGAAATAGCCAAGCAAAACGAAGCGTTAGCGAAAAAAGCCACATCATTAACGGAACAACAAGACGCCACAAGTCAAAAGCTCAACGAGATCCAAACGCAAATAAATGATCTCAATAACAAATTTTCGTCCTTAAATAGGCTCCTAGAACTTGAGGTGTACGAATCTTCAGCAGTATTTGGTAATGCGCTGCGACAAGAGTGGGAACTAGCTTCACGCTTTGTTGATGGTGGCGAGTGGATCAAAAAAACTGAGAGCTCATTGGTAGATAATCGCGTAGCCATGTTTAGTATTAATCAGCGCCGGGCGCCCTTTGATACGCTAGATATTGACGCGTTAATGAATCAAATAGGACAAGACAATGCACGCTGGAAAGACGAGGCAAAAAGCTTAGTTGACCAGCGCAGAGAGTTAATTTCTCAACTGAGTTCAATTTATACTCAACACGTTGATGTGTTATCCGTCTTGCTCGATAAATTACGATATTTAAATGATCGCACCAAAACCTATAGCGACTTGCTTGAAAGCAACTTGTTTTGGATCCCAAGCGCCACACCGTTTGATTTAGGGACGATTGCTGCAGCGGGCACGTCTGCCAGTTGGCTTTTTCGTGCTGAGCATTGGCAAAATGTTTCACTGGCAATCAATGCAAACTTACAACAAAATCAAATCGGCGTAGTGAGTATATTCGTGGCCTTCATTCTTACCATATTGTTCAGAAAACGAATTAAACAACGTCTTACCCAAATCGCCCCCTTAGTCGGTAAAGTACAAACTGATGCCTTTCAATATACCTTACTGGGTTTAGTCATTACCTTTGGGTTATCTTTGCCGCCTGCACTTTTACTCTTCGCAGCGGCATTACTTTGCGATGCGCAATCAGGATTCGCCAACAGCCTGAGTAATGCCTTTTTTGTCGGTGGATTAATGATGATCTACTTGGAGTTCATGCTGCAAATTGTGCGTAAAAATGGACTGGGTGAAATTCACTTTAAATGGAGTGAATCAAATCTGGCTTTGCTGCGTAAAAATAATCGTTTACTGATTATTGTCTTTATTCCCGTCGTCATCATTATGACCTTGTTGAACAATCAAGCCAGTGTTGAGATCCGTGAAGATTTAGGACAATTTGCGCTGATTATATTGTGTTTTTCTTTGGCTGTGGCCGGCACAAGAGTTACGCGTAACGCCTACCAGCGTTATCGTTCCTCACAGCACACGTCTAAGCGCTTTTCCTACTTCTTGTACTCATTGTTAATACTGGTACCCGTATTCTTAATCATACTGTCGGCCATTGGCTATCAATACAGTGCCCAGCGCATCCTCGCTTTGCTACTTGAATCTGCATTGTTGTGTACCCTCGCCCTGCTTTGTTACTACACGGCAGAGCGCGCCGTTTCAGTGAACGCACGACGTATCGCACTTGAGAAAATACGCGCCAAACGAGCAGCTTCGATTGTGGCTAATGCGCAACAAGAAGCTGCTGAACAATCCGGTGAAGGTGTACCCGAAATTATCGATACCCAAGAGCTCGACAGGCACACAATAACGGCTCAAACTAAAGCCGTCATCCGCCTAATTATTTGGCTGATGCTTATTGCTGCGTTATCTATGGTCTGGCAAGACATATCACCAATCGCTTATTCTTTAGACGACATCGTCATGTGGGAGATCAGCAGCAACGACCCAAATACCCCAGCACAACGCATCACCCTTTGGAGCTGCTTGCTAAGCTTGGCCATTCTTGTTATCAGTTTTGTCGGTGTTCGAAACTTACCAGGTTTATTGGAAATGACTATCTTGGGAAGGTTAAATTTGTCCCCTGGAACGAGCTACGCGATTACCACCATGCTCAAATACAGCATAGTGATCATCGGGATTATTGTATCGGTGAATATACTTGGTGCCCAGTGGTCTAAATTACAATGGCTTATTGCTGCGCTCGGTGTGGGCTTGGGCTTTGGTTTACAAGAAATCGTGGCTAATTTCGTATCGGGTATTGTCATCTTATTTGAGCGTCCTATCCGCCTAGGAGATACCATCACTATTGCGGGTCATAGCGGCACCGTGACGCGGATTCGAATTCGCGCTACCACCGTCAGTGATTGGGACAGAAAAGAGCTCATCATTCCTAATAAAACCTTTATTACCCAAGATTTTATTAACTGGACGTTATCTGACCCAGTGACCCGCATCGTCATACCGGTGGGTGTAGCCTATGGCAGTGACACCGATAAAGTCGTGTCGTTACTGCTTAATGTTGCAACTGATAGTCACAACGTATTTGACGATCCCGCACCGGCTGCTTTGTTTTTAGCATTCGGGGCTAGCAGTTTAGATTTTGAGTTGCGCGTTTTTGCCCGTGCGGTTGTCGACAGAGCCATGGTGACCCATGAGTTACACATGCACATTGAAAAAGCGTTTAAACAGGCTGGCATTGAGATCGCTTATCCACAGCAAGATGTACACTTAAATGTGTCAGAGGCTATTGATGTGAATGTACATTCTTCGAAACCCTCTTCGCCCTAGCGTGCTATTGAATTAAAGCCTTAACGTGAGAATCGATGTGTCAAACCCGAGCTTTGAAACCCAAGCTGTCAAACAGGCCCTTAACCTATTTGCTTAAGAGTGGTTAATAGCTTCATAACTCATGGTGAGTAACATTGCTGCTTTTAACCAGCACACGAATAAAGGTAGAATGCCGCCCTAAGTTGCAGTTTAATTTAAGGTATTCATGCTCTTGCAAAAATCAGTCTTTCCTTTAGCGACGCTTTCTCTTGTACTACAAAGTACCTTCGTCGTTGCACAACGATCACCTGTTGAAGTCATCGTTGTCAGCGGCTCCCATCAAAGCACTGACATAATGGCGCTTAACAGCAACGTTAATCTTATTGACGAGCAAGAGATTGAGCGAGTCAATGCTGCCCTTGCCAGCGATATACTCAATCGGGCCAGCGGCGTATACGTGCAGGCAAACAATGGTGTTGAAAACTTGCCTTCGCTACGCTCACCTATTCTGACAGGTCCGGGCGCTGGTGGTGCCTTCTTATTTATGCAAGATGGCGTGGCGACGCGTGCGGCTGGATTTGCCAATAACAATGGTTTGGCCGAGTTAAACTTGGCCCAAGCTGATGGCATCGAAGTTATCCAAGGCCCCAATAGCGCAGTATATGGTTCTAACGCTGTGCACGGCGTTATAAATGTATTGAGTCTCACGCCAACCAGTGGCGGAGAAGCAGGCATAACATTTGGCCCTAATGATAGAGTGCAGTTTACCGGTGCATTGGGTCATATTGACGACCATGGACCTGCAACTCAAGGCATAGGTCTGAATTTGCAAGTTATTGATGATGGCGGTTATCAAGACGACAGCGGTTTTACGTCCAGTAAATTAGGCTTACGTCATGATTATCAGCGAGACAAATTGACTATCCAAAGCTCACTATCTGGTTTTGATCTTGACCAAGACACTGCAGGTTTTATCGCCTCTGGTGATAATGGTGAGGGTTGCTTTAGCTCTAATTTCGCACCCGATGAATTATATAAAGATCGCTCCGCAATGGAAAAAAACTGTGATCCTGATGCGTATCGGCAATGGTCTGCCATTCGAGGTGCAACCCATATTGCTTATCAAATTAACAACGATGAGTTGATTAACGTTACGCCGTATTTTCGAAGTAACAGTATGGAATTTCGCCAGCATTACCTCCCCTCACGCGCTATCGAAGAAAACAGTCACTTCAGCCTGGGTGTAAATTCTGATTACCAATGGCAAGTAAACCAAGCTGTCGCCCTTGTGGTTGGCATCGATATCGACTGGACGCAAGGTGAACTGACGGAAACCCAACAACAAGCTGACCGCTTTAGTTTCGGTAAAGCAAGACAACAAGGTGTGCATTTTGACTATGAGGTCGATTCATCGACCCTTGCGCCATTTATACAAGTCAATTGGCAATACAACGAGGCGCTTGTCTTTACCACCAACGTTAGATTTGATAGCACAGAATATAATTATGATAATTTAATCGCGGATGGTACAACTAAGTCAGATGGCGCATCGTGCGTCAACAATGATGGTCAAGCTGTGAGTTGCTTGTATCAACGCCCAGCTGATCGCACTGATCGTTTCAATAACACCAGTGCCAAGATAGGCGCTAACTATCATGTCAGTGATAATATCTCTTTGTTTGCGAATTGGTCCAACGGGTTTCGAGCTCCCCAAACGACGGATTTATATCGGCTACAAAACCAACAAAGCATAGGCACCATTGATTCCGAAGAAGTTAACAGTATTGAAGCTGGCATAAGAGGTGCCTACCAAACGTTAACGTTCCAAGGGGTTATATATCGTATGCAAAAAGATAATTTTTTCTTTCGTGATGACGATGGGTTAAATGTAACTGATGGTGAAACAAACCATAGTGGTATTGAACTAACAGCAAGCTTAAGCGTTTTAAATAACTTACGTTTCTTGGCCAACTATGCTTACGCAAAACACGAGTATGACTTTGATCGTTTAAGCAGTGGAGTTGTGAATGGCAACGAAATAGATACTGCTCCTCGTCAACAAGGCAACGCCCGCTTAGAATGGCAGCCCACCAGCGCCACAAACCTAGCGTTAGAGTGGCAACACATAGGCAGTTACTTTCTTGATCCCGCAAATGAACATGAATATGCCGGACACGACTTGTTCAATATACGGGCCCACTGGCAAATCAATGAGCAGATACGCCTAAATGCCAAGCTGGAAAATGTCTTCGATGAAGAATATGCCAGCCGAGCGGATTACGCTTTTGGCTCCTACCGGTATTTCGGCGGACAGCCTCGGGCGGTATATTTAGGCGCAAATTACGCTTTTTAGCCGTTGAAGACTTCAGATGAACCAACGCCAATGAGCAGTATTGTTTTGCTTTAGTAAAAATTAAAGCGGGTTCTGCTGCTTCTGGCGATTAAATTTGTCTGCATCCACACCTTTCTTCCAATAGCCCGTAGCGAACAGGTTCATCCGCTGATAACCTAAATCATTTAACAATATGCCTTTTATTGTTCGCACGCTACGCGCTTCTAAACCAAAAAAGACCTGAGTGTTGTCACTGGGCATTACTTTAGCAACTCTTTCGACCTGTTGTTCAAATGTCTGGCTTGATTCATCTTCGATATGCCACTCTATCTTCAGGTGATCCCCTGCATCCATGGCAATCATATCAGCGCGTGTGGGTACGCTGATAATCGATTTTAAGTTTGCCTGTCGTGGTATATATCTAGCAAAACCATTAACCGCGTTGATAGAGGTTAAATCACCAATAAGTAAGTAGTTGTCTTCATTGTAGTTGCTTAACTTAGGGGCTCCAGGGCCGGCAATTGCTGCAAAGTCCCCTACTTTGGCCGTACTAGCCCAATTCGTCGCAGGACCTTCGTGTCGATTGACTACAAAGTCAATGGTTAATTCTAATGAGCCTGCATCAAAGCTGCGAATGGTATAAGAGCGCTTAAATGCTGGTTTGGGCGCATCGAAAGCGAGTTCAGGAAATTGTTCCCCCGGATGAGGTACCAGTACCTTTACATGAGCACCTTCTTTTCCATGTGGAAAGCCAGCCAGTTGTTCTGAACTAAATACGATTCGACGTAAATGTGGCGACAATGATTCGACGCGTGTAACGCTAACTAAACGTGCTTGGGGTTTCATCTCAGCTCCTCATATGGTTGATAATGTCAACTATATACGTATTATAATGTTAGTCAACCACCAAATGAGAATAATTACTATTTACTAACATTGAGCTGTAGTCATAAACAAAACGCCTGATCGTAATGATCTAGGCGCTCTATTCTTTCGCTGAGTGTATTTTTATTAAAAATGCACGCCGATTATGCTGCCGATTCTGGTGGCACCATTTTACCACCAGTGCCTATTAAGCTAGACGCGCTATTTGATAAACCTGCGACAGTAAAGCTAGGAGGTACCATTTTACCGCCTGTGCCGATTTGTGCC
>NZ_BAEP01000030.1 GCF_000315015.1 Paraglaciecola mesophila KMM 241 | reverse complement strand
ACTCAGTGCGTTTTTTATATCAAGAGATTGTATCGGTAACGTGTTACATCGGTTTAACCGCACCGAAAAATGCGACGGTTAAAATGAGTATCCAGTAAAGATATGCCAGCTTACGTCCAAAGCGAATTGAGCGGTCAAGGGTGGCTTCAACTTCTGCATTTTCGCCCATGGCAAGTTGGCGGAATAACTCGGTCCACTCACGCATTATAAAGCGTAATTTAAGGCCAATAACTAGCGTACATGCATAAAAGAACATTTTGATTGAGAACCATTTTTGTCCGGTTTCTGCCATCAAAGGCCCATCCCCAAATAACGACCATAGGCTGGTGATCATTAACGCTGGGATAACAATAAAGCGAATGCCCTCGTCTATTTTGGTCAAACGAATACCCGTGTCCGTTTCGCGAAAATAGTACGCTGACCAGCACAAACCTAACCACATAGCGAACAGTATCCACATACCCGTTAGCCAGTTTCCACCTAACGGCTGCACACCCCAGATATGTCCCATGTGCAGTCCAAGCGGCAGTAACATGATGATGCCAGTCCTGGCCAAAATATCGATGCGATAGGCTGTCTCCATATGGCGACGACGTTCATCCATTGATAACTTGCGATTAATCACGTTAAACGACGTTTGAAATACGCCCCACTCTCCACCTAACCAATACACCATGGCAACAATATGTAGCCATCTTAAAATGGGTAACTGATACATTTCCAAAAAAGACATAAATTGACCCTTGTAAAATTTAATTATTCTTAGTCGGGGAAATTGGTAATGACGTGTGATTTGCTTACCACCCAACCCTGAATAAAACTCTACGCTAGGGGTAATTAATCCAGAATGATGAATATCAATTTGTCGATGTCAGCGGCTTTTAAACACCGATTAACAAGGTGTTAAAATAAAGCGCAAAGTAAATAAACGCTATTTAAGGGGTTCAAAAGCCAGCAATTTGGGAAGTTAAAACAACCAAATAGATGCCAAAATGAATCAAGTTAAGCTTTTAAAAAGCGCGTATAAAAAAGGATATTCATGGCGCTTTACCGCATTTAATTTGCGTAGATGCAAATAGGCCGGATTAGTAAACGGCCCTGATATGTCCCTTGATCCTTTTTGCTTCAGGCTATTGTAGCTTAGCGCTAATACTGCAGTTGAATTAACTCGCCTTGCGACCGGCCTTGAGCTAATGCAAAGCGTTAAAGACGGAAATTAAAAATTTTAGATTTCACTGCAGACATAGTCGTGGTGAGGTAATTACTCGCTGGCTATAACGCTCAAAGCGCCATTCAGCGGGTAATTGTCTTGGAGAGCCAGCTAATGAAATCACGTTTTTTTATGTGTAATCAAGCTGGTAACTCTACCAAAAGAGTATATGAGGAAATAAATCCTAAGAAATTAGTATTTGCTGAAAGCGAAATAACAAGCCAACCATCTTTTTCCATTTCAGTTATCTGAGCATTCAATAAATCTATATCAGGACTTTCATGCCACCATTTCTTAGTTTTAGAAAACAGAACAACTTTTCTCATTCGATATATCCTCTCGGCGAATTTTGTAAGCTCATAGCGCCCTCAGCATAGGCGCAACTTGCCGAGTAAATTATTGCAGTGAATGTTAGGTTCAAACTTGCCCTGTTGAAGGACAATATTTAGTTAGAGCATCCTGTACTTGGCATACCCGAAATAGTATCAAGAATGGTTTAGCGGGTCGTTAACTTTGTATTTAAGCGTATAAAAAATGACACGTTCTGACTTAAAACTAGCGGTCTCCGAGAGTACAAACTAACAAAAACGTGCAGATTCGGTGACCGCATTTAATTTAGCGCCCGAAACTCGTCCAAGTTTGAGTCTGCTAAAGCAAGCCAGCGTCAGTTCATTCGATAACAGCCATTAATGCGCGAAGACCTGACTTACCCAAGCAAACAGACTTGTACTCTGCTCAGACTTTTTATTGTTGGCCAGTGTATTAGCCTTTTCAGCTTGGGCTTGTTTCCAACGCTTGTTCGTCGCTAAACGCTCTGCTCTTCTTTGCTCAGCTTGGTTGGCTACTTGGGTAAAACGCGCTCGTTGATCCGAACTAAAACTCTCTGCTAGGCTTTTGCTTGAGGTGCTGAGTGGTCGCCTTGAGCCGCTACTTTTTGGTGAACTGCACATTGTCTCTTTTCCTTTTCTAGCATATTCGGCTGCGTCGCCAGCATTAGTTCGTATTGTAAAAGACAGGTCAAATGCAAAATTGCTTTCAATATGTTTAGGGGAAGAGCATAAAAATACGAAAACTAGATTTGAAATAAGCCAAAGAGGCTAGTGCCCTTTATACCGTAAGTAAACCTTGAGGTTGGTATTACTGATAAAAGAACTGTGTTAATTCATACACTTTCAGGATAATTAACACCATGCCAGATACCGTCATGATTCTGCCGCGATTATTCAGTCTTTCTTTACTTATTCTGGTGTTGCCCTTTTGTACCAATTGAAGCCGACTGCCTTGCACTACTAACCAAGAAGCCACTAAAAGTAAAAATACACCAATTGTTAACTCCGTCACTACCACAGGTAAGCCCTCGCGCGTCATTTTATTATTTTTTACTGATAAAACTTAGGACCCTGAAGTGTTCAGAGCGGGTATTCTGACCTGCTCGCCTTCACGATCGCTATGTTGTTCTGTGCCGGATTTAGCAGAAACCATACCAAATGGGGAATATCAGAAAACGTGAGCAACCATCAGGCTTCGCAGGCTGTTGGAATTAAGTACGTACCTCTAACGAAAAGGAGACTCGGTAACTCAGGCAGATCGCGTTGAAAAAATTACACATAAATCAGGCTGTTATCCCGAATGGTTATCAAATCGCGTTTGACTCCTGTGTTAACGGGATTCACCAGCAGCAAATCAACAAGGATTGAAACAGATGGGATATAACGAGACCGCGGCTCAATTAGATAACTGAGCCGCACTGAAGTAAATGTTAAAGCTTGTTCAATATATCACGCGAAAAATCGGTTGATTTGGTCTTTTTGTAGGCGGAGCTACTCGTAACGCAGAGCGTCAATCGGTGCTAATCGCGACGCTTTTAGGGCTGGGTAGTAACCAAAAAAAACACCAATAAGCCCTGAGAAGCCTAAGCTTAACAGTACTACTTGTGTTTCTATGATGCCCCCTGCCCCAATGTCATATTGATTACCCATAAACACAAAACCATAGGCAATCATCACACCGATAAAACCACCCAAGCCGCACAACACGATTGATTCAATCAAGAACTGATACAGTATATCTGAGGGCTTGGCCCCCACCGCCATACGCAAGCCAATTTCTCGCGTACGCTCCGTCACCGAGACCAACATAATATTCATGATGCCGATACCGCCAACCACTAAGCTTACAGATGCAACCCAAGCCAGTAAGGTATTGAATACTTGTATGGTTTCAGCCCGCGTCGCAATCATTTCGGATACATTGCGAATACGGAACATGTCATCGCCGCCCACCGGTATACGCATACGTTGGCGCAATAAGCGTGACATTTCATCTTCAATATAATCCATGTCTTCACCGTCATAGGCGCTGACTTGAATAAAGCGTACCGATTTAGGGTTGGTGGCACTGACCCCAGTAATTTTATTGCGTACGGTTTTAATCGGTAGAAAAATCACATCATCTTGGTCTTCGCCTCTAGCGTCTTGCCCTTTAGCTGCGAGCACCCCGATAATGGTGACATTAAAATTAGTGACTCGTACCGTTTGGCCAATAGGATCACTGGCTCCGAATAGCTCGCTGCGCAAGCGTTCTCCGATAATCGCCACTTTGCTACCACGATTAATTTCGGCACTGGTGAATTCTCGGCCATTGGCCATGTCCCAATTACGCACCACAAAATAGCGGTTATCGATGCCGTCGATTTCAGTAGACCAGTTCAAATTGCCATAAATCACCTGCCCTGAAGCAGATAGATAAGGCGCTGCAGCTTCTACCCCAGGTACTTGTTTTTCAATTAGATTCGCGTCGTCTTCGTTTATTTTGACCACAGATGCCGAGCGCGCCCCACCGCTTTGGCGGAAAGCGCCGGTAACGAAAAACACATTCCCCCCCAATGATTTAATTTGATCATCGACTTTTTGCTGAGCACCAGCGCCCATTGCCACCATAATGATCACGGCCGCTACACCGATAATAATCCCCAGCATAGTTAAACAGCTGCGCAGTACGTTGACTTTTAACGCGGTGATGGCGGTTTTAAGCAGTATGACAATTTTCATGCTTTTCCCTCTAACGCCGCCTGACGCACATTGCTATTTTGCTCATCGCTAATCAGCTCACCGTCGCGAAACGTCAGCTTGCGTTTGGCAAACTGAGCAATATCAGGCTCATGGGTCACCAAGATAATGGTCTTACCTTGCTGATTAAGCGCTTGAAAAAGTGCCATTACCTCTAAACCCGTTTGGGTATCAAGGGCACCTGTTGGTTCATCGGCCAGTATCATCAGCGGATCGTTAATGAGTGCGCGAGCAATCGCCACTCGCTGTTGCTGGCCACCTGAAAGTTGTCCTGGGTGATGCCCCATACGTGACCCAAGACCTACATTTTCAAGGCACTGCGTGGCGCGCTTGTGCCAATCTGATTCGGGCACTTTGCTATATAGAAGTGGTAAAGTGACGTTGTCTAAGGCACTCGTTCTGGGTAACAAATTGAATTGCTGGAATACAAAGCCGATACGCTGATTGCGCACACTAGCCAATTCGTTTTTACTCAAGGACGATAATTCTTGGCCCGCAAAGGCTATACTGCCTTCACTGGCAATATCCAAACACCCCAACAGGTTCATCATGGTTGATTTACCCGAGCCAGAGCTACCCATAATCGCCACAAACTCACCTTGATGAATATCTAAATCAACCCCCTTTAGGGCCCATACCTGCTCATCGCCCATGGCATAAACCTTTTTCGCCTGTCGTACTTTTAGCAAAGGTTGCGACATTACCCAGCTACCTTTTGGGCACGTACAATAACTTTGTCGCCCGCTTGTAAGCCGCGAGCGCGGATCTCGCTGTACTCTAAATCGGCGATACCAATGCCCACTTCCACTTTGCTCGGCTGACCGTCACGCAATACCCAAACAGAACCGGGCTGGAAGTCTCCGGCATCTGCTCTTCGCTGTGCGTTTCGTGACTGCCCTTGCGCTTTGAACGCCTCCATTTGATCTGGGGTCAAAATACTTTGCAATTCGATATTCATCTTGCTACGAATTTTTTTCATTGCATCGTTTGGTGAACCGCCAGGGCCGCCCCTGGGGGCTGATTCACGCGCAGCTTGCATAGCATCGCGCATACTTTTCATGACGTTTTCTACTTGTGCCTGCTGTGAATCATTTAGGCCAAGTTGCTGGGTAAGCTGAGCCAAACGATCACCAGGCCCACTTTGACCAGAGCTTGCGCTAGTCGTCGCCCCTTCTGGGGTAAAACGCAGGGCTGAATTCGGCACGCGTAATACATTTTCGCGCTCACCCAATACCACATCCACGTTGGCGGTCATGCCAGGTAGTAAAAGTAATTGTTCGTTTTGCACACTGATAATCACTTTGTACGTCACCACGTTATTGGTCACCGTAGCCGCTTTTCTGACTTGACTGACGACACCGGCAAACTTGCGCTCAGGGAAGGCATCTACAGTAAAGTTGACCTTTTGGTCTTTTGCTATGCGCCCTATGTCTGCTTCATCCACATCTGCTTCAATTTGCATTTTCACCAAATCTTGCGCAATAGAAAACAAAGTGGGGGCTGATAAGCTGGCCGAAACGGTTTGCCCTGTGTCTACTTGGCGGTCAATAACCACGCCATCCACAGGTGAGCGAATATAGGTACGATCTAAGTCAAGTTTTGTCTGCTCAAGGCTTGATTGGGACTGTTCAACTTGCGCCTCTCCTACCAAGATAGCCGCCCTTGCCGTTTCAATAGCCACTTTGGCGAGCTCATTGCTGGTTTCGCTGATGTCTAATTCTGATGCACTCACCAGATTCCTATCGCGCAGTTCTTTAGTACGATTAAATTCACGCTGAGCTAAGGTCGCTTCAGTCTGCGCTTTTTTAAGGGCCGCTTTTAGCTGGGTGAGGGAGGCTTTGGATGACGCAAGGTCGGCTTCACTTTGGCGCAGCCTAGATAAAATAGTACGATCGTCGATACGCGCGATGACCTGCCCGCTAATCACTTCGTCATTAAAATCCGCATTTAATTGGGAGATTAAGCCTGATAATTCTGAACCCACTAATACTGTGACCACGGGGGAAATCGTACCGGATGAATTGACTGTGCTTTCAATTTTTCCTAAAGACAGTGGTTGAGTGTGATACACAATGTGCTCATCTGACTGCGAAGGCTTTGCAAACCACCATAAGGCCAGTGCTACCACCACCACGCAAACCAATCCTTTTGTTAACCTTGCTTTGTTCATATCGTACTGTCTAATAATCTACTAAATACTGGAATATGAACGGATTAAATCACTAATTAACGGCAAATACTGTAAAGGGAATGTAAAGTTATCTAAAGTTGAGATTTTGACAATCAAGCCTGCACACATCACTCGCTAAATGCTGCATCAGCAACGACAAAACACTGCTTAACACCCAAAAAAAACGCCACACATGTGACGTCTTAATATAAGAAGAATGGCAAATGTTAAACTGACACGCTTTGCGGATCGATATCCGGCATCAGGTTTTCCTGTAACTGATCCATGTTATCTACCACATCTTTAGGATCGTCAAACAAGGCAATGTGGAACATAGCATCCCCTTCTTGCACCAAAGGAATATTCTGCTTACCAATAATAATGCCTGAACGATTGGCCAATAGCGGCTCACTGTAAGTCCCTGTCGGGCTGCATACATCGGCTAACACATCACCACGTTTCACATAATCACCCAGGCTTTTACGATCTCGCACTATGCCGCTTTCAGGTGCGCGTAACCAAGAACTTTTGTAAGCCACCAGCGGCTCAATTTTAGGCAGCGAGCGACGGCGCTTTGATACTACACCCAACGACGCCAACACATTAAAAATGCCCTTTACTCCGGCTCGAATAGACAGTTCGTCAAAGCGTAATGCCTCACCTGCTTCATACAATAGGATTTTAGTCCCCGTTTCATCCGCCGCTTGGCGAAGTGACCCATCGCGTAAGTCAGAGTTAAGCAATACAGGTACACCAAACGCATGGGCCAGCTCAGCCGTTTTCGGGTCTTTCAAATTGGCACGAATTTGCGGCAAGTTACTGCGATGAATCGCTCCGGTATGCAAATCAATGCCGTAATCGCACTTAGATGCAATTTCCGTCAAAAACATGTGCGCCAAACGCGAAGTCAACGAGCCATTGGGTGAGCCCGGAAAACTGCGGTTTAGATCCCGTCGGTCTGGCATGTAACGGCTTTGCATCAACATGCCGTACACATTCACCATAGGCACAGCGATAACCGTGCCTGCAATTAATTTAAATGATGGCGAATCTAGCACGCGACGTACTATTTCGATCCCGTTTAGTTCATCACCATGAATGGCCGCACTGATAAACACAGTGGGCCCTTCTTTTTTAGCCCGTATTACTTCAACCGGAATAGACATGTCGGTATCTGTGTACAAGCGTGCAGCAGACAGCTGCAGCTTAGTACGCGTGCCCGGCTCAATAATGTTATCGCCGATCTTTAATGGGGCTGCTTTTACCATGATTAACCATTACCTCTAGTCTTGGTGCTGTGAGGCTTAGACTTTTTGTTTTCTATAAATTCAATGATCATGTTGGCCACATCTTTCGACGTTGCCGCTTCAATCCCTTCAAGTCCGGGTGAAGAGTTAACCTCCATGACAACGGGGCCATGGCTTGAGCGCAGTAAATCGACACCACATACATTTAAGCCCATCGCGCCCGCAGCGGCTACGGCAGTGGCGCGTTCAACAGCCGTTAACTTAACCAACGTTGCGCTACCACCTCGGTGCAAGTTTGAACGAAACTCACCCGGTGCGCCTTGGCGCTTCATGGCTGCAACCACTTTACCGCCAACCACGAAACAGCGTATGTCAGCTCCGCCCGCCTCTTTAATGTATTCCTGCACCAAAATGTTGGCTTTTATGCCCATAAAGGCTTCAACAATACTCTCCGCAGCTTTGTTGGTATCTGCTAAAACCACGCCTATACCTTGCGTGCCTTCCAGTAATTTTATCACTACTGGCGCACCGCCGACGTTAGCAATCAAATCTTTAATGTTATCAGGGCTATGAGCAAAACCAGTACGCGGCAGGCCGATGCCTTTACGTGAGAGTAATTGCATAGATCGTAATTTATCTCGTGAACGACTGATAGCGACAGATTCGTTGACACTAAAACTGCCCATCATTTCAAACTGACGCACTACTGCTGTGCCGTAAAAGGTTACCGATGCACCTATACGTGGAATAATCGCATCATATTGAGGTAAAGGTTCACCTTTAAAGCGCACAGAGGGCTTGTTACTTGAAATATCCATATAGCAATGCAACGTATCTATGATGTCGACTTCGTGGCCGCGGGCCAAAGCAGCTTCTTGTAAACGACGAGTGGAATACAGCTTTTTGTTACGAGATAAAATCGCGATTTTCATTATTTTTTCTTCTTTGGTTGAATGAGTCTAATAGACGTGAATACATCAATATAAGTCACAACGATGTGTAAAATATATAAGTTACTTTTACGATCAGCTCAATTCATCACTGTATCGTTTAAATAATATGCTAATCAGAAGAGTTCACTCTGTATGAATTTGATTTACATCACTATCTGTCTAATAACAGCATTTTCCCTCTGCCTTTTACGCTATTATGCATCGAGCCTCCAGAAGGCAGCCGATGCTCCAGTTCACTCAAATCTTACATTGCCTAAATTTATGAATTTCAACCAGCTACAACGCGCAATCTTACTTTTCGGGTTAACCCTGATGAGTGTTTTTGCGTTTGCGAATGCAATTACTCCTGATACTGCCACTGAAGTAGACCCAGCCACACAACAAGCGCCGATTATCCAGGCGGTTAAAGTCAACCCATTCAAAGAGCAATTCATCCTTAGCTATGTTGAGTATCCGGGTGCAGAGCCGTACCTAAAAGTAATCCAAGAGATATACACAGAACTTGGATTTAACGTTAAGAGCATTGCCACACCCGCATTAACAGGCATATCACTGCTAAGCGAAGGTAAAGTCGATGGAGACGCCTATCGACTAGGCAGAGTAGTGACTACATTTGATAATGTTATTCTGGTTACACCCGAGTTAGTACGCGCCACATTAGTTTTACTGTGCCTTCCAGATATACAGTGTGATAGAGCAGTATTGAACAACAGTAAGAATACCCTGCTCACCAATGAAAGAGCTTTGGGGTACCTCAAAGATGTGGATATTCGGGCTAACCTGCTAAAAGATGAAGTCATCAAGAATACCGTTGAAATGCTTCATTCGGGGGAAGTAAAATATGCCACATTTATGATTGACGAGCGGCAAATCATTCCTAAAGGGATGCAAATGGTAAAATTAAGAAATATCTTTCTTTACCATGTGATACACAAAAAGCATGCGGCCTTGTTACCCCAGATAGAAAAAAAGATGCGCCAGAAACGTCGTAAGCTGAACACAACACTTCTCAAAGCTAAAAAGCGGCCCTAAGCGCCTATCGATGATGCTGTTTTATAAAATCCGCAGCACGCTCAGCAATCATAATTGTTGGTGCATTGGTATTCCCACCCATTAAGCTGGGTATGACTGATGCATCAACCACCCTTAGACCCACTACACCGCGCACGTTTAATTGATTGTCTACCACAGCCATATCATCGGTGTCTGCGCCCATTTTGCATGTACCTACCGGGTGATAAATCGTTTCTGCATTCGCTCTTAAAAACGCTAATAATTGTTCATCACTTTGCATTGCAGCTCCAGGCTTCACTTCTTCACCTTGATAGTCATAAAACCCTCGAGACTGTAAAATCTCTCGGCCTTGTCTAATGCCATCGATCATCACGTTTTGGTCATCAGGGTGTGACAAATAACACGGGTCAATCACCGCAGGCTCGGCAGGGTCGCTTGAAGCAAGCGTAATCTCCCCTCGGCTTTTAGGATACAAATTACACACGTGCAAACCAAAGCCGTAACCAAATGCAGTCTGTCGACCATGATCTTGTAAAATAGCCGGTAAGAAATGGTATTGAATGTCTGGCAATGAACTAGCGAACTGACTTTTTACAAACCCACCGGCTTCGGCAATATTTGACGAAAGAATGTCGTTACGCTTGCGCCAATAGCGAAAAGCCGCCTTCACATAACGTGGCAACTTACCTAATGAAATGGCATAACTGTGTTTCGATTGGCAGCGGTACTGAATGATCGCATCGAGATGGTCCTGCAAATTTTGACCGACCCCGGGCAAATCCTTTAATACCTCGATACCCTTGTCCTCTAAATGTTGCCTGGGGCCAATCCCCGATAGCATCAACAGCTGCGGTGAATTGATTGCCCCCGCACAAAGCAGCACCTCTTTGGTAGCGTTGAGCACGTGTAACTTGTGATTAATTCGTAAAGTCAGCCCTGTTGCTCGGCCGTCTTTGACAATGACCTTTTCGACCAGCGCATGTGTTATCAAAGTAAAATTTTCGCGATTTTGTGCTAGTGCTAAATAGCCTTTCGCACTAGAGCAGCGCTGCCCATTTTTATGCGTAACTTGATATATTCCCAATCCCTCATGCTGGGTGCCGTTAAAGTCTTCGCTAACAGGCAAGTCGACATTATTAGCCGCGTCAACAAAGGTCTGCGACATAGGGTTTACAAAGCGTAAGTCGGCCACACTCAAAGGGCCGCCCGTACCATGATAGGCATCGGCGCCACGCTGTTGGTCTTCAGATTTCTTAAAATAGGGCAGCACGGCGTCCCAGTTCCAACCTAAAGCACCCTGTTGTTGCCAGCGATCATAATCTTGGGGAACGCCGCGCACATAACACATCGCATTAATAGCGCTAGAGCCGCCTAAGGTTTTCCCCCTTGGCCAAAACAAGGCTCGGTTATTCAATTTAGGCTGAGGCGCCGTATTGTAATTCCAATTAATATTTTTAAAGCGAGATAATAGGGATAGCCCGAAAGGAATATGGATCATTGGATTGCTGTCTTGACCACCCGCTTCAACAAGACACACCCGATACTGACTATTTTCAGTCAAGCGTGCGGCTAACGCGCATCCTGCTGAACCCGCGCCCACAATGACAAAATCAAAAGAGGAAACATTTGCTGAAGACATGATGTTACATACCAAGAAGAAAGAGAAAGGCGTCGAGGTAGGTTCGCCTTCTTAATTGTGCTCTTAATACCTCGACTATTCCGCCGCTGTTCAGCTCATTTCGCTCGCCGAACAAGCCCAATGTAAATCAAATGTAAATAATTGTCACTCAGTATTTTACATAAGCATTTGTTTTTTTTAACTATTATCAAATCTAATTTATATAAATAAGTATTACTTATACATTTTTAGACACAGTTTGAGGTTTATCATAGAGGTGTAGATTAAGGTATTATCAGTGAACAATGCGCACAAAAAGACGCATCACTACTTATAAAAACGACATATATCAGGTTAAATAAATGAAATTAACGCTTATCGCAGTCAGTATCAGCGCACTACTTATGGGTTGTAGCAACGCGAACCTTTCTACCAACCAAACCTCAGCGACAATGAATACTTCTACTACGAGTAACCAACTACAAGAAATGAACTTATCTTATCCAAAAACGCAAAAAGGTGACGTGACCGACACCTACTTCGGCAAGCAAGTGGCCGACCCTTACCGCTGGTTAGAAGACGATATGAGCAGCGAAACCGAGCAGTGGGTACAAGCTGAAAATGCCGTTACCCAAGCCTATTTAGCGCAAGTACCTTCACGCGACAAATTAAAAGAGCGCCTGAAAGTGTTGCTTGACTACGAAAAAGTTGGCGCCCCTTTCAAAGAAGGCAAATATACCTACTTCTTCAAGAACGACGGCTTGCAAAACCAAGCGGTATTATATCGCCAATTGGACGATGGTGAAGCTCAGGTATTTTTAGATCCCAACTCATTTAGTGAAGATGGCACGACCTCTTTGGCCAGCATCGATTTTTCAAAAGACGGTAGTTTAGTTACTTATTTGATTTCAGAAGGCGGCAGCGACTGGCGCAAAGCGATAACGATTGATGTTGAAACCATGCAGCCTGTTAGCGAAACCCTAAAAGACATCAAATTCAGCGGCATATCTTGGTTAGGTAATGAAGGTTTTTATTATTCAAGCTATGACAAACCAGAGGGTAGCGAGCTGTCTGCGAAAACGGACCAGCACAAACTCTATTTCCATCGTTTAAACGATAAACAAACCCAAGACACTCTTGTTTTTGGCGGTACTGATGAGCAAAAAAATCGCTATGTGTCAGGCCAAGTGACCGAAGATAACCGCTATCTATTAATCAGTGCTGCGGTTTCCACCTCAGGTAACAAACTGTATTTAAAAGATTTAAGTAAACCAGATAGTCCTTTGGTGACTATCTTAGAAAACACAGATTCAGACACAAACCTGCTGGATAATGAAGGTAGCACCTTGTTGTTTGTGACTAATTTAGATGCGCCGAATAAGCGTGTGGTCTCTGTTGATGCGAGTCAGCCACAGCCTAAAAACTGGCAGGATTTTATTGCCCAAACCGACAACGTATTAGACGTATCCACCGGCGGCGGATACATTTTTGCCAGCTACATGGTTGACGCTATTTCAAATGTGAAGCAGCTTGATATGAGCGCTAAGCTGGTGCGAGAAATCACGTTGCCAGGGGTGGGCACTGCCAGTGGGTTCGATGGCAAAAAAGACCAACAAACCTTGTACTACAGCTTCACCAATTATAAAACGCCTAGCACCATTTTTAGCCTCAATGTGGAAAGCGGCGAATCATCGGTTTATTTAAAGTCGAAAGCGAATTTTGACAGCGACGCTTATGAATCTAAACAGGTCTTTTATACGTCTAAAGACGGCACCAAAGTCCCTATGATCATTACCCATAAAAAAGGCCTAAAACTGGATGGCACCAACCCAACCATGCTTTATGGCTATGGCGGTTTTAACATCAGCTTGCAACCCGCTTTCAGTAGTGTCAATGCCGCATGGCTTGAACAAGGGGGTGTTTACGCGGTACCGAATTTGCGCGGCGGCGGTGAATACGGTAAAGCCTGGCATGACGCTGGCACGAAATTGCAAAAGCGAAATGTGTTTGATGACTTCATCGCCGCAGCCGAGTATTTAATCGAGCAAAACTACACCAGTGCTGATTACTTGGCGATCCGCGGGGGATCAAATGGTGGTTTACTGGTAGGCGCCACTATGCTTCAACGCCCAGACTTATTTAAAGTCGCCCTGCCTGCTGTAGGTGTGCTGGATATGCTGCGTTATCATACCTTTACCGCAGGCGCTGGCTGGGCTTACGATTACGGCACCTCAGAAGACAGCAAAGAAATGTTTGATTACTTGATGACCTATTCACCGGTGCAAAATGTGCGTGGAGGCGTTAACTACCCTGCCACGCTTATTACCACCGGCGATCATGATGATCGCGTGGTCCCCGCTCATTCGTTCAAGTTTGCCGCCCAGCTGCAAGACAAAAATACAGGCCCTAACCCTATGTTGATACGTATCGAAACCAATGCGGGGCACGGTGCGGGTACGCCCATCAGCAAAACCATAGAGCAGTATGCTGACATCTTTGGTTTTACCCTCTATAACATGGGTATTAAGGTGCAATAACGAACTTATACCTTCAAAAGCCAAAACATGCTAACCCGCTGTTTTGGCTTTTTCTATTATGGCTTACTGCTTTACTATCGAAGCCTGTTGTACTGTTGCTTGCCCATCAAATTCAATCCCCAGGCATAGCCGAAAAACGGAGCATCACTGGTGGCAACAATATTCGTATTACCTTCAATATGAGAAACGCTGTACTGTAAAAATTGGCTCGTATCTAATTGGCTTATTACACTGCTTACACTCTCCCCATGAAAAAAAGTGCCACACAAATAAACAATCTCTTTTTTGCCTCTAGCCACAAAACAACACCTACGAATATGCCCCCTGCTATCACAGTAATAACTGCAACATAAGCATATAATTAACCATGCGCTTTAGGCTAAAATAGCGAAAATTGTCTATCCGTACTTATTCTCATCCATCCATGGAGCCCCACATGACTCAAGCCGCTTACGAACAAGCCGTCAATCTAATCGATAGCGCTAACAGCGAAGATCCTAATATAGAACAAGCCGAGGGCAAAGATTGGCCAAAAGAGCTGCTATACAGTTTACGCATGTCTAACATGTTAGAGCGCTATCGAAGCGATGCGGATCACGTGGTCAAACTGGCCATTCGCGGGCAACACATACAGCGCTGGCAATCTCCGCGCAGCGCTTACCCTATGGATCGTCAGGGTTACCATAAATGGCGCAGCGATTTGTACACCTTTCACGCTGATAAAGTCGCTGAGGTAATGCAGCAAGCGGGATTTGATGAAGCGGACGTTGCAAGAGCAAAAAAAGCTGTGGCCAAAGTCGCTATAAAATCAAACCCAGATACACAACTACTAGAAGACGTGGTGGGTCTGGTCTTCATTGAACACTATATGCTGGCATTTGCCGCCAAGCATCCTGACTACACTGAGCAAAAGTGGATAGATATTATTCGCAAAACCTGGATGAAGATGTCAGATGATGCACACGCGTTTGTGTTGGCGGGTAAAGTGGCGTTGCCAGAGTCTTTGACGCCTATCATTTTAAAAGCGGTGCAAGCCTAATGAAGTTAATACAGACACTACCCGCATCTGCTCAAACCCAGCTCAGCAGGTGCAGTAAAAACAACCCAAGGGTGGTGGTAAACATCGAGAACAAGGTACTGCCAGCGATAATCGCAGCAGTAAGATGATGGTCACCACCAATCGCGCGTACCATTGGGTAAGCAGCCGCTGCGGTGGGTGTGGCCATCATGATATACAACACCCCTAACTCTTCATTCTTAAGCCCACAATAATAGCCAATAACAGTCGTGAACAGCGGGATAAACACAATCTTGCTGGCAATAGCGATATACAGCAACTTAGACGCTTTAAATTCTTGTAATCGAATAGATGCGCCTACGCATAACAGCGCTAAAGGTAACGTCATTTGCGCTAGATAACTGCCAGATTCGTACAGTAAATCAGGCAGAGGAATAGGCACAAGGGCAACCAATATGGCTAGCGCAATGGCAATCGCTAACGGGTTTTTGATCACACTTAAGCTGACTAATTTCAATGAAGCTGTGGCTGCTTGGTGGTAATACAGAGTTAAAATGGAATACACGTTATACAATATGACAATGGCCGCTAAATACATGGACGCCAACGCCTGAGCGGTCTCGCCAAATGCGCTAACCGACAGGGCCAAACCGATAATCGCCATATTGCCCCTGCACGCACCTTGCGCGAATGCACCTCGAGCCTCTTTGCGCCTAATCTTCAAGGCGATTAAATTAAACAACAAAAACGTGACGGTAGTTGCTATCGCCGCAAACACTAACAAGTAAGTAGGCGTGGTCACGCTCAAGTCGGTTTTGGCAATATTGACGAACAGCAAGCAAGGTAAGGTCACGTTAAATACCAGCCGTGAGCCAATAATGGCAAATTCTTCGTTTATCCAGCGGATGCGCTTGAATACGATCCCCAGCACAATTAATAAACTGATGGGTAAAGTCACTTCAACGGCAAACAGCAGTGATTGGATCGGCATGTAAGGTGGCGTCCCTCGGGCAGCAAATATGAAAATAGAGTAAGTTCCAGGGGATAAGCTTAAAGACAATTCAGCAGGCTGACAATAAGGTACGCAAAACCATCTGAAACAGCATATTAGGGCCCAAATGTTACATCAGTCACACTTGTTACAATTGCTCGCACTTTAGTGAGCCTATTTGCGATAAACCTCAGCATTACCGGGCCTGAAAGCATTGTTAGCACTGGGCAACGCTTGATAGAGTAGCCGAGTCTTATATGCCTGTTGTTTTCAGTTTTTATTTTCAGTTTTTTCAGCCATTTTGGGCTTGGCATATTATTAATATTATGGAGTTTCAATGCGTATATCAATTATCGCCGCCGCCGTAGGTGCCACCTTGGTGCTAGGTGCCTGTTCAACTAACGTGGTCAATCACCAACAAACCAACACAGAGCAAGCTAAAGCCATGGCAACATCCACCAGCAATGTATTGTTTAATAAAAGTTCGTTGACGTATCAAGCACCGCAATTCGATAAGCTCACCATGGCCGACTACGAACCCGCTTTTGCAGCCGGCATAGAACAGCACAATATCGAAATCGCTAGTATTACTGACAACCCAGCGACGCCTACATTTGATAATACTATTGTGGCCATGGAAAAATCAGGCGCTCTATTAACGCGCGTCAGCAAAGTTTTTTACAACCTATCAAGCGTGATCTCCAACGATGACTATCAGCGCATCGAAGCACAGATGGGCCCTAAGCTCACCGCGCACGATGACAACATTTATCTTGATGCGAAACTATTTGCCCGCATTCAAAGCATTTATTCTGACAAAGCTTCACTAAATTCCATCGATCAGCGCTTAGTTGAACACTACTACCAGAAATTTGTGCGCGCAGGGGCAAAACTCAGCGACGCCGACAAAGCAACCGTGCGCGAGATCAATGGTCAACTTTCAAGCTTGGCCACTGAGTTTTCACAAAACTTACTCAAGTCGTTCAAACAAGACACCATTCTCGTTGCCGATAAAAGCCAACTACGTGGTTTGTCTGACGCTGAAATAGCGACCCTTGCGAGCGCGGCAAAAGAAGCGGGCAAAGACGGTTACTTGATCACGCTTGTGAACACCACTCGTCAACCCATTCTTGGCAGCTTAGCAAATCGCGATCTACGTAAAAAGATTTGGCAAGCATCTGCGCATCGCGCCATGGCCAGTAACGGTCCAGTGCTTATCAAACTTGCTGAGCTGCGGGCACAAAAAGCACAGCTGTTAGGTTACCCAACCTGGGCGGCCTATGTAACGGCTGACCAAATGGCTAAAACCCCAGCGGCAGTTTACGAAATACTCGACGATTTAGCGCCTAAAGCGGTCGCAAAAGCGCAAACAGAGGCGCAAGCCGTTCAACAGCAAATCAAAGCTGATGGCAAAAATTTTGCTGTACAACCATGGGATTGGGCGTTTTATAGTGAGAAAGTACGCAAGGCGAAATACGATCTCGATGAGAGTACAATTAAGCCTTATTTCGAACTTGAGCGTGTACTGAATGATGGCCTTTTCTTTGCGATGCAAAAACTGTACGGCATTACCTTTAAAGCCCGTGAAGATTTGCCGGTATACCAAGAAGATGTGCAAGCCTTTGAAGTGTTTAATGAAGACGGTAGCAGCATTGGCCTGTTCTACTTTGACCCTTATGCCCGCGAAGGCAAAGGTGGCGGCGCATGGATGGACGAGTTTGTCACCCAAAGCGACCTGCTCGGTCAAAAGCCCGTTGTGTACAATGTACTCAACATCCCTAAACCCGCCGCTGGTCAGCCGACACTGCTAACCTTTGATGAAGTGACCACCTTGTTTCACGAGTTTGGACACGCCGCACACGGGCTATTTTCTCAGGTGAAATACCCAACCTTGGCGGGCACCTCAACAGCACGTGACTTTGTGGAGTTCCCGTCTCAGTTCAATGAAGATTGGGACATCGACCCAGAGGTAATTGCTCATTATGCCAAGCATTATCAGACGGGGGAAGCGATCCCAAACGACTTATTAGAGAAGCTCCTGGCTGCCCATCACTTCAACCAAGGGTTTGATACCACTGAGTATTTAGCGTCCGCTTTGCTGGATATGGAATGGCATTCAATCCCGGCCGGTACCAAGATCACAGACGTGGCTGATTTTGAACAAAAAGCGTTGGCTAAACACGGTATTGATTACGCGCCAGTGCCACCACGCTATAAATCTGCCTACTTTAGCCATGCGTTTGCCGGTGGCTATTCTGCGGGATATTACGCCTACTTATGGACTGAAGTATTTGCAGCTGATGCCTTTGCCTATATGGCTGAGCATGGCGGTTTAAACCGTGATAACGGCGACAAATTCCGTAGTCGGGTGCTATCCATGGGTAACAGCCAAGATTTGATGCAAGACTACCTCGATTTTCGCGGCAGCAAGCCCAGCACAGATGCGTTATTAAAACGCCGAGGCTTAGACGAGTAGTCTTGCGGCTTGAACCTGCACGCTAGCATTGTGTATCACGCAGACGTGACCTAATAGAAAGGCGAACAATGAAAAAATAAAAGCCCCGTGATGAAGCGTTAATCACGGGGCTTTTTTATTCTTGGCATGAAGTGCGATGCCTGTTCACGCGCCCCATCCTACATCTGATTTGCTGGGTACTAGTCAGTTCTTATGCATGATATTCAATGCTACGGCCGTCAGCGCTTCTGTGGCGGTGGTTATTACCGCATCCGCCTCTGGTGCCCAATAAGGGCTGTGTAATGATGGCAAAGATGTGCCATCTTCTTTTGCTTTATCCCAATCACCTTGCTCTACCCCGCCAACCCAGAAGATAAGGCTTTGAATGTTCTTATCGGCACGATAAAAGCGACTAAAATCTTCGCCGCCCATAACCGCAGGGGTTTGAACAACGCGCTTTTCGCCGAAACGTTGAGTAAATACCTTAGCCATTTTGTGAGTAAACTCAGGCGTGTTGTAGGTTGCTGGGGTGTATTCGTCTTTAATATTCACTTCTGGCATCAGTGCTTCAGGCATGCCCGCAGCAATGGCTTCGCCTTTGGCGATACGTGCGATGCCATCCAGTAATGCCTGACGAGTTTCATCAGAGTAACTGCGCACAGTCAACAACATTGTGGCCTTGTCAGAGATAATATTGTGCTTCGCCCCCGCATGAAAGCTACCGACTGTGACTACGGCTGAATCTTGTGGGTCTAGCTCTCGGCTCACCAGCGTTTGCAAAGCACTCACAATGCGACTGGCCAACACGATAGGATCTTTAGTGGTATGGGGATAAGCGCCATGACCACCCGCCCCTTTAACTATCACATCAACACTGTCAACGTTAGCCAAGGCAAATTCTGGGGTATAACCTATGGTGCCAGCGGGTAAACCCGCAGCATCATGAAATGCCAGTGCATAGTCAGGTTTTGGGAATCGCTCGTAAAGCCCATCGGCCAGCATGTCACGTGCCCCCTTGCCGCGCTCTTCTGCTGGTTGCAAAATCATCACTAACGTACCAGACCATTTATCTTTCATCGAAGTTAACGCTTGCGCCGTACCGACCCAACTAGTCATGTGGGTATCATGGCCGCAGGCGTGCATCACGCCAGATTCGATGCCATCTTCTGTGGTAGCGCGCACCTTCGAAGCGAAAGGCAAACCGGTTTGCTCCACCACTGGCAGACCATCCATATCAGCGCGGATCATCACCACTGGGCCTGGGCCATTTTTGAGTACCGCGACCACGCCAGTACCCCCGACATTTTCGGTCACATCAAAGCCCAAAGCTTTGGCGCGTTTGGCCAGTTTAGCTGCGGTATTTACCTCAAAGCCACTTAATTCAGGATGAGCATGCAAGTCTTTATACAAGGCCATAAGTTTAGGCATATCACTACTGACTTTTTCACTCACGCTATCAGCATGGGCGCTGAGACTGAGGCTAAACGTAAATGGAATGGCGGCAACGGCTAAATAAAGGCGACGTAGTTTCATGTTAATTCCCTTGAATGTGGTGGTTATTAGGGGCTGTTGATCTTCGATATATGTGTTTGCAGCGAGTTGTGCGGTATTTATACAATAATGCACGAGAGTGATGTAATTATTCTACGTGAGTAAGTACTGAAGCAGTAGAAATAACGCACAAACGCTGTCCGAAGGATTCTGCCTAAACGCTTTTTACTCTTTGTTGCTGTTTTTTGACTTAGCCCACTAGGCCTACAAAACAGCGCCGCGATTAAAAAGCGTTTAGATTGACCAAAATTTATACCACAAAGATAAACAGCCCCTAGCTTGGCTAAAATCGAGTAATGATATATAAATAATCATGATGTTTAACACGTTAGCATGAATCCGCCTCACTCAACCAGTAAAGCCCAATCGATGACCAATCGAAAACTGCACATTTGCTCTACTGTGAAATATCCACAACAATTTGTCTTAAATACGAGATTTAGCCGCAGGCTTTGTTTAGGATAGTCAGTATCAAAGTCGTTACTCTTTTCACGAGATCTTATATTTGCGTTTACGTCACATAGAAATATTTCACGCTATTTACACCACGGGCTCAATTACCAACGCGGCTAAAGTGTTACACGTGTCTCAACCTGCTGTGAGTAAAGTGCTGCTCCATGCAGAGCAGCAGCTAGGCTTTTCGTTATTTACCCGTAATAAAGGCCGCTTAATCCCAACCCCTGAAGCAAATATGCTATTTGACGAGGTCGACAAAATTCATCAGCAAATGCGCAGTATTGATAACACTGCGCACAACATAAAACATGCGCACTCGGGCAACATTAATATTGGTATTACTCCGGCATTGGGGTTTGACGTATTGCCAAGAGCCATCGCTCGCTACCATCAGCAGCACCCTAATGTGAGCTTCAGCATCAATACCGTGCACAACGACGCTGTCTTACAAAGCCTTATTGAGCATAAATCTGATGTGGCGGTTTTGTTTCAACCAAGTCCCAAATTGGGCGTAGACAGCATAGAGTGTGGGCAATCCGAGTTGGTAGTGGTCTATCCCAAAGTGTTATTTCCCGAATTACCTTCACTGCTTAGTATTGAAGCGCTGGCGAGTGTTACCTTTATTGGTATCAGTGATTCAGGCCCCCTGGGGGATATGCTATACAGCCGTCTGCAGAGCGAAAACATGCAGCCTCATAGTCCAATACAAGTACAAACCTATTTTATTGCCGCCAGATTAGTGGCACAGGGCTTAGGTGTATGCGTGGTGGACAAGCATACTGCGCTGGGAAATCTAAACGATAACACTGCCATCGCATCGTTCACCCCGCCCCTTAGCTTTTCTATAAATGCCCTGCATTTACAAAACAGACCACTGTCTAAAGCGGTACAGGGGTTTCTGCCCTATCTACAAGCTGAAATAAACTAAAGGCACAGCGTTAGGTTGTTCAGACCATGAGTGAAGCCCAAACCCCGGTTACCTTAAGTTTATAAGCAAAGCCATAACCTAAAGTTATATCCCAGCTATACATAGTCACTTTATTTTCTCGACCAGCGCGCTAGGATTACCCCATAAATCAGTAAAATAGCGTTTTTAAGGATATTCTCATGGTGATCCAAGCCCCCTATTTGTTATTTATCGGTGATGCTACCGATGCTCTGTCGATTAAAATGGCTCAAAGTGTCGCCCACTGGCGCCCTGACTTATGCGTCGGTGAATTCAGTGTCGAAGGCTGCACCGTAAGCACCGGATTAAACAAACTAAGCATTGAAGAAGCCGCTAAAAACGGCGCTAAAAGCTTGGTGCTTGGCTTTGCAAACAGTGGCGGTATCTTAGATAAAAAATGGTTGCCGTTAATTGAATTAGCCATCAAAAAAGGCATGCATATCGTCAGTGGTTTACATCAAAGACTGACCAGCTACCCTGAGCTAGTTCATTGCGCACAGCAGTATGATGTTGAGTTGCTCGATATTCGCCATCCCACCACGGTATTTAGCACCGGCACTGGTCGCAAACGGGCCGGTAAGCGCTTATTAACCGTCGGCACAGATTGTTCGGTAGGTAAGATGTATACCTCGTTGAGCCTTGAACACGCCATGGCTAAACAAAACATAGCGGTTGATTTTCGCGCCACCGGTCAGTGCGGTATTTTGGTGGCAGGCGCGGGTGTGGCAATTGATTGTGTCGTGGCTGATTTTATCTCAGGTGCGGCTGAGTCATTATCCCCTGATGCCAGTGACGACCACTGGGATGTGATTGAAGGACAAGGCTCATTGTCACACCCGGCTTTTGCAGGCGTCAGCTTAGGCTTATTGCACGGCTCGCAGCCTGATGCATTGGTTATTTGCCATGCGCTTAATCGCACGCACATGCGCGGTTTGCCCAATACCGCCTTTCCAAGTATTGAGGCCACCATTGCCCTTAACTTACAAGCCGCTCGATTAACCAACCCCGATGTGGTGGTAGCAGGTATCAGCGTGAATACGTCAGCCGTCAGCGTGGAAGAAGGCCGTGCTATTTGTCAGCAACTAAGCGAGCAGTTTTCGCTCCCCTGTGTTGACCCGCTTCGCGATGGGGCCGATGCCATCGTCGCCGCATTGCCAATCTAAGCTAAAGGCTTCACATAAACTCAAGACATAAAACTAGGGGCTATGCCCTCAGAAAACGCAAAAATACAGGAGAAAACAGCATGGGTTTTCAAGTTGAGGCTTACCAACAAGCGCTGCCTCTGAAAAGTGTATTTCGTATTGCACGAGGTGCTAAAACACAAGCCGATGTGGTGGTGGTCACCTTAACCGATGGTGTACACACAGGCTGGGGTGAATCAGTTCCTTATGCCCGCTATCAAGAATCAGTACAAAGCGTACTGGAGCAAATTGACCAAACGGCTAAGAGCTTGGCTACATTTGAGGGCGATTTAAGCGGAGTTCGCGCGCGCATTAATGCAATGCCCTCAGGTGCTGCGCGCAATGTGATGGACTGCGCCCTGTGGGATTTAGTGGCGAAATCACAACAAAAATCTGTGGCACAACTATTGTCTTTATCAACCCCGGCGCCATGCGTGACGGCGCAAACCCTAAGCATAGATACGCCCGAAGCCATGGCCGCAGCGGCGAAAGCTCTGGGTCATCCTCCACTGATTAAAGTGAAATTAGATAACCAAGACATTGTAAAGAAGATGCAAGCCATACATTTAGCTTCTCCCGAAAGCCAGTTTATCGTGGATGCCAACGAGGGTTGGTCTATTGACGATCTAAAAGCCTGCGGTGATAACTTAAAAGCACTGAATGTAATTTTAATTGAACAGCCATTACCGGTAGGTGACGACGCAGGTTTAATTGATTACAGCTGCCCCGTGCCACTGTGCGCCGATGAAAGTTGCCATACTCGTGAAGAATTGGCTTACCTTAAAGGTCGCTATGATGCAGTCAATATCAAGTTGGATAAAACTGGTGGCTTAACGGAGGCCTATGCCCTCGCCCAAGAAGCCCAAGTGATGGGCTTTGAAATAATGCTCGGGTGCATGGTGGGTAGCTCTTTAGCGATGGCGCCTATTTCTTTGTTAAGTGACTGTGCAAAGTACGTGGATTTAGACGGCCCACTGTTAATTAAGACCGACAGAGAAAACGGCTTTGCGATTAAAGACGGCGTGATGCAGCCATTAAACCCCGCGTTATGGGGTTACCCACAAAGCCAAGTGATTTTATAAAGATAGAGTGGTTTCACCAAGAAGCCTAACGCTCTAGAACTCCCTTCTTGGCCTAGCTGAGCGAGCTTTAATTTAAATACTCTGTGATGTTTGGACATAAAAAGACCCCCAGTAATTGGAATGTCCAACTATTGGGGGTCACTTCAGAATCGGTTCCGGCTTTTTCATGAGCGAGATGTTTATATCACGTGTTTTATCAAAAGCGCTCTATCGCCCAGTTTAACGCCACTAATGCAATACCAATGGAAACACCAGGCATGACCCAGCGACGGTACAGCGCTGTTTTTGCAAGTAAAATAAGTAACGGTAAAGCAACTAACACGATCGCTAACTGGCCAATTTCTACCCCTAAATTAAACGCTAAGATAGAGAGTAATTTCTGATCCCCCGGTAAACCGAGTTCACCCAAGACGCCCGCAAATCCCATTCCGTGTAGCAAACCGAAAGCAAAAGTGAGCCAACCCAAACGCAAGATAATGGGCTTCACGTTATTCAGGGCTGCAAATAACACCGAAATCGCAATACCAAATTCCACCCAACGACTGCTCGGTATTATCCAGCCTAACGCTGTTGCAGTCAGTGTGATTGAATGTGCTAACGTAAATGCACTGATTATCCACACTGTGGTGCTCAGTACGTTCTTTAATTGTGGGTTTCGTTGCCATTGCCCGCCTTGACGCAGCAATACACAAGGCAACAGTAGTGCCAACAAAAACAGGATATGATCGGTACCAATCCAGATATGGATGATCCCTTGATAAACAAATTCTTTAAACGTGACCCAGCGACTGCCATCCGTTAAATCCACATCAATTTGGCGCTGGGTGCTATCCAGCACGAAGCTCTGGGTATTGGCTTCATCACTGATATTGACGACGACTTCGTGACTGTCGTCTTTAGCGAATATCGCACTGTAATCCACGGTGAATATACCTGCTAGCGGACACTGAGCACTAAAATCAGTTACCGCAAACACTGAGTCCGCGTGATCTTCTAATCTATCTAAACCGGCAAATTGAGTCGCGCAGGCTGACCCGCCCCGCTTAAGCGTTAAATGTTCAGATAAATAAATGGCGATATCGTTGCGCCTTTGAGTCACCTCTCCCCATGTCAATTGACCGTTTAGGTCCGTGTCTAGCCCTAATACCAATTCTAAATCCGTTAAACCCAGTTGCCATTCACCTTGAATACGGCCTGTTGCATCTACGTTGGCAATGATATACGCCGTGCTTAATTGGTGACCAATACTAGGCAAACTGATCACTAAGCCCAACACCATCAATAGGCTTCTAATCATATTATTATTTTTCACCAATGTTACATTCCTGCTGACTGATTTGTTCTTTTCTCTGGGGCATATTGTACGTCCATCGCTCGCTCGAGCAAGCGCTTATCGTCATCTAACCTAGCCTGTTGCCAGTTGATTTTGGCCCAAAAAAGCGCTTTTTTACGATCTGGTGCTATGTCCAAAAAATAACGCGCAATATCAGCGGCATGGGCCGTATCTTTACGTTGCATACGAATATTAATTCGCTGAGTCAAACGTGGCGTCCAGCGGGTGTGCTGATCGCTGATTTGGTTTTCAGATAAGGCTAAACGTATTAACAAAGCATCATCAAAACTGTCAGCTTGCTCAACGATTGGCCCAAGTATTCGCAGTACACGCTCAGGCTTATTCAGAGCCAGTTGAATATCTGCCCACAAAGCCAAATAGCTCACAGGCACTTGAGTTAATTCAAATGCAGCTAAGTGGGTAAGAGCTTGATTATACATACCTTGTTTTGCCGCCAGTTCTGCTAATATTTGTTGAACCCAGCGCTGTTGCTCAACGTTAGTATATTGGTGCAATGAAGAGCGCTCAACTAGGCTCAGTAGCTGTGCATAGCTATCAGCAACACTATCATTGTTCCCACTTTGGGCATTGACTTCTAATGCGCAAGCACCACCGATCCACAATTCAGCCTTGCCAAGTAGTTGTAAGCATGTTTGTTTCGCTGCAACTAATCTTCCCTGTACCAGCAAAATATTGGCTTTTAGGAGTAAAGCGGAAGGATGGTTTTCTTGGCGACGTAAAATGCCCGTTAATATTGATAGAGCCGTATCAAAGCGGTGGTAATGTTGGGCGATTTTTGCCTGATAAAATGACAGTTCAATATCATTTGGGGTATCTCGCAGCAGCGTTTCCGTTAACGCACTAGCTTGACCATAGTATCGACTGGCTAGTCCTGGTAAGTTGGCTTTGCTGAGTAACAGTGCGACCCGCTCTTTAGGGGAGTCACTCTTATCCACTACTGTCCATTTGGCTACCACGATATTTTCTGAGGCGGGCACGTAACTCTTTGCATTTGCAGTGCTTACCACTATGCTAACTAACGCTAAAAGCACCCAAATGAGCGCCTTATTGTGTAAAGCAAACACTTGCTTTTTCACGGGTAAATCTCCTTGAAGGGGCGCCTTCCATGGCGCTATCAAACTTTTCATTAATATGTTTATTGCAGTCCTTTTAGTCCTGCAACAAATCATCATAAGCGTCAGGATCTTCCACATCCTGAGTGAACGAGCGACCATTGGTCGACAAAGGCTCATCCTGCGGGTCTTGGGCAAAGGCCGCTCGACTGTAGCTGCTAAAAGATACGGTTAGCGCTTCAATCGTAATGTTCACTGAACCACTAACCGGCTCATTTATACCGTCAGTAACGGTGAAAGTGAAACTGTCGCTGCCCGTCACTTCAGGGTTAGGCTGATAGGTGAAATCACCATTGTCACCGACCATTACGGTGCCTGTCTTAGGCTCATCTACCAAACTAAAGGTTAAGCTGTCGCCGTCCTCGTCAGTTGCAGTGAGCATATCCACTATGGCGGTTTCGGTTTGAGTAGTTAGGTCAACCGAGACTGCACTCGGGGCAACATTTTCATCGTTGTCATCGCTGCCAAAATCACATCCGGCTAAGACAATGGTCATCGCCAAACCTAAACTCATTACCCGTAATTGGCTTGTTCCCTTTTGATGGGGCAGCCTCTTCATTTTTTTATTTCTCATATTCTTCTCCTTACTCTGCGCCAGAACCTGGTAGTGGCATGGCTAAATAGGGAAAGCTGCTATCCATCATTGAGGCATTGCTTGGGGCACCATCAGTAAACGGCACGTTACCTACGCTGGCATCTTCAGGTGCACACAAACCTAGGTCAACCTCTTCACCGTTAACTGGAATGGGGTAACATAAACGACCCATTACTACGCGCAAGGCAATATCCACTACGTCATCACCAGGGCGACGACCATTTGGGAAACCTGCTAAGTCATCACCTGCTACACCGAAAGCCGACTGCATATCAGCACTTTTTGCTTCAATGCCAGTGTTTAAACGCAACATTTCCGACGGAGTCACCACGGACAATTGGTTTACACCTTCAAAACCGGTTAAAAATGCAGTGACCAAATCGGTACGTGGAAAGTGAGTCGGGGCTAATGTTTCAATATCTGTACCTAAAGTCGTGTTAACCGCATCTCTAAACAAGATATTAAGTAATTCAGGCAACGTAGGGTGAGTGACATAATCTGCAAATTGCCCGTCGTCTTGTGGAGCTGCACTTGAGAACGTGTCTTTATCCGCTAAACCAATCACTAACTCATTAACCAAAGGCGAGCCTAAACGCGAAACTTGTGTCATAGCACCGCCGTTGACTTCGCTGTTAGCAAAACTAGCATTAGGGTTCAAGATACGTGCTTGTGGCAAACTTGCGGTAGTCCATGCACCTATGCTGCCGTTTCCAGAGCCAATCAAACACGCTTTTGGTACCTCAATGGCGATACTAGTGACATTTTTATCAGCCAAGTCGTCATTGTCAGTTGATTGAGTGATGCCTCCAGGGAACCCGCCTTCGTCACCTGCACCTGGTGCACTGTCGCCTTCTACAGGAACAAAGTTAACCAAATCAAATACCTTGCCTAAGTTAACGGTGAAGGGGTCTTTACGCTGACCAACGAACACTTTAGCGGGGCTATCACAGCCTGGAATCGTGGCACTGTAAATAAAGCTATCGGCGTATGCTTTGTATTGTTCAGCACTAGCAAACGTTTTATTGCCGATGTAATCCAATGGCTTTCCAAAGCTTGCACTGCCAGATGTGTCGTTCATTACTGCTGCACTGGTACCTGTGCGCATAGGGCCTGATACCAAATTAACTGAGTAGTTTTCCTTAAAGTTTGCATTGGCTTGATCGCTAGCACTGATACCGCCGACATTCTTAAGTGGCACGCCTACGGCTTTTTGCTCACCTTCTGGGCCGACCATTAAAGTCACACCGGCATTGTCATTCGGTAGGGTTTGGCTGAATTTAAAGGTAAAGCTCATGTCTTCAACCGCATCGCCATCGTTATCAATATGGATCGCGTATAACGCTGCAGGGTCCATAGCGAAATAGTTTGGCCCGCCGTAAGCATCTTGCAGGGGAATATAATTAGCAATAAGAGTGACATATTCGCCTCTCCCTTCTTCGTAGCTGTTAAATGCGTAAAAATCGGTTGAATCAACCGTGGGGGTGCGTGTGATATTCGGTGCTTCTCTGTGACTAGAAGCCTGTGCAACCTGACCAAAGGTTAGACTCAACATGGTCGAGGCTAACAATGTTAATTTTGTTTTTTGCATGACGTTTCCTTTTTATTTACTTGTTGAATAGATATCAAATCCATCAAATACGTCTCACACTTGGCTAGCGTATATATTGGCGCTGATACTCATTAAACGACTCACTCAAGTAACTGGATGCAAACAAACCTGGTTTTTAAAATTTAGTTAAAAAAAAAAGCGAAACCAAGGTTTCGCTGTTTATAAAAATTTGAATTATTTAGTTTTTACTTCTTTTACAGAATAACTAATTTTCCTGTGAATAACACTTCAGTGGGTGAACCGTTTGGTGAACCTCCCAATGGCTCTAAACTAACCGCCAAGGCAGCAATATTGATTTGCTCAAATACCAGAGGCTTAACCAAAGTGCTGGCCCCATCTTTTGGCAGCAAGCCCAAGGATACAGGTGCGTTACCATCCTCTGGAACGATCCAAAGCTCGTAGTCAACACCCTGCTTCGCTTGCAAGGCTTTGGTTGCTCTGACTGCTATTTCTTCATCGGTTATTTCGATGCTCCATAATAGATCTGCTTGCTGATTATTGATAACCGCTATCTGGGTGACCTCTGAAATCGGTGCTGGCTGCATTTGCACTAGCAATACAGCAAGCACTACAGCGGCCGCTGAAGCCAAACCTGCAAGGGCTTGCCATAAGCGAGGCTTCTTCTCTGGTATGCGTACCACATTGCTAGGTTCAAACTTACTTGTCGGTGCTGGTTCTACTTGCGAAGCGATCTTTTGCGCTTGAATAAAACCTAAGCGCTGCTCTATTTTTCGCCAAACGTCGTTGTCTGGCGCCACATCAGGTAACTGTTCACCTAAAGAGTTTAAATACAACTCCCAGCTATTAACCGCTTCGCTGATTGCGCTGTGTTGCATTATAAGCCTGCTAAAACGTCGTCGAGCAGGGCCCCGCAGTGTACCCAATACGTATTGGGCAGCAAGTGCATTGTATAGATCAGGGTTTAAATAATTCATAATTTCAAACACCTTTGTAATGATAGTAATCCTCGGCGGATCCAGCTTTTAATCGTACCAAGCGGCAGATCCAAGTGGGCGGTTACTTCGTGATGTGACATCCCGTTAAAATATGCTAAATGAATCGCTTGGCGTTGCTGCACGTCCAGCGCTCCCATGCATTTTTCCAACAAACCTTGTTGGGTTTCTGTCATGGGTTCACTTGAAGTTTGCACGCCGACTTCATTATCAGTGAGGGGTTCTTCTTTGCGCACTGAATGGTAGCGCAGTATATCTAACGCTCGATAGCGGGCAATACTGATCATCCAGGTGAGCACTGTGCCTTTACCGGCCCGATACTGAGAGGCATTGTGCCAAATTCGCACGTAAGCTTCTTGAAGTGCTTCTTCTGCCAGCTCTTTGCGCTTCAACATTTTCAAGCTCACAGCATACAACTGCTTACTCGACGCTTGATAAAGCTTAGCGAATGCGGCTTTATCTCCCTGAGCTGTGGCACTGAGCAAACTCAACATCGGATCTTGTTTCATAGTGTCCTCTCGCATTGGTTATAAATAAGGTAATACGTTTAAACGTGCAAGAGGGTAATCTGGATTCAATTAATTACAATCTATTTTCGCTACACCTCACCACAAAAAAAGCCGACCATAAGGTCGGCAAAAGGTGCAGCGTTAAATGTGGTACATATTCGCGGCTCAGCCGCTAAAGCCATACGTGGCTAATAAGCTTGCTAGGCGTAACACGCTATAGTCGAGCCACCAGCCACAATCGAGTTACTGTTGCTTGTTATCACTCGCCAGTCGCTGTATCGGCATTTCTACACTGGATGACAAAAACTCAAAACTTTGCTCCGGCATGTCTTGCCACTGCTCAGGCGGCATAAGCGGACTAGATAACAATATTTCGTCCTGGTGCTGCATGTTGGCCAGGCGGATCCTTAATGTGCGCAGTGCCGGGATTTCCTCCACTTCGCTAGGGCTGACAAACATACCTAAACTGCGGCTCAATTTGCCTAAATACAGACTGCTGGAAAACCGAATAATGGGTGCTGCGAGTAATAAACCAAGTAACACTGGCGCCAACCACCAAAACAAAATAGGCGTTAAAGACAAAGTGATACCGCCCCAAGCAATAGCAATAGCGCTGGCGACCCAGGTACGTTTAAAGGCTTCTTTCCAAGGCACCATACGGCCTTCTCTGCCTTGAGCGTCCCAGCTGACATTCTTGCCAACAAGTACGTTAAGTACAAAATAGGCGTGATAAAACATCATTAAAGGAGCAATGATAATGGCGATAGTCGCCTCAATTAATGCGCCGGTCATTAACGCTAATCCGCCGCCAAATTTATCTCTGCGCCTAACTAAGGCCACTATAGCGCCCAGTAATTTTGGCCCCAAGAGCATGATTGCTGTAGCACTTAGCAGAGTAATGATGTATTCAGTTTTCACCACAGGCCACGATGGAAACAAAGAATAATTGGAAGCAAAGAACACCGTTTCTGTGGTCGCCCTTACAACGGCGTCTATTGTGCTTAGCACTAACATCACCAACCACACTAATGACGACATATAGGCCAACGCACCAAAGAGAAAGTGCAGACGATTGACCGTGTGCAAACCCTTACCATTGATAATGCCAAGATGCTGAATATTGCCTTGCACCCAACGTCTGTCTCGCGTGGCGTAATCAATAATATTACTAGGGATCTCTTCGTAACTGCCTTCTAAATCGGCCAGTAGTAGTACGTCCCATCCTGCACGTCTTAACAGTGCAGCTTCAACAAAATCATGGCTTAGTATGTCACCACCAAACGGCGCTTTACCCGCTAAAGTGGGTAAACCACAATGTTGAATAAATGCGTCCACACGGATAATGGCATTGTGCCCCCAGTAGTTTGCGCTGTCGGTTTGCCAGAATGCTTGACCGGTTGCCAGCATCGGGCAATACAAGCACGATGCGAACTGTAAAAACCGCCCAAACAAGGTTTGTGAGCGCACTGGAATAGGCACGGTTTGAATTAAACCTGACATCGGGTTTTGTTGCATTGCCTTAACGAGCGTCAACATGCACTCACCTGTCATCACGCTATCGGCATCGAGCACGATCATTGATTCGTACTGGTAACCCCAGCGCTGACAAAAGTCGGCTAAGTTACCTACTTTACGATGGGTGTTTTTTTCGCGGCGGCGGTAATAGATATTTTCTGATAATGCCCCCAGGCGCTGACAAAGCTCATTCCACGCGGTGAGTTCAGCTTGAGCCATATCAGGGTTCTGAGTGTCACTTAACATATAAAAGTCAAAGTGATCTAGCTGCCCCGTCCGTTGTAAATCGACTAAGCACGCCTCGAAGCCCGCCATGATGCGATCTGTGTCTTCGTTGTATACGGGCATGACAACAGCATGCCTGTCTTTCACAGTGACATTGTCTAATTGCCCAGCAAAATGTTTATTGCGCTTAAGCTTCAGGGGGTCGATGTCAAATATCTGCAAAATGAAACCGATAAAGGCGCTCCAAAACGCGGCAGAGATCCACAAAAAAGTAATACTAAACAACACCAACAAAACCACTTCAAGCACGGTTATACCGCTTTCTGAAAAGATTTCGTACATCATCCAGCTGCCCGCAATAGAAGTGATAAACACCATTAATGCGTATATCCATTTCCGGACGGCCTTACCCTTGATATTTATTAACATGGTCTTGCCCTCGCTGTTATCTCGATTGCTATAAAGGCTAAAATTACTCAACCTCGTTGGCGCTCCATACGTAATTCCACACTTCACTCACCTGAGTATCCCCAAGGGTAAGAAACAGGCGCATATCTATCGCATTGTCGTTTTCAGGCACTAACTTAAATTGAGCGCGCCACGTTTTCTTGTCAGGTAGTTGAATCACTTCTAAATCTTTATACGAACCTGACGACAGTGATAACTGCGGCGTTAAACGAATTGAATCGGTCAAATGCGCAAATGCATCAGTACTAAAATCAATCACCATTTGACGCTCGCTTCTCTCTGGCGCGTTATCTTGACCGGGTAAGGCTGCCCAACTGTTGAATACTTGAGTCACGCGAGCGACTTCTTCGTGACGAAGAGCTCCGTTTACTGTCTTCAAGGTGTAATCGAACTGACGCATTTCCCCTTTTTTAAAGGGTTTAGCCGGTACCCAGTAACTAACAATGTTGTCATTTGTTTCTGAGTTAGTTGGTATTTCAACCAGCTCTACTCTTCCTTTACCCCAATGGTTGTTGGGGGTTATCCACATACCAGGTCGTTGATCATAGTGAGCTTCAGCATCTTGATAGCTCTTAAAGTCTTGGTCACGTTGCAGTAGCCCGAATCCCTTAGGTTGGTCGTCTTGCAAAGAAGTAACCCGCAGGTCTTTAGGATTATTCAATGAGCGCCATATCCACTCACCGCTAGATGTTTGCATTGATAAGCCATCAGAGTCGTGCACTTCAGGCCTGAAATCGTCAAACTTGCGCGTGTCGTTTTCGCCGCTGAGGTACATGCTGGTAAGTGGGGCGACACCTAACTTTTTAACGTCTTCACGGGCGAATATAACGCTTTGCACGTGCATGACAGAATCTAACCCTGGAACAAGTTCAAAACGATACGCCCCAGTCACTGATTTACTATCAAGCAAGGCAAAGAACACGAGTTTGGTATCATCCCCTTTGGGCTCTAGCATCCAGAATTTGGTAAATGCTGGAAATTCTTCTCCGCTGGCCTCGGCTGTGTCGATTGCAAGTCCACGGGCTGAAATACCGAAAACTTGCCCAGGGCCTATCAATCGAAAATAAGACGCACCTAAGAAGACTGCTACTTCATCTTTGTAGTGGTTAGTTTTTAATGGGTAATGCACTCTGAAACCGGCAAAACCTGCGTCTTTAGGCACCAACCCTTTCAGGGCTGCAGCATCCTTTTCATAAATAAAGCGGTCTGTTTCAAACAACATGTTTTTAGTGCCACTGTTGTCATCGACTATTTTAATGCCCACCGGTGAGCGGTATAAAAAACCTGGATGGAACAATTGCATTTCAAATTTGGCTTTGTTTTTCCACTGGGCTTTTTCTGGGTTAAAGCGAATGGCGCGGTACTGCTGATAATTCATCTCCGCTAATTCAGCTGGAAGGTCTTGTTTAGGTGGCACATATGACTTAGCAGCAAGAGATTTCGCTTGCTCTGTGACTAATGAGAATACGCGCTCTTCGCTGGTTTTCTCTGCTGGTGCCTCAGCGGGATCAGCAGCCGCGTCTAAAGGCTTAGCTTCATTGTCTTGCTTATCTTTCACCTTAGACTGAGTTTGCTTTACCGGTTGCGTTTTTTTGTTGTCAATAGGTGCTTGTTCTGGTGTCTGAACTTGGGTAGAAGCCCCCACACTGACGATTAAACACACTAAACCCACGAGACGTGACAGAGTACTCCTTTGACGAGATACCGCCTTGAGGCATTGACGATTGACGGAATTCTGGGTTGTCATTTTATTTCTGGTCCCTTTACTGATTTTGGCGTTTTTACAATTCTGGGGATGGTCGTTCCCAGTGATTGGCAGTTTTTTCAATACTTGAACTCGTAACGTGTGAAAGCGCTACGTTTCACCCACGGATTGCAACTTTCGAACCACAAATTAAATATGTGCCAAACTCGCCGAATATTAGACTAAAGGATAAGATAGTAACGACTCTCCCCTGCGTAAACCTGAGGATCGAAAACACTTAAATGAATAAAAAAAGAAGTTACACAGTTAGAGCGGTGTGGTGTCTGTGACTGTGCCGGAGCCCTTTGAAATTGCCCCGTGCGGAAAATCCCAAGGTAGTATTGGTATTAGAAAGCCGAGAGATTAACCTGAATTTTCACCCGAGACATGTCGCTGTAAAAATGAATAATGCCTTATACACACTACCTCCGCCACGCGCTCAAAAATTTTTGCCCGTCGCAAATTAGTTTCACATTCAAGCATTGGTATTATGTATAAGATAAATGAGCAGCAATTCTGTTGCTTATTACGGACAGTGGTACGCTGAAACGGGTATAACCTTTGAAATTTAATGACTTATAAAATAAAAGGCGAGAATAACCTAGTCTGTTTTGAGAAACAGCCGTGGTACTTTAATCTACTTCACCGCCAAGTCTTAAAATCATGAAAATACAACATCCGTGATATTTTTGACCCGATTTTGTAATTTTTACCCAATAGTACTACTCCAAAGACAACCAGGGATGACGGATAATCGGCAAGATCTGAGGAATCGAATAGCGAGTTTAAAGATTGACGGGCAAGGTGGCGCAACAAAACAAAATAGCCGCAACAATTGCGGCTATTTCAAATCAGATAACACTTTATTGGCACAATATCTGTGCGCTCACGTTAGTCAACTAAGCCCTTAGGCATTTCATCACGCATCTCGTTCCACAGTTTACCGCTGGCGATACCGTACTTGCGAATCACTAATAACACACTTTCGTAATCGCCTTTTTCAGCAAGCGCGAGCAATTGCTGGTAATAATCATGGGTCAGAGCACGAGATTTCTCGTTAGAGAAGTAGTAACCGCCGATGCGTGAATACAAACCTTTAAAACCATTCATCATCAGAACATAAACAGGGTTTCCAGATGCAAAGGCTAAGTCATGATTTAATTGATAATCTTGAACAGCAAATGCAGTTCCATCTTGCTCTACTTCTTTATATTGCTGCAGAATTTCAATGGTTTTTTGTTGGTTATTACGGATGGCTCCGCGGATAAATACCGCACTTAAGTTAGTACGCGCCGCCAACAGATGATCCACCAGTTCTGAAATCCCATCCTCGTCTAAACGAGCCAAGGTTTCCAATATGTTCAGACCTGAGGTTTCCCAGAAGTTATTCACTTTTGTAGGCTTGCCATGTTGGATAGTCAACCAACCGTCTCGAGCTAAGCGTTGCAGTACTTCGCGTAATGTTGTCCGGGTTACCCCAATTAATTCTGATAGTTCACGCTCTGCAGGAAGTATGGTACCGGGAGGGAAGCGACCGCTCCATATAGATTCAACTATATACTCTTCGGCAAATCCAGCTGGACTCTGTGCCTTATAAATCATTTCATTGCTCGCAAGGTTATCAATATTATTATGCTATTAACTGATTGTACCAGATGATTTTTCTCGGGAACAATGAATCTTTAACAAGATGTTAAGTTATATACTGAGTGTCACATTCATCAATTAAACTTTTGGGCACTTTATTTTAAGTTAAATGTAGCTAAGCATGCGATTTACCTTGCATTTTTACGTTACAGAATTTAAAAAGTAGTTATAAAAGCTAGAAAAATTTAAAGGTTTGAATCTATGCAACAATCGACCATCGGCGCAGTTTATAGCAATTTCTTGGGTCAAGCCCCTGATTGGTATAAAAAATCTATTATCGCCTTCCTTATTTTTAACCCAATCCTATTTATGGCAGACCCGTACATAGCGGGCTGGGCGTTAGTATTAGAGTTCATTTTTACTCTTGCTATGGCGTTAAAATGCTATCCATTGCAACCCGGTGGCCTTCTGTTAATTGAAGCGCTGTTTATCGGTATGACCTCCCCGGAACACATGAAGCATGAAATAGTTGTCAATATAGAAGTGGTTTTGCTGCTGGTCTTTATGGTGGCGGGGATCTATTTCATGAAAGACATGCTGTTGTTTATGTTTACTAAACTACTGCTCAAACTTAAAAACAAGATTGCTTTGTCGATGTCGTTTGTTGCGGCATCCGCTTTTTTGTCGGCCTTTTTAGATGCATTAACGGTTGTGGCGGTCATTATCGCTGTGGGTATGGGCTTTTATTCTATCTATCATAAAGTCGCATCTGGTAAAGACTTTCACTCTGATCACGACCATACCAGTGACGATCATGTTGACCACCCAAAGCGCCAAGATTTGGAAGATTTTCGCGCGTTTCTGCGTAATCTAATGATGCATGCTGCGGTAGGTACTGCATTAGGCGGCGTGATGACAATGGTTGGTGAGCCTCAAAATTTAATTATTGCAGATAAGGCCAGCTGGAATTTCGGTGAATTTTTCGTGCGCATGTCGCCGGTCACCATTCCAGTATTTTTCGCCGGAATTGCTACCACTTTTGCTTTAGAAAAGTTAAAAATATTCAGTTATGGCGCGCAGTTGCCTCAAGTTGTTCGCGATATTTTAACCGCTCACAGCCACGAGCAAGAAGCCATCCGCACTAAACAAGACAGTGCTAAATTGTGGATCCAAGGTTTCATCGGCATATGGCTTGTGATTGGATTGGCAGGCCACTTCGCTGCGGTTGGTTTAATTGGTTTGTCTATTATCGTTTTGGCAACATCCCTGAACGGCATCATCGATGAGCACTCAATTGGTAAAGCATTCGAAGAAGCGTTGCCGTTTACAGCTCTGCTATGCGTTTTCTTTGGCGTTGTAGCTGTCATTATTGACCAAGGCCTATTTACACCTGTAATTGACTGGGTACTTACCTTTGAAGGCCGCTCGCAACTGGTGATGTTCTACTTAGCCAATGGGGCGCTGTCCATGGTCAGTGATAATGTGTTCGTTGGCTCTGTTTATATTACCGAAGTTGCTGCAGCGCTTGAACATGGTCATATCACTCGCGATGAGTTCGATATGTTAGCCGTTGCGATTAATACAGGTACAAACTTACCCAGTGTGGCAACACCGAACGGGCAAGCCGCTTTCTTGTTTTTGTTGACCTCTGCTATTGCACCGCTTTTACGCTTGTCATACGGCACGATGGTTTATATGGCGCTACCCTACACCATTGTACTGACTATTGTCGGCCTAGCTGCTACCTACTTCGGTTTGGGAGATTTAACCAACTGGCTGTATGATATGCATCTAATAGAGCACCACAGCGCGACCTTAGGCGGCGAACCCGCAGCGCACTAAACTAGTTTTGTTTAACAAAGCACCGCTACATTGCGGTGCTTTTTTGTTTTAGTTATTTTACGAGTAGCAACATGACCTTTATTTCAAATCTTGCTGACACCCGCCTTGCTTGGGGCCTGTTATTTTTATCTTCACTGGTATTGGTGGCGTATGCCCTATTTAGCCAGCATGCAATGGGGCTACAGCCCTGCATCATGTGCATTTACCAGCGCACTGCCATCTTTGGCATTATGTTCGCCTGCGTACCCGTACTCATCGCCAACAATATGCTAACGCGTTTATTGGCGTTTGTTGTTTGGGGTATATCTGCAATTTGGGGGGGCCTGATTGCATGGGAACATTACGATATTCAAAATGCGGCTAACCCTTTCTTTGCAACCTGTGAAATTGTACCGAACTTCCCCTCATGGTTGCCGTTACATGAATGGTTACCTAATTTGTTCGCAGCCACAGGTGATTGCGGCAATATTGATTGGGTCTTTATGGATATGAGTATGCCCCAGTGGATGATGGTCGTGTTTGCGATTTACTCAGCCATTTGGTTCGTGGTGCTGAGCGCGCGTTTAATCACAAAACGCTCACTCTAACTAGCAATAACTATTCTGTGTAAAGGGAGTGTACGCTCCCTTTTTTTAGCTATTAATACACAATTGTAACCCAATTTAGAATCATGATGACTCGGGGTGAGCACGCTGGGATGTTAAACAGGGCGTGGCGCTAAGTGAATTCCCGCCAACATACAACGAATTGAACCTCCAGCGGTTTCAATTGCCGAAACTTCTAAAGGCAGCAAGGTGACACTTTTTTCCAGTATTTTACGTTGCTCTGTCTCCATTGCATTATAAGCCCTTTGTGATAAAGCTAACAATCGTTGCTCATCACTTTGAAGCTCAAGTGCATTGCCACAAAATTCTGCGATTTGTCGGCTGCTTAGCATAATGACCTCTCGCCCTGAGTCTTCGAACCGTGTGATAATCTCATTACGACGAATAGGATTTTTGATCATGTCTGCGCCCAGCATGACAAAGTCAGTTCCAATACACATCAAGACATTGGTGTGATACACAGCCACACCATTTTCATCAAAGGCATCGAAGAGCATAGGCTCGTAATTAAAATGACTACAGAAGCGCTCAAGCGCTAATGGGTTCGTTCTATTCGATTGCACTGCGTAGGCTACGCGCTCAATGTGATCCAGCACCATAGCGCCAGTACCCTCCAAATACAGCTGGTCTTGCTCAAGGCCTGAATAATCAACAATATCCTGCACTCGATACGCTTGTTTGAGCATATCTATGATATCGCCGCGTCTTTCTTGACGGCGATTCTGGGCGTGCATAGGGTAAATGGCGACATGCCCGCCACTGTGAGTTGAAAACCAGTTATTAGGGAATACTGAGTCCGGAGTATCTTTACTTTCATCTTCAAAAATATGCACATCGATACCATAAGACTCTAGGATATAGGCCGCATCAGTCACTTGCTGATAAGCTAATCTGTCCAGTTCCACCGTCGCTGCTGAACTATCGCTGGCACAAGCCAATGCTTGAAAGGCATTGTCTCCCTGCGTTTGCGGATTTGCGTAAAAATGATGTGGGCGAATCATGACAACCGCTGATGGCGCCTGAGGATTGCGTTTTCTCATGAGCTACCCTACTTTTCTGATAGTCGTTGATCGTGCAAATAAGCCGAACAGGTTACGTGGGTCTTTCGGGGTAGCGATTAACTCAAGCTCTTTTAATGGCAAATGCTGGGTCATAAGCTGATAGACATAACGCAACGCTGAAAAATCCTCTATGGCAAACCCAACGCCGTCGAAAATTATTAACTGAGCAGGTGACGTTCGCCCCTTCGCTTCGCCATTAATCACCCTATGCATTTCAGTGACTGAAAAATCCCTGCTGAGTTGCTGTATGTCGCCCTCAATACGCGTTTGCTCTTCGTATTCAACAAACACATCGGCTCGCAAAAGAAGCGCTTTATCTAATTCCGTTTTACCTGGGCAATCTCCTCCTATGGCATTGATGTAAACACCGTCTTTGACCATAGCTGAGGTTAAAATAGTTGCATTTCGTTTATCTGCAGTGCAAGTCGTTATTATGTCCACTCCCTTTACGGCCTCTTCAGGCGTAGCACAAATGGTGACGTCAAAACCGTAAACGCTCAGGTTTGCCTTACATTTTTCGCTGGCGTTAGTATCTACATCATAAAGACGTAACGTATTTATTCCCAATAATGTACGAAACGCAAACGCTTGAAACTCTGATTGCGCGCCATTACCGATTAATGCCATAGATTGGCTATTTGCGGGAGCTAAATAAGTAGCCATTAGCGCAGATGTTGCACTAGTGCGCAGTGCCGTTAGCACAGTCATCTCAGACAGCATCAATGGATAGCCTGAATCCACATCCGCCAACACGCCAAAAGCAGTGACGGTTTGAAGTCCTTTTTGGGTATTTTTAGGGTGGCCATTCACATACTTGAAACTAAATTTTTGCCCATCACTTGTGGGCATCAATTCAATCACGCCTTCAGGTGAATGTGCGGCGAAACGTGGTGACTTATCAAAAGTTTCCCAACGCCGAAAGTCGTCTTTAATGTACTTAGCAAGGCCTTTTAGAAATGCTTCCATGCCGATTTTAGCCACTAAATCCAATATGTCTTGGACACTCAGAAATGCGACTTGCGATACGGGGCTTTCTGCTTCGTTACGTACTGTATTTTTGTTAGGGATTTGCATGACTGGCTCACTGTTCAAAGGTAACGGTTGAAATAGTTGCTCAGTGTAATCAGCTAGTCAGCCAGGATAAATGCCATTAAATTACAATTTTTGTTAGGATATAATACAAATAGTTAATAGTGGATGTACAATATGCTAACTTATCAACCACCGGCTAAATAATATCTTCATGAAAGAGACTCAAATCCTTGACGATTTAGATATCAATTTGATTGCCATTTTGCGTAAGGACGGTCGCGCCCCTGTGGCTAAATTGTCACAAATATTAGGGGTATCTCGCGGAACCGTGCAAAACCGCTTAGACAGATTACTCAGCTCCGGTGCTATTCTTGGATTTACAATCCGCGCGCACCACGAGGTAGAGCAGAACCTCATCAAAGCCGTCATGATGATTGAAGTGGCTGGAAAATCGACGTCACAAGTCATTCAAAAACTTCGAGGGCTCCCCGAGTTAACGCATCTGCACACCACCAACGGTGCTTGGGATTTAGTTGCCAATATACAAACCACGACCCTGACAGAGTTCGACCGTGTACTGCGCATGGTGCGTATGACACCGGGTGTAATAAATAGTGAAACGAGCATCCTTCTTAGTTCAATTTAATAGACTAGGTGCACCCAAGACAGCGAACTTTAAACGATCCAAAGCTTCCCTGTTACGTACAATGGCATGTAATTTTTAATTTTGAGTGTTTGAAAAAAGGTACATGCTGTGCAATCAACTTGGGTTATTTTTCCGCAACAATTATTCGTTGAGCATCCTTGTCTAAGTCATACCACTAATCGTGTCTACTTAGTTGAAGACGATTTATTTTTTGGGGATAGTACTTATTCTCAATGCTTTCATCAGCAGAAACTGCAACTCCATTTTGCATCTATGGCGTATTACCATGATTATCTACGCGCTAATAAGTGTGATTGTGAGTATTTAAAATTCCAACCAAATATTCCTAGTCAAACCCACCTGTTTGCGCAACTGACAAAGCAGAATATTACCCAGATACACACGGTTGATCCGGTAGATTATATTCTGAAGCAGCGCTTAGAGAATAATGCAAAGGCGAATAATATTGAGATCACTTGGCATAAAACGCCGGGATTCTTAAACACTCAACGTCAAAATAGCGCCTACCGCGACAGTAAAAAACGTTGGTTTATGGCGGACTTCTACCGCCATCAGCGCACTCGCTTTAATATTTTAATGGAAGGAGACAAACCCATTTCGGGTCGTTGGAGTTTCGATGAAGAGAATCGCAAGAAAATTCCGAAAAAAGAAATAACAAACATTCCAGCAATGCAATTTAGTGTAAAGACTCAATACCATACCCAAGCTATCGAGCGCATTAATGCTGACTTTTCTGAACACCCAGGCAATGGCCAAACGGTCATCTATCCGGTCACACATGAGGACGCTCAGTTGTGGCTGACCGCCTTTTTTGAACAGCGTTTTAAACATTTTGGCCCCTTTGAGGATGCCATAGTAGAGGGGCAAAATTGGCTTTATCACAGTGTACTTACCCCTATGCTAAATATCGGGCTTTTAACTCCAAAACAAGTCATTAGCCAAGCGATAGAATACGCTGATGAGCATGAAGTGGATCTTGCAAGCCTCGAAGGATTTGTTCGGCAAATCATTGGGTGGCGAGAGTTTATGCGCGCGACGTACAGTGACATCGGTGTATCGATGCGCACGCAGAACCATTGGCAACATAAGCGCAAAATACCTAGCGCCTTTTATACCGGTGACACAGGCATAACCCCTTTAGACGATACCATCAAGCGGATAATACAAACGGGTTATTGCCATCACATCGAGCGGTTAATGGTATTAGGCGGCTTTTTCTTTTTATGCGAATTTGAGCCAGATGAAATCTATCGCTGGTTTATGGACATGTTTATCGACAGCTATGATTGGGTGATGGTACCCAACGTATATGCGATGAGCCAACATGCAGATGGCGGACAAATCACAACTAAGCCCTATTTCAGTGGCTCTAATTACATCATTAAAATGAGCCACTACAAGAAAGGCGCTTGGTCGGATATATGGGATGCACTGTACTGGCGATGGATAATAAAAAACCACGCTGAGCTAAAGAGAAACCACCGCTGGGCTATGATGTGCAGCCAAGTAGATAAGATGGAGCAAGATAAAAAGAACGCTTATCTGACGCAGGCCAACACGTATTTATCTGGGTTATAGCCCTAAAAAATCGGCTTTCTGGTACTGCTATTCATAGGGCCTTTTTAGACTTGCCCACACCCTTGGGGAACAATCCAGTGTCAACCAAGCGATGGGGAAAGCATTGTAATATTCACGCTCATGACGTTTCCCTAGTGCGCATAAAATCAGTTAGTTACTCCTGACTTAATCCGTATCTTCCAGCGGCCATATGGCAATATAGTCTTCAAAATCTTCCAGTTCGACGTCATGATCAAATACGGTTTTACCACGAACGGACATACCCACTTTATGCATTTTGGCTTTTTTACCTTTATTTAAAAGTGGATGCCATGAGGGTAGACCGCGCCCTTCATGTAACCGACGATAGCTGCAACTGGTTGGCATGAAAAATATGTCATCTATGTTTTCTTTGCTCAGTTTGACGCAATCCGGGACCAATATCGTGCGCTCTTCGTAGCGAGTACAATTACAGGTTTTGGTGTTCAGCAACCCACATGCAATATTGGTGTAGTGGATCTGTTCACCACTGTTTATATGTGCCGTAGGGGCAGCAGTTTCTGCTTCATCGTCATCAATAAACTTGTGCAAACAACACTTGGCACATCCATCACAGATTGATTCCCACTGTGCTTCGTTCATTTTTTCAAGTGGCGTATCAAGCCAAAATTTATCGTTCATAATTATATAATAACCAGGCTATAGCCTTACTTTTAGATTCAAAATTTCTAATCGGCAAACTGAATTTCTGACTGATATCCGCAATCAAGGCATGGGTATGACCAAGATCGACTTTTGGCAAAAGGCGCGCAACTCGCAACAAGCCCAACCAATCTTCGTCTCTCATTCTCAGCAGAATATCCATTAGGCGCACATTGTCGTATGACAATTCTACCTCAGACAAATCCAATAAAATCCCTTTTAAATTGTGCACGTGAGCCAAATTTATCGCTTTCTTTAAGACAATTTCCATATTATCAACATGCTCTACATGACCCACAGCTTCAACAATAACCACTTTATTGGTTAAGTCTAAACGATGGTGCTGGGTGAAAATCATTCTTTTCTACTCTTATTCAAGGCGCTTATTCAATGCTCTTATTCAATGCTTTATCGTTGACGATTATCCGGCGGCTACTTTGCTTTAAACAACACGTGTCTGCACAGAAAAATGTTGTGATAAATTAACACTAATGTCGTCGCCCGCATTTAATGGCCCGACACCCTTGGGCGTACCTGTTAAGACAATATCGCCAGGCAGCAAAGTGAAGGTTTTTGTTATATTTTCCACTAAAGATAAAATGCTATGCATCATATGAGCGCTGTTACCTTGTTGCCTTACTGTATTATTAACCGACAGACTAAACTCGATATTTCGTTCAATATCAATCTCCTGTGCTTGTACAAATACAGATATAGGGCAGCTAGCGTCAAAACTCTTCGCTCGCTCCCACGGCTGACCTTTGGCCTTAAGGCGGTCTTGTACATCACGTAAAGTAAGATCCAACCCTAACCCCACGCCGATTATGCTTTGTTTGGCCTGTTTTTCATTACAATGATTTAGGCGTTGCCCAATCAAAATAGCGATTTCAAGCTCGTTATGACAACTGCCTACACCTTTAGGGATAACAATCGGCTCGGCTAGGTTACACAGCGCGGTATTTGGTTTAATAAACAACAAAGGCTCATTGGGTACTTCATTATTTAACTCTTGAATATGTTCGAGGTAATTTCGTCCAACACACACCACCTTTCCAAGGGGCAAGTCGATTTTGCGACCATCGATGAATTGATGTTGATACATTTAACGCCCCTTTTTTATTCGATCAGACAAATACCCGACCGCCACACCGAAATAGCTAGAGCGATTCCAGCCCATTAATGTGTGAAAATTATCATAAACCAAGTAAATGCGGCCTTTTTCACCATCAGGCATTATCAGCGAGGCCTTCACGTTCACATTTGGCAAAGCACTTCCGTCGTATTTGGTCACGCCGAGGCCTTGCCACTCATCCAGTGTACGCATTTTTGCTTTGTCTAAGCCAGCCAATGAAATATCAAAGCCATCGTGCAATTTAACCTGACGTCCCCAGGTCCCCTTGTCGCTCCAACCTTCTGTCTTTAAAAAGTTGGCGATAGAGGCGAATACATCTGCAGGGTTGTTCCAAATGTCCTTTTTTCCGTCACCATCGAAATCGTAGGCATAGTGTAAAAACGACGTTGGCATAAACTGGCTCTGACCCATTGCGCCTGCCCATGAACCCAAAAATTCATCTTGGTTAATATGGCCTTGACGCAAAATATCCATTGCCGCGTAAAGTTGTTTCTTAAACATCTCTTCACGACGACCTTCATATGCCATCGTCGCCAGCGATGAAATCACTGGGTATTTACCCATAATTTTGCCAAAGTTACTTTCGTTGCCCCAAAGCGCGACGATAAACCGCGCTTGAACGCCAAACGCTTGCGCAACATCTTCGAGTAACGCCCGATGTTTTGCGAATAAGTCGAGCGCTTGCTTGACCTTCCAATCAGGTACGCGTGTTGCCAAATAAGTATCTAGGGTGATTTTCCGTTCCGGCTGGTTTTTATCTGCTTTAACCACACGTTGGCGAAACGTCGCACCGGTAAAGACTGAGTCCAAAAACCCTGCATCGTATCCTTTGCTTAGGGCTTCTTGTTTAAAGCTTTTAATATACTGCTCAAAGCCCGCTTGACTTTTCTGGGGTTCCCCGAGCAAGGATAAAGGCGTTAACGAAACGCAGATAAGCATCATCATGGAAAAAACAAAGCGAGACATGCACTCTCCTTTTAGTAAAAATGAAATGACAAAGTAGATGAAGAAGGCTAGCAGCCCAAGAAGTTAATCCTTGGGGACTTGAGCGGCAAGATGTTGTTTCAGTAGATTTTCTTCAGGTGGCGGCAACTGCAAATAGAAACCATTTTTGGTTAGTTCATCGCGTAGGGTTTGAATATCGACTTGCCCCAATGTGCGATCTTTTTTGATTGGCATAATCATAATGAAGCGCGGCGCGCCAAACATTTTCATCAAAGGCTCTGGCACACGTGAAAAGTCATCCCGGCCAGGCACATAAAGGTAGGTATCCACTTTCTTGGAACTTTTATATACAGCGCACAGTAAATTAAGCATGGGTTGAGTCCTCACTGATTGATTGGGCTATGTTTAAACCATCGACCTTAGTCAGTGCTGCCTGCAAATGCTCACCACGCCAGCCCTCTAATAAGTCTGGCAACAAGCCTTGCGCACGGGTATCGTCATCACGGAACCAACACCACTTTATCAACTGGTTAATTTGCTTTTTTGAACCTATAAGTTCAACCGGCACACCAAGCTTCTCAGCCGTTTGCACGCAGACTTGGCGCACTGCTGCGGCTACCTTCTTAAAGCGTGAAAAATCGACTAGGCGCTCAACTGGCTGGGGATAAACTGATTCATCCACTTGCTCTGCCGCGGCCACGATATCAAGCATTGCTTGACCGTTAATACGAATTTCTTGAGGTGTCAATCCGCTGATTTGATGTAACGCATTTTTACTTGCCGGAAGACGTTTCGCCACTTCCAACAAATTTGCTTCGCGAACCACAAAGTTCAAGGCTAAGTCACGCTGCTGCGCTTCTTTGGCTCGCCACGCCGTTAATTGCTGTAAAACATATAGAGATTTGCCAGTTACGTGCCAATTATTCTTAATATTTAAGTAAAGTAATTCGTAGGGAATTTGACTCAGCTTTTTGCGCGTTAAGTTTTCCATTTCAGCAAACACCCAAGCTTGGCGACCTTGAGCAAGCGTTTTATCGCGCAGCGTGGGGTAAAGTTGAAACAAATACAACACATCATAAGCCGCGTATTGGCACTGCTCTGGCGATAAAGGTCTGGCAAGCCAATCGGTGCGCGACTCTCCTTTATCGACCTGTATATCTAGCATCACCTCTACCAACTTAGCATATCCTAAAGACGGCCCCATGCCGGTAATAGCAGCAGCGAATTGACTATCAAAAATGGGGCGAGGAACGATATCAAGAGCACAAATAAAGGTTTCGATGTCTTCTGAACACGAGTGCAACACTTTAACGATATTTTCGTTCGTCAGAATCGCTTTTAGCGCAGTGAAATCACTTATTTCCAGTGGATCGATAAGCGCGATTTGCAGCCCATCGTAAACCTGAATTAAGCCGAGTTGTGGATACAAAGTGCGTGTTCGCACAAACTCTGTATCTACGGCAATCGCTTGGGCTTTTGCCAATTGAGCGCAATACGCGTTCAACGCTTCATCTGTGGTAATTGAAATATATTGCACGTGTTTCCAAACAAATAAAAAAGCCAGCAAAAGCCGGCGTTTATCTACAAAATAATAATGTTTGCCCTAGGGCCATTATTATTTCTCGTCGCGAAGTTCTCTGCGGAGTATCTTACCAACATTCGATTTTGGAAGCTCGTCTCTGAACTCAACTTTTTTCGGGACTTTATATCCCGTTAGGTGTTTACGGCAATGTTCGATAACATCTTGCTCTGACAAACTGTCTTCACGGCGCACGGCATAAAGTTTCACAACCTCACCAGACGCTTCATGGGGAATGCCTACGGCAGCCACTTCGACAATATGGTCATGCATCGCTGCAACTTCTTCAATTTCATTCGGGAAAACATTAAAGCCAGAGACTAAAATCATGTCTTTTTTGCGATCGACAATGTAGAAATATCCGTCTTCATCACAGCGGGCGATGTCCCCTGTGGCAAGCCAACCATCTTGCATAATCTCTTCTGTGGCTTCAGGCCGGTTTAAATACCCGACCATGACTTGTGGTCCTTTTACTAACATCTCACCTGCTTCACCGGGTGCAACGTCGACGCCGTCATCATCCACTAAGCGAATATCAGTAGAGGGTAAAGGCAAGCCAATAGAGCCATTGTATTGCTCTAATTGCGGCGGGTTTACACTGACAATGGGGCTACATTCAGTTAAACCATATCCTTCAAGTAACACATGTCCTGTTAACTTATACCAGCGTTCTGCGACTGAGCGCTGCACCGCCATACCACCGCCCAAAGAGAATTTGACCTTAGAAAAATCTAGTTCGGCGAAACTTGGAGTATTAAGCAAACCATTGAAAAGGGTGTTTACCCCAGTCAGCACAGTAAACGGGTACTTACCCAACTCGGATACAAACGCCGGCATATCTCTGGGGTTGGTAATTAATAAGTTGGCACAGCCCAATTTTAAGAACAATAGGCAGTTCGCCTGTAAAGCAAAGATATGGTAAAGCGGTAATGCCGTGACCACTAGCTCTTTATTAGGCACAGTGACGGTATTTAAAATAGCAGAAGCTTGCTCTAAGTTGGCCACCATATTTCTGTGACTCAGCATAGCGCCTTTAGATACTCCAGTTGTGCCGCCAGTGTATTGCAAGAATGCGATGTCATCGCCGGTTAAAGTTGGGCGCTCATAGCTTTTGCTCGCCCCTTCTTTCAACGCGTCCATAAAATGTATGGCTGACGGTAAAGAAAAAGAAGGCACCATCTTCTTAACGTGTTTTACCACAAGATTAGTCAGCCACTTTTTTGGAAAACCCAACATATCGCCAATTTGGGTCAGCATGACCGTTTTAACTGGCGTGTCGTCTATCACTTCACTAAGGGTACAAGCAAAGTTTTCAACGATCACGATGGCTTTAGCATCCGCATCATTAAGTTGATGTTTTAGTTCGCGCGCTGTGTATTGAGGATTCACATTCACCACCACCATACCTGCGCGTAATACACCGAATAAGGCAACTGGATATTGTAATAAATTAGGCATCATAATGGCGACAGCATCGCCCTTCTTTAACCCTGAATGCTGAAGATACGCTGCAAACTGCTTAGACTGCTGGTCTAGCTCTTTAAAAGTAATTGATTTACCAAGATTGATGTAGCTTACGCTATCAGCGTAGGTTGATACTGCTTGCTCTAAAATATCAACGATAGACGCATAACTATCAGGATTGATTTCATGAGGTACTCGAGCGTCATAACTCTTTAACCAGGATTTTTCCACATTGCCTCCTCGGCGCTACCTCGACCAAAGAAGACGCCCAAGCGCGCCGGTCGACGATATTATACTACTTATTGCGCCGCATAATACCCAAAGCCCATGTAAAAATAAACGAAGATCCCTACATATAATTAACATTTTACCTATAAATAGTTAATTTTCGTGAAGGAAGTGCAAAATATGAACAGAAACTGACTGCGTATTATCCAAGTGTGGATGATGAGAGCCCGGAACGCTGAGTAATTTTGCATCTTTTAACAAGTTTATTCGTAATTCGGCTGTTTTCTTCATAATTTCGTAGCCGTTATCAGCAATAATTACAATGGTCGGACAAGTAATAGCTTTTAAAAACGCTTGCGCTTGGCCTTCGGTCAATCGTAATGAAGAAAATGTGCGAAGGCGCCTGTCAGTGGTGAATTCAAGCTGCCCCTCTATTTCGCACAGGTTTCGCTCAACCAGTAAACGAGCGCACTCATCAGAAAAACCACCTGCGATCGCTCTTGCGCGGATCACGCTTTGCTTATTACTTGGGTGCTTACCTTCACTTGCTGCACCTTTGAGCCGGCTTTCAATGGATTCGCGCAATTGCTCTGGGCTGCTTTCACTGTCTTTGGTGACAGGCCCTAAAGATTCAATCGTAATATACTTGCTCACTTTCTCGGGAAAGCAACTGGTGTACATTGAGCCGATAATTCCACCCATAGAATGCCCAAGTAAAATGAAATTATCCCAACCTTGAGTTTCAACAACTTCATGCACATCGTAAACAAAATCCACCAAATGATAATGCGCATCTTTACTGCGATGATCGGATTTACCGTGACCTGCGAAATCCAGCGCGATGACATAATAACCCTGTAAATAAGCGGCCAAGGGAACAAAGGTGGCGGCATTATCGAGCCAACCATGCAGGGCAACGATTAACGGTTTTGACGGGTCGCCGAACGCTAGGCCACGCAGCGTGATATTACGCAAAGGAAATTCAATTTCGCTGCCACTGGTGTTTAGTGTACTTAATTGATGTGCGCTTAGTTGTTGAGAGCTTATTCCTGTCGTGCTCTTTTCTTGGGTGCTTCTTTGTTGGGTGCTTTTTTCTTGCATAAATCTTCCATAAAAAAACGGCTATCAAGAATACCTAATACTAAAAGGAATAACGTGAGTAGCCGTTTGCTCTGCTGTCTTCAAATCAACTAGCGTTGAACCAAGAAACGTTAATTTAATTACTCTTGGTTTTAGCAGAGGGTTTAGATCTCGCCGGGCTACTTCTAGTGCGATGAGTACTGCGTAAAAACACTCGATTGTTAAACGGGCGATTATACCAACCGTATCGCCAGTAATCATAAGGCCAAACGCTGATCATATTCATATCAACTTGCTGAATCTCTTTCCATAAGTAATAGCCAGTTGAAGCAAGTGTCGGGAATACGTATTCATGCTCGCCTACCATTCCTTTCTCTAAACGAACAAAATCACCGGTAAAGGTCATGGTGCGACCTTTTTTGTACACCATAGGATCTAAGAAGCCGTTCACGTAAACCCTAAAACGCCCGATACTTTCATCACTTTGTAATGGACGGCCATAACTACGTAACGGGTAGTAAACCATTTCGATAAGAGTATCGTTGGGTTTATTTTCTACCTTAGCGATAATCCCGCCCCAGCGGGCTTTCTGACCCATTACATCTTTCGATTTAGACGCTGCTTCTTGATAAGTAATCAAGTTTGATTCATCAGGTAACTGAATTTGTTCAGGAAGCGTTGAACAACCCGCTAACCACAAAGTAACGAATAGGAAACCGATTTTAGTGTACATAACCACCTCGACAAAAATACATCATTGAAACAACGATACTACAGTTCGGGGTAAAGCAGAACTTAACAATAGTTAAAAGGCTTGTATCAAAACGTTACAGTAGCCGGGGTTTATCAAGACAAAAGAGCGTTGAAAATGTGGGGAGCATGAGGCAGGATTATTGAATGAGATTAACAGTGAGCGGTTTTTGTCAGATACTTAAGCGAAGGTATCAACGCCTAGCATTTGTTGAATTTCATTGCGACGTTCTTCCTTGGACACACTTTGGTAGGTATCTATCGCGTTTTGTGAACTAAACGTTGAGCTGTCATCAGCGCCGGCTTGCTGACGAAATGTTTCAGCCTGATCAAATGCATCTACCGAGCCACTGCGAATAATTTCTTGCACATCTTTAGCGCCACCAAGAGCAGATGCCACATCTTGTTGGGCATTATCTTGTTGTTTATTACCCTTTACTGCTTTGTCGTTTAACGGACTTTGCAGGGCACTAACGGACGATTCGACTCTCACGCGGCTCTCTTATCAATTTTAAACAAATACATTATCGACTAATGACGGCACCCGATTCGACAATAGTTTGTATGTTACCTGTTACTTATAGCACAGATTTAATAGGCTTTACTATTCGCCAAATGGTTAAGTTACTTCGCTACTTCTCGCACCTAGGCAGCTTTACGCACCAAGCCAGCTTCTCGCACCAAACATAAGAAGCCGTCTAGGCCATTGACCAGCCAGGGCTATTACTCGCGCCCAGGCAGTTTTTTCCAAGTCACTTTATCGCGCAGATACACTGGCTCTACCTGTTCGATCTCTTTGGCAAGCCCAGCTGTTGCAGCACTTTCAACTAAAGGCAGCATAAATTTCGCATCAGGGTAAAGTACGCTTTGAAGTACATTGGGTTTACGCTCATCATCCAATGTCGCCAGTAACACATCATAGGCGGCCCAACCGGTGCCAACAGCGAACGACGGTGAATTCGATTTCTGAGCAAGGATTTGAGCGGCGTTCTCTGGAGGCAAGACTTGCTCACTGCCTACTAAAGTTGCCAAGCCGTTCTGTGCTTGATAGTGAGCAAAATACACTTCCCCCATGCGTGCATCAATGGCGCAAAATACGTCTTGTGCCTGATGTTCACTTACCGCCTGCTGGGCCATAGCAGCAAGCGTAGAGACACCGACTACGTGCAAGCCTGTGCCCAAGGCTAAACCTTGCAAAATTCCGGTAGCAATACGCACCCCAGTAAAGCTGCCCGGGCCTTGCCCAAACCCTAAGTAATCTATCTCATTTAGGGTTGCGCCGGCTTCTTTTAATAAACCGTCAATCATGGGCAGAATACGCTGGCTGTGTTGCTGAGGGCAAATTTCAAATTGGTTAAATGGTTGGCCATTAATGTTTAGTGCAACTGAGCAAGCCTCTGTTGCGGTATCAATGATCAAAAGATTCATTGTGCTTCCTTTTTTAAGATATCGTTCGTACCGGTAGCTATGTTTTGACTAATGTCTCGACTAGTGTCCTGAGTCACCTCTTGAGCAATCTCTTGAGAGACATGTTCTTCTTTTACTCGAGTCCCAGTGTTTACTGCGTCTTGCCGACATTGATCATCCGCTGATTTTTTAGCGGCCTTAAGTGCTTTCTTCGTTTGCTGAGCGTCTTCATGGATCTCTTCAAGAAAGGCCAAAGCGTTTGGCAAATGTCTCGTGCGTTTCATATCGGGTAAACTACGTAAAAACGTTTTCGCATAATCTTTGGTCACCAGTCTATTATCACAAATGACCAGTACGCCTCTGTCTGTTTCATCCCTTATTAAGCGCCCTGCACCTTGTTTTAATGCAATGGCTGCCTGAGGGATTTGCAACTGACCAAAGGGGTTGCCACCGGCTTTACGGCAATCCTCAATTCGCGCTTGCAACAAGGGATCATCCGGTGAGGCAAAAGGCAATTTATCAATCAATACACACGTTAAATCGTTACCTCTGACATCCACCCCTTCCCAAAATGCACCAGTGCCAAGCAGCACAGCATTGTCACTTTTCACATATGACTCTAGAAGCGCACGCTTAGTCGTCGTGCCCTGCACTAAAATAGGGTTGTCTACCTTGTCTTCCAGCATACCGGCAATGGCGCGCAAAGTGGCGTGACTGGTGAACAATAAAAAACACCGCCCACCACTGGCCGCTATTAACTTAATGGAGATATCCAATAAGGTTTGCCGCATTTCTCTGGCATTAGGCTCAGGTAAAAAACGCGGTACACACAACATGGCCTGTTTTTGGTAATCAAAAGGGCTATCCAGCGAGAGTGTTTTGGCTTGTTGTAAGCCCATTTGTCGCTGAAAATGATCAAATGCATCACCGACCATTAATGTGGCTGAGGTGAAGATCCATGCGCGCTCAGGCGTTGAGACAATTTTGGAAAATTTCGCCGCGATGCTCAAAGGGGTTAAGTGCAACACTATATGGCGCATGGTGGTTTCATACCACAAGCTCACGCCTTTTTGATTGGCATCTGTGAGGCGCGTTAGCTTCATTCTGGCATCACTGACACGCTCAAAAATACTGTCTAAGTCTTTGTCGCGACTCAAATGCAATTTGATCACTTCGTACAATACATCTAGCGAGTCAATCAACTTACTGATTTGGGTTTGCACATCATTACGCGCCAACATTTCTCGCCAGTTCCCTTTTTGCGCTTGCTCGGGAAATAGCAAACGTAAGTCGGCAGAGATCATTTTGCATTTTTCACCGGCACTGTGTAACTGCTTAGCGTCTTTTAAAGACGTGCGATACACCAACTCCAAATCACGGCTTAAGTCATGCAATTGTCTGCTTGATAACGCTTCACCAAAATACTCACTGGCAATATCCGGTATCTGATGGGCCTCATCGAATATGACCACGTCAGCTTCTGGAATAAGCTCGCCGAAGCCGGTGTCTTTTAGCGCCATGTCAGCAAAAAATAAATGGTGATTGACCACGACCAAATCAGCATCTAGGGCTTTGCGCCGCGCTTTGATCATGTAGCAGTCTTCGTAGTCGGGGCAGTCTTTACCTAGGCAATTATCCACAGTAGAAGTCACAAAGGGTAAGACTTTGGCATCTTCTGCGAGGGTTTTCATTTCCCCCATGTCACCGGTTTTGGTCGATGTCGCCCAGCGGCGTACATCAGACAGCTCCACCATGGTTGTTTTGTCGAGTAAGGTACTACTGCCACCGTGCTGACGTAGGCGGTGCAAACATAAGTAGTTTGAGCGCCCTTTTAGCAGAGCAATTTTACCGTTTACCCCGATGGCTTTTTTAATCAGGGGTAAGTCTCTGTGGTAGAGCTGTTCTTGCAGGTTTTTGGTCCCTGTAGACACAATCGTTTTCTTCTTCGATTGTAGTGCAGGCGCTAAATACGCAAAGGTTTTACCTGTGCCGGTACCCGCCTCAACAATCAACGGGGATTTTTGCTCGATAGCCTCTTCTACCGCATTCGCCATATCGGTTTGCGCTTGGCGTACTGTGAATCCGGGGATCGCTTGAGATAAAATGCCATCTTGGGCAAACAGTTTAGAAGACTTGGACATAACGAGCGGCGCACGTACCTTTAAATAAAAAAGAGAGGGATTATGCCAAATTATCGAAGGCTTTTCAGAGATTAATCGCCCTTTTGCGCATTAATTCTGACACTGCTACTTCGCCCGCTAGTCAGCGCTTGGGTCACGACGTAAACACCTGCCATTCCCACGCCCCTAAGCTAAATTCACACCTATTCGTCAGCTCTATTCGCTCACCGCTCAACCAATCAGTTACTCGCCCAAACGCGATATTCGATGACAGCGATACCGTGAGTGACTCGCCGCTAAAGTTAAGTAACACCAGCACTTTACTTTTTTCGTCTTGGCGCACGAAACTAAATACTTTGTCGGCATGGGAGTTCTTCACGGGGATCATACGAGCGCCCCACTGACCATTGTGCAAAGCACTGTGCGCTTTTTTTAGGGCGATCAAATCCGTATACAAATCACCTATATTGTGGCTACGCCAATTGATAGGGGAGCGCTCAAAAAAAGCCAAACGTTTAGGGTTACCGGCTTCTTGACCATTGTAGATCAGCGGCATTCCCTCTCCCAGGACTGACAGCACGATGGCGCATTCTAAAGCTTCGCCAAATTGCTCGAATTGGGTGCCGTCCCAAGCGTTTTTGTCATGGTTACTGACAAAGGTCATTCGCATGGAGGCTTTGGGATAGGTTTTTTCATTCCAAGAATAATATTTGTAAAGCTTACTCAGGGGTAGCTTTCCCAAGGCGATACCGTGCATGGCTTCATTCCACGACCACGCGTAACTCATATCAAATGCGTCGTAGTGCACATCCCGGGCTTCCCATTCAGCCAGCATAAACACCGGCTTAATGTCACATAACTCCTCACGTACTTGAGCCCAAAAGTCTTGAGGTACGAAGCCAGCGACATCGCAGCGGTAGCCATCGATATCGGTTTCCTTAAGCCAATAACACATAGCCCTAGCCATGTAGGCACGAAGCTCAGGCACAGAATAGTCAAAGTCGATAATATCATCCCAGTCCCACCAAGGTGTGGGCGTGAAATCACCCTCGTGATTTTTGGCGTACCAGTCGGGGTGTTGCTCGACTAGGACATTGTCCCAAGCACTGTGATTTGCCACCCAGTCAATAATGATGTGAAAGTCCAGCTCATGTGCAATATCGACAAAATGGCGCATATCATCGAGATTGCCAAACTCGGAATTTAGTGAAAAATAATCTTGCACAGCATAAGGGCTACCCAGGGTGCCCTTACGATTTTTTAGTCCAATAGGATGAATAGGCATAAGCCATAAAATGCTCACACCGAGTTGCTTCAACCGTGGCAGGTGCGCCTCGGCCGCTCTAAACGTACCCTCTTGTGTAAATTGGCGTAAATTGATTTCATAGATAACCGCATCTTTGCACCAGTTTGGCGCTTGGATCTTCACCGGTGTCTGGGGCTGATGAGCAGTTAAATTGGACGCATGAGCAGATGGTTCGGTGTTAGGCATAGAGACTCCAACTTTTTAGCGCGAAAGAAAATTGTAGTCTTTTTGCCTATGCAATCATCATGCGTATTTTTAATTTAAGCTTGGGTCGCTTTTAAATAAGACTGCTGAAGATAGCGCTTCTAGAAAAGACGAGACACAAACTGATAGGCATTCGCCGATTCTTCAATTGGCTCTTCTTTGGTCTTCAATGCTTCTTGAGCGGCGGACGCCTCTATGTTGTCGCCGAAGAATGTACCTGCATAATCGAAGTCGACAATCGCATCACTGACCGTTGTGCCAGTTACGCCTTTGACGACCAAATCAGCAGCTGATAAGGCTAATCCTGTCGGCCCGCCATATAAAAAACCACCCGCCAAACTTGCCGCCGCACTCATCGCTTCACCCGTCATATCTTGGTAAAGACTAGAAACAATTGGCACGTGCTGTGCAATATTTACCGTATCAAAAAATTCATTTAAGCCAAATCCGTCTTCACCAAAAGACAGCTCACTCATATTTTGTAAAAACGAATAATTGGCTTGGGCATCGCTCACGGCACTCTTTGACGCGGTTAAGAGGTTAGTCTCATCCGTGGTAGTTTGTGAGGTGGTGGCTGAGTCAGTCAGGCCGCTAAACAAACTAGCATGCAAACTGGTCAATAAATTTGACTGCATAGCGGCCAGTGACTCATCCGAAAGTGAATCGTCTAAAAAAGAAGTACCAATGCCTGCGAGTAATCCGCTCGTCGAGGCACCAGTGCCGTCAGCGTTTGTGCCATCACCTAGCATTGCGCCGAACAAATTCGCATTAAGAGAGGCCATTAATTGTTGCTGAATTTTCGCGATGCTTTCATCTGCACTCAGCGCGGCACTGATAAGCGAGCTACCTGAGGCGATAGCAGTCGAAGATGCATCGAGCGAGTCAGACGACACTAGACTACCAGCGGTCTCTTCGCTGTCAGATAAAAGTGAGGAAAATAGGTTTGCTGCCGCAGCACCCGATGTGACCGCGGTAGCTAGGGCTGATTCACCAGAGCTGGAATCTTGTTTTGTGGTACTAGCAATTTGCGTGATGACGCTGGCATTATCATTGCCCATGAATTTGCTGGCTGAGCCTTGCAGGCTAGCCAAAATGTCCGCAAAGTACGCACCAACGGCTGTACCGCTTTCAAGTGAAGATGAGGTAGTTTCATTTCCTGTGGATTGCGCATCATTCTCTACTTTGGAAAGTACTGATGTGTTCGGCTCGGTAAATTGGCTTAGCGAGAATTGATCAATGATGCTCACCCTGTCCCCTAATTAACGTAAATATATAATTTTTATAGCAATACTAGTCATACCAAAATAATACAATGGCAGGCAGATAATTTACCTATCTTTGCAAAGTTGACCCTTCATTACACAACCTTGACACAAGTCAGACAGACAAGCTTCAAACGAATATGCGAACATCATTATTCGCTTTTTATTTGAAGTTAAAGTCATGTTAATCAGAATCTTATCGCTATCTGTGGTGCTCCTTGTCACAGCTTGCAGTACCCCCGTATCGAATGAAGAACAGGTTATAGCCAGTAGCCCTACTAACCCCAATGTGAAGCAAAGGGCTATTCAGCCGACGAAGACCGAAATTGACCGCGGAAACCCTGAATTTCGTCCTGTGAGAGTCGACCCCTTCCCTGCAGTTAGAGTCCCTACAGGTTCGCTGTTTGATCCCGACAACTTAGTCGGTTTGTATCAACGCAATAATCGTTACCGTGTAGGGGACATGATATTGGTTGAACTGGCTGAGAAGACCTCGTCCAAGAAAACACTAAATTACAGCCGGGATAAAAGCGGCAATTTCACCCTTGACCCCGTCACCGTGAATGCAGGACCGCTGCAAATCGATGGTGACAAACTTAATGCGGATTTTGAGCAAGAAAATGAGTTTGATAGCTCAGCAGAAACCAAGCAAGACAATTCATTGGAAGGCGATGTCACGGTTTATGTGCTTGAAATTATGCCTAACGGAAACTTACTCGTGGCCGGTGAAAAGTGGATGACCCTGAATAAAGGTGAAGAATATATCCGTTTTTCTGGCGAGATTCGACCTACAGATATCGATAATGACAACACTGTCAGTTCAGTAAAAGTGGGCAATTCACGTATTGAATTTAGCGGTAAAGGCGAGCAACAAGATAATCAAGAGTCATCTTTGTTAGGCAAACTTTTCGGTATTTTAGAATAAATGAACGCGTTACGCCGGGCACTACTCGCTTACTTACTTCCTATTCTCTGGCTTGGTTTGTGCAGTCAGCAGGCCTTAGCCGTATGGTATCAAGGTAACGCAAAATTGGCCGTTGACGGGGTTGATCTTAACGTAATTCGAGCGGCAGCGATTAAAAATGCTATTGCGGATGCTTCTTTTCAGCATGGCATCATGATCACAGCCAAAGACATTTCACTCGATGGTTTATTGCAAAGCAGTAAAACCGAATTGCGCAGTGAAGGTAAAATCAGGCGCGTCGAAATTCTCAGTGAAGAGGTCATCGACGATATTTTACACGTGTACGTGAAAGTCGATATTGAACCACTTTTTGATTGTAGCCATGACAACTACATGCGCTCTTTGCTTGTTACCCAACTACCTATGTTAAAACCTGCTCAAGCCAGTTATGGTGCTATTTTTGACCTAGGGCCACAGGTTAGTAAACGCGTCGAACAGCAGTTATTCTCAGATGAGCTGGTGGCAAAAGTACAACTGATTAACCAGGTGTTTATACCTAAAAGCGTGCTGCAAGAGCCTACGTTGGGGTATATTTCCCAGACCGCTCGTCATTTGGCAAACCAATATCACAGCCAATTTGTGCTATTTGGCTATATCAGAGACATTAGTCTTTTTGAGCAAACCACTAAGGGCTTAATCAGCGATGATGTGGCCCTTAGGCGCAATTTCACTATGCAACTGTATTTATTTGACGCCTTTTACAACAAGATGCTGGTGAATCAGAGTTATCATGGCGAAGCAGATTGGAACTTCGATGCCACCTACCCGGTCGATACCTACAATAGCCTCTTTTGGCGCAGCGATTACGGCCGCGTAGTATTGAACACGATCAATAGCGCTGTCATCGATATCAGCAATACCCTCACCTGCCAAAAATCACTTGGCCAAATCATTCATAAAAACAATCAACAGATAGTAATTAATATTGGCAGTGAAATGGGCGTCGCAAGCGGAGACAGATTTCAACTGATTAAAAGCGAAGCAATACCGGGTCAAAATGGTGATATGTTCAACATACTTACCAACGAAGACAAACATGTATTGACCGTAGTCAGTGTTGATGCACAAACCTCCACTCTGACCAGCGACGATACCAGCCTTTTCGACAACAGTAATTTGTTTGACCTCGTCAGCCCGCTTGCTGGGTACTAAAAGCAAGCCCGTGCTTGCGGGCATCAAGAGCAAGCTGCTGCGGAGCGTTGAGAGCAATCCCGCTTGACGACTTTTAAAAAAGTTGAACTGGTGTTGACACTAAATACCCAGTGAACTGAAATTGCATTGAAAATTGTATTAGGCTTTTCTACTTCTTATCCTTGACTCACATGTGGCTTTCAAACCAGCTTGCTATCCTGTTTGTCACTTCATGATGATGCGAGAATAAATTGTGGCCACAGGTTTCGAGTTCCACAATTTAAAAGGCCTGCTCGGCCGCGTTTAGGACTTTTTTCATATCGATTGAATGCTTAATGTTACCCGCTTTTCGTCTTGCGCCTAGATTAACGAGATTGGGGCCTTAGGTGATCAATATGTAGTTAACCGATAAGTGTGAATTTAGCGCTTCATTTGTTTTGATATCACAATTAGAAATTAGCGTACTTAGCATGAGAGCTGTCTTCTCGTCACAATTTATAAATATACGCTTCACTGATGTCTGATTTCACTACCATCGCTTTTACATTTTGATAGGGGTTAGAAAACAAAAAGCTCTACATGCCTTGTACTGCCATAAGTTCCTATCCGTTGCCATTTGCAATCTTTAACTGAGTGATAATAGTTAATAATGCGACCACACCTTGAACAGCAATAGCGCCAAATTGTTCTTCTGAACCGTCGGTCACGAATTGTTCTTTATTCCTGCGTTTTCCCGACCGCCGAGACTGATTGGCTATTACGCCGGAGCCATTTTCGGCAAGAGGCATGAGATCACCCATCATTTTGTCACAGAAAACACACTTCATAACAGAACATGTCTGTACGGCTCCAGTGAATAAAGAAATAAAATAAGGCATTATGTCGTGCTATTTCATGGCATCACCAATATTCAAATTGCAGGAAGTTTAATGAGTACAATTACCATACTAGATGGCGGCATGGGCCAAGAATTATTGCGCCGAAGCTCTCGCGAGGTCACCCCTATGTGGTCGGCTGACATCATGCTTAATGAACCAGAACTGGTCAGAGATTTACACCGAGAGTTTATCGACAGTGGTGCTCGGGTCATTACGTTAAACACCTATACTGCTACCCCACAGCGCCTTAAGCGTGAAAACCAATTTGAGCAATTAACGCATTTACATCACGCAGCGATGCGCGTCGCCCAAGAGGCGATTGAACTATCCCAACGTGATGATGTAGCTATCGCAGGTAGCTTGCCGCCACTAGTGGCAAGCTACCATCCTGAAGTGTCTTTATCTTATGAAGCCTCACTGATGAGCTACCGTCAATTGGTAGCATTGCAATCGCCGGCTAGTGATATCTTTATTTGCGAGACAATGTCGTCGATTTGTGAAGCACAAGCGGCCTGTACGGCGGCTAAAGAAAGTGGGAAACCCGTGTGGGTGGCGTTTTCTGTAAGTGACAGTCACCCCGAGCAACTTCGCAGTGGCGAATCGCTTAAAGAGGCGTTAGCTGCGCTTGAAACACTGGCACCAGAGGCGATATTACTCAATTGTAGTCAGCCTGAAGCGATCAGCGCCTGCTGGCCACTGATGCAAGCTTCTGGTGCAAAAATAGGTGCCTACGCGAATGGCTTTGTGTCTATCGATGCGCTGTATCCAGGAGACACAGTAGAAGCGCTAGAAATGCGCAACGATTTAAGCCCAGCACATTACGCGGCGCACGCTATGAATTGGGTAGATAATGGCGCATCCATTATTGGAGGTTGCTGTGAAATAGGCCCTGCCCACATCAAAGCGCTAGCATTAAAACTGCAAAGTGAAGGCTTGTTGTAAACTATTAGGCAGCTAACGCGGCTTAAAACCGCAGCTAATAACCTATAGGCATTTAGGAACCGACGACTACTCTTTCGTCAGTAGCAATTGTCAGCAGCAATACTTGCGTTTGAACGCACATGGATCGTGGCTGAAAGCATTGACGCATTGTTGGCAGATACACTGTTTGTGCTGGCTATTTGCAGGCACTAAATCAATAAGTGCTTGAGGAATAGAAGCCACAAAACACCAGCAATCAAGCTTATTTTGTGGTTTTAACTGTTGTTGATTATTAGCTGCGGCGTTTATTGGCTCAAGGCTGTTAATTGGCTCAGGGCTGTTAATTTGCTCAGGGCTGCAGGTCTGTACGTCTGCTTTTGCTCGCTTTGACGTATTTTGAGCAACTTGAGCATTATTACACTGATTACCTTGGTGGCAAAATGGGCAACGCATGTCATCAACAATAGAGAGTGCTTCCTCTTTACGCATTGTTATTTCTCGAAACATTCTAATAGTTAAAATAAATGATGTGTTTATTATTGCATGTGAGGGCCATGCTATTTTATACCCATTCCAGTAAATCATTGCCTTTTAGAACTCAACCAGCGTATTAAGTACAAAGCGCCGCTGAGCGCTAATGCGTACCTTTTAAGTTGTTTCATTCTTTAAAATACCAAGAATGTAGCACAAAACCCGCTGAAGTATTCCCTTAAGCTAATTGGTTGTTCGAGCAAACCAACCGTGTTGGTTATGTAGTTGTTTTCTCTTTTGCCAGCCCTCCGCTCTAATACCAATCCGCATTAATAATTGCCCTCCTCACTTGTTACAGTGGAATGATGTAACTGATTTTTATCATTTTAAATATTTTTTGCACAATTTTGCATTAATTTGCATCCAGTGCGCTTAGTGAATCGTTAAGTTATATGTACCGCGCGTTTTCGGCGCTTTGCAATATGGCAATCATGCTACTTTAAGGAGCTAATATCATGATCAGGAATACACAAACAAAGAATACGTCAACCCGGAAATTTGTAACTACATTGATTGGTCTATCCGTCGCTTTATCGCTTACAGCCTGTGATGGCGATGATGGCGCCCAAGGTCCACAAGGTGAGCAAGGGGAAATGGGTACCCCAGGTAATGACGGCCAACCAGGCACGCCCGGTTTCGCAGCAGCGCAATTCTTAATATCAAATAACGGCCCTGACAATGCAGGAACCGTTGATCTAGTCGATCAAAATGCGGCCAAACTAAAAACCCTTTCTAGCGGCAACAATGAAGGCATCGCCCTTGATCCACTTAATAACCTTGTACACGCTGGCGATGCCACCACAGGCAGTTTGCGTTTTCTTTGTGGAGTTGGGCAACGCGCCGAAGATAACGCATTTAATACGACTGAAGACCGAGAAATTACCGGCGCCAATACTGGTTTAGTTAACCCTAAAGGTATCGGCATAGCACATAGTGCTGGCTTGGTTTTGGTCGCTGACTTCAACGGTATGCGTATCAGTGTATTTGGCTCAGCCGCTGCGGGCGACGTCGCCCCTCTAGCAGAAACCTTAACGGACGCCAAGCCATGGGACTTGGATTACGATGAAGTCAACGATCGTTTATTCGTGGCGCTAACCGACGGTACTATTGCGGTTTATGACGACTATGTATCAGGTGGGTTTGCTGCCATGCCTGCCCGCGTGATCACCCCTAGTGACGATACTCAAACTACGATTTCAGTAAATATTCACGGTATTGTGTACGACCGTGAGACAAACAAACTGGTTGTCAGTGATGTTGGTGATGCAGCATCTGCCACTGACGGCGCTATTTTTGTCATCGATAATGCTGCTAGTGCCGATGGAAATGTCAGTGTTGCACGTTCTATTTCTGGTCCGCTGACATTATTGGGTAATCCAGTCGATATCATACTTAGCGGAACAGATTTACGTGTAGCGGAGAAATCTAATGACGCCATACTGGTGTTTTCGAATATATTTTCTGGTCCAAGTGGAGATATCGCTCCGACATTAACCACCAGCAGTATAAAACCTGAGTCATTAGTGCAAGTCACTGAAGCAAACAACAATGCAGACGCATCGGACATTGCCACAACCAGCGTCAGTTTTAATGGTATCGCGGTAAGTGGAAACCCAGCAGCAGGCGATGATACTTTTGGTATGATTGCTAAATTTAACACGTCATTGAATACTCAGCTCAGCGGGTACGATTACAGTCAAAGCATAGAAAGCGTTGCATTTGACATCGCAGGCGATGCCTACGCAACCTTTGATGATCCAGATACAGGTACAGCCGGTATACTCGTGGGTAACCGCGTTGCTAAGTCTCGCGATACGGAATCATTCGATACCTCCAGAGACAGAGTTATTGCCGGTGAAAACACAGGACTCGTCACTCCCAAAGGCTTAGACGTCGCGTCAAATAGTGGCTTACTGTTTGTGGCCGAAAATAACGCCACCACCCCAGGAATATTGGTATTTTCTTTGTGCGCCTCAGGCGATGCTGCTCCAGTACTAACCTTAAATCTTGCCGACAATACTCGTCCGTGGGACGTTGATTATGATGCGAGTACAGACCGAGCATATGTAGCGCTAACCAATGGTACGGTTGCCGTATTTGATGAAGTTACCGCGCGTATGAATAGCGGCATGACGACGTTAACAGCACAAGATCGTACGATCATTCCTGCTGTAGGCGGCACCGCATTACTCGCACCATCAAATATCCACGGCATTGATTTTGACCCAGCGTCAGGTAACTTAATTCTATCCGATGTAGGCAGCGCAGCTGATGCAACTGATGGCAAACTATACGTATTATCGGCCGCTGATTCAGCAGATGGACTAACCGAAATACAAGTTAATATTGGCGGTGCAAACTCCAATTTAGGCAACCCTGTTGATATTATGTATTCGGGCAGTGATCTATTCGTAGCAGAGAAGTCAAATAACGTGATCATGCGTTTTGACAACATCTTAGCCAGCGAAGGAGGAGACATCGCTGCCAATGCAACCATAAGCTTTAATGCGCCTGAATCGGTCGCTATTATTCCGCATTATATTTCTGAATAAATAACAAAATAAAGCCACTGCATAAAGTTATTCACTTTATGCAAGCTACACTTTTGTACTAAAACCTACGCCACTAAGCAGAGCAATTTGCTAAGTGGCGCTTTTGCATCGCTACCCTTTAAATATCGTTCCCTTTTAAATAAGGCTACATGTCACCTTTCTTAACCCACTTTTCGCCAATATTAAGGTTAAAAGTATGGTCGCTAGCAACGGCTTTATCTCATGCTAAAGAGGTAAAGCATCTACCCATCATGCAGAACCTACGATGAAGTCAGCTCTGCCTCTTTATAGTAGGTTGCTCACAAGAGGCATCAAACGGTAGACTGGGTAAAATAACCCTCCATTATCGACTAAGCTTTAGTTTAATCCGTCTATGACGTTAATTCGCCTAGACCGTTAATTCTTTTAAGTATTTGATTTTATTGATAATTTATTGCGCTCGCTAAAAAAGACACATAAAACGGTTAACTTGACGTATATTACAAGGTTCAAGGTTAGTGTCGACACTCGATGATAACCATGAGCACAGGAGTAAGGACTTTGGCAGGAAGGACAGGTTTATCGATTCGTGCACGTTATATCTTAGCATTGACGCTAGTGGCGGTAACCGTTACTGGTTCTGCACTAATTCTTAAGTACATATTCAGTGCCCAAGCAAATGACGCAAATGTGATTAATATTGCGGGGCAGCAACGTATGTTGTCGCAACGTATCGCTCTATCGATTTCTAGGTTATCCGCTTGCCAACTCTCCCCTCAATCTACGCATCAATTTAAACAAGCCCTAGAAAGCGCCCTCAGCACATTTAGTGGTAATCGAAAGTATTTGACCAGCTTAAGCAATGTTCCCCCAGCGGTAAGTTCTTTATATTATGGCGAACACGGCCTAGATAAGGCCAGTCAGGATTATGTCGCTGATGCCAGAGCATTTTTAGCATCAGGTAATACTTGCACCGCCCCGCCTTCTCGGTTTAATGCGCAAAACAGTGACGCCTTACTGAAAAACCTCGACAGCGCAGTACATGCATTTGAACTTGCAGCAACAAGCAGAGTTGAACGCGTTGAAAAAGTCGAAATATTCTTGTGGATTTTCACCTTGATTCTGTTGCTCTGCGAAGCGTTGTTTATCTTTCGTCCAATGGAAAACAAAGTGCGTGATGCACTTTCATCCCTTAAAGACGCCATACAAAAAGCGGAAGAGGCCGAACAGCAAGCAGTAGAGGCAAACAAAGCAAAATCTGAATTTCTTGCCAGCATGAGCCACGAATTGCGCACACCAATGAATGGCCTTTTTGGCATGATGGAATTAGCCTTAGATAACCCGCATAAAAGCGGTGAGTACCTAAAGAAAGCCAAAAATTCCGGCAAACAATTATTAGTACTGATTAACGACGTGCTCGATCTTTCAAAAATTGAAGCGGGTAAGTTACGCATAGAGCGAACATCACTAGATCTTTTGCAATTACTTGATGATGTCACATCGGTGCAGTCTGCCAATGCGCGCTTAAAGAAGCTTAATTTTAACTACCGCAAAAATACCACCTTACCTTCGCACATGTTCGGAGACCCCACTCGAATAGCGCAAATTATGCATAACTTACTCAGCAATGCGATCAAGTTTACCCTCCAAGGCGAGGTGAATTTAGACGTGGGAGTACAGGTTAAAGACAAACGTTTTTGGTTAAATATTTCGGTTCAAGACACAGGTATTGGTATTAAACCTGAAAAACTAAAGTCGATTTTTAATAAGTTTGAACAAGCAGACCATAGCACCACCCGATTACATGGTGGAACGGGGCTGGGCTTATCTATAGCGAAACAACTCACCGAATTGATGCATGGTACGTTAACCGCTCAAAGTACTGAAAATGAAGGTAGTTGCTTTGTACTGACGCTTCCCGTTGAAGTTGATAATAAGCGCATCGAAAATATTCACCCTAGTATTCCTCTGCACTGCGCTATCGTAGATGACTTGCAAACCAGCCGTGAGTATTTAGAGCATGTGGTGAAAGCGCAAGGTTACAAAGTCACAGTGTTTGAACATGCCGCAGAGTTTCTAGCTAGCGACATTAGCCAATTTGACGCCTTACTGCTCGATTTATCCATGCCTGACATCAATGGAATTGACGTCATCAACACCATGCAAACACAACAACTGCCCAAAAGACCGCATATTATTTTGGTATCTGCTGTTATTGAACATCTTGAGTGCACCCAAGACATAAGACGCCTTATTTGGCGAACACACGCAAAGCCTGTGCTCAGACAAGAATTGGAAGCAGACCTAAGAGAACTGCATAACCTTCATCAACAACGAGAAGAAAAACCCGTTGAATCGACCTCAGCTCATAAGATACTCATTGTTGAAGATAACGAAATTAACGCTGAGGTCGTAAAAGTCATGCTGGAAGGTGATGGCTACCAGGTTGCCATAGCTACCGACGGAGAAAAAGCAATTCAAGCTTGTATCTTTGAGCAATATGACTTGATATTAATGGACATGCACATGCCCGTTATGGACGGTATCACTGCAACCATCAAACTTAGAACAGAAATGAACTTTACTCAGCCAATTGTCGCCCTTTCTGCCAATGCCTTTATCGAAGACAGGGATAACTGTTTAAATGCGGGTATGAATGACTTTTTATCTAAACCGATCGATAAGCATGCATTGCTGACGACTATCAACCGCCAACTAGCCTAACCTACTGTTAGATTGGCTAAATGAGCTTCGTTTCCTGACTAAATAAAATGAAGTAAATCGCTGTTCATACACTGAACAGCGAAAGCTGCCCAAAGTTAGAACGAATATCGGACGAGCGCACCTAAAGTGCCAACATCTGCTATGTTGGTGAAATTTAAACCAACAGAAACATTTGGGTAAAAATGGTAGTTTGCCGCCAGCATGGCGATTGCTTCGCTGTCTCCATCAAAACGAAGAAAACCTGCTGAGGCCTCTAAATCAATTTTACTGGTTAGCATGGAGCGAATACCTATATTTGCGCCAAAACCGTCGGTATCAGAAGTTAAATTCCCACTCGGACCGCTAGCAGAGATTTCAGCATACTGATAAGCAAGCGTGCCATATATATCAGTTGATCCCGTCATCTTGTAACGATAACCCACTTCTGCGCTACCTTGGTCAAAATCAACATCACCGTCAAATATGTCGTCATTTGTCATGCTATAACTACCTCTGACAAATACATTTTTGCCATGTGATTTTGCCCCGCCTATCCCAAAGCCATGAGGATCTAAGCCATCAATATCGGAAATATTAACAATGTAATATCCCCCTTGAATATAATCCCAGTTAGGAGAAGCAGCGAGCGCTGAACTTGTCGAGAATAATGCACAAAAAAATGTAACTGCCTTTGTTTTCTATTTTATTTCTCCTTAAATTAATACTGACACTTTTTTAACTTTAGTCAGCCTACAACCCGCTCACATTGAGGTTAAATTTTTAACCTTTAATTTTAATTCAGGCTCGTTACCATAAAATGTAACAACTTGTATTTTGAGCGTTTTTCCTGAAACTTAAGATTAATCTGACACTCCTAATTGGAGTAATTAACTTCAATAGAAAAGGAGCTGCTATGAAACGTGTCGTGATCCTGATGGGAATGTTGCTAGCATTAGCCAGCTGTGCATCGAATCGATTATCCGATCCTGAAAAGACTGCCATTATCGAAAAATTCATTACCACGGAACAGCTTGAAGCGCGCAATACCATCAGCGCATTCGATTTAGACAGTTGGACATCATTAAGCGATCAATACCTTATATTAAGGACATCTCCGTTTCGCTCGTACCTGGTCAAACTCACTATGCGTTGTAACGATATAAACTACTCACCTGCTCTTCTGGTTTATTCCCGCATCCCTAATTCCTTAAGTGCTGGATTTGACAGCGTATTTACCCCAGATAACCACAGATTCAAATGTAATATCAGCCGAATTTATCCGCTTAGCAAAGCACAAAATAAAAGCCTAATTTCAGCTGTAAATCCAAAAGGAAAAGACAAATCATTACAAAAAGCCCAGGAAGAGGCAGAAGACAACAAAGAATAAGAACAAGAAAGATCGAACGCTCAATAGCCTGAAATTTGGTAGCAATCAAAAGTGTTTAATTAACCTTAATCGAGCCTTTTGTAGCTTGGGAGTAGATGGTGTAAGGCAGTAAAAGTGTGTCTGTAGCGGCAGAAAATGCGCTATCAATCAGTAAATAAGGCACCCCATTAAAGGAATCCCCCATATTTAGCGTTTGACTTGGCTCGCCGTACATTAAACAAACGTTGTGGCTGAGCCCGCTGTATACCCGCGGAATACTATTACAGTAGCTCTTTTTATCATAGTAGGCGATATCGACGTGATTTCCTTTGGGGGCGAGCGTTTTCACCGTAGCGCATGCGTGGCATAGGAAAAGTAAAAATAATACAGCCAGCGTCCTTTTATTACTCATGAGTGAATCTATTCTTAGTAAAAGATTTTATTACCATACACTGAATGTAAAAGCGAATATTTTTTACCTTCAGGTTGGCTGATATTCCACTCGTATAAAACATGCCCCGTGCCTTTGTAGCGCATGTTTATTCAATATATGAATTTTAATGCTACATAAGGAATCAAGTTAAAGACAAAAATAAGCAATTTATACTGTGCCAAATAATTCATATACATGTTTTTTAACCGAGGTACCGGAACGCCAAACAGCCTGCTATGAATGGAAGTAATTTTGTCTCCCCACCATATTAAAGCCAACGAAGCTACACTCAACAAACCAATATTGATCAATGACATCCAGCCAAATATTTCACTTAACAGTATGGAATTTTGCATATTGATTTCCTTTATTTACCCTGTTGTATTGCATAATACTTGGCGTTTCGACCCCACTACTGATACATATGGCGTGTTAGCCCTATTTACTTTTAACCCAAGCCCATGCTTTGTTTAGCTCGTTTACATCGAAATACTTTTCCTCGATATTAACCATTTTGGCAAAAGGGCTGTCAATTTCTACCAGCCACTTTATCACTCTACGAGTTGATACAATGGCAAGTTTATCTATATGCTTAAGATGACCGAACGTCCACTCTAGGTCTTCATAAGCGGCCTTTAAACCCATATCAAAGTTATCTTCGATTAAGACTAAGACATTGATTTTATCGTGCTGCGCGATCAATGCATTAAAAGTGCTGTTCCACTTTTCTTCTTCAGCCTGATCAACTTTACCTGTCACCATAATCCCAATGGTGGCACCTTCGCTTTCAGGTAACTGCGTTATCATAAAGCCCCTCCCGTTTATATTTTCGCCTGCAATAAACATGCGGAGTAACCCAGCTAATTCAAGCCCCTTGCTGTCCAATTCTGATGATTTGCGCCATAGCGTTAACCAAGCTGGGCGCGAAATGGCCCGAGCGTCATGTTGCCCGCTTCTTGCTCAATTAACATACTGTCTTGACGAAATAAACAACAGCACGATATTACTCTACTATGTGGAAAATAATGATAAAAAAGCACTTAGTTCACTTATGTTTAAGCGCGGTATGCGCGTCTGCGTTATGGGGTTGCGGTGGCTCTGGGGACTCACTTTCCACAACAACTGCTACAACACAAGATCAAACCATAACCAGCAACACAAACGAGGAAGGCTCACCTGATGATCAAAGCGTCACCTCGCCGTTTAATTCCTTTGACAGCGTATCGAGCTTCACCCTATCTGCTGATGGGCCAAACGCAGGCTTGAGTGCTTATGACCTAATTGAGAATGTTTTTGCTGCAGGGTCGATTGAGGCGCCTGATATGTACCCGACCGACCACACAGAGGTTGCGCATATTGTTGAAGATAGCGATAACATGGTGGGTTCCCACTTCGTGTTTTTGGCGCATAAAACATAAGATTTCAATAAAGGCGTTGAGTCTGACCGACAACGCAATGAAATAAAAACCTATGACAAGTCGCCTACCGCACTCAAAGGTTACCAAGGCGAAACGATGCAGTTTAGTTGGAAATTTAAAATATCAAATGAACTAGAATTATCGAAAAAATTCAGCCACTTTTTCCAGCTAAAAGCCAAAAACTTTAGCCAAGACAATAGCAAAGGGTTTAACGCTGATGGCACAAGTACCAGCGACATTTACTTAATAAAAGCCGACTGGTCATCCATCACTGACGAGTGGCTAAATATCACAGTACAAGCGACCTTTGCCGAAGAAGGTGCTTTTTACATGCAAATATCTCGCATGCAAGACAATGCTATTTTAGTTGATATTAATGAGCCCGTTATCGATATGTGGCGCGGTGTATCAAGTGAAGACTTTGTGAGACCTAAATGGGAAATTTATCGCTCGTTAGCAGATGGCGACAGTTTGCGCTCAGAAGAAGAACAAGTCCGTTTTGCTGATTTTGTAGTAGAAAAAGGCACTGCTGCCGATTAGTTAGCCACATTTTAAAAATGTTCCAATAGTCCTTTATAAGCCTGGAGAAAAATTTTAAATTTTAAATTTTAAACATGGGTGTCTCTATAAGTTTTACTTCTGTACAAGTTTTAGTGCAGATATTCCGGCTAGCTTATTAAAGCAATTGTTTCTTCGCGACGTCCTTTATGCATTGACTAAGCTCCCCGAGCGCATCCGATTCAAGTTCAATCCAGTGCCAAAACAGCGGGACAGCAAGGTGTTTATCTGGAAAGAGGGGCACCAACTGCCCTGAAGCGACTTCATGTTTCACTTGCAGTACAGGCAATAATGCCCAAGCAACACCTGCAACGGCCATTTGCAAAAAACCATAGGAAGACGGATACCAATGGCAATGCTTAAGTGTTGGGGCAACGCCTAGGCATTCACTCTGGTATTGCGTCAATAGCGCAACGTCGAATTCGTCATAGAGTAATCCAGGAGACGAAAAGACTTCATCTGGTGATAGGCCTTTGCTCAGGTATCGCGCTATGTAGGCAGGAGACGCGTAAAGCTGATAATTCATATTTCCTAATCGAGCAGACTCGCCACCTGTTATCGGTGTGCCCGTTTGGCTAATGCAGCCCATCACCTTTCCCTGTTGAAGAAGTGTTCGCGTTTGGGTCTGATCCGCATTAAAAATATGCACAGGGTTTGCACACCTAAAACTAAAACGCGACATTACATCGCTAAACCAAGTGGCCAGTACGTCATTATTTATGGCAATACTCAACGGGGATGCTTCATCTGAAATGCCAGTGCGAACGCTTAACTGTTCTTCCAGCACGTTTACTCTTTGCACATGTGCCAGTAATTGTTGACCTAGTGGCGTCGGCTTTAGAGGTTTGGTGCGCACCAAAACGGGACTACCTACCTGCAACTCCAGCCGCTTAATCTTCTGAGAAACCGCAGACTGAGTAAGATGCAATGCTTGCGCCCCTTTATCGAAGCTCCCATAACGTAGCACCTCGCTTAAGCAGTGCAGTGCGTCATAATCCAACATAAATTAAATTAATCAATAAAAAATATTATTAATTTAATTTAAACCCAAGCCCCCGTTATGATCAACCTAAAGTTAAAACATGTAGTGATATTAAATATGATGACAGCAGCGGTAAGTGGTTTCTTGATGGGCGGGACGCTCATCATCGCAGTGGGTGCACAAAATAGTTTTTTGATAGAGCAATCTTTAAAACGCCAATGGGCCGGTTTGTTTGTTGCTCTGTTTATTATCAGTGACGCGATTGCTATTAGTGTTGGGGCGATGGGGTTTGGTTTGCTACTGCAGCAGCATCCTACACTGGTAACGGTAACAAAATGGTCTGGGGTCATCTTTTTGTTATGGCTGGCCTTTAATAAACTCAAAGCGTCTATGGCGGATGATGCAATGATCATTGCACTTTCTAATACAAAAACACCATTTTACCGTGCTTTGTTAACCGCCTTGGGCGTCACCTGGTTAAACCCGCATTTTTACATTGATACCATTTTATTAATGGGTAATCTTGCGGGGCAATGGCAGCAGGAGAAATGGTGGTTCGTCATCGGTGCGATCCTGGCGTCTGTCGTGTGGTTTATCGGGTTAAGTGGCTTAACATCGAAATGTGCAAGATGGATGGAACGCCCCAAGTTTTGGCGCTGGTTTAACCGCCTAAATGCCTTCGTTTTAGGGGCAATTGGTGTGCAGCTAGCGACTCTATAGCAGGTGTGAAAGGGAATGCAGGTTTGCCTTGAACGAAGTGAAGCAGCAAAGCGGGTTGCTAGTGATACTGACAACCCGCCAGCTATTCTGCTGTTACGCGCAATGGAAAGATCAGCGAACTGCGCGCTGCAATAGGAAGTATAGAGCGCCCTACTTCTTTTTCGGTCTTGCTTTGGCGCGACCTTGATTAACCTTGTGCTTTTGCACTGAACGGCGCATGCGACTCAAGCGCACATGATCCAATTTAGTTTGCTTGTCCTCAATTAATGATTCTTGCTCTAAATCTAGTTGCACACTTTTACGCAAAGTATTCAGATCGGTAAGTGGCAACTCAATCCAACCGCCTTGAGGCAGGCGATTTTGCAAATTCAAGGTTCCGTAACGCACACGAATTAGGCGGCTAACTTGCAAGCCTTGAGATTCCCACAATCGGCGAACTTCACGGTTTTTCCCTTCAGATAGGCTCACGTTGTACCAACTATTCAGACTTTCATCATCACCTGGACGTTTGCGCACTTCGGTAAATTTGGATACACCGTCTTCTAGTTCAACGCCTTTTTTTAGACGTTTAATCATGTCGTCGTCTACTTCTCCAAAAACACGAACCGCGTATTCACGCTCAATTTCATGCTTGGGGTGCATTAGACGGTTGGCTAGCTCACCGTCGTTAGTGAACAACAACAAGCCACTGGTGTTGATGTCTAAGCGCCCTACGGCTATCCAACGACCATTTTGAATTTTAGGCAAACGGTCGAATACAGTTGGGCGGCCTTGAGGATCTTTTCGGCTGCATAACTCACCTTCGGGTTTGTTGTACATCAATACCCGGCATATCGTACTTTTTGCCGCGGCGGTGATAAGGTTGCCATCAACGCGAAGCTGATCTAGAGGCTCGACGCGGTCTCCCAAGGTGGCGACTTTTCCGTTAACCGAAATGCGCCCAGAGGCTATCCATTTTTCCATCTCACGACGGGAGCCCACACCAGCATTGGCTAGGACTTTTTGTAATTTTTCACTCATTAGTGTAACTGCTCTCTTTGATTAGGGTTGTCAGTATTATCAAGCTTAGTCTCTTGTGCTTGGTCTGACGGTATTTGTTCTTTTGCCGATAGATTCTCGTCAGTTGATTGCTCACCTGCTTTCTTTGCATCTGAAACCGAATTAGTTTGCTTGTTAGCACTTTCGTTAGGTTCAGTGATGACACGGCGCTCATCTTGGCTATTACTCGCATCGAAGGCATCTTGACTGGGTAAGTCTTTCAAGCTTTTTAACGAAAAATAGTTTAAAAATCCTTTTGTTGTTGCATACAAGGCTGGGCGTCCCGGCACTTCTTTGTGCCCTACCACTTTCACCCAATCCCTCTCGATTAAGGTTTTCATGATATTGCTACTCACGGCAACACCACGTACATCTTCGATTTCGCCTCGCGTGATAGGTTGGCGATAGGCCACCATTGACAAGGTTTCCAGCAGTGCTCTTGAATATCGCGGCGCTTGCTCTTGCCACAGCTTGCTTAGCCATGGTCCTAAGCTATCCATTGATTGAAAGCGATAGCCACTGGCGACCTCAACCAATTGCACTCCGCGAGATTGATATTCTACCTGCAATTCTTCAATGGCTTGTTTGAGCGCTTTTTTACTCACTTTAAGGCCACTTAACACTGTATCTTGCAAATGTTCTTGGCTAAGGGGCCCGTCAGATACAAACACCGCGGCCTCAATCAATTGCTTCAACTGTAGCGAAGATATTTTTGCCATTTACAGGGTCTCTCCTGCGTGCAATTTTACATGAATATTGGCCATTGGCTCACTTTGGACCAGTTCAACTAACTGCTCTTTACACAACTCTAGTATCGCAAGGAACGTCACTACCACACCAGCGCGGCCTTCACTGGCCTGAAAAAAACAATCAAAGCCGGTGAATTCATGACTGTTGAGCTTTTCTAAAATCAACGCCATTCGCTCCCTTGTCGATAATGCCTCAGGGGCAATAGAGTGATGCTCGAAAGCACTGGCGCGCTGCAATACATTTTGAAAACTTGTCACCAAATCTTGCAAGTTTACTTTTGGCAGAATTTTAATCGGTGCCACAGATTCACTGGTTTGTGCTTGGGCGCCGAATACATCCCGCTCTAAACGAGGCACTGCATCTAATTCTTGGGCCGCACTTTTTATCAGCTCATATTCCTGTAAGCGCCGAATCAGCTCAGCCCTTGGATCATCTTCGTCTTCTTCTGCATCCGGTCGTTTAGGCAGCAGTAAACGAGATTTTATCTCGGCTAAAATCGCAGCCATCAACAGGTACTCAGCCGCTAATTCAAGCTTTAAGTCTTTCATCATGTCAACGTACAACATGTATTGCTTGGTTATTTCGTAAACCGGCAAATTAACCAAATCGAACTTTTGCTTACGTATTAAATACAGCAGCAAATCCAGTGGTCCTTCAAATGCATCTAAGATCAGCTCTAATGCATCTGGCGGAATGTATAAATCTTCAGGATGTTCAGTAAAGGCTTGTCCATTGATAAACGCCAAGGGCAAAGGCTGCTGTACGCCTTGACCTTGGTTCGTCGCTTCTTGCTGCTGTGCAGTTTGAAGCGTTTTATCAATATTCATTTATTAGCAACAGCGCGATTAATTAAACGGGCTAACGTCGCCGCTGCCCTCACGAATGATCCTAGGCTCGCCATCCGACAAATCAATCACAGTCGTGGGCTGCTCTCCTAAGAAACCACCGTGAATAATCAGCCCTACTTGCTTCTCAAGTTTGTCGCGAATTTCGTCAGGATCAGACTCAGCAACGATTGCGTTTGGCAAAATAAGCGTGGTCGACATCAGCGGCTCACCTAGTTCTTCAAGCAAGGCTAAGGCGATGGCGTTGTCTGGCACACGAATACCTATGGTACGGCGCTTAGGATTTTGCAAGCGCTTGGGCACTTCTTTAGTCGCCTTTAAAATAAAGGTGTATGGCCCAGGCGTGTTGTTTTTGATCATACGAAATGCGGCGTTGTCGACCTGTGCATATTCTGACAGCTCAGACATATCGCGGCACATCAACGTGAAATTATGATCTTTACCGATTTGGCGAATACGACAGATTTGCTCCAAAGCGCTTTTGTCATCCATATGACAGCCAATGGAGTAGCCAGAATCTGTTGGATACACCACCACTTGGCCATTATGAATTAACTCACACGCCTGTTTAATGAGACGCGCTTGAGGGTTGTCAGGATGAATATAAAAAAATTGGCTCATAATCGTTACTTCCCAGTAAGTTAAACGCGTTATTATGCGTTAGATGTTGTTTCAATTGACTAGTCTACAAATGACCAGTCATGCCAAATAGGGGTCAGGTGTTCTGGCACCCCCAAGTTTTTACCCAATTCAGTCCAGCGACTGACAAAATGAAAATCAGATCCCGCAGATGCCTGTAAATTATGCTCCATGGCTAATTCAACAATCAACTTACGTTTTTCAGGATTAATGCGGGCATGGGTGGTTTCAATGCCATCTCCCCCTGCTTGTTTAAATTCAAGGACTAATCGACGTAGCCACTTGGTGGTCATGTCATAGTGCCCAGGGTGTGCTAATACCGCTTTGCCCCCTGCATCGTGGATCCACTCAATGGCTTCTTCAATTGTAATCCACTGGGGCTTAACATGGGCGCGTTTACCCTTGCCTAAGTATTTTTTAAAGGCGCCCTCAAAGTCTCGCACTTCTTTGCGCTCAACTAACACTCGGGCGAAGTGGGCACGGGTCAGCTGGCCCTCACCCGCTAATAATTTTGCATCATCGAGCACATTTTCAACCCCAGCTTTGGCCAGTTTGTCTGACATTTTTTGTGCTCGGGCATCTCGCTCGTTCTTTTGTTCAACTAAGCGCTGGCGAAACACCTCATCGTCTTTGTCTACATTTAAGCCCAAAATATGAATATCGAAATTGTGCCAAGAAGTCGAAAGCTCGATTCCGTTAACGATATGCATCTTACGTTTTTGCTTCGCCTGATGAGCTCTAGCTTCATCTAAAGCTTGTACGGTATCGTGATCGGTAATAGCCAGCACATCCACTTGCATATTATTAGCGCGATCCACAAGCTCAACAGGTGAAAGTTGACCGTCTGAATAGTACGTATGGCAGTGCAAATCGATTTTCATGAAACAGTAAATATGACCTTTTAACGAGTACCCAAAGGATACGTTTACAAAATTGGGTGTTGACAGAGAAGCAAAATTGTTTTCTTCTATGCATCTGAAATGTGTATTATACGCATTTGGTGATGAATAGCAGACAAAACCTGAAAAAAGGACAATGTTTGTTATCAAACGATATATTTTTCGCACGCCTAACAATGATTTCTGCGTGCATAAAAACGAGAATTTATACCCATGAATACAGTATTACGCGTTTCAACTAACTTAATTTGGTGGTGGCACATCCCTAACTAGCGGGCTGTGAGCGTATGTATTTGTGCGATTGAACAAGAAAAGCCCGTATAATACGGGCTTTTTTTATGCCCGATTGAAAATTACGACCCGATTAATGCCCAATAAAGTCAATACCTAGAACAGGTTATAAACAAGGTTATCGAGAAAAATCATGAGCTTAGCGCAATTAACACAACAAGCAGGCAAAGTAGAAACATTGCTACTATCCGCTGATTACGTGGCCGACCCACTCCAAGCGTATCAATATTTATGCCAAGGCCAGCCCCATAATTTGCTGCTTGAATCAGCAGAAATTGACAGCAAAGATAATTTGAAAAGTTTAATACTGGTAGATGCCGCCATCAAGTTGCAATGCGATGGCCCTGTGGTGACCTGCCAAGCGCTGACCGATAACGGGGCTGCTGTTTTACCTTTATTTATCGAACACTGCCCGCAAGGTGTTGAGCATACCTTTGATGAAGATTCTCGCACTGTGACTTTAACGTTTACCTTCAGTGACGGCGAACTAGACGAAGACAGCCGTTTAAAGGCCCCAGCCGTATTTGATGCTTTGCGCTTATTGATTAATCGTGTGGTGGCTATTCGCCCTCATCCTGAAGCGTTATTTTTAGGCGGTGCCTTTGCTTATGACTTACTCGCCACATTTGAGCAATTGCCAGTGGTGAGTGAAAGCGAAAATACCTGCCCTGACTTTGTTTTCTATCTCGCTGAAACCTTACTTTTAATTGACCATCAAGCGAAGAAAACCGAATTAATTGGCAGCGTGTTTAGCGGCAAAAATGTCGGTAATAATTATTTCGCCATCAGCCAGCGCTTAGAGCAAATAAAGCACAAGCTGGGCAAAGCGATGCCCGTGCCAGAGCTTGAATCACCCAGTGTTGCGCCAGATGATTTAAAAATTAGCAAATCAGACCAAGAATTTATTCAAGACGTAGAAAACCTCAAGCAACATATTTTGGCCGGTGATATTTTCCAAGTTGTACCATCACGTACGTTCAGCCTTCCCTGCCCTGACCCACGTAAAGCCTACAAAGCATTGAAGTTACAAAACCCGAGTCCGTATATGTTTTTCATGCAAGACATCGATTTTTGCATGTTTGGTGCCTCCCCCGAGTCAGCACTTAAATATTTAAAAGACACCAACCAAGTAGAAATTTACCCCATTGCCGGCACGCGTCCTAGAGGTAAGCACGCCGATGGCTCAATCAATTTAGATCTAGACAGTCGTATTGAACTTAATTTACGCGAAGACGAGAAAGAAAAGTCTGAGCATTTAATGTTGGTAGATTTAGCCCGTAACGACGTAGCAAAAGTATCAAAGCCCGGCACAAGGCACTTAAAAGACTTACTGAAAGTCGACCGCTATTCACACGTCATGCACTTAGTCTCTAAAGTGGTTGGACAGTTGCGCGATGATTTAGATGCACTGCACGCGTACCAAGCTTGCATGAACATGGGCACCCTAGTCGGCGCGCCAAAAGTCAGTGCTGCTAGCCTTATTCGTGAAGTAGAACAGCAACGCCGAGGCAGTTACGGCGGTGCAGTCGGTTATGTTAACGGCCACGGCGACATGGACACCTGTATCGTTATTCGCTCAGCCTTTATCAAAAATAACACGGCTCACATCCAAGCTGGCGCTGGCGTGGTATTCGATTCAGACCCGCAATCAGAAGCAGATGAAACCCGAGGTAAAGCCCAAGCGGTTATTCGCGCGATTCTCACCTCTCATGAAGCGCCAAGCGCTGTACCAGCTAATCAAATGCAAACACCTAAGGAGACAAAATAATGAGCTTAGTGACTCCCTCCTCTATGGATAAGACTTCTTCAGTGGGCATTGATTCAGTGAATGCTGATTTAGTAGAAAGCACTCACGTTTTCTTAGTCGATAACTTTGATTCATTTACCTATAACTTGGTGGATGAACTGCGCACTATGGGCATGGGGCTCACCGTGTATCGAAACTCGGTGTCTCCAAACGCTATTTTTGAAAAGATGCAAGCACAAGCCAAGCATAGCCAAGTGATACTATTATTGTCACCCGGGCCGGGTGCTCCTGCAGACGCGGGCTGCATGCCTCTGCTGATTAACTTAGTCAAAGGCGTTTTTCCAGTGCTAGGTATTTGCTTGGGGCATCAGGCGATTGTCGAGTCATACGGCGGCGACATTATTCGCGCCAATGTGGTCATGCACGGTAAATCGTCGTTAATAACTCATCAGGGCGACAAAATGTTCGCCAACTTGCCACAGCCGCTACCTGTTGCTCGCTACCATTCACTCATGGCCAGTAACATGCCTGCTGAATTGACTGTTTTAGCCCAATTTGACGCTGTGCCTATGGCAGTTTGCCACGAGCAAGATAGAATGCTGGGCTTTCAATTTCATCCCGAATCCATTTTAACCGCTTTTGGTAGCCAGTTATTAATGCAAAGCATTGATTATCTCACCCAAGAACAAGCGAACGATTAGAGGACAATCATGCTATTTCCATTACTTGAAACGCTTTATCAAGGTAAAGCCCTGAACCAGAACGAAACCACTGATGTATTCAGTCAAATAGTGACCGGCCAGGTAGACAATATCGTGCTCTCTTCGTTGTTAACGGCATTAAAAATAAAGGGCGAGACCCCTGAAGAGATTGCTGGTGCAGCGACAGCTATGATCCAGAACGCTAGCTCAATAAAGCGCCCAGAATATGATTTTGCCGATATCGTCGGCACTGGTGGAGACGGTCACAACACGATTAACATCTCATCCGCGGCGGCCATAGTGGCTGCCAGTTGTGGTGTAAAAGTGGCCAAACACGGTAATCGCAGTGTGTCGAGCAAGTCAGGCTCAGCGGATCTGTTCAATGCCTTTGGTATGAAGCTTGATATGTCGCCAGCGGTCGCGCGGGAATGTTTAGACAAGTCAAACTTATGTTTTTTATTTGCTCCTGTTTACCACGCGGGTATCAAACACGCCATGCCGGTTCGCACCGCCTTAAAAACCCGTACCATTTTCAACTTGCTGGGCCCCTTAGTTAACCCGATGCAGCCCACTCACATGATGATAGGTGTATATGCGCCTGAACTAGTTATGCCTTTTGCACGTACATTGCAGCTACTGGGTTACAAAAAGGCACTAGTGGTTCACGGCTGCGGATTAGACGAACTCGCTGTGCATGGCCCTTCTATGTTAGTCGAGATTGATGGGGACGCCTTAAATGAATATACCCTGTCACCCAGTGATTTTGGCCTTGAAGAATATCCATTAGCCGCCATTGAAGGTGGTGTGCCTGATGAAAATAAACAGCTGATCCAAGATGTGCTCGCCGGTGAAGGCCAAGCTGCCCATGAAGCGGCGGTGGCGATGAATGCGGGCGCTCTGATTAAATTATGTGGCCACGCTGAAACTTACCAACAAGGGGCAAAAATGGCGATTGACGCCATGCAAGCCAAGCGTCCTTTACAGGTAATTGAAGCCTCCTCTGCGGTTAGCCGCAGCCACGACATTATTTAAAGGAAGTTAAATGGCCAATGTATTAGAAAAAATTGTTGCCGATAAACGCCAAGAAATTGCCCAGCGCAAAGTTGATTTACCTTTGGCAAGCTTTATTGATGGTTTACAGCCATCACAGCGTAGCTTTTTTGATGCGCTCAATCAGCCCAATGCAGGCTACATTTTAGAATGTAAAAAAGCCTCTCCATCCAAAGGTTTAATAAGAGAGCACTTTAATTTAGATGAGATCATTGAAGCCTACTTACCTTACGCCGCGTGCATTTCAGTACTGACTGACGAAAAGTACTTTCAAGGAAAGTTCGAGTATTTAGAGTATGTTCGCGAGCGGGTAACCCAGCCCGTGATTAATAAAGACTTTTTCGTTGATCCTTATCAAGTTTACTTGGCCCGCTATCACAACGCCGATGCTATTTTATTGATGCTGTCAGTACTGACTGACGATGAATATCTTGAATTAGCCAATATCGCCCACAGCCTTAGCCTTGATGTACTTACCGAAGTGAGCAACGAAGAAGAAGCTCATCGCGCAGTTGCTCTCAAAGCCAATATTATCGGCATCAACAACCGAGATTTGCGTGACTTGAGCACAGATTTAGCCACCACTGAGAAATTAGTGCCGCTGGTAAACCAAGCCACCCACGAACATGTGATTATTTCAGAATCGGGTATTTATACCCATCAAGACGTACGCCGTTTATCACCTATTGTTGACGGTTTCTTGGTAGGCAGTGCATTGATGGCCCAAGATAATGTCACCCAAGCGGTAAAACGTTTGGTATATGGCATAATCAAAGTATGCGGTATGACCCGAGCAAAAGACGCCACGGATGTAGCAAAAATGGGCGCCAGTTATGCTGGGCTTATCTTTGCACAGAAATCAAAGCGTTACTTATCACTTGATGACGCCAAAGACATAGTGGCTGCGGTTCCATTTAACTACGTTGGCGTGTTTGTTGATGCCAACGTTGCACTGGTCGTTGAGTACGCAAACACCCTTGGCCTAGCTGCGGTACAACTGCATGGCAGTGAGTCACAGTCCTACATTAATGAACTGCGCAGTGCGCTTAATAATGCGAATTTGACTGATTGCCAAATCTGGTTAGCCAAGGGGATCACTCATACCCTACCCGCCCTTGATGAACAGAACGTTGATCGTTTTGTATTAGATTGCAAAGTTGGCGAACAAAGCGGAGGCACAGGCCAGGCGTTTGACTGGCAATTGTTCGCGCAGGCTGCCCTTAGTGCCCAAACCCGCAGCAAAATCATTCTGGCCGGTGGTATCAACCCAGATAATGTGCAACAAGCTGCTGCACTTGGCCTCGGTGGAATCGATTTAAACTCTGGCGTAGAAGACGCCCCTGGCAAAAAGTCCGAGAAAAAGCTGCAGAGCGTGTTTGAAAAATTACGCGCGTATTAGCTCAAAGCGAAACGAACAGCCCATATTTTAACGATTTAAAGACGAGAAATTATTATGAATCATTTAGAGAGCAAATTCGGACAGTTCGGTGGTATGTACGTACCAGAACTGCTTATTCCCGCGCTTGATCAGCTAGAGCAAGCGTTTATTGACGCCCAAAGCGATCCTGAATTCCAAAAAGAGTTTATGGAATTACTTACCGATTACGCTGGTCGCCCCACGGCAATGACCTTGTCACGTAATCTGGTGTCCAACCCAAATGTGAAATTGTATTTAAAACGTGAAGACTTACTTCATGGCGGCGCTCATAAAACCAACCAGGTGCTAGGTCAAGCACTACTGACCAAGCGCATGGGTAAAACAGAAGTTATCGCCGAAACAGGTGCCGGGCAACACGGTGTGGCCACGGCTTTAGCGTGCGCGCTTTTAGGCCTAAAAGCACGTATTTATATGGGAGCTAAAGACGTTGAGCGCCAAGCACCAAACGTATTTAGAATGCGTTTAATGGGCGCAGAAGTCATCCCTGTAAACGCAGGCTCAGGCACTTTAAAAGATGCCGTTAACGAAGCTATGCGTGACTGGTCTGCAACGTATGACAAAGCTCACTATTTGCTCGGCACCGCGGCTGGCCCTCACCCATTCCCGACCATAGTGCGTGAATTCCACCGTATGATAGGCGAAGAAACGCGCGCGCAAATTATGGCCAAAGAAGGTCGCTTACCTGACGCGGTAGTCGCCTGCGTGGGCGGAGGTTCAAACGCCATTGGTATGTTCGCTGACTTTATTGACGAGCCAAGCGTGCAGTTAATTGGTGTTGAGCCAGCAGGTAAAGGCTTGCACACGGCTGAACATGGCGCTGCTATCGGTAAAGGCACCACAGGTATTTTGCACGGTGCATACAGCTACATCATGCAGGATGAAGACGGCCAAATTGAAGAGTCATATTCAGTATCTGCAGGGCTTGATTATCCCGCTGTTGGCCCGCAGCACGCTCATCTACACGATATTGGCCGCGCCACTTATGCCGCTGTCACCGATGACGAAGCGCTTTATGCATTTCAATTATTATCCCGCAAAGAAGGTATCATTCCGGCCCTTGAATCATCACACGCCTTAGCGCATGCCTTAAACATGGCAGATGAAGCCGAAGATGGCACCATCATAGTGGTTAATTTATCCGGTCGTGGCGACAAAGATTTAGCCCACGTACACAGCATTTTGGGAGGCCAAACCAATGAGTAATCAAAACTTCCGTAACGGGGATCGTAACGACGACCGTTACGCCGATATGTTCACCCGTTTAGATGCAGCGAATGAGGGCGCATTTGTACCTTTCGTGATGCTAGGTGACCCTGACATAGCTACGTCCTTAGAGATTTTAAAAGCCTTGGCCGAAGGCGGCGCTGATGCACTAGAGTTAGGTATCCCCTACTCAGATCCTATTGCCGATGGCCCTACGATTCAGCAGGCGAGCATTCGAGCCCTGAGTCATAAAATTCACCCCAGTGATTGTTTTGAGGTGATACGCCAATTCCGTGAGATCTATCCTGATACACCTATTGGCTTGTTGCTTTATAGCAACTTGGTCATCAAACCCGGTCTTGAAAAATTCTATAACGATGCGGCTAATGCAGGTGTTGACTCGATTCTGATTGCGGATGTGCCACTTCGCGAAGCAGACCGCTTTATTGCTATTGCCAACGAAACGGGTATTAAGCAAATCCTGATTGCTCCGCCTAACGCCAGTAATGAGACCTTGGCCGAAATCGGTCAAAAATCACAAGGTTACACCTACTTACTTGGCCGCGCTGGAGTCACAGGGGCTGAAACAGCTGCCACCATTCCTGCCAGTGAGTTGATTGCCAAGTTAACCCAGTACAAGGTGGCTCCACCACTATTAGGCTTTGGCATCTCTAAACCTGAGCAAGTCAAAGAAGCGATCACTGCAGGAGCAGCCGGCGCCATTTCAGGCTCAGCGACAGTGAATATCATTGAACAAAACCTGTCTCAGCCTGAGGTGATGCTTAGCAAGCTTCGTGAGTTTGTTAGCGCCATGAAACAAGCAACTAAAAAATAAGGAAAGCCCATGTGGTATGTAGTTTATTCACAAGACGTAGAAAACAGTTTGCCACTTCGCAAACAAGCACGCGCTGCCCACTTAGCCCGTTTACAACAGCTAAGTGATGAGGGGCGTTTATTGGTTGCAGGCCCTTGTCCTGCTATTGATAGCAAGGATCCTGGCGAGGCGGGTTTCACTGGCTCTGTGGTTATCGCTGAGTTTCCAAGTTTAGAGGATGCCCAAGCCTGGGCCGATGCTGACCCATATATGGATGCAGGCGTGTACAAGAACGTCACGGTAAAACCCTATATTAAGGTTCTGCCGTAACGCATTTAACATACAACAATGTGTGCGAGGCCATTCGTAGTTCCCTTCGAATCGGCCTCGTATTCTTTAGCGCGTTAGCCAAGCACCACGTAAAGCCATTGCAGTAAAAGGACAACAAAATGATTTTTATCAAAAGCTATATTTCGCTACAAGATCACGAAGTTGAACTAACGGCTATTCGTGCTCAAGGTGCGGGCGGTCAAAACGTCAATAAAGTATCAAGCGCCATTCATTTACGCTTTGATATTAAAGCGTCATCTTTACCTGAGTTTTATAAAGAGCAGTTGTTAAACAGTAACGATAAGCGCATAACCCAAGACGGCATATTAGTATTAAAAGCCCAAGCCCATCGTACCCAAGAAATGAATCGACAAGACGCCCTAGAGCGTTTGGCCGCTATTGTGCGTGACGCTGCCGTCGTGCAAAAACCCCGCAAAGCCACAAAACCTACCAAAGGTTCACAAGTGCGCAGAGTCGAGACCAAAAAGAAATCTGGGCAAAAGAAGCAGCTTAGGAAGAAGGTCGATTTTTAATCGGTTCGCTCTGGCTTTTCACTATCGCCCATAATTCGTAAGTACGTTCTTCGCGGCTTATTCAGCTCTTGCACACTCAGATAATGCATATTCAATTCAGGCACAATTCAGCTAACAGCCCGTAAGCTTACTCTCGAAGCAAACTTCGTCACTGGCGCGCTTTACCTCTAAGGGACTTTATACCTGCTTGGGATGTTGATTTAAGTAGAAGTATTTCCACCAAGGTATTGATTGCGCTAAACTATCCGTAACCGTTTGTGAATGGGGTCAATCGTTGAAACATATCGCCAAAAATACACTATTTATTTTATTTCTCAGTCTTTCATCGGGTTTGTTAGGTCATGCCTATGCCCAAGACGACAGCGCTAAAATAGATAAAAACCAAGCTGCTCAAAAAGCCCAGCAGCAGGTACAAGGTCGTGTATTGAAAGTTGACCAAAGTAAAAATAAATACCGCGTAAAAGTACTGCAAAAATCAGGGCGTGTGGTCAACGTTGACGTTGATAAACGCTCAGGTCGAGTTGTAAAAAGTGGTAAGAAGGACGACTAATGCGCATTTTAATTGTCGAGGACGACAGCCGTTTATTAACTCAGTTAGACACACTTTTACAAACCCATGGCTACAGTGTTGATTTAGCCGATGATGGCGCCAAAGCACTGTTTTTGTTAAGTGAACACCCATACGACTTGGCGATTATCGATATCGGTTTGCCTGTTATGGATGGCTTTGAAGTTATTCAAAAAGCCCGAAAAAATAATGTCACCTGCCCTATCCTCATTTTAACCGCGCGTGATCGTTGGCAAGAAAAAGTCGAAGGACTCGATGCCGGCGCCGATGACTACCTGACTAAGCCATTTCAAAACGAAGAATTACTCGCCCGCGTTAAAGCGCTTATTAGGCGCTCTGCCGGTCAAGCTAACCCCACGATTGAACTTGGCCCCATCAGCCTAAATACCTTAAGCGAGCAAGTCAGCGTCAGCGGCAAAGATATTGAACTTACGGCCTATGAATATAAGGTGTTTGAATACCTGTTGCTCAACCCAAAAAAGGTGGTGTCAAAAACTGAGCTTACGGAACACATATACGATCAAGACTTTGATTTAGACAGCAACGTCATTGAAGTATTCGTTGGCCGCTTACGTAAAAAACTCGACCCACAAGGAAGCATCAACCCGATTGAAACCATGCGCGGGCGTGGTTATCGCATCAGTCGAGAATTCCAAGTCTAACGGGTGCGCAATTTATCCTTACGCCTTCGCAGCTTTGCCGCTGCCCTGTTGGTATTGGTTGTATTCATTCCGCTGGCCGCATTTACCCTTGAGAGTGCATTTACCAGCAGTTTAAGTGAATCAATGCAGCAGCAATTGCGGGTGCAAAGCTTAACGCTGATTTCTGAATTTGAAATGTCTGGCACGCAACCGGTCATGCCTGAGCACCTCTTTAACGATCAGCTCAACATCCCAGATTCAGGCTTGTACGCGTTTATCAAGGTTGACGATGAGATGGTGTGGCGCTCGTTATCGACCCTCAATTGGCAGGTCATGCCCGAATTTTATGCGCCGGAAGTGGGTAAAGAGCGCTTCGATGAAGAATATGCATTACTTGAGCCGTACTTTTTATTTGCCTATACAGCAGAGTTCGATGCTGGCGGTTATTTCGTTCCAGTGAGTTTCCATATTCTGCAAGATAAAAACGCATATAATGTTCAAGAACAAGCCTTTATCACTACGCTGTGGCGCTGGTTAAGCTTAATCGCTTTGGTATTGCTTGGGTTACTGCTGCTGAGTTTGAACGCCGCATTATGGCCGATTAACCGCTTGATCAAACAAATCAAACAAGCGGAAGCCGGTCACATTCAACACATCAGCCAAACCTATCCCCCTGAGCTTGAGAAACTAAAAAGCAGTATTAATCACCTGCTCGCCACCGAACAACAACAGCGCAGCCGCTATAAGAACAGCTTAAGTGATTTAGCCCACGGCCTGAAAACCCCGCTAGCCGTGTTATCAGGCAATACAGCACTGCCCGATGATGCTAGAGAGCCCATCAACCAAATTGATTTACAAATTCAGCGCCAACTAAAGCGCGCAGTAGCAGGTAGTAGCGCAGCCTGGGAGCAAGCGGTAGAGATAACCCCTGTTTTAAGCAAACTCATCAACGCTATGAATAAAGTGCACGCCCAAAAGCAGCTTAAAATCGAGCAAGTTAACGGTGATACTCCGGCGCAATTTTACGGCGATAGTACAGATTTAATGGAGTTATTGGGCAACCTATTGGATAACGCCTGTAAAGCAGCAGAGCACAAGGTTCGTGTTGATATTGTGGCGCACGAAAAGTTTGTATTTATTGATGTGGAAGACGACGGGCCAGGCATCCCGATCGAAAAACGCCAACTATTACTCAACAGAGGCACCCGCCTTGACAGCTACAAAGAAGGCCAAGGGATCGGCATGGCCGTGGTGGCTGATTTGGTGGATGCCTATCAAGGCACATTGACGATTAAGGACAGTGAGCTAGGCGGAGCAAAAATCAGCTTGCGCTTTCCCACTCCGCACATTGAGCACGCGTAGGCCATCAATGAGCTCTGTATAAACGAGCTATGTTGAATGGCTATCCGCTGCATCTCTAGTCTGCTAAATGACTCAACCATTCATGGATTTCTTGACGTTGGTCGAGTACAAACAGTAACACCACATCCCCAGGCGATGCATGGGCTAAGGCAGTTTTCACTCCCTCCAGTGGACTAGCAGCAAGCATAATCTGTTGCCCTGGAACATTAGCGCTCATCAAATGCTGTTGCACAAGGGATGACACTTCGTTTGGCTGACGACCGCGTAAATATTTTTCAACCTCAGCTGGAATATACAGCGCTGCATTTAGCCCAAGCACTGCATCGGTCAGGGCGAAAATTTCCTGATCACTGCGATCCCCTGCGTGACTGAACATCGCAACATATTTATTGGCTGGCATGTGCCGCGCCATGTCCACTACCGCTTTCATGCCATGCTCGTTGTGGGCAAAGTCGACAATGATCTGACTGCCATTGATGTTGTAAATATTGCCACGGCCTGGATTATCTAACGCATCGCTGCCAAAATTTTTCAAACCGCTTACGATCGCTTCATTTGACAAGCCAAGCGCCTTACACAGCCCCACCACACCCAGCGCATTTTGGACATTATGCGATGCTGCACCTTGCAGCGTCATAGGAATGTCGTGGATATTACAAATAGCCTGATACTCACCGTTTTGGTGATAATACACCTCACCAGAGCGCACAAAAACAGCACGGCCTCCGGTTGATATCTGTTGCTGAACTTCAGAATTGAATTCGCCGCAGCTAAACCAGCACAGGTTATTTTTAAGGGTTTTAGCGTGCTGTACAACTAAATCGTTATCGGCGTTAACAACCAATACTCCGTCCTTACTCAGCGCTTTTGCTACCACGAATTTGGTCTGTGCTAGGGCTTCAACGGTATAAATTCCGTACTGTCCAAGATGATCGCTAGCGACATTTGTAATCAGCGCGGCATCAACATGATGAACAGGTAAGCCACGGCGCAAAATACCCCCTCGGGCGACCTCTAAAAATGCCATCTCGGTTCGTTTATCGCGTAATAACATGCGCGCCCCACCTGGGCCAGAATAATCACCGTGCTCGATGATTACATCCCCCACGCGAATAAAATCAGTGGAGGTTACACCCGCGCAAATGCCCTGTGCTTTGGCTATTTGCGATGCGAGCCGCACACAAGTCGATTTACCGTTGGTGCCGGTAATAAATGCACAGGGTATGTGTTGGTATTTTGCCCAGTCGATTTTATCCACCAGGGGAAGTTCGTCCACTGGCCACCTATCTTGCTGCGCTCCCATGCCTAAACTCAGTTCATCATCATCGAACAAACAACTCACATTATGATGACCAGCATTCTCGATAATGCTTAGCATCAAGGGATTTTGTTCTTGTACTAGCTCAGCGCGAAGTGCACGCATTCGCTCCTTCCAATCGGGCAGCGCTTGCTGTTGAACTTCACTGGCGCAGCAATGCCACGCCAGTTCAGCGACTTCGCATGCAGTATATAGGGCGTCGATAGGCGCACTAATCGCAAAGTTGAAGCCGTGCTCATGCTCTCGGTAGGTATGAGATTGCGCTTGCCAGCCAAAGTCGGTTAGCAGGCGCTCTATCCATTTGTTCCAATGCGCAAGCACCTCAGGTTTGTCAGCTTCAGTGAGTAACACGTCAACTATCGCCCCGGGTTTATCCCATAAAAGGTTCGGCCCAGTGAGCCGCCTAACTTCATCAAGCTCTAACATGGCGTATTCATTCCCGCGCTATTGATCAAAGAATTCATCAAGTTGTCTATCAGACGCTTAGTCAGACTCTTCATCATGTTCCACTATTAAGCGCACACCACGTTCATCATGCACAAGACGCTGACCTTCAGCCAGTTCAAATTTATGTTCGATGGGCTCATAGAGTTTTTCAGGATAAGTATGTGACGGCTCATCCTCTGTCGTCGCGTCGCCTTCTTCAGCATTGAAATGCACTATTTGTTTCCAGCAGCGAGTGATGTCATCTCCCAAAATAATCAGTAGATCGCCCTTTTCACATTGGTTTAAAGCGCTTTCTATTGCTTCTTCTTCGGACGGGATCACTTGAATGTCACTTTCACTGATACCCGCTGCAAGTAGAGTTTGCTTGAGCAATTGTGGTACTTCGTCAAAGCCACGGCGACGTCTGTCGTCATCGGCTTTACAAATAAACGAGTCAAACCCTTCTGCGGTAATGTTAGCCGCTTCAATTATATCTTCGTCGCGTCTGTCACCCGGCATGGCCATCACAATACGTCGTTTTCCTGTGATATCCAGTCTTAGGGCTAGATCAGTAATGGTCTGAATAGCGGCAGGGTTATGGGCATAATCAAGAATAACTTTGAATGGATGTTCATCGTAAATATTCAGTCTGCCTGGAGCTTGATAGAAAGAGGTATTAAAAATGCGTAAGCCTTGGCGAATGTCTTCCAAAGAAATTTTAAAGCTGTAAGCCATGGCGGCAGCAAACATGGCATTTTGCACATTGTGCAGCGCCTTTCCTTCAATTGTGGCAGGTATCAGGTGTGTCCATAACAGAGGAATATGCGCACCTTTATCATAAATGGTTATCATGTCGCCATTTATGCCCTTTTCTAGCACCGCTGCTAAGCCGCCTCTGCGGATATGCTCCCTCACTAAGCCATGCCCTGGGTTCATCGTTACGTAGAAAATGTGTTCAGCTTCGCAGTAATCCGCCATTTGCAGGCACAAAATATCATCAGCATTGAGTACCACACAGTCTTTTGCGACTTCGACGACCACGCGTTTAATTTTAGCTAATTGCTCAACAGTATCGATGCCTCGTAGGCCCAAATGATCCGCTGTTACGTTCAAGCACGCACTCACATTTGACTCAGTGTATCCCAAGCCGCGCTTGAGAATTCCACCTCGGGCGGTTTCCAGTATGGCAAAATCAACGCTGGGATCACGCAGTACAATTTGTGCCGATGTAGGCCCAGTCATGTCGCCTTTAACCGTTAAATGACCGTCAATATACACCCCATCAGTGGAGGTCATGCCGGTGGTAAAACCTGCTGACTTAACAATACTGGCAAGCATTCTGCTGGTCGTTGTTTTACCGTTTGTGCCGGTAATCGCCGCAACGGGGATACGTGCTTCGCTGCCAAGCGGAAAGAGCATGTCCATGACTTTACCCGACACGTCTCGTGGCTTACCTTCACTTGGTGCCACGTGCATTCTGAAACCTGGCGCTGCGTTACATTCGCAGATACCGCCGCCGATTTCTTTATAGGATTTACTGATATCTTCTGTTAAAAAATCGACACCTCCTATATCTAGCCCAATGGCTTTAATCGCCCGTACTGCCATATCACGGTTATCAGGATGCACTATGTCAGTCACATCGATTGACGTGCCGCCAGTAGACAAATTAGCTGTTGAGCGCAAATAGAAGAGCTGTCCCTCTTCAAGAATCGTATTTTCGTCATAATCGGCCTCTTCCAACAAGCGCAATGCTTGGTTGTCGAGTTCAAGGCGAGTGAGCACCTTTTCATGCCCTATGCCGCGCCGTGGATCGAGGTTAACCAAATCAACCAATTCACTGATCGTCGACTTACCATCCCCTACCACGTTGCCCGGTACACGCTTTGCAACGGCAACTAGTTCATTGTTCACCACTAGCATTCTATGGTCGAAACCGCTTAGGTAACTCTCAACAAGCACCGCTTTACCAGTGCCAAATTGTTGCGCTTCTTCAAATGCGATCCCGACCTGCTCATCACTCAACAGGTTGATGGTAACGCCCCGTCCATGGTTAGCATTGAGCGGTTTAACGACCACGGGATAGCCAATTTTCTTGGCGGCACGAATCGCTTGAGGCACACCATAAACCATAATTTGCTGGGGGACCGGCAAGCCTAAATCATTCAATAAGTTATGGGTGTCTTCTTTATCACAGGAAATTTCCACTGCGATATGCTTAGTCTCACTGGTAATGGTCGCTTGAATGCGTTTTTGATACTTGCCATGACCAAACTGCACCAATGAATAATTGTTCAACCGCAACCAAGGAATATCACGCGCTTCAGCAGCGCTGACCAACGACCCTGTGCTGGGCCCAAATTCTTTGCGCTGTGCCATGCGAATAAAATCGTGGAGTTCTTCAGAAAAATCAAAATCATCGCTAGTTGCAGTAACGAGTGCGTCTTGTACGACTTTGGGCATCAAGTGCTTCAATAAGCGCAAGCCTAATTCACCAGCCTCTAAACCTACGTCCCGTTGTTTATATTGATAAACCACGTCGTAACACCCTAGCTTCCCTGAGCTGCGAGTCTTACCGTAGGTGACATCAGAGCCTGCTAAGTGTTGCAGTTCAAGGGCGACATGCTCCCAAATGTGTCCTATCCAAGTCCCTTCGTCTTCTTTGAGGCGCCGCAAAAAACCACCTTCTTCACGATACGAACACCCGTGGCTTTGTAACGTGGGTAAAGCAGCAATCAAACCATTAATAAATCCCTCACCAAGCTTTACAGAGGGCCAGTTTTCTAATTCACCAATATCGATTTGATGGCGGATAACAGGAAAATTTGCATACACATTTGGACCAACATACACATTTGAGCTAATTATCTTCATAGCGTTCTTCCCTTTAGGTTTAATTATTGTAGGACGTAGAGCAGACAATCTAGCGTGAACAAGAATACAACTGATTTCTCACTGATTTGAATAGTTCTAAGGTATAAAAAAACAGCAGCCTAAGCTACTGTTTTTGTATAGGACGGAGCTTGGAACATTGAAAATGTGTTATTTGATATAAGCCTGTTTACTGGAAAAATCATAACGGCTGCCCGGCGCCAAAATATGCATTTTTAGGTTCAGTAGCGTTAATGCTTCATCTCCACCAGCATCCGCCATTGATGAATGGTCAATATCGGATGGGTCGATAATGGTAATTGCCCCGCTACCTACCACAGTCAATATATTATCACCGTCAATAAAAGCAGCGGTGTCTTCATCTAGACCCATACCAATTAAAAATGGGTTATATGACACAGCACTTAGCAAGCGTGATAATCGATTACGTTGATTGAAATGCTGGTCGATAACGACCGTATTAATTAACCCCATGCCCGGCGCTAAACTGACCCCGTTCGCGGTTGGCACTATGCCGGTATTACCGCCAGTAATCATATGCTGTGAAACGATTGCCGCCCCAGCAGATGTGCCAGCGTAATGCACACCTTTGGCGTTAAGTTGCCTAATGGCTGTAACGATCGGCGTTCCACCTAATATGGTCGATAAGCGAAGCTGATTGCCACCCGTGATAAAGATGGCGGTACTCTTTTCAAGCTGATCTACATATTCCTGCTTTTGTGCATCGGCGCGCTCAGTAATCGGCAACGAGAATATCTTCCCCGCGCCAAGTTCTGCAAATATCTTCTCATAGCGTTCGCCTGTGTCATCTAACTGAGACGCAGTCGGGATCACGCATATTACGGCGTCTTTACCACCAGCGAGGTCGACAAAGCGTTGCAATATCATGGGCTTATCTATTTTTTCTTCGGCCCCACCAATGGGGATAATGTAGCCACGTTGGGCGCCTTTCACGTCAGGAGACGGCATATTCATTCCTCAAACGACCCTTTTTTAATTATGTGCGTATCAAACACATGCCAAAGGCCTTGGGCCATCACATGTTTGATCCGCATATTGGGGTCTAGTATTAACAAGTCAGCGTCACACCCTAGGGTTAATCGGCCTTTATTTTTGAAATTCATCAAATCTGCAACGTTACTGGTGAAAAATGGCAAACATGCTTCCATGCTTATACCTTCATCAAGCAACTGATAGAACACCTCGGTCATGGACGACGAACTGGCAAAGTCCATCTTTGTCATATGTCCGTGGGAGTCGAAACAGGGTAAACAACCACCACCGTCAGAACTGATGGTCAATTTGTCTTGGGGTAGATCTTGCCCCATATAACGCATTAAGGCCTCAGCGGGTTCATACCCAACATCACCGGTTTCAAACGCAGTAACATCCACCCAGCAACCTTGTTTAGCCAACTCACAAGCTTCGTCAAATAGAGCTTTACGGCGATTAATATGCGTCGGGTTATAGGTTCTGGCAGGAATTTCGGCGGTATCTAACGCTTCGCGGATCAATGAAAGCCCGCGCTCACCATCCCCTAAATGCAAGTGTAATGTTCCCGCTTTCCCCGTCATCAAACGCGCTACATGCGCTTCAGAGGCTACTTTTAAAAGTTCGTTCAAAGTGGGTTGGCTAGAACGATGATCACTTATCGCCAGCTCCCCCACCCCAACTATGGGTTCAATAAACACAATATCTGATTTCACTGAACCAGTCAGCGTTGTCGGTGGCAAGTGATAACCACCTGTATAGCAATACGCTGATAATCCCTCTTCGCGTAATGCATACACCTGAGCGATGATTGATTCGGTATTTCGTGTTAAATCATCTGTACCTAATAAGCCCACCACAGTAGTGACACCCGCGCGCGTAAATTGACTCAAGGGCACGGGAGGGACTCGGGTTGAAAACCCAGCCTCGCCGCCTCCGCCCGTAATATGAGTATGGGCGTCGATAAAGCCAGGGATCACTGCGTGACCTTCGACGTCTACCGTTTGTATCGCTAATTCGTCTCCCAAAGTAGGGCACTTTCTGCCAATATAAACGACTTTACCACCAGCAATCATCAAATGAACCAAACCAAGGTTTTTAGGCGAGTACAGGGTGGCGTTTTTAATCAGTATGATAGAAGTAGATGGGCTCACAGGGGCTCTAGTCAAGAACGTTACATACGTTAGTTTACCCTAAAGCAACTCAAGCAGATAGAAAAGAACGCCAACGCAGCTATATAAAGGCACCCTGCTCACTTAAGATATTGCTCCACTCACACCCAACAATATGTGAGCGGCGGTGTTAAAACATTTGAGCGCATTTATTCAACGTCGTCCTTTGGCTCTTCAGAATATCTTGTCGGCATTTCTTTAATGTACAAGTCGTGCTTAGAGTAAGGTATTTCAATGTTGCGTTGCTTGAACTGTTTAAAAATTTCACTGTTGAGTATGTCAATCACTCTGCCCCGCAGTGCCGGTTTAGTAATCCACACCAGTAATTCAAACTCTAACGCGGATGCCCCATAGCGGCGAAAACGCACTCTGGGCTCTGGGTCGTCGCACACGTACTCTTTTTCCCCTAGCGCGATTTGCATTAAAACTTCACGCACTTCATCAATATCCGCATTGTAAGACACGCCAATGGGCACGCGGCAACGGGATTTCTCATGGGGTCCGCCTGATTCATTAATAATTTTAGAATTGCCCATCACCGAGTTTGGAATGGTCACTTCCACATCTTCACGGGTCAGCATTCGCGTACTGCGCATACCGATATGGGTGACCTCCCCGCGTTCACCAGAATCAAGCACAATATAATCACCAATTTTGTAAGGTGCATCCGCCATTATAAATACGCCCGAAAACAGATTAGCTAAGGTGTCTTTGGCAGCAAAGCCCACAGCGATACCGACAATCCCCGCTGATGCCAGCCAAGCGGTCATGTCTACACCCCAAACAGAGAACACGAAATACACCGCCAGCACCAAAATAATGATATTCACCAAATTTAAGAACAGCGGCAGCGTTTTGTTGTTCACCGCATGAAAGCGATTGGGATTAAGCGCTATTTGGCGCAACAGCACATGATTTGCGCGCAAGAAGAATGCAGTCCAAATAAGGATCGAAATGGACTGTAACGAGGAAAAAATGATATGCGCATACAAGTCAGTCGGCGCAAGAATTGACGCCGCACTTGAGAACCCCATTAGCAATAAACTGTAATAAATTGGCGTGTGTAGCAAATGTAAAAAACTACCGTCCAAGTCTACGTGTATGCGGGAGATAAGCGCTTTTAAACCCACAATCAATACATATTTAAAAATCGAAGCAACCAAAAACGAAAGAACAATAACCAGCGCAGCTTGGGTATAAAGATTATCGCCAAAGAAGGTTAAAAAGGGGGTAATGGTTTGATGTAATTGCTCAAACATGTATTTAATCCAATGGTATTTATGGGAAAAGTATAAATGAATCCGCTATTTAAAGCAGTTTAACCGCGACAGCAAGATAAAATTCGATACATCTCACTCTTTGATAAAGTTAAATGCGGAGATACAAGGCGTAAAAGCGCAATGGGCCAGGTGTGTGACTTTTCATGTTGCAGTGACGTCTACTGTGCACTAATTGAAATTAATTGGGCGCTGTTAGCTGACCGTAATTGATTTCACTATTGATTTTTACGCACTAAGGGTTATTCACATGGTACAGCCACATACGAATTTACTTTCTAATGATGAAAAATTACGCTCCCTGCCCTTTGGCGGCGTACAGGGCGTTACCGCCGATGGTGTTGTATCTTACTCTTCAGATTATGACACGGTAGATGAAACCCAATACCCCAATCGTAAAGCGTTTCGTAGCTACTACGATGGCGTTTACATGGGCTACAAATGGCAATGTGTGGAGTTTGCTCGGCGCTGGTTGTACATCAACAAAGGTCAAATATTCAACGATGTCGCCATGGCCTATGAAATATTCAAACTACGCTCAATTCGTGATGTGGTGAATAACACTGAATTACCGCTAAATGCCTTTGCTAATGGTTCCCTTCGTCGCCCTGAAATTGGCAGCATGCTGATTTGGGATGAAGGGGGTGAATTTGCACACACAGGTCATATCGCCATTGTGACTGAGGTTTTCGATGACAAAATTTGTGTCGCTGAGCAAAACATGAACTTCACCCCTTGGCCTGCGGGCCAGCATTACTCACGAGAAATTGAAGCAAAAGTAGGCATCAAAGGCGACTATTGGCTTAAGTGCGCCTTCACTGATTCCACTATTTTAGGCTGGGTTACCCAAACGGCAGATAGCACTCATAGCGTACTTTTGCCTGACGCTAATCCTGCACTGTTCCAGTTAGGGATAGCCGAGCACACTCATTCTGATGTAATAGAGCGACCTTGGCTGAATATTGCCAACGAAGATGAATCCGCGTATGTCGATATGATGAACGGACACTGGTTAACCTCCGTGGAAGGCGACTACTTTAAGTATTTCGCGGTTTCCCAAAGCGCGCTAGACACGCTTGAGTCAGCCACCGACGAGCTACATGGCTTATTCATGCACGCAACCGACTATGTGTTGCAACACCCAGAGTTGCTAAGTGCATTTGAATTACCTGAATCAATATTGCCTAAGGTGATTCGCTCTTGGGACAACCGAGATAATCAGTTGATCACCAGCCGATTCGACTTTGCGATGACCACCAATGGCCTCAAGGTATACGAATACAATTGCGACTCTGCTTCGTGCTACATGGAAGCGGGAAAAGTACAAGGCAAATGGGCGCGACATTTAGGCATTAAAAGCGGTGCCGATAACGGCGCAAACTTATTTAAAGAGTTGGTCGACGCTTGGCGCGAATGTGATGTAGTTGCAGGGCCCAATGCCACCATACATGTACTGCAAGATGTTGATGCAGAAGAAGACTACCACGCGCTTTTTATGAAAAAAGCCATTGAAGCTGCAGGGTTTAAATCGGTACGTGTTATCGGCTTAGACGCACTCACATTCGGTGCGCAGGGTCAAATACTCGACCAGTTCGGTAACCCTGTTCGTTGGGTATGGAAAACATGGGCCTGGGAAACGGCACTTAATCAATTACGCCAAGAGAGTCAGGCAAACGGAAATAACGCATCAGCGCAACATAGTGTTCAACTTTCTGATGTGCTGCTAAATGACAATATCATGGTGTACGAGCCCCTGTGGACACTGATCCCAAGCAACAAAGCGATATTACCCATATTGTGGTCGCTGTTCCCGAATCACCCTTTGCTGCTTAATACCAGCTTTGAGCTCAGTGATGAGTTAAAAGCGACCGGCTACGTGGTGAAACCGATTGTTGGGCGCTGCGGCGAAAACATTCAGCTTATTGATGCGAACAGCAATGTGCTAGATAACAAAGGCGGCGCATTCGGTGAACGGGAGCAAATTTACCAACAGCTTTTTGCACTGCCCAAAATCGAGAATTATTACGTGCAAATCTGTACGTTCACCGCAGCCGGACATTATGCTGGTAGCAATGTAAGGGTAGATAAATCGATGATTATCGGTAAAAGCAGTGACTGTATGGCGCTGCGTACTTTAGACGACGAGGCATTTTTACAGCTAAAATAGCGAACCTGCACAGAATTACCGTGCCTCACGGCTAAAAAGCTAACAATACCGATTTCCAGCGTTTAACAACCAAGTGCTGTGACGGCGTAACACCGAGCTATTATGGCACTTGGTTAAATATCACCTCAGTCGTTTTCTATTTTTACCAGCAGTTCGTCGATGGCCATACGGCGATATTTATCAGCAATGGGCCTGTCGAGTCGAACCGGTGCTTGTTTTGCGCGCAGCAAATACCCTTTCGCGTCTTCGCTATCACCGTCATTAAACAAGAACTCGCCGTAAAAGAAATTACTGTCGATACTTGCCGGGTGGCGTTCAATGGCTTTTATCAAAAGCTTTTTGGCTTGTTTATCGCTGCCGAAGCTTAAGGGCCATCCCGGTACCTTATGATAAAGCGTACCGAGGGAGAATGTCGCGACCCCATCTAGCGCGTCGTTATCTAGTTCAAGAGACTTTTCAAAAGAGACTTTGGCTTTTTTTGCCAGCCCAAGGGCATCAGTGCCACCGATTGCAGCCGCTGCGGTGGATTGGCAAATACCTAACCACGCCCAATACCCGGCATTGTCAGGCTGGTCTTGAACCAGTTCATTTGCTTGGGTGATTAACGCCTTGAATGCATCAATTTTCTCGTCGCCGCTAAAGGTGTAATTCACCTTTGCCCAGCGCTGTTGCAACGCATGAAGCTCTGGCGTTACGCCAGCATCCAAAACCAGAGACTCTGCTTGATGATCATTGCCACCACGTAGGCTGGCTACTTCGTCACTTTTTGGCTCGGCATGGGCAAAGGTAGATGATGCTGCCAACAATGAAAGACCAAGTAAGGCGGCTTTTTTGCAGCTTCCAGTTTGTAACGCGTTGCCAATCACACTGTTGCTTATTGTTTTGACCACTGATTTTTCTGCCTTTTTATTATGGTTTTACCGTGTTTATATCGCAATTTAAAGCCCTGTCCATCAGCGCGACGGATAACCCCCACACGGTATTGATTCGCCAATCGTTTTAGCCGTGGCTCTACTTATGCGCTGATTTTTAACGTGTACGCAGAGCTTATACTTATGCACTGAGCTTAAACGTATGCGCTACACCTATGCATAGCGAGCACGCACTAAGCATGTAAGCTAATGACGATTGACTTGTAAGCTGGCGTGTTACTTTTATCCGCTACACTGCCAATGGGTATTAAATCGTTGGTCTCTGGGTAGTACGCTGCGGCGCAGCCTCTGGGAATGCCATATTCCACTAAGGCAAAGTCACTTACCTCACGTAGCGCAGCCTTATCGTTTGGCCAGTGACTTCGGATACTCACATGTTGACCGGCCTTTAAGCCAAATGCTTCCATGTCTAAGCGATTAATAAACAAGACTTTGCGCGTACCATGAATACCACGATAGCGATCATTGTTGGTATACACAGTGGTATTGAATTGGTCGTGACTACGAATGGTCATCATCAATAAACACCCCTTGGGCACCTCAACACTTTCAATCGCATGCACCACAAAATTAGCTTTTCCGGTGGCGGTGACAAATTTGCGGGCGTCACGCACGCCGTTGGGTAATACGAACTCTCCCAATTCATCAATCCGTTGGTTAAAGTTTTCGAACCCTGGGATCACGTTAGCGATATGGTCGCGAATAAGTCGATAATCAGCACTTAAGGCTAACCAATCGATGGTGTCGTTTTTGAGCGTATGCGCAGCTAACTGGGCAAGAATATCTATCTCACTTTTTAACAACGTTGACGCTGGGGGAATTTTACCGTGAGATGTTTGAATCACCCCCATTGAGTTTTCAACCGTAATCGTTTGAATGCCGCTTTCTTGGGTGTCTATTTCGGTGCGCCCTAAGGCGGGTAGAATCAAAGCTTGCTTGCCCGTATGTAAGTGCGAGCGGTTGAGCTTTGTAGACACCTGCACTGTTAATTCACACTGGCTTAGGCCTTTATCGTTGGCTTGGTGATCTGGCATGGCTCTAAAAAAGTTGCCGCCAAGGGCGAACAACACTTTTATGTCACCCTTTTGCATGCCGTGCACCGTTTCGACAGCGTCAACGCCGTTTGCCCGCGGTGGGCTAAAGCTGAATTCCTTTTCAAGAGCATCTAAAAATGCGGGTTCCGGTTTCTCCCAAATCCCCATAGTGCGATCGCCCTGCACATTGCTGTGGCCACGCACAGGGCAAACGCCCGCCCCGGGTTTACCCAAATTACCTTGTAGCATCAAAAAATTGGTCATTAATTGAATATTGGCCACGGCATTTTTATGCTGCGTCATGCCCATGGCCCAGCAGCATATGGTCTTTTTAGAGCTGCATGCGATATCAGCGGCTTCTTCAATTTGCGCGTGGGTCAATCCGCTGCCCTGCTCTATGTCTTGCCAACTCGTTTGCTCAATGTCGGTTTTGAATTCGTCAAAGCCATGGCAATACTGCTCGATAAACTGATGATCGAGTACTGGTTGGTGCTGGCTGTCTCGCTCAATCAGTGATTTACATAAGCCTTTTAGTAAAGCCACATCACCGTTTATTTTCACCGGCAGGTATAAATCTCGTAGCGCAGTACCGCTGCCTATAACGCCCGACACTTCTTGCGGATTTTTAAAGCGTTTAAGCCCCGTTTCGTCCAGCGGGTTAACGGCGACTATTTTCGCCCCGTGACGTTTCGCTGCTTGCAGCGATGAGAGCATTCGCGGGTGATTCGTCCCTGGGTTTTGGCCAAATAAGAAAATGGCTTCTGCATGCTCCAAATCTTCAAGGCTGACGGTGCCCTTGCCTACGCCTATAGTTTCGCCTAGGCCCACTCCACTTGATTCATGGCACATGTTTGAACAATCAGGCAGGTTATTGGTGCCAAATTTACGCACGAACAATTGATATAAAAACGCCGCTTCGTTACCTGTGCGCCCTGATGTGTAAAATGCGGTTTGATCCGGCGTATCTAATTGATTCAACTGAGTGGCAATCATCTCAAACGCACTCGACCATTCGATTGGCTGATAATGGCTCGCCCCTTCTGGCAACCACATTGGCTGCACTAATCGGCCTTGGTCGTTTAGCCAGCGGTCTGACTCTCCGCGCATTTTGCTTACACTGTGCTGAGCAAAAAACTCAGCATCTGCGCGCTTTGTAGTGGCCTCATCGGCGACCGCTTTTGCACCATTCTCACAAAACTCGAACGTGGCTCGTTTTTCAAGTGGATCAGGCCACGCGCAACCGGGGCAATCGAACCCTTCTATTTGGTTTAGATCAGATAGTAGCCGCGTCCCTTTAATCGCCCCAGCTTTGGTCGTTACATTTTTGTAGGCGGATAGTACGGCAGGTATTCCGGCAGCCCACTCTTTGGGCTGACTGATTTCGATGCGCTGAGTGTCAGATGGGTCGAATGAGGGTGACTTTTCACTCACGCGTGATTCGGTTTTCATATTGACTCCTTGAATCAACACTCGCCAATTGAAACTGACAAGCACTGAGTAATGATTTTAGATTAAGCAAGCCACTAAACAATTCTGTGGTCGCAGGTATATACATTGATACGTTTTTGACTAATAAAGCCCACTAAGCAAATATCGCATTCTTTGGCCAGCTCGATAGCCAACGTGGACGGTGCACCCATGGCGAGGATCATACCGATATTTGCCATGGCGGCTTTTTGCACTAAGTCGAAACTGATCCGCGAGCTTATGACCACCCCGTACTCCTTCGTTTTTTCGGGGGTATTTTCCACTAAAAGCATGGGTAAATTAGCACCAATCAGTTTATCGAGTGCGTTATGACGACCAATATCTTCACGCACATCAATAAGCCTGTTTGCACCTGTTTGCGGTGCATTCAAGTCAGCACTCTCTGGTAGTGCAAATAGCCCAGCCCCGTGACTGCCCCCCGTGGCGGCAAAGGCGGTTTGCTGTTGGCGAAGTGCATTCGCTAAAGATAAAACCTCGTTGTTTAACAGCGAAGCGTTATTGGGCATATCTCGCTGGGGAATTTTATCGAGCAATACATCAATAGAGCGCTGGCCACACACACCGCAGCCTGAATTAACATACTCGATGTGACTCCCACTTTGGCTTTGCCCTGAGGTAATGTCGAAGTCAGATTGGGGGTGTAAAGTCACTAATATCTGATTTGCCTCATTACCTTTTATTCGCTCACTACCGGTATGAGTAACGCTTTGAATATCAGCGCTATTTGCCAACAATCCGCTGGAGTGCAACCACCCCGTGACTAACGCGACATCGTCCCCGGGGCTGCGCATAGTGGTCAGCAACAAACTGGCGTTACCGCCCTGTTTAAGAGGATGTTTCAACCAAATTTCAAGCGGCTCTTCACTGGCGATGGTATCGTCGATGGCCAAGCGGCCAACGGAGCTTTGCTCCCGCTCAGGTTTTTCTGTCAGCTCAAGGCTGTTTGCCCGCTCATGGCTATTTGCCAGCTCAAGGTTATTTGCCAGCTCAAGGCTGTTACCTTGCTCCCCAGTGAGGTTCGTTGATACAAGGCGCGTTATTGGAAATGTTTTAACTCTACTCACCTTTACATAGAAAAAATAATTCAGTCGTTAATTCAACATTTAATCAGATGAATTAACCCGTTTTGAGGTGCCTTTCTAATTGAGCAATCTGTGACAGAGCCTTTTGCTTAAAACACCAAGCCGGATACACCTAAAACTAAGATCCAACTCGCGAAAAACAACTTCAAATGTGTGGGCGAGAAATGCAACACCAGCCGTTTGGCCAATATGCCGCCAACCACGGCACCCGGCCCTGCAAATAATACCACCGGCCAATAAATGGCATGGCTCACTAAGACATGGTGCGCTACACCCGACCACACAGTGACGGCACTTAATATGACTGCACATGCAATTGAAAAGGTCACATTGAAGCCGCGCATAATTAAATACACAGCCATTAGCTCACCTACTCCGATGGACAAATATGCCGTAATTACGCCGCCACAAATACAAATAATCGGTAACAAAATACTATCTAACGGGCGTAATCGCAGTTTTAAAGTGCTGCGACCTGTCATGGCGACCATCAAAAACATGCTGATTGCCAGCAAAATAGAAAACACACCGAAACCAATGTGCAACTTGTCACCCTGGGCGAGTACGCCAAACCAGCTAGGGTTAAACTGAGCAATCAGCAAGCCAACTATCGATGCAGGAATGCTCAGTAACAGAACCGGATACAAACTCTGCCACTGAGTTATATGCAGAGTTTCCGTGGCACGCTTATCACGGGTGTCGTTTTCATCACTGCACTGCCCTGAAATTTCATCAAAGTGTTCAATTGGCTGCACGTCATCACCGCTTTGCGCTACATGAAAGCGCCACCAAGTGATTGCCCCCGCCGTCATGCCAAAACACTGAATGGCAAAGCTAGTCGCGACCGTTGCGGCGGGTGAAAAGCCCATTTGATTAAAAAATGGCACAAACACTACGCCACCACCAGCACCTGTCGCGTTAGCAAACACAGCGCCCATCACACCTAAAAAAGCGAAAGCGGCGTGCTGTGTAAAGAGTTGGATAGGCTCTTGCTGAAACGCCAAAACGGCGCACCACGTTACGATCAAGAAGCCACGAATTTGCCCAGCGGAAAATTGAGAAAACATTGAATTTACACTACATTTTGATATCGACAGGACTTTGCCAGAAAACCCATATTCGCGCAAAGTAATTCAATTTACTAGGGTTGTTAGCTTTTAATGGTCACGCGTACTTTTACACAGTTATTGCTTTGCGCATCAGCAACTTCGCTCAGTGCGCTTCGCTTATTAAAAGCGCAAACACCCTGTGGTTAGTTTGCGTGAAACACAAGAGTGCTGGGTGCTAACTTTATCACCTAATCGCTCAGCCAATTGGGCGCAAACTAAGCGATTGATCAGTGCTATGGCATTTATCGTTATGAGCATTGCGTTAGCATGGACATTTGTCGGCGCTTGGTTAGTACTGCCTTTCGCCGGCATGGAAGTGGGTTTACTGTGGTTTATTTCTTATCGCGTGTCGCTTTTCACTTATCAGCAGCAAGTCATCACTATCAGCAAGACCGACATCAAACTGCAAGCGGGTATATACAGACCGCGAAAAAGCTGGCTTTTCAAGCGCCACCAAACCTACCTTGGCTTAATAGAAGCTGACAGTAAATATGATTGTATTCAATTACGTTTTGTTGACGATACGCGGCATGTGACATTTGGGGAGTTTTTGAATCAGAGCGACCGTATGCTTGCACTGGCGCATTTGAAAGCGCTGCCCATTCAGGTATTAAGCGACAGATGGTGGCAAGCTTAGCTCACTACCACTCGTCAAATAATTAAGCGCTTAAAACTTCAGTACGTTAATTTCTTCGTTGTTCAACGTGCCGGCTAAACCTTGTTGATACAAGTCTTGAATGGCCTGCGCACCTTGGTAATCAACCACTTCAATTTTGCCTTGCATGTGCGCGTTAAAACTTCCCCACGCTTGCGCGTAACGCTCATTGAACCCTTCGCGCGTCCATTCTTCTGTGCGTTTTTTCACTTGGTGAGGCGCAAAGAACAATTGCCCGTGTAATTTACCTTTGGGTTTATTGGTTTGCGATTTCACATCAGTGGCGCCAATAAAGACCTCGCGAGACAGTTTGTCGCCCAGTAAATCTTGTAGGTCTAGGAGCAGTTGCTTATTGCCCGCAAAGTCGAGCACCCAGCTTTCACCGTCTTGGCTTATCTGATCGATATCTTTGTATTCAAGTACATCATCGTAACAAGCAAAGGACTCTGTTAGCGCTTTGTTCGCTGTACTGGTTAACCCCACAACTCGATAATGCCCACCACGCTGAGCTTTGTGTTTCATCAATAAATGCGCACAACCATATGCGGTTTTACTTGATGCACTGGTGAGTAACACAGTCGTCACCTTATCGGTAATGTGTTCACCCACAAAGTCGTCCAGCACGAGCGATGTCATAAACAAGGGGCGATAATTCAGTAACCACGCTTGGGAGTCTTCTTGGTAAGCTGGGTCTTGAGCGCAGCGTAAGTAGTTGTCATACACAGGTGAGCTACTAACACGCTGAGGATGATTATCAAAAAAGCTCACGTCTGTGGCTTTATCCACATTCACCAGCAAATGCGTACCCATAGGAAAATAGCCATACACCACTTCACCGACTTCGGCTCTAGGATGCTTGGACGCAATAACGGTACCGAACCCCCAAACAGGTACAATACCCCACTGCTCATCAGCAGGGAAAAATCCCCAATAACCCATTTTTTCGCCGGTGACAGCATAGCTAATGTTATTGGCCGAAAAACCAAAACTATCGACTTTTAAAATTGCTTGTCCGTCTTGCAATTGCGCCGCATCTAGCTCGCCATCAACGATTTTGGTTTGAGAAATATCTGCTTTATTTACCCAAATCTGTGTATTGTTTATTTTCGTATCGTTGCGCTTATGGTCTGACATGAGATGTGTCCTTGTATGAGAAAACTGCAACGATTATAGGGATGTAGTGAAATTTTTATGCTACAAAATCCATCATATTTGTGAATACGCGCACATCACAGCGACTAATTTCTGCGCAGAAATCTTATAAATCAAGGACAGTCCATGGCAATAATTAACACTGCATCACGATCTATTTCGCTAAAGCAGCTAACATCACACGCCGTAACAATGTTGCTGGTAGCCACTGGTTTTAGTGCGCACTCAGCGCCTGCCCAAAGTTGTGCTAAGCAAGATGTTACCTTGCAAGTGCTGGGCTCTGGTGGCCCAGAATTAAACGACGGGCGCGTTTCGTCCAGCTACCTTATTTGGCATAAAAATAAAGCTCGAGTGTTAATTGATGCAGGCCCTGGCAGCAGCGTTAATTTTGGTGCGTCAGGGGCAGACTTCGCCGATTTACAAGGGATATTGTTAACCCATTTACATGTGGATCACAGCGCCGATTTACCCGCCTACGTCAAAGGCTCTTACTTTACCTCACGCAGTGAAGACTTAACTGTATTTGGCCCTGCAGGGAACGCCATGATGCCGGATACCAGCGAATATTTGGCAAGTCTAATGGGCAGCGAAGGGGCTTTTGCTTATTTAAGTGATTACACCCAACGCACAAGCCAAGCTGACTACCATATCAACGCGCAAAACATTCCCCTGATGCCGATAAAGCAGCACAGCCAAAAAATCAGTAATGACATCGCCATCACCGCCAGTCCAGTGCATCATGGGCCGATTGCTGCACTCGCATGGCGAGTAGATATTGGCACCTGCAGTATTACCTTTTCAGGGGATATGAGTAACAAAAACGATACGTTAGCGACGTTAGCCAAAAACAGTGATATTTTGGTTATGCACAATGCCGTGCCACAAAGTGCAACAGGCGCTGCCATAAACCTACATATGCGCCCAATCGATATAGGTAAAATAGCCCAGCAAGCCAATGCTAAACGTGTGGTATTATCCCACTTTATGAACCGCACTAGAAATGACAGCGAAGCAACGCTTGGCTTTATTCAGCAGTACTATTCCGGCAAGGTAGAATTAGCCACAGATATGGCGACGTTTTGAAGAAGCGTGAGTTTGATGGGAACGGCTTGATGTGAAGTACTATGACTTAAGTACAGGCTCAATTATTAATAATTTTATATGAAAAGCCGCCTGATGATTGGAATAAAATCACCGAATGAGGCGGCTTTTGGCTACTGTTTTAAGAGTGAAAAACCTCTAAAGCCTGCCACAAAGACTGGCGTAACATTATTATCACGCGGCTTAGTTACTCGCCGTCTTGCTGTCGAGCTTGTTGTATTTCGCCCTGCATTTCTTGGGCAATAGCTTGTATTTCGGGCATTAAACTGCGCATAGCCTGTTGACCCGCCATCATTGAGTCTTGCATCACTAAAGGCATTTTTTGGGTCATGCTTTTACCTACATCTGATTTGTAAAATTCAATCAAACCATCAATTTCATGCTGATTAAAGTGCTTCAAGTACACATTGATCATGGGCTCTTTAAATTGCTCCCATGTCATTTTCTTTTTGAGCAATTGATCGATCTTGCCCATGTATTTTTCAAAGGCGGGCCTTTCCGGTTCAGAAATGTTCATTTGAGTAGCCATGTTATTAAACATAGTGCTCACCTGCCCTTGCATCGCATCCATGATTTTCGATACATCCGTTAACATCATTAGTTTTTCAACCGATTCTCGGCTCGCTTTGGTCTCGGCTTGAGCGCCAAAAGTGATGCATAATAAGGTTAACAGTAAAATTCGTACTTTCATTTTTAATCCTTTAGATTTGAGGGTAAATAACCCCCGCGTATTCAAAATTGCTTAATTCGTGATCCTTATACCTGCGCTATCAAAATCAATTAATACTAAGCATTTCAATTAATAGCAGCCACTAGCATAAACTATTTTTACGTCTATTTGCTTACGTTTCGCACAAGAAATCGTGACTGGCACGAGTAAAAAACAACCTTTAAGAAGCGCTGTGAATGCATCATCTACGCTAATCACACGTATACTAAATTATTCTCACTTTTTAAGTTCTCTCTAATGTAAATCACAGAAGCAACTTTCATGAGAACTTGGTATAGGCGAACCACCACTTATTGGAAATACCATTATGCGCCAAGTAAACAGCGTGTTCGTCTGCGATGTCGTCGACACTCAACTAGCGTCAGAACTCGGAAATACTGATTTGGCTGCTGGCTTAGTAATACAAAAAAATCCGGTAAATATTATTTACCGGATTTATGCTTAACGTGTTTTTATAGCTGTTGACTATTTTATTTCTAGGTTTCTCGCTTTCTAGCCTAGAAGCGTGCAGTGACCTTGGCGTGATAGTAACGGCCCATTACGTCATATACTTCGGGTACGGTATTGGCGTTATTCCATGAATATATGTATGGCGGCGTTTTATCAAACACGTTATCTATACCGGCCGAAACTGACCACGTGTCATTCACAAAATATTGCGCGGCTAAGTCATGATAGGTTACAGAGCTTACGTCTTGCACTAAGTCATAAGCAGCGTAGTAATCATCTGTCATGCTACCGATGTAGCGGATTTTGTAGCTTGCGGTCCAATCATCTTGCCCGACTTTAATACCTAGGTTAGATTTCCACTTGGCGAATCCGCCGTTAGTGCCATCGATTTTACCCGTATATTCCACCTCGTCTTCTGTGTATTCAAGCAGGCGGGTAGCATCTAAGTCCACACCCCAATCGTACCCCATGGCTTCGAACACGTAGGTCATGTTCATGTCAATGCCGCGGGTTTCAACCGTTCCCACGTTGGTCAAGGGCGATTCCATGTAATCGATGTTGCCAGTGATTTCATTACGCGTGATGTTTAGCACATCACAATAGGATGTTTCGCCGGCGTAACATTGATCCAAATAGGTCTGGGTAGAGATACGTGAAATCGCATTGCTCACTTCAATATTGAAGTAATCTACCGTGGCGGATAAGCCTTCGATATAGTGCGGGTTGTACACCAATCCTAGGGTAAAGGTATCGGCTTCTTCTGGGCTCAAATTGGCCACAGTGGTGTAGGTGTTTTCAATTTGGCCATCGCTGTACACAAAGTTGGCGTTATTGATTTGCGCCGCACAGGTTTGATACAGGCTTGAACTCGGGTCGCCAGCGCCATACCCCGAACAAGGATCAGTTAAATAATCGTATGAGCCAACATCGCCGCCGTACAGCTCATCAACCGTTGGGGCACGAAACGCGGTAGAGGCCACACTTCGCAACATTAAGTCATCATTCACATGCCAACTTAGGCCTAACTTCCAGGTGGTGTCGGAATCAAATGTACTGTAGTCAAACCAACGCACGGCTGCATCAACCGATAAACTTTTCACAAAGGGCAAATCGGCTAGAAGTGGGATCGCAAATTCAGCGTAGATTTGCGTGGTGTCAAAGTCCCCTGATGTAGGCTCTTGTGCTGATGCACTGCCATCACCAGCAACGGTGACCGCATCAGGCTGATACCAGCCTTTCTCACGCCGGTATTCAGCCCCTGCTGCAAAGCCAACAAAACCTGCCGGAAGCTCAAATAAATCACCGGTCACGTTAAGGTTTACGATATTGAATTCGTTACCGCCACTGGCTTGATCGGTGTATGAGATATAATCGATGGTATCGCTAGAGAGCTCGCCTTCATTAACGAACCAATCTTGACAAGGAATGCTGACGTCATTGCAGATTGTCGCGTCCATGGTGTTATAAAGCTTGGTTAAATTAATGTAGTTAGAGGAGCGGTCTGTGGCATCGTTACGGCCATACGAGTATGAGAGATCCCAGTCGTAACCTGAGCCGACATTCCATACACCTTGGGCGCCCATCACCACTCGTAAGGTATCTGTGACTTGATCGAACACGCGATCGCCCACTTCTGTCATGCGCCGGCGCATAGACGTAGCAGTTCCAAATGGATTGCCGGTGGCGTCTGCGGTTAATATGGCTTCAATGGGTGACGGGGCCATTTGCTGAGTAGATGTGCGTTTGGTATATAACGACTCTAAGTAGATTTGTGTGTGTTCATTGATATCATAATTTGCATTGGCAAATAGGCCTACACGCTTTTGTGGTGTGTATAGATACGATCTATCAGCGTAGTTATAGGCGTTGTAGTCCTCAGTCCAGTTCTTCTCGCTGTCTAGGGTTCCCCAACCATCTCCTGAGTTGTAGTTGCCGCCCGGAATGTATGAACTCCCACTCACGCATGCACCTGAATCATCAAAATCATTGTCTGGACAGGCTGAAAAGCCACGATCACCTTGCATCGCTTTACCACGATCAACGTAACTTAAACCCAATACGAAATTGCCTTTTTCACTGCTGCCACCTGTGACCAAACTGATATCGGCTGTGTTTGCATCGCCTTCATCTGAGCCAGCATAACCCGTGGATAACTCAATACCGTCGAAATTGGTCTTAGTAATAATGTTCACTACACCGGCAATGGCGTCAGAGCCATAAACGGCAGATGCGCCGTCTTTTAGCACTTCAATGCGCTCGATTGCCGCTAACGGGATGGTGTTTAGATCCACGGAAGAGTCAGCCCCAGTGCCGGAATTCACCATACGGCGGCCATTGACTAACACGAGTGTGCGACTGGTACCTAAGCCACGTAAATTAATTCGCGCGGCACCTGCTCCGCCGTTATTGGTTGCAGCCCCCGTAGCCATACCGCTTGATGCGGTACTTTGCTGCAACACTTGCTCAACCGAAGTAAAGCCACCTAGGGTAATGTCTTCGGCGCTGATAATGGAAACAGGGCTAGCGGATTCTAGATCAGTACGCTTTATGCGTGAGCCGGTGATTTGGATTTTTTCTACTGACTTTGCATGCTCGTCAATTTCTTGTGCTAAAACCATGCTACTGGGTAGCAGCATGGTTGAGCCAGTAACCAGTAATGAAAGTCGAATCGACTGCGTTAAAACACTCTTTATAAACATTTCGAATTCCCTAAATGGACCCATGCAACATAAGTAACATGAATGCACTTTCTTTATTATTTTATGAGTGACACTGCGTGTCTGTATGTTATTTATGGGATACACCCAAGCGCGAAATTAAGCACCGAGAGTAGAAATGAATCAAATCAAATCAAATGGATTAAAAACACAGCTTTAAAACAATAATTTACTATCTGCTGACAGTGGCTTTACAGTCTCTGACATAAAATTGCATAACTATGCAATAAGAACAAAAATAGAACGCAGAAATTTGCTTAACGCTCTATATAAGTAAAAGGAAGATTCACGGGGACTTTCAATTTATGATTGCGTATGGATTAGTTTAAACAGAGAAAGACCTTTAAAAAAGCAATAAACAGCGCTACGGATTTATTTTTAGGTTAAATTAAAGGGTTAGTTTGAAGTACTCTATATTGGAAAAATTAAAACAAGCGCGGCCGCCGCATTTTTATAAAACATGAATTAAAATTCATTATCTATCGCCCAACTACACACTTTATGCACATTGTTTACGCAAAAATTACACTAGACCTATGCTATATGGTGTGTGAATTTGGCATAATAGCTATCGACAGCGTAGTGAACTGTTATGTACCTCCCTGGTGCTAATTGCTGCTAGTTGATAACGACTAGCAGCATACCTTTCACTGCATCGTTTATGTTATTTTTCGCTCAATATCACATAAGTTTAAAGAATGCACTTTCAAATAAGAATAACTTAAAGCCATAGACTTACGATTCGACTATATATTCAAGCAATTTTAAGGTGGCTTTTTCATCTGGGCTGAAATACTTGGCTCGAGTGCGCTTAAGTTGTTTGCGAAAATAATCAAGTGTACGACCACTTTCGTAGTGCAGGATAACGCCGGGGTGAATATAGTTTGAGCGGCATACTGCTGGCGTGTTACCAAGCTCGCCGGCCACTTTTTTAACTGCCGCTAACACATTACTTTGACTGAGCTTTTCATCATCAGCAGGCCCAAGTTCGTCAAGCGCTATGGCCATCAGTACTGTACCAGCCCAAGTACGAAAGTCTTTCGCGCTAAAATCTTCCCCCATCACTTCTGCAATGTATTGGTTTAGATCCTGTGCGCTAATATTTTTACGCTCCCCATCCGCTAGCGTGACATCAAACAACTCGTAGCCAGTCATCTTTTCCAGCTGAGTTAACACATTGGTCACGTGTTTGTCGGCGATTTCGCGATGCTGTTGTTTGTGACTTTTCCCGACGTAATCAAATTCCACATGATTGCGCTCAATATTCATGTGTTTAACGCGCAGCGTGGTCAAACCGTACGTTTGATTGTCTTTGGTGTAGGTCGGGTTGCCAGGCCTGAAAAATGCGTCATCTAACATGCGTGTCATGCAGGCTAATACCACGTTTTCATCAATAGGGCGCTGGGTGATATGCTGTCCGGTGACACGCCGCATAGTGGAAAGTTCTTTTGCGAAACGCAATATACGTTCAAATTTTTGCTCGCTGGCCTGTTCGGTCCATTTGGGGTTGTATATATATTGTTTGCGATTTTGCGCGTCCCTGCCAAAGGCTAATACTTTAGCGCTACGGTCAAGCTCAATTTGCACCTCTTGCCAAGCAGGTGGGATAGCTAAGCTCTGCACCCAACGCTTAATTCCCTTGTTTTTAACCGTTCTACCAGAGGGGTATCGGTAGGTAAACTTATCACCAAACGGTTTTCGAATAATAAAGCGCTCCATTTACAATCTCCTAACTTGCTGCGTTGCGCAGTCATTTTTATAAATTTACATACTGCACTTACCAATAGTTAGTTCACTTACTAAAGGTTTTTGAGTAATAAAAAGCACTAACGATAAAGGCGTTTTCACAATAATTATTAGTCTTGATTGAACAGAAAGTTCAGTGGTCTACATCGAGCAGAATAAGATTTCACCTGTTGTCGCTCAATCGCTTCTGTTATACGGCATAGCGCAAGCTCAAAGAGTCTTCACAGAGAAAAATCTTGTAGGCAAGATAGTGCTGAGCATAGATTAATTCTAAAAGTTGATTTGAATTTATTTTAAATCTGATAGCGCCGTCTACATTGGCGCTTAAGACTCATATAATAAGTTTCATGTAGTCAGTTTTCTTCAATAAAAAGTCACTTCACTTGAACTCAATTGCAGCTCATCTTCGTAGTCAACAAAAAAGAACTCTTGATTAAATGTATCGTCACTCACCTCAATAATGTCGTCAAAACTAAAGAGATCATCTCCTAATAGCCTCTTCACTTCAGCCATTGACTGACCCTGCTTAAAGGCCCCGAATTGCCAAGGGCGATTAATCGTCAGTTTATTTTGACGAAAGACCGAATCCAATAAATACACTCTGTTCACTGTGCTACCTGTCACATCCACGACTAGGTGGTTATCCATAATCAGCAAATTTGTGTCTTTGTCACTCGCGACTTCTCCTATCGCTAAAGATTTCAGTGTATTAACATCAACTAACTCGAGATCGCCATTAATATATTGGCTTAAGCTATCAGTAATGTGCGTATTATGGGCGACATCAAGTCTACTTGGCTCAAAATCGCGATGCGATACAGAATAAAAACTCGCAACATAGTCAGGTTGTCGATTTCGCTCTACTGATTTAGCGATACCCTCTATTGAAATGGTTTGAGATGAGTGTTTAAGCACTGCAGTGTGTGTAGAATTTTGCTGGGTATTTAGGGCTTTCTCAACGTCAAACATAGGCATGTCATGTGACACCTTATTAAAAATTCGCCACTCTTGCTTTTCAAATCGAGCATCAAAATCAAGCATACTAAGAAGCTCATTGCTAAACCAAACATTTCGATTGGTGACACTTACCAGCTTATCGTTGGAGAATGTCAACCAAAGATCACGACCATAAGAAACAAGCAATAAGTCATCATCCAGAGCATACACTCCTGCAGGGCGACCAAATAACTCCACAGCTTCGTCATAGGTACTTTGTAATCGCAATCCAAATACCCCCTGCTCAAAGTCGATTGAGAACGATTCAATGGAAGGCGGCGGTAATTTGTTAGTGTTTATTTGATAGGTAATAGCATGTTGTTTTTTAGCGCGTATTTTTGACTCAAAACTTAAAGCAAATTTCCTTAGGCCACTTGCATCATAGGGCGTTGCCTTGGGTGACAGCGCAGCCCCCATAGCGCAATTATTAACAAGTTGCGCAGTGAAACTTATTCGGTTACGTGCCACGCGGGATTCCGATACCAAGCTATCTAACACAACCGATTTTTTTGTTAATATGACGCCATCAACTCTCTGCTTTTGAGCAATGTCCAAAATATCTTGAATAACTTTGCCTCGTGTTTTTGCCAGCGATTCAGCATCAGTACTTCCTGTCGAGAATCTTAATCGTCCACTTACTTTAATAGTATCTACAACTTCATAATCACAAGCTGGATAAAACTGTAAAAGCTCTACGGCAGGGCTTTCTTTGGCCTGCATGGCAAAACAAGCACCTAACAACAAATTTATATTCAGATATCTCATAAATTTCCTTTTTACCTATCATATCTGTCTTAACATATACCTGTATCTTATTGACGAATAATAAAAATCAGCGAATAGTTTGCAAGACAAGGTTAAAGTCATTATTGGTTAAAAAAACTCTCAATACAACAGACGGCGTTTCGCACTTCATCCCTGCAGCTAGTATCTGACTGAATTTTTTCGTTGGCACGAAAGGTTACGGTTGGTAACTTAGTGAGAATATGCTGCTAATACGACATTTCACTCAACAAGAGAAGGCACATCTTATCCGCTGCTTAAACTCTCCTAACGTGACGCGCTTCTTGTCGAGCCGCATTCCCTCCCCTTATACAGAAGATGACGCCATTTGGTGGATTGAGCATGGCAGCAAAAATGGCATTATTCGCGCTGTTGAAGTGGACGGTGAATTTGCTGGCTGTGTGGGCGCTGAGCCAGGCCAGTTTGAATATGCCTATGCAGCTGAAGTCGGCTACTGGTTGGCTGAGCCGTTTTGGGGCAAGGGCTACGCCTCAAAAGCGCTTGCGTTACTGATTGATGAAGTGCAAAACACCAGTGAAATAGTGCGCTTACACGCCAGTGTATTTGAAGGCAACCAGACATCTTGCAAAGTGCTAGAAAAATGTGGCTTTATATTAGAAGGTAGGTTTAAAAAGGCGGTCTACAAGCAAGGTGAATTTTATAATACGCACCTTTACGCCAAGATAATACGCTAGCCGGACTGCATGCTTATCAGACTCACTTAACATTTAAACCCACACATCAGTAACATACCCTCTAATCAATAAATGCATGTCTGTGTGGATCAACCCAAGAGAACATTGCTAAAGTAACCGCCACTCTATTGACTATTAAAGTTAGGAAGTCGATTTGCAGCAATCAGCGTTAAAAGTACTCGCAGGACCTGTTTTAAAGAAACTCACGTGCGATAAAGTGACGTTATGGTTAGTCACCAACCAATCCATCAATATCAAGTTGTCGCTTACACCTGAAGGTCAAGCTGCGCAAACCTATCCACTTGAGCAAACCAACGATCGCGAAATTCCTCAGCACAGACGCATTAAAGTCGGTGAACATCTTTATATTCATTTACTGCACTTGACACTCGACACCCCGTTACCCACTGACTGCTGGATTGGCTATCAGTTAGCGTTTACCGCTGAAAACGAAGCAGAAGTGAAGCTCACCGAATTGCTCAGTGATATTTGTTACCCACGGCGCTCCACTCCTGGTTTTGTGGTGCACAATAAACTGCGCAAAATTCTGCATGGTTCGTGCCGCAAGCCTCATCATGACAGCCCTGATGGCTTAGTCATTGCTGATAACTTACTCGCTGCGCTGCAAGACTCCCCACATCAGTGGCCGAGTTTATTGATGATGACGGGAGACCAAATATACGCTGACGATGTGGCAACGCCCATGTTGGCAGCAATTCACAGTGTTATCCCCTCCCTAGGCATAGATAATGAAATCTTTGCAGATTCCACCGTTGCTGACAGTCACGCCCTACATGGTGAAACGGCCTTATACAATCAACGCATGCAAATTTTGCCCAATGACAGTCAAAGCCAAAAATTAAAGATCCCGCTTTTTAAGTCCGCTGAAAAGCCGGTCTTCACCACAGTGCACGCGAATAATCATTTGGTGTCGTTTGCAGAAGTGATGGCCATGTATTTACTGTGTTGGTCGCCCGAATGTTGGGCAACTGCGAATACCGATATACCTAATGGTAATGGCGAGCAAAGCGCAATAGGCGAGCAAAGCGCTGATGAATATCTAGGCGAGTTGGCCTTAATCGAACAATTTGTATCGGGCTTATCGCAGGTTAGGCGTGTGATGGCGCATCTTCCTTGCCCTATGATGTTTGACGATCACGACGTAACCGATGACTGGAATTTAACCGCCGATTGGGAGCAAGCAGCCTACGGTAATGTGTTCTCTCGGCGGATAATAGGTAATTCATTAATGGCCTATTTACTGTGCCAAGGATGGGGTAACGCACCGCAAAACTTCAGTGATGAATTACTGCAAAAGGTGCAATTGAGTTTGCAGGACTTAGGCTGTCCAGAACACGATGAAACCATCACTAAATTGTTAGAGTTTGAACAATGGCATTACCAATGGCCCACCTCGCCCAAATTATTGGTGCTTGATACCCGCACCCAGCGCTGGTGGTCAGAATCGAACGCCAATAAGCCGTCAGGTTTGATGGATTGGGAGTCACTCACTGAATTGCAACAAGCTTTGATGAATGAGCCAGCAGTGGTGCTAGTGTCGCCAGCACCTATATTTGGGGTGAAACTCATCGAAGCTATTCAAAGGGTATTTACCCGTATTGGAAAACCACTGGTGGTGGATGCCGAGAACTGGATGGCTCACCCCGGCAGTGCAAATTACCTATTGAATCTATTCACCCATCGAAAAACACCTCAAAACTTCGTGATTTTATCCGGGGACGTGCATTACTCCTACGCATACCATGTGAAGTTAAAGCGCAGACGCAACAGCCCTGACATATGGCAAATCACCAGTAGTGGCTTAAGGAACACTTTCCCAGAAGGTTTGCTCAATTGGCTCGACCGATTAAACCGCTGGCTGTACGCGCCGTATTCGCCTTTAAACATGTTTACCAAACGGCGAAATATGCGCGTCACACCGCTAAAACCGTCTCACGCATCGGCCGGTGAACGTTTAGTTAATGGCTCAGGCATCGGTTTGGTAGAGCTTGACGATGAAGGGAAACCAACACGCATCAGCCAATTATTGTTTGATCAGCAAATACAGTTTGAAGAAGCGGATATTGCCGACTCAGCACAAATGCAAAGACAATAAAGGTAAAAACAATCACAAAACAAAAAAACAACATTTTATTTACATACGTATTCATTTGGTAATTTTTTTGCTCTTGCCGTAGGGTTTCATCGCCACGGCTAGGAGCATTTACATATCGTCACGTATGCCTTAGCAGATGACAGAACGATCAACCTAAGGGATACGATAATGAATACATCTTTAAAAACCATTGCTTGTGCACTGGTAGTTAGTTTTAGCACTCAAAGCAGTGCAACACCCACAACTTTTGTCCACTTATTTGAGTGGAACTGGCAAGACATAGCCACTGAATGCGAAACCTATCTGGGCCCCAAAGGCTATGCCGCGGTTCAAGTATCTCCGCCAAACGAGCACATCACCGCAATTCAGTGGTGGGCTCGTTATCAACCCGTTAGCTACGTGCTGCAAAGCAGAGGGGGAAACCGCGCACAGTTCATTGACATGGTACAGCGCTGCGATTCAGCAGGCGTGGATATATACGTAGACGCGGTCATCAACCATATGGCGGCAGGCTCAGGAAATGGTACTGCTGGCAGCAGTTTCGGCGCTAAGCAGTACCCTATATTTTCCCCGCAAGACTTCCATACAACTTGCACAATCAACAACTACAGCGACCGAGGACAGGTACAAAATTGTGAATTGGTTGGCCTAGCTGACTTAGACACGGACGCGCCCTACGTTCAAGACACCATAGCGGCCTACTTAAGTGACTTGACTAACATAGGCGTTAAAGGGTTTAGATTAGATGCCGCGAAGCATATGCCTAGTGCCGATATATCTGGTATTTTATCCAAAGTCTCGGGGACCCCCTTGATCTTTCAGGAGGTCATCGATCAAGGGGGTGAAGCTGTATCAGCCAGTGAGTATGCCAGTAACGGCTTAGTAACCGAGTTTAAGTACAGTGTTGAAATAGGTAACACGTTTCGAAATGGTAAATTAGCTTGGTTAAGTAATTTTGGAGAAGGCTGGGGGTTCATGCCTAGCTACCAAGCAGTGGTCTTTGTTGACAACCATGATAATCAGCGGGGTCACGGCGGCGGGGGCAACGTTATTACGTTTGAAGATGGCAGGTTATACGATCTGGCAAATGTCTTTATGCTTGCCTATCCCTATGGGTATCCAAAGGTGATGTCTAGCTTTGACTTTCATTCTGATACCGATGCGGGAGCTCCCAATGTGAGCGTACACAACAACGGTAATCTTGAGTGCTTTGGGCAAAACTGGAAGTGCGAGCACCGCTGGAGTTACATAGCTGGCGCAGTCGATTTTAGAAATAATACTAATGATGACTTCTCACTGTCTGACTGGTGGGATAATGGTGCTAATCAAATCGCCTTTGGCCGCAGCAGCTCAGGCTTTGTCGCCATAAACAAAGAGAGCTACCAACTTAGCGCGAGCGTACCCACTTCGATGGCACCAGGACAATATTGCAATGTATTGAAAGGTCAACTTGCTGGTGATGCTCAAAGCTGTTCCGGAGACGTTATAACCGTACAAAACGATGGAACGATAAACCTTAATGTTCTGCCTTTTGATGCGATAGCGATTCATCACAATGGCAAAATCACAGACTCTGCGCCCACTCAAAATAGGCAAAGAACGGTCATATTTATTAAAGCACAGACGCAAAATGGTCAGGATATGTTCGTGCGCGGCGGTATAGACCATGCCTATGCCAGCAGCCAATTAGGCAAGGCCTGCACAGCTGAAAACTATCAATGTGCAATTCCAATCACCCACAATAATCTGCGCAACACAACCACGGCTGTGTGGAAACAAAGTGAAAAATACCTGGATTGGTATGGTGCTGAAAGCGCGCAAAATGCAACCTCAGAAGGCACCGCAATGGACTGGACGACGAACCTTTGGCCCGCCAGCTATGGCCCACTAAAAACAGTGGTCAACGACGGGTTCGGGCAAGAAGTGCTCAATGAATGGGGGGAGCATTACTGGATGCTAGATGTACAAATGGATTGCAGTAAAACCGTAAACGGCTGGTTCGAACTCAAGGCCTATGTGAAAAACGGACAAGGCTTTGAAAGCGATGTGCAGCAAACCGGTACACCTTACCCTTCGAGCAATCACTTCGCTCAATGCGGTAAGATAAACCAATTCGATTTCAACAGTTCAACTGCGTATATCGAGCCGTTTTAGTTAAGCAAATAGACATCGAATGTGTGAGGTGTAAAGGCTGCGTTAAAAACACGTGCGGGTAAGCCTTACCCGCTATTTTCCAGCGTCACGTCAATAGCAGTGAAGCAGGTTGTTAGTTCAACTCCACTAAGTAATGGTATTTATCACTGCGACAACGGCTGATACGGTATTCCATCGGTTTGTCGTTTAGCGACTGAGCGATGCGTGTTACTTCAAGCAACGGCTCACCGAGCTTTATGTCGAGGTTATCTACGTCATTTTGAGTGGCGAGCTCCGCTTTGATACTGTCACGTATGGTGTGTACGGTCAGGTTAAAGTTGGTTTGATAAAAATGGTACAGCGTATGCGGCACTTCTTTTTCATCGAGTAATGCTTTAAACCATTTATGGGGCAAAAAAATAGTCTCTGCGATACAAAACTCATTATCTAAAATACGCCGCCTGATCAGTACAATCACTTTGTCTTTCGGGTTAAGTGCTAAGGCCGCCGCGACTTTCTTATTGGCCGTTTGCGTTGAAATAGACAATAGCTCAGCCTTAGGCAATTCAGGGGATTTGCCATCCGCAATCAGCGGATAGAAACGATAAAGTCCGTGATGACCCGTGTGCTCAGAAACAAACGTACCAATGCCTTGCCTACGGGTAAGAATTTTAGCGCTCGTTAGGCTGTTCAGCGCTTTGCGCACCGTGCCTTGGCTGACGCCAAACTCGCTGGCAAGCTGAAATTCGTTGGGTAGCATTTCACCTGGCTTCCAGCGCTGTTCAACGATAAGTTGAGTCACTTGCTCTTCCACCTGTTTGTACAAAGGTTGGAAAGCTAAACCAGGTCGGCTAAGTTTGTTGTCAAAGCGATTTTCGTTCATATACGGCAAATTTGTTGAAACAAAATATAAGAGTAATATTAAGTGTATGTCTTATACAAGATATTATCGTTTGGTTTACATTAAACTTTGTTAGAGATCAATTCGGTGCATTTTTGTGAAGTGCATTAATCCCGCTATATTCGATAGTTTTAAGCTTTGTTTCAATCACTTAATATACGCGCCCTGGATAACCTCAAACCCACTGTGCAACTAAAACCCAACAAAGATTGACAAGAATTTAACACTACTATAACTTATATCTTATATAAGATTGTGAGGGTTAATCGCATCGCCTCAGTGCTAGCATTTGCGCTTCCCCATTGTGCCATTATCACGAGTGAGAAAAATTCATGTCTACAACTACGTCTTTGTTTGATGTTACTGCCCCAAATTGGAACGATATAAAGCAAGCTGAAGTGGCCGGCGCGGCCAGCTTGCAAAGTGATTCCAGTGTGCTTATCCCCACGTCTCAAGGTGATTTACACATCGCATTTCATGCGTTTGGTGTGCGTTTACAAATTGGCAAAAAAGACCAGCCTGATTATGGCTTGCTCGTATCTACACACGATGTAATAGCAGCAGACATCGTTTCAAGTGAGCAGCAAACAACCTTGATTGCTGGCGACAGTAAGTTGGTGATCACCCACACCCCCTTCACGTTTGAGCTATCACAAAACAGTAAAACCATTCAACAAACTGCGACCGATGGCCACTTTGTGCGCCGCTACCGCTTGCCGCCTCTAGCCAAAGTAGACAAAGGCTGGTTAATGAGCCTAGAGCTTGATACCGACGAAGCTGTATACGGCTTAGGTGAAAAATGGGGTAGCCTTAATAAGCGCGGTCAACTGGTGCGCTCATACAACCATGATGCACTGGGCGTAAACGCAGAAATTTCCTACAAAAACACGCCATTTTGTTGGAGCCCCAGCGGTTGGGGCGTGTTTGTGCATACCCCTGCCCCGGTAACACATGCTGTGGGTTATGCCACTTGGTCACAACGTGCTTACGGGGTGTTAGTGGAAGATGAATGCCTAGATATGTTCTTGATGCACGGTGAAGATGGCAACGCCATGATCAACACCTACACAGATTTAACCGGCAAAGCACCAACACCACCCGTATGGAGCTTAGGGGTTATTTTATCGAAAGCCTATTACAAAGACGTACCTGAATTATTGGCCACCGCAAAAGACGTACGCGATCACAAAATGCCGTGCGACGTCATCACTCTTGATGGACGTGCATGGCAAGACACAGACACCCGCTTTGCCTTTGAATGGGATCCCAAACGCTTTGACGATCCAGCGGCGGTGATTAATAAGCTCAAAGCAGACAACTTTAAAGTGTGTATATGGGAATACCCGCTGGTATCGATTCAACACCCTCTTTTCGCTGAAATGGCCAAGAAAGGCTGGTTACTGAAAGACAAGCGCACCGGCGAAGCGTATCAATACAAGTGGGACATGAGCGCGTTCGCAGAAGTGCTCACTCCGCTACCTGAGTCCGGCATTGTCGATTTCACCCACCCTGACGCATACCAATTTTGGATGGAATCACACAAGCCGTTGTTTGATTTAGGCATTGATATGATCAAAGCCGACTTCGGTGAGCAAGTCGAAGATGACAATATGCTGGCTCACAGCGGTGATTCAGGCAACCGGTTGCACAACGTTTACAGCTTTCTATACAACAAGTGCGTGTATGAAGCCGCAGAGAAATATTCTAAAAACGGTCCTTTCTTATTCAGCCGTTCAGCATGGACCGGCTCACAGCGCTTCCCTAGCCAATGGGGCGGCGACCCACAAGCTGATTGGGGCGGGCTAAGCGCCAGCATCCGAGGCGCATTGTCGTGGGGAATGTCAGGAGCGCCTTTCTTTGCCACCGATATCGGCGGTTTCTTTAAAGATACTCGTGACCAAGAGCTATTCATTCGTTGGTCACAAGCCGCCGTCTTCAGTGCTCACATGCGTTTACACGGTATCGGCCAGCGTGAACCTTGGAGCTATGGCCCTGAAGCAGAAGAAGCGGTCAACCAAGCATTAGTGCTACGTTACCGCTTACTGCCGTATATTTACAACGCTATGCAACAAGCAAGCAGTACGAGTGTGCCCTTGATGCGCGCGATGCCACTGGCGTTTCCTAAAGACCGCTTGGCGGCAGCGTTTGAATCGCAGTTTATGTTCGGTGACGACATGCTAGTGGCTCCCTGCTTAAAACCCGGCGGAGAAGTAGAGTTCTACTTACCCGAAGGTGAATGGCAACGTTTCCCAAGTGAACAAACCTACCACGGTGGCAAGGTTTATAACCTGACCCTTGGCGCTCAAGAAATGGCCGTGTTCATACCTAAGGGCAAGCGCATACCGCTTGGGCCAGATGTTGAACACACGGACGAGTTGACAGATAAGCAACCGCAAATCAGCCATTACTGGCCCAAATAGTCCTTAAGCGCAGTCGGAGAATACCTCATGCAAAATGCTGTCAGTCGCGGGTTTTTAGCCATTAATCGCCCGCTCGGTAAGGTCAATTATGCCATCAGCACCCTTGGCAAAAACGTCGCGGGCGTGCTGTTAAGTGCTATGTTGCTGATGATTTTAGCTCAGGTGTTCTGCCGTTATGTGTTAAACGATTCCCTGGCATGGACCGAAGAACTCGCGAAATACTTGATGGTATGGGTCGCATGTTTAGTTGCGCCTTGGGCATACCGTGAAAATTTAAACGTGTCTATCGAGATGTTTGCCGACGCCCTGCCACAAGGCTTACGCAGAATGTCAGAAATTATTATCACTCTTTTAGTGATTATGATCAGCGCGGTGTTCTTCAAACAAAGCGTGGCATTTTTCCAAGGTGGTTTTGAAATATATGCCTCGTCCATGCCCGTCAAGCTTGCTTACTTTTATGCCTGCGCACCGTTAATGTTTGCGGCCCTGTTTTTAGTGGGTATCGAAAACCTGATCAAACAACTCTTTGCTCGTGATTATCTCACTGCGCAAACTATTCCCCCCATGGAAGTAGAATAATATGTCTATCAGTTATTTTTGGGTTTTCATTCTATTGCTCACTGCTGGCACGCCAGTGGTATTTGCCTTGTTAATTGGTCCAGGCGTCAGTTTAATGCTGGACGGTAACGAGGTGTTTTTCTCTGCGCTGTTAACCCGGTTGTACTCAGGGATGAATTCGTTCCCTTTGATGGCGGTACCGTTTTTCATATTAGCCGGTGAGCTAATGAATCAAGGCGGGATCACCCAGTCTATTGTGCGCTTTAGCCAAACCTTAATTGGCCATTACAGAGGCGGCTTAGCGCAAGTAAATATTTTATCGTCAGTGCTCTTCGCAGGGCTATCAGGCTCAGCGGTCGCCGATACCTCTGCGTTAGGTAAAATGCTTATCCCCGCTATGGAAGAAAACGGCTACAGCAGGCGCTTTGCGGCTGCCGTTACTGCCGCATCGTCTGTTATCGGCCCGATTATTCCGCCCTCAGGGATCATGATCTTGTACGCATTTATCATGAACGTATCTGTGGCGGGCATGTTCTTAGCCGGTATTACCCCGGGCTTATTGATTTGTGCTGGTTTGATGATAGTCACTAGTCGCATTTCCAAAAAACGTAACTACCCAGTAGCAAATCAAAAAGCCACGTGGTACGAACGGGGCAGCGCACTTAAAACATCTTTTTTACCCCTACTTACCCCCGTAATTTTACTCGGTGGGATCGTATTAGGTGTGTTCACCCCGACAGAAGCAGCCGCAGCTGCAGCGGGTTATGCACTGATCGTTACCTTATTTGTGACCAACACCCTTAAATTCGACAAACTACCGCACATATTAGTTAACGCAGCCGTGCAATCAGGAACAATTTTATTACTGGTAGGCTCAGCGGTAACCTTCGCCTGGATCATCACCGTGTCCGGTATGGCTGATATGTTAGCCGAACAAATCGTCGGCATAACCGACAACGTCTTGTTGTTGCTGCTGATCATTAACTTATTCTTATTCGCCATCGGAATGTTTCTAGATGCAGGCCCTGCGATCTTGATCCTCGGCCCTGTGCTAGCGCCTATTTTTATATCCCTAGGTATCGACCCACTGCATTTTGCAGTGATCATGTGCGTAAATTTAACGGTTGGCTTAGCAACGCCTCCTATGGGCTTAGTGCTATTTGTGGCGGCGTCCGTTTCCGGCGAAAAAACCGAGAATATAGCTTACGAAATGCTGCCATTTTTAGCAGTTGAAGCCTTGGTGATTTTTATTATTACCTATTTTCCTGCGGTCACTATGACCTTACCTCGTTTGTTTGGGTTTGCTTGATATGAATACAAAACGCATTGCGCTTCTGACTGTTTATGCCGTCATTGCTGTAGCCAGTATGGTCGGTATTATTAACGCCAATTCCGATCGGGCTGAATTTATCATCAAGGCGTCTATTCAGGCATCCACCCAAGATGAAGATTATGTGGGTCTACTGGCATTTAAAGAATACGTAGAGCAAGCCAGTGAAGGTCGAGTACAAGTTCAGCTTTATTCCTCGGGCCAGTTTTGTGGCGGTGTGCCTGAGTGTATTGGTAACTTACAAAAAGGCGTGCTTGAGATGTTTCCTACTACGGCCGGTGGTACGGGTAACTTTTTCGCGCCGGCCCAAGTACTCGATTTACCCTACGTATTTGATAACGACAAGCAAGCCCAGTGCGTACTCGATGGGCCTATTTTAAGTAAAATGCGCAGCACCGTTTTAGAGCGTAATCTACAGATACGCTTAATGGGTGTGACCAACACTGGCGGCTGGCGCAATTTCGCTACCACCAGCAAAGCCATTCATCACCCGCAAGATTTGGTAGGCCAGAAAATACGTACTACGCCGGCTAAAATACAGCAGGAGCTTGTGCGGCAATTGGGCGCAAACCCGACGCCGGTTTCATGGGCTGAGCTCTATACCGCACTGGCAACAGGCGTGGTGGAGGGCAGCAAAAATGGCATTCAGGATATTATTGGGGCTAAATTAGAAGAGCATTTAAAATACATAGTGCTGGATGGTCATTCGTATATGGCGGCTTTATGGTGGTTTTCGGAGTCCGTTTGGCAATCATTACCTAAAGATATTCAAGGCATTATTGAACAAGGCTTTGTACGTCAGCAAAAAACAGCAAATGATTTAGTCTTTAATCAAGAAGCTAACTCGTACGCGTTGTTTGAAAAAGCCGGGGGTACGGTTTATCGCCCGACCCCAAGCGAAAAACAAGCCTTCAAAGATGCTTCAAAAAATATGCGTCAGTGGTTTAAAGATAACTACGGCGATGATTGGCTAACGTTGCTGGAAACCTCTGTGGCGCAATGTGCTACAGACGCTAGCTGATCTGTTACGAAAATGTATCAATTCTATTTATAGCCACTATAAGTAAGACTCAAAAAAAACGCCTCTGCCTACCTATGTAGTCCATTGTTATTGGGCTACAAGCTTATTCTCCACATCCCCTAACAATTAAAAATAGATTTAACAAAAAGATTGCAATTGGTTAACTTTATGGTTAAATTTTGTCTATCTTTTGTCTTATATAAGACATCTAATGTTTGACACAAGATGCCCTATGCGTCAGCACAATGATCATTTCATGCTGTTGATGAAATGAAATATTAAATGAAGAACGGTAAGCCAACTACGAACACACTGACATTCTGCAACCTGGACACGCTGCAAATGAACACTGGACTTGCCCCTAAAACAATACCGTGGAGAACACCATGTTACTAAGACCTAGCACACTACACTCAGGTATCACGCGCGCACTCGCTATCGGTACGTGCATGACAATCGGCTTCGCCGCCAACGCACAAGAAGCTGAGCCGGCGGAAGATAAAGGCCTAATGGAGAAGATCACTGTTACGTCGCAAAAACGCGTAGAAAACCTCAACGAAGTTCCTGTTGCTGTATCTGTGTTACGTGAAGATCAAATTAACTCTGCGTTCTCTGCGAACATTGAAGGCTTACAAGCTTTGGTTCCTTCAGTTAGCTTTCGTAAAGGTAACACCAACCGTAACTCGGCTATAACTGTACGTGGTATCGGGACGATTTCATTCAGTGTGGCGGCAGAGCCAAGTGTATCTACTGTGGTTGATGGTGTTGTACTGGGCCGTTCCGGCCAAGCATTTGTCGATTTATACGACTTACAACGCATCGAAGTACTACGAGGCCCTCAAGGCACCCTTTTTGGAAAAAATGCGTCAGCCGGTGTGGTTAACATAACCACCAAGCGCCCTTCTGATGAATTTGGCGGCACGGCCGAAGTGACCTTATTTCAGGATAACGAATACCGTTTAAAAACCAGTGTAACAGGTGCATTAAGCGATAATGTTAATGGTAGTTTGACGGTACTTAAATCGCAGTTCGACGGCTATATCGACAATGTATATAACAACGAAACAACCAACGGCTACGATAAGGAAGGTATCCGCGGTATGTTGGACATTACCGCTGCTGACGATACCGACATCCTGTTCATTTTTGAAAACGTAAAATCGAATGATAATTGCTGTGCAGATTTAGAACTTGCACCAAGCAACCGTTACGTTACCTCTGACGCGGCCCCTGACAGCACAGGCAATGGCGACCTCGATTTAGAGCAACGTAAAATTGACCATGACTTTGAAACTCGCACCATAGATGAAACCACTGGTTTCTCAGTGCAAGTGGACAAAATGATTGGCGATCACGAATTTACTTCAATCACAGCTCATCGCAGCTGGGATAACACAGAATTCCGCGAAGGTGACTTCACCTCAACCACGGGCTCTATTCCTTTACCTGTTAACTTTGGTAGCGTGCCGGACGGTGGCGTTGGATTTCAGCTTCACGATACGGGTGTACAAAACTGGAAACAAACATCTCAAGAGTTTCGTATAGCCTCCCCTGTTGGCGGTGACTTTGACTACCAATTAGGTGCATTCTGGTGGACACAAAAATCTGAGCGTAACTTTACCCGTGATGCCAGCTGTCAGAATAACGGTGGCCAATTCCCAGCGGCTATTGGCACATACCTGACCGAAAGTCTTGGCGTAGTTGACCCTTCTGAAGCGCAGATTAATCAATTTATCGCCGATGAAAATCTAAGCTGTAATGCTAACGACATCGTCAGTGCTACTGCCTTTATGCGCACTCAGTTCGATAACTGGGCATTGTTCGCTGACGGTAAATACCACATTAATGACGACTTGCGTTTATTGTTCGGTATTCGTTATACAGATGATGAGGTGAGTTACTCACATGACCGTCGCAGTAACGATGAATACAAACGCACAGGTGTTGGCGTACGTAGCTTTGAAACTAACTATCAAGGTGAAACTGACGAAACTAATGTATCAGGTAAAATTGGTGTGCAGTACGACTTAACTGACAGCAGTATGGCGTATTTCACTTTCTCGCAAGGTTATAAAGGCCCGGCGTTTAACGTGTTCTACAACATGGCCGATGCTGATGCACTGCCCATTGATAAAGAAACATCTGATGCATACGAGCTAGGTTATAAATACGCCAGCAACGATTTAATTTTCAACGCGGCTATTTTCAGAACTAACATCGATGGTTTCCAAGCGAATAACTCTGAATTACTTGATGGCGTAACGATTACCCGTTTGACAAACGCAGGCTCAGTGATTACTGAAGGTATCGAGTTTGATTTGATGTGGCAAGTAACAGATGACTTCACACTCACCGGTGGTCTATCTAAAGTTGATGCCGAAGTTGATGAGTTCAAATGCCCAGTGACTGACGCAAACTGTACGGGTCGCTCTGGTGCAGACTTACCTTTCTCGCCTGATCTTAAGTACTCTGTAACGGGCGAATATCTATGGGAGCTAGATAACATGAACGTTATCTTGAACAGCTCTTACGTGTACACCGACGAAATGTACGCAGGTGCCCCAGGTGGTACGGCAACTGCAATAGACTTGCTACCAGATTACGGTATTTTAAACGCAAGCTTGGCATTCTCGTTTGACGACGATGCTTATCGTATTAGCTTAATCGGTAAAAACTTAACTGATAAGAGCTTTGTCACTACCTACAGTGGCGATAACTTCCGTTATCAAATTCCACGTGATGCAGACCGTTATTTCGGTGTTCAATTACGTGCAAATTTCTAACCGTAAACGTCTAACCTTTCCCTGAGAGTTAGTGTGTGTTTAGGGCGCCTTCGTGGCGCCCTTTTTTATGTCCGTGATCAAGAAAAACGCACAATTTTAAAACAATCCTTTAATTCCATTTGCCACTGGGGTAAGTTTATTTATAATCGGCTTTTACTTATTATGCACATGAGCCATTAGCCGATAAAATTCAAGTAGTTAGCTTTAAGCTGTGTTTTACTCGCGGTTTAATCTGTGGGTGCTTAAACACGTAAATTGATATGGCGAGCCATATTGTTACTTTTTATTGATAATCTATTAGTTAATTATGAAATTTCACATTCAAAAGCATTTAGAATCTTACTTAGTAAAAGAACGCGTACCAACCGAATACAGAAAGTTAGCCTTGGGTTGTGAGTCACATCTAGAAGACTCTTGCACGTTAATCACTTTCCCTCACGATCGTAAAAACATGGTGAAAAGCAGCTTAGTGCAAAAAGCACTGACTAAACTAGGCGAGCTTGAAGATCAAAGCTTGGTCGTGATCGGTGGCTGTTTTACCGCTGAATCAGTTGAGCTTCTTAATGGAGTGGACGCTGTGATATTGTCACTGTCTGAAGGTCATTGGACCGATACCAGTAAAGGGCATATTCGCGCAGATCACGATTAATATATTAAGGTTTTACCCTAAAACCGAATGAAAGCGACGAACTTTTCGTCGCTTTTTTATTACTGCTCATTACCGCTGGCAGTTCTGCGGTTCTAGTTACAACAGGAGGATTTAGGCTTACTTTGCGCTTGGTCTGTCCCCTCTTTCTTGTTTCCCATCTCAGCAGATGACGCCGAGCAATGGCTAACTTGAGGCTTCGCGGCCAATAATCCTCTCGCCTCAGCGACAATTTTCCATGATGACTGAACAATCACTAAAGCAATGATGGTCCCTATGACTAAATCCGGCATTGGCGAATCTAGCCACACCACCAGCCCAGCAGATACAATCACGCCCACATTGGCTATCATATCGTTGCGCGAACATATCCAACTGGCACGCATGTTAATGTCACCCGTTCGGTAGCGAGACAGTAATACGAAGCAAAATAAGTTTACGGCTAAGGCTAACAGTGAAATCCACAACATAATATTGCTTTGCGGTGCACTTCCACTTATTAAGCGCCTGATGACATCAAATAAAATAAAGCCAGCTAACACCAGCTGCAGACTGCCGTTGAACAGCGCCGCCTTGGCTTTGTACTCAATGGCCTTACCTACAGCGTAAAGCCCCACCATATAGACCATGGCATCCGCTAACATGTCTAACGAGTCCGCCATTAAACCGCTTGATTGCCCTATCCAACCGGCAATAAATTCCACGAAGAACATGCCACCATTCAGACCTAGCACAGTCCACAATAACGTTCGTTGTTCTTTATCTTGGGCGTTCACACCACAACATTCGCTCATATAACTCCCATTGAATTGCGTATCAGTAAGCGTAGAATAAAGGTTCCAGTAACAGGAAGGTCAAGCATGCAAATTAAACAATTAGCGCAAGTAACGAAAGTCAGCGCCAAAACGATCCGTTATTACGAGGACATTGGGCTGTTACCTGAGGCAAAGCGCGGGGAAAACGGTTACCGCTACTATCAGCAAACCGATGTGTCTTCATTGAATTTTATTCGTCGCTGCAAAGAACTAAGGATGCCCTTGGCTGACATTAAAAGACTGGTGGCAGTCCAAAGTGATAGCAATGCCCCCTGCGCCGAGGTTGACGCATTGATTGCCCAGCAATTGGAACAAATCCGCGTTGCCCAATATGAATTGCAACAACTGGAAAAAAACCTGCAAGGATTGGCCGATAGCTGTGAGCACAATCAGATCAAAGATTGCAGCATACTCAACCAGTTACACGCAAATTGAGCGTGCGTTTGAAGTGCATAAAAAAAGCCCTACAGACGTAGGGCCAAAGGTGCCTAGGAAGGCTGCTAAAAGTGACGCTATTAACGCCGTGCAAGTATTTTTCTCATGAATTTACGCCGTAGCGGGTTTCACTTTATAAAAGATAGAAAACAACACAGGCACCACAATAAGTGTTAATACGGTAGCAAAGCCCAGACCCGCCATAATAGTAATCGCCATAGAGCCAAAGAAGGGATCAAACATCAACGGCACCATGCCTAAAATGGTCGTCATGGCGGCCATACTGACAGGTCGTACACGGCTTAGCGCACTGTCGACTACCGCTTTATACGCATCTTTGCCTGTGGCAAGTTCAATGTTTATCTGATCCATCAATACAATGCCATTTTTCAAAATCATCCCGCTCAGGCTAAGTAAGCCAAGTAAAGCAGTAAAACTAAAGGGTAAACCTGTGGCCAGTAACCCCATAGACACGCCTATGATTGCCAAAGGCACGGTAAACCAAATGACCAGCGGTTTACGCACAGAATTGAACAAAAAGACAGTAATGATAAACATCACCAATGCACCCAAAGGCAAAGACGAAAACATCGCCGCTTGAGCATCATTAGTGGATTCGTACTCTCCTCCCCACGATAGCTCATAGCCTTCAGGTAATGTTATTTCCTCAACTTTAGGGCGCAGACGGGCAAACAAAGATGCTGCAGTTTCATCCCCTAGTACATCGTGATCAGCCATAACGGTAAGGGTACGCTTTCTATCGCGGCGTAGAATAAGCGGATCGATCCACTCCATTTTTACGCCATCAATAATTTGCTCGATTGGTATGTATGTTTGCAAGGTAGGGCTCCAAATATTTAGATTCTCTAAAGATTCAAAATCCACCCTTTCTTCTTCCGGTAAGCGTGCGATAACAGGCAACATATGCGTGCCGTCACGAATGATACCTATGGTGTTACCACCAAATGCCATTTGCAGAGTACTTGATAAGTCTTGTTTAGAAATGCCTAAACGCCGTGCTTTGGATTCATTAAACTGAGGCACCAGCTCTTTGGTACGTTCGCGCCAGTCATGACGAATATTTCGCGCACCAGGATCGGCATTAAACTCATCTTCTATTTGTAGGGCGAGTGAGCGTAATATGTCAGGATCTGAGCCTGTGATCCTTGCTTCGATCTTCGACCCCGGGGTCGGACCAAATTCCATGACCCTTAGGCGAAAAGTAGGATGCGCAAAGTTTTTGTTCAAATCAGCTTCTAAACCATCCAGTAGCAAAAACATGTTTTCCCGGGTGTCAACACGTACGGTCATTTGTGCAAACGCCGCGTAGCTTTGCTCTGGTTGATAAGTCAACATAAAGCGCTGCATACCTTGGCCTACAGTGGAGGCGACAAAATCAACATGCTCCAAAGACTCTAAATACGCTTCTACCTCAGCGCTCTGTTTAATCGTTTGCTGAATATCAGTCCCTTGTGGCATCCACACATCAACATGAAACATGGGCGTGCTAGAAGCAGGAAAGAACGATTGCTTCACATTGCCAAAGCCAATCACAGCCACCACTAACAAAACGACCATTGATGCTACCGTGGCCCAACGAAAACGCAGGGCAAATCGCAGCATCGATCCGAAGACAACAAACAAGGCCCCTTTGTACGCATCGTCGTCTTCGTCATCATTCTGACTGCCATCGGTACTTTGTGGCTTTTCTTTAAGCAGTAGATTGGCTAAAAATGGCGTTAGGGTCAGCGCCGTTATCCAGCTTAAAAATAGCGAATAACACAATACCCAAAACAGCGATCCCATAAACTCACCGGTGGCATCTTCTGACAACCCTATGGGCGCAAATGCCGCTATAGCGATAACGGTAGCCCCAAGTAAAGGCCACTGTGTTTGGGTGACAATATCCTTTGAAGCTTGCAATCGGGTACGACCTTTTTTGAGCCCTACCAATATACCTTCAACAACGACGATGGCGTTATCCACCAGCATACCCAAGGCGATAATCAATGCACCAAGAGAGATACGATGCAGCTCAATATCGTTGTAGCTCATAAGCATGAACGTACCAAAAACCGTCAACAGCAACACAGTACCGATTATGATCCCGCTGCGCAGGCCCATGGCAAACAATAAGACGACAATCACAATACCCACCGCCTGTGCCAGACTTATCACAAAATCACTGACGGATTTATCAACCTCTAACGCTTGATTATAGAAATAATCTAACTCCACTCCGGCCGGTTTAATACTTTGCAATGTTTCAAACTCTTGCTCGATATGTTTACCGATTTCAACCACATTTACCCCTGGGGAAAATGAAATTCCCAAGCTTATCGCTTGACTACTATTGAACGTCACCACATTACTTGGTCGCTCAGCAATGCCCCGTGACACTTTCGCCACATCTTTCAAACGAATAAGGTTACCAGTGTCTCGGCCATGAATAATGAGGTTTTCAAGCTCTTCTACTGAACTTAATGTGCCACTAGGTCGGATGATAAGCGACTGCCCATTGACCATGATTTGGCCAGATTGCTGCACGCTATTTTGCTGATTAAGTAAACCAGTGACCGTGCTCATGTCTAAGTTGAGTGACGCTAAACGCTCTAGGGACAATTCTACAAAAAGCTGCTCGGTTTGATCGCCAGAGATAGCCACCTTACCAACGCCTTGCACTAACTCTAATTCTCGGCGCAGTTGATCCGCATAGCGCTTAAGTTCAACCGCATCGTATCCGTCGCCGGTGATCATGATCATAATGCCGAACACGTCACCAAAATCATCAAGGATCTGTAAAGAGCTCACGCCTGAGGGAAGCGTTGGCTGAACGTCGTTTATCTTACGACGCATTTCATCCCAAATTTGCGGCAGACTTTCGGGCCCATAGATGGACTTCATGCTAACTTTGAGTTGAGACATACCAGCAGAAGAAATAGAGGTAATAGTGTCGATATAGGGTAATTGACGAATTTCACGCTCTAGTGGGTAGGTCAGCTCCTCTTCGACTTCTTGCGGTGTCGCACCAGGGTAAGTCGCAATAATCAAAGCATCTTTTAGGGTGAACGCAGGGTCTTCCAAGCGGCCTAAACCGTAGAAGGCAGACAGACCGCCTAAGGTTAAAATAGTCAGAAATAGCCAGCTAATGACTTTGTGTTTAATCGAGTATTCGGCGATATTCACTTTATGGCTCCTGGGATCGTCATACCCTGTCTTAATTTTCTTAAATTCGAATTGGCAATCACATCGCCCTCACGCACACCGCTGGTAACGATTACACCATTGGATTTAACCTGACTCACCTCAACCGGGAATGCTGTTATTGCCCCGTCCTGAATTTTCCATACTTTGAATTGCCCACGCTCACTAGCAGCGTCAAGCGCGGTCACGGGTAACGCATAGCCTTGTAGGACCGACATCTGCGCTTTAATCATGTCTACACTGACGCGCACATTGGTACCGGGTAAAATCTTAGGAGTAACTTGAGGCATACGTAGCCAAAATTGATAGGTCTGAGATTCAGGGTTTAGCTCGCTGGTGTGCTCAAGGTAATCAAGTGGGTAATTCCCTTCGTAGCCATTGAAATGCGCAACAGGCCGGTAATTCGGCACGCTTAATAATGGTTTCAAGCGCGTCAATACGGTGTCAGACACTGAAATTTCAACGTATACATCTTTGCTCTGATAGATACTGACTACCGTTTCACCCGCAGCTGTGCGCTCAAAATCTTGTTTCGATACTTGCGAGATAATGCCATCTACAGGGGCTTTAATGCGGGTATAACCAAGTTGTACTTCGGCCAGTTTTGCATTCGCTAGTGCGAGTTTGTAGTTTGCCTTCAGCTCGTCGAGTTCCGAAGAAGATAGCATTTCCCTCTCTCTTAGCTCTTTACCCCGAGCCAATTGACGCTCGACTAAATCAAGTTTTGCTTGGGCGTCATTCAACGTTTCTTTGCGCTTGCTGTCATCCAGAATTGCCAATACTTGATCTTTTCTGACCTCATCCCCTTCTTGTACCAATACATCTAGAATCTCGCCTTCTAAACGAAATGATAACGGTGTGAGCTCAGGTGCAATCACCTGACCGTTAAATGCACGAAATTGAGTTTCGATAGGAGCAGGTACAGTGATGGTATCTAAAATAAGAGGTGGTTTAGTGCGGTGTTCTATATTCGGCGAGCAAGCTTGCAGCATGATCGCGCCAATAAAAACCAAGCGACATTTTGCACTGTTCATCAAATTCCGTCCTCTTCTACCCACGGCTTAACAAGTTGGCCTTCTTCAAGACCGTGAATTCCGGTTTCAACCACAAGATCACCTTGTTGCAACCCGCTATGAATAAAACCATTGTCATCTAAAATCACGGCTGTTTTCATCACACGTTTTTCATTTGGCTCGAATTTCCAAACGTGACCTTTGCCATCTTCTTTGCTGATCCACGCGGTTCTAGGCAAAGTGAACTGACGTTTGTTTTCGGGGTTAGCCACATGTACTTGGCCACTCATGCCTGACAGCAAGGTCACATCAGCTGGGCGGCGCACCGTCACGCGTGCCGTATAAGTATTAGTATCAGCATTTGGCTGGGTGGAAATTTCTTTAAATAGCGCGGGTATTTGCTGCTCACGGGCTGAGTCCATCGTCACCCATACGCTCGATTGGCTAATCGCCTGCACACCATAATTTGAAACAAAACTGACGGGAACGGTAAAGACCACATCCATCACGGTGTTGTTGAGTACTTTCATCACTGGCTGATTGGCCGCCACCACCTGATGGGATTCGGCGTTAGTTAATGACACCGTGCCATCAAATGGCGCAATAATTTTAGTGTAAGTTAAGTCTATCTTAGCTTGGGCGAGCTGAGCCTTAGCCACTTTATAATTTGTTTCTGTTTGATCGAATAAGTCTTTGCTAATGAGGGTGTCTTTGATCAATGCTTTGGCTCTTAAATACTGTGTTTCAGCCAAATCAAACTCTGCTTGACGAGTGTCTAAAGCAAGTTGGTAATCCGTTGGGTCTAGCGCTGCCAATAACTCGCCTTTTTTGACCTGCTTGCCCATGCGTGGCATGACTGATGCAATTTCGCCGGCTACGTTGAATGATAATACCGCACGCTCTGTGGCATCCAGTTTACCGATAAAGCTGTCAACATGCTGACGGCTAAGGTCCGGAACCATAGTTAACTTCACAGGCTTAATAACCCGGCTCACTTCTTGAGAGTTAACATTATTGCACCCAGTTACGCCGACACTGACGAGCAACATAACTCCTAACGAGCCTAATATGCGACTAACATTTTTACTTGGCATTTCACTCATCTCTATTTTATTAACTTAATCTCTACTTTACTGCCCAATCGTATAGTAAAATACTATACAGGCGTGCAGTATATTTAAATTATTGCTAAAATCAATATTTATTGACCTATCGGTACATTAAAAATTTTAAACAGGGTAAATATCTGTTACAACACCGCCAGCAAAAGGGTGAAAGAGTAAAAATGAACGTAAAAAAGCAAGGGCGTAGAAGCGCCGAAGACGCAGAACAAACCAAATCAGACATACTAGAAGCCGCCGCTGAATTGTTTTGTGAGCTCGGGTTTGAGCGTGTTTCTTTGCGAAACATCAGTGACAAAGCCGGGGTGTCTCATAGTCTGATACGCCATCATTTCGGCAGCAAAGAAGAAATCTGGCACGCAATTAGTGACGAACTGCATGAATTCATTGTTCGGTATGTGGCAGTGGTATACCAAAATATGTCAAAAACAGTCCCAGCTAACGTGCAGCTGTTCGAATTTACTAAGCGCATGCTGGCGTATATGTTGGTGTTTAAACGCCCTGTTCAGTTAATGGCCGATGCTGTGCGCCAAGAAGATGCCTTACTCGACTATTTCATTGGCAGCAGCGACGATATTGAAAGTTTTGTCGAAGGGCTAGTCAGCGCTCACAATGCTGCTTTTCCTGAAGCACATATTCGCATGTGGGATCTAAAGTGGCAGATTGTAATGTACGCCCATGCTGCTGCATCTCTAACGCCGTTTCTAAAGGAAACTTGGTCTGACGAAACAGACGATCTCAACACCTGCTTACTGCGACATTTTATGTTGTTCGAACAGACCATGGCTGCAAGGTTAAAAATCGATAATTGCTATCGCAGCATCCCCGACAGCGTAGAAGAGTTGGTTTACGAGTTACCTGACTCAGTAACGCCAGAGGAATAGCTTTTTATCGAACTAAAGTTGGTAAGGCATAAAAAAGCCTAGCAATGGCTAGGCTAACTCGATTGTTGGTAAACTAGGCTATTTCACCTTTTTCGGCATTAAGTGCTCTGGCAATGGGGCTCGTCGCCCCATGGCTCGCTCGCCATAGTTGGCACTCAAATAATCGAGTATTTCTTCCTCTTGGGGCAAAGGCCAAAGGTTTTGGGTTTTCTGCATCCAGCGGATAGTCGTCAACCAGCGTTCTCGACTCATGTGATTCTGAGTGACCAGTTTTGCAGAGTGACAAGCCGTACAATGGGCCCGCACCATTTCAAAACCGGGCTTGATGATAAAACCTGAACTAGGGTCTATCTGGCCATCCGTGCTGGCTGAAGGTTTTACATCAGCTGCGATAGTTAATCCACTTACTAAAGCGCATAAGGTTAACAGCGTCAGCCTTTTTGGCCCATTCTGTCTATTTTGAAAGAGGCTCATGGTTACACCACTTGCACAGCAACACGATGGCAGGCATTGTTTAAATACCCTTTAGGATTCCAGCCCGGTAATATCATGGGTTGGCTTATTCCATCGCTATCAGTGGCTTTTGCCCACACTTCAAAATAGCCTTTAGTCGGAAAGTTCAGCTCACTTTGCCAGTGTTGCCACGCATTGCGATTCACCGGTTTTTCAATCTTGGCTTGTTGCCATGTTTGGCCAAAGTCGACAGAGATATGCACCTCGCTTACCGCTTTATCCCCAGCCCAAGCGTGCCCGCGCACTGCAAAGGCTTCATCCTGTTTATGGCTTTCGCCTGATTTAGGAAAGGTAATGAGTGATTTAACAGGCATGGCATGAATAATACACATGTCATCAGCGGCCACTTTACTGCCAGGGGCCACTGGCTCACAGGGAACACGATAGGCGGGTGCCGCCATTTTCGCGCCGTCATGCACTTGGTCACGGATCACGATACGCTCAAGCCATTTACCAGAGGTGGATGCTGGCCAGCCTCCTATGACTAAACGTAAAGGGTGACCGTTCATGATGGGAATATCAGCATCATTCATGGACCAAGCAATTAAGTTTTCATGTTCAAGGGCTTTATCGATAGGCACACCGCGAGAAATCGCTTCTTTGCTCGCGTCACCGCTGATGTGTGTGTCTTTGCCGTAATAACCGATGTAAACCGCATCGTCTTTAATGCCAACGTCTTTAAGTACATCCGCTAAGCGCACGCCTGTCCACTTAGGACAAGCTACCGCCCCTGTTGTCCACTGGTTACCCTTAGCTCCTGGGCTAAATTCCGCGCGGCCATTACCGCCGCACTCTAGCGTTAGTTGATAGCTATGATGCGTAAATTTCTGTTTTAGATCATCTAGGCTATATTGTTTACGCTGCTTAGCGGATTCACCTTCTATGGTGAGTACCCAATTGTTTACATCAATTTCACTGGGCGGAATACCATTGTTACGCACGAACATATTTTCGGCGCTGGTGATTTTGTCATCCAGCATATGGGCAGGGGTTTCAGCATTAATTGGCCTGTCATTGAGTACCACCAGCCCCGCGCTTTTACCAATAATGGTCGATGGGCTATTGGTTTGGGCGAACGCGCTGGATATCATGCCCGAGGGTAGTAAAGGCGAAAGTAAGGTTTGTGCGCCGGTAACAGCACCGAGTCCCAGTAAAAACTTTCGTCTGGAAAGCCCCCTGTGCGCATTGTTAATAGGAGTTGTTGCGGGTGCTTCAAAAGACGAAGCACCCGCAGAAAGTGTATTTGAATCAAAGTCAGTACGGGAAACGTAGGAAATTGCCGACGAATGTTCGGCAGAGGAAAAAGCAGACTCTGGCTTGGTCTGTGTTGGTTTCATGACATCACCTCATTAAGAAAATTTAAAGATAAGGAAGGCATACCAATATCAAGCCAGCAATCCATGCCGTTTCTAGCATTAGCAATAAAATAGGTTTGAAACCTACCGTCAGTAATTGGCTTAAGTTGGACTTCATACCAATTGCTGCAATGGCGATGACTAATGCAAAACGAGAGATATCGCTAGATATTTTGGTCAATGCCTCAGGCAAGGCTACCATGCTGTTGATGCTCATTAAAATAACAAAACCGATTAAAAACAAGGGAATACCCGGCGCTTTGGCATGAGTAGTTTTGTCTAAATTCATCCTAAGTACCAACAAAATACACACAACGACCGGCATCAATAAAGCCACACGTACCAGTTTCGTCAGCGTAGCTAACACGCCTGTTTGTTCTGACACCGAGTAACCTGCGCCCACTACTTGAGCTACATCATGAATAGTGCCGCCGAGAAAAATACTGGTGGCGGTTTCATCGAGACCCAACATACCAGCGATAATCGGATAGACCACCATCGCCATGGTCGATAGTGCCGTCACACCAATAATAGTTAATAGAGTGTCACGATCTTTGTCTTTGCTATCAGGTAATACTGCGGATATCGCCATGGCAGCTGATGCGCCGCAAATGCCTACTGCGCCGCCAGTGAGCACTCCAAAGCGTTTTTGCAAGCCAAATGCTTTGGCTAATACTATGCCAAGCAAAATGGTGCTCATAATAGCCACTACCAGTAACAAGCCGGTTTTCCAGCCCAAGGCAATTAAGTCACCAAAGGCAATTCTCAGACCTAGTAGCGCCACACCGATACGTAAGATAGTACTGGCGGTAAATTCGATACCGGTTTTACATTGGGTACCTTGATGTAAAAAGGACATTGCAATGCCCAACAGCAAGGCAAATAGCATGGCTGGCGCGCCGTAATGGTCGCTTAAAAATAGCGCTGCCATGCCCACAGTTGTCGCCACCATAATGCCAGGTAGCAATGTTTTGATTCTTTCCATATGTGTTTTTTCCATATGTGTTGCTACCTGAAATGAAGGCGGGCTGTGTAGATATTTTAACGATGTGATGCGTTAGCGATATTAATTCATCGCCAAGGCAACGAGCACTTCACGCTTGCGCTCACCTGAGTATGAACGGCGTCCGTGCATGCTCATGTAGTTATCGACTAAAGCAACGTCACCGTCTTGCCAAGGCAAATCGAAGGTGTAATCTTTGGCTAAATCCGTGGCTAATTGCAGTCCTTCTACAGGGATCGCACTGCCATCGCCAAAGGTAATTGCACTTGAAGGATTTTCACGCACGCCCTTCCATCCCATAAACGCAGCAATAAGCTGGTTGTAAAAGACTTCTTTGCCGTTATCCAACTTTACCACCGCTGGTAACACTGGTGTGGTGGCACGTAAACCGCCATCTTCAGTCCACGTCCAGCTGTAACCTAGCTCTTTAAGCTTGGCTTCTGCTTCCCCTTGGCTTTCAACACTTAGGGTGCTCTTCCAGCTGCGACCTTGACCTGAATTCACGTCATTTTCACTGGGCATGTGCGTGGTGTACTTTAAGCCTTTGTTAATGAAGTCTGCTGCTAATACAGGTTGTTGCGCTTTAAGCTGAGCAAACAACAAGTCAGAGCGGCAAATAGGCGTGGCTCCGCCTTCATCCGCAGCCGTTTTGCAAAAGAAAAATACTTTGCTCGGTGAAATAGGCGTCTGAGCCATCTCGTGATGCAAGAATATCTCAACGTGCTTAGGCGCTTCATTAGCGGTAAACACGCGCTTAGTGAAGTTAATGCGTACCGCGTTTGACAAAGATTCTTTGTAGGTAAAGTTTGGGTACCCAAAGGCGCTAGAGAACTCATCAAACGTTTCCGCTGAATCAAGCGGAAAGCCTCTGAACAAAATAGCCCCTGACTCTTTTAGCTCAGCCTCAAGTGCTGCTTTATTTTGCTCAATCCACGCAGCACAATCATTTAGTGTCTTTACTGAACCGTCGTTTAACACAACACGTGGAAAAACCGAGTCACCGCTTTTTAGTTGATGCGGTACGTCAACATAATTAATCGCTTGTACTGACATGATTACACCCTAATCGTAGATTGGATAAAAAGTATTGAATGCTTCTTCACAGAAATGGCCTGGGTCGTTAAAACGGCGGTTGCTGTTAAGAGCGTTGATATCGTCCATTTCTTGCTGCGACAGTTCGAAGTCAAAAATGGCTAAGTTTTCCACTAAACGCTCAGGTTTAGAGGTTTTTGGAATGATTGCATTGCCGCGCTGCACGCCCCAACGAAGCACTACTTGCGCTGCAGTTTTACCTAAACGTTGTGCTGCTGCTTTGACCACGCTTTGCTCTAGAACAGATTCAGCAGCCCCTGCCATATCAAGCTCAAGGTATGACAAAGCACCAAGAGGTGAGAACGCAGTCACTTGGATGTCATATTGCTTGGCTAATTTCATCAGACGTTCTTGCGTCAAATAGGGGTGCGACTCAACTTGCAACATAGCGGGCTTGATTTTAGCGTAAGCCATCAAATCATTAAGCAAACCTGTGTTGTAGTTGCACACACCGATTTCTTTGGTTAAGCCTTTCTCAACCAGAGACTCCATGGCGTGCCATGTTTCAAATAACGGCACTGGAGCCAATTCCATCTTAGGATTAGCGGCACTTGGGTCTGTGATCCACTCAGGTGGGTAGCGATCATCGAAGGCGACAAAAGGCTGAGCAATGGGAAAATGAATCAGATACAAGTCTAAATAGTCTAATTTTAAGTCTGACAAAGAACGTTCAATTGCTTGTTGCACATGCTCTTTTGCATGATACGTATTCCATAATTTTGACGTGATCCATAAGTCGTCACGGGTACAGATTCCTTCGTCGATGGCGCGCTTAATCCCCTCGCCTACCTGTACTTCATTGCCGTAATCACAGGCGCTGTCTAAATGGCGATACCCTGCTTTTATGGCCTCATAAACGGCATCGGCACAGATATCTTGGGGGATTTTCCAAAGGCCGAATCCGACTTTGGGCATTTTGCTCTGACTGAGTGACATACATTCATTCCTACGGTGAAAAGCTACGGGTAATAAATAGACGCTAATTAAATCTAATATTATGTCTTATATAAGACATAAGTTAAGGCACTACTTATGATTTGTCAAATAGTTGTGTACCAATTCACTAGAACCAGCGAAGACAAGCGACCAAGTAATTGAATTTCAATGAAAATTCAAAATACGAAATGGTAAACAAAATGTAAATTAAAGGTCAAAAGGCGAAAGAGATGACCTTTATAGAGCCTTATAACAGGCGAATTTATGCATACAAGACTAGCGTTTTTATTGATTCAGCAGTTCTCGCAATTTGCGCTCTGCTGCTTGGGCGGGTGTTTCGCTATGAGGGGATTGTAGGGGCTCTTGCGTGTGGTTTTGCGAAATATTGATCGCATCATCAAGCTTTTGTTCGTGATTGTCGTGACGCTCACTATCACACTCTTCATCATCAAACAGCGCAGCAAGTTGTGCTTTTGCCTGGCGTTGTTTGATGAGTTTTGTATCGTCAAAAGCGCGGCTAGACAAAGCATAATATTCACAAAAGTTGGCCCGCTCTTTATCCACGATAAACTCGGCACGCTCTTCATTACAGCCAGTACGATTGTGGGTATCATAATGCTGACACATTTTACAAGCATGAATATCACTATGACACTGGCTGCACTCTTCGCGACGAGACACAGGGGTAATGATATTGCTTAGGTGCGCACCGCATTGCCAGCATGTTGCCGTGGCCATTTGCTATACCTCTATATCAATAAATTTAGGATCATCAGACTCTGTGTTTTTAACAGCTTGCTCCTTAGCTGTCTGCTCAGGCGATTTCGCCTCGCTTTTAGCAACTTGCTGGTCGTGTTCGTCAAGCTGTTTTTGTGCATCACGCTGATCTTGGGCGTCACGCGTAGCATTGCGTCGCTGACGTTTCTTTTCCCTAGGGTCGTCTTTGTCAGGTCGGTATGCCTCATCCTCTTCATCGATCTGTTTGATAGCACCCTTTTTATCAATCTTTTTGACCTTGAGTTCGTCACGGGCAATGGGTGACTTCCCCTCACGAGGCAGAATCGAAAACAGCAAGTCGTTTAACATGGTTCTCTCCGTTTTAGCGTAACCATCAAAAGCCAATAAAAGCTGAGATTATTATAAGCTGTAACCGTTATTTACTGATTATGAACCGAGTAGCTCATTAATTACGTCAATCATCAACCGCGCCAAGCATAACATTTAGAGCTTAACGGCGTTGCTTGGTTCCCCCGATTTTGTATGTACATCGACTAGGTCAATAAATAACCACGCAGATGCTAAAACCAGCTATTTAAATTATGCCTTTTAGCAGTAACTTATACCTGTTTTACGTTACAAAACCTATTGTAATCCCCTTTGCGACAGTCTTTCGATGCTGTTGTAACACTTTGACGTAAAAAGTTAGAAATTTACTGTTGCATTAAGCAAGCCAATTAGCTAATGTTTGCGCCCTCAGTCGAAACACGGCCCAAGAATTACAATGTTTATCTCAATTACGCCAGCAAAACATCACCATCATATAGCATAACCTTTCAGGTTGGTGCTGGAAGGTCTATTGATTCCTTCCTGCGGCGTAACGATTAACGAGCCCTCGGAAGGAAACTTCCGGGGGTTTTTCATTTAAGGCATTGAAATATATATAATTCATGAGCATCGGTAAGATGAATTTACGCAAATGATAATAGGACAAGCAACTTATGAGTGACAGCAACAGATTACGTATCGCAATTCAAAAATCAGGTCGCTTAAGCGACGACAGCATTGCGCTATTAAAAGCCATTGGCGTTAAACTGCAAATTCGTGACCGCTTGTTAATTGCTCACGCGACCAACTTACCTATCGATTTACTACGTGTACGTGATGACGACATTCCTGGTCTAGTCATGGACGGCGTCGTTGATTTAGGTTTCATCGGTGAAAACGAGCTAGAAGAAAAAATGCTTGAGCGCCAGGCATCGGGTAAAAAATTCGAATTTAAGACCCTGCGCCGTTTAGATTACGGTGGATGCCGTTTGTCTATCGCCGTACCAAATGAGTTTGATTACCAAGGTGTTCAATCGTTAGAAGGCAAAAAAGTAGCGACAACTTACCCTTTCCTGCTTGAGCGTTTCTTCAAAGAAAATAACGTCAATGCGTCTGCGGTTATGTTAACCGGCTCTGTTGAAGTTGCACCGCGAGCAGGCGTAGCCGATGCAATTTGTGACTTGGTATCAACCGGCGCGACCCTTGAAGCAAACGGATTGCAAGAAGAGGAAGAAATCTTCCAATCTAAAGCGGTGCTTATACAACGTGCAGGCGAATTACCTGAAGCCAAAGCCCAACTTGTGAGCCGCTTCTTGCCACGTATCGATGGCGTGATGCAGGCCAAGGAAAGCAAATATATCATGTTGCACGCACCTAAAACCTACCTAGAGCAAGTGAAAAGCTTGTTACCAGGTTCAGGTAGCCCAACAGTATTGCCATTAGCAGGCAGTGACGACACTGTCGCTGTACATGTGGTTAGCTCTGAAACCCTTTTCTGGGAAACCATGGAAAAGCTTAAAGCCCTAGGTTGTAGCTCTATATTGGTGATGCCAATCGAAAAAATGATGGGCTAGTGGTTCAATTACTCATTGTATAATTGAGCAAGCTAGTAAGCAGTACGAATACCTTATATTGGTCAGTGAGACGAACGAAAATGCAAACATGGTCGGGCCTAAACGAAGGCCAACAACAGGCATTGTTAAGCCGCCCAGCAATGGCGGATAACAAGGCGCTCAGCAGTGCAGTGGCTGACATTATTCAGCAGGTTGCCGACAACGGCGATAACGCATTACGTGAATTAACCCGCCGCTTTGATGGCGTTGAACTGGGCGAGCTAAGTTTACCAATGGGTGAACTGACTACCGCCGAGCATGATATTAGCCATGACGTTAAAACCGCTATTGATACGGCATATGCCAATATTCATGCCTTTCACAGTGCGCAAAAGCCAAATGATGTAAAAGTGGAAACGGCGCCGGGTGTGGTGTGCGAATTAAAACATGCCCCGCTAGATTCTGTTGGTTTGTATATTCCAGGCGGCAGTGCGCCACTTATCTCTACTGTGCTGATGTTAGGTGCGACCGCGCAAGTCGCTGGTTGCCCTCGCAAAGTCTTGTGTACGCCGCCTAATAAGCAAGGTGAAGTACCGGCCGAAATACGTTACGCAGCCAGCTTATGTAATATCAACGAAGTGTATCTAGTGGGCGGAGCGCAAGCGATTGCCGCCCTTGCCCTAGGCACAGAGTCCATCACCAAAGTGGACAAAATCTTTGGTCCTGGCAACAGTTTTGTGACCGAAGCCAAGCAGCAAGTCAGTCGCATTCCTGCAGGCCCAGCGATTGATATGCCAGCAGGTCCATCAGAAGTGTTGGTGATTGCCGATGGCAAGGCGAATCCTGTGTTCGTCGCGTCCGATTTGCTGTCGCAGGCAGAGCACGGCGCTGACTCCCAAGCCATTTTGGTCAGTGACTCACAAACGTTGATTCAAGCCACAGAGCAAGAGGTAGAGCGTCAATTAACCACTCTTAGCCGTCAGGAGACTGCCCGTAAAGCTATGGCACACAGCCGTTATATTTTAACGGACGCTATAGACAGCGCGATTGAAGTAAGCAACCAATACGCACCTGAGCACTTGATTGTGCAAGTTGAAAACCCACGAGCATGTTTGCCTAAGCTAAAAAATGCAGGCTCGATTTTCGTCGGTCAATGGTCGCCGGAATCTGCCGGTGATTACGCTAGTGGAACCAATCACGTGTTACCCACCTATGGCTATGCACGTAATTACTCAAGCTTAGGCTTAGCCGACTTTATTCGCCGTTACACGGTGCAAGAACTAAGCGCCAGCGGCCTACAAAATATTGGCAGTGCCATCATGGATTTAGCCCAAGCGGAAGGCCTAGATGCCCACAAGCAAGCCGTTGCCTTACGTTTAGAGACCCTTGCAAATCAACAGGAGCAAGATAATGGCTAAGCCTGTGAATAATCTTATCGACTTGCTGTTAAACGACAACATCAAAGCATTAAAGCCGTATGAATCAGCGCGGCGCTTGTTCTCAGGTGCAGGTAATAAACAACAAGTTTGGCTAAACGCGAATGAATCACCGTTTGCCAATGATTTTACTATCGATGCCGAGCGTTTTAATCGCTACCCTGATTGTCAGCCGCCAGCAGTAATTGATGCCTACGCCGCCTATGCCGGTATTCAACCTGACCAGTTATTGGTCAGCCGCGGTGCGGATGAAGGCATTGAATTACTCATTCGCGCTTTTTGTACACCAGGCAAAGACAGCGTGCTTATTTGCCCGCCGACCTACGGCATGTATGCCATCAGTGCAGAAACCTGTGATGTGGGTATAGAACGCGCTGCGTTAAATGATGACTTTTCATTAAACGTTGACGCCATCAAGGCCTTTAAAGGCAAAGTGAATCTGGTGTTTATTTGCTCACCAAATAACCCCACCGGCACCAGTGTTGACAAAAACCAACTACTAGAGGTGATTGAACACTTTGCCGACAGCGCCATTGTGGTCATTGATGAAGCCTATATCGAGTTTGATAAAGACAGCAGCTGGGCCGCTGAGCTCACTCATTATCCGAACATTGCTATTTTACGCACCCTGTCCAAAGCCTTCGCTTTAGCCGGTTTGCGTTGCGGTTTCACGTTAGCCCAAGCGCCCGTTATACAAGCATTAATGAAGGTCATTGCGCCCTACCCTATTCCAGAGCCTGTGGCGCAAATTGCCGCTCAAGCGCTTAGTAGCAAAGGGCTAGTAACCCTTGAACAACAAGTTGCCGTGATCAATCAAGAAAAAGCCCTGCTCAAAAGCGCTCTGGCTAAATTTGCAGACGTTGAGCTTGTCGGTGACGATAAAGCCAACTTTATTCTTTTTCGCACACCCCAAAAGTCTGCATTGATGAACCACTTGGTTGCCAGCGGTATCTTAATACGTGACCAATCGAAACAAGTTAACCTGGATAATTGCTTGCGCATCACTGTGGGCAACCCAGAACAGAATAAACAATTGCTGAGCGAGATCAGTCGTTTTTTCACCCTTCAAACTTCTACGCAGGAGGCCTAACGTGAGCCTAAGTCAGCAAGCCATTTTATTCATCGACCGTGACGGTACCTTGGTTGAAGAGCCACCTATTGATAAGCAGTTAGACACCCTAGCAAAACTGGTTTTTGAACCTATGGTAATGCCGGTATTAACCCAATTGCAAAATGCAGGATTTCGCTTGGTCATGGTGTCAAACCAAGATGGTTTAGGCACGGATAGCTTCCCTCAAGCCGATTTTGATTTACCACATGATAAAATGATGAGCATTTTTGCTAGCCAAGGGATTGTCTTTGATGACGTATTGATATGCCCGCATTTTCCTGAAGACAATTGTACTTGCCGTAAACCGAATTTAGGTTTGGTCAAAGACTATCTTCAACAAGGTAAAATTGATTTCACGCGCTCGTTTGTCATTGGGGATCGTGAAACCGATATTCAATTAGCTGAAAATATGGGTATTGTTGGTATTCGCTACGATCGTGACACAAAAGACTGGCCAGCGATTGCCAAGCAACTATTGGCATCAAGCCGTATTGCTGAAGTGGTGCGTAAAACCTCAGAAACAGACATTCACGTTAAGGTCGATTTAGACTCGCAGGCCAAATCGACAATAGAAACGGGCATTGGCTTTTTCGATCACATGCTTGATCAAATCGCCACTCACGGCGGCTTTGAACTAAACCTACGCGTAGACGGCGATTTGCACATTGATGATCATCACAGTGTTGAAGACACCGCCTTAGCCCTTGGCGAAGCGTTGAAAAAAGCCTTAGGTGATAAGCGTGGCATCGGTCGATTTGGTTTTGCTTTGCCAATGGATGAGTGCCGCGCAGAGTGTATTTTAGATATATCAAACCGCCCTCACCTTAAATTTGAAGCCGACTTTAGCCGAGACACAGTAGGCGAGATGGCGACCGAAATGGTGCCGCATTTCTTCTATTCGATTGCGCAAGCCATGGGCTTGTCGCTGCACTTGTCGACCTCTGAAGGCAATGCTCATCACCAAGTAGAGAGCTTATTTAAGGTGTTTGGCCGTGCGCTACGCCAAGCGATTCAGAAGAACGGTGAAGCACTACCCAGCAGTAAAGGAACGTTATAGTGAGTACGTCAGCACCTTTAGTTAGCAGCAAACAGAACATTGTTATTGTGAACACCGGTTGCGCGAATATTTCATCGGTAAAATTTGCCGTTGAACGCCTAGGGGTAAAAGTGGATGTGTCTGATGATGTTCAGGTCATTCAAAAAGCCGATAAAGTGTTTTTGCCAGGCGTAGGCAGTGCCAACGCCGCTATGGCCAGCATTGAGGTTAAACAGCTAAAATCCTGTATTCAGAGCCTAACACAACCGGTATTAGGCATTTGCCTAGGCATGCAACTCATGGTTGAGCGCTCCGAAGAAAGCCTAGTGGATAGCACCCCATGTTTAGGGATGATCCCCGGTGAAGTAAAACGCATGCAAGTAGGCGATTTACGCTTACCCCATATGGGCTGGAATACAGTGAACCCAGTTGAGCAAAAAACCTTATTCAAAGGCATCGATGCTGGCAGTTACTTTTACTTTGTACATAGCTTTGCCGTTGCTGTCGGTGAATATACCCTAGCGCAAACTGACTATGGCATGCCGTTTTCAGCTGCGCTGCATAAAGACAATTTTTTCGGCGTGCAATTTCACCCTGAACGTTCTAGTGACGCGGGCGCCGCCCTTCTTAAAAACTTTATCGAGTTATAAACCAGATTATGATTATACCCGCAATAGATTTGATTGAAGGCTCTGTGGTTCGTTTGTATCAAGGCGACTATGAGCAAAAAACGCAATACGAACTAGACCCCATTGACGTAGTCAACAACTATGCCGATCAAGGCGCTAAGTGGTTACACATAGTGGATTTAACTGGCGCGAAAGACACCAACAAACGCCAGCTAAAGCTGATTGGCGACATGGTGGCCACTGGCCGCATGCAGTTTCAAGCAGGCGGTGGTATTCGCAGCGAACAAGACGTAGCGCAACTGTTAGAGCTAGGCGTTAAACGTGTTGTTATTGGCTCGCTTGCGGTGAAAGAGCCTGAGCTGGTCAAAGGTTGGGTCACTAAATATGGCAGTGAAGCTATCGTACTCGCCCTTGATATCAACATTGACGAGCAAGGTAATAAATTTATTGCTACCCATGGCTGGCAAGAGAACTCCGGGGTGTCACTAGAAGCGCTGCTAGAAGACTTTTTGTCTGTAGGGGCCAAGCACGTGCTATGCACTGACATCAGTCGTGATGGCACATTACAAGGTGCAAACCATCAATTGTATAGCGAGATGGCTGCGAAATTCCCGACCATTGAATGGCAGGCATCAGGCGGCATTGGTAATTTGGATGATATCGCTGTACTTAAGCCAACCCATGTCAGTGGGGTTATTCTTGGCCGAGCGTTGCTTGAAGGCAAATTCACCGTCGAGCAAGCGATAGAATGTTGGCAAAGTTAATTCACACCCCTTTTACGCGGTGAGAGCACCGGTACAATCAAGCTAGACAAAGTCCTTAACAATTGTATGGGACGAAGTGATTGCACTGGGGTCGTGCTTACTAAATAATTGAATGACTTCAACCGTAAACGATCATGGCAAAGACACACCAGAGTCACCCCATGATCCCCTGTATTTAGGAAAAAGTAATGGCAGCATTTGGTACCGTTTTTATGCCTGAAATGGCATTGGCTACATTTGAAAATGATCAGTGGAATAAAGCGCAAATAGTTTCTGCAGACAGCATTAATCTGCACCCTGCAGCCCATGTTTTGCACTACTCAAGTACGTGTTTTGAAGGTTTGAAGGCGTTTAAACACGAAGATGGCAGTGTGCATGTCTTTCGTATGGATCAGAACATAAAGCGTTTTGCCCAAAGTTCTCGCTTCTTGTCGCTACCTGAAGTTGATGAAGCGCAAGTCGCGCAGATGATCATGGATATTGTGGCCAAATATGCTGACGATGTGCCGTTGCCACCAGGCTCGATGTATATTCGCCCAACACATTTCGGTACCGAGCCTGCTATCGGTAAAGCGGCAGTACCATCACTGACCTCTATGTTGTACGTATTGCTGTCGCCAGTAGGTGATTATTTCACTGGCGGAGCTAAAGCATTGCGCTTGCTGCTGGATGAAACAGGTATGCGCTGTGCACCGCACATGGGTATGATTAAAAGCGGTGGCAACTATGCAAGCGCCCTAGGCCCGATTTCTAAAGCGCGTGTTGAGCATAACGCCGATCAAATCTTGTTCTGCCCCAATGGCGACGTACAGGAAACTGGTGCAGCCAATTTCTTGCTGATTGATGGCAATGAAATCATCACCAAAGGTTTGGATTCGACCTTTTTACATGGTGTGACACGCAGCACTATTTTGACTCTTGCGGCTGACTTAGGCATGACCATCAGTGAGCGTGACATCACCGTCAGTGAGCTTCTTGAGCGCTCGGCTAAGCCTGGCGTTGAAGCTGCACTTTCGGGCACAGCTGCTGTACTCACGCCTGTGGGCACCTTTATTCATAATGATAAAGAATACACAGTCGGCAGCGGTGAAGCAGGCCCAACAACTGCGAAATTACGCCAAGCGTTAAATGATATTCAATGGGGTAAAGCCCCAGATGTTCATGGTTGGTTGAAGCGCGTTAAGTAATCCCTATTAGGACGCCTGCGTACGTAAAGTTGGCGTCTGTTGTTCGTATAAATATTTTGATTAAAAAAGGTTTTCTATGCTCGCTAGGCGCATTATTCCCTGTTTAGATGTTCGTGATGGTCTTGTGGTAAAAGGCGTTAAATTTCGTAATCATGAAACCATTGGCGAGATCGTACCTCTGGCGGAACTATACGCCCAACAAGGCGCTGATGAATTGGTGTTTTATGATATTACCGCTTCAAGTGACCAACGCGTAGTGGACAAAAGCTGGGTAACACGCATCGCGCAAGTCATTGATATTCCTTTTTGCGTTGCCGGCGGTATTAAGTCTGTTGAAGACGCTGGGCGCATCCTTGAAATGGGCGCAGATAAAATATCGATTAACTCCCCCGCTCTTGCTAACCCTAGCCTTATTCGTGAGCTACACGATACGTTTGGGCAACAGTGCGTGGTAGTCGGTATTGATAGCTACTTCAATGAAGAAACAGGAAAATACCAAGTACACCAGTACACAGGGGATGAAAGCCGCACGCAAATTACCCGTTGGCAAACCGCTGATTGGGTCAAAGAAGTGCAGCAACACGGTGCAGGCGAAGTTGTACTTAATTGCATGAATCAAGACGGTGTGCGCCAAGGTTATGATATTACGCAATTGGCTGCTATTCGTGAAAACTGCGCGGTTCCGCTTATCGCTTCAGGTGGCGCGGGTGAAAAAGTCCACTTTAAAGATGTGTTTGAACAGGCTGATGTTGACGGCGCATTAGCGGCGTCAGTCTTTCACAAAGGCATCATTCCAATACCTGATTTAAAAGCTTATTTGCGAGAACAACAGGTGGCTATACGCGATTAAGCGGTGCCCCTCCGCGAGCGAATTATACGATACTAAATTGATACGAATACGAGATAAACATGATCATCAATAAGCAAAACGTTGAGCAATTGGCTTGGCAAAAAATGGACAACCTTCTTCCTTGCATCGTGCAGGATGCCTCTACAGGCAAAGTCTTAATGCAAGGCTATATGAACAGCGATGCCATTCATCACACCCTTGAAACGGGCCATGTTACCTTTTTCAGCCGCTCAAAGCTGCGCCTTTGGACCAAAGGTGAAACATCTGGCCATACCTTGGATCTTGTTCAGCTCAGCGCTGATTGCGATCAAGATTCAATACTTGCTCTCGCTCACCCCAATGGCCCTACGTGTCACTTAGGTAACGAAACCTGCTGGGCTGATGCCGCTGCACCAGACGTCAGTTTTATCGCAGAGTTGGAGCAGGTTATTGCTTCACGCAAGGGTGCCTCTCCCGATTCGAGCTATACCGCCCATCTTTACAGTAAAGGGATAAAACGCATTGCTCAGAAAGTGGGTGAAGAAGGGGTTGAAACTGCACTTGCTGCAACGGTAAAAGATTTGGACGAGCTTAAAAATGAATCTGCTGATTTGCTGTACCATTTACTGGTGTTGCTACAAGCAAGTGATTTGACACTAAGCGACGTCATCGAAGTACTAAAAGCACGCCACGCAAAGTAGCCGCTTTGCCATTAGCTTAACAGTCGATTTATCAGCACAGTCGACTGTTGAGTGCTCTTCTATTTTCACTGTGCTCGCCTAATACCCGCCACGATACCTAATGCATCGCGCGACTCTCTTTATCCTGGAGTGTAACGGGTATGTATCCTGATATAATCGTTCTAATTTATCGATAATAAGCGTTACAAATTTGTCATACTAATTCAATAATACGAAGGGTATAGTATCTCTATTCTTTATTAGGTGTTTGAAATGCTTAAAAATTCGTTTCGGCAATATGGTTGGTTAAGTATCGCTATTCATTGGCTCAGCGCCGCTGTGGTTATTGGCATGTTTGCAGCAGGTTGGTGGATGGTCGAATTAAGCTATTACAGCCCTTGGTATAAAGATGCACCCCATTATCACAAAAGTGTCGGCATACTACTTATGTGCCTTACCGTTGTGCGAATTATCTGGAAAGTAAGCCAAGAGACGCCTAAACCGCTGGGCAAAGCCTGGGAAATATTAGCCGCAAGAGCCACTCACGCTCTGCTCTATATACTAATTATAACCTTGTTTGTGAGCGGTTATTTAATTTCCACCGCCGACAACCGAGGGATTGACGTATTCAACTGGTTTTCTGTGGCCCCTGTAGGTAAATTATTTACCAACCAAGAAGACTTATCGGGCATAGTTCATGAGTATTTTGCTTATACGCTCATCGCCTTAGCAAGCTTGCATGGACTAGCAGCGTTGAAACACCACTTTATTAATAACGACAATACACTGGTAAGAATGCTTACCTTTAAAAAACACAAGGAAAAGAAATGAGAAAGTCACTTTTAGCATTCAGTTTACTTGCCCTACTGACGGGCAAAGCATTTGCCGCAGATTATGTAGTGGATACAGCAGGCGCTCATGCCTCAATTAACTTTAAAATTCAGCATCTTGGGTATTCTTGGCTAACCGGTCGTTTTAATACCTTTGATGGCAAGTTCAGTTACGACCCGGCCAAACCTGAAGCCTCTACCATTTCAGTGAATATCAATACGGATAGTCTCGACTCAAACCATGCTGAGCGTGATAAGCATTTGCGCGGTGAAGAATTTCTATACGTAAAAAAATACCCAATCGCTAAGTTTGTGAGTACCAAGGTAGAAAGTCTAGGGGCAGAGCGCTTAAAGATATTCGGGGACCTATCTTTGCATGGGATCACTAAACCCGTGATCATCATGGCCGAGAAAATCGGAGAAGGAAAAGATCCTTGGGGCGGCTACCGTGTGGGCTTTTCAGGCACCACACGTATCGCTATGGCTGATTATGGCATTATGACGAATTTAGGGCCTAGCTCGACTCATGTTGAGCTGATGTTAAACCTAGAGGGTGTTAAACAATAACTCCCAATTGTGCTTTGACATATCATAGCCCGCTTCTCTGCGGGCTTTTTTTGTTATATTTACTGAAGAAATAAAATCAATAAAATCATAACGTTAAAATATAAATAAAATTTAATTTGCACTTTTCAATTGAAAAATGTTGTGCCTATCCCTACATAGTATTTGTCGACGCCGAAAGGGTCGATACAAATTCAAAGGATAAGAATTTGGCAGGAAACTGCAAAGCCCTAAGGGTTACGCGAGGACCGCGTTGTTAAAATAACGTCGCCGCTAGTCGGGACACTTTAATCTCATATTGCTTTATAAAGAGGATATGCAAAATGCGTAATATCGATCTATCTCCACTATACCGTTCATTCATTGGTTTTGACCACTTGGCATCAATGATTGACACTGCATCTCGTAACGAAAAACAATCTAGCTACCCTCCCTACAACATTGAGTTGATAGCCGAAGATAAATATCGCATCACTATGGCGGTTGCGGGTTTCGCAGAAAATGAAGTCTCGATAGAGGTGCAAGAAAACACCTTGAAAGTCACCGGCAACAAAGCCGCAGCGACGGACGAAGAGCGAAAATTCCTTCATAAGGGTATTTCTGAGCGTAACTTCGAACGCAAATTCCAATTGGGCGACCACGTCAATGTGCTCAACGCCAAAATGGAAAATGGCCTACTTCACGTAAATCTAGAGCGTGTGGTACCGGAAGCGAAGAAACCACGCACGATTCAAATTGGTAGCAATACTGAGAAGTTGATTGAGGGTGAAAGTAAACCCACGAGTTAACTTATAAAATTTGATGTGTGTTCCCTGTGAATCAAAACGGCGCCTAGTGAGCGCCGTTTTTTTATGCCTTTTATCGATTACAAAATGTCCCTATACGAGGACCTACAAAAAGTGCTAATAAAGATAAACGATGTTCTGCACCGATAATCCAATCAAAGCCACGAAGGTTAAAATCATGCCTGAAACGCGTTGCCAACTCGCCCCAGAATGATGTTTGAGGCCATAGGCGTGCACGATGCGACCTACGAGCAAGGCTACGCCAGCACTGTGCAGCACGATAGGGTATGAAGAGTTTATCTCTGCCACTAACATCAATACCAGCGTTAAGGGAACATACTCTGCAAAGTTCCCGTGGGCACGGATAACGCCTAAGAAATGGTTGTCTCCCCCATCCCCTAAGCTAATTTTCCCCGCTCGGCGACCTCTAACAACTAAAATTGAAAGGTATACAAAAGTGATCCCAAGTAGTCCACCATAAAATGCAGTAATAGGCGTGTGTAACATAATGAATAAGTTCCTGTTTTAGTGTGTTTGCGTTTTTAGTTTTGCATTATTCGAAACTGTTGTAGGCTGATTATAGACATAAAAAAACCCACTTTTCAGTGGGTTTTTCATCATTCAATTAAATAGCCATCATTAGCCAAGTAAAGATGACAACTGCTCGCTGACGACATCAACTGCTTTGGTACCATCAATTTTATGATACTGGCAGTTGTTAGCGCTCGCTTCAGCCTGATAATAATCAACCAGAGGCTTCGTCTGTTCATGATAAACACCTAAGCGGTGACGAACGGTATCTTCTTGATCATCAGCACGGATAACCAAATCTTCACCCGTTTCATCGTCTTTTCCGTCGTTTTGAGGCGGATTATATTGTAGATGGTATACACGACCTGAAGCAGGATGCACACGACGACCAGCCATACGCTCGACAATCACTTCATCGGGCACATCAAATTCAATAACATGATCGACTTTAATGCCCGCTTCTTTCATTGCGTCAGCTTGAGGGATAGTGCGCGGAAAACCATCTAGTAAGAAACCACCTTTGCAATCATCTTGTGCAATGCGCTCTTTTACCAAACCAATGATGAGCTCATCAGAAACCAGTTTTCCTTCGTCCATAACGCGCTTTGCGGCGTTACCTAACTCAGTGCCAGCTTTTATTGCTGCTCGTAGCATATCACCCGTAGAAATCTGCGGAATGCCGTATTTACCCATTAAATATTGAGCTTGAGTGCCTTTACCAGCACCAGGAGCACCAAGAAGAATAATACGCATATTCTTTGCCCTCGCCTTTAGTTAAAGTTAAAAAATTCTGTGCCGAACTTTACACATTCGGCCTTTTAGTTACAAGCCGTATAAGACGTATGTCTTAGGTCAAATGTGTAAACATCTAATAATGCATAATATACACAAAAAATGGGCTAAAGAGCCCATTTTTTAACGTTATGTTGAGTAATTTAGCGTTATTTTGCCAAATTCATTAGTAAGGTGTTTAAATTGTGCACAAAGGCTGCTGGGTCTTTCAGACTGCCTTGTTCTGACAATGCAGCTTGATCAAACAACACTTCAGTCCACTGGCCAAAACGCTCTTCATCTTGCTCGTCAGCTAGCATTTTCACCAAGCTATGTTCTGGATTAAGCTCAAAATGATACTTAGCCTCAGGTACTGGTTGACCTGCAGCTTGCATCAACTTAATCATTTGGGTAGACATGCCACTGCCATCTGCCACGATACACGCTGGAGAATCCGTCAGACGGTGAGTGAATTTCACCTCAGCCACTTTATCGCCTAGCGCAGTTTTAACGCGTTCAGTTAAGCCTTCAACTTTCTTCTCAGCTTCTTCTTGCGCCTTTTTGCTGTCTTCGTCGTCTAAATCACCTAAATCTAATTCACCATGAGTAATTGACTGGAATGACTTCTCGTCAAATTCAGTCAAATGCGACATAAGCCATTCATCCACACGGTCTGACATCAGTAAAACTTCAATGCCTTTCTTACGGAAGATTTCTAAATGCGGGCTAGATTTAGCTGCTTTGTAGCTATCTGCAGTAATGTAGTAGATTTTATCTTGGCCGTCTTTCATGCGACTAACATAATCGGCCAAAGAAACGTTTTGCGCATCGCTGTCATTTTCAGTCGAAGCGAAACGTAACAAGCCTGCCACTTTCTCTTTATTGGCGTGATCTTCAGCGGGGCCTTCTTTTAGCACATTACCAAATTCAGTCCAGAAGCCTTGATACTTCTCACTGTCATTTTTGGCAACACGCTCAAGCATTTGCAATACGCGCTTAGTACAGCCTTGACGAATAGCTTGAGTGATTTTGTTATCTTGCAAAATTTCACGAGATACGTTCAAAGGTAAGTCGTTTGAATCAAGCAAACCTTTCACGAAACGCAAATACGTCGGCATGAATTGTTCAGCGTCATCCATAATAAATACGCGTTGAACGTATAACTTCAAGCCGTGCTTTTGGTCACGGTTCCACATATCAAACGGTGCTTTAGCTGGGATATACAGTAAGCTATTGTATTCAGTTTTGCCTTCAACTTTATTGTGTGACCATACAAGCGGATCAGCAAAATCGTGTGAAATATGCTTATAAAACTCTTTGTATTCTTCGTCAGACACTTCAGACTTATCACGTGTCCATAGGGCTGTTGCCTTGTTTACTGCTTCCCACTTTGCAGGTTGCGCAGGTACTTTTTCGCCGTCTGGGCCATCGCTTTCTGGTACTTCTTCTTTGTACATCATCACAGGAATACTGATGTGATCAGAATACTTGCTAACGATTGAACGTAAACGCCAGTCATCTGCGAACTCTTTTTCGTCTTCACGTAAGAACAAGGTAATTTCAGTACCACGGTCTGCTTTTTCGATATCCGCAACCGTAAATTCGCCTTCACCTTCGGATGTCCACTCAACGCCTTTACTGGCATCGTCGCCTGCAGCACGCGAGCGCACGACCACTTTTTCAGCTACGATAAACGCAGAGTAAAAACCAACACCGAACTGACCAATTAATTGTGAGTCTTTCGCTTGGTCACCCGATAAATTACTGAAAAATTCAGAGGTACCTGATTTTGCAATCGTGCCTAAATGCTCAATGACACTCGCTCGGTCCATACCGATACCATTGTCACGGATGGTGATAGAGCCAGCGTCTTTATCAATGCTTAATTTAACGCATAAATCGCCGTCACCTTCGTATAGGCTATCATTCGACAGCGCCTTGAATCGCAATTTGTCTGCTGCATCGGCAGCATTAGAAACAAGTTCACGAAGAAATATTTCTTTATTTGAATAAAGTGAATGGATCATCAACTGAAGCAATTGTTTTACTTCGGTTTGAAAGCCATGAGTTTCTTGATGGGCAACGTCAGCCATGGACAAGTATCTCCTAAGTTAGTTGGTTTCTGTTTGTGAGTAAGGAGATAAGGTCGCTTGAAGGCATTTCAATACAAAAGATGAAAAAATTGTAACTATCAGTGAGATAATTAACGGCCTAAGAACTAGACCGCCAAAAAACGTAGAATTTTTCGCCTAAGACAGGCTTCTGCGACCCACAAAGGCATGCGTCAACGTATTGCCATCAACATACTCCAACTCGCCACCCACCGGCATACCGTGGGCTAAGCGAGTCGCTTGAATGTCTCGCGCAGAGCACATCTGACCAATGTAGTGTGCCGTTGCCTCACCTTCAACCGTAGGGTTGGTCGCGAGGATCACTTCCGTCAAATCTTTGCTGTCTAACAAATTCGCCAACTCGTCTAACCCTATTTCACTCGGCCCAATACCATCGATGGGCGATAAATGCCCCATCAATACAAAGTACAAGCCTTTAAATTCGGCGGTTTGCTCAATCGCCACAACATCTTGGGGAGATTCGACAATGCACAACGTGCCCGCTTCGCTTCGTGTAGGGTGAGCACAAATTTCACACAACTCGCTTTCGGTAAACGTACGACACTGCTTGCAATGTCCCACATGTTCCATGGCGTTGTGTAACACTTGGCTTAACTGCAAGGCACCACTTCTATTTCGCTCTAACAAATGAAACGCCATACGCTGAGCACTTTTTGGGCCCACACCGGGTAACACTTTAAACGCGTTAATAAGCTCTAAAATAAGAGGACTGAGTTTCATCTTTACTGCCTTGAGTGAAATAGTAATTTTACTTGCTATAAATTTGTGACGCCAAACACCTAACCGTATAATTAAGCTTACTGATTATTAAGCGACATGCTTAACAAACCAAGGATTCACGCACGCCAAGCATGGTTCACAAGCAGCGCATACTAACGTGTTTATTAATATTTCTCTATCCCCAAGTCGGCCAATTTTTAAGTGCTTAGTCATGCTACTCGTGTTTGTTTATTAACTTAATAAGAACAAGGGTATCGCCTGTTAGTCACGCTATAGGCAAATATATATCAGTTATCATTTCACCCTCTGGTACGTCGGGAAACAAGCTAACTCTTTCAAAAAAAAGTGGGAAATTACGGAGCTCAAAGCAGGAATTCTCTAACCATTTTGAATAAAGGAAATTTACCACCTCCCCAATAGTGTCATCACTGCCGATATGCCTAACAACTGCGCATTTTCCTGCTGGGATTGTTTTATTAATCACCCCATATTCATTTGCGTCAATTGCGTGAGGAGTAGAACAGCAAATATCAAACCTATAACCTTCTGGCTCAGTAGAACTCGGATCATCATAAACCAAATTAAAAGTCTTGCTTATCCTAGGTGGCAGATGATTAAACTTTCTCCATTGGATAAATGTTTGTATTGTATTTACGAGTAAATTCGGCGCTCCTCTGTGCTCTAAAGCTGCAATTGGTGTTTCGGGGAAATCAATTAACTCGACTTTACAATCAGAATTCACTTTCATATTTTTACACCTTAGCGTTAACACTGATTCATATATAGTTTGCCAAGGAGTCCAATCAGGTTTCTTCCTGAATTCGTACGGGCTTTTATCGAAGTGCTTTTTAAAAGCCCTAGAAAACGCTTCGTGACTTTCATAACCATTTTCAATGGCAATATTTATAATTTTATCGCCCCTATACGCTAACCGAAATGCGGCTCTTTTGAGTCTCAATACTCTTACAAGCGCCATTACAGATATGCCAAAGTATATGGAGCATTGCCTATGAAAATGGAATTTTGATAAGTTCGCGTGCTGGCAAAGCTTATCGAGATCAATTTCCTCATCAAGGTTAGCTTCAATATACGTCACTACATCTGCAAACCGATCGCGATCTTTGGCCATATAACTCGTTTTCTCCTTAGCCGTTAAATACTAACAACGGTATAAATATGACTCTTGACCAAAATTGCTTATTTCTGAAATTAAGTGACGCTTTTAATCCATGATGCCCCCACAAAGAAGTCCTCTTTATGTCAACCTATTTGGAATGGGACAGAACAAACAAAAAAGCCCTAGTAAAAACTAGAGCTTCATATAAGAGGATTATCCCCTATTTGTCCCCAAGGCTATTTAAACGCTTGGACGCCAACAATTCGGGGGATACTAACTAGAACGGCATTTTGAAGCCGGGAGGCATCGCCATGCCGCCAGTGACGTCGGCCATTTGCTCTTTGGTAGTTTCTTGAACGCGGCGTACAGCGTCATTGATTGCAGCGGCAACCAAGTCTTCAATCATCTCTTTATCGTCTTCCATCAAGCTGTCGTCGATGTCAACGCGGCGTACGTTGTGGTTACAGGTCATAGTGACCTTCACTAAACCTGCGCCAGACTCGCCGGTAACTTCCATTTTGGCTAGCTCTTCTTGTTTCTTCTGCATGCGCTCTTGCATTTGTTGCGCTTGCTTCATTACGTTGCCCATTCCACCTTTAAACATACTTTTTCTCTCTTAATCTTTGAAATAAAACTTAGCGTGCTTTGATCGAATCATTTAGCACTTGGGCGTTGAACATGTCTTTAAACATACAAATGGACTCATTAGTTTCGACCACCTGCTTGGCATATTCAAATCGCACACGATTAATACTTTGTTGTAACGCAAACGGCGTGTTAATTGCGTCACCTACATGTACCTCTAGGGTAATTTGTTGTTGCAACACATCACTCAGTGCGCACTGCAATTGCTCTTTGGCTGACTCGGTGTTGAGGTGCTCCTTGGTTTGTACCAAATTGAGCACGACTTTGTCTCCATCCCGAGTGAACTCAGAGTGCAGCGCCAGTTGCTTCGTAAGCGCTGCCACTTGCATCTGTGTTATCAACGCGCTCCATTTATCCAATTGGGGCGCTATTGTGACCTTCTCACCCGATTCAAGAAATGCAGGTACCTCATAGTCCACCTCACATTCTAAATCTTGCGCTAAATGAGCAGTGGGGTCGAAAACGGTATTTTCAATCTCTTGTTCGTTTTCTGATATTTCTTCTTGCGCGTCAACGGGGACCGTCACTTCATCAAGGGCTAACGCCTCATGGCTTAGCTCATTAACGGGTACTTCTCCAACAGTGACTTCATTAACGCTTACTTCATCAATGTCGTTGATGTCATCAAGCGAAGCTTGATGACTAGCATCATCAGTCGCCCAGGGCGGTGTTTCGCCTAACTCTGCGTGATGTGCATTGGGCTCATCAGCATCGTTTGGGTAAGGTGCATCAGCTTGAGCAGAATACGCGTGAGGCGCAGATTGCCCAGGTGAAGGCTGCTCAGATGAAGATTGCTCAGATAAACTCGGTTTTTCAGTAGAAGTAGCCTGAGTGTCCGGTTGATTCCTGGGAATTGTGCCAGCCATGGGTTCAACCCCCGGCCCGCTGCCACCAGGCAAAAACTGACTGGCATCATAACCACCTTCAGACTTTTTTACTGAAGGGGCATTCTCCTGTTCTTCTTCCGCCGCTTGAGTTAATTTGCGGCGCAGCGCGAGTAAACTTTCGGTAGATTGACTTTGCGGCTTAAGGGCTTCTTGCTGATGGTCGACAGCGGTATTCGTATCATACGCTTGCTGATCCTGCGGCTGTATAAAATACTCAGCTTCTTGCAAAATGCCTGCTTGTTGCGCTTCCATATCCTGCATTTGTGCACTGTGATATTCGTCATCATCAAATGGCTGAACTGAGACTTCATCTGCTCGTGTCTCTTCAACAACGGCTGCATCTTCCACTTGATTTCGTACCGCTGCATTATCTGCATGCGTACTTTGCGAGCCCATCGCCTGAGGGGTTAGACTGTTCTGACGAGCTGTAGAATCACTGTCTTTAGTAAAATCGTTGCTAGACGCAAAGTCACTAGGGGTAGATGGCGCATCTTGTGGCGCAGCCACACTTTGCGTGTTATCAACCTCAGTAGCTATTGTTGGTACTTGGGGTGTTTCCTCAGCTTGTGCCGGAGCTGCTACAACAGTTTCTTTAGTCTCAACTGGCGTGTCGTCAGTCGGTGTAGCAGGGTCGTGTTCGTCTTGCATTGGCAGCGGTGCAATACTCGGCCCACTACTCGGTGCTGAGCTTGGTGTCATTGCCACTAGCTCTTCAACACTGGTATTTACTTGCACTGGGCTAAAGGCCAACATGCGCAGCAGTGTCATTTCCAAGCCTGTTCTGGCATCTGCGGCAAATGGCATATCGCGCTTGCCTTGCAATGCAATTTGATAAAGCAGTTGTATGTGCTCTGGCACTGCATTTTTTGCTAACTGATAAATTGCCCGAGCGGAAATAGTCTCAAGCTTGCATGCATCAGGTACAAATTGGGTCAAAGCGATTTGATGTAGCAAACTCATCAATTCATTCAGCACTTGGCTATAATCGACGGCTTGTTCAGACATAAAGTCGACCAATTCAAACACCGACTCATTTTGCTTATTCAGCACAGCATTGAGCAACTTAAGAACTTGGGTTTTGTCCATTAAACCGAGCATATCAGTGACTATGCTTAAACTAACGTTGCCATTTCCTTGCGCGATGGCTTGATCTGATAAGCTCAGCGCATCCCGCATACTGCCCTGGGCAGCTCTGGCTATCTGGGCCAGTGCTTCTGGCTCATTTTGAAGTTGCTCTTGAGTAAAAACATGCTGCAGTTGCTGGGCAATTTGCGCTCGCGATAAAGCTTTGAGATTGAACTGTAAGCAGCGAGATAAAATTGTGATCGGTAGTTTTTGCGGATCGGTCGTGGCCAACAAAAATTTAACGTGTGGCGGTGGCTCTTCAAGGGTTTTAAGCAGGGCGTTAAAACTATGCTTAGACAACATGTGTACTTCATCAATTAAGTACACTTTATATCGACCGCGCGAGGGACGATATTGTACGTTGTCTAATAATTCCCGAGTATCTTCGACCTTTGTGCGTGAGGCTGCATCGATTTCTAACAGATCAACGAAGTTGCCCTGCTCTATTTCAACACAGGTAGAGCATTTACCACAGGGTTTAGAGCCCATGCCCAGTTCGCAATTTAGACTCTTGGAAAAGATCCGTGCGATAGTGGTTTTACCCACACCACGCGTACCCGTAAACAAATAAGCGTGGTGTAAGCGGTCATTATCAAGTGCATTTGAAATGGCTGCGACTACATGCTCTTGACCAACTAATTCACTGAAATTATTCGGCCGCCATTTTCGCGCTAGAACTTGATAGCTCATGTTATTGGATTACTCGCCTTCGAACTCACAAATTGAATGACTTTGTACACCGATTTCCTGAAGTTTTGCTTCACCACCTAAATCAGGTAATGAAATAACAAAACCAGCGTGCTCAACGATACCACCTAAGCGTCTAATTAAATTCGCAGTGGCGATCATTGTCCCACCGGTAGCAAGCAAGTCATCTAACATCAAAACTTTCTCACCCGGTTTGACCGCATCTTCATGGATCTCTAGGCAGTCGGTACCGTATTCAAGATCGTAGCTTTCGCTAATCACTTTTCGCGGCAGTTTATTGGGCTTACGTACAGGTATAAAACCAATACCTAGCTCAATTGCCAGAGGCGCACCGAATAAAAAGCCGCGGGCTTCTGTGCCAGCCACTTTATCGAAATTGTATGGAGCGAACTCTTTTACCAAAAGTTCGATACTCGTCGTGTACGCTTTATGGTCTTCAAGAATCGAAGTTACGTCACGAAATAAAATCCCAGGCTTGGGATAATCAGGTACGGTTTTAATAACCGACTTTATATAAGCAGCGGGCACAGCTTTCCCCGTTGTAATGGATAATTAAAAAACGACGGTTAAAGGAAAACCATCCAACCAAGGATGACATGCATTAATGGCAGTGCCAGTAACGTCAACAGCCCAGCGGCCAGATAAGTGAAGTTGAACGGATCTTGAGAACCATTATTATCTTGCATTGAAAACCCCATTCGTCGCGATTTAACTAATATGAATTCAGCCGTAAATGGTAATTCAAACAAATAAAAATTGATAGCCTATTTACGTGCTAATCGCATACGGTACGAGTATCTGTTGCTCTAGCATTTGCTGCACAATGTGATTTACGCCTTGTATCACTTGCGTTGGTTCTATTTGCGGGAGACTTTCAATCATACTTTGATTCAGTGACTCAAGTGACAAATGCTGATTATTTTCAATCGTGACGAGCAAATGGGCTGTCATGGCGGTTATCAGTGTAAAATCTACTTGATCGTCACTATCACGATGGATCACTAAATAAACAGGCTCGCCAGGTTCGCTTGGTTGATAATCTTGGCTAATTTGGTGCACGGGAAATTGGTAACTGACCACGCTGGCTAGTTGTGACAATTGCACTGCTGTTATCTTTTGTGCTGCGTCGTGTGTTTGGGTCTGGGTTTGCTTTCTGATAGATACCGTAAGCTCCATCCATTCGTAGTGGGCCAGTTCAGCCATAAAAATGGGGTCATGTGGCTGGCGTTCGTATTCATTGCTTAAATACTCAACGAACTCTTTACTGATATCCGTAAAATAGGGCGAACGGCATTCGTGCTCAGCAAAAAACTGACGAGCAAGAGCGTTCCATTGCTCGACCGTATACAAACTCTCAAGCACAGGAAAGCCAGAACTGAGAAACCCCTTGATATTGTTGAAGAACAAATCGCGGTAGATTTCCATTCGTCTTGGCTCGATGCCATGTGAGAAAGGATGAGTAGCAGGATCTTTTAGGTGATCAATGAACGCCAGCTGGGTCTTTTGAAAGTCGTACATTTATGCCAAATCCTTGTGTGTTTCGGCCGCCCTGTGCTTATGTTGAATCTGTCGGATTTTGTCAACTTCAAGCAAGAGTTCTTCAATCGGAGGTATATTAAAATCACGCTCTAACAAAGTGGGAAAGACGCCGTGGATCTCATACGCTTTTTCGAGTAAATCCCATACAGGTTGAATCACATCAGCGCCGTGCGTGTCCACTTTCAAATCGTCTGCTTCATCATAGTGCCCAGCAATGTGACCATAGACAATACGTGCTGTTGGCATGGCCTTCAAAAATGCCTCAGCGTCATAGCTATGGTTAATTGAATTTACATAGATATTGTTTACATCTAACAGCATTTTACAATTTGATTCTTCTAGTACTGCTACTGTAAAGTCTTGTTCGCTCATATTGGCGTTGGGCGCAGCATAGTAAGATACGTTTTCTAGTATGAGTGGCCGCTCAATTATGTCTTGCACCATATTTACTCGCTCAACCACGTACTTCACGGCTTCTTCACTGAATGGGATCGGCATCAAATCGTAGAGATGGCCCTTACCTGAACAATAACTTAGGTGCTCGCTGTAATGCTGAATATTATGGGTATCAAGAAACGCTTTTACGTCTTTGACGAAATTAATGTCTAACGGCTCGGGGCCACCAATAGACAGTGAAAGCCCGTGGGTCGTAAACTGACTCCTGCTGGTAAACTGATTGAGCTGTTTTTGGTACTTTCCTCCCAGCGGGATCCAGTTCTCGGGGGCAACTTCCCAAAAGTCGACAGCGCGAGGAATATCGTCAATTAATTCGTTGATCATCTCACGGCGCAGGCCTAAACCCACACCTGATAAATGCTTACTCTGCATCACTTACCTCTTCACTGCCGGTACAAATACTATTCTAACTACTTTTCAATTACTGTTTAGGCTTAGCCGACAACTTACGTCGCCTAAACAATAAAGGCCAGCAAAGCTGGCCTTTATTCAGAAAATTCTATTTAAGAATTAAGCTTGGCCACCACATTTACCTTCGCCGCACTTA
>NZ_BAEP01000031.1 GCF_000315015.1 Paraglaciecola mesophila KMM 241 | reverse complement strand
TCGGTTATTGATAACACAAAAAAAGTTAGATGGCGTCTTTGCGTTTATTGTCATTATTTATAATTGCTCATTACTTAGTGAATAAAGAAATTTAATAAAGTGGTTAGACCAGTTGCTTTTCTGTTATAGTCCTTAAATCCTATAAGAAAAACAAATTTTGGAGTTCTACTATGTTGCAGTACAAAGCGCCCGTTATGGACATGAAGTTTCTGATTGAAGACGTGTTTAAATATTATAAACATTATGAAAAATACCCGGAGTTCGCTGAAGCCACGCCCGATTTAGTGGATGCAATATTGCAAGAATGCGCAAAATTTTGTGAAAACGAATTACTGCCGTTAAACCAAAGCGGTGATAAAGAAGGCTGCAAATTCGACAATGGTGTGGTGACTACGCCAACTGGCTTTAAAGCAGCCTACAACAAATACGTTGAAGGTGGATGGCAGAGTCTATCTCACCCGGTCGAGCACGGTGGGCAGGGCTTACCCCCTTCTCTTGGCATGGCAAAACAAGAAATGATGGGCACTGCTAACTGGTCGTGGGCCATGTATCCGGGCCTGAGTCATGGTGCCATGAACACGATCCAAAGCCATGGGACACAAGAACAAAAAGAGCTTTACCTTACCCGCCTTACCGAAGGCACATGGACCGGCACTATGTGTTTAACTGAGCCCCAATGCGGCACCGATTTAGGCCAAGTTAAAACCAAAGCCATACCCAACGATGACGGAACCTATGACATAGTGGGCACCAAGATATTTATTTCTGCAGGTGAGCACGACCTAACCGAAAATATTATTCATATCGTATTAGCTAGGTTACCCGGCGCACCTGAAGGGACACGCGGCATATCGCTGTTTATCGTGCCAAAAGTACAAGTTGATCAACAAGGCAACTTAGGCGAAGGCAATAAGGTCACCTGTGGTGCCATTGAAGACAAGATGGGCATCAAAGCATCATCCACTGCAGTACTGAATTTTGATAATGCAAAAGGTGTGTTAATCGGGCCAGAAAATAAAGGCTTAGAATGCATGTTCACCTTTATGAATACGGCTCGCGTAGGCACCGCACTGCAAGGCGTATGCGCGTCTGAATTAGCTTACCAAAACTCGCTTTTGTATGCCAAAGACCGCTTATCGATGCGTGCTTTGACCGGTAAAAAATTCCCCGATAAAGTTGCCGACCCTATCATAGTACACCCTGACGTGCGCAAGATGTTGATGACCCAAAAGGCCATCTCTGAAGGTGGCCGCGCGATGATCTATTACACCGCCAAAATAGTCGATGAAATAGAAATGGCCACTACCGATGAAGCACGTGAAAAGGCAGATGATAGATTAGGTTTTATTACTCCAATTCTTAAAGCCTTCCTAACAGAATTAGGCTGTGAAAGCACCAGCCAGGGTATGCAAATATTCGGCGGTCATGGTTATATTAAAGAGTGGGGTATGGAACAAATAGTACGCGACGTGCGTATCTCCACTTTGTATGAAGGTACCACAGGTATTCAAGCCCTCGATTTATTAGGCCGTAAAATATTGCTTACCCGCGGTAAATCATTAAACGCGTTCAGTAAAGAAGTGCTGCTTTTCTGCAAAGACAAAAGCATGATCTCTAAAAATCCTCATAAGCGTCAAATGAACAAATTTATTTGGGCGTTAAGTAAAAATGTGGCGAACTGGCAACAATACACCATGCGCTTAGCTTTAAAAGCCAAGAAAGACCGCGATATTGTTGGCTCAGCCTCAGTGGATTACCTAATGTACTCAGGTTATATCATGATGGCGTATTTCTGGGCGCAGATGGCCCAAACCGCTTATGAAAAGCTCGCGACCGACGTAGAAAACCGAGATTTTTACCGGGCTAAAATCAAAACCGCTGAATTTTATTTTGAGCGTTTACTGCCCAGAACAAAATCACTGGCCAAAACCATGATGGCAGACCCCAAAACGCTCATGCAACTAGATCAAGATTTGCTGTCTTTCTTGTAAGCTGTTAAGAAAATCAGTGCGTGAAAAGCGGCGTTAGTGTGTAGGTGATTGAATTGCTTGAAGTGTAAAACCGCTGCAGAATATATGCACAGAAAATAGC
>NZ_BAEP01000032.1 GCF_000315015.1 Paraglaciecola mesophila KMM 241 | reverse complement strand
GTAAAGCACAGGAGATGATTACTCTCATCGAAGAGCAAACCTCTGGTGATTTGCAAACACAATTGTTAAAAGCACGCGTGTTAGCCATGCAAGAAAAAAGCTCAGAGGCTGATGCGTTACTCGCGCAACTTAACCAAATGCTAAGCCTAGCAACTGACGAAAACAAAGAGCAAACGAGTTGGATTAGTTTAGTAGCGGGGATAACCGCTTATATCAATAAAAATTACGAAGTGACTGTGCGAGAACTCAGCCGATATGTTAAATCTGGCTCGGCGCCTCCTGAACTACTAGGCATGTTAGCCGAAGCGCATATTCGCCAAGGCGATTCTAAAAAAGCAATGGCACTACTTGAGCTAAATGAATCTATTGTACTTGAGAGTATTCCCGTTTCATCATTACTGTGCGACCTGTATTTAGCCAGCAATAAGGTATTTAAATGTAACAATCTCGTAGAAGAGCTCAAACAAGAATATGGAGCTAACCACACTGTCATACTTTTAGAAGCTAAGCTGCTGGTGCGCCGAGACAGGGTTGACGAAGCACTCGCATTGCTTAGTAACAGCAACCTTGATACCAATGCGGAAGATGTTTTATTGTTTAAAGCGACGCTTGAAGCGAATAATCAGCGTTATGCAGACGCGCTGGTATCAGCAAACACATTAGTTGAGTTACAACCGGATAACTTAAAATACCAAAATCTGCATGCCGATTTAAATATTCGTTTAGGTAATTTCCAACAGGCTACAAGCTCATTAAATAACGTGCTCTTAGCAGATCCTGAAAACGTAGCGGCACTGATGAACTTGTCGCGCGTTCAGTTCGCTCAACAAGCACTGCCTGAATCGCGTCAAACAATCGAGAAAGTCATTGCCCAGCAAGGAACTAATATTCCGGCACTTGTGCTGCACGCGCAAATATTAATCAAACAGCAAAAATTAGAAGAAGCAATAGAAACACTACTCACGGCAAAAGCCGCGGCTCCTAATAAAGCAGCTCCCCATGAACTGTTAGCTAATATCTACCGTAAACAACAGAAGTACGCCATTGCTTTAACTGAAGTTAATGCTCTGCTGAAAATTGATCGATTAAATTCAGCGTATATCTTCGAAAAGGCTAATTTACTGATAGCTTTAAATGAGCCGCAACAGGCGAAAAGCCAGCTAGATATATTGTTTGGTCAATGGTCAGATAACGCTGCGCGCCTAGTTGAGTTAAGCCAAACTCAACGCCAAGCGAAAGATGTGAGTGGCGCAAAATTAAGCTTACAGAGAGCCACTTCTATAGCCCCGCAATACGCCCTTGCAAAACTGGAATACGGACAATTACTTATTAGCCAAGGAAGTTTACCTGAAGCAAAAGCCCTTATTGAAAGTATGCAAAAGGACTTTTCTAACAACCCAAATGTGTATGTATTGCAAGGCAATTATTTTAAAGCCGTTCAAGACATTGATAGCGCCTACAATGCATATTCTCATGCTGTCACATTAAAGCCTGATTTTACCCTGCCCTTGATCGAGCTATACCAAATCGCCAGCCAAGGACCTCAAAAAGAAGCCTTTAAAGAGTATCTAAGTAATCACTTGTCAAAAAATGACGATGCTCATTTTCAAAGACATCTACTTGCCGATCTGCTTTATATTGAGGGCAATATGCCTGCTGCCGAGGTGCAATACTTAAAACTGATCTCTATAAATGAGTTACCTAACAAAGACCGTGTTTACAACAACCTTGCTTTAATTAAAGCAGAGTCTGAACCCAAACAGGGGCTCGAATATGCAGAAATAGCCGCGCAGCTAACCCCAGATTCTGCCGCAATCTTGGATACTAAAGGTTGGTTACTAGTGAAAAACGCGCAATATCAAGAGGCATTAACGACACTACGTACCGCTTTTACTATGCGTTCGAGTGATCCCTCTATCCGATATCACTTAGCTGCCGCATTAAAAGGACTGGGTAAAACTGACCAGGCGAAAAATGAATTGAAACAAGCATTGGCAAGTAATAAAGCGTTTCCCGAAAAACGAGATGCCCAAGCGTTGCTTCAAACGCTGTAACCGCTCAGCGTCTTTTAAACAATTAATTTTTAGAGCATAGTAAAACGGCTACCTAGGTAGCCGTTTTACTTTTTGCTTGAAAATAGTTGATTGTTCTACAGTATTATAGCTAATCGATGATTAGCCCGTTTTCATCCGCATCAATGCTTACCACACCTTCTGACACCAATTTACCTGACAGAATTTTTTGCGCTAATGGGTTTTCAATTTCCATTTGAATCGCCCGTTTAAGTGGGCGGGCTCCATACACTGGGTCAAACCCTGCTTCAGCAATTTTCTTAAGAGCTGCGTCGGTTAACTCCAACCCAATCCCCTTCTCTTCTAAACGGTTACGCAAAAACTGTAATTGCTTACTCGCTATGGACGTAATTTGCGCCAGCCCGAGTGGGTGGAACACAACCGTTTCATCAACACGGTTCAAAAACTCTGGTCTGAAGTGCGTGCTCAGCACGTTCAGTACAGATTGCTTCATTTTCTCGTAATCATTTTCACTGTGCTGCTCTTGAATAATATCTGAGCCCAAGTTAGAGGTCATGATGATAACGGAATTTTTGAAATCAACCGTGCGACCCTGTCCGTCGGTTAAACGGCCATCATCTAGCACTTGAAGCAATATATTGAACACATCAGGATGGGCCTTCTCAATTTCATCTAGCAAAATGACCGAGTAAGGTTTTCGTCTGACCGCTTCAGTTAAGTAACCCCCTTCTTCGTAACCAACATAACCTGGAGGTGCCCCCACTAATCTGGAAACGGAGTGCTTTTCCATAAACTCTGACATATCTATACGCACCATGGCGTCTTCTGTGTCAAACAGGAAATTAGCCAAGGTTTTGCAAAGCTCTGTTTTACCTACACCCGTTGGCCCTAAAAACAAGAACGAACCAATCGGTTTATTCGGGTCCGCAAGGCCAGCCCTAGAGCGTCGTATTGCATTAGACACCGCATTCACGGCTTCACTTTGCCCCACTACGCGCTCATGCAAAGCCGTTTCCATGCTCATAAGTTTGTCTTTTTCACCTTCAAGCATTTTCGATACTGGAATGCCTGTCCAACGTGAAAGCACATCGGCAATTTCGCTTTCTGTTACGCGATTCTTAAGAAGTTGGTGCTCCAAGGGTTGCGATTCAGATTCTGTCGCCAGCTCTAACTTACTTTCAAGTTCTGGTATTCGGCCATATTGCAGTTCAGACATACGGCTGAGATCGGATGCACGACGGGCAATCTCTAAATCTAGCTTAGCTTGATCTAACTCGGCACGAATATTTTGTGTACCTTGCATGGCTTGCTTTTCGGACTTCCAAATTTTTTCCAATTCAGAAAACTTGATTTCCGCTTGTTCTCGCTCTATCTCAATCAGCTCTAAGCGTTTGTGACTCGCTTCATCCTTTTCTTTGGCCAGCGCTTGCTCTTCCAATTTCAACTGAATGATACGTCGCTCTAACCTGTCCATGTCTTCAGGTTTAGAATCCATTTGCATACGAATGCTTGACGCCGCTTCATCAATAAGATCTATCGCTTTATCTGGTAATTGGCGATCACTTATATAGCGATGTGATAATGACGCAGCTGCTACAATAGCAGGGTCTGTTATCTCCACCGAATGATGTAATTCATAACGTTCTTTTAGCCCGCGTAAAATCGCTACGGTATCTTCAACACTCGGCTCATCAACCAATACTTTTTGGAAGCGGCGCTCTAACGCTGCGTCTTTCTCGATAAACTGCCTGTACTCATCTAATGTGGTAGCGCCAACGCAATGCAGCTCGCCCCGAGCCAGCGCGGGTTTTAGCATGTTACCGGCATCCATTGCGCCTTCACCTTTACCAGCACCGACCATGGTATGCAATTCATCGATAAACAGAATAACGCGACCTTCTTCTTTAGCCAGCTCGTTTAAAACGGCTTTCAAGCGCTCTTCGAATTCACCGCGGAATTTAGCACCCGCGATTAATGCGCCCATATCAAGAGATAACACTCGCTTGTTTTTGAGCCCCTCAGGTACTTCAGAGTTGATGATACGCTGGGCAAGCCCCTCAGCGATGGCAGTTTTACCCACACCGGGCTGCCCAATCAGAACGGGATTATTTTTGGTACGACGCTGCAGAACTTGAATAGTACGGCGAATTTCATCGTCTCGACCAATCACAGGGTCTAGTTTGCCCTGCTCAGCGCGTTCGGTCAGATCAGTTGTAAACTTCTCGAGTGCTTGGCGCACATCTTCAGCATTGGGATCATTGACGGTTTGCCCGCCACGCATAGCTTCAATTGCTTTGTCGATAGACTCTTCGCTGGCGCCAATTTGGCGTAAGAGCTCGCCGAGCTTGCCTTTGTCTTGTACTGCAGCCAAAACGAAAATTTCAGAGGTGATGTATTTATCTTTACGTTTTTGGGCGATTTTGTCGCTCAAATTTAACAGCACTACCGTTTCTTTCGCTAACTGAACGTCACCGCCTACGCCTTCAACACGTGGTAGGTGATCTACAGCCTCTGCCAACGCCGAGCGTAAGGTATTTACATTCACTTTGGCATGATCGAATAGCGAACGCACAGAGCCGCCTTGCTGGTTCAGCAAAGCAGTCATTAAATGCACGGGTTCAATATATTGATGGTCACGCCCAAGTGCTATTGATTGAGCATCGGAAATGGCAAGTTGAAACTTGCTGGTAAAACTATCTAAACGCATATGCCACTCGCTTTAATGGATTATTAATTAACCTATTAATGGTGCGTTGCCGTCAATATTCAAGCAGGAAATGTGACATTCGTCACTGAATATTGCGCTAGATCAATTTTTCCGAGGTCATCAGGGCTGCAAATAAATGCCCGACACCATACGCCCTGTTTGAGAAAGGCCTTGATGGGTGGCTCGTCGGTGAGAGAAGAATTGCTCTTCATGCTCATAAGTACACTTATTGGCGGTAAATACGCCGCACACGCCCAACCGCGACAGTTTTTCAATGGCGATTTGCTGGAGATCAGCTTGATATTTACCAGCAACATTGCCTTGAGTAAAGCAGTGGCCATATTGCTGAAAACGATTTAACACTGCTTCATTAACTTCGAAATTTTTCTGACTAATATGCGGACCAATCCAAGCCATCAAATCTGAAGCAGAACTGTTCAAATGATGGCAACAATTTTCAATCACCCCGTCAGCTAACCCTTTCCAGCCAGCATGAACGGCTGCAACTTCATTACCTTTTTTGTTGCATAACAAAATGGGCAAACAGTCTGCAGTCATGACTGCGCAGACAACGCTGATATCTGCGGTAGTACTGGCATCAACGCTTTGATTTTGTTCGCTGCTGGCGTTAATTAAAACGCATGCATTGCCATGAACCTGATTTAACCATTTTATATGTTGATGCTTTGGTAGTAACGCGCGATTCCCTTCCACGGTGGATAGATTGTCCCCTACATGTGCTCCCACATTTAGCGAGTCATAAGGAGCTAGGCTCAGGCCACCTGTACGCGTAGTTGAAAAAGCCCGCACATTATGTGGTGCGGGCCACTGGGGTATAATGAAATCTAGCGCCATGATGTATTAAACAAGATCATCCGGATTTTGTGCCGTGTCTTCTTTTAACACCTCTAGCAAGTTAACAAAATCGTCGGGCAGCGGAGCTTGAAAAGACATCCACTCACCTGTGATCGGATGCTCAAGCTCTAATTGGATAGCGTGTAATGCTTGTCGCTTAAAGCCACGAATCGTCTCTATCATCAATTCGCTTGCAGCTTTCGGTAATCGAGGACGACCACCGTATGCTTGGTCGCCCACCAAAGGGTGACGTAAATGTGCCATATGCACGCGTATTTGATGGGTACGACCCGATTCTAGCTTTAAGCGCAAATGCGTATGCGCTCGGTACTTATGTTTAACCCGGTAATGGGTTAGCGCTGGCTTACCAGATTGCACTACTGCCATGCTGGTGCGCTTAGTAGGATGACGACCTATAGGCTCATCAACACTGCCACCAGCAATCAAGTTACCGTATACGACAGCTTCATACTCGCGGCTAATTTCCCGTGCTTGCAGCTTTTCAACCAAATGTGTTTGTGCTGGTATCGTTTTAGCCACCACCATCAAACCCGTTGTGTCTTTATCTAAACGATGGACAATACCAGCGCGGGGCACACTGGCAATCTCAGGCACGTGGCTTAACAATGCATTTAAGATAGTGCCACTTGCGTTGCCTGCCCCTGGGTGAACAACCAAATTAGTCGGTTTGTTTATGACTAAAATATGCTCATCTTCGTAAACAATGTTTAGCGCAATTTCTTGTGCGCTGTGACGCTCTTGTATCTCAATACTGGCATCAATTTCAATTAACTCTTCACCAAGCAATTTTTCTCTTGGTTTGTTCACTATCTGACCATCAACGGCAACTTGATCCGCCAAAATCCAATCTTTTATACGAGATCGCGAATAATCAGGGAACATTTCAGCCAAAGCTTGATCCAAACGTTTACCTAATAACGTTTGTGGCACCACGGCCTGTAGTTGTATTTTTTCATAGCTGGTAGACATGCAAAGGAGACCCTAGTAGTGTTTCGGACGATTTATATGTGCATAGCCCAATACGCTGGGTTAGAATATGCAGTTGTTATCGGTTCGGTAAAACCCTATTCTAACGGATTTTTGCCAGCAATGAATCGGCGAACGCTTATCGCAAGCATAAATAAGAGCAAATAAGACAAATATGATGAGAAAGTTATCGTTACCCAAGATTTTTCTAGCCGCTGCGATCATCGCACTAGGTGGCTGTTCGTCCTCTCCAGATGAAGAAGAAGTCGTAGTCAACAACCGTAGTGCTCAGTCTTTGTACGATGATGCTAAAGAAAAAATGGCAATTGGTAACTTCAATGCCGCTACTGCAACACTCAGCGCATTAGATTCCAGATACCCCTTTGGTCCTTTATCTAATCAGGTTCAACTGGATTTGATTTATGCATATTACAAGTCAGGTAAAGTAAATGAAGCGATATCAACTATCGACCGTTTCACTCGCTTGAACCCAAACCATGCTGACGTTGATTACGCTATATATATGCGCGGATTAACCAACATGGAATCAGACAAAAACCTATTCCAAGAATTGGTCGGTATAGACCGTTCAGATCGCGATCCAAGTAAATCGCGTGAAGCTTTCGAAGATTTCAGACGTTTAATCCAGAAATACCCTGACAGCAAGTATGCCGCTGATGCGCAAAAACGTATGTTGCATATCAAAAGCCGCTTAGCAAAATATGAAATTGCTATTGCACGCTTCTACATGCGCCGAGAAGCGTTTGTTGCGGCTGCTAACCGTGGGCGTTATGTTTTAGAGTACTACCCTGATACAGATCATGTACAAGAAGCTCTAGAAATTATGGTGGAATGTTACGACCAACTCAAGTTAGACGAATTGAAAAATAACGTCATGAAAACACTTAAGCTGAATTACCCTGACAGCAGTTTCATTAGCTAAGAACGCGGTTCAACACCTACAAAAAAACGCGCTATGAGCGCGTTTTTTATTGTCTGTTGTTTAATAAATTAGGCCATCTTCATTTGAAAAACAACTGACTGAATGGATTTAGAAGACGGGCTAAGCCAGATGTGAAATGTAACGGCTTATCAACCATAGTAAACACTAAGCACCCTTCGTCAGCTTCTGAAAACGGCATGTGCTTTTTAGTGCTGTCCATGATGGTAAAGTCTCCACAATCGTAATCGGCTAATCCATCGCTAAATTGACCATCAATCACCAAGGTGAATTCGGTTCCCTTATGAGTATGCTCTGGCACCTTGCCTCCCTTTTCCATGTAGATAAAGTTAGCTTGGCCGTCTTGGCCTAAATCCACCGGAGCCTGCCATAACTTACCCACTAGTCGTGACCAATTACCCGTTTTGTGGGTATATCGAGCAAGCGCTCTTGGTAGGGCAAAGTGTTTTCCATCCAACTCAAGCATGTTGTTGACAGGCTGAAGAACCGGAGCTTCAACGTCTGGAGTCTGCATTATTTGCAACATCATATCGTTGAAATCAGGCTGAGGATCAGCTGCGTTCAGTTTGCCTGAAAAAACCTCAAGCCCAGCCTCTTCTTGTGCCTGCATGGTTATGGCTTGGCAGCGAGGGCATAGGTCCACGTGAGCGGATATCATCAAAGCTAAATTTGTTGGGCACGTACCTTCAGCGAACGCGCGAAGATGAGCCAATTCTGGGTGAAAATTAATCATTATCTTTTAACATCTCTTTCAAACGCTGCAGAGCAAGACGGGTTCTGGATTTGACTGTGCCCAATGGGATTTCAAATTGGTCGGCGACTTCCTGCTGAGATTTTCCTTCAATATAAATCGCTTCAATCACTTCGCGTTGTTTTTTCGGCAAATCTTCAAATATGATGCCGAGCTGCTGAAGTGTAATTTGCTCATCTAAAGAAACTTCGTTTACATCAGCGGTTTGCTCACAGAGCACTGGCCACAAATCGTCTGCACAGATATCTTCCTTGCGATTACGTTGTTTGCGTAACATATCGAAGCGGATATTACGTGCAATGGTGAAAATCCAGGTAGAAGGTGCGCCTTTTTCGGCATTGAACAGGTGAGATTTCTGCCACACGTTCGACATGGTGTCTTGCACCAGTTCCATGGCTAGCGCCTCGTTACCCATTTGCTTTAAGGCGTATGAGCGAAGACGTGGCGCGAAATAATTAAATATCTCTGCGAAAGAACGTTTGCAACGAGACTGCCCTACCAACACAAGGTACGATGACATTTCATCAGCACAATCTTTTGGTACAACAGCATGTGAATGTTTTGATTCCAAAGGGATTCCGACTAGCATCACTTTCCACCGGTATTTTATAATAGTCTTTATACAGGCTGTGATGCGAAAAAGATCATTTCACTAATTGTGTCAAATAATCGACCGTTTTGACATAGTCCCTTTGCTGAATAAAATGTTGTTTCTGTTCTGCTGACACTGGCAGTAATTCTAACCAACGGTAGATGACCCACATGGGATCATCAAAAAGAGGCTCAGGATACAACTCTTGGATTTCCGGATACTTATCAAAAATATCCATCAAACGCTGCTTAACTAAAGCAACATTCCCTTCTGGCTCAGGTTGCCAAATCGGTGACCAACTGCACTGCCCTAAAAGTAAGCCGTCTTTCTCAGAGGTCACTTTTTCGATATTAAAACATCGATCCCCCTCAACGGTTATACCTAATAAACCATCACTAAGCATGTCAAAGTCAATGACAGTTACATGCGTTCCTACAGCGTAAATATGCTCATTTCGGTCTTTGTCACCCTTCGCGTTTAACATGCATATTCCGAAACCAGTTTGTGTGGCGCAGGCATTTTTGACCATACGGACATAACGTGGTTCGAAAATGCGTAAATCCATACGTCCTTGAGGTAGAACATGTGCTGATAAGGGAAATAAAGGTAGAGTTATCATATTCACTGTAAAACAACGATTTTTTGTGGTTGATAGCACTAGTACGTATCAATTGAAATTAAGATCGCTCTTTTAATACTGTTGCCACGAGTGATCTAAAACGCGTCTATCGCGTTAACATAATATCTCTCACAATATTCATACGTTTGAAGAGCATAGCAGATGGAAGTAGTAACGCTTTTTGTCAATTTTTACAAATCATTAGACACCCAATCACTCAGTGAACTTAAAAACATATACAGTGACGATGTTGTGTTCGTTGACCCGGTCACTAGGCACGAGGGGTTTGCGGCTGTTCATCGCTATTTCGAGCAATTATTAGTAAATGTCAATGAATGTACTTTTGATATTTCCCAGATAAAAGAAGTAGATTCAACTGTGTTTGTGAATTGGACGATGCATTTTAGGCATCCCAAACTAAAAGCGGGTAAGCTTATCAGCGTTGAAGGCATCAGCCAGCTGATAGTGAAAGAGCATAAAATTTGCTACCAACGAGATTATTATGATTTGGGCAGCATGCTATACGAACACGTGCCGCTGATTGGCTCAGTGATTAAATTTCTCAAAAAGCGACTCGCATCATGAAACGAATGTTAATTACCGGCGCCACTTCAGGAATAGGTGAAGCCTTAGTTAAACACGCTGCCCAAAGTGGATATGACGTCATAGCCTGTGGCAGAAATGCTGACAAACTAAAAACATTTGAGAGCACTCGCTCAGTGACCAGCTTGCAATTTGATGTCACTGACAAGCAACAAACGAAGACCAAATTAGAGGCTATTAGTGCCGACATTTATGTGTTGAATGCGGGAGTGTGTGAATACGTTGAGCTAGATTCATTCGACTCAGATATGTTTAGACGTGTATTCGAAGCCAATTTTTTTGGCGTTGTCCACTGCATTGACGCCCTGCTCCCGAAGTTAACCACTGGCTCACAACTTGTATTAGTAGATAGCATGGCCAGGTTCCTACCGTTCACTCAAAGTCAGGCATATGGTGCTAGTAAAGCGGCACTGCATTACTTGACCAAAACCATGGAAGTGGATTTAGCCGACAAAGGCGTTGTCGTGCAAAGTATCTCCCCCGGCTTCGTAGAAACCCCATTAACAGACAAGAATGATTTTGATATGCCGATGAAAATTTCAGTACATGAAGCAGCAAAAAGCCTGCTAAAAGGTATTGAGCGTCAATCCGCTAGTGTCTATTTCCCCACAATGTTTGGTTTATTACTGCGCTTTCTCTCTCGCTTACCAAGCCCATTGAAAGTCGCTTTAAGTAAAAAAATGAAAAATAATTAACAGGAAACGAACCAAGATGTCTAAACAAATTGCCATCATCGGCAGTGGTATTTCAGGTTTGACCTGCGGCTACTTATTAAATAAAAACCACGATATCACCATGTTTGAAGCCAACGATTATATTGGCGGTCACACCGCCACTAAAGACGTCATGGTTAATGGCCGAGAGTATGCTATCGATACTGGCTTTATAGTATATAACGATTGGACCTATCCGAATTTCATTCAATTGATGGATTCACTCAACGTGAAAAGCCAACCCACCGAGATGAGTTTCAGTGTCAAAAACCCAGCGCAAAATCTTGAGTACAACGGCAATACTATCAACAGCTTGTTTGCCCAACGACGCAACATTTTCCGCCCGTTTTTTTGGCGTATAGTAAGCGATATTTTGCGCTTCAATAAGTTATGTAAAGCACAAGACTTGGATGGCATCTCAGCCGATCAGAGCTTGTTTGGCTTTTTGACGGAAGAGCATTTTAGCGACGCGTTTATCTATAATTACATATTGCCCATGTGTGCCGCGATTTGGTCCACTAGCGTCGAAGATATAAAAGCATTTCCATTCAAGTTTTTTCTACGATTTTTCAATAATCATGGTTTATTGAACGTGACGGACCGCCCTCAGTGGCATACGTTGATCGGCGGTTCAAGAGAGTATATTGGTCCTCTGACCAGAGGCTTCACCAATAAAATATTATTGAATACACCAGTCACCTCCGTGACCAAAACAGCGCAAGGCTATGAGCTGACCACTCCTAAGGGCAGTGAATACTTTGATGATGTTATTTTTGCTTGCCACAGCGATCAGGCGCTTCGCCTATTAGATAACACCAGTATCGCGCAGCATGCTTCGGTGAAGAGCATTTTAGGCGCCATAAAGTACATCCCCAATGAGGTAATATTGCATACTGATGAAAGTGTTCTGCCCAAACGTAAACTGGCATGGGCTAGCTGGAATTACGCCATTGCCGATGAAAAGCGCGCACATCAATCCCCCGCTGTGCTGACCTATAATATGAATATACTGCAATGCTTGCACACTGATACGACGTTTTGCGTGACGTTAAACGACCGAGTCTCAATCGCAGATGACAAAATACTAGGCGTGTACCAATACGCTCACCCCCAATTCGATAATGCAGCAATAGCCGCTCAAGCAAGACGCAAAGAAATATCAGGTGTTGACGGCCTGCATTTCTGCGGTGCCTACTGGTATAACGGATTTCATGAAGATGGCGTGTTGAGTGCGTTAGACGTATGCCAGCACTTTGGTGAAAGTCTGTAATGCAAAGCGCGATTTACAAAGGCCGCGTGTTTCATGCCCGGCATCATCCCAAAAAGCATGCCTTTAATTACGATATTTTTCTTATGTGGTTAAAGCTCGATGAGATAGAAAAAGTTGAAAAAGAAGTGCGTTTTTTTTCAGCTTCTCGCTGGGCGCCACTACGTTTTAAACGAGAAGATTACTTAGGCGACAGCAATACGTCATTACAAAAAGGCGTACTGGATCGCATGTCTGAATTAGCCGAAAAACCGCTGCAAGGCGACGTCTATTTTCTTGGCCAAGTGCGCACGTTTGGACTGTATTTCAGCCCAGTCAATTTTTACTACTTACGCCAACCTGACGGCACATATAGTCATATGTTAGCTGAAGTCAGCAATACCCCTTGGAATGAGCGGCATCATTATTTGGTGGGTTTACACGATCAGAAAAATTCACAAAAAGCGTTTCACGTTTCCCCCTTTAACCCATTGGATATGCAATACCAATGGACGGTTATGCAACCAAATCAAAAACTTAACTTGACCTTGAAATGCGTGAAAGATATTACTCATTTAGACACGGGGTTAAATTTAACGCGGATTGAATTGAACTCAAAATCCCTCTTTCGCGTATTAGTATCAATACCCCACATGGCCATAAGAACCGTCGTTGGTATTTATTGGCAGGCACTAAAACTATTTATAAAACGTGTGCCGTTTTACGCTCACGCAACACAAGGTAAGAAGTAATATGGTTAACAGCGAACAGACACTCCAAGCGGTGGACTCTCTCTCTTGGCAAGACAAAATTAGCCGCCAAATCATGTTGAAAATATTTGCCAGCCTGCCGGAGGGCGAAATGGTAATAAAAGAAAATGGTGTGCTCGTCGATGTATTCGGTGAAAAGGGCTCTGACTTACACGCCGAGATAAACTTTATTGATTTACGCGCTTATCGTCATTTGCTTTTTGGTGGTAGCGTTGCTTCAGGGGAAACTTACACGGATGGCATGTGGACGACTCCCAATTTGACCAATGTTATTCGCATATTTGCCCGAAACCTGCCTATGCTTGACCGCTGGGAAGGTAAAATGGAATGGCTTGCCCTTCCCCTTAGAAAATTAAGCCACCTTGCAAGACGCAATTCCACCAGCCAGGCGAAGAAAAACATCGCTGACCATTACGATCTAGGTAACAAGCTTTATACACGCTTCTTAGATCAAACCATGATGTATTCTTCGGCAATATATCCTCATCAAGATGCGGACTTACATCAGGCGCAACAACATAAACTAAAAACGATTTGTGAAAAATTGCAATTGAAAGAAGGCGACCATCTTCTTGAAATTGGTACCGGCTGGGGCGGCTTAGCTGTGTATGCAGCCAAACACTACGGTTGCAAAGTGACCACGACCACTATTTCAGAGGAGCAATATCAGTTTGCCGAACAATGGGTGGCTCGCGAAAGCCTACAAGAAAAAATAACGCTACTCAAAAAAGACTATCGTTTACTTGAGGGCCAATACGACAAACTGGTCTCCATTGAAATGATCGAAGCAGTAGGAAAAGAGTACTTACCCACCTTCTTTCAGCAATGCTCAAATCTTCTCAAAAAAGACGGCATTATGCTGTTACAAGCAATCACCATCAGTGACCAACGCTTAAACAGTTACGCCAAGAGTGTTGATTTTATTCAAAAGCATATTTTTCCCGGCGGTTTTTTACCCTCACAGCTTTTGATTAATCAACATCTAAAAAAACATACCGATATGATGATCCGCGATCTGCATGACATAGGCCTAGATTACGCCAGAACATTACAACATTGGCATCAAGCGTTTAATGACAATATCGAAGCCTTAGCAAAAGACGGTTACGACGAACGCTTTGGCAACATGTGGCGCTATTACTTTAGTTATTGCGAAGGCGGTTTTCTAGAACGCACCATCAGCACGGTGCAGTTAGTGCTGAGCAAACCCGCTTACAATGCACAACTTAATCGTTAAACGATGAAAAAGTTCCTCCCTTTTATAATCATATGCGCTTTGCTGCTGCCTTTAGGCTTAAGTGCGTCGCCCATTGATGCACTCAAGCCGGTAGGCAGCGCGAAGTTATCGGTCGTATTTTGGGATATATACCAATCAACGCTCTACAGCGATGACGGCACGTTTACCAGTGATGACCTGACGCACGAAAGTCAAAGTCCTCTGGCCTTAAATATTCAGTATTTACGGGATATCGAAGCAGAAGAACTGGTAGAAGCCACCGCCAATGAATGGAACAAACTAGGGTTAGGCAAAACAACCTATCAACCGTGGTTAAAACAACTTACGGCAATATGGCCTGATATTCAGGAAAACGATGAGTTGTTATTTGTCTTAAATCACACTGATGGTGGCGTCTTCTATTTTAACCAAAGAGAAATTGGGCGTATTGATGATCGCAACTTTGGTGTGAATTTTCTGCGCATCTGGCTAGATAAAAAAGCCAGTTACCCCAAACTGCGTAATAAATTAGTAGGCCAATCAAAATAGGAGTGACCATGACATTACCAAAAACATTGGCATTAACCGCTGGGGTTGCGCTGCTTGCAGGTTGCAGTGCCTCTATTGACGATTATCATGACACTAGGCCCACATTTTCACTCAAAAACTATTTTGATGGTGAAATAACGGCTTGGGGAATTGTGCAAGATTATTCCGGACAGCTAACCCGGCGATTTTGCGTTGACATCGTTGCTACGTGGCAAGGTAATGAAGGGCAACTTCACGAGTCTTTTTTCTTTAACGACGGTAGCCGCCAAACCCGTATTTGGGAAGTAAATGTCGCGCAAGACCAAACAGTGACCGGCACCGCCGGTGATGTCGTGGGTCAAGCTTCTGGCTCATCGCAAGGTAGCGCGTTCAACTGGCAGTACACCTTAACAGTACCCATTGATGGTACCGAGTATGATTTTGCCATTGACGATTGGATGTACGCTTTAGACGACAAGCGTATGATGAATCGTTCGTATATGAAAAAGTTTGGCGTGACGGTGGCAGAGTTCTCTATCTTCTTTGATAAAAGCGCACGTATTCCCTCTTGTGAGACACAAATGTAAATTAATACAGAGAAATAGAGGAGACAAAAAAGCGGCATATATGCCGCCTTTTGGATTCGAATTTATTTACTAAGCTAGCGCCACTTTGCTAACAGCTGTTTTACTAGGAAAAACGCTAACTGCGCTTAGGTTAACACCCGCTATTCTACTACGGATATAGGTTCTGATTCTTTCGCTTTACCCTGTTTAATAGCAATTTCCACGCGGCGATTACGGCTCCTCGCTTGAGCATCGTCCTCACCTAACAATGGGGCGGTGTCTGCTTTACCAATGACCGCCATGCGTCCCTCATCAAACCCTGGGGCTTTACGTAGCTCTTCAGCTACCGCAACTGCGCGCTGAGCTGATAAATCCCAGTTAGAACGATACAGCTCGTTAGAGATAACCAAACTGTCGCTATGACCGGATATCTCAATATCCCCAGGCATATCAGCCAACAAGGTACCAATTTTACGCAGGATAGGCTTAAACTGAGGCTGTAAAAAGGCAGAGCCCGCTGAGAAAGAGCCGTTCTCTCGGATACGAATAATCAATTGTTGCCCAAGTGACTCCATTTCGATGGCACCATCAAGAATTTCCTTCTCTAGCTGCTGCGCCACCTTCTTCATCTGCTTATTAGCTTCTTCTTGGCTCGCCGCGGTTTTGGCACTGGATTGTTCACTCGCCGTTTGTTGGGCTGCCCCGCCTTTTTGTTCACCTCGTTGTTTTTGACGCCCACCAGCAGAGTCTTCGTTACCAGCCTGAAACTCCAGCATTTGCTGAGTCATTTCTATGGTTTGCTGCTGAATGGTTTCAATAGGGGTAGGATCGGGTCGACCCGGCCTGAATTCCATGGCGATAACACTGGTGCCTTTGGGAATATCTTTGACTTCAATTTTATTTTGTACGCCAAACGCAAACTTCATCGAGCCCGCAATCTGTTTAAACTTCAGTACATCCATTTCTGAAAACGACAGCAATAACACGAAGAAGCACATCAACAGTGACATCAAATCCGCGAATGTCCCCATCCACGCGGGTAATCCGGCGGGGGGGCATTTAGGGCATTCGTCTTCCATCAGTTATGCGTCTTCTGTCGCGCTACCGCGCTTACTGGCTGCAAGATAATTTTTCAAAATACCTTCAATAACACGAGGATTCTGGCCATCGGCGATGCCGATAATGCCATCGAGGATCAGGCTCTGGTTTAGTTTCTCTTCCACAGCTCTGTTGCCTAGCTTCTCAGCAATAGGTAAACACACAACGTTCGCTAACACTGCGCCGTAAAGCGTTGTTAAAAGTGCAACCGCCATTGCAGGCCCAATGGACTTAGGATCATCCATGTTTGACAACATGGCGACCAGGCCGATCAATGTACCAATCATCCCCATAGCGGGAGCAACATCCCCCATTCCTTTAAAAATAGTAGCACCAAACTCATGGCGCTCTGTGGTCATAGATATGTCTTTGGCCATCGTGGCACGCACAACGTCTACGTCGTGACCGTCAACAAGCATATCAACGCCTTTTTGCATAAATTCGTTTTCTATTTGTGCTTCTTCTAACGCTAAAAAACCACCTTTGCGCGCGGCATCAGCCATTTCAACGATTTTTTCAATTTGTGATTCAGGCGATTCAATTTTGAACATAAAGGCTTTACCAGCCACTTTACCCGCACCAAAGAACTGGCCAAGGGTAAATTGAGATAAGACGACAAAAAGACTACCGCAGACCACAATCAGAATGGATGGAACGTTAAAGAACATCCCTAAATCACCACCCAGCACCATGGCCATGATCACGAAGCCGATTGCGCCAATCATGCCTATAAGGGTTGCTAAATCCACATTGTACTCCCATCAAAAAAGTGTGTTACGCGAAATAAAAAATGGCCCAGCTCTAAAAACGCCTGCTTAAAAAAGCGAAAATTCGCAGGAGGTGCATTTAGGTTATTGACTTGGTTAATCATTTTATCGACAAAGTTAAAATAATCTATAGTACTTAGCTATAAACCTGCGTAAACAAATCCAAATTAACCCATTCATCGTAAGATAACTGTTCGATCTTGAAACAATCCTTAGTACGCTAGCCTGATGCGCCATGAAAAAGGTTTGACCACTATTTACCCCTCAGGTAAGGTGCGCTCAACTCGCAAAAGAGCAAGAAATAAAAGAAGCAAAACCTATGACCAGTCGCAAAAAAACCGAAAACTTAAGCTTTGAAGAATCAATGCAAGAGCTCGATAGCATAGTCAATCAAATGGAAGAAGGTGAGCTAAGTTTAGAAGATGCCCTAGGGCGCTTTGAGCGAGGTATTCAATTAGCCCGCCATAGTCAAAACAAACTTAAACAAGCCGAACAGAAAGTTCAGATCTTAATGGGTCAAGACGAGCAAGCACCGCTGGCTGACTTCGACTCCAACAATACCCAAGACTAATGACATTTGAGACTCAACAAAAGCGTGTGCATCAACACGTTGACGCTTTACTACAAGCGCAAATTAGCGCCCTTGGTGATCACGCCCCGAAGTTAAAAAATGCCATGCAGTATGCCTTGCTAATGGGCGGAAAACGCATGCGACCTTTTTTAGTCTACGCTGTCGGCGAAGCATTAGGGGGTGAACAGTCTGATCTTGACGCCCCCGCCCTCGCTTTAGAATGTATCCATGCTTATTCATTGGTACACGATGATTTACCAGCGATGGACGACGACGATTTACGCCGCGGGCACCCCACTTGTCACATTCAGTTTGATGAAGCCAACGCTATTTTAGCCGGCGATGCCCTGCAAACTTTGGCCTTTGAGATCATCGTTAATTACCCGTTATCAGATTTTGCCAATGTGCAACGTATCGAATTGGTGCGTATTTTAAGTCAAGCATCAGGTTACGACGGCATGTGTGGTGGTCAAGGAATCGATTTAGAGTCCACCAATAAGCTGATTTCTCAAGCACAATTGGAGTTGCTGCACAGTAAAAAAACCGGAGCGCTTATCACGGCAGCGGTAAAAATGGCGTCCGTGTTGTGCCCGTTAGTTAGTAATGAAAGCAAAGCACTATTGCAGCAATATGCGTCCACCATCGGTTTGGCGTTTCAGGTTCAGGACGATATTTTGGATGTGGTCGGTGATTCACAAACCTTAGGTAAACCCCAAGGTTCAGACCAAGAACAGAATAAAAGTACCTATCCTGCATTGCTTGGTTTAGAAGGGGCTCAGGGCTATCTCGCTCGACTTCATCAAGAAGCGCTTCAAGCTTTGGACGCTTTACCTTACAATACACAGGTGTTGAAATCATTTACCGATTTCGTCATTCATCGTAATCATTGATTACGAACGATACATCATCAAATAATAATAGTAGAAACGTACCTCATGACCCTGGATTTAGCCCACTACCCGCTTCTGGCTTTAGCGGACACGCCCGAGCAATTGCGCGAGCTTCCTCAAGATAAACTAAAGCAAGTTGCCAAAGAATTACGTCAATACTTACTGACTAGCGTAAGCCAAAGTAGTGGTCACTTTGCCTCTGGGTTGGGCACCGTCGAGTTAACCGTCGCCCTGCATTATGTTTATAACACTCCGTTTGACCGCCTTATCTGGGATGTGGGTCATCAAGCTTACCCTCATAAAATTTTAACGGGTCGTCGTGATCGTATGCCTACAATTCGTCAAAAGAACGGTTTGCACCCTTTCCCTTGGCCGAATGAAAGTGAGTACGATACCTTTGCTGTAGGTCATTCATCTACCTCCATCAGCGCTGCGGTGGGCATGGCCGTTGCTGCCGAAAAAGAAGCGTTGGGTAGAAAGGTCGTTGCCGTTATCGGTGATGGCGCAATGACCGCAGGTATGGCATTTGAAGCGCTAAACCATGGCGGTGATATAGACAAAGACATGCTGGTTATTTTAAATGATAACGAGATGTCGATTTCAGAAAACGTAGGGGCATTAAACAGTCACCTAGCTCGATTGCTCACAGGTAACTTCTTTAACTCTATTCGTGACGGTGGCAAGAAACTGCTCAGTAGTGTTCCACCTATCAAAGAGTTCGCCAGCCGCGCCGAAGAACATATCAAAGGCATGGTAGTACCTGGCACCATCTTCGAAGAATTAGGGTTTAATTACATTGGGCCGATTGATGGTCACGATGTAAACGGTGTGGTCGACACATTGAAAAACATGCGCAACATCAAAGGGGCGCAAATTCTGCACGTGGTCACCAAAAAAGGCAAAGGCTATGAGCTAGCCGAGAAAGACCCGATTAAATTTCATGCCGTTCCGAAATTCAACCCATCAGCTGATGGTTTGCCTAAGGCTGCGCCGAGCGATCCAACGTTTTCAAACATATTCGGCCGTTGGTTGTGTGACATGGCACAGCAAGACCCTAACTTGATGGCCGTTACACCTGCCATGCGCGAAGGCTCAGGTATGGTGGAGTTTTCACAAAAATTCCCAGAACAATACTTTGATGTTGCCATTGCCGAGCAACATGCGGTGACATTCGCAGCGGGCCTTGCTAAAGAAGGCCAAAATGCCGTAGTGGCTATTTACTCGACGTTTTTGCAGCGCGCATACGATCAGCTGATCCACGATGTGGCTTTGCAAAACTTACCCGTGTTGTTTGCTATTGACCGCGCAGGTTTAGTGGGTGCTGACGGGCCAACGCACCAAGGCGCATACGATATCCCGTTTTTACGCTGTATTCCGAACATGGTTATCATGACACCGGCGGATGAAAATGAATGTCGCCAAATGCTCTACACAGGGCACAAGCTGAACAAACCCGCAGCAGTCAGATACCCAAGAGGCTCAGGTACAGGTGTTAAACCCGATAACAGCATGCAAGCATTAGAAATTGGTAAAAGCAGAACCATACGCCAAGGCGAAAAAGTCGCTATCTTGAATTTTGGCGTGTTACTGCCTTACGCAGAAAAAGCCGCTGAAGTACTCAATGCCACTGTGATTGATATGCGCTTCGTCAAGCCCCTGGATACTGAAGCGGTGACCAATGTAGCCAAAGATCATGAACTGCTTATTACCCTTGAAGATGGCGCAACCACAGGTGGTGCTGGCGGCGCGGTGGCTGAATACCTACTGAGCACAGTTCACACCAGCCGCTTACTGCAAATCGGTTTGCCTGATGAGTTTATAATGCAGGGCACCCAAACTGAGATGTATGCTGAAATTGGAATGGATGACGCGGGGATTATCGCTAAAGCGCAAGCTTTCTTAGCGCAATAAAAGCCCGCTGTTGCAGAGCCGCTTTACTGCTTCTGAGTAGAGCTAAGAGCGGCCATACGATTGGCCACCCAAAACCTATCGCTGAGCCAGTAGTCTATCTAGATTATTGGCAAACGCTTGTTTCTCTTTGTTGCCATAAGCGCCCGGACCACCTGTTTGAACGCCGCTGCTGCGCATGGTGTCCATGAAGTCACGAATATTCAATATGCTACCGATACTTTCTTTGGTGTAAAGCTCGCCACGTGGGTTGAGCGCATGAGCGCCCTTAGCAATGACCTCTGCGGCAAGCGGTATGTCAGCGGTGATCACCAAGTCGTTCGCTACGCATTGCTCAACAATATAATCATCAGCCACGTCAAAGCCACTTTGTACCTGAATACTGGTAATGTTTTTATCAGGCGGTACAGGAATGTGTTGGTTTGCCACCAAGGTCATTTCAACTTGAGTGCGCTGCGCCGCTTTAAACAAGATTTGTTTCACAAGAACGGGACACGCGTCCGCATCAACCCAGATTTTCATGGAGTACCTTTTCGAATAAAAAACAACAAAGAATAAATAACAAAGAGAGTGAAGCGTTAGCGTGCATAACAATAACGTTCAGAAACAGCTATAGCCAGCCAAAATACAGCGTGATGTGCATCAGAATCAAGGCAAACAAGCCCGCTAAAATATCGTCAATCATAATGCCAAATCCGCCATGTACCCGCGCATCTAAATAACTGATCGGCCAAGGCTTTAAGATATCGAAAATACGAAACAGAACAAAACCGAGCAGCAATGTTTGCCAACTTAGCGGTACGGCTATCATAGTGATAAGCAAACCTGCAATTTCATCCCATACTATGGATGAATCATCATGCACCATCATGTCTTTGGCTGTTCTACCACATAACCATATGCCAATGACTGAGGCTATCAAAGTGACCAGCAAATAGCCTGTTAGCGTAGTGCTATAAGCAAGCAAACACACCAATGGAACAGCCGCTATCGTACCAAACGTGCCGGGCGCTTTTGGCGCTAAACCACTGCCAAACCCCAAGGCTAGAAAGTGAATGGGGTTGGCTAGTGAAACGCGCTTACGAATATGCCTGTCCATTATGCTCGCTTAGCCTGGTTAGATTGTTCTTTCGTTAATTCAGCTGAATTGAAGTGTTCAAACCCCGTTTGGCTGTATGCATAACTTTCATCATTATGTTTCAGATCAATTTTGCCAACCGCACCATTAATTTGGCCGATGCAGGTTGCTGGCACATTGCTGCAGGCTAACACACGCTCCACGTTGTTTTTTTGCTCTTCACTCACAGTAAACAGAAGCTCGTAGTCATCACCAGAACTCAAAGCGTAATGAAATGCGGCATCCCGATCTACGGACTCGAGCATCGCTTTGGATAAAGGCAGCTTATCAAGTTGCAAGCACGCCCCACATTGGGATGCATTTAATATATGCTTAATATCGGCCAATAAACCATCAGAGATATCGATACAGGCACTAGCCACTCGACGTAAACTAGTGCCAGCAAACACTCTTGGTGTTGGATAATGCAAACGTCTTAGCAAGAACTCACTGTGCTCGGTACTTTGAACCTCAGCATGATTAAGCAGAATATCTAGCCCTAAGCCAGCATCCCCTAATGAGCCCGTCACATAAACGAAATCACCGGGTTTAGCACCAGAGCGCTTCAATGCCTGATCCGCGGCCACAAAACCTTGTGCGGTAATGGTGATAGCCAGTGGACCTTGCACCGTATCGCCGCCAATAAGCTGAACTGAGTAATACTCAGTGAGCTCTTTAAATCCTTCAGAGAACGCCTTAAGCCACTGCTCATCAACGTTAGGTAAAGACAAAGACAAACTCAACCAAGCAGGCTCAGCGCCCATGGCTGCCAAGTCACTCAAATTTACCGCAATGGCTTTTTGGGCAATGGCTTTAGGGTCAGCGTCAGGTAAGAAGTGCACACCGCTTACTAGGGTATCAGTCGTGGTGGCAAGGGCTTGACCAGCTGGAATTTGGGTAATAGCGCAATCATCGCCTATGCCTAACAACACATCCTTGCGCTGAAAACTCACATCGCGAAAATAGGTATCGATTAAAGAAAATTCTTTCACATTTTTATTTTAAAACTCTAAGATTAAAGGGAATACACGGCCTGTGTAACTCCCTAAAATATAACGATCTTTTATGACAACTCGTGTTTACGAAGGGTTTTTATGGCTTTATCAAGCACCCCATTCACAAACTTGTGGCTCTCTTCAGCACCAAACGACTTGGCAAGCTCAATGGCCTCATTAATGACCACTTTATAAGGGACATCAATACGCTCAACAAGTTCGTAAGTAGCCAGTCGTAAAATAGCTTTTTCAACAGGATCAAGCTCTTCCGGTAAACGCCCCAAATAAGGTTTGATTTTTGCGTCCAGCTCGGCTGTTTTGCGCACAACGGCGCGCAACAACTCTAGAAAGTACTCGGTATCTACGTCTTGCATATTGTTACTAGTGACAATGCTGAGTTCTATCTGGTCAAGTGGATTTTTTGACATCTGCCATGAGTAAACGGCTTGAACCGCTAACTCTCTGGCTTTACGACGGGCTGCTGGTTTCACCTACTCTGCCCCTTCGATATTGGCCATAACGTTAACCATTTCAAGAGCACCTAGTGCCGCTTCAGCACCTTTGTTTCCTGCTTTAGTACCAGAGCGCTCAATAGCCTGCTCGATACTGTCGGTGGTAATAACACCAAACGAAACTGGAATACCAAATTCGAGTGAAACTTGAGCTAAGCCCTTGTTGCATTCGCCAGCAACAAATTCGAAGTGTGGCGTACCGCCACGGATTACAGCGCCTAAAGCGATGATCCCATCAAAGGTCCCTTTTTCCGCTAGCTTTTTAGCCGCGATAGGCAACTCGTATGCACCAGGTACGCGAACCAAAGTGATATCTTGGCTGTTTACTTCACCGTGACGCTCAAGTGTATCTAATGCGCCTTCAACCAAACTCTCAACAACAAAACTGTTGAAACGTGACACAACCAACGCAAATTTTTTGCCTGTTGCGCGAATATTACCTTCAATGATATTCATGCCTAGTAAGCCTTATCTATAAAAAATGGCGCGTATTATAGCACAGCACCATATGATCCCAAACAGCTTAATGCGCTGTTTATAAAATAGTCATTGCCGCCATAGGCTTCCGGGAAGTTATAATGAAGAAATAACCTTGCCTCGAGATATAAATCAAATATGAGATGGCTGCCTAAACAAAAAAACGCCTGAAAAGCAGGCGTTTTTTTAGAGTTTGTAATTGACTATATTTCGCTAATCTACGTATTCAACCACTTCTAGGCCATATCCCGACAAGGCATGGTATTTTTTAGGTCGACTTAACAAACGCATTTTCTTAACGCCTAGGCTGGCAAGTATTTGACTGCCGACACCCACAGTGCGGGATGTGCCGCTCCATGCTGCGCCAACAGGCTTTTCGCCGTTATCTTCGGCTTCAAACTGTTTCACTTGCGTCAGTAAATCTTCGTCTTTACCCAGTAAAACCAATACACCACCTTCAGCGGCAATACGTTTTAGCGCCTGAGGCAAATTCATGCTGCGCTCGATAGCGCGCTCTGAACCCAGCAAATCACTCAAAGTATTGTGCAAATGTACACGCACCAACGTTGGTTCATCAGGGGTAATATCGCCTTTGCTCAATGCGAAATGCACTTGGTTATCAATCGAGTCTTTAAAGGTCACCAAATCGAACTCACCGTACTCAGTCGGCAATTTGCATTTTGCCACTTGCTCGATGGTGGTTTCATTTAGGTTACGATACTCAATCAAATCAGCGATAGTGCCAATTTTAAGATCATGCTTTTTAGCAAATTCTTGTAACTCAGGGCCACGGGCCATGGTGCCGTCTTCGTTAAGTATTTCAACGATAACAGAGGCAGGCTCCAAGCCAGCTAAACGCGGTAAATCAACACCGGCTTCTGTATGCCCAGCGCGGTTTAACACCCCACCTTCTTTAGCGATAAGGGGAAATATATGCCCTGGTTGCACAATATCGTTGGCCGTGGCATCCGCAGCAACTGCCGCTAAAATAGTGCGCGCACGATCCGCAGCAGAAATACCCGTGGTGACCCCTTCACGCGCTTCGATTGATACCGTGAAGTTAGTAGAGAACTGCGCACCGTTGTTGTCCACCATCAAAGGCAGATTCAAACGTTTACAACGCTCTGCTGTCATGGGCAAACAAACCAACCCCCGAGCGTGAGTCACCATAAAGTTAATGTCTTTTGGAGTCACGCACTCAGCGGCCATGATTAAATCGCCTTCGTTTTCACGATCTTCGTCATCCATCAAGATAACCATTTTGCCAAGACGAATGTCTTCGATAATTTCTGCTGTTGTGTTCATTGCCATAATATTGTGATTCTTTTTGGTTGTGTCCTAAATGAGCAGTTATCTGCAAATGTCATTGTGTGCTAAAGCACACCTTTATTTCTCAGCATGTGTCCTAGCGTAAAAAACCGTTTTCGGCTAAAAAAGCCATGCTGATTTTTGTTGGCCTGTTTCAGCGGCTTTGTCACCAAGCATTAAACGCTCTAGGTAACGGGCAACCACGTCCACTTCCAAATTAATTTTAGTACCCTTCTTGTAGCCACCAATAATGGTTTCTTGCAGGCTGTGGGGAATAAGGGTAATCAAAAATTTGGCACCCTCTACAGCATTCACTGTCAAGCTGACACCATCCACTGTGATGGAGCCTTTTTCCGCTAAGTAACGGGCTAAGTCTTTTGGGGCTTGCACCCAAATTTCCACGTAACGCCCAACAGGGTTGACGGAAACCACTTCCCCCACACCATCAACATGTCCGCTGACAATGTGCCCACCAAAGCGCGATGTCGGTAACATGGCCTTTTCTAAGTTTACCTTGCTACCGGCTTTATAATCGGCAAAACCGCTGCGCTTGATGGTCTCGTGCGACACGTCAGCACTAAAACCGCTCGAGTTCATGTCTACCACGGTTAAACATACACCGTTATTGGCGATACTGTCGCCAAGGGCTACATCTGACATATCCAGTTTATTTACCCGTATGCGCAAACGAATGTCATCGCCCGTTGGGGTTAAGGTTTCGATGTACCCCACATCTTCAATTATTCCGGTAAACATAATGTCTTTTCACTCATATTAAACTGTGTAATCTGCTTATAAACTTCGCGCTGATTTCAAACGAACAGGCTAGGTTAAACGGACTACTTATATCAAACGCGCCCGTTATCGTCTTTATGTAAGGATTACTTGGCGTGGGTAGTAAATTATGTGAAGCGCGCCGTCAGCTTTAAATCAGGGCCGACTTGACGTACATCCTGCCATTGTAATTCAAAAGCTTGCTGCATTTGGGTTAATTCGTCTACAGCAAATAAATCTCGGCCTTTATCCCCTAGTAATTTGGGCGCTTGGTACAAAATCAATTCATCTATTAATTTATTCTGCAATAAGGCCCCTGCAAGCTTAGCCCCTGCTTCGACCCATATTTGATTAAAGCCACGCTCGCCAAGGTGTTTTATCACATCGTGCAGGTCAAGCTGCGCACCGTTCGAATGGGCTTGATATTGCTCAACATGGTCTGGAAATTCAGCTGTATTTGGCTGGCTATTGATAATTACAATAGGTGACGATAAGGAAAATAAATGCAGGTCGGGGCGCATCTGGTTGCGCCCATCGAGCAAAACTCGCACAGGTAGGCGTAAATTCACTTCTGCTATCTCATTCTTGGCAAAACCCAATTCGCTGTAACGCACATTCAATGAAGGGTTATCCGCCAAAACCGTGCCCGAGCCCGATAATATCGCGCAACTCTGCGCCCGGTGGCGTTGCACATCTTCACGGGCTAAGGGCCCAGTAATCCACTGGCTTTCACCATTATTTAATGCGGTTTTACCATCTAAGCTTGATGCCAGTTTAACGGTGACCCAAGGCATGCCGGTTTTCATGCGCTTAATAAAACCAAGGTTGAGCGCCATCGCTTCACGCTCAAGAAGACCACTGCTGACTGCAACGCCGGCGTCACAGAGTTTTTGTAAACCACTGCCCGCCACAAGTGGGTTTGGGTCAACCATGGCGGCAACAACACGTTTTACCCCTGCTTTTAATAATGCTTCAGAGCACGGGCCTGTGCGACCGTGATGATTGCACGGCTCTAATGTGACGTAAGCGGTAGCGCCTTTGGTGCGCTCACCCGCTTGGGCAATAGCGTGAATTTCAGCGTGAGGAGTACCGGCCTTTTGATGCCAGCCTTGGCCGACAATATTGCCTTGGGCGTCAATGATAACACAGCCCACATTGGGATTAGGCGAAGTCGTGTATTGACCTTTTTCAGCCAAACGGATGGCCAAAGCCATCATTTTTGCGTCTAGCGCAGAGAATTGCGTCACTCTACAACCTTATTAATTTAACTCGAGGGCACAGGAAAAACGGGAATCATTCGGCATGTTAGTCACCCAAACGAGCGATTTCTTCGCCAAATTCGCGAATATCTTCAAACGAGCGGTACACAGAAGCAAAGCGCACGTAAGCGACTTTATCGAGTTCTTTAAGGGCATCCATAATTAGATTGCCCAAGTATTCACTGGTAATTTCACGCTCACCTGTGGCGCGCATAGCCGATTTAAGCCTACTGATACACTGCTCGACTTGTTCGGTGCTTACGGGGCGTTTTTCAAGGGCGCGTTGCAAACCAGCGCGCAGCTTATCCTCGTTAAACGGCTCACGAGAGCCATCACGCTTGACCACGCGAGGCATGACCAACTCAGCCATTTCAAAAGTAGTGAAACGCTCTTTACACATAGTACATTCACGACGACGGCGCACTTGATGCCCATCAGCCACTAAGCGAGAGTCAATCACCTTGGTTTCTTGGATAGAACAGAAGGGACAAAACATAACGTTCTCTTGTACCGGAAATTTGCCCGTAAATTAACAAAAAAACACGAAAGTTGATAGAGAAATACAGTTACTAAACAACAGGGACGCTGTAATTATAGTCCTTAGCGATTGCTTAAGCCGCTCCTTCAAATAACACTCAAGCCGCTGTTATTACTCACGATACAATTTGCTCCTAGCTTTTTGAGTGAAGAACAACCTTTTTTTGCCTGTTGCTCAGACGAATAATAGCCCGCTTTGATGCGATAGAAAGTTACACCAGACAATTCTATTTCTTGGTATATAGCCTGCAAATCATCCAATTCAGGTGAGTACGTTTTTTGCAGCGTTCTCCATGAATCTAGTAGTTTTTTTCTATCCGTAACGGCTGTTAGTTGCAGAGTGTATTGACCTTTAACTGTTTTTTTAGAACTAACTGCCACCTCACTCTCTTCTACATGTTTATTCATCTTAGCGCTTAGGTTATTAGTACCGTGCTCATTGGAACTAGCCATTGACTTATTTGTGTTACTAGCAGGCACTTTTACCGGCTTAGGCTCAATTGACATTGTTTGATTGACCTGGGCAATTTCTGGAACGCTTTGCGTCGCTGTTGCCTCTGCTATCTCTCGCTTTTCTTGTATTTCAGCGGCTTCTGCGATTTGAGTTAACTGGGAAATAAGCGCTTTTAGCTCAGGCTCAAGCGCCGCGAGGCGCTGCAAGCTGGGTTTCATGTACTCAAACTCAGCCATGGTATCGTGAAACTCTTGTGCACTGAGCTCGTTTGGCACTTCGGCAATCTGCGGTTTGGGCGCACTAGAACATCCGTTAAGCAACATAAGGCCGCCTAGCAACGCCGATAATTTCGCAGTGTGGCAGAAATAAAATTTTCTAGTATTCATTGTCTATATCTCGACTAACTTAAATATCAAAGGTAAAGGGAGCCACATTGCACGAAATGTTTTTCGCTGCAAAACGTGCGCAAACTGCATTTGCGTATGTTTGTTTAGGGTAAAACGCCACGTTCAAGGTATATTTCTTGTCACCATCCGCTTTGTAATAAAAAGGCTTAGGATCAACGACGTATACACCTTTCTTAATCAAAATCTGCCAAAATGCCTTTAGCATTCTAAGTGAATTGAATTCACCAATTGAAACTACATATCCTTCAGCGGCTTCTCGCTCTTGCAAAGTGAAATCAGCACCGTTTACTATTTCACCAGCACTGGCTAGGCTAACTTCAATCACCTTACCGCCGCGCAAGTTTTTCTTTTCTAGGTAACTTGCATCAATGCGCATTTGATAATCATCTGGCAGCAAATCGGTAAATAAGTAGTAGCCGTCAAACTCAGTCACAGTGCTGTTTACTTCGTTGCCTTTACTATCGTACAAACGGATTGGCGCATAAGTAGCCACTTCCTCATCGCCGCTAGCATTGCTAACATAAACAACTCCTTCTAGCTCACCAGATTGCACCACAGGGAAGTCCAGCACATCCAAATGGCCAGCTCTGGGCGTAACAGATACACCTGGAATTGCATTGATCAAAAAAGGGTCTTCGAGACTGCGCCTATCCAGCACAATGTCTGTTCGCACGTTATTGGTCATACTGCTCAGCATGGCCACACCTGTTTTATCAGTGGTGCCATGACGATAATTTTGCAGCGCCTTTATTTTTGCATTTTCGATTAACGGCTCATCGCTATCAAACTGGCCATTTAAGTTCAAATCCTCAAACACCCTCACTGCCATAGCGCCACTACTGGCCATTGAACGGCGATTCATAAAGAATTGTTCGCCAAGGGGGTCGTAACCGAAACTAAAGCGCATGTTTAAGCCAATTGACCAATCACCGTCTTTATCGTATTCGGTGTCAGCGGTGAAATAAAATAAGTCATGCTGCCAATTTAAGCCCAGTGTCGCTCGATAATCATCAATCTGTGGATAGTAGATTAATTCAAGTTGGCTTTGCAGCTCAGTCGTCAATGGCATATATAGCTCGGTACTGACTTGCTCTAATTGTGATTCAGGTTTAATTGAATAGATTGCATTTAAGCGCGTGAAAACACGCCCAAAACTCTTTTGTAAACGAAGAGTACCGCTAAATTGTTCTTCAGAAAATTCATCGTCAGTTTTGAGCCAATTCAATTCATGGGACACGTAAAGTAAGCGACTGTTGATCGATAGCTGGTTTGACAATAAATCACTGCGTAAACCGTCTTCGAGCATGGTATGACGCCACTCGTTTTGGTAGTTCACCCCGAAGCTATTCGCTTTGTACAACTCACCTGACATATTTAAAGCGAATTGCTGATATAACTGAGTATCATCTAAGTTGGTCTGCTCATCGTTTAGCTGCTCGTCCGTGAATAACACGCTGCGTTCGTCCATGTAATAATCAGCGCTTAACGCAGTATCACCGATGCGAGTTCGAGCACCAAATTCAGCTCGGGTCTGTTGATCTTGATTAATTTGTATTATGCCATCGAGTAACACCCGATCGAACAGCGCTAAGTTTGAGCCTAAAGAAAAATACTGCTGATCTTCCCCTGCATCCGCCAGCAACGAAGATACTCCCGCACTCAATGAGAACCAATCGGTAATACCTCTGTTATATACACCAGACAATAACACTCCTGGATCTAGCGCCGTGCTAACAGTAGAAATTCCAAACAGTGACTCCCCCACATCAGCAACGGAAAAGCGGTATTGCCCTTCCCCCTGCTCTACCGAGTTGGTGGTAATAAAGTATTGCTCAGTCTGACTTTCAATTTGGCCTTGAGGCCCATACATTATAAGCTCAAATTGGTTATCGCCGAACAATAAATCTACATCATTAAACTCATAGCGGCCGCTTTGCAAGCTCATTTGCTGGTCGATCAATATTCCATTTCGATAAAGCTCTATATCCCAGCCCAACTGAATGTCACCGGTAAGATTAATCGTTTTATTATCATTAATTTGCGCAAGCTTACTATTGGTGACTCTGAAGCCTCGGCTTTGTGAGGCGGTATTACCAATGCCCACATTGACAGGAGTGATATCACCGAATTGCACTTGGGTGGCATTCAGCGGACCGAGCAAGTCCCCATTCAAAGACTCCTTTGACAATGTTAAGCGTACATCGCTGAGTTCGTCACTATCGTTGCCCGCGACAAAAAATTGACTGTTTAAGTATGCAAAATCATGACTACCTAGAACAGAGTAGCGCGCGCTGTCTCGATCAGGGTCAATCGTAGTAGCAAGTTGCACATCAACTAACGGAGCGGTTATCGCTTGGTAATTCGACTGCAGCATAGGCAAAACCGCCTCACCTCGACCTGAGCTTTGATTTGCGCGGCGGCTCTGGCGCGCTAGACGCTGTTCAATGGGTAGCGGGATATCTGAATCAGTGAATAATTCTAGGTTGGCAAAATCGAACTCAAAATCTAAATCCATCCACTTGCTTATTGCAGCTGCTTCAACGTAGATATCACCATCATCGGTTAGGGTATAATCTTGGCTACTAAGCTCATATTCTTGCCCGTTCACCACGACTAAAATAGGTTTGCCTTGAGCTGTAGGTAGTTGTAAATCAAAGGTGTTGTCTTCGCGGATAAACCAACCTGACGCCCCGCCCGTTTTATTCATGCTGTTTACGGGCTCGACAAACTGAATAGGAAAATCAAGTGTTTCGAACAAAGTTATCAGGCTAATATGTGCTTGCTTGGCGCTTTTAATCGCGTACACATCAGCCAAGTAAAGCTTACCTATGTTCAGCGATAGAAATAGCTCTTCACCTGGATCAAAGCGTGACGACACAGCGCTTTTATCCACTGTATCCAGTGCATTTGGTCTGATTGGCTGCTGGTATTTTTGGTTTACGTCTTTGAGCAAAGCAATTAGCTTTTTATTTGACAAAGCCGAAGACAAGTTAGCCTTACTTGCTGCAGAGGTTGTTTGGCTCAATAGCGTAACTACACTGAAGATAAATAATACGCTAACGACAGAGGAAATACGTGACATAAAGTTCCATTTCTAATTGACAGCAAATGGATAGCAAACAACGCGCCAAGTTATTCGTCGAATAATTGGCGCTAGTTAGCGTTTTACCTATTGGAGAAGTAGGAATTAAAGCGGAAGATAGAATATTAATTTAAAGCAAAAGTCGAGATGTTCTCTTTGGATACATTGAACTGCTGCGTAGTAAAAGTCTGACCGCGGTATTCTGACTCCCCTTCATAGACCACAGTTAAGATGCCATCTGATAGCGTAAAAGGATTATCGAGCCACACCAAATCCACCTCAGAGCGCTGGGTCTCAGCATAAATGCTATGGGAGTTAACCCGAGCAATCATAGACTTCTGCCCGTTATTACTATTTGACCAGTAAGCAAGCACATTGCCAAAGGTTGATTTTTCACCACTCTTATTCAGTACGACAGAAACTTTTCCTCGATGGCTTTCAGGAGAGTAATCAAACGAGTATTCAGAGATGTCGACGGTGCTAGTTTCTTTGCCTTCACGAATCATAACAGGCATTGAATAGCTCATACGAACATTCAATGATAGCGACATTGCATTGTGCGTACCTTCTTGCCTTTTCGGGTTCGGTAAGGCTTTAAACAACAAATGAGAGCGGTACTCACCGTTCTCTAAGTCTTTTGGTTTTCTCACTGCAATTTTGACAATTTGTTTTTCGCCAGGTTTCAGGCTCACTTGTTTTGGGCTAAATCTAAGCATGTCACTAGCAACTGGAAACTGGCTCAATTCTTCAGCAGTTAAATCTGCATATCCCCCTGAGGTCAGGGCTTTTTTTTGATCCCAACCCAGGCGATAGGTCATAGTTTTGCTCCCTGAGTTGATCAACACTATCTGTTTAGATCTAGCTCTCTCGTCAAACACAACTCTGGTGGGTGAAATCAATAAATCTGCCTTCACATGAGAAATAAACAGCATACAAAGAATTAACCCAAATATTAGTGAACGTAAATTTATCATGTTTTCCCTCATGCACTTCGTACTAAAAATTAATAATTAATGGTAAAAATCAGCGGTAAATCGTATTTCGTGTCTAGGTATCGACCTCCATTACCTGATGATTCAATTGTGGCTCCAACTAAGAGATCTGCTTCACCATTTGAATCTGTAATCACTGAATCTGGTAGCTCAATGTTGGTCAAAGTAAATCGCTCCGTTTCACCAACAAATACCGTCGATTGTTGTGGTAAAGAGGCATTTAAAAAGAGGCGGGTATAGACCGGAAACTCGACTAACTTGTACTCGCCTGGTTGCCCTGGCTGAATTACATGAATATGATTAGTTGAGTACGAGCGGAAATTAGTGGAGATAGTTAACTGACTGACCGAAGAGTTGTTCGGAATAGCAAAAGTACCAAAAGATAGCGGTACGTTAACTTCCATCGCTGCATGAGTCTTAGCAGCTCCTAAAAAATAAATAACTATTAAGAACACAAGCACGATAAATTTCATTTAAAAATATAGTAGGTGTGCGAAATTAACACACCTACATACCCAGTTAAGTTAATATTGAACAGTAATATCGTAATCACCTGAATATGCTAAATCAGTATAGGTGTCAGTCGTGCTAGGTACTGTCGTCAAAGTAGCACCTAGAGTAAATGTGGCATCCCCTGTTGCATCCACTTGAAACGTACCGCTGTTACTGGTCAGAGTGATATCACCAGGTGTACCTGACGTTTTATACGCTTCAAAACCGTTCAACACAAAAGTAGCAACGCCTGTAGGACTTCCTGCTGCAGCTAGAGTCACCGCTCCATCCGCTGGAACAGTTACGGTCAAGGTTGAGAAACCAGCAACTCCCGATACTGTGTACTCTGCTGGCGCTCCTTCTACCAGCGACTGCAATACCGCAGCATTAGCAGTGCCATTGGTCGCTACTGAGCTTTCTGATGGATCCGCCGGGCGTCGTAACGTAGCAGTTACGGGACTTGATGCTGCGTTATCATTCTGAGCTCGAAATGTACCAAAATCCAAATCTGCATCATTAGTCAATGTAAATGAATTTTGCACCGTACCAGACGCTGTTGTCGTAACTGTTTCTTGAGCTTGAGCTGCACTTACCAATAAAAGCGATGCTGCTAATCCGGCAGCTATTTTGTTCATTTTTGTCATCGTGGTTCCCTATCTTTGAATAAACGTAAAGTAGTAGCGCCAAAATAAACACGCTTGTTTACTAAGGGCTAACTCATTTATCGGTGGGATTAGCATTTTATTAAGCAAATAATTCAACTTTCGTCTAAAAATCATAAATTAATTTGTAAACCCAAAGAATTTATTGCTTAAAAATTATACAATTAGTGCATTGTGTATATTTTTTAAACACCTAAGGCTTCATTTGCGCTAAAAGTCCTCTAGGAACAAAAGTACTAGCCGCAGCGATAACACTGTTATCATAAACAGATACCACACGGCTGTTAATTTTCACACCACGAGGCATGGCAATCATCGTGCCCGTGAGCACATAGTTCATATCAGTTTGGCCATTTAGTATTGCACCATCGCGTGATAGCGCTAAATCGCCCATGGCGGACACATCAATATTTTTAGTCAGCTTGAAATCCACCACTTTAACGCCGTAACTAGGCAGTTCTGTGGCTAAAGCTTCTGCAAATTGATTACCTAAGCTACTGGAATTTCTTAATGTTTCATCAAAGTCCACAAAGCTTGCGACGCCAACAGTTGAGCCTTCAAGAGCTGAAAATTTAGCCAGCTTACCTGCCAATTGCTGAGCGTAGTCACCTAGCTGGACTTTGCTGTTAGCAAAAATGCCACCATAGGTTGTGCCGTTACGCCCGATCGACTTACCCGGTTTTAGTTCATCGTTTGAGGTAGCTTGAGAGCTATTAGACGAATTTTGCTTATTGAGTGCTTTATATCGCTGAGTGCGCGCTAGTTTCTGCAGGTCGGTCATCAACTGTGTCAACTCTTCTGGGGAATCCACCAGTTGCATAAGGGGATTTGCATTAGAAATATTACCGCTATTAACGTTGCTAACATTAATTGAGGTATTGGTGTCGCCTGAATTGATAGTTTGAGAGCCCCCAACTGAAATACCGTTACTTTTCGTACCATTAGCCTTGTCTTGGATATATTGTGGTTGGCCAAGCATATATTGCTCAAGAGAAGGCGAACTACCGATGATCGACATCTTACTCAAGGCATCAATTAGAAAAGCAAGATCTTCTTCGTTTTTCACCAGTCGCTCTAACGCGGGTTTCTGGGCTTCCCATTCGATTTTTTGTTGTTCCAACATGACTTTTAATTCAAGGTATTGCGGGTCGCTTTTATCAACTACGATGTCATCTTCGCCTTGAAACATAGAACAACCACAAAGCGATATTAACATTAACCCAGCGCAGCCGGCTCTTGACAGCACGCTAATCGTTTTCGCGTTATCCATAATAAATTTACTCACAATACACCTCAGAATTTTAACGATTAGCTTTAAGCACTCAGAATATTCTTAGCTTTTTTCACTTTGCTTGAATTTAAGGCTAATGCCGGGATTACCCTGACTTCGGTGTAACGCGTTAACCACACTGGCAGGGATAAACCCTTGCGCGCTAGACAACACCTTTTTAGTATTAATTGATACCATTCTAGCGTTAACAATTACGCCATCTTGATGCTTTACCATGGTGCCACCCATTACGTATTGCACAGGCATGTCTGGGTTTAGTTCTTCATAATCTCGGCTAAAGTTAAAATCGCCAGTGGGGGTCACGCGGATATAGTCAGAGCTTTTGAAGTCCAATACGTTTAACCCAAATTGATGTAGCTCATGCATAAAGCTTTCTGATAATTGATTTCCCAAGAGGTCAGTTTCATCAAAGCTGCCGTCAAGATATACAAAGCTCGTCACACCAATATCCATACTGCTTCCTGGATTATCCATATTGGCAATCAAGTCTTGCATAATGCCTTGCACATAATGGTTTACGTCACCTACTTCAACGCGTTTATAAATATCTGACATGCGCTGATTATTGAAGCGACTGACTGATCCTATCGCTTGTTCGCTTGAGTTGGTTGCTTGCATTTCTTGTACTTGCTCGTCGCTCGAAAACCAACTTGAGCATGACGTACTTAAGAAGCACATGAGTGGTATGGCGGCTAGTTTGATAAATTTCATAATTAACTCACTTTTATAATGACGAGCGATACAGCTTGTTGTGTTTCATTTGGATTTGATTAGCGTTTAGGCCAATCACACTGTTAGGAACATTATCTGATACCGCAGCGATAACCGTTCCTTCTCGTAAGTCTAATAATCTGGCATTAACTGTGGTCATTTGATTACCTTGAAGTAGCGTGCCCACAACCATGTAGCGCACATCTATATCTTTGCTGATATCGCCACTGTCACGACTTAAAAGGCGTTCGTGGTCTTTGAATAATTGCACTTGATTCGCGGCCCGAATCTCAACCACATTGAAACCGCGCTGAGTCGATACCGACAACATGCTCTCTTGAAGCTGCAAACCCAACATATTTAAGGAATGGTTGGCTTTTGATAACGCTAAACTCTCTAATTCGGTAAAACTCACGACCGCTAAATTGCCGTATTCTATGGGCGCTAAGCTGGCAAACAATTTATTGGCTATTTGTTCGGTGTGCAGCAACAGCGGCTCTTCGGCCACAACCTGCCCTTCTTCGGCATCTTCTTGCCACGAAGGTAAATGTGCACAGCCTGTAAGAAATAGCACTAATAGACTAAAAAAAATCTTCAAAACATTCGCCCCGCGTTATTCAGTGCGTTGCTACCTATCGCTACAGCGCAACGTTAACCCATAATTGAAGCGTCAAAAAACAGTGCCTCAAAGCTTAATATTGATGATTTCAGCAAATATCAGGCCATAAAAAAATCCGTCGAGGCTAACCTCAACGGATTTCTATTTAGTGCACTCGTTTTGCCGCTCTACACTAGGTGATGTTTATTAACTAACTAGCGAACGAACTAAAACCTAAGCGTATACCGGGAACTTGCCGCAAAGGGTTAATACTTCGCCTTTTACGCGCTCGATAACCGCTTCGTCTTCGATGTTGTCGATAACGTCGCAAATCCATGTAGCCACTTGCTTCGCTTGTTCTTCTTTAAAGCCACGGCGAGTAATAGCGGGTGAGCCGATACGTAAACCACTGGTCACAAACGGTGAGCGTGGGTCGTTTGGTACCGAATTTTTGTTCACTGTGATGTTCGCGCGACCCAGGGCTGCGTCAGCATCTTTACCTGTGATGTCTTTGCTGATCAAATCAAGCAAGAACAGGTGATTGTCGGTGCCGCCAGATACGATGTCGTAGCCGCGCTCTAGCATCACGCTGACCATTGCTTTGGCGTTAAGCAATACTTGCTGTTGGTATTCTTTAAAATCTGGCTGTAATGCTTCTTTAAACGCAACGGCTTTCGCTGCAATCACATGACATAAAGGGCCACCTTGGTTACCAGGGAATACTGAGCTGTTTAGTTTTTTGTAAATGGTTTCATCGCCACAGGCTGATAAAATCAAGCCGCCACGTGGGCCAGCTAAGGTTTTATGCGTAGTGGTGGTCACAACGTGCGCATGAGGTAATGGGTTAGGATACAAACCAGCTGCCACTAAACCAGCAACGTGAGCCATATCCACTAATAAGTAAGCACCTACTTTGTCCGCGATTTCGCGGAATCGCTGCCAATCAACAATGCCTGAGTACGCTGAGAAACCACCGATGATCATTTTAGGTTTATGCTCAACCGCGAGCGCTTCTACCGCGTCGTAATCGATTTTGCCAGTTTGCTCATCGATACCGTACTGTACTGCATTATACGTCTTGCCCGAGAAGCTAACATGTGCGCCGTGGGTTAAGTGACCGCCGTGTGCCAAGCTCATACCTAGTACGGTATCGCCAGCATCAAGTAACGCCATAAATACTGCTGAGTTAGCTTGTGAGCCAGAGTGAGGCTGCACGTTCGCGTAGTCAGAGCCGAATAATTGGTTAGCACGCTCAATGGCTAAATCTTCTGCAATATCAACGTATTCACAACCGCCGTAGTAACGCTTGTGCGGATAACCTTCAGCGTATTTGTTAGTCAGTTGCGAGCCTTGGGCTTCAAGTACGCGCGGGCTACAGTAGTTTTCAGAGGCGATCAGTTCAATGTGATCTTCTTGGCGCTGGGTTTCTTGCGCGATAGCTTGACTCAACTCAGGATCAAAATCGGCAATATTCATGTCACGTGATAACATCAGTTCTCCTCGGGGCCGTTACACTTGCGCGATAAAAGTCGCTTAACTGCATGCGCTTTGGCCTATCAAGAATACATATTCTCAACAGACACTTAACGCCGTAGCTGCATTTTTCATCAAACGCTATGTTGGCTGGCAATTTAAGTGCTAAAAATTAAGGGCTAAAGATTAAGTGCTAACTTAAAAGAGCGCACATTCTAGTCATTTTGCACTTTTTGTACATAGCTTTTATGCAATGTTCTATAACCTAAAAGTGTAAAGAAGGATCACCACGGCTTAAGTGGTGAACCAGTCGTGCTACCTACGCTCTGCGTCAGGGGTGAATTTCAGGCCAATTTGGCGGCGTATTTCATCCATGGTTTGCATAACCGCTAAGCTATCGCCGTGGGGCATAAAATCGCTGCACAGTTGATTTTTCTCAATCATGTTCATGGCTTCTTCGATTTGATACTCAAAACCATTTACCCGATGCGCAAACTCAATCACCTCGTCTTGCACACCTTCTTGCTGCAAAGTCGCTTTATTGCCGTTCCAAAACATATACGGCAATACAATGCGCCCTTTACTACCCATCAACGTCATTGAATTACTCGCCTGTGCGGCAATCGTGCAAGTAAACTGAGCGAAACGCCCTGACGGGTAACGCATATTTACGATCGTGTTTTCATCTACCTGCAAATTACCAAAATGGCTCATAGCGTTGATTTCGCTGGGATGTTCTTGCATCAAGCATTGGCTCAAGGTAATGCTGTAAACGCCTAAATCGAGTAAGGCGCCCCCCCCCAGAGCTGGGTTATGTAACCTGTGCCCTTCTCTATCACCAAAAGCAAAACCAATGTCAGAGCAAATATATTGCAACTCACCAATGCGCCCCTCATCAAGCCATAATTTTACTTGCTCGAAGCATGGCATAAAGCGGCTCCACAGCCCTTCTTGTAGTAATAATTGCTTTTCTTGTGCTAACGCTATTAATGCTTCGGTTTGCGCCGCATTAATAGTCAGCGGCTTTTCCATCAATACGTGTTTGCCCGCCTCTAAGCACATTTTCGCTTGCTCGAAGTGCAGGCTTTGCGGCGTGGCGATATACACCACGTCTACCTTTGGATCAGTCAGCATCTGCTGATAGCTGCCGTAAGCTTTCGGAGGGGTGCCGTCAGCTTTATAAAAAGCGCCGTCAGCCTTATGAGAAGCACCATCAGCTTCAGCTTTATGAGAAGCTTCGTCAGCGCTGTATTTGTCAGCAAAGGCCTGAGCTTTGTTAATATCGCGACTCGCCACAGCGTACAAAACGCCTTTTTGCGACGGCTTTAGCGCATCTGCGAACATATCTGCAATCGAGCCTGGGCCCATAATGGCCCAATTAAATGATGTCATATTACTCCCTTAAACTTGCTATTTTATAAGATGGCGAGGCCGCTAGCGCTGGTAGCTACTCACGCTAGCGGGCTGCGCAGATTTGCATAATAGATTTATGGGTTCGACAAGCGATACATCAACACCGCGGTTTTTTCGATGTTCTGTTTAAAGGTAGTCATATCTGCCACTTCGTCTTTAGTGTGGCCCCCTTCGCCCATTAGGCCTAACCCATCGATGGCCATTTTCACGTGCCCTGCGGTAAACGAAATATCCGCCGCCCCGGCATTTCGTGGGTTCACCGCCGTCACTGGGCCATAGCCTAAGTCAACACTGACTTGGCTGTACTGTGCCAACAGTGATTTATTACCTTTGGTTTCTTTCATGGGCGGGTAGCCCTCATCAAACATGAAGGTTGCATCTGTTTGTGCTAGGTGTTGCTCCACCACCTGACTCATAATTGCTTTAGCTTGTTCTAACTGCTCTTGGGATGCAGCCCTTAGGCCGCCCTTTACTGAAGCATCTTTGGCGACAACGTTTGTTTTGCCAAAGGCCACCACTTCATCGCCGCCTTTATTCGTTGATACCCGCGTACCACCTGCAATCACACCAGGGTTAAAGCTGAGCAAAGGCAAATCGGCCAGTTGTAAACGGAATTCCTGTAAAATACGCGCTATTTCAAATATCGCCCCATCACCCACTTTGTCTGTGAATATTTGTGACGAGTGGGCAGCATTGCCAGATGTGGTCACCTGCCACGTAGACGCACCGCGCCTAGCGGTAACCGCGGTACGAATATCACCATCGGCATCTTCAAAACCAAGGGCCACGTCGGCCCAAATGGCGGCATCGATTAAAGCTTTTTTAGATTTACTCAACGGGCGACCGCTGGACTCTTCATCACCGGTAAGCACCACTTTAATATTTAAGCGGTCAAGCATGCCTCTGGCTTTTAGCGCTTTAATCGCAGCAAGCATGATCACATTGCCGCCTTTCATATCTGAGATGCCGGGCCCAGCAATATGTTGCTCGTCTATTTCTTTAGCTTTCTGAAAGTCATCGTCTTTAGCAAAAACTGTATCCAAATGGCCTATTAATAAAAGCTTTTGCCCTGTGGGATGAGTCGGGGATTCGAAGGTAGCCACAAGGTGCCCAGCGCGGTTAAATTCGCTGCCATCTACCCACTCAGTTTTAAAACCGAGTGCGTCATATTCTTTGCGCATAATACTGCCAACTTCTTTGACGCCCGCAAAATTCATAGTACCGCTGTTAATATTAACGGTTTTAAGCAGTAACGCTTTGGCACTCGTTAACTCTTGGCTTGTTTGCTCTACCAAGGCATTTTCAACTAAACGGCTGGCTAGTACTGGCTGGCATAAAAGGCCGGCACACATAACTAAAACGGATGATTTTTTTAACATAGCGCTCTCTTTTTTATCCCTAAGACGATGCAAATACTACGCGAGTGATGCAAGGGATGCACACCGAAATTTGTCAATGAATGTGTGCTCGTTCAGCTTGCTAAAATCAACCAGCAAAAGGTTAAAATATATCTAAATATCAATTAGATAAAAAACTACTCCTGTTTAGCTATACCCATAAAGTCAACAATTACAAAAATAGTCTCAGCTAGCGCTTTCATCGCTCATGAGCAGTGTTTACAATAGGCAAAATTTTATGGAGTTGTTTTCATCATGGCGCAATACGTATATAGCATGAATCGTGTGGGCAAAATCGTGCCCCCGAACAAGTTTATTCTTAAAGATATTTCACTGAGTTTCTTCCACGGCGCCAAAATCGGCGTACTGGGTTTGAACGGCTCAGGTAAATCTACCCTGCTTCGGATCATGGCTGGAATCGATAAAGACATCGAAGGGGAAGCCATTCCTCAAGCCGGCTTAAAAATTGGTTACTTACCCCAAGAGCCACAATTAGACGAAAGCAAAGACGTGCGCGGCAATATCGAAGAAGCCGTCGCCGATGTAGCTCATGCCCTTAAGCGCATCGAAGAAGTGTACGCTGCTTATGCAGAGGAAGACGCAGACTTTGACGCACTCGCCAAAGAGCAAGGTGAGCTTGAAGCCATTATTCAAAGCAAAGACGGTCACAACCTTGAAAACGCCCTTGAGCGTGCCGCCGATGCGTTGCGTTTACCCCCTTGGGATGCAGATGTGAGCAAGTTATCTGGTGGTGAGCGCCGCCGTGTGGCTTTGTGCCGCTTGTTGCTCGAAAAACCAGACATGCTGTTACTGGATGAGCCTACCAACCACTTAGATGCCGAATCGGTAGCCTGGTTAGAGCGCTTCTTACACGATTATGAAGGCACAGTGGTCGCTATTACTCACGATCGTTATTTCTTAGATAATGTCGCCGGTTGGATTTTAGAGCTTGACCGTGGCCAAGGTATTCCTTGGGAAGGCAACTATTCTTCTTGGTTAGAGCAAAAAGACGCTCGTTTACAACAAGAAGAGAAAACCGAAAGTGCTCGTCAAAAGTCGATCAAAACTGAATTGGAATGGGTACGTTCAAACGCCAAAGGTCGTCAGTCTAAAAGTAAGGCGCGTATGGCCCGCTTTGAAGAGCTCAATACCGGTGATTACCAAAAGCGTAACGAAACCAATGAATTGTTTATTCCACCAGGTGATCGTTTAGGCGAGCAAGTCATTGAAGTAAATCATTTACGCAAAAGCTACGGTGACCGTTTGCTTATTGATGATTTAACCTTTGCCATGCCCAAAGGTGCCATTGTCGGTATTGTCGGGCCAAACGGTGCGGGTAAATCAACTCTGTTTCGTATGCTAAGCGGCGAAGAAAAAGCTGATTCAGGTGAAGTTATTGTCGGTAAAACAGTAAAATTGGCCAGTGTTGATCAGTTCCGTGATCATATGGATGGCAACAACACGGTTTATAAAGAAATTTCTGATGATTCGGACATTATTCGTATTGGTAATTTTGAGTTAAATAGTCGCGCCTATTGCAGCCGTTTTAACTTTAAAGGTAACGACCAACAGAAGTTTGTAAAAGACTTATCAGGTGGTGAGCGTAACCGCGTGCATTTGGCCAAGTTACTTAAAGCCGGCGGCAACGTGCTGTTACTGGATGAGCCAACCAATGACTTAGACGTTGAAACGTTGCGCGCCCTTGAAAACGCGCTGCTTGAGTTTCCTGGTTGTGCCATGGTTATCTCGCACGATCGCTGGTTCTTGGATCGCATCGCCACGCACATCATGGATTATCGTGATGAAGGCAAGATTAACTTCTTCGCAGGTAACTACACTGAGTACGCCACTTGGCTTAAAGAAACCCAAGGTAAAGATGTGGTTGAGCCTCATCGTTTGAAATACAAAAAAATCAGCAAATAACAGATTTTAACAGTGTTTTAAAGGCACCTTTGTTATAACCAAATGTCACGCCGCTTATGGGAAACCTAAGCGGCGTTTTTATTTATCAACAATGCTTGAATTAGTCGTAAAACAGTGCAAAATCGGCCAAATATTAAGACTGGGATCCCCCCTATCTTCAAACGGATTTTGCTGATGTTCTTTAGCACTCGATTACGCTTTTCTACTCTCAACGATAGTGGCTGGTTAAGCGCATTTACTGCATTTGCTTTGGCTGTGACTTTTGCCTCCCTTTTGGCCAGTGCAATTGCTCCGGGTGAAGCGTTGTGGTTATTTTTGCCTGCCGTATTACTGGCTGCCTACCGGAAAAACGCGACGCTGGCTTATCTTTGTCTAATAGGCGCAATCTGCGTTGTGGCTTATGTGTGTCGCCATCATATTCCCTATGCGCTGTTATCTGCTTTTTCACTGCAAGTTGCCTGGTTCTTGCTACTCAGTGTCACTCTGATAAACCTGCTTGGTAAATTAACCCTCCATCAGCAGCAATCCTCGGTGTTTGATGATAACAGCAAAGTATTGACCACAGACAGCAACGGTAAAGTCGTTACAGATGTATTAGAGCGTTTCGCGGTCTTTATGGGCGTAATGACACCAGATGGCATTTTGCGCGAAGCGAACAAAACCGCCCTTGTTTCAGCGTCACTACAAGAAGATGAAGTTATTGGTTTACCGTTCGAGCAAACCTTCTGGTGGTCACACGATAGCCAAGTCCAGCAATCGATTCGTAAAGCGATCAACAAGGCGAAGCACGGTGTGTCCTCTCGCTTTGATACCACAGCGAGGCTGACTGACGATGTACTCATCGATCTAGATTTCATGTTGCACCCTATTTTTGACGAGCATGGTAGTGTGGTGCAGCTTATTCCTTCAGGCATTGATATCACGACCAGGAAGCGTGCTGAGCGCAACTCAGCGATGTTAACTCAAGTGAGTGCTGATTTACTCAGCGCAGGTAGCTTAAATAGGATCAAAGCGATCATAACCGAAAACTTAGTACAACATCTTGATTTGAGTGCCTGCATTTTTTGCGAAACTCAACCTGTTTCAGACAGACTGGGGATCACGCACGTATGGCAGCACGCGTCGCTACCAGAAATGCCTAAAGCTAAAATGGAACTGCCCTTTGAAATTGTCATGTGCGAGAAAGAAAACCTCACCTTGATCGTGAATGATGTCTCCACGGATCCTAGATATACGGAAGGTCAGTTTCAGGAAAGAGGCATCGGCGCTTTTATTTGTGTGCCTATCAGCCTGGATAAAAAGAACCATTTCGTGTTGAGTGTTTATCGTGACGGTCCACATGTGTGGCGTGATGACGAAATAGAATTGGTGATCGAGTTTGCTCGGCGTTTTTGGGTGCGTACTGAGCACCTAAGAATTTTAGATACCCTACGGGCAAGTAAAACCACGTTAGACATCACCCTTGAGGCAGCTCAAGTAGGTGACTGGGAGGTGGATTTAGTCACAGGCTTAACGCGGCGCTCTTTGCACCACGACAAATGCTTCGGTTATGAAACTCAAATACCTGATGAGCAATGGGGGATTGAAGGCTTTTACGCGCATATTCACCCCCAAGACAGAGATGAAGTAAAATATAAGTTCGAAAAGTCGTTGAGAGACGGTAGCGACTTTCGCGCTGAGTTTCGCGTTATCTGGCCAGACAAAAGTATTCACTGGTTAGCGTCATATGGCAGTTTATATGGCGAAACCGATGGTAAATCCACGCGCATGCTGGGTATTGTCGCAAACATAAGTGAGCGCAAAAGAACCGAAGCCTTGCAGATTGCGCAAACCAATGCATTGGAGCTTATGGCCCAAGAGGCACCACTTAATGATGTGCTTGAAACTCTTATATTATCTTTAGAGGAGCATTCTAAAAATGGCATGATTGGCAGCATCATGTTGGTTGATGAACACGCCCAATGCTTGCATTTTGCTGCTGGGCCCAGTCTTCCAAAAGCCTATGTACAGCACATTGATGGCTTGGAAATAAATCAGGAGAGTGGCGCGTGTGGTGCTTCAGCGGCCACAATGCAAGCTGTGTTTGTTGCGGATATTGCGTCTGATCCACTCTGGATTGAGTACCGAGATTTAGCACTGGCCCATAATTTACGGGCGTGTTGGTCGTTGCCGATTATTTCCGGTAAAGATGTGCTGGGCGTATTCGCCATGTATTACAGTGCGCCTCAAGCGCCTGCAAAAATGGACTACGACAGCCTTGATATCATCATGCGCACCGCTGAGCTAGTCATCAAGCGTAGGCAAAATGAACAATCTGTCAGATCGAGTGAAGAGCGCTTTCGCGCGGTCGTCGACAATGTGCCCCAACTAGCTTGGATGGCCAATGCTCAGGGTGAAATAGAATGGTTTAACCAGCGCTGGTTATCTTATACCGGCACCACCATGGAGCAAAACTTGAACGGCGGTTGGAAGGCGCACCATCATCCAGATCACCAAGAAGCCGTATTCAGCAAATTTGCCGACTGTTTAGCCAAGGGTATCGACTGGGAAGACACCTTTCCCCTTCGTGGCGCAAACGGTAAATATCGCTGGTTTCTATCCCGAATGAATGCGATCTATGCCCAAGATGGCCAGCTGATCCGATTTTTTGGTACTAATACCGATGTCACCGAACAGCGTAAAATGGCTGAAAAGCTTACCAAATTAACAGACAAGCTATCAGTGGCTGACAAGCGCAAAGATGAATTTCTTGCCACCCTCGCCCATGAGCTCAGAAACCCCTTAGCGCCCCTGCGAAATTCGATGGAGTTGATACGCAATGTCAAAACCAACCCCGCGATGATGCAGACCGCCGTGACAACCATGGATCGTCAAGTTGCACAAATGGTGCGCCTAATTGATGATTTACTGGATATCAGCCGTATATCAAAAGACAAACTGTCTTTAAAACGCCAACGTATTGAACTCAAAGACATCGTTGAACAAGCGGTTGAAGCCGTTAGCCCCTACGCCAACCGTTTGGGCCACACTGTGCAGGTTAGCATGCCAAATGAATCCATTTCTTTATTTGCTGACCCTGCACGTTTAGCGCAGATACTTGGTAACTTGCTCAACAATGCGTGTAAATATACGCCTAAAAACGGGCTTATTTGGGTAACGGTCAATATAGGTGACGAGCAACAAGTCAGCATTAGCGTGAAAGACAGCGGCTTGGGTATTGCTGAGCATATGCGCTCGCAAGTATTTGAATTGTTTACCCAAGTAAGCAATCAGCTCGAACAAGCAGAGGGCGGTTTAGGCATTGGCCTGTCATTGGTCAAACGTTTAGTCGAAATGCACGGCGGTCATGTCGAGTGTAAAAGCGAAGGCTTAGGCCATGGTGCAGAGTTTATTGTCACGTTACCTTGCACGCCCGCTAAACCAAGCAGCAAAACCAAAAACGTTGGGGTGAGTCGCCCAGCGCAAATCGAGCCGTTGAATGTGCTGATAGTAGATGACAACCAAGACAGTGCAGACAGCATGCAGATGTTGCTCGATATACATCAGCACACCACACACGTGGTTTATGATGGTGAGCAAGCCGTTATCGCTGCTGCGCAACACAAACCGGATGTCATTCTACTCGACATAGGCTTGCCTATTCTTGATGGTTACCAAGTGTGCAGCGCCATTCGTAAAGAAACATGGGGCAAAAACATAACGATCATTGCCCTAACGGGCTGGGGCCAGGATGAAGATCGACGTAAATCTAAAGAGGCTGGTTTTGACCATCATATGGTTAAGCCAATTTCACTAAACGCATTGTTGAATCTTTTGGCTCAAGTAAGCCCTTCTAACGGATCGTAACAGAGGCGTTGGAAGGGCTTGTTCAAAAGCTGATAGTTGCCAGGCCATTGAGTTAACGCGTTTAAAAGAATTAAACTGATAGCCCAGATGTTCAGCTAAGCATCACTAGCAAACTTGGGGGTAAGGCCTGAAAATCAAAGGCCATGCCGATACTAAGGGCAGTAATGGTTAAAATCGAAAAGCCAAATACTTGCCTTGCCCACACCACCAGCTCGATGTTTTTGCGATAGCCACGTAATGCCATAAACAGCCACCACAAGCTAGTCACACAAGCCACCGCCATAAACGTCAGACCGGTGTAACCGCTTAGCGGCAGTAGCGCGCTGACAATCGCAAACACAGCGATGTATAACACAATATGTAATTTAGTTTTCGCGATCCCCTTCGCTACCGGCAATACCGGTATATTAGCTTTGGCGTAATCGTCAAAACGAAAGATAGCGATGGCATAAGAATGCGGCATCTGCCACAAACTGAACATCAATAGCAAGATAGCGGCGCCTGCATCAAATTGGCCACTTGCGGCGCAGTAACCGACCACAGGTGGCACCGCGCCTGACAAGCTGCCCACTAAAGTGCCATACACTGATTTACGTTTCATATATAAGCTATACACGCCCACATACACCGCGTAACCCAGCACAGCAAAGCCCACTGCAATGCTATTGGTGTAGCGAATAAGCAAACCAAAACCGAGCACCGCCAAGGCCACACCAAATTGTAGCGCGTGAGCAATGGACACATCTCCCGTGACTGTAGCGCGATTGCGTGTGCGCTGCATTTTGGCGTCAATGTCTGTATCAATACAGTTATTGAGCACACAACCCGAGGCCACCACAAGCGACAAACCTAACACCGTCATGAGCATCAATAAACTGTCAACCTCCCCTCGCGAGGCGAGCAAAAAACCACCAGCAACAGAGATTAAATTGCCCATGATGATGCCGGGCTTAGTGATGTTGATATAACGTTTTATTTTCATGGTGGCCTCCTTCTTACATCATCATCGCGTTAGCGCTATAGATGATCCAAATGGACAACCCAACCACCATCACAATAATCAGTGCAGTAAACAGAAACGCAAATGTGTCCATTCGCCCTTTGACCGAAAAATTAAGGTGCAAAAAGTATTTCAAGTGCACCACAATTTGCACCAGCGCAAAGGAAACCACACTGTAAAACAGGACAGATTTACCAAAATGCCCACTCATTACCATCCAAAACGGAATGCCAGTGAGAATAACGGATAACACAAAGCCAACTAAATAGGACTTCACGCTGCCGTGGGAAGTCGTTTCAGCAGAATGACTCATCACATTGCTCCTAATAAATATACAACGGTGAATAGACAGACCCAGACGATATCCAAGAAATGCCAAAATAAGCTTAGGCAACCAAGGCGCGTAACGGTTTGCGCACCTAAACCGCGCTTAAGTACTTCGAGCACCATGACCAGCATCCAGATTAACCCCGCGGTAACGTGCAAACCGTGCATGCCCACCAAAGCAAAAAATGAGCTTAGAAATGCACTGCCGTCTGGGTTATGGCCCTCAACAATCAAGTGATGAAATTCATACACTTCCATGGCGATAAACACACAGCCAAGGGCCATAGTGACCAACAACCACAGCAAGGTGCCAGCTTTTTGCTGTTTATGGGCATATAAAAATGCGAAACCATACGTAATACTACTGACCAACAGCGCAGCCGTTTCGACTAGCACGAAGTTTAGGTCAAATATATCTTTGCCTGACACCCCACCGTCCGTGTTCATATATAAAACGGCATAGGTGGCAAAAACCGAAGCGAACAAAATACAATCGGTCATTAAATATAACCAAAAACCGAACAGTGTATTCCCACCTGTATCCTGGTGTTCGTCATGATGACCGCCACCGTGATCATCCGCATGTAAGCCGTGTTCATTGGCGAATTTCAATGTTTCTGGTACGGCGCTCATAACGCTTCCTCCTTCACAGTGGCCACACTGGCTAAGTGAGCTCTCTCAATCTCAGCCACTTCTTGTGGCTCAACGTAATAATCCACGTCTTTGGCGTAACAGCGTGCAATTAACGCCACAACCATACCCAGTGTACCCACAATGGCTAGCCACCAAATATGCCAAATCAAGGCGAAACCAACGATGCCAGCGGCACCTGCGATCTGCATACCGGCAGCGGTGTTACGCGGCATGTGAATTGGCATATATTCGTCAGGAGCTTGGTACTCAATGCCTTTTTCTTTCATATCAGTGAACGCATCAATGTCATGCACTTTAGGCAGAACAGCAAAATTGTAGAACTGAGGCGGTGATGCAGTTGACCATTCGAGTGTATGACCATTCCACGGATCGCCATCTACGTCTGGGTTTTGTTCACGATCGCGAATACTCACGTAAAGTTGCACAAATTGCAGAATGATACCCACGAAGATGATCAATGCGCCTACAGCTGCAATATATAACCAAATGTTCCAATCTGGGTTATTGGTGTGGTTTAAGCGACGAGTCATACCTAGGAAGCCAAGTACATACAAAGGCATAAAAGCGACATAGAAACCTATTTGCCAGCACCAGAAAGAGTATTTACCTAAGCGCTCGTTCAAATGAAAGCCTGTGGCTTTAGGGAACCAAAACGCAAAGCCCGCCATGTAACCAAATACTGCACCACCTATGATGGTGTTGTGAAAGTGAGCCACTAAAAATAAGCTGTTATGCAATACATAATCAGCACCAGGCACAGCAAGCAATACCCCTGTCATACCACCGATACTGAAAGTAACCATGAAGCCTAAAGTCCACAGAACCGGCACCGTAATGCGCAAGCGCCCGCGGTACATAGTGAATAACCAGTTAAACAGCTTCACCCCTGTGGGTATAGCAATGATCATGGTCATCACCCCAAAGAAGGCGTTTACGTCAGCACTTGAGCCCATGGTGAAGAAGTGATGCAACCAAACCACAAAACCTAAAATCGATATAGCACCACTCGCCCACACCATTGAGGTGTAGCCAAACAAGCGCTTACCAGTAAAGGTTGAAATAACCTCTGAGAAAATACCAAACGCAGGCAGCACTAATATATACACTTCAGGGTGACCCCAAGCCCAAAATAGGTTGATGTACATCATGGCGTTGCCGCCACCGTCATTGGTAAAAAAATGGAAATCTAAGTAACGGTCAAGCGTCAGTAAACCAAGCACTGCAGTTAAAATCGGGAATGACGCTACAATTAAGATATTGGCCCAGGTACAAGCCCAGGTAAAAATCGGCATTTGCATTAACTTCATACCCGGAGCACGCATTTTAAACACAGTGGCTAAAAAGTTAACGCCGGTGAGTAATGTGCCGATGCCTGATATCTGCAAGGCCCAGATATAGTAATCGACCCCAACCCCAGGGCTAAAGGACATCTCCGACAATGGCGGGTAGGCTAGCCATCCGGTTTTTGCGAACTCGCCTAAACCTAGCGAGATATTAATCAACACTGCTCCTGCTGCTGCCAACCAAAAGCTCAAATTGTTCATGAAGGGGAATGCCACATCACGTGCGCCAATTTGTAAAGGCAGCACTATGTTCATCAAACCAATCATAAATGGCATGGCCATAAAGATGATCATGATAATGCCGTGGGCGGTAAATATCTGGTCATAGTGCTCAGGAGGTAAATAGCCCTGTGCCCCATTAGTTGCCAGAGCAAGCTGCGTGCGCATCATTATCGCGTCAGAGAAGCCGCGAATAAGCATGATCAACGCAAGAATAATGTACATTATGCCTAACCGTTTGTGGTCAACTGAGGTCAGCCAGTTGTGCCATAGTACTCCCCATTTTTGATACTTAGTAATTAGGCCGACTACAGCCAGCCCAATGACACCAATCACCGCCAACGTCACCATAATTATGGGTTCGTGGTACGGAATGGCGTCCAGGGATAAATTTCCTAATAGCGACATAATTAATCCTCCGCCTGCATGTGCATTTGAGCCGAATGCTCTTGATGATCTTCGTACATATCATGGGAATTCATGTTGCCCATAAACTGCATCACAATATGCTGGAACAGTTGGCTGTCCACCGAGCCGTAATAATTAACGGGGTTATTTTCACTTGGTTTTGCTAATTGGGCATAACTTTGGTCACCCAGTTTTGCTGGGCTGTGTTTAACTGCACTGACCCATTGTTCAAATTCTAGTTCGCTGTTTTTAGCGATGGCTTTGAATTTCATTCCGGTAAACCCGGCACCACTGTAATTGGCTGAAATGCCGTCAAACTCACCCGCTTCATTGGCGATCAAGTTAAGACGTGTCGTCATACCTTCCATAGAATAAATCTGGCTACCAAGCTGGGGGATAAAAAACGAGTTCATGGTGGTATCAGACGTGATCTTAAACTCCACCGGCACATCTTTGGGGAACACCACTTCGTTGATCGTGGCAATCCCTTGTTCTGGATAAATAAACAACCATTTCCAATTCAGAGACACCACTTGTATGGTGATAGGTTTGTGTTCGTGATCCAAAGGCTTGTATGGGTCCAGCTCTTGAGTGGAGTACCAAGTCAAGGTGCCCAATATCGCAATAATCACAATGGGGATTAACCACACAACCACTTCGATTTTGGTTGAGTGCGCCCACTTCGGGTCATAAATCTCATGCTCGCGACCTTCACGGTAACGCCAAGCGAAATATAAGGTCATGCCAATAACAGGAATAACCACCAGCAGCATGAGTACCGTTGCTACAACGATCAAATACTTTTCATCGATGCCCACCTGACCTTTAGGATCAAGCACACCACCTTCACAGCCCGACAGCAACAATATACTTGCAGTCAACACTGAATAACCTAACTTACGGATCAACAAAGGATTTCTCCTACCCACAGTTTTCAAAGCACTGCCATAAGTGAATCAGGCAACATTAAACACCGGACAAACCGGATTTATAGTGTGAGCGGGCTCAAGGTCAATAATTGGTCAGATAGCTTAGGGCTAGCTGAACATCTGCATGTGACTTAGTGCTATCGCTAGCACATAAACAACAGTGACTTATTTAATGACTTGAACCGCTATGAAAATATGGGGGGAGCACGAGATCCATGTGCGCTGGGCACAAGGCTGATAACAGCGGGAACAATAAATAACGGCTTAGGTTTAGCCGCCAAATGGCGAAGGACATAATCAGGTACAAGATTCAAAAGCCATAAAGCATGTTTCGCGAAATAACCGCTTAGTGCTAATAACCAAAGAAGAAATGCACTGCTAAGCACATCGAAAGAAGAAAAGTCGAGGGCGAAGCCGACCAATTCAGCACCTTCGTAGATGCCGCCAAGAAATACACTGAAGCTGCTTAAAAAAACCAACACTCCAGACACCAAGCACACTTTCGCAAAAAGCGACGTGCTCGATATATTCACCAACACCTTACTGCGCTGAATGAAATCATCTGTTTGGTGAGTTATTTGCTTCAATCTAAAATCCGGCGTTTATCACACGTTAAATATTGCATCTTGAGCAAAATCAATTTTGGCTCAGTTTTTGTTGCGCGGATACTAGCAAAAGCGATTCGAAGCTACAAAGCGATGTCAGCCCTAAATTGTAAATATTCATTATGAAAATCATAAGTTTACAAAGAAAACACATTTCACAAACAATTGCACAACATTGTACAAAGTCCGTAAGTCGCTTTGATGCCCTACCTAACTTTGCAAAGCTGGGTGAGTAAATCAACCTCTGCTACGACCTAAATCCCATACAAATAACACAACCAATATGCGAATCTTGATTTACAAAATATATATTACAAGGATACTATGTGGACATTCGCTGTATAAAACCAACAGATTTATCCTATTAGAGACGTCATCATGCCTCATTCAAACACTGCTACTTTTATCATCTCGCGCCTTGTTCTTTCACCTCGCGCGCTCTCAAGTATCAACATTTTCGGTATTCGTTCATTACTCATATTTGGCAGTGCCCTATTCACTTCTATTACTGCCCAAGCGATTGACGAAGAATTTATCAGTTACGATCAAAACGAGATTGCCATCGTCAATGTCACCTTAATTGATGGTACGGGCGTCGCCCCTAAACCACGTCAGACTGTACTAATGAAATCTGGGCGCATTGACGCAATTGGCTCCTCAGCAGACATACGCCCTAGCGCATCAGCCCAGATCATTGATGCTGCAGGTAAAACCTTAATACCTGGCTTGGTAATGATGCACGAACACATGTTCTACCCCACGGGTAACGCCCACTACACTGAAATGCTATACAGTTTTCCTCGCTTATATTTAGCGGGCGGGGCAACCACAGTGCGCACCGCTGGCACCACTGCCCCCTATGGCGACTTAAACTTACGCGATGCCATCAACACCGGAAAAACAATGGGCCCAGATATTGACGTGACAGCTCCTTATTTGAATGGCCCCGGGCTGCCTATTCTTAAGATTAAATCGCTGCGCGATGCACAAGACGCCAAAACATGATGCAGTACTGGGATCGAGAAGGCGTCACGTCCTACAAAGCCTATATGCATATCCATCAAGACGAACTAGCCCAAGTCGTCGCGTCAGCCCATCAGCGCAACCGCAAAGTCACTGGGCATTTATGCTCCATTACCTATCAGGAAGCGGCCGAGTTGGGCATCGATAACCTAGAGCATGGTTTTTTCGCAGCCACCGACTTTGTTAAAAACAAAAAGAAGAACGAGTGCCCATCAAGTGAACTTCATCAATCGCTGCTGAATTTAGACATAGGCAGCCCAGAAGTTAATGCTCTTATAAAGGTGTTAGTGGATAAAAACGTGGCGCTCACATCCACTTTGACCGTATTTGAAACCTTTACCCAAGGCCGCCCTAAAGCCTATCCGCTCGCTCTAGAGGCCCTTATTCCCCAAGTACGAGAGCAATATGAAAGCCAATGGCAAAAAATCGCTGAGCAAGAAAACCCAACCTGGCCTATTGTCTTTAAAAAAATGATGCAATTAGAGAAGAAATTCGTTGAGGCTGGTGGCATTTTGATGGCGGGCACCGACCCTACCGGCTATGGCGGTGTCATTGCAGGCTTTTCAAATCAAAGGCAAATCGAATTATTGGTCGAAGCGGGGTTTAGCATTGAGCACGCGATTAAAATCGCCACTTTAAACGGCGCAACCTTTTTAGAGCGAGACAATAAAGTAGGCTCTATCGAGGTAGGCAAACAAGCTGATTTAGTCTTGATAGACGGCGAATTGACGAACGATACCAAGGCCATCCGTAACATGGCAGTGGTGTTTAAAGATGGCGTTGGCTACAACGTCAGCAAGATTGTACAGAAAACCAAATCTGTCGTCGGGCTACATTAGTCTGCCTGCGCATAGAGCTTAAACTCTTTAAAAAGGAACATAACATGATAAAAACACATCGACCTACAGCAATCACGCTAGCCCTTTGTGCTGCCATCAATGCATTTGCGTTCTCGGCAAATGTAAACGCAAGCGACATCCCTACAAAACAACTTCAAGACGTTGAAAAAAACGTCGTGGCTTGGCGCCGAGACATCCATCAACATCCAGAGCTGGGTAATCGTGAAACACGCACCGCAGATATTGCAGCTTCACACCTTGAAAACCTAGGCATGCAAGTAGAGCGAAATATCGGCTATACCGGTGTCGTTGGCATATTAAAGGGCGATTTACCCGGCCCCACTGTGATGTTACGCGCTGATATGGACGCCCTGCCCGTCACCGAAAAAGTCGATTTACCCTTTGCTTCAACCCAAACCACAAATTACCGCGGGGTTGATGTGGGGATTATGCACGCTTGCGGTCATGATACTCATGTCGCCATGTTAATGGGCGCGGCCGAGGTATTAGCTGGCATGAAAAAGCAATTGCAAGGTACGGTTATGTTTGTCTTTCAGCCCGCTGAAGAAGGCGCACCACAAGGCGAAGAAGGTGGTGCAGAATTGATGCTAAAACAGGGAATATTTGAGCAACACAAACCCGATGTGGCCTTCGGTCTGCATATCACGTCCGGTTTGAATACAGGCAAAATCGGCTATCGCAGTGGCCCTCTGATGGCCAGTTCAGACAGTTTCGAGATTGCTATTCACGGCACACAAACTCACGGCTCAACACCTTGGAATGGGGTAGACCCTATTTCAGCTGCCGCTCAAGTGGTGACAGGAGTAAACCATATTATTAGTCGTCAAATAGACATCACTAAAGAGCCAGCGATAGTCTCGTTTGGTAAAATTGCTGGCGGTGTGCGTAACAACATCATCCCTGAGAAAGTAGAAATGGTCGGCACCATTCGTAATTTCGATATGGACAATCGCCAACAAATTTTTGATAAAATCAAACACACAGCCACGCATATAGCGGCCGCTTCTGGCGCCACAGCAGAGGTTGAAATTAACGAAGGTTATCCCGTTACCATTAACAACCCAGCCTTAACCGAACAAATGTTGCCAAGCCTAAAAAAGGTGGCAGGTGAAGAAAAGGTCGTCGTCATGCCGAAAATTACCGGGGCAGAAGACTTCTCTTTTTATGCGCTTGAAGTCCCCAGCGTGTTTGTGTTTTTAGGTGGCACACCAGTAGGGCAAGACGCCACGAAAGCACCGAGTAATCACTCCCCTTATTTCTTCGCTGATGAAAAAGCGTTGCCCATCGGCACCGCGACATTGACCCAACTGGCGCTGGATTACATGGCAGCTAATGCGCCTTAATTAAGTCCTTTTAGGCTTATCGCGCGGATTCTTGTATTGCTGTTTCATGTCAAAAACGGCATGATTCGGGCGCAATTTTCAGTTGCAAGCCTGTGATGTATATGTGATTTAAGGTAAAAAGTTTACGATGCCAACCCCAAGTGTTATCCCAGCCAAACAAATACGCAGTCAAGACACTCAGCGGAAACTTATGGCTGCTGTACACCACTGCCTGCAAAGTAAGTTTTTTGAGCACATCAGTATCAAAGAATTATGCGATCACGCTGGCGTTTCGGTTGGTACCTTCTATCGGCGCTTTAAAAACAAAGAAGCCCTGCTACCGCTGTTATACCAAGATTTCGGTAGCGAGCTTACCCATTGGATTGAACAATTAGAACAGATGCCGTTTAAAACGTTAGCTGATGCAGTGCAAGAGATAACTCACAAGACCCATGAATTTTTTGTAGCCAATCGTAGCTTGTTTCGCACCATTCACCTTAATTCACGTTTGCACACTGACATAGTGGCTGGTGGAGCCCTCATAGACAGACGGCTTCTGTATAGCCGTATTAGTCATATTTTACTTAGCTTCAGTGACGAGATTAATGCCATAGATAAATCAGCTGCAGCAAATATGGTGATTTTCACCATGATCACTGCCCTGCTTGATAAAGTACTGTACCCCGACATTACCCCATCGGTTGCATGCGAGTTAGATTCTTTCGCCTTATGCGATGAACTAACAAAAATGTTGCTCTTGTATTTGGGTCACTCAAACGTGTAGTAGCCGGCGACTTAATGCAGCGGCAGAAAGCAAAATAGTTAGTACCTCAAAACCATAATGATAATGTGAGAAAAACGAGCATGAAATTAGCTAAAACAATGGCCATATTAGGCCCAGGTATCGTTTGGGCCGCCACCAGTATTGGGGTATCACACATAGTGCAGTCAACCCGAGCAGGAGCCGATTTCGGCTTTGCCTTATTAGGCTTTATTTTACTGGCTCACGTGGTGAAGTATCCCTTTTTTCTATTTGGCCCTAAGTACGCTGGGTTAACTGGCAAAAGCCTACTCGATGGCTATCGCTCAGTGGGCAAATGGGCGTTTTACCTGTTTCTCAGTTTGACCTTTATCACCATGTTTTTTGTTCAATCAGGGGTTACCATAGTTACAGCCGCATTGGCCATGAATCTATTTGGTGATGTACTCACCCTTTCCCAATGGGCGGCCTTAATACTGGGAGTAGTATGCGCCGTGCTCTTGATAGGTCATTACAAGCTCCTCAACACGCTATTAAAGTGGATGATGCTGGTACTGATCATTTGCAGCATTATCGCTTGGTTTGCTGCAATCGGGCGCTTGGGATTCAGCCCAGCCGAAGGGGTGCCGACTATCGAAGTTGGCTCTATGGCAAGCATCGCTTTTATCGTGGCACTGATAGGCTGGATGCCCACCGCAGTTGAAGTATCGGTCTGGCATTCGTTATGGATATTGTCTCGTGGGGCCAAACCTGGCGTTCAAAACGCGAAAAATGCCACCTTGGACTTCAACATTGGTTACGCGGCGAGTTTGTTGTTAGCCATCATCTTTTTATGGTTGGGCGCCTTGCTCATGTTTGGACAAGGCGAAGGTTTTGCCAACTCAGCAGCAGCGTTTGCTGGGCAGCTTGTCGGGATTTACAGCAATGCGTTGGGGGACTGGAGCTGGTTATTAATGGCGGTTGTGACCTTTGTGGCGCTATTTTCTTCGACATTTGCAGTGGCCGATGGTTTTCCGCAAGTTTGGAAGCGAGCTTATCAGCTCACCCACGCTCATAATGCCCCTCTCCCCCTTGATAGCGCCAGTGATACGCCACACGCGAAAAAGGGAAATGTCGTTTATATCGCCGCACTATGCGTACTCGCCTTGGGCAGTTGGTGGATAATTTCTGACTTTAGCGCTGACATAAAAGCCCTATTGGACTTTGTGACGACAGTTTCCTTTGTCAGTGCGCCTATCTACGCTTGGTTAAATTATAAGGTCATGATGGGGGCAGATGTTGACGCCCAATATAAGCCCCAGGGCCTATTTCGTATTTACACTTTATGCTGTTTAAGCGTGCTAACACTCTTCAGTGTGTACTATATTTTTTGGAAGTTTGTAGCTTAGGAAGCTAGGCGTTAGCAACTACCTTTATTGACGTTACGTAGCCCAATCATGAACTGTAAAAAAACCTAAAATAACAGCGTTGCACGTGCCTTATCAGGCCGATGTGATACACATATTCACCCAGAGGAAAGTAAAATGAAAATAACCGGCCGTTGCCATTGTGGAGAACTTGTATTCGACGCTGTAATCGATCCTGAAAAAACCATGATTTGTCATTGCACAGACTGTCAGGTGTTATCAGCCACCGCATTTCGGACCGTGGTTGTCAGTGAAGTAGATGGGTTAACATTTTCTAGCGGTAAGCCCAAAGAGTACGTGAAGATAGCGCAAAGCGGTAACCCGCGAGCCCAAGGGTTTTGTGAGCACTGTGGCACTGGGATTTATGCATCAGCTGTGGGCGATGGGCCCAAGGTATACAACTTGCGCATAGGCGCTATTGACCAACGTAATGAATTGATACCTAAGCGTCAAATTTGGTCAAACTCTGCGCAAAAATGGTTAGCTGATATAGCTAGGCTACCTAGCTTTGAAAAAGGCCCCGTCTAACGCTTTTAAGTACTGGCTTAGCCATTGACAAACTGGGCGGTTGGCTCTTCTAAGCAAACCGAAAATACCGCCCTCGCCCCGCCCCAGCAACAGCCACGGTTTGCTCGAAAGAAAATGACTGTGGTCGCTGTTTGTCCCCGAGTTTATTGCGCTAGAAACGAACTGCATGAAACGAGCCTAAAAGCTCGCACTACCGGCCGCAACCCTGCGATTATCGTGTATCGACGCCTTCCATGTAACACCCAAAACCGCGTATTTCAGCTTGTAATTCTTACAGTCTGAACGTAATAGTTACTGTTTGGCAATCACTTTGCTTTGCTACACCTTCGCTTCTAACGGCTCCAAATACAGCAACCGTCGCTACTTAGGGCATAAAAATGAGCTGGCGTGCTCTTTGCGTAATCCCACTGCAACAGCTAATTTTAGAATAGCCAAGATGATTGTTGTATAAGGCTACTTGTGCGTGTCATGTGTGCACAACCACAGCCAGCACTTTCTATCTTGCCTATCACATCTACGAATAGGGAGAACATCATGTTAGCAGGCTTACGAGACATTCAACGATTCACTATTGCAGCCACAGACGGTGACATTGGCATCATCAAAGATTTCTTGTTTGACGATCGTGCATGGACAATTCGATACATGTACGTCGATACCCATAAATGGTTACCCCTAGGGGAAAAGGTTCTGATTTCCCCTATCTCGTTGCGAGAAATAGACACAGATGACGAAAAAATTCACGTTGCCTTGAGCAAGCAACAAGTCAAAGAAAGCCCATCGATTGATGAAGAGAAAACCGTTTCCCGAGAATATGAAGAGATATTGTTTTCTTACCTAGGATACGGCTATTACTGGACTGGCCCTGGTGCATGGGGCGAATATGCTCACCCAACGGCCTTGGTAAATCAACAAGCTCTAGAGCAAGCAAATAGTAACCTAGAAGAGCACGACAAGAGTAAAGCGAATCACTTACGCTCAATTGACGAATTGCAAGGATACGACGTCATCGCAGGTGGTGAAACGGTGGGTCATATTCATGACCTAATTTTAGACACCGACAATTGGGAAGTACCGATGTTGACTATCGATACTCATAATTGGCTACCCGGTGGCAAGAAGTTACTACTGGCTCCGAAGCACATTGATGATATCAATTGGCTTGAGCAGCGCGTTCATTGCACTTTATCAGCTAAGGACGTTGAGCTTTGCCCAGAGTGCGATCATGACCTATTAAATGACGCCGATTACAAACTCAAAGTGAAAAGCGCGTTGCAAAGCTTGCCCGGCGCGTAATTCACCAACTAACAGCCGCGCGCGCAAACCTGTGCGCTGCGGTTGACTCTCGAAGATATAAATCTATCGCAAAACATCCCACAGCCGGAGATTATCATGCAACAAGCTTCCCCATATCTAAAAACCCTGACCGTTGAGGGTGAACAATTCTCATATTATGCTCTTGATGCCCTTGCAGATACCCACGACATTGAGCGACTGCCTTTCGCCGCTAAAATATTGTTAGAAAACCTCTTGCGCCACAGCGCTGAAAACTTTGTGCAAGAAGAAGATATTAACAAACTCGCCTCTTGGGATATTAATGATCAGTCAACGACTGAGATTGCTTTCGTTCCCTCTCGAGTGGTGCTACAAGATTTTACCGGCGTACCTGCGGTAGTAGACTTAGCCGCCATGCGCGATGCTATGGTTGATTTAGGAGGCGATCCGCAAAAAATTAATCCGTTAAAACCCGTGGAATTGGTTATCGACCACTCCGTTATGGTGGACTACTTTGCCCAAGACGATGCCTTAGAAAAAAATACCGCTATGGAAGTACAGCGTAATAAAGAGCGCTATCAGTTCTTACGCTGGGGTCAACAGGCGTTTGACAACTTTAAAGTGGTTCCACCTGGCAAAGGCATTGTACATCAGGTGAACTTAGAATATCTGGCACGTGTCACCTTTATTGAAGAGCAAAACGATCAGCCATTACTCTATCCAGATACCCTAGTAGGCACAGATTCACACACGACCATGATCAATGGCTTAGGCATTTTGGGCTGGGGTGTTGGCGGCATTGAAGCTGAAGCCGCCATGTTAGGTCAGCCAGTCACCATGCTAATACCAGAGGTAGTCGGCATGGAAATTACCGGCAGTTTGCCACCAGGGACCACAGCGACGGATTTAGTATTGACCATTACTCAAAAGTTACGTGAGTTTGGGGTCGTGGGTAAATTTGTCGAATTTTACGGCGAAGGGGTAAAACACCTGACTATAGCCGACAGAGCTACTATAGCGAACATGGCACCAGAGTATGGTGCAACGTGTGGTATTTTCCCATTAGACGAACAAACCGAAACCTACCTGCGTTTAACTGGCCGCGAAGAGCGCAATATCAATGTGATCAAAGCCTATGCCCAAGCACAAGGCATGTGGGGCAGCGAAGCTCAGCAAAGCGCAATCTATCATGCGAATCTGCACATTGACCTTGGTGATGTAGTGACCTCGATTGCAGGCCCCAAGCGCCCCCAGGACAGGATCCCGTTAAGCGAAGCTGCAGACAAGTTCGGTACGTGGTTATCTGAGCAAGAAAAACTGATTATTACCACCGAAGATCCTGAGAAAGGTCGTTTCGAATCAGAAGGTGGCCATCAGGCAGAGAAAAGTGAGGACTCATCAGAAGTTGAATACAACGGTCAGCGTTTCAGCCTCAACGACGGCGCGGTCGTGATAGCGGCTATCACTAGTTGTACCAACACTTCCAACCCTTCTGTGCTAATCGCAGCAGGTCTGCTGGCCAAGAAAGCCAGTGAAATGGGTTTGTCCGTGAAACCGTGGGTGAAAACCAGCTTCGCGCCTGGTTCACAAGTAGTGACCGAATACCTTAATAAGGCTAACCTCACCCATGAACTCGAAAATTTGGGCTTTCATCTGGTTGGCTATGGCTGTACTACCTGTATTGGCAATTCAGGGCCACTGCCCGAACCTATCAGCGCTGCTATTCGTAAAGAAAAGCTAAATGTGACTTCCGTGCTATCAGGTAATCGCAACTTTGAAGGTCGTATTCACTCCGACGTAAAAGCTAATTACCTTGCCTCTCCCCCATTAGTTATTGCCTATGCACTTGCCGGAAATATGCAAATTGATTTGCTTAAGGAGCCACTTGGCACCAGCAAAGACGGTAAGCCCGTTTATTTGCGTGATATCTGGCCAAGTAATGAAGAGATTCAAACGCTTGTGACTGACGTGGTCAATAGCAATATGTTCTCTGAACGTTATAGCCATATTTTTGAGGGTGACGATACATGGAACAATTTAGACGTGGTCGATAGCGAGCAATATAACTGGCCCGAATCGACTTATGTTAAAAAACCCACCTTTTTTGATGGCATTAAGCAACAACCCGAAGCGATCAATGCCATTAAAGATGCCCGTTGCTTGTTGAAACTGGGCGACACGGTCACGACGGATCATATTTCTCCAGCCGGTAGCATTGCACCTGATGGCCCTGCTGCGCAATACCTTCAAGCTCACGGTGTTGAAGAGCACGACTTCAACTCTTTCGGCTCACGCCGAGGAAATCACGAAGTTATGATGCGTGGAACATTTGCCAATGTCAGATTGAAGAATCAACTGGCCCCTGGTACAGAAGGCGGCTGGACACGCTTTCAGCCTTCAGCTGAACAGATGTCTGTATTTGATGCAGCAATGAAGTATCAAGAGCAAGGAACGCCAACGGTGGTTATTGCGGGCAAAGAGTATGGCACAGGGAGTTCTCGCGACTGGGCCGCAAAAGGCCCTCTGTTGCTCGGTGTTAAAGCGGTTATTGCCGAGAGCTACGAGCGAATTCATCGCTCCAATTTGATAGGTATGGGTATTTTACCCCTGCAATTCAAATCAGGCGATAGTGCAGCCAGTTTGAAGTTAGATGGCACAGAGCAATACTCGATAGACGCCATTGATGGAGATCAGAAAGAAGTAGTGGTATCGGTAAAAGGTGAACAAGCAGAATTTACCTTTAACGCGCAGATCCGCATTGATACTCCTAATGAGTTTAGTTACTTCAGTGACGGAGGCATTCTTCAATATGTGCTGCGAAGCTTGAATAAAGGCGCTTAAAACAAGGGCGCATGTGGAGCACAGCGCTTGTCCAAATCGTTGAGTGCTGCACGACATAATCAAAGCCGACCGTTTGCACTGGTCGGCTTTTTTGTGGGCTTTTAATGAACAGGTGTTACTTGGGTCTCACTGTTTAAGCGCTGCTTTACCGCTTATCTGCTTTTCGGGTTGTTATAAATAGGTAAATTTTATCTCTTAGTTGGGTAGTAATTACGCACTTTGAATTGAGCATATTAGCACTAACCTTAAGGCATTGATTTTTAAGTAGTTTTATTTTAACGAAGTTGGCACAAGAATCGCTTAGTAATATGTAAGCAAAGTGTAAAATCACTTAACCATGAGGACAATTATTATGAAAACCCAGATAGCAAATTCTTTAAAAGCGTTTTTAAACTCTGTTGTATTAGTTGGTATTCTAGTCGTTGGACTAACCTCGTGTGCCACGATTGACGGCGCAGGAGAAGACATTGAGAGTGCTGGTGAAGCAGTTCAAGACGCCGCTAACGACTAAGCATTCGATTCTGGTTCTACCCGACTACGCTAGGTTGTTGCTGTTCAGCAAGCATTTATTGCTCTGCCTAAGCAAGTCGCAAAAGTTAATCTGTAGCACTTATTTGTCTGCTAATGCAGACACCGATTTGCTGTTTTTGAGTAGGAGATAGAAGAATGATTTACTCTAAAGATTCAACAAACCGTTTCGCGGATCATTTACGCCGCATACAGCAATCAATTCAGCCTTTGAGCCCGAGCAAGCCTTCCGCGCACATGAGTAGTAACAGTTGGTTAAGCAAATTAAAACCAAACCGCTAAGCTGCTGTGCGTCGCATTGTTTGATAGTAGCATTGCTCGACACTCATATTGCTGAATATACTGACTGAAGCGCGTGGGTCATGCTTCTTCGCTTAATCGTTCATCAGCACGCTCATCAATTGATTCACTGGTCAGTTAGTAAGCTGACTGATGCTCTTATTAGCTGATGCTCTTGTTAGCTGACGCACTTGATAATTTACGCTTTCATTAAATGACACTTTTTGGCTACGCTGCTCTCGCCAGCAATCATTGCAATGTTATGTATGGCAAGTTAATTGCGGCGCTTTGATAGCACCGAACTGTCAGCCTTGAGCTACAAACTATAGCCTCGAGTTAAAAACTTAAACACAAAGCACCGCGTTAACGATTGGCAGTATTAAGACGCATACTTAGCGGGAGCCTATGTAAGCGTTAAGACTCTTTACTGACACGGCCATGCGCACCAAGGTATGCCTCCAGTGCGTCCACTTGCAAAGGTCTGCTATAAAAATAGCCTTGGATAACGTCACAACCCATCGATTTTAAGATCTGCACTTGATAGTCATGTTCCACACACTCTGCAACCGTACTTAAGCCTAAGCTTTTACCCAACGTAATAATAGTGCGTACTATGCCTTCATCCCGTAAATGATGGTCTTTAGCGCTTTCTTCTTGAACACCATCTGGCGCGAGCAAATCATTAATGAAAATGCCGTCTATCTTTAACGTATTGATGGGTAAGTCGCGCAAATAACTCATACACGAATAGCCAGTCCCAAAATCGTCAATGGCGATTTTCACCCCCAAATCGTGAATGGCACTCAGTACATCAACCGCTAATTCAGTTGACGCGATGAAGGTGTTTTCAGTGATTTCTATTTCCAAAAACTGTGCCGCTAAACTCGATTGATGCAATGCACCTTTGATCAAATCAAGGCATTGAGGACTCATCAAGAACGATGCAGGCAAGTTTACAGCAACGGGGACAATATCAAAGCCCGCACGCTGCCAATCTGCATTCTGCTGGCACGCCTGCTTTAACACCCACACACTGATAGATTCCATTAACCCTATGTCTTCTGCTATGGGTAGGAAAGTGGATGGGTTAATATATTCTTGACCATTATTCCATCTTATTAAGGCTTCTAAACCAACCAGTTGTTCGTCAATTACATTCACTTTAGGTTGATACACCAAAGTAAACTGCTGTTGAGCGGAGGCTTGGCGCAGTTGGGTCTCTAGCTCTAATCGCCACACTGAGTCATTCAGCATGTCTTGGTCAAAAAAGCGGAACCGCCCCGGACCTAGTTCTTTTGCCTTATACATACTGGTGTCAGCATGTTTGAGTAAACTAGAGGCATCGTCACCATCATCAGGAAAACACGCAATGCCAATACTGGTAGAGATGTGTAATTGATGTCCAGAGACGATAAGCGGAAGACTCAAAGATGCGATAATCTCTTTTGCCAAACTATCCACCGCACTGAGATCCTTCGGATTTTGAATTAAAACAACGAATTCATCTCCCCCCCAACGTCCTACCACATCATTGTCGGTTAGTTTATGTTGAATTTTCTTGGCCACTTCAATTAACAGCTTGTCACCCATGAAGTGCCCTAAGCTATCGTTTATGACCTTAAATCGGTCTAGATCGAGAAACATCAAAGCTAAATTGGTTTTACGCTCACGGGCTATTTCAATCGCCTGAGTGATTTTTTCCGTCAGGGAATGTCTATTTGGGAGTTGTGTTAGCGCGTCAAAATTAGCGCGCTCGTACAATTGCTCAGTGCGCAACTCCACCAGCCCCTCCAAGTGTTCGTGGTGTTCGCTCAACTTTGATTGGTGCTCTTCAATGGTATCTAACATAGAGTTAATACCATTGACCAAGCGCCCGATATCGTCTTGTCGACGATTGAAAATACGTTGATCGTACCGCCCCTCCTTCGCGACGTAATCAACTAAGTGAATGAGGCGTTTAACCGGTAATTGTAAGCGCTTTTGCATGCGCCAATTCAGTAGATAGGCTAACAGCGAACCCAACACAAATACCCACAGTACCATGCGCCCGTATCGTCGTTGCTGAGCTTGTAGCGAATCAGTATCTGCTGATAAAACAATATAGCCAAGTACGTCCTCACCTAGAGTAACTTCTTGAGTCAGATAGAGATTATCGTTTGTAAAAAAGTGTCCAGGTTTTATGTTATCTAACATAACATCCCAACTTGCATCGTCCCGAGTATAGGTCGCAAAGCGCTTTTTTTCGGCGTCGAGCAATTGGGCAAATCGCATGGCTGGGATCTTAGCTAACGACGCCAGAATCATCTGACCTGCTTGCTCATCATGAAAAAGTAATGCTGATCGGCTTGCCGCAGACAGCAAAGAAGCGTTGCTGTCCATGGTTTTAACCAGGTTATCTCGGTAATCATCGACAAACGCGGAATAAATAAGAAAGGCGGCTATGGCCAATATCAGCAAATTTGTACCAATGATGGCCATTAACTGCTTTTGAAAAAACGATGCGCGCCGAAGCTTAGAAAAAAGCATTATCGAGCAATCCTAGCGAGTTTAAGCAGTTCAGAGCTTACTATCACGTCTACTCTGGCTAGCTGTGCTAAATCAAACTCAAAACGCACCCTTTGCTCTTGGGTATAAAACCTTATCGCGCTGTTCGCTTGTTTCACATTCGTTGACTCCAGCACAACTACCGCCCGCCTAATTTGAACTAATGGTTGCTCAATAGAAGATTGAAAGTATGCCATGTGGCATAGCGGCTCTTCCTGCACATGACCTATGGCGATATGCATCTTGTTGTTTCCCTGATTATGACGTGCTACAAGAGCCTGCATAAACTCAAAGAAAGGCTGATCACTTTGAATACACAATTGGAAGTCATTATTCGCGCCACTGTCTGTGGGCCAGCTCATATATTTAGTGAAATTCAGTAAATAGGCAGCCTTAAGCTTGCGCTCCTTACTTAACTCCTCTTGGGCTAAGGCCCACTGTGAAACCACGATATATGACAACAAAATGGCGCACTGAAAAAGCCATTTTCTGAATTTTCTTTGAGCCTTGTTCGCTTTATATACTTTTATCAAGTCAGACACTGTATCTCTACATCGAACGGGATAAGGTTAAACCAGATTGGAAATTTTCTTTTGGTTGCGGACCATTCAAATTCTGATAAAGAGGCTTTGAAAATGTCAAACTCAGCGCATAAGACTCACTGAACTTCCATCTAGCACCGATCTCAGCACTGACTTTTTTACCACCATACAACCTTGGATTGGTGATACTCGCGGGATAGGGAAACGAACCATCCAGAATAATTTCATTGTCTTGCCCATGAATTGCACTGCGATACTGATAGGACAATCCAACAAAGGGTTTCAGATTGACAGATGTGTTAAAGCGATAGGTACTTGCAAGGCTGTAACTATTACCTAGACGATAATCTCTATCATTTTTACCCGTGCGTATCATGGCTGACATGCTCAAACTAAAATCGTGCTCGCCCATGCTTTGGTAACTAAATTCCAGAGGGAAGTCATACGTGCCTGAACCAAGTTGCATCGTATAAGGTAGCTGCTGGTCACCTGCGTCCCGTGGAGTGTCACCTTTTTCATCAATGGAGCCTGTAGGCAAGCTGACCCCCGCAGTAAACCACCACACATCATCCGTTGTCGCAATCAGTCGACGACTCACAGATACCACTGCATCACCCATGCCATCACTATCAATGGTAAAATGGTCGTAGCCAGGCACCACGCTGATATGGTCAGTGCTCTGGGTGATATATGGCAAAGAAACGTGTACTCGCCAATTTGGGGTAATGCGATATCCCATGGAAAATACATGCACTTGTTGGTCGATTATTGTAGGAAGGATAGGGAAGTTACTGTCCGTTCTTTGAGTGCCTGCACCTTGCCACAATACCTCAGAATCTGCGCGCTTAGCGTCACCATCAAGATAGCCTCGAAACTCAGCAAACTTAAAATTATATGCGAACGTCCAAGGGCTGCTCGCTTCACTGTTTTCGCTATCGTCCACGATATTCATGTCAAACAGCTCATTTAAACTCAATTCGGCAAATTCAGAAGGGGTACTTTGTGCGTATGAGAGCTGGGTAAACCCGCTCGCTGCGATGAAAAAAGACAACGAAAAAGAAGAAAATTTAATCATGTTATTAGGCCATAAATTGAAAAAGATAAGTACGCCAATACGTATTGATACTTACTATCTACTGTATCCATACTAATGTATCTATACTACTGTATTGGCTACAATTATTCAGATAGGCGCATATAGCTTCCAGCATTAAGCCCTACAATCGACGATAATATTTTTACCGTTATTCGTCCAGTTAATTAAAGCACCTCAAGTGCTTCACTTAAACGAGATACCCCGATCACTTCGATCCCATTAATTTTTTGTTTTGGCACATTGGCTTTTGGCACAATAGCTCGTTTGAATCCATGTTTTGCTGCTTCACTGATCCGTTCTGAGCCATTAGGTACGGGGCGTATTTCACCTGCAAGTCCCACTTCGCCAAATGCAATTAATTGTGAATCAAGGGTCTTGTTTCTAAAACTCGAAACAATGGATAGCAACAGCGCTAAATCAGCACTGGTTTCTGCTACTTTTACGCCCCCCACTACATTGGCGAAAACGTCTTGGTCGTTCATCTGCACATCACCGTGTCGATTCAATACCGCTAAAAGCATTGCCATGCGGTTTTGCTCAAGACCAACAGCGACGCGTCGAGGGTTTGCGGTCTGTGAATAATCCACCAGTGCTTGTATTTCCACCAGCAATGGGCGAGTGCCTTCCCATACCACCATAACAATACTGCCTGGTGATTGTTCTTCTCCTCGACTTAAAAAGATTGCAGAAGGATTACTCACTTCCTTTAATCCTCTTTCGGTCATGCCAAACACGCCCAGTTCGTTTACGGCACCAAAGCGGTTTTTCTGACTACGCAAAGTGCGATAACGGCTGTCACTCTCCCCTTCTAACATCATGGAGCAATCAATGCAGTGCTCTAGCACTTTGGGTCCAGCCAAACTGCCATCTTTAGTAACATGCCCCACTAACAGCATGGCAATATGATGCTGCTTTGCAAAGCGAGTTAAATAAGCGGCGCTTTCTCTTACTTGCGAAACGCTACCGGGTGCAGATTGCACATCGGCCACATGCATCACCTGAATGGAGTCAATCACCATAATTTGGGGGTTAAGGGTTAATGCTAATTCGCAGATGGTTTCAACACTGGTTTCAGCCAGCATATTGAGCTTATCGCTGGGTAGATTTAAGCGCTGGGCACGCATAGCAACTTGCTGCAGCGATTCCTCCCCCGTGACATATAGCGCGGTGCGCTGCGCTGCCAATTGGCACATAACTTGTAGCAACAAGGTACTTTTACCTGCTCCAGGAGAGCCGCCAATCAAAATGGCACTACCCGGCACTATGCCCCCGCCTAGTACCCTATCAAGCTCACTAAAGCTTGAGGTAAAGCGCGGTAATTCAGCAACATCGATGCTGTTAAGGGTTTCAATTTTGGCCCCAGTTTGACCGGCGTAGCCGCGCAAATTGCGCTCAGGCTGGCTGCGAGCAGGGCTCACCACAAATTCTGTGATGGTATTCCAAGCATTGCAGTCATTACATTGTCCTTGCCAGCGCGGAAATTCTGCGCCACAGTCACTACAGACATAGGCGGTTTTACGTTTGGCCATATTGCTCCACAAACATTGATTACAGTGATAAAAACGACAAGGATTACATTCAGTGTGAATACGTTTCTCTGGTTTGAAAAAACTACTTTTCTAGTTTTGAAAACCAAGAACCTTGAAGAAAGCCGCTTATAATAAGATAAGCTTAAGTATAGTGCATTATGAAAACCGCACAGCGTGCCGATAAGTCTTTATGGCGTTCGTCTTTAACAATTAAAAATAAAGTACGTATTTATTATGAATCAAGATCTCGAACAATATCATGACATTATCGAACAATTAAAACCCATGATACATGAGCCAGAGTTTAGTCAAATTTTGGCTCAAGTTGCCGGTTCGGTGCCCAAGCAAAAGCGCTTCCTGCTCAAGATGGAACTAAAGCGTCTAGCGCGACCATGTACTCGACTAATCGATTTACGCGGGCATGTGGACGGTAAATGTAAGCTCTATGAATACGAGAACCAAGAGCATTATTTAGACGATATGGCGATAGAGGTATTTGAACGTCAGGTGCGCTCATTTGGCGAGTATACGGTTGGCGTGTATGAAGCGGTGTTAAATACTGAAAACAATTACCGCGTGATGCATAAAAAAGAACAACAAGCCTCTTCACAACCAAAGCAACCAGATAATTCAACCCTTCCTGTTAGCCGTGGTTATTTAGCCCCTATCATGCCTTTTGGCGAATTCGCCCAACGGGGTGAAGAGCGCATGAATTATTCCATGAGTGTTGAACTGTTCACTGAAAATAACAAAAGCATGTTAGCTACAACGGTCGACTTATCCCTTAGTGGCTTAAAACTTAAAATAAGCAAAGAGCATAGATTTAAAGCGGGTGACCGTTTAGCGGTTCAGTTCAGAGGTTTGGAACATGAGTACATGTTGGACAACCGCCAAGGTGTGCAATATGTCATTGAGTCGATTGACCGCAACGCACAAGACCAGCGATTACACCTGAAACGCTTATTCGATACCTCAATGCCTAGTTTTGATCGCTTTCTTGAGCGCTTTATTCATGGCAACAAGCGCCGCTATAAAGTCAATATGGACAACACATTTGACGCCATACACAAGAAAACATATGAGCAATATTACATCCCCAACTTCACCTCAATCCCCGTATATATCGACTCTACTGATGGAGTGTTCAAGCCACGTTATGCATTAGCAAATGATTGCAATCGGCAAGATATTTTCTACTGGAACAACGAAATTAACGATCTCAAACTGGGCTACCTTTTTAGTGATGAGAGAATTAGACAATGCCTCACGTATCCAAAAGGAAGACAAGAAACCTACCTATACGCGTTCCATCATATTAAAAATGAAAAGGTGTATTTTTACTCTGCATCGCACGAAGAGCTATTAGCAAACCCAAACCTACATGAGTTGTTTTTGAGTTACGGTTCACGCAAGGTGAGTTGGCGAGTATATAAGTTTCAAGTACAAGAGGTTGAACCAAAGCAAAGTCATCGACCTCTCTCCATTGCCGATAGCATCAGTGAATCAGTCAAGCGTCAGAATCAACCACCAACCCCACGCTTAATGTCTCGTTTACGTCACTTAAGTCATATTGCGCTATTAACTAATGTGACAGATGACTCGAACACCCTTTGCTTTCAAAAGCTGCCACTTAATCGCGCCAAGCTACCCAGTTTAAAAGTGTTTGGTCACCCGAGGAACCGTAGCCCAGAAAATATCCAAGTATTTCGTTTTAAATATGCAAATCAACGCCGAGAGTCGCGTTTTATGCTTCGCAGCGCTGTACAGCTCAAAGTGGAAGATATAATCATTGAAGGCCACACAGAAGACATATCCACCCACGGCATTAAACTTGAGTTAAAAACGTTTTTTCATAAAGCCACCGATAGCCAAGTGCAACTGAGTTTTCCGCAATTGCAAAAGGTCACGCGTAAATACGATCTAAGTAACCTTTCCTATCAAGTGCGTCATATTTCGAACGAACGAAATGTGCTGCACTTAAGCGTATTAAATGACGAAAATAGCAGCGCCACCAAAGCGTTTTTTGAAGAGTTGATTAAAAATAATAAAAATAAACTCAAAGCATACCGAGATGAAGAAGATATTCCGGGTATCGGTGAGGCCTTGCGCAATATCTATGCAAACAATGTCCCTAACGTGGCGTTTTTTATCCGAAAAGAAGGAACCAAATTTGTACCTGATGCCGCAGCGACCTGGGCGAACCATAATCGACTGACTAATTTATTGAACTATCAAGCCCCCCCAGGTGAGTTTAACTTGCTGCCCCTGTTTGAAGGCTTTAATGGCCCTATGAATTTTGTGCAGCACACACTGAGCCACATTAAGCCCCATCAGCGTCCCGTCATGAGTGAACTATTTGTGGCATTTGATCCCAACAAAAACAGTGCTTCAGAGGCAATAAAGAGTTGTTACATCGATCAATTTGCCAACGACGATCAGCGTCGTCAATTTATTGCACAAGCCCTTGAGCAAGGTCAGTTCATTGCGTTGAAAATATTTTTAGCGCGTACTGGACGTCCAGATATCGACCGCCTGCAATCAGAGATTAATTACGTAGGTGTATATGCCGTTCATAGGGCGAAACAACTGGAAGAAAAGCTTTGGAACATAAATGGTGTAGGCGATATTGTAGATATAACGGATTTAGTGATGAGTCGATACACATTCGACACGCAAGCCATTGTGAATAACTACGAAAGGCAATTGCATCACCCACAAAAAAGCATAGAAATAGAGCAATTATTAAACGCTGAATAGCATTAGGCTGAGCGCCGAAATAGGCGCTTAGCCCTAGTAGTTTATTTCTTATACCATTCCACGTTAATAAGTGATCACTCAGCGAGAGTTTAAAAGGGCTTAAACAAGGCGCATGATTGAATGAATAGTTGCTCTCTTTCGAAGTCATGCAACGCAGTGTAAGCCCTTTTAAAACTCGCCTGAAAGGAATGCCCCAGCGGCTTTTGCTCTGCGTTCTCACTATTTGAAAGGGAACAACAACCATTACTTATATAGCGACGCCTTAATCAAAAACCGCTGGACGCATTCTGAGGCGGGCACTTATTAATGCGAATTGGTATTACAAGGCGTGGCCGCTGCTAATACCCACAATATGGAATCTAAACCGCCGTTTCGAATAGAAATATCCGCTTGGGCACGTACAACCGGCTTTGCGTGAAATGCAACACCAAGTGCTGCAGCGTTCATCATGACCAAATCATTTGCACCATCACCTATGGCCATGGTTTGACAATCAGTAATATCGAATTCATTCGCCAGCTCTAGCAATGTAGCAGCCTTGACCTGAGCATCCACCACTGGCCCTGAGACCTGCCCTGTCAGTTTACCATCAACTATTTCAAGCTCATTAGCCACAGCAGCATCAAGCTCCAATCTATCAGCCAAATAGTCAGCAAAATAACTAAAACCACCAGAGGCAATCGCTAATTTCCACTGGTGCTGCTTTAAGAATCTCACTAAGTTAAAAATACCCGGCATTAATGGCAACGCTCGGCGCACCTGCTGCAATATATCTTCATTGGCGTCCTTGAGGCACCCTACGCGGCTACGTAAGCTTTCCTCAAAATCAAGTTTTCCTTGCATGGCCTGCTCTGTGACACTGGAGACTTCTTCCCCCACCCCGGCAAGCTTGGCAATTTCATCGATGCATTCAATACTGATGACGGTGCTGTCCATGTCCATTAGCAATAAACCTGGTTCATCCAAACGCGGCGCACTGGAAAATAAACACATTTCTACTGCATGCTCATTCGCCACACGCTCTAACAATGGCCTTAGGTCTTCTTTACTCAGGCGCTCTACGCGCAGAACGATACCCACGCCAGATAAAGGTACACCTCGCAAAACTTGATAACACAGCACGTTTAACTTATCCGCAAACGCCAGGGATACAGCGAAGACTTTCGCGAGGCTCAACCCCTCAGCGAAGATAACCAAGCTGCTGTGCTCTGTGGTTAAATCGAAGCCCTTTAAGCTGAGCTTGCTGGGGGTGAAATGTTCGTGAACAGACCTGCTAACAATACGATCATTGATGAAATGGAACTGATCGAACGTTTGATCAGCAATCAAACGTTCAAGGAAGAGGCTAGACGCCAATTGTTTAGAGTGCGGGCTAAATTCAAACACGTATTTGACCTAAATAGTAATTAGAGCTGAATGGTACCAAAGCGCAGAGTAAATACCACCTGCATTGCTCCAAGCTTCAAGACCTGCGGCTCTTTAGCCGCAGCAATTCTGATAATAAAGCTCCCGTGTGGGCTTCAGGACAAAATTAACTTTTGAGATAGCGTCTCTGGGCGCTTACCATAGATAAAATTTTTATAACTTTTGCAACAAAGTGACCCCATTTTATGAATCGAGATGAAACCCTGCCGGTACAGGATCACATCAACCTAAGGCCATTGGGCGTAATTCGCACCCCGTACCAACAGAAGTTCGCTATTCCTAGGCAGCCGAATCTGGTTGATGCCGCCAGTGGCGAAATTGTATTTCACACGGAGTTTAGCGATCCGAACATGTTAAGGGGTATTGAGCAATTCAGTCATTTGTGGCTGCTGTTTCAATTTCACCAAACCGTAGAAAAAGGTTGGTCCCCCATGGTGCGCCCTCCTCGTCTAGGTGGAAACAAGAAACAAGGCGTGCTTGCCACACGCAGCACTTTTAGGCCAAATGCTATCGGAATGTCTGTTGTTCAATATGATAAAGTTGAGCACAAAAACGGGCGCTTAAGCCTGCATGTCAAAGGGGTCGATTTACTTGATGGGACGCCAATCATCGACATTAAACCTTATGTACCTTGGGCTGACAGCATCCCTGAGGCAATAGGTGGTTTTGCCGCCGAGCGCCCTACCCTGATGCCGGTATATTTTGAAAACCAATCTGCCAAGCAGTTGGCCCACTGGCAAGCCAATTATCCCATGCTTAGCGTACTGATCGAGCAAGTACTGGCGCAAGATCCACGTCCCGCTTATAAAGCTGAGCAAGACAGCGACGAAGAGTATGGTATGAGCCTTTATGATCTGAACATACGCTGGCGAGTCAGCGCTAAGGCCAACTATGTTGTAAGTATCACGCACAATCACGAGCCGCAAGCGCATAAAGATTAACAAGATTTACTGTTTAGGGACTTTAGCCCAGCCTGTGTGGCTGGTAGAATAGCCGCCGATTTCTAACCTATACCTAATTGAGAAGCTCACGCCAATGCGCACAAGCCAATATTTATTATCGACCCAAAAAGAAACACCTGCTGATGCAGAAGTCATCAGCCACCAGCTTATGCTACGTGCAGGCTTGGTTCGCAAGCTAGCATCAGGACTTTACACATGGTTACCCACTGGCTTGCGTGTGTTAAACAAAGTCGCTCAAATCGTGCGCGAAGAGATGGATCGTGCCGGTTCGTTAGAAATATTGATGCCTGTCGTACAACCTGCCGATTTGTGGCAAGAGTCTGGTCGCTGGGACGAGTATGGCCCTGAGCTTTTACGCATAAAAGACCGTCATTACCGTGACTTCGTATTAGGCCCAACTCATGAAGAAGTGGTGACCGCTTTAGTCAAAAATGAAGTGAGCAGCTATAAGCAATTGCCATTGAACGTTTACCAAGTTCAGACAAAATTCCGTGATGAAGTTCGCCCGCGTTTTGGGGTGATGCGTGGTCGTGAATTCACTATGAAAGATGCTTACTCGTTTCATTTAAGCAATGAATGCTTGAACAAAACCTACGATGACATGTTCGCAGCATATTGCCGTGTGTTTGAGCGCATCAATCTAGAATTCCGCCCAGTGATTGCCGATAACGGCTCCATTGGAGGTAATGCCTCTCACGAATTCCACGTGTTGGCTGACTCAGGTGAAGATGATATTGCCTTCAGTAACGCATCAGATTATGCGGCTAACATCGAAAAAGCGGAGGCGCTAGCCCCACAATTTTCACGCCCCGCTCCCAGTGCTGAGTTAACCAAAGTAGCCACGCCAAATGCGAAAACCATCGAACAAGTCAGTGCGTTGCTTAACATGCCTGCTGAACAATCCGTGAAAACCCTGATCGTACTGGGCGAAGCGGATGACAAGGGACAGCAAGGACTTATAGCGCTGGTACTGCGTGGGGATCACCAATTAAATGAACTCAAAGCAGAGAAAATAGACGGCGTTTATGCTCCGCTTACTATGGCCAGTGAAGCGCAAATTGAAGACACTATCGGTTGTTCAATCGGCTCTATAGGGCCGGTTGGTTTAAATATACCTGTTATCGCTGATCGCAGCGCGGCGGTGTTAGCAGACTTTGTGTGCGGCGCTAATGAAAATGACGTGCATTACACAGGCGCTAACTGGGAGCGCGATGCAAAGGAGTTCCAAGAAGCAGACATACGCAATGTACAAGCCGGAGATCCATCGCCAGATGGTCAAGGTACTCTTGAGATCAAGCGTGGTATTGAAGTTGGTCACATCTTCCAGCTCGGTAGTAAGTACTCGGAAGCATTAAACTGCGGTGTACTAGATGAAAACGGTAAACATCAAGTGCTTAATATGGGTTGTTATGGCATTGGGGTTTCCCGTATCGTTGCCGCGGCGATTGAGCAAAATCACGATAAGTACGGCATTATTTGGCCTGATGCAATAGCACCTTTTAAAGTCGCGATCGTACCGATGAATATGCACAAATCCCATCGTATACAACAAGTAGCAGAAGACTTGTACGCCCAACTCAAAGCTGCTGGAGTCGAAGTATTGTTCGACGATCGTAAAGAGCGCCCAGGTGTTATGTTTAACGACATGGAATTAGTAGGTGTACCGCACACGATTGTTATCGGTGAGCGCAACCTTGACGAACAAAAAGTCGAATATAAAAATCGTCGTAGTGGTGAAAAGCAGCTGATTGATATTCCGCAGTTGGCGGAATTCATCACGACGCTGTAATCGCCAAGATAAGCATACTTCAACCACGGGTTTCAATATTCCCAATGTTGAACAAATGCCGGACAACTATTAAACAATAGAAGCGCATTCACACTGCGCTTTTTTATTGCGTTTTTTTATTGCGCTTTTTCCAATGCGCCGCTTATACCAATTCCTTCAAATTTTCGCTGAGTGGCTAATTATCTAATGGAGTTGGTATTAAGAACTCACCACATACCCGCGTATAATATTAAGGCTTATTGAAAGCACGGTTTAGTGCTAATCTTCAACAAGATCAACGGTGAAAAACTCGCTACTTGCTGGGCTAATCCCCATTTCACCCGCCTGCAACACTGGATAATTGAGTATATAGATGCGATTAACTTTTTACGGCGTTCGGGGCTCAATACCTACCCCTGGTGCAGAGTATATTAAGTATGGCGGCAATACAGCCTGTGTACATATCGAGCTAAATGACGGCAATGACATCATCATTGATGCGGGCACAGGTATTCGCACATTAGGCCAGAAACTTGCCGCTAAAGAAGGGGATATACATTTGTTATTGACCCACAATCACTGGGATCATATCCAAGGTTTCCCCTTTTTTACGCCTATATACCAACCCCAGCGCAATATTTTTATCACCCCAGGACAAACGACTTTAGCTGAGCACGATAATATTTTACGCCAAATGAGTGGTAGCTACTTTCCCGTTCCTTTTCATAGCTTACCTTCGGCTATTTCTCTTGAGGCAAAGCCTGATAATCTGCGCCAGTGGCATATCGGTGAGGCAAAAATTCAACGCCAAAAAATTAATCATCCAGGTGGAGGCAGTGCATATTGTATTACCGCCGATGGCAGTAAAGTGGTATACATTACCGACAATGAACTGTATCCCCCATACAAGAAAAGCACTGACTTTCTTGATTGGGTGGAATTCGCCCGTGATGCAGACTTAGTCATTCATGATGCCCAATATATGCTGGCGGATATGCCAGGCAAAGCGGGATGGGGTCACTCAGTGGCCGAAGAAGCGGTAAAATTGACCATGGCATGTCGTGCTAAACGTCTAGCTCTGTATAGTCATGATCACACACGCACCGACGATAATATTGCTGCCGTAGAAGCACACTGCCAAGAGCTAGTGGGTATAGCCCAAGCTGATCTCGAGCTATTCGCTGCAGCAGAAGGTATGAGCATCGCTTTGTAATAGAAAAGGCAGGATCCTAATTTACCATGCATGAACGTAATCATTACGCGTTGCTTTTATCCGGCGGCGGCGCAAGGGCCGCATACCAATTGGGCGTGCTGAAATCTATCAGCGCTTACTTACCTAGAAACCAAGGGATCCCCTTTCCTATCGTATGCGGAAGTTCAGCTGGGGCAATTAATGCTACGGGACTCGCATGCTATGCATCTTGTTATCATTTAGGTATTCGCAAGTTAGAACATGTGTGGAAAAATTTCACCACTCGGCAAGTGTACGGAAGTGGTATACGTGACGTGTATTCGCATCTAGCACAAAGTTATTTCCGCAGTTTTCAGTCCACCTTAAATCAAAAGCAAGCCAGTAGTTTATTGAACAACCAACCTCTGCGTAAACTCATTCGTCATCGTTTGGATTTCAAACGCATTGATAATAACGTGGCAAGAGGATATTTACGGGCAATCAGTATCAGTGCATCAAGCTATAGCACCCACGATTCAATTAGCTATTTTCAAGGACATCAAGATATACAGCCTTGGCAGAGGCAGCAGCGCAGAGGAATCAAAACCGCTCTGCATAGCGAGCACTTAATGGCGTCATCAGCCATTCCGTTAGTGTTCCCTCCTGTTAAGTTAGACGGGGAATTTTTGGGTGATGGCTCAGTCCACCAGCTTTCGCCTCTCAGCCCTGCTATCCATCTTGGCGCCCAAAAAATATTCGTGATAGGTGTGGAACAACCCGAACGTGCTCCGCGCTTTACTGACGTTATTCATTACCCAAGTAGCTTAGAAATTGCTGGGCATTTACTCGATACTATTTTCGCTGACACCTTACGCTCTGATCTGGAGCGGTTGCATCGCATCAATCAAACGCTGGAACAATTAGATGCCGAGCAACGCCAAAAGAGTGCGCTCAAGACGATTGATTGCTTAGTGATTAATCCTAGTGTGACCTTTAACGACATGGCCGCACGGCACTTTCATCAAATGCCATCAGGCATAAAATCACTGCTTAAGATAATGGGATTACACAATAATGCGGATTCCTCGATACTCAGTTACCTTCTGTTTGAAAAAGAATACTGTAAAGAGTTAATCGAGCTAGGCTTTAAAGATGGCCTAGCAAGAGCGGAAGAAATCCGGCATTTTCTGGCAATATAGCGCGCTTATCGTTGAGGAAGCCACGTGTCGCTACGTTGAGCTGCCAGTTAATCTTGCTCGGCTTCGCCACGTAATTTTAGCTGCAACCCTTTTAAAAAATTACGTAAGAACTGGTCTTGGCATTCTCGGTAATGGCGGTTACCGGGCTTACGAAACAAGGCGCTTAATTCATGCTTAGACAGACGAAAGTCGCTCTTTTCCATAATAGCCAGAATATCTTCTGCTTGCAGATTAAGCGCAATTTTCAGTTTCATTAAAATAATATTATTTGTCAGCACACGCTCTACCGGCGCCGGTGCGCCCTCGCGCTTACCCCGTTTCAGATTGATCAAACCGTTTAAAAATAACGCGAACTGCAGATCCGTTATGCGAACAAATTCAGGCTCTTCTTCTTTTCGCAACCAGCTGTGTAATTGCGCTGTGGTGGCCGGGTATTCAGCCTGAGCGAACACGTCGAGCATTTGTTTATCATTAAAATCGAAAATATAGCGGATACGACGCATCACATCGTTATTGATCATGGGAATTCCTATCTGTTCACTGGACTCAATGTGTTCATCGAGCTTTAATTGGCGCTATCATACGCATGTTGCCGCTAAAGCACGATCAAAACCGTTTGTAGGCACTAAAGAATAAACTGTATTTACGAAAATAACGTCTGGAGTATGACCTGACGGGTATTAGCCGGATCGATGACCGCATCAATTTCAAGCACACTGGCTACTTCTGTAGCTTGACCATTTGCATATTGCTTAGCAACGAGTTTTTCAAATAACGCTTGGCGTGCGATAGGGTCATCTAGCGCCGCGAGTTCTTTACTGAACCCTAATTTAACGGCCCCTTCTAGGCCCATCCCGCCAAATTCTCCGCTAGGCCATGACAACATATAGTGAGGTTTCATGGTACTACCACCTAGCAACGCTTGAGCACCTAGGCCGTAACACTTGCGTATTGCCACAGCAACTAACGGCACAGTGAGCTTAGCACCAGAGGTAAACAACTTGGCTAACCTGCGCACGGCCCCGCGCTGTTCATGCTCAGGCCCCACCATAAAGCCTGGGGTATCACATAAACTCAACAACGGAATTGAGAAGCCATTGCAAAATTGCATAAACTCAGCCGCTTTCTCTCCGGCTTCTACGTCTATCGCTCCCCCGAGCACCTTACAATCACTCGCCAATATGCCAACGGGCCTGCCCTCGAGTCTTATAAAGCCGGTGATAATCGCTCCACCGAATTGGCGCTGTAACTCAGTAAAACTGTCGTTATCAGCCAGTATATCGATCGCTTTTCGCATATCGTACACAAAGCGGCGATCATCAGGCAGTACGTCTCGTAAACTGGTTTGCTGGGCGTCTTTCTCAGCCTGCTCTTGCTCTGAGTACGTGATAGCGCCTTGAAAATACCCCAAACAGCGTTTTGCTAGATAGGTGGCGTGAGCTTCATCGTCGGCAACTATGTCCACCACGCCATTTTTAGCTTGTGTTTCTATTGGGCCAATTTCTTTTGCATTGACCACGCCTAAGCCGCCACCTTCGATCATGGCCGGACCGGCCATTCCAATCCACGATCTTTTGGTTGCGATTCGAATATCTGCCGCACCAAACAATGCCGCATTGCCGGCAAAACAGTAACCATTAGCAACACTAATACGCGGTACAATACCACTTAATGCCGCCCAGCTTGAAAATGACGCGCACTGCAGTCCCGAATTAACTATGGTGATATCAGTATCACCGGGCCGCCCGCCACCGCCTTCGGTAAACATGATGACAGGAAGAGTCTGCTCTTGCGCCACAGCCAAAATACGGTCTAGCTTTTGATGGTGAAAGAACCCTTGGGTGCCTGCCAGCACGCTGTAGTCATTAACGATGAGCGCCGTTTTAAAACCTGCACTCGTTTCAACCAACGACAAAGTCTGACTATTGACCTTTCCCACACCTGTGATGATGCCATCAGCAGCGGTAGCCGTTTTCAATTCTTGATAATCTCGTCGCTGACGTTGCGCCGCTACGGCAAACTGGCCGTACTCCATAAAGTGAGCACCTTCACACAAATCATCAACGTTTTGCCGAGCGCTTCTAAAACCCAGTGCTTCTCGCTTGGCAATATGCTGACTTCGAGCTTCGTCCGATGTCATGGCTTGGCGAGCTTCAAAAGCAAGCAGCGCCTTGTGCGTGCTCGACATAGCACATGCTTCGATCTCTGAGGACGCCATTTGGGGCGTATCTTCAATTTCTAACAATATCTGTTTGGTTACCACTTCATCATCTATATTTACGTGCAGTCGTTTGATAACACCTGAATGCGTAGCCACCACAGGCAAAGCCGTTCCCATGACCTGCAAAGTCAACAACGGTTGACCTTGGGTAACGGTTTGCCCTTGGGCAATAGAAATGTTAGTTACAACAGCGATAGAACTGGCGGTAATAGTATGGGAATGGGACATAAGACTTCTTCAATAAAAGGTAAAAAACACTATAAAAGCGGGTGTAGGTAAATGGGAACCGCGCTTAATAGCAAGTTGATTTCCGGTGATTACATAACAAGGCAGTCATCAATCGCCTTCAAGTAAGTAACGTTCAGCGCGTTCGACTCGTCTAGGCTTTCCGCTGATCACCAGCACATCGCCTGCTCTTAGCACCATATTCATCGGGGGACTTTCCATTTCAATATTGTCCCTGCGCAGCCCTTTAATTTTTACTCCTGAGCGATTTACATTGAGATCAACTAAAGCTTTACCTGTTGCATAGGCGTTAGGCGCAACCACCACAGCATGTAAAAACTCTAACTTGTCTTGCTTTTCGTAACTCAATTCGGTGGTTTCGCCAGGGAAGAAACCGTGCATATTGCCATAGTGCCCCTTTCGCTCTTTGCGCACGCGCTTCAATATACGCGACATAGGGATCCCGGATAAATGCAAGACTTGGGAAACCAACATTAAGCTCCCTTCGAGAATTTCAGGTACTACCTGACTTGCTCCAGCCTTGTATAGCTCACTCATACGGTAATCTTTACGGGTACGTACCACTATCGGTAAATCAGGATACAAACTAGAAATGAGTTGGATAACCGCCATGGCTTTGTTGTGCTCATCAAACGTAATCAACACTAACTTAGCGCGCTCTATACCCACCGCCTTTAAGATATCGTTTTGCCGAACATCTCCAAAGTAGACTGGCTGGCCGGCACTTTGGCTCTCTTGCACGCGCACGGGATCAGCGTCGACCACTAAATAAGGGATCGCTTCGCTTTTAAGTAATCGACTCACTGACTGACCTACTCGGCCAAACCCCATGATGATCACATGGTCATGCATCAGTTCATGCTTTGCAGCAACCGAATCATTACCTTCGAATTCAACTGGGGGGGCATTCACCATACGCTTAGCGAAATCAGAACTACGGGTCACTAACCAAGGGGTCATTGCCATGCTCAATATCCCAATACTGAGGATCAACGAACCCACTTGAGTAGATAAAATATTGTGATCAACCGCTAAAGCAGCGATAACGAAACTGAACTCACCCATCTGACATAACTTAAAACCTGCAGCCCATGCATCTTCTTTGGGGACACCGAATAATCCACCGGCAAGACGAATAATGATGACCTTAATTAACAACATGGCAGCCAGCCCCAGCAGCGCCCAATGCCATTGAGCCAACAAATCTGTCAGGTTTAGGCGCATCCCAATGGTGATAAAGAACAGCCCCATCAAAATATCGCGAAACGGGCGAATATCCGCTTCTAGCTGATATTTATACTGGCTCTCGCCTAACATCATGCCGGCTAAAAATGCGCCTAGGGCCATCGACAACCCAAAAGAATACGTTAGACCGGCCGCCATTAACGCCACCAAAATAGTGGTTAATACGAACAACTCATCCGTGCGAGTTTGCGCGACTTCAGTAAAGACTCTTGGCAGGATCCATTTACCCACAGACATAAGAATGAAAACGACGACTATGCCCTTCACGATAGAAAGCGCTATCGCCATACTTAAGCTTTGCCCGCCGTCCATTGCCAAAAGAGGCACAACAATAAGTAAAGGCACAACGGCCAAATCTTGAAAAAGTAGAATACTGACCGCCATTTGGGCGCGAGATGTATTTAAGATCCCCATGTCATTTGTTTGCTTAATAACAATGGCTGTAGACGATAGCGCAACAATACTCCCGACTATAATGGCAGCAGGTAGCCCTACACCTAAGAGCATGCTAATCCCCATAAAAGCAAGAGTAGTCAGCAGCATTTGGCCTAAGCCCACACCAAACACCATTTGGCGCATGGCGATCATTTTAGGCAGGGAGAATTCCAAACCAAGAGAGAAAAGCAAAAACACCACCCCGAGCTCGGCAAATGTTTGCATGTCTTCAGGATGTTCAAATAAAGCGAGTAAATCGGGGCCTGCGAGGATCCCGCAAAAGAGGTACGCTAAAATAGGCGGCAAATTTATGCGTTTAAATAACCAGACACTGGCCACCGCCACCGCCATCAAGATTAAAATATTTGCAAAAATCCCATGCATTACAAGGGTTACCACCTCTTAGCTAAATCAATTACATTTTTGGGCATGAATACTGCTTAGTACTCACCGTTATCGTAATCGGTGCGCTATTTTTAGCGAAAACGCCAATATTTTGGCAGGAGTCAATAGTGGAACAACTCAATCAACTTTATGAACAACATGTGGGTGAAAATGTGTTTAATCCGAGCCATTACGCGCCGGTTTTAAATCAACATGAGCTCAGTGCGTTCTTTCAAAAGTGGTTAACCACCATTGACCTAGCTGTTCTCAGCGAGTTGTTTTTCCAACAACTGCAAAATACGTTACCTCTGTGCGGATTAAAAATCCAGTGGAATCACAGTGATATCACCCACGGTACACTCACCAGTCAACCCTATAATAAGCGCTTAGCGGTGCGTCAAGGGGACGAAGAAATCGCCATGATCCACTATTCATTGTCTCGCACTTTGGCCGTGCGTGAATGGCAAATTCTACAACAATTGCACATGCTGTTTAAGAACCCCCTAAAAAACGGTTTAGAGTACGAGCGCATTAAATTGGCCGCCACCCGAGATAACCTGACGGGACTGGGAAATCGCAGCAATTTCGATGACACCATGCACCGTTTATTCAGCCAGGCGAAACGCCAACCTTGTCAGTTCGCTTTACTGGTTATTGATCTTGATAAATTTAAACAGGTGAATGATCAATTTGGTCATTCACAAGGGGACAAAATACTCGTCACCTGTGCTGAGACAATCTCAGCTTGTTTGCGAGATACTGACTTTGCCTTTCGTTTCGGTGGCGACGAGTTTTGCTGCCTGTTAACCGACACGTGCATAGATTCCTGCCAGCAAATAACCCAACGTATTCAGCTGGCCTTTAAAGAAGATAGTCTGCTTGCTCAGCACAGCATTAGTTGCAGTATTGGTAGTGCCATTTATCAAGACGATGACACACAGCACAGCCTTTTTATGCGCGCAGATGCCGCCATGTACCGCAATAAAAAGTAGCCCGTTATAGCTATATCAAACCTTCTTAGCTACATTAAAGGTTGGTGTTATTAAACGCGCTGCAATACACAAGCGCCACTTCACATTCTGAATAGATATCCATGCCCAAAAAAGTGATTGAGCTTATTCATCGTTCATTATAACGTTGGGTATATAACAACAAGATAGAAATGAGCATCGTTAAATGGATTTAGTTTGATTAAGATCCCCCCGCAGCCACCTGTTAAAGAACTGAATGTTTTGGTTATTGATGGGCAATCACTTGTACAAGATACGATAAAATCTGCTTTTCTCGAACTGGGCATCGAAAACGTTCGTTGTGCTCAAAATGCTTTCTATGCTCTACGTCTTTGCGAACATATTTCTTTCGATATCATTCTCGTGGCGTTTGATGTGCGCAGCGATAAAGATGGGTTTAACCTACTCGAAGAAATGCGCTTCAAAGGGTATATCGCCAAGACTACCAGCGTTGTCTTTCTCAGCGCTGACACATCTGCCGAACTCGTTAATTGCGTGATAGAATTACAACCAGATGATTTCTGGGTTAAGCCGTTGGACAAGTCCCGAGTGGCACAACGGATCAACTATATTTTGAAAGTCAAAAGTCAGTTGTATCGTTTGAATTATTGCTTCGACCAAGAAGAATACCCAAGCGCCATATACCTTGCCCAGCGTCAGCTACAAGACGCATCTTTAGCCCAGTATTATCCTCAAATTAATCGCTTGATCGGTCGTTGTTTATTTAATTTGCAAGAATATGCTGATGCAGAGGCATTTTATCGGCAATTGCTCACGCAATATGATTATGGCTGGGTTGTCGTAGGGCTATTAAGGACACTACTCAAGCAAGATAAAATTGAACAAGCAATGACCCTTGCAGATGATTTGTTAGAGCGAGATGACGCACGTTTCGCCACCTATGACACACTTACCGAGTACTACATCGATAAAGAGAATTACGAGAAAGGCTACGAGCTTATTAAAGAAGCGAGTAAACTGGCGCCGCGCAATATACAGCGTCATCGTAAAGCGTGGGATTTAGCTCGATTAAATCATGATCCTTTTGGCCAATACACTGCCACGCAGAATATGGCGAAATACGCTAAAAACTCTATCCACGACACGCCTGACTTACAGCTCAATGTTATCCGTTCAGGTATTGATTTAGCCAGCACGGTTTCTAGCACGCAAGCGCAAAAGTTATTAGCTGAGATGGAACGAAAAGTCACAAAATTTCAGCAAGATTTTACTCACGTTAACGACTTCAAAAGCCAGTTAACGGTTTTACAAGCTCGTTTGCTGACCTTGGGAGACAACAAAAAGCAAGCCGAAGAGTTGATGCAAACTCAAGGCGAAGTCAATAGCTGGCACTCCGTTGAAGATAACTTAGACAAGGTAAAGGCGTTTCACGAAGTCGGCCAACGAGAGCAGTCTTTGGCGATCCTAGACCGAATGAAAGAACAAATTCATGGCAATGAGTTTGCCAATCAAGTCATGTCTGAATATATTGATCAAGAACGTGTTGAACGTAGCGAAATTCATCACAACCCCAAAGAGCTCGCTGAAATGGCTTCTATTCATTATAAAAATAAACGCTTTGCACCTGCTTATAAGCTGTTAACTCAGGCGATGCAACTCGCCCCCAAAAACCCGAATATTGGTCTGAGTCTACTTAAGGTGTTAGCGAGAATAGCCCAAGATGAAGGCTTAAATGAAGAACAAAACAGCGGTTTAAAACACTGTAAATTGCTACTGAAAACAGCTGAGCTCACTGCCCAGCAAAAGCTTAAGCAAGCGCAATATATTGACGCTATCAGTCAGCACAATACATCGCGCTCATAAGTTCAAGGCAATTTAAGATAAGCTGTTGGGTGACAATGTTACGTCAAACACAGTCCAACATTGTAAGGAGCTTATTCATTAGTGGAACTCAATTCTTATGACAATACTATCTTCCACCGTTTCCTTGGAAATGCTGTTAGCCGTTGTGGATAACGGCGGCTTTAGTGCCGCGGCAACTCAACTCGATGTTCAGGTTGCGCGCGTTTCAAGGGCGATCGCAAAGCTCGAACAAGATCTTGATTGTACCTTACTCAATCGCACAACACGGCGAGTAGAGTTAACCCAAGAAGGTGTATTTTTCGTCAACGAAGTGCGCGCTAGCCTTCAGCAATTAAGTCACGCGGAGTCAAGACTTCGCGAGCTAAAGAAAACGCCCACTGGCACTTTGAGAATCGATGCGGCATCACCTTTTATGCTCCATCAAATCGTTCCTCTGATGGCTGGGTTTCGCAAAGCCTATCCACTTATTGATCTGGAATTAATTTCTAATGAAAGCATTATTGATTTAATAGAAAAACGAACCGATGTGGCCATCCGGATTGGTCAATTAGAAGATTCTAATCTGCACGCTAGGCTGTTAGGTCACAGTAAGCTGCATATCGTTGCAAGCCCTGATTATCTTCAAAGTTTGGCCTTCCCGGTGACGTTAGAAACCCTTAAAGATTGCAGTATTATCGGCTTCGCCTCTTCAAGCACTTTGAATAACTGGCCTATGAAACAGGTTCTGTCACCGCCCCTGAAACCATCAATTTTAGGCAGTAGCGGTGAAACCATCCGCCAATTATGCTTGCAAGGTAACGGCATTGCACTGTTATCTGATTTTATGGTTGCCAAGGATATAAGTGAAGATAACTTGGTGAGCCTACTAGAAGGCAGTGTGAGTAGCCCGCATCCGCGAGAGCAGATCAATGCGGTTTATTACAAAAACAGCGCATTATCTTCTCGTATCAGTGCTTTTTTAGATTACATTCAAGACAAGCTAACACTGTAAAGCAGCCCTAATGAAGCTCAGTGCTTATCAAAAAAGTCTTTGTTTCGTATGTACTTGTGCATGTAGTGATAAGAAATAGGAGAGATAAGCCAGCTGGTAAGTGTCTTATATAATCGCACTGACGGCCGTATGTTTTCGTATATACGCTCGTTATGCAGCCAAAGGTTGCGCCCCACATGTTTGAATATACCCGGCAGAGGCGGTAAAAACGTTATAATGTCCAGATCGCAGCAAATGCGATATGTACGGCGGTGCAACATGTAATGCTTATTAAAGCTTCTAAATCCGGTAGATGGCTGTCCGAACGTCACGACTCTGCGCACAGGGGAGTCAAAGTGCCGCTCAAGCCAATCTGCGGTCAGAATAGCCATTGCTCCACCAGATGAGTGGCCAGTTAAACTAACTCGCTTACCGCTCGCGATTAACGGCGCCAGTACCTTTTCAATCTGCTGATAAATGCTCAGCGCTTCGGCTTCTGGCTCAGCCCCTGCCACCTTTTGATTTAACAGTCTATCGTAACCGTAATGAATGTAATAAACGGTCTTGTCGAAACGCTTGCGCTTTGGGAAGCAACACAAGTTTGTAAGCCAGTCGCTCAGGACTTGAGAGCCGCGAAAAACAACGATCACTTCTTTCTTTTTGTCTTGCCACAAAATACGCGCCAATACATGCCCCTGCCTGTTTTTAATGGCAACGTGGCCGTTCTCTGAGAATCCTAATTCCACATGATCAAAGGTTTTTGGATAAGCCAATTTGCACAACACTGCGTAGCGTTCGTATTGGTAGCGTTTGAGTTTTTTCAATCAATAAAAAGGCGTTAGTGGGTCAATGCCTGCAGGCTACCCGTGTATTGTGACACTCCCGTGACTCAGAGCGCCAATTGTGTATCCAATTGTTATGAATTAAAAGTACGAATAAATGGATAGGCTGAATTCAAAAACGGCGGGCTTGCCATTTTTCACTCTATTTTTGGTATGTTAGGGTGCCTGATGAATCCAACTTATTCTGGGTTGCTGTTTTGTGCCCATTCGATTTTCCAGCAACAAAGCGACCGTTTATCAGTAAGCCAATGATCTGCTCGCCCTGCCTGATGATGGCAATATTCGCACGCTCCCAAGGAGGTATCTTCCATTCTTTGAACCATTGCTTTAAAGGCTTAGATTGAGGTGCATCTTGCGGTGTGAAGCGCTGAGAAAAACCGCCAAAGACCACGCTTATCGGGCCAATATCAAGATCGTTTATGTTGAGACTGACATCGCTGACTTCGGATAATTGCCCACGTCTTAGCGCTACTTCCCCTAAGGATAAGGGTAATTTTTGAACGTCAGGTGGCTGTATAAATGTTTCACATGGACTCACCTGTTCAGGAATGGCTATCACGTAAAGTGCATTTTCAAAGCGCCTGAACTGCCATTTCTGCCACTGTATCACTGGGCTAGCATCTTGCGCGGCTAACAGTAGCTCTTTGCTTAACTGTGCTAATATTGCCCGGCTTGGGCTGAGAATATTCTGGGTATCTAGCCACATACGCACCACTTGCAAACGCCATGGCTCAGTTAACGCCAATAGAAGCTCAACAGATAGGGTGTTGTTGGGGTTAAGCAGCGAGTGTAGTTTTTCTTGTGTTACCTCATCTAATAACGCTTGCTGCTGTGCACACAGCAAAGCGCTGCGAGAAACCGAACGAGCGAAATGTGGCCAACGCTGATTTAATAACGGGCTAACGTCACGGCGAATAAAATTACGCTCAAAGTCGATATTCTGATTAGACTCATCTTCTTGCCACACCAGTGCGTGTTCATCAGCATAACGATGAATTTGTCCTTGGCTTATCTCCAACAAAGGTCTGAAAAAGTGTACTTTCTCTTGATGTCCCGAAGGTTTAGCGCGAGAAAAACACCGCCCCATGCCGCTTAAGCCTTTTGGGCCAGCGCCACGTTTTAGCTGCAGTAATACGGTTTCTAACTGGTCGTCTTGATGCTGTGCTAACATTACCACGCTGCCTGGCGGCGCTATTTCAACTAACTTGGCATAACGAGCATCTCTTGCTTGGGCCTCTATCCCTTTTCCGCTAGCTACATCAACAAATACCTTCGCGCTATCAAACTCGACCTCAAGCTCCCCGCACACAGTTTCACAGTGCTGCTGCCATTTATCAGCATTATCACTCAGCCCGTGATGTATATAGAGAGCACTTAATTGAAACGAGGAAATATGAGCATGTTTTAACTGCCACAAAGCATGTAATAGCACATGAGAGTCAATGCCGGCACTGTAAGCAATAACAATGTGTAAGGGAGATGGGTGGGAGCGTTTCAGTGCAGATACTTGCGCTGCTAAATGGTCGAGTAAAGACATATCTGCCAACGGGTTGCTAACAACGTCAGCGCGAGTACGTAATTGTAAAAGCGCTGAACATAAACAGCCTGCTTACACAGGCAGCTAATCAATTTTTTAACAGTAACCAAACGACATGAGTCGCTCGTAGCGTTGATCGAGTAACTCTTCAACAGACAAGCTTTTCAGTTGAGCGAGTTGCTGTTTAATGGTCGCTTTCAGATTCGCTGCAGCAACGTCATGATCACGATGCGCGCCACCTAATGGCTCTTCCACTATACTGTTGATCAAACCTAGTTCCTTAATTTGACCGGCGGCAACACCCATTGCTTCTGCAGCTAACGGGGCTTTGTCAGCGCTTTTCCAAAGGATTGACGCACAGCCTTCAGGAGAAATAACGGAATAGGTACTGTACTGCAACATATTGACGCGATCGCCAACACCAATTGCCAATGCGCCACCAGAGCCACCTTCCCCTATAACGGTGCAGATAATAGGTACTTTAAGTCCTGCCATCACTTTTAAGTTTCGGGCAATGGCTTCACTTTGACCGCGCTCTTCAGCGCCCACACCAGGATAAGCACCTGGAGTGTCGATAAAAGTAATGATCGGTAAATTAAAACGCTCTGCCATTTCCATTAAACGCAACGCTTTACGATAGCCTTCAGGTTTAGGCATACCAAAGTTACGTTTGATTTTCTCTTTGGTATCGCGGCCTTTTTGATGTCCAATGACCATAATAGGCTGCTCATCTAACATGGCTAAGCCACCGATGATTGCTTTGTCATCGGCGAAAGCGCGATCACCTGCCAACTCATCAAACTCGCTAAAAATACGGGGGATATAATCCAAGGTATATGGGCGCATTGGGTGACGCGCAAGTTGAGATACTTGCCATGCCCCTAAGTCTGCGAATATTTTTTTGCTCATTTCCGCGCTTTTCTCACGCAGTTTTGTGATTTCTTCCTCGATACTAATATCGAATTCACCGCCTTGATTAACCAAACGCAACCCTTCAATCTTTGCTTCGAGATCAGCGATTGGTTTTTCGAAATCCAAAAAGTTCAAGCTCATTCCACACCTAATTTGTTTATTCGTGAACAGATGTTATATCTGTCAAAATCAATGAAACACCAGCTCTACATGCTCTTTACCGAACTGCTGCTGTAATTCAAAAAGTAACTGGTCCTCAGGAGTAACATACCACTGGGCACCTAATGCTAATGTTACCTCGGCATCCGGATGCACAACATGGGCTTGTACCGGACAGCTTCCGCCTTGATAAGGCGCTAATATTGCTTGCAGTTTAGCGAGTGTTGAGGCATTACACCAGCTCGATTCAAACTGCATACTTAACCATTTTGCGTTCTTTTCCCTCGCCTGAACTATGTCCATTGCGTCGCGGGCGCCTATTGTATTGCCCCCGGAAAATTCATCAAAGCTGACCTGTCCACTTACCACCAATATTCGGTCAGATTGCAGTATTTCCTCGTATTGTTCAAACAGATCGGGGAAAAAACGTACATCTATCCTAGCACTTTTATCATCTAATGTGACAATGCCCCAACGTCGACCTCGTTTATTGGTCATCACCCGCACACCAATGACTAATCCTACCGCATAAGATACGACGTCTTTATGAGTCGGTTTGAGATCTATTAGGCGACCAGTACAGTAATGTTTGATCTCTTGGGCATATTGGTTAATTGGGTGTCCCGTTAGGTAAAGCCCTAATGTGACCTTTTCGCCGTCTAACCAGACTTTCTCAGACCAAGGAGGCACTTTAGCAAACGCTTGCTCTACTTGCTCAGGCTCAGTGGTTAGCAGGCCAAACATATCACTTTGCCCGTGGGCTTCGGCTTTAGCGTGTTGATCTGCCGCAGATATTGCTTCCGGTAAGGTGGCCATAATAGACGCTCGATGCGGCCCAAGGTTGTCCAGTGCGCCAGCGTAAACGAGTTTTTCAAGCACGCGCTTATTGATCCGCTTAGTATCCACTTTTGCACAGAAATCGAATAAATCTGTGAATTTTTCGTGGTTTTCTCGCGCTTCAATGATCGCTGCAATTGGTCCTTCGCCTACGCCCTTGATTGCCCCGATGCCATAAACAATTCGCCCTTCACTATCAACGGTAAATTTGTAACTACCTGCATTGACATCTGGTGGCAATAAGGTGATTCCCATCCGCTGACATTCGTCGACTAAGGTCACGATTTTATCTGTGTTATCCATATCAGCGGACATTACCGCCGCCATAAATTCAGCAGGATAATGGGTTTTTAACCAAAGGGTTTGATAAGAGACCAGTGCATAAGCAGCAGAGTGAGATTTGTTAAATCCATAACCAGCGAACTTTTCTACCAGATCGAAAATTTTGATCGCCAACTCAGGGTCAATGTTATTGTTTTTGGCACCGGTCTCAAATGATTCTCGCTGCTTGGCCATTTCTTCGGGCTTTTTCTTACCCATTGCGCGGCGAAGTAAATCTGCCCCACCTAAGCTATACCCAGACATTTCCTGAGCAATTTGCATAACTTGTTCTTGATACAAGATAATGCCGTACGTCGGCTCTAGGATTTCTTTCAGGCACTCATGTTGGTATGTGGCATCTGGGTATGAAATCGCTTCTCGACCATGTTTACGGTCGATAAAGTTGTCCACCATGCCTGATTGCAAAGGACCCGGTCTAAATAGAGCCACCAACGCGATAATATCTTCAAAGCTATCTGGTCGAAGTCGTTTGATCAAATCCTTCATACCGCGGGATTCAAGCTGGAAAACGGCTGTGGTTTCTGAGCGCTGTAATAGTTTAAAGGATTTCTTGTCATCCATCGGAATGGCCAAGATATCTATATCGACACCTTTACCGGCGGAGATCATATCGATGGCCCACTGAATAATGGTCAGTGTACGCAAGCCCAAGAAATCGAACTTAACCAGACCTGCCGTTTCAACGTCGTTTTTATCAAATTGCGTGACGGGGTTTTTCCCCTCGTCATCACAATATAAGGGTGCGAAATCGGTAATTTTGTCCGGGGCGATAACCACACCACCGGCGTGTTTACCCGCGTTACGAGTTACCCCTTCAAGAATTCGCGCCATATCGATGAGATCTTTGACTTCTTCATCGTAGGCGTAAAGCTCCGGTAATCGCGGCTCTTCTTCAAATGCTTTGGTTAACGTCATACCCGGCGTAGGTGGAATAAGCTTCGAAATACGATCAACGAAGCCGTAAGGGTGACCCAAAACTCGCCCCACATCGCGCACAACAGCCTTCGCGGCCATGGTACCAAATGTGATAATTTGCGATACCGCATCACGGCCGTACATTTCAGCAACGTGATCAATCACTTCGTCTCGTCTGTCCATACAGAAATCGACGTCGAAATCCGGCATGGAAACCCGTTCAGGGTTCAAGAATCGCTCGAACAGCAAATCAAATTCCAGCGGATCCAAATCCGTGATCCCCAGCGCATAAGCTACCAGTGAACCAGCACCTGACCCTCGTCCTGGGCCCACTGGGATACCGTTATCTTTACTCCACTGGATAAATTCCATTACGATCAAGAAATAACCGGGGAATCCCATTTGGTTGATGACCACCAACTCTATTTTTAATCGTTCATCGTATTCTGGGCGTTTGGCAAGGCGTTCTTCCTCATCAGGGAAAAGAAACGCTAAGCGTTTTTCTAAGCCCTCTTCAGATACCTTCACTAAAAAGTCCGCGATAGACATATCGCCGGTAGGGAAATCTGGTAGAAAATAAGTACCTAATAGTACTGATACATTACAACGCTTGGCGATCTCAACTGTGTTCTCAATCGCTTGGGGAATATCGGCAAATAGATCACACATTTCCTCGCTGGTGCGCATGTATTGTTGTTCACTGTACAACTTAGGACGACGTGGATCGTTCAGTGTGTAACCATCGTGAATGGCCACGCGGATTTCGTGCGCTTCAAAGTTATCAGGTGAGATAAAGCACACTTCGTTTGTCGCCACTACGGGCAAGTCGTGTTGCCCTGCCCACTCCACCGCTCGGTGGATATAGTCTTCTTCGCCTAAGCGCCCTGTGCGTGTTAATTCTAAATAAAAACGATCAGGAAAATGCTGCTGGTAAAAGGTGGTAGCCTTTTCAGCTAAGCCTACATTACCTTTGGTTAAATAAACGCCTAAGTCGCCCATGCGGCCACCAGAGAGGATAATTACCCCTTCACTGTGCTCAACCAACCACTCTTGATCTATAACGGCTTTGTCTTGCACACTGCCGCGCAGATACGCTTTAGAGATGAGCAAGGTGATATTTTTGTAGCCCTTGTTATTAGCGGCCAACAACGTCAAGCGAAAGACATGATCTTCTAGGGCATCTGACTGCACCCAGAAGTCCGTTCCAATAATGGGTTTAATGCCGTTTGAATGGGCCTGCTCATAAAATTTAACCAAGCCGCACATGTTCATCTGATCGGTTAACGCAACCGCAGGCATATTGAGTGATTTTACATGGGCAATAAGCGGTTTTACTTTATTCAAACCGTCTAGCATTGAATAGTCGCTGTGGACTCTCAAGTGTACAAATTTACAATCAGACATTTAGTTTCCTGCCAACTGCCCGCCACGCTGTATTAACGATAATTGCACGGGTTTGAAGCTCATTCGGTACTGAGATAAAGGGCCAAATTCAGCCAGTTTTTCTAGGTGCGCTTTTGTGGGGTAACCCTTATGCTGAGCGAAACCGTACTCAGGGTGAGCATTATGTAACTCGCTCATTTCTGCATCTCTGGTCACTTTAGCAATAATCGAAGCCGCTGAAATTTCAGCAAACAGGCTATCACCTTTTACCACAGCTTCACTGGCATAATCCCAATGAGGACATCGATTGCCGTCTACGCGCACAAACGTGGGCTGAGTTGCTAGCCCTTGTACTGCTCGCTTCATAGCCAGCATGGTGGCATGCAGGATATTTAACTCGTCAATCTCTTGCGGTGACGCTCTTCCCACACTGACCGCTAACGCGTTTTGCATAATGATATCAAACAGGGCGAGGCGCTTTTTCTCTGATATTTTTTTTGAATCTGCTAACCCGTCAATTGGCTTAGCAGGATCAAGGATAACAGCGGCGGTTACCACATCGCCCACCAAGGGGCCGCGTCCAACTTCATCGACACCTGCAATTAACTGGGTCATTACTTGCTCTCTTGATTGGGTGCTATCAGCGATAACACCGCTTTGGCTGCTTGTGCGTCTGCATCTTGCTTGAGTAACCCATGAAGTTCAGTAAAGCGGGCGACTAACGCTGCTTTCTCACCTTCATTCTGGTTAAAGTAGTGCAATAATTTGCTAGCAATATTCTGAGGGTTAACGTCTTCTTGCAATAATTCGGGGACTAACTCTTCATCCGCTAAAATATTCGGTAATGCAAAATATTTAGCAATATATAAGCGCTTCATCATTTGGTGGGTCAGCCAGCTCATACGATATGCCACCACCATAGGGCGTTTGCATAGCATGGCCTCTAGCGTCGCTGTACCCGACGCTAGCAATACAGCGTCAGAAGCGGTCATCACTTCACGAGCATGGCCGATAACCACTCGATAATTTACGTCAACCAAATGCTCTCGCATATAGTCTTCGACTTGACGTTTGCGCTCTTTGTTTACCACTGGGATGAGTACACATAAATCGCTTACGTCTTTGGACAACAGCTCTGCGCTTTGCATAAAAATATCGAGCAGCAAGCTCACTTCACTGTGGCGACTACCAGGCAACAAGGCTAATACTCGCTCGTCTGGGTGTACTTTTAATGCTCTACGTGCAGCGCCTTTATCAGGCACTAAGGGGATGCCATCGGCCATGGTATGGCCCACAAATTGGCATGGGATATTATGCTTATCGTAGACCTGCTTCTCAAACGGAAACAAACTCAAAACCAGATCGGTTGCTTTAGCGATATTGAACACGCGCTTCTCGCGCCAAGCCCAAACTGTAGGGCTGACGTAATGCACAGTTTTAATACCCGCTTTTTTAAGAGGTAACTCTAAACGTAAGTTGAAATCTGGGGCATCAACGCCGATAAAAATATCTGGGGGATTGGCGATAAAATGTTGATATAAACTTTTGCGAACGAACAACAATCTTCGAATACGCGATAACACTTCAACGAGTCCCATCACAGATAATTCTTCCATGTCGAATATCGTTGTACATCCTTGCGCTTGCATGCGTGGGCCGGCTATCCCTTCAAAAATGGCATTGGGATATTGCTGCTTAATACTGCTGATTAATCCGGCGGCTAGTATATCGCCGGATGTTTCACCGGCAACTATTCCTACTCTAATGGCTTTTTCGCTCATGACTTAGCGCACAATACCTCGTGAAGAGGTCGCCACAAAATCAGCCATGATCTTAACCTCGGGCGTGCTTTGCGCCATTTCATTCAACAACTCAACCGCTTCGTCTGCTCGATGACCATTACGGTATAGCACCTTGTAGGCACGGCGTAATTGCATAATGACGTCTTTATCAAAACCGCGACGTTTCAAGCCTTCACTATTGATACCATGTGGCGTGCTTTTATCACCGCCTATCATGACATAGGGAGGTACGTCACGCAGCACGATTGCTCCGCCTGCTACAAAGCTATGTGAGCCAATATGGCAGAACTGATGAAAGGCTGTCATACCGCCTAAAATAACGTGATCGCCAATGTGCACGTGGCCTGCTAACGTCGCATTATTCGCCAAAATGCTGTTATCGCCGATAACGCAATCATGGGCAACATGGGCGTAAGCCATAAACAAATTATGTGAGCCAATTTGAGTCAACGCTTTATCTTGAGCTGTGCCACGATGGACAGTGACTGATTCGCGAAAAACGTTATTATCGCCAATGTTCAAATAGGTATCTTCGCCAGCATATTTTTTGTCTTGGCAGTCTTCACCAATGGAACCGAACTGAAAGAATCGGTTGTTTTTGCCAATCTTAGTGTGGCCTTTTACGACTACATGAGATTCAAGTACGGTGCCTGAGCCAATTTCAACATTAGCGCCGATAAGACAATAAGGACCAATTTTCACATCATCGGCGATAATCGCCGAAGGATGAATGATAGCTGTAGAATGTATCACGTTATAGTTTCCGCATTGCACACATGAATTCGGCTTCACAAACGGCTTTGCCATCTACGCTGCCAACACCGTGGAATTTCCAGATACCGCGACGCTCTTTTATAAGACGCACGTCCATATCTAAACGATCACCAGGCACGACGGGATGTTTAAAGCGCGCTTTATCTATCCCTGCATACAAATATAAATCGTCACTATTGCCTGCAGTTTTAAAGCCTAACACGCCTGCAGCTTGTGCTAATGCTTCTAAGATGAGTACCCCAGGGAAAATAGGCTTACCCGGAAAATGGCCAGTGAAGCACGGCTCATTGAAGGTAATGTTTTTATAGGCTGTGATCGATTCACCTAAGGTATAGTCCGTAACACGATCAAGTAATAAAAATGGGTAACGGTGGGGTAAAAGCTCAAGAATCTCTTCGATTCCAAGCTGATTGATATTATTAACCAACAGGTTATCTCCTCAATTAAGTCACCAATTGGCGAGGTGACTTATTTTAAATGCGATTTTTCGAGTGTTTTGACACGCTGATTGAGGGTGCTAAGGTTACGCAACGCCACTGCATTTTTTCGCCACTCTCGGTTTTCAATAGCGGGCATTCCGGAAGAGTAAACGCCAGGTTTGTCTATGGCTTTTGTCACCATACTCATCCCCGTAATATAAACGTTATCACAAATTTCCATATGTCCGTTAATTGCCACCATGCCACCAATTGTACAATTGCGGCCAATAGTAACACTTCCGGCGACAACTGTGCATCCAGCGATAGCAGTGTTCTCACCAATAATCACATTGTGTGCAACTTGACACTGATTATCGATAATTACACCATTACCAATAATGGTGTCATCAAGCGCACCACGATCAATAGTACTACTGGCACCCACTTCAACACGATCACCTAGGATAACCGTGCCTAACTGAGGTATTTTAACCCAACGGCCTTTGTCATTTGCATAACCAAAACCATCAGCACCAATCACAGTGGCAGATTGTATTAAACAGTCTTGCCCTAGTACTACGCGATGATACAGAGTGACATTTGCCCACAACTTAGTATTGGCACCAACACTTACGCCTTTACCAATAAAGCAGCCGGGGCCAATTTGTACGTGATCTGCTAGCTTAACACCCGATTCAATAACGGCATGCGCGCCAATACTAACGTTATCACCCAATTCAACATCATCAGCTATCACCGCTAAAGGTGAAATGCCGTCGGCCGAACGAGGAGTAGAGTCAAGTAATTGTGCTGCGAGTGCAAACCCAACATAGGGATTGTCCATCACTAATGCTGAGCACTGACAATGCGATAAATCTTCGGATTTTAAAATAACGGCCTGAGCGGCCGTTTTTTCAAGCTGGCTACGATACCGACTATTCGACAAAAATGAAATCTGACCATTGCCCGCTGACGCCAATGTAGACAGTGAATGGATTTGCGTATCACCACTGTCGCCATCAGCAAGATGTAGCGTGGCTCCAATTTTATCAGCTAATTGCTGTAAGCTAACTGTTTGATTCAAAGTCAGACCTTATTATCGATTGTAACGTGCGTCCTACTGGACTTATTTTACTTTGCTAACCTGCTCTAATACTTTCTTAGAGATATCATCTTCTGGATTAATAAAAGCAACTGCATTGGCGTTTAATATAACGTCATATTTTTCTTTAGCTGCAACAACGTCAATTGACTGTTTGATGAAACCAAGCAATTTATTTTGCTCTTCTTTCAAACGACCTTGAACTTCTTGTTGAAGCGGCTGTGCTTTGGCTGCATATTCTTCACGAAGGGCATTAATTTTGCCTTCAAGTTCAGTTTTTTCTTTGCCGCTCATAGTCGCTGCATCACGTTGATTCTTCTCAATGTAATACTTTATGTCTTTTTCCAAGCGGCTAACTTCTTCAGTTTTGTCTTTAAATTCTGCCGCTAAGTCTTGTTGAATTGTGGCTGCTTGAGGCATAGATTGGAAAATACCTTGTACGTTAACCGCACCGATTTTTTGCTCTGCCAATGCTGCATTACTGAATGCTGCTGCGCCAATTAATGCCCCTGCTACAAGACTTTTAGTAAATGTTTTCAAAAGATACTCCTGATTTTTAATCGTTATTTTTCTCAGCACTAAACAATACTGGATTTAGAATGTTTGACCAATGTTAAAAGAGAAAAACTTCGTGTCATCCCCTTCTCTTGATTCAATCGCTTTAGAGAAGCTGAATACCATAGGTCCCATAGGCGACAACCATTGTACAGAAAGACCACCAGAAGCTCTATACAACTTGTAATCACTGTAATCTTCTAATGGATCGTTGTTAAACTGTTGATTAAGCGTTAAATCTTTATAGCGGTCATACCTAAACTCAGTATCCCAAACGTTACCTACGTCCACAAACAAGCTAGTCCGTACCGAATTATCGAAGTCAGCTTCCACAAACGGAGTAGGCACGATTAACTCGACACCACCTAGGATCATGGCGTTACCGCCAAGTGAACGAGACGAAATAGTCACAGTGTCGTTAACTGGGCTGCCGTAGATAATATTGCCGTCGATATCACGGATGACTGAAGGGGTAAGCTGCACACCACGTGGGCCAACTGTGTTGTTTTCAAAACCGCGCAGTGAATCATTACCACCGGCACCGAAGTTTTGGTTAAATGGTAATATTTGGTCTACGCCATAGGCGGTGCCATAACCGTTACCATAACCTAACTTCAAGCGAGCCAAGAATGACCAACGTTGATTACGAGACAATGGGAAATAAAACTTGGTATCCACTTCGGTTTTAAAGTAGTTAACGTCAGAATTCGGCGTGGTGATACTGAACGATGCACGTTGCGATGAACCAGCAGTTGGGAAAACACCACGGTTTAACGTAGAGCGGATCCAAGCGACTGACGCTAAGAAGCTATCGTATTTAATAGAGTCGTCTGGGTTACTTTCATCCACAAATTGATTATAAAAGCGGGTCGTCTGCTCGTAAGAAGTACTTTGGAACAACTCAACATTACTGTATGTCAAACCAAAGTTAATGCGGTTGAACTCATCAATAGGATAACCGACGTTTGCCCCGACAGAATATTGCTTAGAGTTATACTGAATAAAACCAGCGCTTTCGCCATCAAACTCGCTATAGCCTACTGAGCCACCTAAGCTGATGCCGTCTATGGTGAAATACGGGTCTGTATAAGAAATCTGAGCACTTTTTTGATATGACGTTGTACTCAGGTTCAATGCGATACGTTTACCTGTACCTAAGAAGTTATCTTGTTGGATACCCGCTTGTAAGCTCAGCTTGGTTCTATCACCGTAACCGATACCCGCATTGAATGAACCAGAAGCTTGCTCTTTTACGCTGAAGTTAACGTCAACTTTATCGTCTTCGCCAGGCAGGCGAACAGTTTCAAAATCAACTGTTTCCATGTAAGTCAAACGAGAAAGTGCGTTTTTGGAAGATTCAAGCGTTGCATTTGATAGCCATGCACCTTCCATCTGCGTCACTGACTGACGTAACACTTCATCGGCAGTGCCAATGTTGCCTTCAAAGTTAATACGACGAACATAAATACGTTTGCCAGGGTCCACAGATAAGGTCAACTTAACCGTTTTATCTTCTTCATTAATATCAGGAATGGTTGTAACTGTTGGATAAGCGTAACCAAATCGACCAAAATACTTACTGATAAATTCTTCTGTGTACGTTACCTCAGCCTGGTTATATAACTCACCAGGCGTGATAGGCAATACAAGCTTTAAGTAATCTTCATGACCTAATAACTCACCGACCAATTCCACTTCAGAGACTTTATACTGCTCGCCTTCTTCAATATTTAAGGTGACGTATATACCTGCTTTCTCGGGTGTCATGGAAACTTGCGTCGATTCAATATCGAACTTCAGATAGCCACGATCTTTGTAATAACTTGTGACCGTTTCCATATCGCCTGTTAGAGTTTGTTTCTGATAACGGGTTTCGGATAGGAAGTCCCACCATGGGGCATCGAATTTCAATTCCATTTGCTCGAACAAAGTAGCGTCATCAAAAATGGTGTTACCAACAATGTTGATCTGCTCAATTTTGGCCGCATCGCCCTCTTCGAAAAGCAACTTTAGGTCAACACGATTACGTGGCAAAGGCGTAATGATCGCGCTTACATCGGCGTTATATTTACCAATACTGTAATAGAAGTCTTTTAAGCCATTTTCGATAGAGGTCAGCACGGTTTTATCCAGTGGCTCACCTAAACGAATATTGCTGCCGTCTAAACTTTCTTGTAGCTGCTCGTCTTTGATGTCGTCATTGCCTTCAAGAATAATATTACTGATAGTGGGGCGTTCTTTCACCTTAACCACCAGTACATCGCCGTCACGCAGCACTTCAATGCTCTCGAAATGCGTTGATGCATACAATGAGCGAATAGCCTGTGCTATTCGGAAGCTATTCATTTCATCACCGACTTTAACCGGCAAGTAGGTCAATGCCGCACCAAGGGCTACACGTTGCAGACCTTCGACTTTAATATCAGAAACGACAAATTCACTTTCTTGGGCCGACTTTGCCATATTGGCAACGGATAACATCAATCCTGCAGCAACTAACTGTTTAAACTTCATTTATTACCATTCTTCCTAAGCGCACATATGTTTGTGCTTTGACCAATTTGGCCGATAAAAATTATAAACGCGTAATGTCGTTAATGATGGCGATACTCATAAACAGGAGTAATAATAAGCCACCTATTTTAAAACCAATCTCTTGTACAGAGTCCGGAACGGGTCGACCACGTAAAAGCTCTATAAAGTAATAGAGTAAGTGTCCACCATCAAGCACCGGAATGGGTAAAAGGTTAATAATTCCCAAATTGACGCTAATTAACGCTAAAAAGCTCAGAAAATACACTATTCCTGAGCTCGCACTCATCCCAGCACCCTGGGCAATGGAAATCGGTCCACTGAGGTTTTTAACCGACACATCACCTGTAATTAACTTTCCTAGCATTTCGACGCTAAGGGTCATCAGACGCCATGTTTTGTCGCTCGCCTGAACAACAGCGTCAATCAGACCGTATTGGTGAGTGAATAAAACCCCTTTCGGCCATGGTGCTAACGTTGGGCTGACACCCAAGTAACCAATCTCATCTTCACCATCGTGGCGCGAGCCTAACATGCCGCTCAACCTAACAACACGCTCGTCTCTTAACACCTCAATGACAACGTCAGCATTGGGACGCTTCGCAACATAACTGACTATTTGTTCCCAATTTGCCATGGTAGTTCCATCTACCTGCTGAATTTTATCTCCAACCTTCAAACCAAGTTGCTCAGCAGCAGAGTTTTCAGCCACCAAACCAACGATACTCAAGACTTCTGGTCGATACACAGACAAACCTAAACTCTCAATTGCGGAGTCTTTGTCCGGATCAAATTGCCAAGTGCTCAAATTCAACACTTTAGTTTGTTCAACAGGGCTATTTGGCAACGCAATAGTGAGCGGCAGAGTATCATTGCCAATATATGAAATCAGCTCTAGATTCACCGCTTGCCAATCGATGGTGCCTCGCTCTCCTACTCGCTTGATAATAGAGCCTTCCATCAACCCAGCTTGACTGGCGATACTGTCTGGCTTTATTTCACCGAGCATCGGCTTAATAGTTTGAACGCCAATAAGGTACATCACGAATAAGGCAAATATGGCGAAAATAAAGTTGGTTAACGGGCCAGCAGCGATAATAGCAATCCGTTTGAGTACGTGCTGACGATTAAAGGCATGAGGTAAATCTTCTTCTGCTACGTCGTCTACTCGTTCGTCGAGCATTTTAACGTAACCACCCAAAGGTATGGCAGCTATAACGTATTCAGTGCCTAGCTTATCCGTGCGACGCCAAAGAGCTTTACCGAAGCCGACGGAAAAACGCTCGACTTTGACTCCGCAGCGCCTAGCAACCCAAAAGTGCCCCCATTCGTGCACAGCCACTAAAATACCCAGCGCAATAACGAACGACGCTAAACTCCATAAAAAGCCTAACATTAGCGCGCCTCTCTTGAGTAAGATGAAATAATTTGTTGTGCCTGACTACGACATTCCTTATCCCACTCAACAATCGCATTGATGTCATCGAGCTGACATCCTTGCATTTGTGCTACGCATTGCTGATTGACTTGGGCAATTTGGCTAAAACCAATTTGTCCTGATAAGAAAGCTGCCACAGCCACTTCGTTCGCTGCATTTAATGCGGTTGTAGCGTATTGGCCTGCATCAGAGGCTTCTATTGCCAAATATAAATTGGGATAGCGCTGTGGTTCAGGTTCGTCGAAACTAAAATTGCTCACGGTTTGGAAATCCAGAGGTTTGACCCCTGAATCAATGCGTTTTGGAAACGCTAAGCCATGGGCAATCGGCGTGCGCATATCAGGGTTGCCCATTTGGGCTAACACTGAACCGTCGCAATACTGCACCATAGAATGAATAATACTCTGTGGATGCAATACCACTTTGATGTCACTCGTTTGTAAGCCAAATAACCAACGGGCTTCGATAAACTCCAAGCCTTTATTCATCATAGTGGCGGAATCAACCGATATCTTTTGTCCCATATCCCAATTAGGGTGAGCACATGCTTGAGCAGGTGTCATCTCAGATAAACGATTTAACGGCGTTTCCCGAAACGGTCCTCCTGAGCCGGTTAACAAGATACTGCTGATCCCACAGGACGCCAAATCACCGTATTGATAATCATGAGGCAAACACTGAAATATAGCGTTGTGTTCACTGTCAATAGGCAATATCGTTGCGCCATGTTCTTTGGCTGCGTTAATGAATAACTCGCCAGACATCACCAACGATTCTTTGTTGGCCAATAATACTTTTTTGCCCGCTTTAACCGCCGCGATAGTAGGTAACAAACCCGCACCACCGACAATAGCGGCCATCACGACATCAACCTCATGGGCACTGGCAACATCGGCTAACGCTTGCGCGCCTGACAGAAGTTCTGTTTTTATTCCACTGGCGAGTAATGCTTGTTTGGCATGTTGATAGCTAGCGCCGTTGGATAACACAAGATACTTAGGTTCGCACAGTTTGGCTTGCTCAAGGAGCTTATCTATTTGGCTATGAGCTGTTAACGCATAAACCTGATATAAATCGGGATGGCGCAACACCACATCAATAGTGCTTTGTCCAATAGAGCCTGTTGCGCCTAATATACAAATATTTTGCATTAAGCCATCCACGAAACATAGCAAAAGGCAAAAACAGGAAATGCCGCCGTTAAGCTGTCAATGCGATCTAAGATACCGCCATGTCCAGGCAATAAGTTTCCACTGTCTTTGATACCCGCACAGCGTTTAAGCATACTTTCATTCAAATCGCCTAATGCAGATACCGCAACCGTCAAACCGCCAATTAAAATGTTGATCCAAATTCGGCTGGGGTCAACGGCATAATGAAGTGCAGCAAAAGCGATAATAAGCGAAGAGGCCCCGACGCCTCCCATTAGGCCTTCAAATGTTTTACCGGGAGAGACTCTCGGGCGTAATTTAGTACGACCAAACTTAACCCCCACAAAGAATGCTCCTATATCGGCAGCCCATACTATGCCTAGCACATAGAAAATAAGTGAAGCGCCATAAAAACTATCAACGTCATACAAGCTAGTGCGCAATGAGATGATAGCGACCCAAGTCGGTATCAACGTAAGTAGCCCAAATACGCCTTGAATGCCTCTTCGTGTGCGCCAAAATGAGCTGAAGCGCGGATAGGCAATGATCATCAATAACGAGATGAACCACCACAGTGCGGCTATACCCAAAATATAATGGTAAAGGCTATTCAGCTGGCCTTGATACCATATATTTTCCACGTCTATGGTAAAGGTGAAATAGCTACATATAGCCACCACAATAAGTGTATATATGGCTTTGGTTTGGCGGGTAACAAACCCCGACATATTCGCCCATTCCCATGCGCCTAATCCAAGCACACCAATCATGGCAATTTCGAAACCAAGCATAGGTAAAAATAAAATCGAACACAGTACCAGCGGTGCTAACACCAGTGCGGTCAGAATACGTTCTCTCAACATTGTGAGCCCTCAGAAGCGGAAGTGGAGATAACTGCAAGCGAACCTGTCATTAACTGACCTGTTCGCCTGTCATCCCGTAGCGACGTTGCCTATCGGCAAAGTTATCGATGGCAAGTTGGAATGCGTCTTCGTTGAAATCCGGCCAGTAGGTATCGGTAAAATACAATTCCGCGTAAGCAACTTGCCACAACAGAAAATTACTAATACGGGTTTCACCACCGGTACGAATGAGTAAATCGAGTTCAGGAAGGTCAGCGCAACAGGTATAACGGTTGAGCATGGCTTCGTCGATTTGCTCACATTCGAGCGAGCCCTCTTTGACCTGCTCAGCCAACGCCTTGGTGGCGTTGAGAATATCCCAGCGACCACCGTAATTCGCAGCAATGTTGAGAATTAGGCCATCGTTGTTTTCAGTTAACGCCTCAGCATCTTGAATTTGCGCAACCAGCTTTTTGTCGAAGCGACTAGTATCACCAATAACGCGTAATTTAACGTTATTTTTGTGCAGTTTCTTAACTTCACTGCTCAATACCATTTTAAACAGCTCCATTAGCACCCCCACTTCTTCTTGAGGGCGATTCCAGTTTTCACTGCTAAAGGCAAATAAGGTTAAGACTTTGATATTATTTTTAAGAGAAAAGGACACAGAAGCGCGAACACCTTTGACACCAGCACGATGGCCGAAGGTTCGTATCTTGCCTTTCTTTTTGGCCCAACGACCGTTGCCATCCATAATGATCGCAACGTGCTGGGGCACGAGTTTACTGGTCGATTGTGATTCTGAATTCATTTATCAGGCAACCACTACACTTCCATTAACTCTGTTTCTTTCGCTGCTAAGATGTCATCGATTTGCTTTACGAATTCATCTGTCAGCTTTTGAATAGCGTCTTCACCGCGGTGAGCATCATCTTCGCTGATTTCTTTTTCTTTCAGCAACTCTTTGATATCGCCATTGGCGTCACGACGAATATTACGCACAGCAACACGACCGCCTTCTGCTTCATTGCGAACCACGCGGATCAAATCTTTACGGCGCTCTTCTGTCAATGCTGGCATAGGAATACGAATTACCGTACCTGCACTCATTGGGTTTAACCCTAAATCTGACTGCATGATTGCTTTTTCAACGGCTTGTGCTGCGCTTTTGTCAAATACAGTCAAGGCAAGTGTGCGTGAGTCTTCAGCTATCACGTTAGCCAATTGCTTTAACGGAGTCGGCGCGCCGTAATATGGCACCATGATGCTATCTAATAAGCTAGGATGGGCACGACCGGTGCGAATTTTGGTAAATTGGCCGCGTAACGCAAGCACGCTTTTTTCCATGCGCTGACGCGCGTCTACATTGATTTCATCAATCATAAAATGTCTTCCTAATTAATTATCTTGTTTTTCTGGATGGCAAATTACGGTACCAACATCTTCACCAAGCACAACTGCGCGTAAGCAACCTGGGGTATTCATATTAAAAACGCGAATAGGGATATTGTGATCTCGTGCTAGCGTAAATGCCGCCAAGTCCATCACTTTTAATTCTTTGTCTAATACTTCTGAGTAAGACAAGGTTTTGTATAACACTGCATCTGGATTTTTCGCAGGGTCTGAATCATATACACCGTCTACTTTAGTGCCCTTAAGCACAGCATCGGCTTCTATTTCAATACCACGCAAACAGGCGGCTGAGTCAGTTGTGAAGAACGGGTTCCCCGTACCTGCTGCAAAAATTACAACGCGACCAGATTTTAATAAACTAATAGCTTCAGCCCAGTTGTAGGCATCACATACGCCATTAAGTGGAATGGCTGACATTAAACGAGCATTCACAAATGCACGATGCAGCGCATCACGCATGGCTAAACCGTTCATAACGGTCGCGAGCATACCCATGTGATCGCCAACAACACGATTCATGCCTGCTTTTGCTAAACCTTCGCCGCGGAATAAATTACCGCCGCCTATGACTAAGCCAACTTCAATACCCAGTTCAACCAATTCTTTTATTTCTTGGGCCATACGCTCAAGAACTTTCGGATCAATCCCAAAGCCTTCCTCGCCCATTAAGGCTTCGCCACTTAGCTTTAGCAATATTCTACGATAGGCATGTTTAGGTGTTGTACTCATCGGCAGGCTGTTCCTTATTTAACGAATAATGGGGGTCAATAACTCTCGGTATAACAATGTACGTCTTAGCATACAGGCATTACCTAAGTTGCTTTTGTGCGCACATAGTTCAACGCTTGGCGCTAAACTTAGGCGTTAAGAACCTAAATGTACTGAATTTCAAAGTACGTGCCGTTATACAGCTTGGTCCACATATAAAAAGGCACCTCAATTTGAGGTGCCAATAGTTTATATGACATTAGCTTTTCGCAAAAGCAAATGGCGCAATTATTTCTTAGCAGCGGCCATTTGTGCAGCTACTTCAGCAGCAAAGTCTTCTTCTTTCTTCTCAATACCTTCACCTACTTCGAAACGTACGAAGTTGATAACGTCAGCATTTTTTGCTTTAAGCAATTGTGCTACAGACGTTGAAGGATCTTTAATGAAAGCTTGGCCAGTTAGGCTTACTTCAGAAGTGAACTTGTTCATGCGACCAGAAACCATCTTCTCAGCGATGTCAGCAGGCTTGCCTGACTGCATAGCGATATCAAGTTGAATTTCTTTTTCTTTAGCAACAACTTCAGCTGGTACGTCAGTTGGCTTAACGAACTGAGGGTTAGCTGCCGCAACGTGCATAGCGATGTCTTTCGCAAGCTCTTCGTCGCCACCTTGAAGGATAGCGATAACGCCGATACGGCCGCCGTGTACGTATGCGCCAAGGTTATCACCTTCAACAGAGATAACACGACGCGGAGAAATGTTTTCGCCAATTTTAGCAACCAAAGTATCACGTGCGTCACTTATTTTAACGCCGTCAACCACTGAATCGTTCAACGTTTCAATGTCATTGATTTTATTAGCAGACGCCACTTCGATCAATTTGCTACCGAATGCGATGAAACCTTCGTCACGAGCAACGAAATCAGTTTCACTGTTCAACTCGATCATTGTTGCTACACCGTTAGCAACTTTGGTCAAGATAACGCCTTCAGCGGCGATACGACCTGCTTTTTTAGCCGCTTTTGCTTGGCCATTTTTACGCATATTTTCAATTGCTAGCTCGATGTCACCGTTCGCTTCAACTAGTGCATTTTTACAATCCAACATACCTGCAGCGGTACGCTCGCGTAATTCTTTAACTAGGGCTGCTGTCACTGCCATTGTCGTTTCCTCAGCAATATAATGTACTTAAATTAGGATTAAAAAACAGGGGCATTAGCCCCTGTTAGATTTTCGTGTCATGCACATTTGTGCATTAACAGACTGACTCAATAGGAATATTAAAGGGGCTGATTACTCAGCAGCTTCAACAAACTCACCTTCTTCAGCCTGTACTTCAATGTTCTTCTCACGACCTTCGATAACGGCGTCAGCAGCAGAGTTCAAGTAAAGTTGAACTGCACGGATCGCATCATCGTTACCAGGAATGATGTAATCAACACCATCTGGGTTTGAGTTTGTGTCGACGATAGAAACAACTGGAATACCAAGGTTACGCGCTTCGGTAATCGCAATGTGCTCGTGATCAGCATCAACAACGAAAAGACAATCAGGAAGACCGCCCATGTTTTTGATCCCGCCCAAGCTGTTTTCTAGCTTAGCCATTTCGCGTTGTAACATAAGCACTTCTTTCTTAGTGATTTTGTCGAACGTACCGTCTTGGCTTTGTTGCTCTAGATCTTTCAAGCGCTTGATTGATTGACGAACTGTTTTCCAGTTAGTCAACATGCCGCCTAACCAACGTTTGTTAACGTAGAATTGGTCACATTTAACTGCCGCGTCACGAACTGAATCACTTGCTGCACGTTTAGTACCAACAAAAAGGATTTTACCTTTCTTTGAAGCAACGCCGCCGATGTAATTCAACGCATTGTTGAATAACGGAACCGTTTTTTCTAAGTTAATGATGTGAACTTTGTTACGAGCGCCAAAGATGAAAGGTTTCATTTTTGGGTTCCAGTAACGAGTTTGGTGACCGAAGTGAACGCCTGCTTGAAGCATATCGCGCATTGATACATTTGCCATTATATTAGTTTCCTTAATATGGGGTTAGGCCTCCATACATCCCAGGTCTCGATCTGTGCAGACGAATCTTGCACAAACACCCCGAAAACTGTGTCGATGTATGTGTGTTATTAAATATAAGTTAGTCGCTGTAAATAACCGTTTTATGACAAGTTCAGAAGAACATATTAATGAACAGTTGTTTCAGCGGGGCGCTTTATATCACGAGAATGAGATAAATTCAAGTTTGGGTATAGGCGCTATACACCAGCGCCTTGAAAAGTTAAGATATAACCACATTTATTAAGACCCGAAAAAATTAGGACATTGCTTTGCCAGCTACTATAAAAACCGCACAAGAAATTGAAAAAATGCGCGTTGCCGGGCGACTCGCAGCAGATGTATTACAAATGATTGGTCCCCACGTCAAAAAAGGCGTGACCACAGATGAATTGAACCAAATTTGTCACGATTACATCGTTAATGAACAACAGGCCATCCCTGCCCCGTTGAATTACGGTAATCCGCCGTTTCCTAAGTCTATCTGTACCTCTGTTAATCATGTTATCTGTCACGGCATTCCGGCTGACAAAAAATTAAAAGACGGCGACAGTGTGAATATCGATGTTACCGTTATAAAAGACGGTTACCACGGTGACACGTCAAAAATGTTTGTGGTTGGCAAACCAAGCATTATGACTGATCGCCTTATCCGCGTAACCCAAGAGGCACTTTACATCGGTATTAAGATGGTAAAGCCAGGTGTGCGTTTAGGTGACATTGGCCATGCCATACAGCAACATGCCGAAGGACATAACTATTCGATTGTACGCGAATACTGCGGCCACGGTATCGGCGCTAACTTCCATGAAGAGCCACAGGTCGTTCATTATGGTCGCCCAAACACAGGTGAAGTGTTAGAAGCTGGCATGTGTTTTACCATCGAACCTATGGTGAATGCAGGTAAGCGTTATTCTAAAGTGTTGCCTGATGACTGGACCGTCGTCACCAAAGATCGCAGCCTTAGCGCTCAATGGGAGCACACCTTATTAGTCACTGAAACCGGGGTGGAAATTCTTACCCTGCGGGACGATGAGGAAATAGAGCGCGTCATTAATCATTAAGCGTCATTCGAAAACTCTTTTCTAAGCTTATGATAAATAATTAATTCTTGCCGGAATTAGTTATTTGTCATCAGGCTTTAATTAGACGAACCTTAAGAGTATATCTGTGTAATTAAATCGTCATTCAATTGAATAAAGGACCGTATCTTGTCTTTGCAAACGTTAATAAATCAAATCCAACTTATTCAATCCACTGACGACATTCCTGCATTTAAAGCCTGCATCAGCGATAGTTACGACTGGTTAGAAAGTGAGTTTACCCGAGTCGATGTAGACAGCCTTGTTCTTGGTCGTGCTACCTTTGTTGACGCTCTTTTATGCCATGCATGGGAACTACTCGACCTGCATAAAGAAACTAAAATAGCATTGGTGGCTGTAGGAGGTTACGGTAGAGGCCAACTGCAACCCTATTCAGATATTGACCTGTTGCTACTTAGCCCTAGTTCTCTTTCTCAAGCCCAGCAAAATACCATAGGTCAGTTTATCACCTTTTTGTGGGATGTTGGTTTAGACATAGGCCAATCAGTTCGCACCATAAAAGAAACTGTTTCTTTAGCGCGTGGTGATGTCACCATAGCAACAAATTTGGTCGAAGCTAGGCTTTTGACAGGCAACCAAGATACCTTTTTAACTCTGAATAAAAAGCTTCATGGGCGCGGTTATTGGACTAGCAAAGACTTTTTTATCGCTAAATCAAAAGAACAGCAAATACGCCATTCTAAATTTAAAGGCACCTCTTATAACCTCGAACCGAATGTGAAAGAGAGCCCTGGCTGCCTGCGTGATATACAAAATATCGGCTGGATAGCCAAGAAACACTTTAAGGTGATGAAGGGCACGGAACTAGTAGAACGCGGTTACTTCACTGAGCAAGAATTTCAAGAGCTGCTAGAGTGCCGCTCTAACTTATGGCGCATAAGATTTGCACTGCATATGCAAGCTGGCCGCAGCGAAAATCGCTTATTATTTGATTATCAAAACGATGTAGCCAGCCGCTTAGGTTATGGTGATGATGGTAAGGCATCTGTCGAGCGCATGATGAAATCGTTTTTCAGAACGGTAAGGCGTATTAGTGAGCTTAACGAAATGTTATTGCAACGCTTTGGCCACGACGTATTACATATCAAAGTCAAAGATCGCTCAATTATCAATCCAAGCTTTGAAATTGCTGACGGTCTACTCGCCACGCGGCATGACAACGTATTCAATGAGCCAGAAGACATTCTGCAGTGCCTATTACTGATTGCAGATACGCCGCAAATCGAAGGTTTGCATTCAAGTGTACTCAGCCAACTACGCTTAGCTCGTCGCAAGTTTCATAGTCAATATTACTGCGAAATTCCTCGCTGTCGCACGCTGTTCATTGAACTGATGCAACACCCAGATTTCTTTGGTCTAGGTTGGGACATAATGCATAAGCACGGAATTTTGCAGTCTTATTTGCCGCAATGGGATCATATTGTTGGCATGATGCAATTCGACTTATTTCATGCATACACTGTTGATGAACACACCCATCGTTTAGTTAAGAACGTTTTTCAATACAGTCAGGGCAATGCAGGCTTTCCTCGTTGTAGCCGTATAGTGCGTAACCTAGACAAACCTGAGCTGTTATACATTGCCTCTATCTTTCATGATATTGGTAAAGGCCGTAACGGTGACCACTCTAAATTAGGTGCTAAAGATGTCGCCGAGTTTTGCGCCATGCATGACATTAATGATAAAGACGCCGAACTCATCGCTTGGTTAGTTGAAAGCCATCTAATGATGTCAGTCATTGCTCAGCGCCGCGATATTTACGACCCAGAGGTGATCAACGAATTTGCGGGTAATGTGCGCACGCACAATCACCTTAATCACCTTTATGTGCTTACACTGGCTGATATTCGTGCCACCAATGACAACCTATGGAATGACTGGAAAGCCACCCTACTACGTGAACTGTATTTGCTCACGCAAAAAGCCTTAGATAACGGCTTGGAATGCAAGGTTGCTTTGCAAGATAGAATTGACGAACATCAGACCAAAGCAAAAAGATTACTGGTAAACCGCGGCGTAAATGAAAGCCAAGTTGAACAGTTTTGGAAACGCTTAACGGACGATTACTTTGTGCGTTTCAAGCCCGATCAAATTGCGTGGCATGCGGGCGTTATTCTAGCTGCCCACCCTATGACAGATGATTTTTTACTCGTAGAAGCCAATGAACACACCGCTAAATCGGGTACAGAATTACTGGTGTATGGTAAAGATAAAATCAACTTGTTCGCTCAGGTTGCATCTGTGCTTGATAGCCGCAACTGTTCAATTCATGATGCACAAATCATGAAAACCAATGATGGCTACGTTTTTGACAGCTTCATTGTGTTGGAACAATCTGGAGACAGGATTGACTCGGCGAGTCGCTTAAGCAGTTTAAAAGAAGCTGTGACCAATCAGCTAAACAAGCCGGGTGAAGAGCACCAGAACCGCCGTAAAATGTCCCGTCAAATGAAACAGCTGGACGTACCCACAAAAGTCCGGTTTTATTCCAGTCAGCCTGATGTCACTTTGGTTGAACTCGAAGCATTAGATGCGCCAGGGTTATTGGCGAAAGTGGGGAACCTATTGGTGGAAATGGAGTTTTCATTACGTATGGCTAAAATCGCTACGATCGGCGAGCGAGCTGAAGATTTATTCATCATTAGCAATAGTGACGAAAAAGCCTTAACGCAAAACCAGGAAATTGAGCTTAAAAAGCGCTTGTCTGAAACCCTAGATTAACACCGACCAACACCAGTGAGCTCATTACTTCACATCGACAGTAAGAGCTCACTGTCATGATACTTTCAAATTACCGTCACTTTACTGTAAAACCCTGCTTTTAGCCTAAGTCCTAAACAGCTAAAGGGTTTTACCATGAAAAACACACTGGTTTATCGCGCACATTACCGTACAGTTTGGTTATCTGATATTCACCTAGGTAGTAAAGACTGTAAAGCTGAATACTTGCTCGACTTCTTAGATCATTCAACAATTGAGACATTGTACCTAGTAGGTGACATTATCGATATGTGGGCAATGAGTAAGCAATTCCGCTGGCCTGAAGCGCACAACAAGGTGCTGCACAAACTCATGTGTTTATCAAAGGAAGACACTCGCGTTATCTTTTTGCCCGGCAATCATGACGCTCCACTGCAAAAGTACGATGGCATCACCTTTGGTGAAATTGAGATAGCTAGAGAAGCCATTCACACCACCGCAGACGGCAAAAAATTATTGGTACTTCATGGCGATCAGTTTGACCAAGAAGTTTGCTTCGGGCCCCTCCAGTCATGGATAGGTGATAAGGCATATGATTTTTTATTATTTATTAATCGCTGGTATAATCGCGCTCGCACATCGCTTAAATTCCCTTATTGGTCATTGGCTGGCTATTTAAAGAGCCATATAAAAGAGGCTAATAAAGCCATTAGTCGTTATAAGTATGCGTGTATTAACCGCGCAACAGAAATGGACCTAGACGGCGTCATTTGTGGGCATATTCACCACCCAGAAGTTGATACCATCCAAGGAAAAACCTATTACAACGATGGAGACTGGATTGAGAACTGTTCAGCTTTAACCGAATTAGCAAGTGGTGAAATAAAGCTAATTTACTGGACGCAAACGGCTCACGCCAGCAACCTATTCAACCTACGTATGAGCAAAACAAAAAGTCAAAACAAAGCGGCCTGATGGTTACTTTCGCCCTTTGTAACTGTAATCAAATTGCCATTTAACTAGCACCAAATCGTCATATATCATCGCTACTATGAGTGCGGATAATAGCAATAGCGGCGCTCTCTATGTTTACGGTTAATGACGTTTTACACAAGCACTACCCTAAAGTGGCTGAAAAGCCGTGGTTGTTTAAATCAGCAGGATTTGTGCTAAGACATTTGCTTCACGAACGAGAAATCAACGAATTTGCGCAAAGCTATCCACACCACCAGGGTCTGGAATTCGTTGAACAAGTCCTTGAGTACTTTAATGTTAGCTATTCGGTGCGCGACAACGAGCGTGAACATATTCGAAGCCAAGGTCGCTTGGTCATAATTGCTAATCATCCTATCGGCTCGTTAGACGCCCTAGCCCTAATAAAATTGGTTAGCGAAATCAGAACTGACGTAAAAGTCGTGGCAAATCAGATGTTGATGACAATCGACCCGTTACACTGCATGTTATTACCGGTCAATAACATGGACGGTGGTACCGCAAAAGATCATATTCACAACATTCAGCAGCATTTAGAGCAAGAAGGCGCACTATTGATATTCCCTGCGGGGGAGGTGTCCAGGCTACGCCCCCAAGGTGTGCGCGATACCCATTGGCATAGCGGTTTTTTGCGTATTGCTCGTCAAGCGAAAGCCCCTATCCTGCCAGTATTTATTGATGCTAAAAACTCTCCCCTATTTTATGGCGTATCCATGCTGTATAAGCCACTGGCGGCCATGCTTCTGGTCACAGAAATGTTTAAACAAAAGCGTAGGCACTTGCCAATGCGTATTGGCGAAGTGATCCCAGTTGAATCCTATGCCAATGATAAAATTGATCGAATTCAGCAAGTTAGATTACTCAAAAAACACCTTTATCGCATCGGTATGGGTAAGCAAGGTATTTTTGCCACGCAAAAGGCCATCGCTATGCCGGAAAACCGCACGGAATTAAGCCGGGCAATAAAACGTGATTGTGAGTATCTAGGAGAAACCACAGATGGCAAAGCAATCTACCTATATCAATACACGGGTAGTTCGCCCATTATGCGCGAAATTGGACGCCTGCGTGAAATAGCCTTTCGTGCAGTAGGCGAAGGCAGTAACTGCAGACGCGATATTGACCAATACGACACTCAGTATTTTCATTTGATCCTCTGGGATGCAGACGATTTAGAAATAGCGGGAGCTTACCGCTTTGGTGAGGCTAAAAAATTACTGGCTCGGTCAGGCACCGACGGGCTGTACTCAGCCACCTTATTCAACTATACCGATGCGATGCAGCCCTATTTTGAACAAGGACTGGAGCTAGGACGAAGTTTCGTACAACCTAGGTATTGGGGTAAACGAAGTTTAGATTACTTATGGTATGGCATCGGCGCCTTCTTGCAGCGTCACCCTAACTATCGCTATTTGTTCGGCCCTGTTTCCATGAGCGATACCTACCCTAAAGCGGCCAAAGACTTGTTAGTACAATTTTACCGCTTGTACTTTACCCATCAAGACACCATTGCCACCTCGAAAACGCCCTATCACTTGGCAAGCGATTTAGCTGACAGTTTTAGTGGCGATGATTATAAAAAAGATTTCATCTTGCTCAAGCATATGCTGGCTAACATGGGCGTATCCGTTCCGACCCTGTATAAACAATATACGGAAACCTATGACGACGGTGGTATTCATTTCCTAGATTTTAATATTGATGCTGACTTCGGAGATTGTATCGACGGCTTAGTCTTAGCTGACATTCACATGCTCAAAGCGAAGAAAAAAGCACGTTATATGCCGCACGATGCTGTCAAAAAAGAAAAAGGTGCCCCCAAAAGCGAGGGAAAAGCTGAAAAAATAAAACTGAAAAAGGCAAGTTAACCTTAAGTTCTTAAGTGGTAAGGAATGAACTACTGAGAGGCCATAGGCGGCCTGGCGGTCGCCTTTTAGTTTATATTTAAATTTTCGCTAAGTGGCTAATGATTTACTGGGGTTGGTATAAGTTCTCAGTATTGAGCTGTGATTTGCCCCTGATGCTTAGGCTTTCTTTTTACCAAGGGCGACCACTTCAGCTTTTTCATCAGACAAAACAGACTTCGCTTCAGTACCTTTGAACATCTTGCCAACCGCGTCTTTATTTTTAGACAGCATAATCGCCAAATCTTCTAAAACGTCAGCTTCGAACTTCATCCCCTTAGCTTCGATGTACTCGGCTAAGTTATCTGCTACTTCTAACATCTTGTCGTATTTATCGGCTTCTTTTTTATCTGCGGTCACAAACTTTTCAACCCCTTTATGCTCAACGACGTATCTGGTAATAATGGCCATATTTGTATCCTCAATTGCGTGTCTGTACAAAATATAGCATAACACCTGTTTTTATGTACAGTTCATTTTTGCCAACGTGTAGATATAAAAAAACCAGCACTAAGCTGGTTTCTTTTAAAGCGACTTTACTATTCTTAATTAGTGCCCTTCGCTGACCTGATTAACAGTGTAACGAGGGATCTCAACTACCAAATCTTCATCTTTAATAATAGCTTGGCAACCTAAACGTGAATCAGGCTCTAGTCCCCATGCTTTGTCGAGTAAGTCGTCTTCTAACTCATCACTCTCATCAAGAGATTCAAACCCTTCACGCACAATGACGTGGCAGGTGGTACAGGCGCATGACTTCTCACAAGCATGCTCAATGCCGATACCGTTTTTCAAAGCAACGTCCAATACTGTTGTGCCAGAAGGCGCTTCGAGTACGGCACCATCTGGGCAAAGCTCAGCATGAGGTAAAAATATAACTTGTGGCATCTGTTGTTTCCTTAAATCGAAAAATTAATTCTGACGCTAAATAAAATTAAATGCTGTCGACCGTATGACCGGCTAATGCTTTTTTGATCGAGTGATCCATACGTTTTTCTGCAAATATCTGACTCGCTGCATCGGCTGCGCTAATCGCTTGCTTTATCGCATCGATATCATCATTTTTACCTGCAGTATCCAACACCACAAGGCTGGCTTGAATGGTGTCGATTTCCGCTGCACTCAATAGCTCAGCTCCATCTGCATTCAGCGCAGCTTGTAGAGCTTCATGTACTCTTGCAGCTTCTACTTGTTGCTCTTTAAGCATGCGGGCCTGCATGTCGCCTGTGGCGTTCTGCATGGACGCTTTCAGCATATCGCTGATTTGTGATTCGTCTAATCCATAAGAGGGTTTAACCTGGATCTCAGCTTGAACGCCACTGGATTTCTCCATAGCCATGACGTTAAGCAAACCATCTGCATCTACCTGAAAGGTGACACGAATGTGCGCAGCACCAGCCGCCATGGGCGGAATACCGCGCAAGGTAAATTTTGCTAACGAACGACAGTCATCAACCAGTTCGCGCTCTCCTTGCAACACATGGATCATCATGGCCGTTTGGCCATCTTTAAATGTCGTAAATTCTTGGGCTTTCGCCACAGGGATAGTGGTATTACGGTGAATGACTTTCTCAACCAAACCGCCCATAGTTTCTAAGCCAAGAGACAGTGGCAATACGTCCAGTAACAGCATTTCGCCGTCAGGCTTATTACCTACCAAAATATCAGCTTGAATACAGGCGCCAATGGCCACCACTTTATCAGGATCAATAGAGGTTAAAGGGGTTTGCCCGAAGAATTCACCCACTTGTTCACGCACATAAGGTACGCGGGTTGAACCGCCAACCATAACAACTTCTAGCACTTCGTCTTTTTCTAACTCAGCGTCTTTCAGCGCCCTGCGACACGCGCGTAGTGTGCTTTTTGTTAAGTCAGCAATCAAACCTTCAAAGGTTTCTCGACTAATAGATAGACTAAGGGTCTTTTGCTCGTCATCGGCAAAATCTACTGTCACAGAGTTCTTATCGCTCAAGGTTTCTTTGGCAAACTTTGCTTTGTCCAATAGGACTCGATGCAGACGTTTTGATAACGTCCCCTCTAGGCCAAGCTGCTGGCGAAAATATTTTACGATAACATGGTCGAAGTCATCGCCGCCGAGTGCCGAATCACCGCCTGTGGCTAATACCTCAAACACACCTTTGCTAAGGCGTAATATGGAGATATCAAATGTGCCGCCGCCTAAGTCATAAACGGCAATCACGCCCTCTTGGGCAGTGTCTAAACCATAAGCGATGGCCGCCGCAGTGGGTTCGTTTAATAAACGCAGCACTTTTAATCCGGCTAGTTGAGCAGCATCTTTGGTACCTTGACGTTGTGCATCATCGAAATACGCAGGAACGGTGACCACTGCACCACTTAGCTCTTCACCTAGAACTTGTTCCGCACGCAGACGAAGAGCTGTGAGTATTTCAGATGACACCTCAACGGGGTTCACTTGGCGACCTGTGACGTTGAGCAGTGGCGAGTTTGGGTTTGACTCATCGAAATCATAAGGCAAGTCAGGATAACTACTGCGAATATCGTTAAGACTACGCCCCAAGAAACGCTTTACTGAAACGATGGTATTTGCAGGGTCGAGGCTAGCGTCACGCTTGGCTTGCTCACCCACCACCACGTTATCAGCTGTGTAACTGACCACTGAAGGTAAAAGGTGTTGGTTATTGTTATCGCCTAACGTCTCTGCCTGGCCACTGCGAACAGTCGCCACTAGAGAATTTGTTGTGCCTAAATCAATACCCACCGCAAGTTTACGTTGGTGAGGTGCCGCGCTCAGGCCAGGTTCTGCAATTTGGAGTAATGCCATTATAAAAACCGTTTAGTTATTCAAAAGTCGCTTAACGCGTCTTCTTTGATTTCAATTTCGTGACGTAGCTTAAATAAAAATTTAAGCTTACGTACCAGATTTGCAGCATTTTCATTCGCCGCTTCATCGGATTGCTCAAGAAAAGCCCCAAGCTCACTCAACAACCTTTTAATATCCGCCGCCACTTCGTCATCTAAAGACTCAAGGGCTTCTAGGGGATCGCTGGCATGTTGAGCTTCGTCTAATTGTTCACGCCATTCCATTTGCTGCATTAAAAATGCACCGTCTTGCATGGTTTTTTGCTCGTGCTGTAATTCAACACCACGTAGCTCTAACATGTGCTCGGCGCGACTTAGAGGCGTTTTTAATACTTGATAGCCGTCATTAACTTGCGCATTTTTTTGCAATGCAATGAGTTTGTCGCGCTCGCTGGCGGTAGCAAACTTATCCGGATGCGTGAGTTTTTGTAGTTGTTGGTACGTCGCTGCAAGCGTCGCTTTGTCTACATCGAATGAAGGCGTCAGGTTGAATAGCGCAAAATAATTCATATCAATTAGCGTCTTTTGAGTTTGGCCTATGAAGGTGTAGACAATGGAAGCGTCTACATCGTGATACGTGTTAATCGTCGTTAATAAAAAGCAGGCCTGTTAGCCTGCTTCTTTGACAGCCACGTATAGCAAACCTATACGTTGAAACTTTCGCCGCAGCCACATTCGCCGTTTGCGTTAGGATTATTAAACTGGAACCCTTCGTTAAGGCCTTCTTTGGCAAAATCTAATTCGGTACCGTCTAAGTACACCAAGCTTTTACCATCGATAATGATTTTAACGCCATTATCTTCAAAAACGTGGTCATCTTCGTTTAACTCGTCGACAAATTCCAACACATACGCTAAACCAGAACAACCCGTGGTTTTGACTCCTAAGCGCAAGCCTAGCCCTGAGCCTCTGTTTTGCAGAAAGCTAGATGCTCGTTGTGCCGCGGCCTCAGAAATTTTAATTCCCACTATGGTCTCCTCTTTCGTTTAACGTTTACTGCTGTTTCTTTTTGTAATCTTCAACGGCTGCTTTAATAGCGTCTTCTGCCAAAATAGAGCAGTGAATTTTTACTGGCGGTAAGGCAAGCTCTTCAGCAATGTCCATGTTCGAAATCTTCACGGCATCGTCAATTGATTTACCTTTAACCCATTCCGTAACCAATGAGCTAGACGCAATCGCCGAACCACAGCCATAGGTTTTGAATTTTGCATCTTCGATAATGCCATTAGCACCAATCTTCAATTGCAATTTCATTACGTCACCACATGCTGGCGCGCCAACCATGCCGGTTGCAATGCTAGGGTCATTCTTGTCAAAACCACCCACGTTACGTGGATTTTCATAGTGATCGATTACTTTTTCGCTGTAAGCCATGATGGTTACCTCATTTTTGAAGACGATTTCGCCTTACTGTGAATTCTATAAATTATTCAAATACTAGTGGTGAGCCCACTCAACAGTATTCAAATCAATGCCTTCTTTGTACATATCCCATAAAGGAGACATATCACGTAATTTGTCGATTGCATTACGTACTACGCTTATCACATGGTCGATTTCAGCTTCAGTGGTAAAACGACCGATAGTGAAACGAATTGAGCTATGCGCTAATTCGTCATTCAAACCAAGTGCGCGAAGTACATAAGACGGCTCTAGACTGGCTGACGTACAAGCTGAACCAGATGATACGGCCATATCTTTAAGGGCCATGATCAAAGATTCGCCTTCAACGAATGCAAAACTCACATTTAAGTTCGCAGCAACACGTTGCTCAATGTCACCATTGATGTAAACCGCTTCAATGTCTTTGATACCATCCCATAAGCGATTACGAAGCATGAGAATACGTTCGTTCTCGGTGGCCATTTCTTCTTTAGCAATGCGGAATGCTTCCCCCATACCCACAATCTGGTGAGTCGCCATGGTACCAGAGCGCATACCACGTTCATGGCCACCACCGTGCATTTGAGCTTCTAAGCGAACACGAGGCTTGCGGCTAACATAAAGTGCGCCAATCCCTTTAGGGCCGTAAGATTTATGCGCTGAAAACGACATCATGTCTACTTTCAATGCTTGTAAATCAATTGCTACTTTACCTGTGCTCTGGGCGGCATCAACATGGAACAACACTTTACGCTCGCGGCACACTTCGCCGATAGCTGCGATATCTTGGATCACGCCAATCTCGTTGTTCACGTGCATAACGCTAGCAAGGATAGTATCTGGGCGGATGGCCGCTGTGAATTTTTCGATATCTACCAAGCCGTTCGGCTCTGGGTCTAAATACGTCACTTCAAACCCTTCACGCTCTAACTGGCGGCAGGTGTCAAGTACGGCTTTATGCTCGGTTTTTACCGTAATAAGGTGTTTACCTTTCTTACTGTAAAAGTGAGCCGCGCCCTTGATGGCAAGGTTGTTTGATTCAGTAGCACCTGAGGTGAAAACAATCTCACGAGGGTCAGCATTAACTAAATCAGCGATTTGATTACGTGCAATATCAACGGCTTCCTCTGCTACCCAACCAAAACGGTGAGAACGAGACGCAGGGTTACCAAAGTTGCCTTCGTTGGTTAAACATTCTGCCATTTTGGCAGCAACGCGAGGGTCAACCGGGGTGGTTGATGAATAATCTAAATAAATTGGTAACTTAATGTCGCTCATTGTCTACTCCGCTTATTTACTGCAGGCTCACTTCGATTTCGTTGCCAGCAATATAATTGAGGTGTTTCGTTTTATCTTGTCTGTCTGCTACTAATTTCACGTCGTGCTGCGCCATCAGTTCTCCAAGGGTAATGCCATCGAGAAAAAGGCTGATGCGCTCACTCAAATCTTGCCACAAGCTGTGGGTTAAACAACGCTCACCACCTTGGCAATCTGACTGGCCTTGACAGCGCGTTGCATCAACGGACTCATCTACCGCGCGAATCACCTCACCGATTGGAATGTCGCTGGGTTGGCGGCCTAACTTATAACCGCCGCCTGGCCCACGCACACTGTCTACTAATTTTTCTCGGCGTAGACGTGAAAAAAGTTGCTCTAAATAAGATAACGATATTTCTTGGCGCTCAGATATATCTGCTAACGACACGGGACCGCGCTGTGAATGTAAGGCTACATCCAGCATTGCTGTAACAGCGTAACGACCTTTAGAAGTTAATTTCATTCTGAACACCTAGCTAAAAACTTGCAGCTATTGTCCCAAACCCGACTATTTTAGTCAAGTATTTATCCTACTGTTTTAGTCAAGTATTAGGGGGCTAGGTTTTACAGTGTAATTTACCAACACCGCTAAATTTGTGGATCGAACGACCTCTTTGCCGATTCCTTTTCCGCAGTCGTTAAATGATCACCAAAGCTATCGATTTCAAGGGTGGGCAATGATTTACCGCAAACGCTCCCTCCCATGTTATTGATCTCTTTGCACATTTCTTCCACTTTGGTATCAATAAGGTGAACATGATCAAGCATTAACCCAATGGCGTTTGCGACAGGATCAGGGTTTTCATCTGAAATAGCATAGGCATCGAAGCCATACTTACGGGCGATTTTAGCCCGGTGGCCATTCTGTTCTTTACTCGCGCTTGGCATCACGATGCGCCCAGGAATACCCACAACGGTAGCGTTCTCAGGGGCATCCTTTACCACAACAGAATTAGAGCCCACTTTCACGCCTTTATGCATAGTAATAGGCCCCAGTATTTTAGCCCCGGCCCCAATCACGACGTTATCTTCTAAGGTAGGGTGACGCTTACCAGCACTCCATGAAGTACCGCCTAGGGTGACGCCATGGTATAGCGTAACGTTATCGCCAATCTCTGCGGTTTCACCTATCACCACGCCCATACCGTGATCTATAAAAAAGCGACGGCCAAGCTTAGCGCCAGGATGTATTTCGACTCCTGTCGCCCAACGGGAGAACGTTGATAAGCTACGGGCTAACCAGTGCCAGTTGGCCTTCCATAACCGATGACTTAAACGATGAAACCAAATGGCATGCAGCCCTGGGTAATTCGTTAAAACCTCGAACGTATTGCGCGCTGCTGGATCGCGGTGAAATACACTCTGGATGTCTTCTTTAATACGTTCGAACATAGTTATGTATTGTCTTTACTGGACTTTTCGATGGATGCCAAGATGCCGCGCAATATATTCAGCTCCTGCGTTTCAGGACGAGCACGATTAAACAAGCGACGTAGTTTGGTCATGACCATACCCGGATGTTGTGGAATGATGAAATTCGTTTTGTGAAGGGTTTGTTCCAAATGGCTATAAAAACCTTCAAGATCATCCGCCAGCGGGTATTCTTCCTGCACAGTCGTCTCATGTCGCGTTTCACTAAGATGCGCCATACGAATTTCGTAACATAGAGTTTGTACTGCGGCGGCTAAGTTCAACGAACTATATTCAGGATTGGCAGGAATACATACGTGGAAATGGCATTGCTGTAGCTCCTCGTTACTTAAACCGTTGTTTTCACGACCAAATACTAAGGCAACAGGATATTTAGGCACTTCGGATACTAACTTTTCACCACATTCACGTGGCTCAAGCATAGGCCAAGATAACGTTCGCGAACGGGCACTTGTGCCGACCACTAAACCACAATCTGCTACTGCTTCTGCCACGGTGGAGACAATTTTCGCGTTGGCCAGGACATCCCCTGCCCCAGCAGCTAACGCGCTAGATTTACCGTCTGGCGGCGATACTGGGTCAACCAATACCAATTGGCTCAAGCCCATGGTTTTCATGGCGCGCGCTGTTGAACCAATATTGCCGGTGTGGGACGTATTAACCAGTACGATTTTAATATTTTCTAGCATAACAAAGGATTATCTGTGATTTATGGGGATTTTAGGGCGCGGATAATAGCATATTTTGCGTGCAAAAGTAGTGTTGGCGCGGCGCACAGAGTAACCCACATACTAAAAAATGTGGGAAAATGTTCTAAGGGAGAAATTACCACCGAACATCAGCCCACAGCTCCTTTATAAAATTGGCAAGAATCAAAGCGTTTATAGTCACTTAAAGGTTTCAAATAAGTGTTTTCTACCGACACCCCAAACTCTATCTCGTCATAAACTTCCACTTCAAACGGCGCTACCCAAGGGTGATTTTTCGGCCCACTTAACTGCACGTAAGGATATTGGGTTACTTTCCAAAACCCAGAAATTAATGTTTGTTGACGGTTAAGTTGCACTTCACCTTGCTTTGCGTTGCTAATTGCTTCTTGAGGGCTGTTAACAAGGATGTAGGTGTTATCTGAATTTAGTAGCAACTGAGTATCTGCGTCACAGGCTTTGCTATAATAGCGCCCGATGAGTTTTTCACGGGATATCGAAGCAGAAATGTCTAAATCATCAGGAATTAAAAACAACCCGATGGAGTCATGGGTAAAAGAATGATTATTACTAAAAAGCGGCACTTCACTTTCAACCGAGTACCCTAATTTCGCCGCGCTTTGCGTTAAGCGTGATAACTCACTCTGTTCAGGCAACATCAGTGAGTAAACTAGGCTATTTCTGCTAATCGAATTCGGAAAAGTAAGCTGATTAACATCAACATCAAAATCATCTTTTTTTAATTGCTTGGATATTCTGTTTACCTCTGATTCTGAAAGGTACTTAGCGTACAAATGAACCTGGGTGTGACTGCAGCCCTGCAAGCTTATTAATATAGCTAACCCCAACAACCACTTAATCTCATTTTCCTTATGGCTCACATCATTTTTACGCTTGATAAAGCTCCAATGGTAAACCATCTGGGTCGGCGAAAAAGGTGAACTTTTTGAGCGTATATTCATCAATTCTAACTTCTTCTACCTCAACGCCCTTCGCCGTCAAGAAAGCTACTGTGGCCTCGACATCATCCACCACAAACGCTAGGTGGCGTAAGCCTTGCGCTTCTGGACGGCTGGGGCGCGCAGGTGCTCCGGGAAACGAGAAAAGCTCAATTTGGCCACCATCGGGTAGTGCTAAATCTAGTTTGTAAGAGTCGCGATGGGCACGGTAATTTTCAGCAATAACGCTAAGCCCTAATATTTCAGTGTAAAAGTGTTTCGAGCGCGCATAGTCGCTGCAGATAACGGCCACGTGATGAATTCGTTTTAACATTAGGTACACTTAATCTGTTATTAAAAAATAAGTAAACTGAAGCATGTACGCTAACATAGTTTGTGATAAATCCAGATTATGATTGCGAATATTCTGTGGTTTGATACACTGCGCGGCGATTTTTTGTTCACCTGTTACCTAAACCGTAACGGATGACAAATCCTTATCTTAACGTTCTTTTAAAAATTGGTGGTTTTACTATGCATCCTATGCTGAATATAGCAGTGCGCGCGGCGCGTTCTGCGGGCAACGTCATTGCCCGTGGTTTTGAAAATCAATCTGAACTAATGATTGAAGCCAAAGGCAGTAACGACTTCGTAACCCGAGTCGACAAAGAAGCCGAGCAAGCAATTATTCGCAAAATCCAGCAATCTTACCCTGATCACAGCTTTGTAGGTGAAGAAGGTGGTGTAGTAGAAGGTAGCAACACTGATTACAAATGGATCATTGACCCGCTAGATGGCACCACTAATTTTATCAAGGGTATTCCCCACTTCGCTGTATCAATCGCTTTAATGCATAAAGGTCGTTTAGACCAAGCAGTTGTATTCGATCCTATTCGTGGCGAACTATTCACCGCAAGCAAAGGCGCTGGCGCTCAACTTAACGGTTTCCGTATTCGTGCTAGTAAAGCAAAAGAGTTGAACCAAACGATCCTTGCCACCGCACTTCCATACAAAAACAAAGATGCATTACCGACATATCTTGAAAGCTTCCGTAATATCTTTTTTCAAGCGGGTGATGTACGCCGCAGTGGCTCAGCCGCTCTGGACTTAGCCTACGTAGCCGCCGGCCGTTATGACGGTTACTGGGAAAGTGGCTTGAAGCCATGGGATATCGCAGCAGGTGAACTACTTGTTCGTGAAGCTGGCGGCTTGGTGACAGATTTTAAAGGCAATAACGACCCCATGCATAATGGTGACATCGTTGCTGGAAGCGCTAAAGTCGTGCAAACCCTAGTGAAGAATTTGAAAGCTTAAGAGTGTAATAGCTTAAAAACGTAACGCCCTATTCTTAAGCGAGCCCAAGGCTCGCTTTTTTATGTCCTCCTAGCGCCTTCGAAAAGGCTTTTTCCAACTCATAGCTAAACGCCCCCAAAAGGTCCCTTAACTTAATAACCCCATAGCTTCAGCCAATAAAAAAGCCGCTTGATAGTTAATCAAACGGCTCTTAGTGTACAACTCTGTTTGCCCTTAAGGGCAATGTGATTTACTACAGCATTGACTCTTGGTCAGCGCCTTCTTTCTCAATCTCAGTTGGCATCAAATCTTCACGGCTTACGCCTAACCATAGCGCCACTAAGCTGGCAACGTAGATAGACGAATACGTACCGATTATCACACCAAACAGCAAGGCAGTCGCAAAACCATGAATAGTCGCCCCGCCCAAGAAGAACAATGACATCAATACCAATATCGTCGTTAACGAGGTAATAATGGTACGGTTCAAGGTCTGGGTCAGTGAAATATTAATGATCTCTTCGGTTTCGGAATTGCGGATTTTACGGAAGTTTTCACGGATCCTATCTGATACCACAATAGTATCGTTCAAGGAATAACCGATTACTGCCAATACAGCGGCCAGTACCGTTAAGTCGAATTCCAGTTGTAGAATTGAGAACAAACCTAATGTGATGATCACGTCGTGGGCAAGCGCCACAACTGAGCCCAAAGCAAAGCGCCATTCGAATCGCATTGCTACGTATACCAGAATACAAAGCAAGGAAACCAACATGGCTAACCCGCCCTGCTCGGCAAGCTCATCACCAATATTTGGCCCAACAAAAGCGATTCCGCGTTTTTCAACGCTTGGATCGGCAGCTTGTAATGCAGCAACTACCCTATCGCCAATTTCAACATTCTTCACGCCTTCCATAGGGGCGATGCGTATTAGTATGTCTTGGCTGCTACCGTAGTTTTGCACCGTAGGCTCAATAAAACCGGCTTGGGTTAACTCAGCGCGAACCGCGTCTAAGTTAGCCACACCTTCATACCGCATTTCAATCTGCGTACCGCCGGTGAAGTCCAAGCCCCAATTAAGCTGGTTAATCCCAAGGGATACCAGAGAGCCGATAACCAATAACGCGGATAGTATCGCTGCGGGAACGCGCAACGACATAAAGCCAACTGTTTCTTTCATGTTTAGCAATTGCATGTCAGCGCTCCTATATTGATAATTTTTTCAAAGGCTTACCACCACACCATGCATTTACAACAGCACGGGTAACAAAAATAGCGGTAAACATGGAAGTGGCAATACCAATCATTAACGTGATTGAAAAGCCTTTAATTGGGCCTGTGCCCACAGCAAACAAAATCAGACCCGCAATGAAGGTCGTAATGTTGGCATCAAGAATGGTCGAGAATGCACTGTCATAACCGTGATGAATTGCCTGTTGGGGGCTGCGCCCTTCCCGCAGTTCTTCTCGAATACGCTCGAATATCAGAACGTTTGCATCAACCGCCATACCGACCGTTAATACGATCCCGGCCATACCAGGTAGCGATAATGTCGCGCCAGGTATCATCGACATAATGCCAACGATCATCACTAGGTTCAGAGTTAATGCAAGGTTCGCGACTAAACCAAATGCTTTGTAGTAAATCAGCATAAAGATTAGTACTGCAACAAAGCCCCAAATGATGGCTTGTGTACCCAGTGCAATGTTCTCTTTACCTAAGCTTGGCCCAACGGTGCGCTCTTCTACGATTTGAATAGGTGCTATCAGTGCACCGGCTCTAAGTAGTAACGACAGGTTATGCGCTTCTTGTGGTGAGTCTAACCCGGTAATACGGAAACTACTGCCCAAGCGCGCTTGAATAGTGGCGATACTGATCACTTCACGCTTCGCTTCAAAAATCAGCTTGTCGTTAGCATCTCGCTCACCCGTTGATTTATATTCAATGAAAACGGTCGCCATCGGCTTACCAATACTGTCTTTGGTAAACTGTGACATCTTACTGCCACCTTTAGAATCAAGTGAAATATTCACTTGAGGAATACCGTACTCATCTGCGCTAGAGTTAGCATCAATGATGTGGTTACCGGTCAAAATGATTTTCTTTTTAAGCAGTTGCGGCTGACCTTGCTGATCGAGTACCAGTTCAGAGCCCGCAGGCACACGCCCAGCAACAGCATCACGTACATCATGGTCTAAATCTACAGAGCGGAATTCCAATGTCGCCGTTGCATTCAAAATTTCTTTAGCACGGGCGGTATCTTGAATACCAGGTAATTGCACAGCGATGCGATCAACGCCTTGCTTTTGTACACTTGGCTCAGCCACACCCAATTGGTTTACCCGGTTACGGATAATCGTGATATTTTGCTTAACCGCGTAGTCACGGGTTTCAGCAAGCTTCTGCTCTGACATGCTGACCACAATTTTCAGGTCGTTTTTCTCAGTGAAAACCAAGTCACGATTACGGTTACGTAAAAAGAACTCTGCCTTATCTAGGGTTTCTTGGTCACGAAAGAATATTTCCACTCCACCTTCAACTTGGCGCACCGTGCGATAGCGAATACCTTCTTCACGAAGTGCACTTCTAAAATCGGATACCATGTCTTCAAAAGACTTATTCACGGCAGAGTTCATATCCACTTCCATTAGGAAGTGCACACCACCGCGCAAATCGAGCCCAAGCTTCATCGGTGCACCGCCAATGGCTTCAAGCCAAGCGGGTGTATCTGGCGCTAGGTTCATGGCCACATAGTAGTCGTCACCTAATGCTCGCTGCAGGGTTTCTCGCGCGATAAGTTGACTATCAGAATTGGTCAAGCGAACTAAAATCTGTTCGTTATCTAAAGCGATATTTTTTGTTTCTATGTTTTCGCTGGATAACGTTTCTGTAACCTTGCTTAACAGTGACTCATCGACACTGGCATTTCGGCCGGCAGAGATTTGAACGGCATAGTCTTCACCGTACAAATTGGGAGTGGCGTACAGAGCACACATACCGACGATAAAAATCAGTACAAGATACTTCCATAACGGAGTTTGGTTTAACACGTGAAAATCCTTCCATTTTGAATGTCGTATACATAAATAAAGCGGGCAATCGCCCGCTTTATTTAAGGTAACTCATTTTAAATTGCTTTCATTGTGCCTTTTGGCAACACAGCTGAGATAGCAGATTTTTGTACAACAATGTTGGTTGTATCGTTTAGTGCAATTTCAAGAAAGTCCTTTTCTTCTGATACTTTCACTATACGGCCAACCATGCCACCTTGGGTCAAAACTTCATCGCCTTTGCTCAACGAGCTAACCAAGTTTTTATGCTCTTTTACACGCTTTGCTTGTGGGCGGTATAACATGAAGTAAAAGATTAAACCGAATACGCCGAGCATGATCAGCATTTCAAAACCACCGCCTGTTGCACCACCTGGTGCTGCCTGTGCATGTGCATCAGAGATAAATAAGCTCATAAATTCCCCATAGTTTGTTAAGTTTTGTAGTTATAGCGCCGGTACCGGCATATCTTTTTGTGCGTAAAAATCCGCAACGAATTCATCTAACTTCTGTTCAGCAATCGCATCTCGCAATCCTTGCATAACACGCTGATAATATCGCAAGTTATGGATGGTGTTTAAACGCGCGCCTAATATTTCGTTACATTTGTCCAAGTGATGTAGATATGACCGAGAATAATTTTTACAAGTGTAACAGTCACATTTATCGTCTAGTGGACTCGTGTCAGTTTTATGGGCCGCATTACGAATTTTTACAATGCCACTGGTGACAAAAAGATGACCATTTCGAGCGTTACGAGTAGGCATAACACAATCGAACATGTCGACCCCGCGGCGCACACCTTCAACTAAATCTTCAGGCTTACCCACGCCCATCAAATAACGCGGTTTGTGCGCTGGGATTTTGTCGGTGGTGTGATCCAAAATGCGGATCATGTCTTCTTTTGGCTCACCTACTGACAAGCCGCCAATGGCATAGCCATCAAAACCAATGTCTTCTAAACCTTTGAGTGATACGTCACGCAATCCTTCGTACATACCACCTTGTATGATACCGAATAGAGCTGATGGGTTGTCGCCATGTTCCGCTTTACTGCGCTTAGCCCAGCGTAATGACAATTCCATTGACTGGCGTGCTTCGCTCTCAGTAGCCGGGTGCGGCGTACATTCGTCAAAAATCATCACGATGTCAGAGCCTAAATCACGTTGCACTTGCATCGACTTTTCAGGCGTCAGTAAGATTTTTTCACCGTTGATTGGCGAGCGGAAAGTTACGCCTTCTTCGGTGATTTTACGCAAATCCCCTAGGCTAAATACCTGAAAACCACCTGAATCCGTTAGGATAGGTTTTTGCCAGTGCATAAAATCGTGTAAGTCGCCGTGCTGTTTAATGATTTCAGTGCCAGGGCGTAGCATTAAATGAAAGGTATTCCCTAAGCATATATGCGCGCCAGTTTCATCAAGCTCTTCAGGCGTCATGCCTTTAACCGTGCCGTATGTGCCAACTGGCATAAACGCTGGCGTTTCAACTACGCCTCGGTCAAATTTAAGACGGCCGCGGCGCGCCTTTCCGTCTGTGTTATCTAATTCAAATTGCATAAATACTTCCTGCTGACAGGGCGAGCCTACCAGCGTGTTCTCGTCTTAGGTGATATTCAATGCCTAACAAGCGAGTTGCTGACAAAAAGTGGCCGGATTATATACGAATTGCGTCTGCGAATAAAAACTAATAACGCACTATTTATTCGCCTAACGTAGGTATTGATTACAATCCGGATATCAGTCTTGGTTTTTCTCGATAAACATGGCGTCGCCATAGCTGAAAAAGCGGTATTGCTGGGCAATAGCTTCTTGGTACGCACGCATCACATTTTCTTTTCCAGCAAAGGCGCTGACTAACATGATGAGCGTCGACTCTGACAGATGAAAGTTGGTTAACATGGCATCAATCACCTGAAATTTGTAGCCAGGATAGATAAAAATATCTGTGTCACTGAAAAACGGCGCCAGCGCAGTGCCATTTTCTAATGCTGCTTTCGCTGCTGACTCTAACGATCTTACCGACGTTGTGCCCACAGCAATCACGCGTTTGCCCGCCGCTTTGGTTTTAGCGATAGCATCAACAACGTTTTGCGGCACTTCTGCATATTCAGAGTGCATTTGATGCTCAAGAATATTATCAACCCGCACAGGTTGAAAGGTACCAGCCCCAACATGCAAGGTTACGAATTCTGTGTTTACACCTTTATCCCGTAGTTGTTTCAAAATGACATCGTCAAAATGTAAACCTGCGGTAGGCGCCGCGACAGCTCCTGGTTTTTCGTTGTATACCGTTTGATAACGTTCTTTGTCTGACTCTTCATCAGGGCGGTCAATGTATGGCGGCAGTGGCATATGCCCATATTGTTCAAGTATTTCAAGAATAGGCTCAGGGTTAAGCAGCTTGAGTGTAAATAGCGCGTCTTGACGTCCTACCATTTCCATTTCTACTTTATCCTCAAGCAACAATTGGGTGCCCTCTTTAGGAGATTTACTGGCACGTACATGGGCTAAAACATGATGTTCGTCAATAATGCGCTCAATCAAGACTTCTACTTTACCGCCAGAGGCTTTTTGCCCAAGTAACCGTGCAGGTATGACGCGAGTATTATTGAAGATCAGTAAATCGCCTGGATTAATCAAGTTCACCACATCGGTGAATTGCAAATGCGACAAGCCTGTTGTGGCTAAGTGCATTAATCGGCTTGCGGTCCGCTCTTTGGTGGGGTAACGCGCAATGAGGGCTTCAGGTAAATCAAACTGGAATTCAGAAACTTTCATATATTATCCTGGGAAATTTAGCCCGTTATTTTACGTATATTAATTAATACCTGCAATCACCTTGGTATACGCTAACCACCTTGTGACTTTGCATATAGCGGCTAAAATAACATCAACAGTTTATTTATTATTGACGTTTCTCCTGACTGTTATTTTGCCCAGCGACTATTGCGTTGGGCTTTTTTTTGTCTGTATTTTTTGCTCGTATTTGGTTAGCTCGGAAAACTTTTCCATCGCTACTGCGAGAGATCTTGCCCCATGTCGCTAAACATATCCACGATATCATCCCGTTCAATACGGCGCATATTAAGCACATACATGATTTGTAACAACAAATCGGCGCCTAATATTCCTTTATTTACTTTATTGCGCAGGTTGTCTGCGCTTTGGTTCACCCCAATTGATACTAAGCGTTCACTGAGATCCTGGTACTTAACACCGCGCTTAGACATCTCCGCTTTTAATAGACGCTGCACGACTTGACGCCAATCTGCAGAGGCACTATTTGTCTGTTTTGCTGTCAGACTATCCGAATGATTTTGCATAACTATCCCAACAATACAAATGTGACGTATAATTTACATTAGCAACTAATAAATATCAAATGTTGAAAATAACATTTGACTAATTGTTTTTCACCCGACTACACTAAGCCCGAGTTTTGCCAACAAGCTCAACGAAATGTTGAGACATATTCGAACAACGGTCATTAGCCATACAGGAGAGTAGCCATGACATGGGATCTTAATCAACTTGAGGCCCTTTTTAGTGACAACCAAGATCTCGTTGTTACCCGTGAAGAAAATTGTTTATTAATTGCAAACAGCGACGGTGTTGATGCTTGGTTAGCGATAAGCGGAGATCAAATTCTCGTTGAGTCTTTACTCTTTTCTGTCAATGAAGTGAAAGACAAAACCGCGTTAAACGAAGAGATTTTAAAAACCCATATGATTTTCCCATTAACGACTGTGGGTATTTCGAATGTGGCTGGCGATGATTATTACACGGCCTTTGGCTCTTTAAGTTCTCAATCGAAAGCACAGAGCATTACGATCGAAGTGCAAACCTTATTTCAAAATGTAGAAGCATTTTTAGATGCTTATGCAGAACATTTACTTTAATCGAGGAGTGACATTATGTCAGTTTGGAGAAAATTAGTGACTGCCGTTAAAGGTGGTGCCACAGAAGCAGCACAAACAGTGGTAGACAGCCAAGCGATCCGTATCCTTGAACAAGAGATCCGTGAAGCGAAAGACGAGCTGCGTAAATCAGATCATGCACGCACGCAAATTTTGGCTAAGTGCAAATTGTCTGAGCAGAAAGTCGCCAGCTTGCAATCTTCTATTGAGCAATACGAAGCCCATGCTCGCAAAGCGATAGATTCAGATCGCCAGCTAGCCCTTGACTGCGCTCAAAAAGTCAGTGACTTGAAAGTTGAACAAGAAGGTGAACAGAAGTATTTAGATCAGTTCAAGCAATCTGAGAAGCAGTTGGCAGGTAATATCAGCCAAGCAAAGGCTAATCTACGACGCTTAGAACAGCAGGTGGACATGGTAAAGGCCACTGAATCTGTGCAAAAAGCACAGGTCGCTGTGTCGTCACGTCACTTAGGTGCGAACAGTAAAATGAAAACCGCAACCGAGTCGTTGCAACGAATTCAAGACAAGCAGACATTGCGCGATGCCGAGCTTCAAGCCGCGCAAGAGCTTGCGACTGAAGAATCAAGCGACGACCTAGAGAAACGTTTGGCTCAAGCGGGTATCAAAGGCGGACAAACCTCTGCTGACGATGAGTTAAGCCGTATTTTAGGTAAGTAAGTTACATTGTATTTGAATGGCCAGTCCGCGTTTGCAGGCTGGCCATTTTTTTATCTGTGGGTTAATTGTATCAATTGCGTTTACAAGATTAGTGCAAACTGAGAAATGGCTTACATTGGCTAATGCCTTGGGATATGAAAGAATATCTCGAAATAACAAGAACCTGAATTTAACGCCATGTTTATAAAAATACGTAAAATGCTGTCTCAGTATTTCTCTGAGATGCGTTGGTACACCTTACTGATTGCGTTAAGTTTTTACACTGTTTCGAGCTGGTGCTTAATGGCGCTCGCAGGCGAAGATGCACTAACAAACAGCACTGATTTTATTTATTGGTTGGTGGTAACAGGCTCAACAGTGGGCTACGGGGATTTGTCGCCAACTACCACCGCGGGAAAATACATAGTCTCTTTATATGTAATACCTGTTGGCTTGAGTTTTTTTGCATTAGTAATTGGTCGTGTCGCGTCTTGGGTATCATTTCAGTGGTTAAAAGGAGTAAAAGGTTTGCAGAGTTTATCAGTATCTAATCATATTCTGGTACTTGGGTGGAACGAGCAACGTACGCTTAGATTACTCGATTTACTGCTACGCGAGCGAGAGGCCGTGGACGAACGCCCGACGATTGTATTGTGTGTTCGCGCCGATATTATTAACCCTATGCCAGATAAAATCGAATTTGTGAAGGTTAATAGTTTTAGTAACGACAAAGATATGGACCGAGCCTGCATTGCTGATGCCAAAGTCGTTTTAATGGATAATCCAGAAGATGATTTAACCATGACTACGGCGCTTTATTGCAGTCAACGTAATCCCAATGCGCAAATGGTCGCTTACTTCACCGATGAAACATTAGCCAACCTCCTCCAACGCCACTGCCCGAATGTAGAATGCACGCCGAGTGTGGCGATAGAGATGCTAGCAAAATCAGCTTTCGATCCAGGTTCAAGCGTATTACACCACGACTTACTCAGTGTGGCTGAAGGCCAAGCTCAGTATTCAGACACCCTCCCCCCTGATATGGCTCCTATGCAGGTTAGCTTGGCATTCAATCAGTTGAAATCTCGTTATAATGCAACGCTTATCGGCACGGCTAAGAGCAATGATAGATTGAACATACAAGTCAATCCTGATCTGGATGAGCAATTATCGCCAGGTGACAAGGTGTTTTATATCGCGAAAGCCAGGATCAAAAAAATCGAATGGCAACGTTTTTCTGAGGAATAGCATGTTCAGTAAATTATTTGGTAAAAAAGACACGCCTAAAAGCCCAAAAGCGCCTGAGGTTATGGGACTTTACTTAGGTGGTTCATTTCAAATTGATCCACTAAAACTCAAACTGATAGAACCGAGCCTTATCATTGAGTCTGCTGCCAGCTCACATATTATTCAGGCGGTTGGTGAAGTCGATTTAGATTCAGGTGGCAAAATTCTGCGCTTTTACACCGATGACGATGCATTTTTACAGGTCGTTTTGGACGGCGGAGTGACAGAAAACCACATTACTGATGTCAAGTTATGGTATTTCTATGAAACCAAAACCGTTGGCACAGACACTCAATGGCAGCAATTACTTAAGAATGATATCTCCCAAGCCCAATATGCACTAGAGGGCAATAGCTATCAGCGTGTGTGGGACGCTGTCGGTGATGTGTCACCCGCTGTCGCTATGACCGAAAAAACCTATGAAGAAGACGGTGACGTGAGTGAAACCGACCAATTCGTGATGCTGTACGAACGCGAATTAGACGATGGCAATATAGAGGCCTTGCTAGTTAGCGGTGAAGAGAAATTAGTTGGTCAGAACTTCGATCGCTGCTTGGTCATCAGCAGTGGTTTTAATATTGAACAAGCCGACATCACGATAAACGGCTAACATCCCATTTAACGAAAGGAAAAACGATGGAAACAATACTTAACTCAATTGCCGGCCTTGGTCATTTTGCCGCTTATTTTGCGGTATCAATCGTACTGCTATTTATCTTCAAAATTGTCTATGCGTTTGTGACACCCCATGATGAATGGAAATTAGTTAAACAAGAGAAAAACCTAGCCGCAGCGATTGGCTTTGGTGGCGCGATCATCGGTTTTGCCTTGGCGTTATCAAGTGCGGTTGCAAACTCAGCGTCATTGGTCGACTTTATCGTGTGGGGTGTTGTGGCAATTATTGCGCAAGTTGTCGCATTCTTACTTTTGCGGTTCACTTTTATGCCAAAAATTGCCGAGCGCATTATCAATAATGAAATTTCCGCAGGTACCATCCTTGGCGCTATTTCTGTTGCGGTTGGTTTGCTCAATGCCGCTTGCATGACCTATTAGGAGGACATATGACTCAGCGTAAACGCTCATCAAATATCAACCTAAAGAGCATGCGTAAAGGTTTTTCGGTCAAGCCTTTAGCCTTGGGTATTGCAGCAGTCATGCTTAGTGGTTGTGGTGAAGAAACTGAAAAAGCCACGGTTTATACCTCGGTCGACGATTGTACAAATCAAAATCCTGGGCAAGAAGAGCTATGCAAAACGGCTTATCAAGATGCGTTAGATGAAGCCCAGCGTACAGGCCCTAAATATGCATCACGGCAAATATGTGAAGAAGAATTTGGGGCCAATCAATGTAATTATACCCGTACTGAAAGTGGCTCGTTCTTCATGCCTTTTATGGCCGGTTACATGTTGAGCAACCTACTGTCACCGCGAGGCTATAATACTCAACCCATGTTTACCTCATACTCCCCGTACTCTTCGTATCGCCAACGTTGGATGGGTGCAGATGGCAGTGACTATGGGGATTACCGCCGCCGTAATATGAACGTCAGCAAAGATGCGTTTAAGTCAAAACCGAGTGTAACCAAAACCATGAGTCGAGGCGGGTTTGGCAGTAGCGTGCGCGCAAAATCGAACTGGGGTGGCTCGAGCAGAAAATCCAGTGGTTGGGGTGGCTAACCCTTCGTATGTTTCGTATTCCTATTCAGCAACGAGCAAATTGGCAGCGTAAAGCCGCTGACTTTGGTTTTAAGTTTCATACTATGCATGGCGAACCCTATTGGGATGAGTCAGCGTATTATCAGTTTACGTTGCAGCAAATTGAAAATGATATAGAGCAGCCTACTGCCGATATTCATCAGATGTGTCTAGCAGTGGTTGAGCGCGTCGTTAACGACGAGGCTTTGCTTAAACGTTTTCAGATCCCTGAGGGTTTTTGGCAGCCCGTTGTCGATTCATGGAAAAACCGAGACCCGAGTTTATATTCACGTTTGGATTTTAGCTATGATGGCAGCGGCCCTGCTAAGCTATACGAAAATAACGCAGATACGCCCACATCATTGTATGAAAGTGGGTTTTGGCAATGGTTATGGCTTGAAGAACAAGTCAATAAAGGGCTAGTGCATAAAAAGGCCGACCAGTTTAACTCATTACAAGAGAAGCTTGTTGCACGATTAGGCTACATTGCTAACCACTATAAATTGGATTTCATGCATTTCGCTTGCTGCAAAGATACTGACGAAGACAGAGGCACGGTGCAGTATCTGCAAGATTGTGCGCGCGAAGCAGGGATCGCGGACTACTTCGTTTATATGGAAGACATTGGTTTGAGTGACAGCGGGGCGTTTACCGATCACGACGATCAGATCATTGAGACCCTGTTTAAGCTCTACCCTTGGGAATTTATGCAGCGAGAAGCCTTCGCTCAACATATTCAGCCTTCTGGCAGCCATTGGATTGAGCCTCTGTGGAAATCAATACTGTCGAATAAAGCGTTGATGCCCATGTTATGGAAAATGTTTCCCGGTCATCCCAACTTGCTGGCATCTTATTTTGAAGATGAACTGCAACTCGCTAACGAGACTAAATTAGTCAAAAAGCCAATATTTTCCCGTGAAGGGGCGAACATTAGTGTAATTGAAAACGGCAAGACGGTGCTCGAAGCACAGGGCCCTTATGGTGAAGAAGGGTTTATTTATCAAGCCTATTCGCCATTACCAAAGTTCGGAGAAAATCACACCTTGATTGGCTCGTGGTTGGTAGATGATCAGCCTGCGGGCATTTCGGTACGGGAAGACACCTCGCTTATCACCCAAGATATGTCACGCTATTTACCGCATATTATTTTGTGACAATTTGACATCTCATTCTTCAGCCTTTTACGTCAAAATACAGTTATCACTTATCCAACACAGTTTTATGAATAGCAAAACACTCACCTCGCGCCATCCTTCTCGCTTAAGCCAGCAGTTAAAAACGGTGGGCATTATCTTCATTGTGATCACCGCCATAGAGATCATTAACCTACTCACTGGGCGCATGTTAAATCACTTTGGCAATATTCCACGGTACATTCCGGGGCTTGTTGGTGTCTTAACCGGCCCTTTTTTGCACGGTAGTGTGAGCCATTACCTGTCGAATATTATCCCTCTGTGCGTGCTGAGCTTTTTAATGCTGCAATATGGTAATAAGCGTTTTTTTGGTGTCACATTCTTTTGTATTGTCTTAACAGGGTTGTTGGTGTGGTTATTTGGCCGTTCAGCCAGTCATATCGGTGCGAGCAGCGTGATATACAGTTATTTTGGCTTTCTGCTATTGGCGGGCTTTTTAAGCCGAAAGTTTAAGCTCATTATTATTTCCTTGTTAGTGGCCTTTTTTTATGGCGGCTTAATATTCGGCGTATTGCCTGCAAGAACCTTTGTATCTTGGGAGGGGCATTTGTTCGGCTTTATCTCTGGCTTAATTGCTGCAAGATTGTGGGCTAAAAATGTACACTGACAAGCCCATCTCGTGCAATCAGGCTTTATAATCAAATTAACCTAAGGTAGTGCTAGAGCGTGAAGTACAACTTCCTTATAATGCTGTAGTTGTCTAAATATAAACCAAGGCCCAAATGAGCAATCAAGCCCCCAAAAAACAAAATGGATTTTTCGGAAATCTAGCATTTAATATCATTATTCCCGTGGTGATCATGAGCAATTTAAGCTCTGATGAATACCTAGGCCCAGCATGGAGTATTGTTGCCGCACTGATATTTCCTATCGGTTATGGGTTGTGGGATCTTAAAGAGTCGGGCAAGGTAAATGCCTTTTCAATATTGGGGATTGTCAGCGTTATATTAACCGGCGGCATTAGTCTGTTGGAACTTCCTGCTGAATATATTGCTATAAAAGAAGCGGCTATTCCGGCCGTGATTGGCATTGCCGTATTGATTACCCAGCGCACCACCAAGCCATTGCTAAAGGTGCTTGTGCTTAACGAGCAAATTGTCAACTGGGACAGTTTGAGCCGAGCTCTAGAAGCAAAAGGTACCACCAATGACTTTGAAGGCAAGATGGCGATCAGCTCTTATATTGTCGCCGGTTCATTCTTTTTATCTTCAGTTTTAAATTACGTATTGGCCAAAGTGATTCTGGTAAGCCCCCCAGGGACGACTGAATATACGGAAGAACTTGGTCGCATGACTGCCCTGAGCTACCCAGTGATAGTGATCCCAAGCATGATCATGTTAATGGGCGCCTTGTGGTACCTATTCGCTCAAATTAAGAAATTGACGGGGGAAGATTTAGAGAACTTCCTTGCCCAGCAGTAACGGCCAACCGTAACTGCCAACCGTAACTGCCAGCAATAACTAACGATGCGGTAACGGAAAAGTATTGAAAATAAAAAACGCTAGATAGA
>NZ_BAEP01000033.1 GCF_000315015.1 Paraglaciecola mesophila KMM 241 | reverse complement strand
ACCCCAGTTAGCCATCTTGGCGGCGGTTTCAAGTACGTTTCGAGTAGGTTCATGGGTGATTAGGCTTAAGCGCATTTCAATAGGATCGGCGTTGGCTTCAATGGCTAGCTCGTCCATCATGGATTCACTAAAAAAGCCGTTTTGTGAAGCCCCCACAGAGCGCCAAGAGCTGACGGGGATACCCTTGGGCACGCGGTAACCGGTCACGCGGTAATTCTCTATCATGTAGGCTTGATCCCATAGGGCTTGCACTATGGTGCTATCTGGTCCGGGTATTGATACGCCTAAGCGGCCCATTTGCGATTCCATCACCGAAGGAGAGGATATTTTCATATCTAATGCACTGATACTCTTGTCCTCAGTGAGGCCTTCGAAGCGGGCTACGGCGAAAGGTCGATAACTGTCGTGGGTCATGTCCTCTTCTCGAGTCCAAGTGACTTTCACCGGCGTGCCCTCAAGCTGTTTGGCTACCATGACCGCGTAAATAATAAAGTCCATCTCTAAACGTCGACCAAAACCGCCGCCCAAATAAGTAGTGTGAATTCGAATGTTTTCTGAGTCTATGCCAGATACCCGAGAGGCTTCGGATAGCGCATACGTGGCCATTTGCGTACCGACCCATACATCTAGCTCGCCATTTTTCATCAATGCCGTGGCATTCATCGGCTCCATCGTGGCGTGAGCGAGCAATGGTGCTCGGTACTCCCGGTGTATGGTGGCGTTACCCGCTTGGCCGATGACGGCTTCTATGTCACCGTCATTACGCATTTGGCTGTCTTGATGTTCATTTGTAAAAGCAGCGACGGCCGATGCAAACAGCTCATCTGTGGTTTGCGCATACTGTGTTTTGGCCCAGTCAAAATCAATTTTCTCGGCGGCTTTAAATGCATACCAAGTATTGGTTGCAACCACTGCAACACCCACATCGCCAAGAGGTAAAATTGCTTTAACTCCTTTCATGTTCGCCGCATTATTCGCCGTATAGGAATTGCATTTCGCCCCAAGGTGCGGATTAACCTTAACGGTAGCGTAGAGCATTTCATCTTGCAGTACATCGATACCAAAAGTGGCGGTACCGGTGCACTTTTCCACCATATCCACTCTAGCAATGGGCTTACCTATTTGTTTCCACTCACTCTGTGGTTTGAGCTTTACCTCATCAGGTAACTCTATACTTGCGGCTAAGGTGGCTAATTCAGTGTAAGAAAGGCGCTTCCCGTCTTGTGCAATCACTTCGCCGTTGTCCGTTCTTAAGGTGTTTTTTGGCACATTTAACTTAGCACTCGCGGCTAATAGCAAGGCTTCTCTGGCGGTCGCTCCGGCCAAACGCATTTTTTCAAACGCATCTACGGTAGATGATGAGCCCCCAGTAACTTGCACCCCGAAAAATTTCGCCGGTACATGCATAAAGTTACGGGCCATTTTTGCCATGGCGCTGTTGTCTTGGGGGGGAATAGGCACGCCCTCCTCTAATACGGCAGCGTTGTAATAAGCATGTGCCGGCACGCCGTGATCAATGGTGACGTTTTCTACGTCTATGTCCAATTCTTCTGCCACTAATACAGCAAGTGTGGTTTTTACCCCTTGGCCCATTTCAGCTCGGGGGACGATAATGGTGACGCCGGTTGCATTTATCAGTACATAAGGTGTCAGGGCGGTATCGCCTGGGGCAAGTCCTTTTTTGAGCGGGTTAGAGTAAGGTTGTTTGTATTTATAAGTGCCAAATAGTACACCGCCCGCAATGGCTGCTGAGCCAATTACAAAGGTGCGACGGGTAATTTTACCAAGTGTACTCATGCGTTTTTCTCCCGAATATTTTGTGCGGCTGTTTTCACCGCAGCGCGAATTCTCGGGTAGGTTCCACAACGACATAAGTTCGCTGACATGGCGCGGTCAATGGCTTCATCGTCAGGGTTCGGGTTCATTTGCAACAGTGCCGCCGCCGACATAATTTGCCCAGGTTGGCAATAACCACATTGGGCGACTTGATGTTCAACCCACGCCGCTTGTACTTCATGCATAGCATCTGGCGTGCCTAAGCCTTCAATTGTGGTCACAAGACCAGATACTTGACCAACAGGAATTGAACATGAACGGGCAGGTTGTCCGTTAATATGTACAGTACAAGCGCCGCACATCGCAATGCCGCAGCCAAACTTAGGTCCGGTGATATCAAGCTCGTCACGTAACACCCAAAGTAGGGGCATTTCGTCATCTACGTCCACTTCGTGAGATGTACCGTTTACGTTTAACTGCATGTGAGCGCCTTATTTCTGGTCATTTATCTTTAGAGTAAATTAACTTGCTACAAAAAAGTAATCATATCTTGTGATTGGCGCTAATTGCGCGGTGACGAAAAAATTAATGTGCAATCCGTAAAGGTGTAATGCAAACGCGAGTAATGCACCGGATTGTATTTAAAAGGCGTTTCTTCATGTTTCAAGAAGGCGCGAGCTCACGTCGACATTGCCCGTTTAGAATACCTTGCCCTCGTTAGATATTTTCGCTGTTGCGGAAGTTGCTGTTGTAGAACGTTACCGTTATTGACGTTAAAGCAGAAAGGGGTGTGAAAGTTAAGAAAAGTTAAGAACTACAAAGTTTGCGTAAAGTAACAGGCGCAGGGCGTTGCAGTCAGTTTATATTCAGTTTTGCAGCCTAGTATCGGCCCTAACAGAAATCGTTATTAAGGAATCACTATGAATATGAAATGGTTATTACCCTTGGCTGTTAGCTTAATTGCTTTACCAACCTTGAGTCTGGCACAGCATAAAGACGAGCGTCATAGTCGTGATGTTATTGAGAAGAGAATACTAGATAACAACGTCGCCAAGAGCAAAGTGGTGGTTAAAGAAACCGTTGTTCGCCGTTCTCCCGAGCACAAAACAGTGATACAGAAGACCGTTGTACGGGCACCGAAAGTGCATAAGCCCGTAGTAAAAAAGCGTGTGATATATAAAACCGGGGCGCTAGT
>NZ_BAEP01000034.1 GCF_000315015.1 Paraglaciecola mesophila KMM 241 | reverse complement strand
ACTTTTATGGGGAAAGTTAGAGTCACATAAAAATCAAAAAGCAGCGACTTTGCCGCCAGAACATTGGTCTGTGTTTGTATTTTCGCCTATGTACGGTATCAAGGTGTTTGGCCGTATTTCCCAGTCTTTATATCATCTCGTAAGAAATTTAAAATTTACAGCGACTTAATAAACGTGTTAGAAAATAGAGAATAATAATATGCAGTGAATAGCCGTGCTTAAACACGTCGAATGCCGACTGATTAAGCTGTTAGATTGACTCAGGAGTATAAACGTATTTATGGATATCTTTGCCGTATTGTTAGCGGGCAGTATACCGCTTATAGGAATTATTTTAGCCATCATTTTTGTGGCTTCTCATAAGAGAATAGCAGTTGCCCAAGAGGAAATGGCAAATGCACATTCAGAAATAGCAAAACAATTGGCCAGTATTTCAACGGAATTAAGACATAACAATAAATAAGAATCTAACAAGGGTTTTCAAGTCGGAACAATTATCGTTAGCTTTTTGTTTGTAATTCCTCTTTTGTGCAGTATCAAGGTGTTTGGCCGTATTTCCCCAAGACTTTATGTCATCCCGTCAAAAATTTTAGAATCTACAGCGACTTAGTAAACGTGCTAGAAATAGAGAATAATAATATGCAGTGAATAGCTGTGCTTAATCACGGCGAATGCCGACTGATTAAGCGTTTAATTCCACAAGGTAGTCTGGTGTATAAATTAATTATAATAATACTATTATCCGTACCTTTTAACACACTTGCCGATACAGTGAATACTGACGATGAGCTATCTACAGCTTTAGAAAAAATTCGGATAAAAAATGATATCCCTTCTATGTCCGTAGCAATAATTACGTCAGGTGAAATAACGTATATTAAAGGTTTCGGTTTTCTAGATAAGAAGCAGGAAAAAGCGACGAATGAAGAATCATTATTTCGTATCGCTTCAATTACTAAGTTGTTTACTGCTCAAGCAATAATGCTGTTAGTCGAGAAAAATAAAATAGAGTTAAACGAAAAAGTAGGACGATATTTATCTAGCTTTAAAGAGAGTAGCATTACAATTAAGCAGCTACTTACTCACTCTTCAGGGATTAGCGATACGATTAAACCTGTAGGTTTTGAAAAGCAAAGAACGGTAGGGTCCTATTTGGGCTTAGTCAAACAGTCTTTACCAGAAAATAATGAAGGTAAAGATTTTGAATATAGTGACACTAATTTCAATGTATTAGGGGCGATCATAAGCTCTGTTTCGGGAGATAGTTATGAAAAGTACATTTATAACAATATTTTGAAGCCTAGCAATATGAAAGAAAGTGGCTATTTCGATAGTGAAAGTGCATATTTTTCTGAAACGGAACCAACATATAAAGGCAAGTTACTGGATAAAGCTGATCGGAGACCTTATGACCTATCGTTTAATCCAAGCGAAGGGTTAATTTCGAATGTACATGATCTAAGTCGCTGGCTTACATTAACACTTGCTGGTGATTCCTCTCTTCTGAACGCGCAAACTTACAAAGATATGTTAAAGCCCCAAGTAAAAACATCTTGGGGTGAACTATATATGGGGTTGGGTTGGCAAGTATACAAAAGTTCAAATGATCAAATTGCTAGGCATCCGGGTAGCATTAGAGGGTATAAATCACTTGTTCTTACTTACCCTGACAGCAAAAATGCACTGATAATCCTTACTAATTCAAGCAATACACCTCGATGGGAAATTGCAAAATTGATTACAAACACCTTAAAACAGAATGCTGAGTGGTAGTGGAACTTAGCAAGCTGTTATACGGTAAATTAACAGAACAGCCATGTTAATTATTAGGCGCATGTTTTGGCTGGTTATCTGATAGCTCGTTATTTTCTATCATGTCTTTTGAAGCAAACCGAAAGACTATACTTTTGCCGTTAGATAGATAAACGTTGTGTTGCCTTTGCTTGCTTTTGGGGCCTAATGATTCGAATGGGTTTAGTGCTTACAGCGATAAATTTTATTTTAAAGCGTTAGTTCACTGGTAATGCGAAAGTAAAAGTTAATGGTTAACGCCTTACTTGATAGATTTCGGTAAGTATTGAAGGGATAAAAATGATTAAGAAAAGTCTGCTTTGTTTACTTATGCTGGTTTGTTTTAATGTATTAGCTGAAGGCAAATTCCCAAACCTGATGTTCCTAGACGATAAGCAGCAATCACCTCGTGCAAATCTCACTGCGGTGAACTGGCTGACAGGCCATTGGCGTGGCGAAGCGTTTGGTGGGTTAGTGGAAGAGGTGTGGTCACCAGCGCTAGGCGGCAGTAATACCAATCCGCATTAATAAGTGACCGCCTCAGAATGCGTCCAGCGGTTTTTGATTAAGGCGTCGCTATGTAGTAATGGTTGTTCCCTTTCAAATAGTGAGAACGCAGAGCAAAAGCCGCTGGGGCATTCCTTGCAGGCGAGTTTTAAAAGGGCTTACACTGCGTTGCATGACTTCGAAAGAGAACAACTATTCATTCAGTCATGCGCCTTGTTTAAGCCCTTTTAAACTCTCGCTGAGTCATCACTTATTAACGTGGAATGGTATAAGATGGGCGCATTTAAGTTGGTGGTTGAAGGCCAAGTACAATTCTACGAAATTGAAACCATATCACAGGTCAATGATACGCTTATGTTCAGGTTGAAGCACTTCAATAAAGACCTAACCGGCTGGGAAAAGAAAGACAAAACGGTCGATTTTAAATTAGTCAAAGTCACAGACAATAAAATTTACTTCAACGGCCTAACCATTGGGCGGCTAAGCGACAAAGAGATCAATATTTATGTTGCCATTGAGCACGAGGGCAACACCGCCGAAGAAAATTTTTCATATAAACGGGTTAGGTAAATAGGAGGCAGAGAAAATGTGTCACTGCCTTTGTGCTACAGGTTTGTACTTGCACTTATAAAAACCTGCGAGGTCATTCGTTCTCTCCTTGAATGACCTTACCAGTTGGCTTCTCAAATATGAGTAATTACTACGCCGATAAGCGCTGGGGCATGGTAGCTTGTTGGTTTGCGACGAATGCTTCAAGCGCTAGCGCATCATATTCACCTGCTATCTCTTCAACTACTAATGTTTCAGGTGCGAGCTTTTTATGTAGAGCCTCAAAAGCGGTATCATCAAGGGGATCATAATCACTTGCCTGATTGCTCTGATCTAATCCCTCACTTTTTAAAGCATTTTGCCCTTGCAAGAAGGCTTTGCCAGCAGCTACGCCGATTTTGTGATCATGCCTAAGATCGCTGTCGGTACTGCCGAGCAGCTTACTGTGTAGCTTTTTACCAGCAAAAATCTGCACAATTTCCACGTCAGCTGGTGGATTAGCAATAAAGGCTAATTCTTGCTGATAGGCTTGTTCATGTTGCACCAAGTAATCAATGGTTTTCGGGCAGTAGCCTGCTTTACATACAACTGATCTGAGTTTGTGAACCCAAGCCGATTGTGCCTGAAAATGTGCATCCGCAGTGCGAATAACCACAATTTTACGCGCACCACGCTTATAGGCTTCAATCACAGGTAAAGGAGCTGCTAGGCCGCCATCGAGATAAAAGTCTGCTTGCGGCGTACCTGACTTTTGCCCATTTGCTAGGTCTGAAGCTGACTCGTTCGCTGCTTTCGAACCTGACTCATTGGCAGCTCTCGCGCCCAGCCAGGGCGTAAGTTTAACCCCATGTTTATATAAAAACGGTAGTGCGCTAGATGCCTTTAGCAACTCTCGCCACTGCTGGCTTTCACCCGTTGGGCTTAAAAAGTAGGGGTTACGATCTCGTGCATTAGTAGCGGTAATAAACAGCTCTCTTGTGCCTAAGGTGCGTTTAGCCATTTCAAAATCAAGTATACGGTTTGCTTCAGTGGTCTTATCAAAGTACCAATCTAAATCCACTATGTGTTTACCCACTAGGCCTCTGCCTAAGTGAAAAAAACGTTTATGCCGTGATAGGCCACGTATTAACCGTTTGGCGTAACCTTTCTGTCTTGCTAGGTAGCTTGTGAGGTTTTGTGAGCCAGCCGAGGTGCCAAAAAACATATCGAATGGGTCGTAGCCTTCATCAAGCCAGGCATCGAGTACACCTGCGGTGAATATCCCTCGCTGCCCGCCACCTTCTGCAATCAGCGCAAGCTTTGGCTGTGCTGAATTGTTCATGGAAATGGCGTTGGTTGAAGCTAGGGATTTCATGCTGACTTTCTCGCGTTAAGGTGGCAAATTTGGGTAGAAAATTTAATAACGCAATTCTAAACAAGCTCTTGGTATTGCGATAATTGAAAGAATCAATCGCTCTGATTCAAAAATGCAAATCTAAATGCATAGGCGTATAGGTAATAGTGCCTGTTGCAAAGGACCTTTGTTGTTCAAACGAGTGAAGGCAATTGGCGTATTAGAAAATAGCCACTATTTATAACTAATAACGGCTATTTTTAACTAAGGCGGGGAGGGCTTGATTCGCTAGGACGGGATCGAACGCTGTACTAAGCGCTCGTTTAAAGGATGTTAATCACACGCGTTATCAGAACGCAAAATCTACGAAACTTGCTCTGTGTATATCAACAATTTCTACCGATACAAACACACTGTTCAAGGTTAATTTTTTAAGCTCAGTTAACACAGCGTTTGAGATTTCACTTTTTTGCTCATCAGTACGTCCGCTTAAAATATGCGCCGAAATATGTAAAAAGTCTTTTTGCTTGTCGTGTAAACGAAAGCCACTGCGTTTTTCGATTCTGAGTTTTATCGCCTCTGGCGGAAAGTGACCGCTATTTTTAGCCCCTTCAAAGACGCTGTCCATTAGTGTTTCTTCACTGATTTGCTGCTCTAAAGATGCACTGTATTCGATAACAAAATTTGGCATTCAAGTTTATCCTCTTAAATCATTGAACTGTGTTTTCATCCGCAACGCTTTGTGTTCAACTCAGTGGCGATGCTTTTTGGACTAAGATGTTGCGCGGTTATTGATGTGCGTAACGCATTAGCCATTGCTGACGAGCGGTTCGCACTTCAGCGTCGGTTGGTGTGTCCCCGCCAGCTAGTTCGGTGGCGATTTTGTTGATGAGATTGTCGCGCTCAGCAATCAATTTATCGGCACTGTCGAATAAGTCTTGGGCTTGGGGAAAATCAGCTTTGATATCCTCGATGTAAAGCAAATCATAATAAGCTTGTTCTACGGCATCATTAAACATACTGCGCTGGGCTTGAAAAACAACGAAGTCTTTCGCCATATCAGACGCAATATAGTCAATGTCTTCTTGTGGCATATCAGCTTCTTTCGCCACCGCTAGGGCTCTATCCAGCCACTGGGAAATAGCCTGCTCGTCGTGCTCTTGAAACGCATTTTTGACCCCATCTACTAAATCAGTAGCGGTTAAGATTTGCTGTCGCGAAATAACCGGTAACTCTTGGGTTTGAGGAACTGGATTTTCAATTTGCCCTTGATTGGAAAGCCATAGGGTTGCCCCTACAGCGACTAAAACAACGAGGGCGATAATAACTTTCATGTACTTACCTTTTTAAATAGCGCCAATAAAAAACAAAGGTCAGGCGCACTGCTCTAGATTCGCCGATCGTATCACAGATGATTTGAGGAACATTTAAGAAAAATTAAACCTATGGAAAATTTGTATTCAATAGATAGGTTATCTAAAGCCGCTCCCAGTCGATAGACATGTTAAGTTCATATTTTTGTCACCCCTAGGTCATATTTCAGCGCCATTCTTTTTAGCCTATAACGTTAAACTTATTTTAAGGAATACGAGCATGAGCTTAAGTGTTTGGCAGTTAGTATTAGTGGCTTTGTTGTTTATTTTACTGTTTGGTCGAGGACGAATCCCAGCATTGATGGGAGATTTAGCTCAGGGTATCAAAAGCTTTAAACAAGGGATAAGCGACATTAACGAAACCGATGAAACCCAAAAAAACGCGTCACAAGAAGCCAAAATCAAAGATAAAATTACCAGTGAATAAGCAGGGCATATTTGCCTGTTAATGAAATATTCATCGGTAAAAGGGGAGTGGGAAATGTTTGATTTGAGTTGGTTAGAATTAGGTTTTGTGGCTGCGTTGGCACTGATCGTTATTGGCCCTAAAGACCTGCCAAAAATGTTCAAAATGGTAAGTCACGTTATCAATAAATCTAAGCGCATGATGAATGACGTAAAAGGGGGTTTTAAGCAGCTTGAAAATGAAATCAATCTTACCCAAAGGGACAATGAGACTGATTGGAAGACCTATTTGCCCAAAGAGATACAGCATTTACCCGATGATTTCACGCCCGGCACATTATCAGCTGAAGCGCACGCTGCACGTCGCCAGCACAATAACGAACAGCAAGAAATAACTAACGCCAGAATAATGCAAGCGCAGGCCTCTAACGAGACCTCTTTTCAAAACCAAGCTAGTGCAGATATTGATGGGCTTGCTAACACGGCTCAGCGTCAGGAAATGAGTAAATGAACACCACAGCAAATACGAAGAAGGTAGATAAAGCACCATTGCTGACACATTTAATAGAGCTACGCAGGCGCCTGCTATACTGTTTTGCTTTTTTTGCCTTGATGTTTGGCGTGTCTTACTTTTTTGCTGAACAAATTTATCAGGTGTTGCAACAACCACTTTTACAAATTTTTGGCCCAAATAGTGGCCGTAGAATGATATACACCGGTCTTCACGAAGCCTTTTTTACCTATCTAAAATTAGCCTTTTTCAGTGCAACCTTTTGTACCTTACCGATTGCCCTAATACAGGTCTGGAAGTTTATTGCGCCAGGTATGTATCAGAACGAACAAAAGGCGTTATCACCTTTATTTATCGCCACACCTATTTTATTTGTATTAGGTTCTGCTCTCGCTTTTTATGTTGTTATGCCATTGGCATGGGAGTTTTTTATTAGCTTTGAGTCTCTAGGGCAAAGCGATGGTATTAGCGTTGAGCTTGAAGCTAAAATGAGTGAATACCTAGCACTTGTGATCAGGCTTATATTGGCGTTTGGTTTATGTTTTGAGTTGCCGGTATTTTTATTGGTACTGGCCAAAGCAGGCGTTGTTGATGCCGACATGCTCAAAGAATATCGTCGACATGCCATAGTCGTGGTATTTTTTATTGCTGCACTGATTACCCCCCCGGATCTCATTTCACAAATTGCCCTTGGCGTACCGATTTTGCTGCTTTATGAGCTGTCGATAATACTAATTCAACGTACACAATCAGACAAAGAACAAACACTTCGCAAGCAAATGGATCAATCTATTTAGTTGTTGTTTTGTTGTCATATTAGCGCCATAAATATGCCACTAAACCATCTCGAAATTGTAAAAAAATCGCTACTAAAATGTAATCTAATATCGTTAATTTAATCTTCGCTGGGTTGCCGTCAACGCTCTGTTGAACCTTTGTATAACGAAAAATTAATCCTTAGGAGATACCATGTTAGACCAAGATTTAGAACCAGAAAGCGAAGAGAAAATCGAACCGGCATTTAGCCGCAGGCAAGTATTGAAAGGCGGATCAGTGGCTGCGGCAAGTACTGCATTTATGGCGTTATCCAGTAAAGCACAAGCGGCATCTCTGCCGTTTAGCAGCTCTTACGGTCCGCTGTTTCCTACTGCTGATAAAGCGACAGGCCTAATGTTGTTATCACTGCCAGAAGGATTTGAGTACACCTCTTACGGATGGACAGGTCAAGTTCAAGCCGACCGATTACCCACACCAACCGATCATGACGGAATGGGAGTGGCAGCCGTTAAAGGTAATGTTATTGCACTGGTACGAAATCACGAATGCTCGGAAGGAGAAGGCTTTCCTTCATCTCCCAGAGGGAATCGCGGTGTCTACAATGAGGCACAAAATGGCGGCACCTCAACTATCATGTTTGATGTACTAAAAGGTGAGTTTTTATCTTCGTATAACAGCCTAGGTGGAACGATTCGCAATTGTGCTGGTGGTGTTACACCTTGGGGGACGTGGATGTCATGCGAAGAAACGTTTCACGCTTGGAACGCAGGCCCTCAAGGCGTTAACCATGGGTATGTATTTGAAGTTCCGGGTTTTGGCATCTCTGACGGACAACCTATTCGTGAAATGGGCCGTTTCTCCCATGAAGCCGCTGCGGTCGACCCTGCAACAGGTTTTGTATACGAAACGGAAGATGCGGGCTCATCTGCTTTTTATAAATTTGAACCCGCCGGTCAGTGGGGAGATTTAAAGTCGGGCGGTAAGCTCTATGCGATGGTAGTGAACGATCAACCACGAGTTGACTTACGCGGTGGTCTAGTAGAAGGCACTGTGTGGGATGTGACATGGCAAGAAGTGCCGGATCCAGATGCCATGAGTGAACGTTGTTTCGACCAAGCATTTAATGCCGCGATCATTGAGCGTGGTGAAGGCTGCTGGTACGACGACGGTAAAATTTATTTCGTTTCTACCTCGGGTGGTGCAGCTAACCTTGGGCAAGTGTTCTGCTATGACCCCCGCAAAGAGACAGTCACCATTTTGTTTGAATCTCAAGATGCGCTCACTCAAGTTGATGGCCCAGATAACATAGCTATCAGCCCTCGTGGCAACATGCTGCTATGTGAAGATGGAGGCTCTAATCCTAAGCGCCTTGTGGGTTTAACAAAATCAGGTGACATCTTTCCGTTCGCTGAGAATAACATTGCGTTAGACGAAGCGGACTTAGCTACCATCGACAGCATATACCCTGGCACTCAAGCTAATTTCTGGGACTCAGTGGGGGAGTCGATTGACGGCAGCGCTCGTCGCAGTTTCACCAGTCAAGAATGGGCTGGAGCGTGTTTCCATGGCCGCTGGTTGTTTGCCAATGTGCAGTCACCAGGCGTCACGTTTGCTATCACAGGCCCCTGGGAAAACGGCGCGCTTTAAGCTTTTCAAGGTTACTGATGATTATCGCGCTGATGTTTCTCATCAGCGCGTTTTGTTAATCGTTCAAATGAAGTTTTATCACACCAATATTCGAATAAAAGAGAAGGATTAAAACAATGAAACGTTATTTAAATACTCTGTTAATGGCATGCACCTTATGTTTTAGCTCCCTGTCGTTGGCATCAATTATTGCACTACCCGCTGATGGTAACGTTAGTGATTCAGTGGTCGGTGACAGTGGTTGGACGAACGAAGACACCTTTGGTGACGCGCTCGATTTTGTGACATTTGATGTAAGTACTGATTCATTATTTTCCGTGAACAGCTCAGCATTAATCAATCTTGGTCTAAGTGTTTATCAAGGCACGGTGGTGAATGACTTCGGTATCCCGTTTGCTAACGGTAGTGATTTTAGCGATTTGTTTAGTAATTTAAGCTATGTCGCAGGTAACAATCCGTTTGTACCAGGGATTGGCGGTACGTTAACTGATATATTATTAACCGCTGGCTCATACACCTTAGCTGTTGGCGGAAACGAAGGGTTCTTTGATATCTTCACAGATTATGCTTACAACCTAAGCGTAACGCTGGATGAAGTGCCAGTCTCTGCGCCGGGCACAATATTCATATTAATGCTGGGTTTGATAGGTATTTTTACCACACGCAAGCGCGTTTAATACAGACTGCGCCTGTAAAATGACACAGGGGAGTGATGACTCCCCTAAAGCCAGAACACGCCGTTTTACTGCCTATTTTATGGGCTGTATTACTCTGGGCAGGGGGCGCCAGCATTGGCCCAAAGTGTTACAAAGTCGGCGGTTTCTTTTGCTGAATAGGGTGCGGGCTCTCTGCCAATACCTGGGTCCCAGCCCCAATGGACTAGTTCGTCTTCTGCAATGTGATGAGCCACTTCTTCTAGGGTGCGACCCCCGTTACGGGCGGGATCCTTAATTTGCTCGCATATCTGATTTGAACTTTGTTGCCACCAGAGCATTTCTACAGGAGCAAGCATCCAAACGGGTGCGCCCGGGGGGCCATGGGGCTCATCTGAATTAGTGTGCGCATGACAGGTGCTGCACATCACGGTCTCAACACCGATACGACTCTGCCCACCTGAGATATTCATGCCGTGTACGCTGGTTTTGCCGTAATTTGGACCAGACCAGCGGGGTAGATTGTCGTCGGGTACATGACAATTTGCACAGCGTGGGTGGGAGAATACTTCGTAGATCTTATTCCAGGTTTGTGCTGCCTGACTGTCTACTGGATCAAGGCTGTCTATCCGCTCAAGGCTGTTTACCTGCTCAAGGCTGTTGTTTTGCGCCGAGGCGTCAAAAACAAACGACACCCCAGGCAAAAGAATAAGAGCAATGGTTTTTAGCATGATTGATTTCAATTGCATTATCTTGCTCCTACACGAACTGTACTTGTTTATTAAATGGCATTTCGCGTATGCGAAGGCCCGTTGCCGCATAGATGGCATTGGCAAGCGCGGGGGCTGCAGGCGGTGTACCCGGCTCGCCGATGCCGCGAATACGTTCACCGTTTTCGAGTATTTTGGTGTGTATAACAGGGGCCTGGTGCATACGGATCGCGTCATAATTGTGAAAATTAGTCTGCTGAACCTTGCCGTCTTGCAAGGTGATTTCGCCCATCATAGCCGCCGCTAAACCAAAATTAACTGCTGATACTAACTGCGCCTCGATATTCCGTGAGTCAATGGCAATACCTACATCGGCGGCAACATACACATTCAAAATTTTGATCCCCTTTGGTGTATTAACCACCTCTATGATTTCAGCCACTGGCACCCCAAAAGAGGTCACAAGTGCCACACCTAAGCCATGATTTTCTGGCAGGTTACG
>NZ_BAEP01000035.1 GCF_000315015.1 Paraglaciecola mesophila KMM 241 | reverse complement strand
TCTGATTATTTTCGCGGGGTGAATATCGTGCAATCAGCGTTTCTCGCTACCCTAAACTGTTCATTAATTGCTAGCTATATCTTATAACGCTGCGCTTTATTTACTATCGCTGTGCATTGTTTACTATCGCTGTACATTGTTTATTAATACTCTGCAAAAGCTTTCAATGCTTGGCGAAATCGAGGCCGAATCGAAAGACCCTGAAATAATAAGGCCAATTTTTGTTGTTGATGCCCTCGGCGTGCTTGTTTATTAACGCTAGGGATTCTTTGCAAACCACGCGTTTACTCTTGCGTCATTAGGCACGTATTGCGCCGACACTTTGGCGTTTCTAAGCTCAAATGCGAAACATGTAGTGTTTTACTTTACCTCTGAACAGCGCTTCTCTCTCAATTCTCTTAATACAACCAAATCTCATTTCTTTACAAATCTCTAATTACTACGCGATTAACAATATTTAACCCTGAACATATTAGCTTAAAATGATATCCATGCTGCTTTTATCGGTTCTGATATAACCAAAATAGAAAAAAATGACAATTATCTCTAGTTTTAGTTCAATAAACAGTTGTCACAAACCGTATAACGATGTAAATTGATAATCGTTCTCATTTAGATTGTTATTAGGGTGTTGCTGTGATTGATTTGCTCGTAAATGGTGGAGTAGTGGTGTGGCTTTTGATCAGCTTGTCTGTGGTTGCGTTGACGGTTGGTGTATTTAAAGCTTGGCAGTTTTATAGCACGCGCCCAAGACCCGCTGATGCAATTGAACAAGCATTCGGCTTTTTACAACACGGTAAACACGCTCAAGCATTGTTATTGGTTAATGGTCAACGGAACTATCGTGCTGCTCTTATTAGTAGTACGGTGCAGTTAATCGATAAATCCTCATTGGCATTAGACGACATCAAAGATGAAATCTACCGTCAAGCGCAACTTGCCATCGCTCAGCTCAACAGTTACTTACGTGTACTAGAAGTGATTGCCACATTAGCCCCACTTATGGGACTGTTTGGTACGGTTATCGGCATGATAGAAGCGTTCAAAGCTATGGAGTCTGCCGGTGCTCAGGTGAATCCTGCAGTGCTTTCTGGGGGGATCTGGCAGGCACTCTTAACGACAGCGGTTGGTTTAGCGGTGGCTATTCCAGTCTCTATGCTTAATAGCTACTTTGAACGTAAAGCCGAAGTAGAGGCACAAGCAATTCAAAATGACCTACAACGTGTGTTCACTATTTACGCTAGTGCTAACAGCCTTGCAATGAGCAGCAATAACACGTCTAGCTCAAAGCAATCGTCCACTAAACCAAAACCCACAAGTCATCAAGGCGCAGAGTAGTTACTATGTCGAGCCTGCTATTGCCGCAACGACGTAAACAAAGTATCAGCCTGACTGCACTAATTGATGTGGTGTTTATTCTTCTGATGTTCTTCATGTTGACCTCGTCTTTCACCAAGTTCAGTGCTGTGGAAATGCAATCGAGCTTGGCGGCTAGTGTCTTGTCTGACAGCAAACCACAGCTATTACGTTTAAGCGTAGATGGTCAGTTATCTTATGCTCAAGTTGCACTTGGCGATAGCGCAGCGCTAACAGATGCAGCACTCTCAAGTGAGTTTGACGCGAGTATGCCAACCGTGTTGCAGCCAGCAGCTGAGACGCAAGTGCAAGTGATTGTTGATGCGCTTTCACGCATGAAGGTATTAGGTTTTACCCAAGTTACTTTGGGTAAGTTACGCCCTCAGGCTAACGCGATAGTGGGGCAAAAATGAGCCTATTCAATCAAGCGCAACGCCCAAGACGTAAAGCGAATAGCGACGATAACCTTATCCCGTTGATTAACATCGTTTTTCTGTTACTTATTTTCTTTATGATTGCAGGGAAGATTGAGCAAATTCAGGATGCGGGATTAACCCTGCCAGAGAATAGCCAAACCAAACCGGCTATTGCACAACCAATAACCCTACAGCTATCGAAAGACAATGAGATCCACCTCAATAATGAGGTTGTCAGCGTTGATGCATTGCCAGAAGCGTTGAGCACACTATTACAAGAGCACCCAGCCAATATTGCTGTGCGTGCCGACAAGCGAGTGACGTATCAAGATTTAGACAAAGTGTTAGTTATATTGCGCGCTGCAGGGTTTAGCACCATCAACTTATTCACCCTAACGACAGAGTCAAGTTGATGCGTGCTGCTAAACAACACAGTGAACAAAGGCTTGCAGCGAGTCAGATAGATGGCCATGCATCCCTCATTTCAACTAGTTTTCAACCCGTTAGTTACAAACGCCAATGGTTAATCGCGATTGCCGTTGCCGCCGCATTGCACGCCAGTGTATTCGCCGCTCTATCGATTTCGCCCCAAGAAGTGCAGGGCAGTGCTATGGGAGAAGGACAAGATGGTATTGAAGTCGGTTTAGGGATGCTCGGCGCGTATCAAGATCAAGAGCTTGTTGAGTCTGAGCAACAAGAAACAGTGAATGTCGTAGCCGAGCCTAAGTCAGAAACGGAGCCTGAACCGCAGCCTAAGGAAGACATACAAGCGCTACCTAAGCCCGAACCGAAAGTTGAGTCCGTTAGCGAGCCTGTAGTAGAAAAAGTTACACAACCAGAGACTGTCGTACAAACCATAGATGTGCCAGTTGTTGAACAGACATCTGCCGAGAGCGCGGTCAAAAAAATGGCTACAGCCGAAGAAGTAACGTCACAAGAAGCCCTCCCTGAAGAAACTGCGCCTAAAAAAGAAGTTACGAAGCCAGAGCCTGCGGCGCCAGCGCCAACAGATACCACTACAGCGAAAGAACAAGGTAAAACTTCCTATGACGCGCCAGCCCCGGCTGCTCAAAAAGCCACGAATCGTGGTACCGGCAGTGCTAGCTCAACACGCTCCGGCGGTCGCGCCGGTAATGCCAACGACTTCTACGCACAGTTGCAGGCGCATTTACGTCAATACAAAACCTATCCCAGAGAATTAAAAAAGCAAAAAATTGAAGGCGTGGTGCAGTTGCAATTCACCATCGATCACGATGGTTATGTATTGGCTTCTAGCATTAAAGAAAGCTCAGGCTCAGCTGAACTGGATAAGGCTGCACTTGATATGTTGCAAAAGGCCAATCCCTTGCCACTTGTACCCGATTCAATTAAACGAGAAAGGATCACGTTAGTGATCCCCATCGAATATTCATTAATCACCAACTCAGCATTTAAGGATTAGTTACCAATGAGTAGAACAAAAACGTGTCAAATAGCGCCATTGAGTCTTCGCTCACCCAAGGTTAACACTAATAAAACCTTGTTAGCATTAAGCGTACCCGGCATGTTATTGAGCCCATTTGCTATGGCTCAAGAAGACGAACCCATTGTATTGGACACCATGCAAATTGAAGAGCGCACCGTTGATACCAACCCTTACGCACAAGCGGGTGCACCATATAAAGCTCAGGTTTCAGGCGACTCACGCCATGTAAAAGAATTGGCCGATACACCGCAAACGATCAGCGTACTGACACAAACTCAAATTCAAGAATCTGGTAGAACCGACTTAAAAGACATTCTAGCCGCACAGCCTGGTATTACCTTGGGTACAGGCGAAAACGGAAATGCGTTCGGTGACCGTTACATTATCCGTGGCCACGAAGCACGCAGTGACGTGTTTGTTGATGGTTTACGTGACCCTGGTATGACAACACGTGAAAGCTTTGCAACTGAGCAAGTTGAAATCACTAAAGGCCCAAGCTCTACCTTTGCTGGGCGTGGTTCAACAGGTGGTGCGGTTAACAGCATTACTAAGCAAGCGAGCACAGAATATGACTTCTCTAAGCTTGAAGCTGGTTTAGGAACTGACGATTACCGCCGTATTGCGCTTGATAGCAACAAACGCATCAATGATGACCTAGCAGTGCGCGCCAATATCTTGCACTCGTACAAAGAAATTCCCGACCGTGGTCCTGCTGATCAAGAGCGTAATGGTCTTGCTTTGTCAGTGGATTACAAAGCAACAGAAAAATTAAAACTTACCGCTGATTACTACTACTTAAAAGCAGAAGATACCCCTGACTTGGGTACTTATATTGTGGCAGGCGGTGGTAAGCCAGTCGCAGATTTACCTGTGTACACTCAAGACGGCCAAGACTTTCTAGAATCTGAAATCAATACCTTCACCTTGCGTGCTCAATATGAAATTGACAGCAACACTCGCGTTGAGAACCTAATGCGTTACGGCACCACTGATAACGGTTATGTCACCACCGGCGCACGCGGCACCAACCGCGATGCTACAGACCTAGATGCGCCAGGTGCTGAAACAATCGGTTTGAGTACGCACCAAGGCTGGCAAGAAGTGGATTACTTCGCTGACCAGCTAAATGTGTATTTGACCCGTGAGTTAGGCGGCTTGAAACACAACTTTGTGGTCAGTGCTGAATACAGCGCCCTTGACGTTGATAACGGCGTTTACAATGTCACCAATACGGGTGATACCAACTGTATAACAGCTGGTCGTCGTGGTGCATCAGCTGGTTTCTGTATTATCGATGCTAGCGGTAACTACATTGATAACATCAACAGTGTTATGGGCCGTAGCATTGAAAAAGGTGCTCAGGACTCTGATTACTCAATCGATACTGTGTCTGTTTCATTGATGGACACCATTGACATTAACGATTTTTGGTCCGTTTTTGCTGGTGTACGTGCCGATAGCTTCGACTACGACAACGTCGTAACCAGTGGCGGCGTTGATACAGCTTATGATTACTCTGACACGCTGTGGAACGGTCACGTTGGCCTGGTGTATAACATCAACGAAGACGCAAACGTTTACCTTACCTACAGCACATCAAGCAACATTAACGGTGGCGAGTCTGACTTGGGCGGTAACTGTGGCTACGGCGGTATCTGTGGTGATCCTCAACAAGTAACAGACAGTAAGCCAGAAGACACCGAAAACTTCGAATTAGGTACAAAATGGAACGTTTATAACGACAAGTTGCTACTAACCGCAGCTATCTTCCAAATCACAAAAGATGACGTAATGGAAAGTATCGGTGAAGATGACTACGCCAGTATCGGTACGCTAAACACGGGTAAAAACCGCGTTAAAGGTGCTGAATTCTCTGTAGTAGGTAACATCACCGAAGACTTAAGCACCCAGTTTGGTGTGACGTTTATGGATGCCGAAGTGCTTGAGTCGTTCGACACCGATAGTGTAGGCCGTACCTTAAGTAATTTTGCTGATAACAGTGCGTTTTGGCAGTTACGTTATCAAGCAAGCGATGCATTCTCATTTGGTGGCACCATGACGTACTCAAGTGAAATGTACGCAGGGCAACCTGATTCAGGTGCTGGCTTTAACACTGAAATCAATGATTATTCGTACAAGGTCCCTAGCTACACGTCATTTGATGTTTTCGCGACTTATGCCTTCAGCGAGCAGCTTAACTTGCGCTTAAACGTTGCTAACGTCACGGATAAAGATTACTACTTAGCGGCTTACCGTAGTGGTGCATTTACCTATATTGGTGCAGCACGCAACGCCAAGCTAACGCTAACTTACGAGTTTTAATTTTAGCTAAAAACGTTTTATTACAATTTGTGTAATTTAATCAAGGGAGTAGGTTGGTTTTCAACGTGCTCCCTTTTTTGTTTTGGGTTAAGATTTAACCATGAGAAAAAATCATTACGTGTTACCTAAACTAAGCCAAATCCCACCAGATGTGATTGCTATAAGTGATTATGAACGCTTAGCGAAAGACTATATGCCTCACGGTATTTATGAGTATATTGCTGGCGGCGCAGGGGACGATATTACCCTTAATCGCAATCGCACTGCTTTTGATGCTATAGGCATGAATAAGCGCGTGCTGCGTAAATTTACCAAAGGCACCACGGAAGTTGTTTTGGGCGAAGACCGATTTAGTTGGCCAATGTTGATTGCCCCTTTAGCGTATCAAAGCTTGTTGCACCCAGCAGGTGAGCTTGCCACAGTGGAAGCGGCTAACGCGGTCAATATGGGGATGCTAACCAGCACCTTGTCTACTTATCCGCTTGAACAGATTGGCACAGCGCAACACACCGGTAAATGGTTCCAGCTTTATATGCAGCCCGACCCAGAGCATACGCTTGATTTAATCAGGCGCGCCGAAAAAGCAGGTTACACCGCCATAGTAGTCACCGTGGATGCTCCTGTAAGCGGACTTCGTAATCGCCAGCAAAGAGCAGGCTTTTTGTTACCCCCCAGTGTGGTAGCAGCGAATTTAGTGAACTACCCCACATCAAAGACACAGTCGTTATCACCCGGACAAAGTGTGTTACTCAACGGTCTGATGGCTGATGCACCCGATTGGGATGACATTCAATGGCTGCGTAAAAACACAAACCTACCTGTGTGGATAAAAGGCATTAGCCACCATCAGGATGCCATTCTTGCTGTTGAAAGTGGTTGCGCGGGTATTGTGGTGTCGAACCACGGCGGGCGCACGTTAGACGGCCTTGCCCCGAGTATCGACTTGTTACCGCCAGTACGAAGCGCAGTAGGAGAAGCATTTCCCATACTGTTAGACAGCGGCATTCGCCGAGGTACTGATATTTTCAAAGCCATAGCCCTAGGCGCGAACGGTGTATTGATTGGTCGGCCTGTTCTAAATGGCCTAGCAGTTGCAGGAGCATTGGGTGTTGCCCATAGTTTGACCTTACTTCAGCAAGAGTTAGAGCTTGCAATGGCGTTAACCGGATGCGAGACCATCAGCGATATTACCCTAGATTGCATTTATTGACGTTAAGCGTTGGGTTACGCAGTCTTTGCTGAGAGGAGCTAGCGAAGAATACAAATACGCAATAAAATGCCTAGAAGCAAAGCAAGAAAACCCAAAGCAAATAAACGAAAGAGAGGCCCATGTTAACCGTTATTGAAGACTTACTGTCCAAAAAAGAAGTTACCCAATTCACTCAAGCACTAGATAAAGGCCAGTGGCTAGATGGTAAACATACCGCGGGTAGTCAGGCTTCAAAAGTAAAATATAATCAACAACTTGATGACGGCAGTGCATTGGCTATCGAACTTCGAAATACGGTAATTCGTAAATTGTCGGGCAATGCGCTATTTATGTCATCTGCGCTACCGAACAAGATTTACCCGCCAAAATTTAATCGCTATCAAGGCGGCGAACATTACGGGTTACACGTAGATGCGTCGGTTATGCCCATTCCGAACAGTCATCAAATGCTGCGCACAGATTTGTCCGCCACGTTGTTTTTATCAGAGCCAAAAACATATGATGGCGGCGAACTCAGTATCGAAACCCAGTTTGGCTTACAGCAAATTAAGCTCAATGCAGGTAGCGTCATTTTGTATCCTGCAAATAGCCTTCATCAGGTTAACCCAGTGACAAAAGGACACAGGACAGCATCGTTCTTTTGGATTGAAAGTCTAGTGCGCAGTAACGACCAGCGCAGTATGTTGTTTGATTTGGACCAATCTATTCAAGCGCTTACGGTTGAGCTGGGCAATAACGATGCTGAAGTAAAACGCTTAACTGGGGTGTACCATAACCTGATGCGAAGTTGGGCGAGCTGTTAACCGTTATTGAATAACGCTATGGCTATTGAGATTACTTACCCAGCGACTAAAACTTGCCAAAAAGGCACTTAAAGAAAAGTACTGACAAGTGAGTAGCGCGTAAATTACGGTCAAAATTATACCATATTAAGTTATAAATGAGCCCGTTAACGTCAGCCCGCCACTAACGAGCCATAAAGTGCGGAATAACCTATTCGTTGAACAAGGTTCATATGTTATGGCGTTTAGGGCTAGTGCTTTATCAAGCCCCTATCCTGTAGCAGGGATAAGATACACCTTTCACCCAAGTTTGCGATTGAATTGACGAGCCGTCCGATCGCCATTCACGTCAGGCTCGACAATCTTCACCTCTCTATCACCAATAAATTATTTCGCTTGGACACTTGTTTTTACAGTTTTTTGTCTATCAAATTCAACTCTATAATCTACGTATTTAGACGTCATTATCCAAATTCATTTAACCAATCTCCGAAAACTATTTTTACGAATACTATACTGTGTGAGATGTGATTTATGGAGTGCTAGTTATAAATGAAAAATAGGCATCGTCAATTGCAAACACTGATTGCTACTGTCATGGCAATGTTCATCTTACTTAGTGTGAACATTGATGCTGCACCTGAACGGCCAATGCCGGTTACGCTCAAATATAATTTGGCAGGTACTGGCTCTTGGGTACCCTATGGTTTTTTTGGCGACGTCGACAAACCAGGAATATTTGCTGAAGTGATTGCAGCAATATTGGATCGAGCGGGCTATTCTTTTGAGTTTTACTACTACCCACCAAAACGCGCCGATAAAGCATTTGATGAGGGACTGCTGGATGTGGATTTTATGAGCTCAGCCTGGTTCAAAGACGGTGATATAGGTGATCCGTACGTTGCCAGCAGTACAATTTTTAATTTGACCGAATACATAGTGACGCTTCCAGAGAATGCGCATGGTTATGTAACCCCAAGCTCTATACATGGCCAACGTGTTGGTACTGTTGCCGGGTATGACTATCACGACGACGACAAATTTATTAGAGTGGATTTTTTTTCAGAGGCAAGGTTAATCAAAGGATTGCAAATGCTTCGATTTCGGAGTGTTATTTTAGAGGGCGTTACCGCAAAGCATTGGTCCTCACATTACGATGTTCCCATTGCACTTGCCAGTGTACACTCCGAAGGTGAAGTGTTCTTAAGGTTACGCAAAGAGTTTAGTGACTTGCTGCCCTCATTGAATGAAGCTATAGCTGCGCTAAAAAATGAAGGGGAAATTGACCGTATATTTCAAAAATATGCAGTAAAGTAGTATTACCAGTTAATGACGTTCAATATAAAATGACCGCCAACATAAGCGTTACTACTGGTGCGTTCAGCCATTTAGCTTTTAGCGGGACTTGTCAACGCTGGAACCGCTTGATTTGCGATATTTTTTCTTAAAAAAACGAAGCTGCCAATCCCAATGTAATGCCCCCATTCTTATAAATATTGTGGTGAACAAAGAACCGAAAATGCACCAAATATAGGGCGTTCCAAGAGAGAATAATGCTGCGTACACTAACCCGCCCGATACACATGCAGAGGCGTACAGTTCGCCCCGCATAACTGAGGGGACCTCCCTACAAATTACGTCACGAATAAGCCCACCAAAAATACCTGTGGTGGTGCCCATAGTAATCGCGATGAGCATGCCCGTACCGCCAATCAAGGATTTCTCAATGCCGACTATATTGAAAATAGCCATCCCCAAGGCATCTAGAAGCAAGAAGTAATAATTTGAAACATGGGGCAGGTAGCGGATAAACGCTACAGATATGAAGATTGCAGCATAAGTAGAATACAAATAATCTGGGTCGGCAACCCAAAATACTGGCTCATTCAGCAGTAAGTCGCGCAAAGAACCACCGCCAAGAGCGGTGACACTCGCCACCACCACCACACCAAAGCCACCTACTTTTTTTTCGTAACCGAGTAGCGTGCCTGATACAGCGAAAAAAGCGACACCAATTAGGTTTAGGACGTGAAAGTAGTCATCGGTCATATTCAGTACCTGAGTTTATCGGGATTTATAGACCCGGTGTATGCGCCTTGGTTTATTCTCTTTAGCCATCGGCCACTAGTCATTAGCTTGCTTCGCTGCGTAACTTCATTATGAGCTGATCATGAATTTCGCTTTTCGGCACGATACTTAATTCCCCGTCAGCCTCAAAAACTACCGCCATTACTCGGCTTGAATCACCGAAACCAGCTTTTCGAACACCTGCTTCTACTTCAGTACGGGTGAGGCGCGCATCTTTCATAGCATGCTCTATATACTCACCGTCGAAAAATACCAATTGTGGAGAAGTTTTGACTACTTTATCGAAAGTCGAAAAATGGGCGCTGGTCCAAGTGAGTAGATATTGCAAAAAAAAGAGTAGGCTAACCGCGACTAAAACTTCAGTAATTACCACGTCTTTCAATAAAATAGCAGAACCTAAGATGGAGCCCGCCGCTACGGTGATTATCCAGTCAAAGTTGTTCATTTTAGCAAATGAGCGTTTACCAACTAAATGCGTTGCTATATTAAAAAAGGATAAATAATCAACGTGGTGGTGATAATGCGCGTTATTTCACTCCAAGATTCAAAAAACATATTTCTCTCCATTTCAGGTGCTGAACGATTGGCTGTGATAGACGTAATCAACGTCCTCGAGAGCGGATATACGCGCTTCAATGACTCTACATGAATCAACTATTATGCCAATGTCAAATTATCTGCAATGGTAGTACAAAATGGATAACTAACCCGTGCGAGAAGGGGAGTTCGACGCTGTAGTGACACAACACTCTATTATCAACCCTTGCGAAAAGTGTCTCGAAGGAAAATTTTTTCGTACTCTGTATGTAGCATTTTCACGCAGAGATAGGGCTATTGTATACCTAAAGTGTTTCAATATTTTCAATCGGTGACATTTTGCCCTCGAGCAATAACGCAAGTTTTGTTACCAAGCTTATTAACGACATAGATACTAAACATGTGATTGATTCCTCGTTACATTAATTTCTAGAGAAGGGAATCTACTCTACTAACAATATACGGATAGGCCGATTAATTAGCTTAATAAACCAAGACAGCGAGTAAAAATGAATTTACTTGATTTTCTATACCTAGAATTTATCTAATCCGTTATTAACCACTGGTAAAATCACACTATATACGCTGCGTAACAGGTTAACAGCGAGATATACGAGCGTTTTTGTGGTAGCATAGTTATGCATTCAAAGCGCTATGGCATTCAAGGTTACCGTACTGAGCAACAAGCAGATGGTACGAGATTATGAATAAGCCTAAACAAATTGATGAGCTTACATACGAACAATATTTATTGTCGGCATGGGCAGATATAAGCAGCGTATGGTAGTCCTTATAATTGAGGGCTCAACGCCTTGAAAGTGCATGTCAGGTTAGTAAGCACATCAGTTTGTGCATATATAATAATGAAAATGGAGGTACGTAAATGGAACCTGATATCGATGTGGCTAATAGTAAAAAGCAAGAAGTGAATCAAGTATTACGCTCGTCACTGTTAAAGGTGGGGATAGAGCCCGATTCTACTGAAGAGATTATCAATACTACCCTTAATCCTGCAATTTCAGTTAGAGCCCCGAAAAAACCGATTTCAAACGATGGAACAGACTCGAACGACGGCACTAGCCAAAAAACGGCGGATGCGTTTAAACCTGGCAATATAAAGCTTAGTATCAGCACGTTGATTGAGCATATTGAGAGAAGCCAGCCAAGTGGATTCCAGCACAAACAAGAGCCATGGTTAGGGATTTACGCCTTTATTGAATTATTACGTCTGATTAGTGATCTGCAAGAGGTTACCATCAGTGAAAACGACGCCATGGTCATTTGGTGCATGTGGTTCGTCAGAGCCCGCAGGACCAATACGATCAGCGGTAAAGATTTGCTGACTAAAATTAACTCACATTTGATCCGTTACGAGCGCAGCGCATTAATGGAAGGTGAGTTAGAAACTAGCTTAAAAAATCTGCAAGAAATCAGCGCTATTCGCAAATCGAAAAATGCGGCAGACAGCTGGTACTTAGTAGGCTGGGTGAAAAGAACCTACTAAAAAAGTCGTCCCCGCTTAGCAACGCTGCCTTTTAGTGCCAAATTTGGTGATTAAATGGCAGCGTCGATATTACTTGTTTTAATTCCGTGACTTATTTAGCCTTTACGTTTGTGTTGTTTACTTGCAATTTACACAAAGAGTAAACACTGCTGTGCCTCCCGCACTGTATTTTCAAGTTTGTTATCCTTATCATTTTTCTTTTTCAGTCAACTCATTAAGAAGTAGGTTTCCTTGCGTTCGAATTCTTTGCCGCCAAGTGCGGAAAATCCACCAAATTATGCAACACCATCCCCATCAGCGAGAGTCCATAACGCCGGTAAAGGGCACTTTATTGCTCTAAGTTGGTTTGGGCGAATTTTTTCACCCTTACAAGCTGACCTAAGATTCGATGAGTACGGAATGTATTTTCCAGAAGGAGCCAGACTACCAAAAGCGCTAAAAACAATTGTGAGCGCTGGACACACAAGCCCAAATGCAAACCAACCGGCTTCGTTTTTATCTTGGCGACATTTTGATGTCCCTCCCATATTTGAATGGCGCTGGCTCGGGGCAACCATGATATTTCAGATAAACGCTCTGGATCATGAACTGCATTTTTTAGGTTACCGCGGCAGCAAAACTCAGGCGGATAACATTCAGATTAAGTGGGCTAATTATCACCAAAGTCGGTTACTGCAATTGGTGCATAATGTAGAAAACGCGATACAGGCAAGGTATCTCAAGCATTCACATGTCATCGCGATTCAGCAGCGGGTAGCGCTAGAATATCCACGTTGGCATACGTGGACGCAAAGCGCTCCACTGGGTAAGACTGTAAAAGAAGCTGTTATAAAGTTAGAGGCAATGCATCGCTGGGATCACTCGGATATTGCTGCATTGCGGGAAGGCTACATTCAAAAGCAACTTCATATATATGCAGATTTTTTTCAACGAGTCGAGTCAAACCCTTTAACAGATAAGCAACGGCGTGCCTGCATTATCGATGATGACAATAACCTACTACTTGCTGGGGCGGGCACTGGAAAAACCAGTGTAATGATCGGCCGAGCAGGATACTTGCTAACCAGTGGTCAAGCGCGCCCAGAGGATATTCTACTACTGGCTTATGGTCAAAAAGCCGCCGCCGAGATGGATGAGCGCATTAAACACAAACTAGCTATACAAAGCATTAAAACCAGTACCTTTCACAGCTTGGGGCTATCCATTATTACCCATGTCGAAGGGAAAAACCCGACCTTATCACCGTGGGTAAATGACGAGCAAGAGAAAACCAAATGGGTATTGGCAAGCTTAAAAAATCAGCTGCAAACTGAATCCTATCAAAAACAAGTGGTTGCATACTTGAGCAACTATTACCATCAACCAAAGAGTCCGTTCGATTTTGACGCTTTAGCTGATTATTCCCGTTACTTGAATGAAAACAACGTGCGTACATTAAAAGGGGAGAGGGTGAGTTGTTTCGTGCACCTGCATATTGCTAATTGGCTGTATAAACATGGCATTGAATACCGCTACCAAGCTAAGTACGTATTTGATATCAAAAATAAGCATCTTCGCGAGAATAGAGCAGATTTTTATTTACCACAAGATGACGTGTATATCGAGTGCTTCCTACTAGACAAAGAGGGAAATACACCGTGCTATACCGATAAAAATCGTTATCAAGAAATGATAAAGAATAAACGCGAAATGCACCGCCAGCACGGTTCACGGTACATTGAACTTTTTTATCATCAATATGCGAAGGGAAAATTTAATAGTGCACTAAAACGTGCAGCCAGCAAATTACAGATAAATATCGCTCCCTTGTCTAACGAATCACTTTTGCATAGTTTGCAAAAAACTCATTATTTGAGTGAACTGGCAGCCTTATTTTGTCAGCTAATCGGGTTATACAAGTCTACTATACCGGGTAAGTTTAGCGTAAAAACCGTAATGGCTAATGTCGCCTCAAAGGATGCAGGCATTGATACTCAGCAAGTTAGAACTGCTTTTACTTTGCTAAGACCCATATACCAGGACTATCAGAAACATTTGATTCAACACGATTATATTGATTTTGAAGACATGATCAGCAAAGCGATAATGTACGTAGAGAATGGTAAATTCACCGCTCCATGGCGATACATAATGGTGGATGAGTTTCAAGATATTTCAGAGCCCCGAGCTCGGTTAGTGCGAGCACTTAGAGACTGTGCGCTTACCGTTGGCGCGCTAGACGAAAAATGCGCAACCCTGACTTCTAGCGGTGTGAAGACACGGCGCAAAAAAGGTCAATCGGCGTCTTTATTTTGTGTCGGCGATGATTGGCAAGCCATCTATCGGTTTAGTGGATCAGATGTCACCCTGACCACGCAGTTTAACCAGTACTTCGGCCAAAGCAGTGAAAATGTGTTAGACCAGACGTTTCGTTTCAATAATAGAATTGGCGATGTTGCCACCCAATTTGTCAGTCAGAATCCTGCGCAGATACCCAAGAATATTTGCTCTCTTGCTAAAGTAGCTGATCCTAGAGTATCGCTTTTATACAGTGATAATAAAACGTCAAGTAGTGAAGTGTTATTGCACCAAGCGCTTGCTGCTTTAGCGGATAAAGCGGATAAGAAGTATGAGCAAGTGAACAAGAGCGGGAAGACTGAAAAAAATAGACTGACTGAGAGTGACGGGATTAAAAATACATCGCGCGAGCGCTCAAAGCCTACAGTCTACATTTTAGCCCGATTTTGGTTTCAATTGCCTGATAGGGAAGGTCTGGAAGTGCTTAATAAGCAATACAGTAATCTGCATATAATGTGCTTATCGTTTCATGCAGCGAAAGGAAAAGAAGCTGATTTTACTATTATTACAGGCATGACCAGAGGCAAGCATGGTTTTCCGTCAGATAAAGTCACTTCACCTGTGGTCGAGGCACTTTTACCTAAACACGAAACCTTTGAGCACGCAGAAGAAAGGCGCCTATTTTATGTGGCGCTTACTCGCGCAAAACATCGAGTTTATGTGCTCGCTGAAATGACCGAGGCGAGCCCTTTTGTAACTGAAATTATAAATGGTACGTACGATGTTGAGCTTATATCATGTGACGAAACCTAGGCGCACTTAACGACTGATAAATAGGTTTTGCAACTTGCACAGGTGCCATTAGCAACATACTTATCGTTAATAGGTAAAATCTGACATTCGGTTCCCAGAAGTTGCTATTATCTCGCCCTTCGTTTTAATCAATCTTAAAAATACAGGGGTTAGTGTGGCAACAATCGAGCGTAAAGAAATTAAACAACGTATGAGTCGAGTGGTTATTCACCAGGGAACCGTTTACCTATGCGGCCAAGTGGCAGCTGAAGCCAACAAAGGTATTGAAGAGCAAACTCAAACCATGTTGGATAAAGTGGATGCGCTTTTGTTGAGTGCTGATTCTGATCGTGAACACATGTTGTCAGCGACTATTTATATTAAAGATATGGCACATTTTGATGCGATGAATGCCGTGTGGGACGCTTGGGTACCAGAAGGTTATGCACCCGCAAGAGCCTGCGTTCAAGCCGCCATGGCACGACCTGAATTATTAGTAGAAATATCAGTGGTTGCAGCTCAGAAATAGACCTTCAACGTTTTAGCTGAATTTGAGGGGGAATCTGAGCCTGTATATGCGAATGCATTTTTCTTTCTGCGTTATTGCTTTTCTGTGATCGCGTTACGTTCTCATTTTATAAGGCTGGGGCAGGATCTTACCAGACAGCCTTAATGATCCCTTTTAGCCTTTATAAGTTAAGAGGCTTTTTGTCATTAAATTACCTGCAAATGATGAAACTGCCGTATTATGGTGTTAATTTGTTGTTAAATAACAACAGATGAATTAATTAACATGCAAAACCTGTCATTTATAAACGAACCTTGGTACTTATTAACGGTAGCACTTGGTGCAGTGTTAGCGTTGTTATTTCTAATTGTACGTGCTCGTTTGCATGCTTTTATCGCTCTGTCGCTGGTGAGTCTTGTGACCGCATTGGTCGCTGGAATTAGCGTTATGGAAGTGGTGCCTACCTTGATGAGCAGTTTCGGGGGGACGCTGGCATCTGTGGCATTACTGGTCGGCTTAGGCGCTATGATAGGCAAGTTGCTCGAAGTTTCGGGCGGTGCCCAAGTATTGGCTGACAACTTAGTCAATCGTTTTGGGCGAGACAAAGCGCCTTTAGCACTAGGTGTAGCTTCGTTATGCTTTGGTTTTCCGATCTTTTTTGATGCTGGGTTAATAGTGATGATGCCCATTATCTTTAGCGTAGCCCGCCGATTTAATGGCTCAGTATTGACCTATGCCTTACCGGCAGCTGGCGCATTTGCGGTGATGCACGCATTCGTACCACCGCACCCAGGGCCTGTTGCGGCAGCAGAGTTTTTGGGCGCGAATATTAGTTTACTGTTAATGGTGGGGTTAGTGATTGCTATTCCTACTTGGTACCTAGGCGCCTATCTGTACGGTCAATATGCGGGTAAACGCTTTAATATTCCTTTGCATTCGCTATTCAGTCAAGACGATCAATCTACAGGGAATTTAAAAAGTGGGGAATTGCCCACTTTTTCTAGCGTGATACTGATTTTACTTCTGCCTGTGTGCTTAATTTTTATGGATACTGGCCTCAATACAATGATTGCAGCGGATGTTATCCAAGGTAACAGCGGAATAGTGCATACCTTGCGCTTATTGGGCAAAACACCGGTAGCGCTACTTATTACATTATTAGTCAGTATTGCTCTTTTTAGCCGTCGCTATGGCATGGGTAAAATTGAACAGTGGTGCGGTGACTCTTTAGCGCCAATTTGCGGTGTGATTTTGGTCACAGGGGCAGGCGGCATGTTTGGTGGTGTGCTCAGAGCCAGTGGAATTGGCGATGCATTAGCAGGCTTGTTGGCTGATACTGGCATGCCAATTATCCTAGCGGGGTTTATTATATCAGCCAGCTTACGCGTAGCTCAGGGCTCTGCGACGGTTGCTCTGACCACAACAGCTGCATTGTTAACGCCCATGGTCGCCGTTACTACAGGGTTATCCGCAGTAGATTTGTGCTGCTTGGTTATCGCTATAGCAGGCGGGGCAACGGTGTTATCGCACTTTAACGACTCTGGCTTTTGGCTGGTCAGTCGACTGTTAAATATGGATGAAAAAACTACTTTAAAAACATGGACAGTAATGGAAACCTTACTTGGCAGTTTGGCATTCATGTTTGCTTGGTGTGTTAGCCAAATATTTTAAACTGGCATGCTTGGGGCTGCTTATCTTTGGTGGTGCGAACCTTATCAGCATTTACGCTAAGATCATTGCTTAACGTTCGACAATCTCTTCACTCTAAGCGTTTCACTCTTCGAGGTGCTCGTGATGCGCAAGCTGAACACGTTTATCAGGATTCTGATTTAAAATTTGAGAACTTTTGTACGCTCATTTTTAACTTCTATTAGCTTATACGTGACAATGGTAGGGATACTCTTGACTGTTAAATGGCTTCTAACCGCATCCGAATACTTAGATGTATTGACGTTTTATTTTTCAATTCTGCTCCTGAATTCGCTTAAGCTAATACTTTTTTTCACACTCACGTAAAACGCAATCTGCTCTAAAACCCTAGGATAGCCGAAAATATCCCCCTTGGCGTTAGCTGAAACACTTTAACCTGCGCTTTGTTATCTCTTGACAGAGCTTAACCTAGAAAGTACATTAAATTTACATGTGGTACACATGTACCGCAGTGTGGTTTGGTGACGTCTAAGCATTAAAAACCTTGAACTTAGCCAGTCGTGTGTACATAAAAATTCATCATCTAGCTGAGTAAAACGAATGGCGATCACTGAAACAAGCAACCAAAGCATTACATCTTTAAAGGGTGTTCACCTCTATCACTTTGGTATGTCTAGTTGTTCTCAGCGCGTACGATTTGCCCTAGAAGAAAAAGGTGTAGGGTGGGAGAGCCATCCTGTTAACCTGCATTTGATGGAAAATGCCACTGCTGATTATCAACAGATTCATCCTAAAGGTTACGTGCCTGCTTTTGTGCACAACGGAAAATTAATACTCGAATCAGTCGATATTATTGCTTACATAGATAAGGCGTTCGATGGGCCAGAACTGCATCCGTCTAGTGAAACGCAAAAACGTGAGATGCAAAAGTGGATAGATCTATCCAATAATAATCAATGGTGCCTCAAACATCTCACTTATGAATTGATATTCAAAAAATTTGGCCATTACTCTGACCCCAAAGAAGTCGATTACTACTTAACTCATCAAAAAAATCCAGAGTTAATACAGTTTGTGAAAGATTTTGTGGCGGGCTTTTCGAGTGAGCGGGTCGAAAGCAATATTCAACAAGCTCACAATTACATGAGGGAATTAAACACTCAGCTTTTAACAACCGATTACCTTGTGGGGTTTAAATTCTCTTTGGCTGATATTGCCGCTATCGTCAATGTCCACCGCTATAAATTGTGTGGATTAGTTATCGAGCATTACTCAGGATTAATTAATTGGTATAACGCTGTCGCTGCCCGACAGGCCTTCAAGCGCGCAGTTGTGGCATGGGAGCCTCACTAGGGATTGAGCACCTGTTTTTAGTGTACGCATAATGTATCCATTAGATTAAGGGAAAAAATGAGAGATCTAACGCAAGAGACGATAACTGACTATATTGCAGCATCCTTTGAGACATCGAATAAAAATAGACAAACTCAACTGATGACGGGATTGGTAAAGTGTCTTCACGGCTTTATTCGAGATGTCGATTTATCCCACGGTGAGTGGGCCAAGTTATTAAACTTTTTTTACCAAGTGGGAGAAAAAACCACAGGAGCTCGTGACGAGTTTACGTTGTTGTCTGACGTGATGGGCATCACTAGCTTAGTTGATTTGCTTGCAGCGAGTAAAAACCCAGAAGTGACTTCAGCAAGCCCTTTGGGGCCATTCTACCTTGAAAATGCACCTGTTATTCCCCAAGGTGGCATGCTGTGCCGGGACGATGAACCCGGCACTCCATTGGTCTTTAAAGGTGTGGTGACTGATGAAAACGACTGTGTTATGAGCAATGCTCTGCTCGATATTTGGCACAACGCTGATTCAGGTTTGTATTCCAATGAAGATGAAACACAAGACGACATGAACAACCGAGGGCGAATTTATACCGATGAACAAGGTAAGTTTGTAGTAAAGACCATTCGTCCGCAGCCGTATTCAGTGCCTATGGATGGCCCGGTTGGTGATTTACTGAAGGCATTTCAGCGAAGTCCATGGCGCAGTGCTCATTTGCATGTAGTAGTGTCAGCTGCCGGATGCGAATCGGTGATTACTGAACTGTTCTTTTCAGATTGTGAATATATCGCTATCGACGCGGTGGGAGGGGTTAGAGCCGATCTTACTCACGAGCCTAGTTGCTATAACACAGAACGAGGCGAAACGTTGTTCGTCGAGCACCATTTTCGCTTGCGCTCGTTAGCTAAGGAGCCACAAAACGATGAAAATTCTTCAGTATAAAGAGAACGAACAGATTAAGCTGGCGGTGAAACGCCGTGATGGCGTGATCCCTTTAGCACTTTTAGATGCAGGCTTCCCTGGAGACATGAAAACGTTGATTGAAAAGGGGATGGCGGTTCTCAACGAACTTAGTAAGAAAATGTCAGCCTATAATGGTCCTACTATCCCATTAGATAGCATTGAATTCGCATTGCCTGTGAATAACCCTGAAAGATTTCTTTGCTTGGGGCTAAATTATGTAGATCATGCAAAAGAGGGCAACAATTCTCTACCTGAACATCCTGCTATCTTTATGCGCACACCCACGAGTTTAGCTGCCCATAATCAGTCATTGCTACTGCCCAAAGTAAACAATAAATTGGATTATGAAGCTGAATTACTTGTGGTCATTGGTAAGCAAGCTAAGTACCTCACCGTTGATAACGCTTTAGATGCCGTATGGGGTTATTCACTATTTAACGATGGCTCAGTGCGGCCTTATCAGCGCTGGAGTACGCAATGGACAATGGGCAAAAACTTTGATCAAACTGGTGGTTTTGGTCCATGGATAGTCACTCCAGATGAGTTGCCGCTAGGTGCAAAAGGGCTGAACATTGAAATGCGCCTTAATGATCAGGTTATGCAACAGGCAAATACCGATGACATGGTCTTTGATGTAGTAAACACACTTGTACAAATTAGCGAGTGCATGACGTTGCAGCCTGGTGATTGTATCGCTATGGGAACGCCTTCAGGGGTGGGGTATCCAAGAAATCCCCCCGTGTTCTTGCAACCCGGAGATATTGCTGAAGTAGAGGTTCAAGGTGTGGGGATTTTGAGAAACGGTATTGTACTAGAGGAATAAACTCATTAAGAGCGCAGTAAAGTTGCGCCCTTAATGAGACGGTACAAGAAAAGCTTAGTTCCGTGGATTAGATAACGACGCTTAAGCATGGTTTAGTTGCACATGATTTAAATGACAAACCAAACATTACCCCTGTGATTACTGAAACGTTTAGAATTTTTCAACTTCTGCAAGCATCTGACTGAAGTCAGCCAGTTCCACCTCTAAATATTCACCACCGTCACGCCACTCGATACCAATAACAACATTGTCTTCGGCTAAATCTTCAACCCAAAATTCTAGCCAATCTGATACTGAAATGGCTTTAGGGACATAGTCTTCCCATTCATCCACACAATGCTCTTTGGCGAGCTGTGCATTTGACCACAGCGGCATCACGTCTGTGTCTTCAAAATTAATCGAATCTAATATTACCCAGCCGTCACTGGTTTTATCTTGCAACGCCCATAACGCTTGGGTGTTTTTAATTTGGGCCATAAAATCGGCTGAATCAATGTGGGTATCTGTCATGGTGAGCTCTAGTAGGCTGATTTGTGGCGCCATGATACGGCCTTAATTAGCGACTCACAATATAAGATTACCGATAACGGTCAGATGACTAGAGCACTATGTAGATTGAAAAGTGAAGCAGCAAATTATTTGAATTGAATCGGTATTTCACCGGCGTTGCTCAATGCACCACAGAACTATCAAGCTCAACATCTGCGTGTTGCCAGGCCTTCAAAAATCGTATGTTAACTTTGCTGGCCTCAGTTGATAGCCCTTGGGCCACAAGTGATTGATGCAAGCCATATAAGGACCAACCGTTTTCTGGAAATACCTGTAAGTCGGCTTGGTAAACGTCTTGGGCTTTTTTAAATTCACCGGCCGCAAGTAATATGGCACCAAGTGACTGTCGTACAGGGGCGTGCCAATCGGATGGTTCATTGTAGTTAAGGGAGTCTTCAAGCGCGGCGGCTTTGGTTAACGCGTCAATAGCAGCTGAGTAATTCTTAGCCTTGGCTTCTATTTCGCCTTCAAGCACTAGTGCAGCAATATTAATGACACTGTATGCATCATTTATCTGCCAGACAGTGATCTCAGCGAGCTTTTTGTTCTTCGCTTGTTGCTTTAATTGTTGCAGATGGGTTCTGCCTTTTAAGAGCTGCCCGTTGGAGCTATACGCGCTGCCTTGGGCGTAATGCCACACCGCTAGCGGGTATAAAAGTTCAGCTGCGGGTTTCGCTGTGCTCATAATTTTCTCCCATTTACCGAAACGCACATAAGCATACCAAGGCGTTACCCAATAGTGCTGAAGTGTTCCAAGTCCTTCTTGAGTCATTAGTTGCGTGTCTATATGTGCTGCCATGTGCTCAGCCGCCTTGATCGCCTTTTCACTATTGCCTTGCATACTAGCCATTGCCCATAGAAAATGCCGATTATGTGGTACGTAAGCTAATGGATATACGCCTTGTTGGCGGCATTGTGTAATGTAATTATTATCTACTAAAATCGCCTGCTCGTTGCTCACTACACCTTGTTGATAACGACCAGTACGAATATAAATATGTGAAGGCATATGCACTAGGTGACCCGCACCTGGAACTGCATTTTCAAGTACTTTGGCACTGGCGAGTCCTCGCTTAGGTTGTTTTGAAGCCTCTACCGCGTGAATGTAATAATGATTTAGCCCTGCATGAGATGGGCTGGTCTTTAGTCCATTTTCTAACACTCTTAATATTTCGTGAGTCCACTCTTTTGGCCGGCCATCGCTGTTCCAATAATCCCAGCTATGAATAACCATTAGAGCTTCAGCTAATAAAGTGCGAAAGTTGGCATCATTAGGATATTCCATTACTAATGCTCGCATAGCATCCGCATAGTCTAAATCGAGCCTATTCCGATCAAATAGAGACTCGTCTTGAGAATATCTTTGTTTGAGCGCATGAATAAGCGCAGCTTCTTTAGGAGAAGCGTACGCAATTAACTCAAACGCTTTTGTTATTGCTTCATAAGCTGGCTGCACGGCACTTGGCTCCATCGCCCCATTTATATTTGGGCCTAAGACTAATGCTTGGCCCCAATAAGCCAGAGCGGCGTTTGGATCTAGCGCGACGACTTGTTTAAACGAACGCCGCGCTTCTAAATGGTTAAATCCGTATGTGAGGGCTATGGCTTGATTAAAAAAAACGCGTGCACGTTTATTGCCAGTAGATGGGTATAAACCGTGCTCCCCCATACCTGATAGTAGCGGTGCAACTTGCCCAGCAAAGATATTATTCTCAATATTCAGTGCATGCTCAGAAGGCTCACTGTTGCTGTAATCAGAGGCCCCAGTATTTTGAGTAGAAGTATTATGACGTGTTAAAGGGCCAACGGATGTGTTCGATGAGCAGCCGACTAAAACAAAGGTAAAAATGAGTGCGAAGGTCAGAGATTTAATACTCTGGGTGGGTTCGAATATAATGCCTGCGAAGTGATTGCGCACCGAGCCCTTTAAGCCATATTTAACGTGTGAGGGAAAAGCTTCACGTAGGATGAAAGTTTGTTTGACAGCTTTCATGTTTATGTCCTTACATATTCATATTAAATCGCTATGACTCCACGCAAGGTTAGGGTGAGCATTACTAAGCCCAAGTTTTTCATGAGTCAAATCTTTTATAACCATAGAGCAAGCGAGTTCCTGAACCTAAATTATAGTGCCATTATTTATACTGTCATGGCCGTCGCTTCAAATTTTATTCATCTTCATTTTATACAAATAGACTTATTAAAAGGTGGGGTATATTCTACTTATTCCTATAAGTGCAATTTATAGTAATTTAAGTTACTTTTTGTTATAAGTTTGTTAGTGCCATGTAGCACTAAACTGACATTAAATTTGGATAGAGATACATGGATTCCGTTTTACTGATAATTTTTATTTCGTTAGCCATTGCAACCGTGTTGAACATAGTGCTGAAGAAACTTTCGGTGTCGCATATTATCGGTTACATAATAACTGGGACCATTATCAGCAATATTTTTCATTTCGGTGATAGCGAAAAGTTGCACTCTCTGGATCTAATTGGTGAGTTCGGTATCGTCTTCCTGATGTTCACCATAGGGTTAGAACTTTCATTTAATAAACTTAAAAAAATGAAGGAGCTGGTTTTTATTAATGGTTTTGTGCAAGTTGTCGGTAGTGCATTACTCATTTTTGCCATCGCTCACTATCTATTTTCACAAACAGTCACGGCGTCGGTGATTATCGCTTTAGCATTTAGTTTGTCATCGACAGCCATTGTTTTAAGTTATCTCAAGAAATCTAAAGACGTCGTTACGCCTTATGGTGAAAAGTCGGTTGCGATCCTGATTTTTCAAGACTTAGCTGTGATCCCCATTCTGCTATTGATTAGCTTTTTAGCTAACAGCGAACTGTCAGTGGGTGACGTCCTGTTAAATACTTTACTGTCTGCCACGCTGGTGATTGTGTTCATGTTTACTCTGGGCAAGAAAATTATTGAATGGCTGCTGCATTTTTCCACAAACGCTAAATTGGAAGAGCTATTTTTGGGGTCGGTGTTGACCATTGTTATCGGTGCCTCATTGCTTGCACATGAAATGGGATTTACCTACTCACTTGGTGCGTTCATCGCAGGTATGATCATCGCGGAAACCAATTTTCATGTAAAAGTAGAGTCAGACATTGCTTCATATAAGGATATTTTGCTGGGCGCGTTTTTCTTCTCCATAGGCACAAAGATAGACATCGTCTATTTTTATCAAGAGTTTTTCATGGTTTTGGGAGTTTTAGCGTTAGCCATGTTGATAAAAGCGTTATTTATTTTTGCGCTGCTACGCCGAAAATCAAATAAAAGTGATGCCGTTAAAACCGCCATTGCTTTGTGCCAGATAGGCGAGTTTTCGTTTGCGATATTTTCATTGGCATTGTCGGAAAATATAGTTTCCAACGAGTTAGGTAGCTTCCTTATTCTCGTCACAGTGTTGTCCATGATTGTCACGCCTTTTATGGTCAACAATATATATAAGTTAGCAGCACTGTTTGTGGTTGAATTCTTTGAATCAGATAAAATAACCCCTATCAATGAGCATCAGCACACAGTTATTTGTGGCTTCGCCATCGTTGGACGCATTGTAGCAAAGGAGCTTAGTGCGAAGAGCATACGTTTTGTCATTATTTCTGATAATTTACAGCATGTACTACTTGCTCGTGAACGGGGCTACATGGCTTACTTTGGTCACTTGGATAAACGGCCCGTTCTGGAGTCATTGAAAGTAGAAGAATCTGCGAGTGTCATTTTAACAGTAACAAATTTAGTGAAAAAGAAAATCATTTGCCAAGCTGTTTTAGACTTTTATCCTCAAGCTAAAGTAATCGTGAAAATTAATAGTGTTGAAGAAAGGAAAGCTTTGCAGGGGATGGGGATCAGCGCCTTTGTGCATGCTGAACATGAGACTGCACGATTACTGGTTAAAAAAAGTATCGCCAATACTATTGAGGCGGAAGACACACTGGCTACTGATTGAATGAATTTGCATAAGAAGGAATGTCAATTGGACTTTTTGTTGGTTGAATTATAAGCAATTTGCATAAGCCCAGCGATACGCATCTATATATGTTCTAGTGGTTTAGGGGATTTTTCTTTACTTAGGTGTCGTAAAATAGTTACCATCAACAGTCGAATTAATTAACCGCTTTTTTAGGCAACCTAATCATGGATTTACATAGTAGTGAACTGCCGGTCATTTTGAGAAACCTCCGAAAAGAGGCGGGTTATACGCAGGGGGACTTAGCGCTTCGTTTGGGGCTAAGCCGTGAAACTGTTTCAGCGATTGAGAACAACAAACCCGAGTCTTTGCGTACGTTGCAAATTGAGGTTGTGAAGAAATGGTGGTCGGTATGCCGCAGTAAGGCCAAAGAAGAAACTCGTAATAATTTCGTCAATCAAATCGTAGGCTACTTTAAATTTATTACCGATAGATTCTAACCCCCTGTGTTTGTAGGCTCTTCCCGTCTTCCAAAAATATTTGGTTCCGTTCTTTTTGTATGTGCCGGATTTCTCACTTACGGTGATGGTTTACTGTTCGAAAAAATATATTTAGCCTTATTAGGGTTTGTCGCTGTGTTATTTATTCGCGACATTAACCTTGTTAGCATTATTATTATCTCTGCAGCCGCTAACCTGTCTTCTGAATTATTATATCCTCTTGTTATCAGCGAACAATTTCAGGTTTCTCTAAAATTGGCAACGTATCTAGTGACCTGTTGGACCTTGTATAAGGTCAGTGAGGATAGTCTTCGATGGCCAACAGTAGTTGTGGTGGCACTATGTCTAGGGGCTGAGGCTTACTGGTATTTTACCTCGCAAGAGGCAGCAATGATATTTTGGTACGTTTTGTTGCTAACAATAAACTTGTTGGTTAGGCATTTTCTTTTTGCTCGTGTGTTTATTATGGCGAAGTACTTTCCGAAACGATATAGCTCTTTAAATCTAGACCACACCCTGTACCAATTGGTTTTCTTTTACATACTTTTACACCAATTCATACTCGTAGAATACGTTTTACGTCGTGTCTTTGACCTGCCAAGTACCTTTGTTTATTACGCTGCACCCTATATATTCCATGGGTTAACCACTTATTCTGCACTTTTAGTTTTAATTCAAGGTTACATACTGATTTCAAAAAATTGGTTTAAAGCCTAATACCAACGCCATTAAATAATTAGCCACTCAGCGAAAATTTAATGGAATAAGTACAAACTCTTTTCTTCTCAACATACTACTTATATGTTCATATTTTAACCTTATATGTGACATTGCCGATATAGATCCTTGATAATCGTTTTAGTGGAAATTTCTCCGCTGATAATATTAATAGGATCTATGTCATGAAAAAATCTACTCTTGCTGCCACTGTTGTTTTATCTATTTTTGCCTCTAGCTCAACATTCGCGATTGGTACGGGTGGGAAAATGGTTCCTCCAAGCTTGATAGGTACAGGTGGAAAAATGGTGCCACCTGCGCAAATCGGTACAGGCGGTAAGATGGTACCTCCCAGCTTTACTATTGCAGGTTTATTAAATAGCGCGTCTGCCCTAATAGGCACTGGTGGTAAAATGGTGCCACCTGCGCAAATTGGCACTGGTGGTAAAATGGTACCTCCTAGCTTTACG
>NZ_BAEP01000036.1 GCF_000315015.1 Paraglaciecola mesophila KMM 241 | reverse complement strand
AAATATTGACACAATTATTCATAACTTGTCGCTCCAACCATTATGGATGGAGCGACACATAACACTTAACTGCCGATTGCCAGATATAGCATCCAAAATCCCGCGCCTATCATAAATAGATTTTCGGTCAATGAAACAAACCCAAGGGGAACATTACTGTCTCCACCAACGCAAGCACATTTCAATTCACGCTTATCCACGTACACGGCCTTAAATACCGATATCGCACCTATTGTCCCAATAAATAAGGACACTGGGCCAACAACAAATCCAGACAATCCCGCAAGCATACCGATTCCTGCGAATGCTTCAGCAAATGGGTAAGTGTATCCATACCGAATACTGCGCATTGCCAACAGGTCATAAGTAATAAAAGAATTGGTAAAGCCATACAAATCCCGTAATTTTTGGATAGCTAAAATGGACATACTTAGCGCGACAAATATTTCGATTACTGAAACTGATAACAGCGATTCAATATCACCAGTTTGAGCAAAAACAATCGCCAATGCCATTAAAAATGCGGTCGCGAAAATTGCGATAACAGGTGTATAGGTTGTGCCAGTCTGCCCGGCTTCGCCCATGTTGAAAAACTCTCTGAGGTTGTCATAACCTCCAACACGTTCGTCGTCAATAAAGGTTTGAGGCGTAGTTTCAACACCATGTTTATCTTTAAATTTATCTGTTTCTTCACGAGAGCTCAGCTTATGATCTTTGACGTCATACCCTTTTCTCTCTAATAAGTCTTTTGAACGTAAACCATAGGGGCAAATGTGTTCTTTCGTATGCATTCTATACAGTGTTGCAGATTTACTCATGTTGATCCTCCAACTATTTTGTGATTGTGAAAACTCGTAACTACTCGCCTGAAAAATCCGGTACAGGACGTCTTGAAGCTTCCCTTTCTGATGACGCTATACCGTTTTCTTTTATATCTGCGATTAACCATTTCATTTCTTTTATTTCCCGCTCTTGTGCACTGATAATCTCTTTTGCCAACTGCTGAACACGGGAATCGGCGATGTTTGCGCGGTCACTGGTTAATATTGCAATGGAATGATGGGGGATCATCGCTTTCATCCACGCGCTATCTTCAATAGTAGTTTGCGACCGCACCAAAAATAGAGCAAAGCAGAAGACGATAATGCTACCTGCTATAATTGATACGTTTTTAATTTTGCTTTCATACATGTTGAGCATAAATAGCAGCATGATAGCTGCCATCATCGCTCCCATGTAGATAGCCATGTATAGGCGAGTTTCACTGAAAAACACGTGTTCAATTGAATACGAATTGAGGTACATCATGACCAGCATGAAAGCCGTAGAAGTAAGTATCATTGCGAAAAATTTTGTATATTTAGACATATATAAGTCCTTAAGTTTAGGGTTCGTGTTTCATGAATCGAATAAGCACAGACGCTGAACAACTTACTAGCAAGAAGCCCGTCATTGCCTCCACGCCTGCAAGAAATCTCAAGTGCTCAGATGCTTCAATCTGACCAAGGCCAAGCGTAGTTAAGTTAATAAGCGAATAGTAGAAAAGCTCAATAAATGGATTTAGTGTGCCACCACTTACGTTTCCTAAGTCCATCGTAATGGACGCTTGAAAAGCGAATGTGAACCATAACGCTGCAAATAGTTGAGAAACGGTAATTCCACAAAAAAGCGCAATTAGACCGTATACTCCAGTGAAGGTGTTCGTTATTTGTCTTTCCAAAAACTGCAATATGCGGTAGTGACTCATCGCACATCCAATAACAGCAACTAATGCAATCAAAAGCTGAAGAAAAAGCGCCATAAGTTGTTGGTACAGTTCAGGCATCAGAATCATGCTCGAGCACCAAAAACAATGCCTGTTTCATGAACCGAATCTCCAGTGCTACAAAGGTTGTCTGCAGAATTTCCTAATGCTTTTAACCAATAAGCACCAACATACGGAGCAATTTCACGAAAAACCTCCATTCGATAGCGTAGGCCAACACGAATGGTATTAACCCCAGATGGTCTATCGAACCGCTCTGACTCTAATAGTGAAGCAGACACAGAGATGCGTGGTTGTATGTACGACGTTTGCGAAACTCGATAATCATATTCCGCTTCCATCGAAATACTGATATCAAAGTATGTCATTTTAGACCCGTCAATAAGCCTTAAACGTACGCTCTCTCCCGATTTGCATAACGCAGTCCAGTTTGTTTGTAGGTCACGGCCGTTCATTAGGTGTGCATAGGTCGCGCCCGTGACGTCAAGTATGCCTCTTGGATTCATGCGCATACTAGACCACATTGCTCGTTCCTTGACCGTATTGATGAATCCCTGATTCTTTATATCAATAATCGTGTCATCAATTGTGCGCGGCTGGTAATTGTAATACCCCTCTGCAACTTTCAGAAGGCGGAATACATCGTGATAGTCCTCGAGGGTCCAGTCACTGAGAATAATTGAGTGCTCTCGATCTGCACCAATGTTGCCATCTTTGGGTTCAATGGCCATGGGCCCAAGGTGTTCTTGAAGACCAGAGTGGCTGTGATACCGGTATGTGCCGTTTTGTTCAATATCGAACTCATGAGTAAAGATGCTGTCAGCGGCAATACTAGGAAAAGATACACCGAGTACGCCGTCCATTCTGTAAGGGAATATCAATCTATGCCAATGGATTGTTGTGCTTTCAGTCAAATTATTTGTTACGTTTATAGTGACGTGCTGACCTTCCTTTAAACGCATAAGCAGTCCGAGAGACGAACCATTGATGGTGATGTGTAGTCCAGCAGAGCCAGCAACAAGCTTACTTTCTTCGCTGATAGTCACTTCAATCGTGTCGCCGCTGACAACACTGTCACGAAAACTCGGCATACGGTTTTGGCTAGAGCTAGTGATGCCTTCTGGCGTAGTCCACGCTGGTGAAACCTGGCGTAGCAGTGTTTTTCCGCCGAACGTCAAAGCGGATGATTTTACAAATTTACGCCGATCATTAGTTAACTGGTTAGACATCAGTCTTTCTCCGAATTAATTAACAAAGACAGACACATGGACAAAGCGTGCGAGTGTGTCTTTAATGTTGTTATTTTAATCTAGAGTTTATGCTATTGGAGGTCTAAGCAAGCGAGAGGAGATTGATGGTAATGTGTTCTGTTTGAAAGATAAGTAACAATCACTCGAAAACGTGTTTTCGTTGCCATAATCACTGACAGGCGTCCAAATCGAATTCGCATGAGAACAATCGCAGAAACCCAAACAACACGTTTCTAAACAATGTTGGCTATCGTGATTTTTTTTGTGTCCCTGACTGTTAGCGTTAGACGCAAGATGCTCCGCTTCAATCATTTGATGTATGGACGAGTTAATTTCTGTATCTTGACTATCACAGGCACTAACGGAAAAGCCACAAGTAATGGCTACAATGAGTAGCAGGCACTTCAGTAAATCGCTAAAAGTAATAAATCTATAAGCGCAGTGAGTCATATAAATTTCTAAACCCTCAATTCCGTTCTTAACTATTGTGTAAAATTTACTTACTGTGCAACTATTACTATGTACAATCTATCCAAATAGCCCATTTTCTTATTAGTTAGGCTTACTTTCTATCCGTTATGTCAAGTTTTGTGCCATCAGAGTGATTCAAGAAGCAGTCAACCATCCATAATAGAGTTATTTGCCAAAATTAATAAAGTTTCCTTTGCTGAGCAGATAGAAAAAAGCATCTAATGAGCTCCAACAACAATGCTGTGTGTTCACACCTTAGGGAAAATAAAATAGCTCAGCGCAACATAATGAAGTGAACAAACGCCTTTGGAATCAGTTGTTAGGCCACTTTACACCCATTGATTACGATCTTCTTCTACTCAATAAAAATTATAAATACAATGTTGTCGCCCAAAATTACGTAAGTGTAATGTAAGGGTAATCGCATAGACATGTTCAAGGAGTATAGTGACTACGTTACTATTTGAGCAGAATTGAGTTGTACTCTTTGTATTATAATAGTAGCTAAGGACTTTAGTGTTACACAGAATTGCTTAAATTGTCATTATACTAGCCATGTTCACGCAGCAAGTTGACGAAGCGTTTTCTTTAACCTATATGGCCTGTACTGGTGTTGACGTAAAAGTGTTTGAATATTTCTACACTAAATATAAACAATAAATTTGAGTATTAATGATGAAAAGCTACAACATATTATCTGTACTAACATTTGCATTGATAGGAATATCAATAAATGCAGCGGCGCACGATCCCAAAGAGCATACTAAAGAAAACCAAGCGCTAGATTGTAGTGACATGGAGGATATAAAAAACATGAAGAATAATGATCTCGTCGCTATGGCAATGATGAAAAAGTGCCAGAAGATGATGAACGGTGAAATGAATATGGACGGAAATATGGAAGTAGGAGGACAGACAGAAGATCGCAACTCGATAAAGGACACAAGCGAACAAGAGCACAAAGATAAGCACTAGCTGGATCTCCGGCCCGCATGAGTTAAACCCGCCCCGTGAAAACTTAAACAATAAAATGAGTCTAATATGAATATGATTAAAGCCATTCTTATCGTTATTTTAAGTGCAGTGATAGGTGTTGGTGTCTTTATTTATTCTGGCACTTATTCGATCGGTGCTGATGTGCCTCATAGCAAAGTGGAATATTGGCTGCTGGAAACACTTAGGAAAAAGGCTATAGAGCGTTCATCTGAAGATATTCAAGTACCGGCTTTGGACTCACCCGACCTTCTTTTGATGGGAGGGGCCGATTACAACGATATGTGCAGTGCTTGTCATTTAAAGCCGGGTAAAATTAGAAGTGATATGAGTTTGGGCTTGTATCCCACACCTCCTAATCTTGCGACTTATAATGGGGAATTAGAGTGGGAAAATGTTGACAAAATTAGCTTAGCCCGGCGACAATTCTGGGTAATCAAACATGGTATTAAGGCATCAGGCATGCCAGCCTGGGGACCGACACATGAGGACGAAAGAATTTGGGCGATGGTAGCTTTTTTACAGCAATTACCTGATTTAACGGCAGAGCAGTACCAAATACTGACGGCGCGCGATCCCAAGATCAATCAAGAAATGGCCCATTAATGAGCCAAATTAAAGAGCGATTTAACTATTAATGTTTAAACACAGTGTAGTGGTTAACTAATTCCGGACTTTAAAATAGGTTGGCTCTCCGCTTTTGCAGGGCCAGCCCGTTATTGAATGTGTGCGGCCGTTCCAATAGTTGTAATTCATCAAGCAATGGCTGATATCACGCTTTTCCTCTTGCAAAGAATTATATCCGGTTGCTGGTATCGACTCTGACTTCAAGCTTCTGAATACTCTTTCCATCGGCGCGTTGTCCCAGCAATTTCCCCTGCGACTCATACTTTGCTTCATCCGATAAAGCCATAACCGCTGTCTGAATTTGCGGCTACCATACTGGCTTCCTTGGTCAGTGTGAAACATGATTTTTTGTGGACGACCTCGTTGCTCATAAGCCATATCTAACGCGTTTACGACGAGTTCTGCATCAGGCTTAGCCGACATCGACCAGCCCACAATACGTCTCGAGTATAAATCAATGACAACCGCTAAGTAGTGCCAGCGATTGCCTGCCCAAATTTACGGAATGTCACTGCACCACACGCTATTTGGCGTTCCAACATCAAATTTTCGCTTTAATCGATTCGGTATGTCTGGACGCTCAACGGTTGTCGCTTTATAGGTATGTGAGCCAGGTTGCATACTCGTTAACTCAAGCTCTTTCATTAGTCTGCGTACTTTGAAGCGGCCAATATAAACCTCCCTGTCTTGCAGCATATCAACAATGGTTCTGTTACCTGCTAAGCGTCGACTGAGGGTAAATAATTCGTTCACTTGAATACGTAACATCGTTCGCTTAATATCTATCACACTGTTTCTTTGGCGGTGGTCATAATAGCTGCTAGTCGCAATATCAAATACGTCACAGACATTTTCTACCGTCTCATGCTCTCTCAATTGGTCTATCAGCGCGTACGCTCGTGCTCGTCCGACATCAAGCGATTACTCCGTAACGGACAGTAGCCTTTTTTAAAATAGATTTTTCCCGCTCTAAACGACTTACTCTTGCTTCAAGCTCTTGGATTTTTTGCTGTTCAGGTGCCCGGGCTTAGGTGTACCGCCATTACGCTCTTCTTGCAATTGCGTCACCCAGCGGCGAACTGCTGTTTCGCCAATATCTAATGCTCTTGCCGCCTCAGGATTGAGTAACCTTGCTGCAAGATCAGGTTTGCTTCTTCAAACTTGAATTCTGCTGAAAACATACGTCTTTGTCTCTTCATTGAACACCTCTTCTAGGGTCGTAACATTACAGCCACATTACATTTTATTAGTGCTCTATACATTCAGTTACTTGCTGGTAGTCTTAGTTTTAAAATTCTCACATGAGTTAGTCAGATTAGAGGACTTATGTCAAAAAACAACAGTAAATTCTTTGCGCCCACTTGTGTACCGCGTCGCCATTTTGTCAAAGGAACCCTTGCCGGTTCTATTGCTATTGGTATGGGAAACTTAGGTACAGCATTTAGTCAAGAACATGTCAGTTCTACCAAAGCCAATACGTTAACAGGTAACGAATTTGATCTCACCGTGAGTGAGACAAGCGTGAATTTTACCGGTAATGTACGGACTGCAACCACGATCAACGGCAGCATTCCTGCACCCACTTTAGTTTGGCGTGAAGGCGAAACGGTGACTATTCGCGTTACCAATCGTTTATCGGTTTCCACGTCCATTCATTGGCACGGCATCATCTTACCCTATCAAATGGATGGCGTACCTGGTATCAGTTATCCCGGTATTGCGCCCGGCGAAACATTTACCTACCGCTTTAAAGTGCAGCAGGCAGGTACTTATTGGTATCACTCCCATACTGGCTTTCAGGAAATGACCGGTATGTACGGTAGTATCATTATTCAGCCTAAAGCGGGAGAGAAAATAACCACCGACCAAGACATGGTGGTGCAACTTTCTGACTGGACCGATGAAAATCCCATGTCTGTTTTTGCTCATTTAAAACAGCAAAGCGATTACTACAATTACAACCAGCCTACGGCGCGTGACTTTTTTAACGATGTATCCCGTTACGGAATAGGCAAAGCAGTGGCAATGCGCAAGATGTGGAACGAAATGCGTATGAGCCCGACAGATTTAGCCGATGTATCCGCTACAACCTTTACCTTTTTAATGAACGGCCAAACACCAAATGGCAACTGGACTGGGGTCTTCAAACCCGGCGAAACACTGCGCCTGCGCTTTATTAACGGCTCGAGCAACACCTTCTTCGATGTACGTATTCCTGGTTTAAAGCTAAAGGTTGTATCTGCTGACGGTCAGGATGTTGAACCTGTTAGTGTCGATGAATTTAGATTTGGCCCAGGAGAGACCTATGATGTTGTGGTCAAGCCCACCGATGACGCCCACAGTATTTTTGCCCAGTCGATGGATAGAACCGGTTATACCCGAGGAACATTGGCAGTGCAACAAGGACTGATAGCCGAAGTCCCTGTTGTAGATAAACCCGTTTGGCTAGCCATGAAAGATATGATGGGCAATATGGCGCAAGGTGATGATATGTCTGGTATGGATCTCGGCAGTATGCCAATAGATCATAGCGCCATGGGACATGGTGCTAAGTCTATGGATCACAGTCAGCATGCTATGAACAACAGTCCCTTGGCAATACCTTCGCAAACCGTCAATCACGCACGAAGCGAGTATGGTCCGTCAGTAGATTCCCGAGTGGAAATGCCCAGAACCAATCTGGACGATCCGGGTATCGGCTTACGTAACAATGGAAGACGCGTGTTAACCCTGGCTGATCTGCATACGCTAGGAGGTCCATTCGACCCTCGTTTACCTGAGCGCGAAGTTGAACTGCATCTTACCGGTAATATGGAACGTTATACCTGGTCCTTTGATGGACTGGAGTTTGGAAAATCTACTCCGGTGCATTTTCGTCATGGAGAACGCGTCAGGGTTATTTTACAAAATGACACTATGATGACTCATCCCATGCATTTGCACGGTGTATGGAGTGATCTGGAAAATGACAAAGGTGAATTCATGGCCAGACGCCACACCATACCAGTACAGCCCGCGCAGCGTATCAGCTTTCTGGTAACCGCCGATGCTCTCGGGAGATGGGCATGGCATTGTCATCTGCTATTTCATATGGACGCAGGCATGTTCCGTGAAGTGGTGATTTCATGAGGAATAAACAAAAAATGATTAAAAATAGCGTTATTGCAAGTGTGTTGTGTATGTATTCACTAGCGGCACTTGCGCAGCAACATGTTCACACTGAATCTGCGGATGAGACACCAACGCCCCAAAATACCATGAGTGGAATGGATTCTATGCAAGGAATGGATCATTCCAAAATGCAGCAAAATAATGTTGAAAAAGCGGATATGTCTAAGGATAAAAGTGCCATGAGTGGTATGGACGCTATGCAAGGGATGGAGCATTCCAAAATGCAGCAAAAAGATGCTGCCGAAGCAGATATGCCAATGGATAAAGATACCATGAGTGGAATGGATTCTGTGCAAGGGGTGGATATGTCCAAAACTCCGCCGCTTGACGCACGGGATCCTCATGCTTACTCGGATGGGTTAACCCTAGATAGCGGTGCTTTTGCCTTGCCCGGGCCTCGGCAATTAAAAATGGCCGATGAACATGCATTTTGGGCAGTCACCTTTAATCGTTTTGAATATGCCGATGGCCTGTCCAGTAGCGTGGGAAGTGTCAGTCAATATGATGCGCAAGCTTGGTATGGCAATAGTTACGAGCGCTTGGTAATTAAGGCGGAGGGGGAATTAACTGACAACAAACTGGCCGAAAGTGAGACCCAGATATTGTGGGGACATGCGTTCAGCACCTTTTGGGACAGTCAGATTGGGCTCAGATTTGATAGTTCAGAAGGTCCTTCGCGGCAATGGCTAACACTTGGTGTACAAGGACTGGCTCCTTACTGGTTTGAGGTGGATACCAGTCTTTCTGTCGGTCCGGAGGGCCGTACCGCCTTTAATTTAGAAGCCGAGTATGAGCTACTTATTACGCAGCGCTTGATATTGCAACCTCGTTTTATTGTCAGTGCCTTTGGCAAAGATGACTCTGAAAATGGTGTCGGCAAGGGACTTTCATTGTTAACTACGGGAATTCGACTTAGGTATGAATTCAGCCGCCAATTTGCTCCTTATCTAGGTGTTGAATGGACCGGAAAATATGGTAATACCGCAGATTTTGCCAAATTAGAGGGCCGGGCAACCAGACAAACACAGTGGGTTGCCGGGATACGTTTCTGGTTTTAATGAAAAAAGCAATGCCCCGAACGTCTACATCTCGGTGCAAGGCCACAACAGATTAGGGAAGGATTGAGGTGATAAAAGGTTTATTTGGGCAAGTGAGTCGGATATTGAAAATTGCATACACATAATCCATAAGTTTCATTCATTTAAAAATAAGAGACTAAATTAGATGCAACGTAATTCGTATAATAAAGACAGCCTAAGCCTAGCCGGAGCGGTGGCCATGGGCACTGGAGTCATGATTGGCGCCGGCATATTTGCATTGACGGGGCAGGTCGCCGAGTTATCCGGGTCACTATTCCCCCTTGCTTTTCTAATTGGCGCGATAATAAGTGGGTTTAGCGCCTATACCTATATAAAAGTATCGAATAAATATCCCTCAGCTGGCGGCATAGCGATGATCTTAAAAAAATCATATGGACCAACGACGGTTACGGGTGCCGCCGCTTTGATGATGGCCTTTTCAATGATCATCAACGAAAGCCTAGTTGCCAGAACGTTTGGGACCTATACGCTGCAATTATTCGACATCGGGGGTGACTCCGTACTCGTTCCTATACTCGCGATAGGCCTGATAATATTCGCCTTTGTTGTCAACATCGCCGGTAATAAGGTTATTGGAGCGATATCGACAATCACTGCGATTTTAAAAATTGGCGGCATACTGATCTTCTCACTGACAATACTTTGGGTATCTGGATTTACGTTTGAGTTTACACAAAGTGCACCAAGCTCAGAAAGTTCGACTACGGGTTTTATAGCTGGGGTTGCACTCGCTATTTTAGCGTTCAAGGGGTTTACGACAATCACGAATAGCGGCGGAGAAATTGTCGAGCCTAAGAAGAATGTCGGCCGTGCAATTGTTATTTCTTTGGCAATATGTCTGCTGGTCTATATGACCGTCGCCCTCGCTGTTGGCTCAACATTGACTATTAATGAAATTGCTACCGCTAAAGACTATGCACTGGCAGAAGCGGCGCGGCCTGCTTTTGGTGAATACGGGGTCTGGTTCACGGTAGCAGTTGCCATTATCGCAACCGCATCGGGTCTCCTTGCAAGTGTCTTTGCTGTATCACGCATGCTCGCGATGCTCACTGAGATGAACCTCATTCCACACCGTCATTTTGGCATGCCTGGTGATATTCAAAAACATACGCTAGTTTTCACCGTTATTATGGCAGGCCTATTGGCTGCATTTTTTGATTTAGGCCGCATAGCATCCTTAGGCGTAATTTTTTATCTGGTCATGGACATCATCATCCATTGGGGGGTGTATCGCTATCTTAGAGAGGATGTCAGCGCAAAAGCCACGATATTGCTAAGTGCTATAATTTTCGATTTGATTGTCCTTGGCGCGTTTCTGAGCATGAAAGCAGCGAGTGATCCAATTATTATCGCCATTTCTTTTGTGGGAATTATCGGACTCTTTGCATTTGAGAAGTACTATTTGTCAAAACTGCGGACCGACGACAAGGCAGAAAATGTCAAAGAAAAGCATTCCCATTAATATAAACTACTCTACTTGGCCTAGTGATCTTAAGCTGAACGAAATTTATACACTATCAGTGTACAAATCATTATTGCGTAGTGAAAGAGCGTCAACAAATATCGCACTTTCATCCAATAGTATTCTATTACATTAATCCAAAAGCCATCTTTATTTCTGGTGCGAATCTAATAACTTCACAAGTTGGCTTAGCTATTCATGGGCATAGTCTCTTTGCTTGGCGTTCCCAAACTTTTCTTTGTAAAAGTAGCAAGTGCCAAGCAGACTATCAGTTAATGAAGTAAACAAGCAAAAATTGACATTTCCTTCTGCTTTAACTTACAGATGTTGAAAACAGTGCACTGAATCACCACCAATAACCTAGACTCTTTCTAGTTGTTTGCGGTATTGGTCCTCAAAGTTTACTGGTGACAGTAAATTATTGGAACCGTGCTTTAGTTTTACGTTATAAAACATCTCAATATAGTTAAAAATATCAGTCCTTGCTTGCTCACGAGTTGTGTAAACTCGTTTCTTTATTCGTTCGCGCTTTAACAGTTGGAAAAAGCTTTCAGCAACAGCATTGTGGTGGCAGTTACCCCTCCGACTCATACTGCCTTCTAGTTCGTGTTCAGCTAGAAATGATTGCCATTCATAGCTTGTTATTGGCTATCTTGATCCGAGTACACCATGACTTTGTTAGTAGGCTTTCATCCAATTATAAATGCTGTGGCTAGTTACACCCAATCTCTGGGCAACATCTGCAACTGAATGATTTCGTTCAGTAACCTGTTTTACTGCCTCAACCTTAAACTCTTCTGGATAGCGTTGTCTGCTCATATAAGTCCACCTTATTTTTAGTCAGTTTATCTAACTAAAAGGTGTCTAGAGAATTAGTGGCACTTCAATCTTCGGCTTGCCCAATCTTACTGCTTTAATATAGAGAGCTTAGACTGTAATTCTTCTATCTTTTTTAATAGCTCTTGATTATAAGCTACCTTTTGCTCAGCGATGTCAAATGCTTTTTGCGTTTCCAATAAAAGTCTTTGCTTGTCAGATTCTAAAGCCTTAATTTTCAGATCTTGCTTGTTGGCTTCGGTCTGTTGACCGATGCGCATGCGACTTTCAACGTAATTCTTAAGCGAACCGCCTGACTTGTGAGTCATCTCTTTTTGCATTTGCATAGCGATAGAGGCTTCATCTGCACTAAATCCAAGTTCGATTGCAATGGCTAGCGTTTTATCAAACTGTTCATTGGAAAACTTATGCCTAAGTGAGTAAATCGACTTTCCTTTTGGCCATCCCAAATCGGCAGTAATCTCGCTAAAAATTTTGCTTATGTCGTTAGCTGTATATGGCTTATGGCTTTTCGGGTTCAGGAACAAGTGTCCATCATATCTCTTGATGTCATTTTCACTTAGGAAAGGCTCCAGTTCGTTTTCGATAAAAGACATGATTGATAGCGCTGTCGAAACAGGGAACCTAATAGGCATTGTATTACCGAACTTCGCTTTTCTGGGGACAACATCAAAACGGTCCTTTTTCTCTTTAAATAGTTCCCTTTCGACCGTTTCTTTATAAAACTGATATCTCACGAGGCTAGCAATTGAAACTGGGCGACCGCCCGCCATATTGATTATCTGAGCAATCAGCAACAATGACGCTCTTTTATAGCCTTTAAAGCACGAAATGATATATTCAATCAGCTCATCGAATTCATCTTCGCTGGCTGAACGGTCTTTATAATTTCGGTTATCACAGTTCTTAAAGAGCTTAGGATAAAGAAAATTGTTGTTTGGTTTATCACCTTTAGATATTGCGATATCTCTTTGCAGCAAGGATGAGGTGATCTGATAGAAGATCTTGTTATTAGGTGAGTACCCAAGAATATGCTCGCCGTAAACACCTTGTTTTTGCACCCAGTAATAAAATGCGTATATCGGCATCAGAAAATCATTATTCGTGGTTTGCTTGGCTAGGTTTTCTTCACCTCGATAACGCGAATCGGCTTTTGTTTCTTCTAAGCTCCAATTTCTGAATCGCTCCATGTGCTCGTCATTCATATCCAGCCATGACATATCATGTTCTCTACTTCTGATGTACTTAAACAATCGTCTTATTGCTTTTCTATACTTATTTTTAGTTTTCTCATCGCCTTCGAATTCCATAATGAAATCGGTTGGTGGCCACAGTACTTCGCCATCCTCATTTTGATAAACATAATGGTCTTTGCGGTCGTATTTTACCTTTGTTTCTATCAATCCTGATATCATCTTAGACCTCCAACCTCAAGGGGATACCGAAGTACCTTATCGAACTATACTTTCTATCACTGACCGCTTTTTTAAGACATTCATAGCTTCCCACTAAAAACATACGTTCGCGAGCAGCCGCGACCACAGTGTACAGCCACGCTTTATCTATCAAGAAGGCGTTATCCGAAACAACCATCGCGTTATCAATCTTTTTGCCTTGTAACTTGTGAGCGGTTATTGAGTAGCGAAGTGACAAGCAAGCCATATCATCTTTGCTCAACTCAAGAGTTTCTCCTCCAATTGATATGCTCACGAAACACTCTCTTCCGCGAACAAACAATGGCTCTTCGAATATTTCGCGAATGACAGCGAATACGCCTGAAGCGATATTCAAAAATGCGCATTTGCTTTTGAATAACACTGGGTCGCTTTCATAAAAGACTTTCTCGCCAACTGAGATAGAAGGGGCTTTCTTCCGATAAAACCTTACTTGCTGTATCTGTTCGTTGATCCTTTCGCATAACAGCGTGTTTGCACATACAACTGTAGGTGCAACGTCGTACCTTTCAAACGTTTCAAGCCAAAGGTTGGCGGTGAGATTACTCAACGCCTCGTGAGAGATTTCAGTGGTTTGGTATATGCTGATATTCTTGCGGCTAACAAAATCTTCAGTTGGTATTACCTCAACATCAAATTGTCCGTCAGTTTCCGATAAGGCTTTTCTCAAAGCATGTAGACCGTTACTGGAAGTACTATCGTAAGAATGTCCCAACCGTGTAACTATGTTTGAATCGGACAAGGATAATTGATGAAACATATTGCCGGGACCCAGTGGAGGTAACTTTTTGTGGTCGCCCACGAAGCAAATTCTTGCGGTAATTGGCAGACATTTAAGCAGTCTGCACAAGCTTAAAAAGTCGATGGACTGAGCTTCATCAATAATGACAAAGGACTCATTCAGAGCGCCTCGTCTATTGCGAGACTTCGATTTTGTGATGAAACGCTGGACTGACTCTGCAACAATC
>NZ_BAEP01000037.1 GCF_000315015.1 Paraglaciecola mesophila KMM 241 | reverse complement strand
AATCATCTTAGGAAAGCGAACTTTCGATCTAACTGCATACCGTTAGTGTATTTCCATCCCGAATTTGCATATGCTTCAAATAGCCCAGCAAAATATGTTTTAAATTATTGTCTTGGCTCTCCTCATATTCACAATGTTTTAGGGTACAATTTGAGGTGATTAACACATAGTTAGCTTACCTTGCTTGTTCTTTTTGAATTTAAATCAATATGGGTATTTAGGTGGATAAAGACGTCATAAATCAAATAAGGTTTTCATACTCTCAATCTGACAAACTTATCGTTGGGCTAGATGCATCTTCAAACCTTCACGTAGCAATGTATACGGGGCAAGGGTCATACGATAGTCGGCCAATTGAAAGGTTTGTTGATGAGATCAGAGATACTGTTCGCCAATTATATGAAGAGGGCCAACTCATTCCAGATGGCACTACGTTATCGTCTCATGGCCCTGTCGCTCTTAAGCGTTTGAAGCACATAGATGATTAGTTATTGCGCTAACTTATTCAGGGCGGGATCCCGCTTTAAATTGAACTAATGCTCATTACTATGATCTGTCCGGCTATTCCTCTTCAAAAAGGCCTTTCAATGAGCATAATTAGTCACCTAGAACAAATCGAAGATCACAGAGCAGACATCAATGTAAAACACGACCTTATCGATGTGATGTTTCTCACACTCAGCGCCGTGCTTAGCGGCGCTGATGGATGGAAGTCAATTCAGGAGTTTGGCGAAATGCAGCTGGACTGGCTAAGGCAGCATCGCCGTTTCGACAATGGTATTCCCCGTCGCCATTGCATCGCGAATATTATTAAAGCTTTAGATACTGAAGCGTTGATTAAAGCCCTGATTGATTGGATTAATAGCCGCCGTGAAGCATCGAACAAACCCCATATTGCGATTGATGGAAAAGTGCTACGTGGGAGTTGGTCTGGCAGTGTGCAGCGCGCATTAAATGTGGTCAGTGCCTATGATGTCGAAAACGGCTTAGCTTTGCATCAACAGTCCTCATACAGCAAGGGGAAGGAAGGACAGATTGCGCGCGACATTATTGACATGCTGGCATTAAAAGACAGTATCGTGACGTTAGATGCGCTGCATTGTCAACGTGACACACTCGACCTCATCCGTCAGCATAAATGCGACTTTATTGTTCAAGTAAAAGCGAATCAAGGCAAACTACACAGGGCAGTAAAGGCGCACTTTGAAGCCCATTATGAAGAGATGCAAGCTTGCGAGGAAGACGAAGGTATTAATGCTGGGCATGGGCGGGAAGAAAGCCGTATTACCATGTGCAATACCCCCATAAAGTCGGAGCAGTTTTAAGTAGAAATTCCCGTTAAACTAAAACGAAGAGTGATACGTCTTACACTTCCCATTTTTACGTTAGTTCTCTGGACATTAATCCTGAACTGGTAGCTAGAGCGATTCGCGACCATTGGCACATTGAAAACAGGCTGCATTGGGTATTGGATGTTGTGTTTCGTGAAGACGAAATGAAAGTGAGCGACCCAGATGGTGCAACACACATGGCGTTATTCAATCGAGTCTGCCTGAATATCATTCGTCAGCATCAAGGTAAAAAGGACAGTATGGCAGCCAAACGCAGAGGGGCCGCTTGTAACGGCGAGTTTCGTTCGGAACTGTTGTTTGGTTGAATATTGACCAAAGTTAAATCCCGCCCTGCTAGCTTATTAAGGATCATTTGATGTGGTTGATGTGGTTGATGTGGTAAATGTCTTAATTGAATCAATAGATATACTCAAATACTGCATAACTAAGTCGATTAAACTTCTATATAGGCGTTGTACTTACTGACTGGAATACGACCGTTTGGTGGTATTTCTACTTACTCGTTATAGGGATTTAGACTGTATTCGCAAAGGTATCGGTCATCTTAAAGTCATGAATTGTGATAATCAAAACCACTACTTCACAGTACTGAGTAATATGAAAGAGCCTTCTACCGTAATTACCACTTTTATGCTCTCCATTTTTACTACAAATTTACCCGCCTTAATTAATTTAAATAACTTCAGAATGCTAAGCTTTTTAGATAAGAAAAAATAGTTAACGCAGTAAATCACTTGGTTTCACCGACTTCGTACACTACTAACTTGGCATTCATTGCATTATGCATATCCGCCTTTTTCGATTCCGCTGAGATAGCTTATAAAAGCTTGAAATTCACCAAGGAGTATCGCTTGCTCTGCGGTCATTTCAAATGCGGGGATATGCGTATTTCTGTACCAATCTAACGCTTCGTCTTTCGAGTTACACCATTTTTCAACTAATTTTAATATTACTTCTTCCTCGGGACTGCCGGTTACCTTTTCGATTTTTCGCACAATGACGAATCCATATTCCGGATCAAAATTTAGACCGTCACCTTCACTTATTTCCAATGCCAGTCGTGCACTTTCTGGTAATTCGATAAAGAGCTGACCATTTGCATTTTTTTTGACGAGACATTTTGATTTGTGATGGCCGTTGCGTACAGGAGGTATCATATTTTAGCTTCCTTTTCTGTTGCTAATTTTACTTTGAAAAATAAATCTTCACTTAACCGTGAAATACTTAAACCAACCAAAAATAACTTCGTTGTCAACGTTATTCGAGCGTCAGAGAAACCGGCCGGCCTTATAAGAAACCACCTACGAGGGTTGAATATCTTGGCTTATGGCACAGTCAGATTGCTCACAGCATGAAAACTTTTTGTTGAAAGCGGCCAAAAGAGTCGATTGATGAGTCATACCATGAAGTTAATGATCCTTTAGGAGCCTCTACTCCGATCTCAGCGCCTTGCGTGGTTTCAAGACTTTTTTCACGTACCCCGCTATTGGGCGGCAGGTCTTTATCTATGTCTATATTAGAATCAACTAAGCCACTGCCTTCTTTATTGCCTTTATTGCCTGATGATTTGATCACTGCGTAATGTGGCACTTCATCAGCGACCCGATTAGAATATTCAAGTAAACGAGGATGCGCAGGCATAATGAAATAGCCAGTTTCGACAGGTGAAGATTGGGCCCTTAAAACGCGCCCTAAAACTTGCCTGAAATAAAGCTCTGTAGTAACCAGAGATAAATAGCAACAAACTCGTAAGCGAGGTATGTTCGTTCCTTCGCTAATCATACTAATGGATATAATCCACTTTTGACTGCTACGCTTGAATTGTTGAATAAGGCTTTCTGGATCATCTTCCTGATATGTCACTACTTCACTGGATTCGCCCAACTCAGTTAGCAACAGATGAATGTGTTTTGCATGAGATATTGACGCTGCGACAATAAGACCTCCAGCATCACTAAAAACCTGACATTCTTTATTTAACTGAATTATTCCATGCTTTAGTATTTGGCGCACCACCTCATCATGAGAGATAATTTCGAAATATGACAATCCACTTTCGAGAAGAAAATCTGCAATTGATGTAAAAGAACTTTTTCCATTGCTTTCTATAACGCTTATAAGCTCATTGTCGAACAAAGTCATATGTGGAGTGCGACATACACCATCTTCGATAGCTTGAGCTAAGCCATATCGAAAATCTACCTGCAATCTATTATCTTCGCCTAAATAATTGGCCATGGCGATAGGAATAGTGTCGCTCCTCCAAGGAGTGCCGGTTAATGCGATTGTATAGTGAGCTTTTCCTTGTATGTTCAAAAGAATTTGTTCTCCCCACGCATTAGCGTTATCAACGCCATTACCTGCACAATGATGAATCTCATCGAAAATCACAAATACCTTATAGGTATCGAGCAACGTCCAAAACGTCGCATCTAAATGCCTCATACATTGGTATGTGAGAGATGAACCGGTCGCACCTAGTCCACCACAGAAGCGTTTTTTTGTTATAGCTTCGAGTTCTACTTTGAAGTCATTTGCAACTACGTTTGATGGCGAAAAACATAATACCAAATCGACCTTGTCTTTTTTGATAAGGATATCTGCAAGCACAGACGCCATAACGGTTTTGCCTGCACCTGGGGTTGCTAGACATAAAAAGTGAGAATACAAAGCTTCAAATTTTTCTAGAGCAGTTTCGATAGCTTCACTCTGCCAATTTCGCAAATTAATCATATACGCGCTTCATACTGAGCCAATAAGCGCTCGAACCCTTTAACTTTACCAAGCATCACCTTTGCTTGCTCTCGCGTGTGTTGATAATTAGACTTAACATCGTCAGCTAACTCAGGCATTTCGGTTACCCATTCAGAATAGGCTTCGGTTTCACCAATATTTGTAAGCATTTCAGCCCTGTATAACCTGATCTTCTCTTGCAATTTACTGATAATGCGATCGTGAATTTCATTTTCCAGTTGGGGAAGTGTTTGCACTTTACTTGTGTCCTCACTTTGAACTGCCCAACAAAAAACAATCGCTTTTTGACTGTTCGTAGTTAGAGTCTTAATGATTCCTTTTTTCTCAAGAAGTTTAAGGTGGCGATAGACGAATTGTGTAGCGTTTTTCTTTTTGTCAAACATCTTTAAGTGAACCTCTAAAAGATGTCTCGAAATATCCGTAACTGTAAACGTTTCTAGCGAGAGGGAGCGAATAAAGGTTAATATATCAATATCATACTGTTTCTTTGGCATTATAAAATGTCTCTTCTAATGATTCTCGTCTCGAATTTCGCGACAGTGTACTTCGTCTCTATCATCGAGACAATGAAAACATCAGTTTACTCCTCTCATTACGACAAACTCAGACTGTGGTTAAAAGCACATCGTGAGAAACAATCTCTTTCTTTGCGAGAAGTCTCGGAAAAATGGGGCAAGCATCATTCAATCTTAGGAAAAATTGAACAAGCTAGACGAAAGATAGAACTTCTAGAGTTCATTGAGTTGTGCCAAATTCTTGAGGTGGATCCTCGGGAGGGACTTTCAGTGTTAATGAAGTCGATGAATACAAACCACAATACTTCGAGATTATGAATTGTTCAATCACTCATTAAATTTTGTATAGTTCGAATACGATAATAGACCAATTGCGGACGTAGCGACTGTTAGTGTATTTCCGGATTGAGCATTCGGAGACCTTCAGTATTTTGACTTTAAAAACTGCCTAAATATCGGACGTTCGAAGTATAGCCTTATAGCGCTTAATTAATATTGTGAGTTCAACTTTGACCAACTCAACCTTACTAACAATAATCAATGTTTTAAAAATGAATCACACCTGTTATGTAGCTGTAAACTTTACTCTTCAAGGATCTGCAATACCCCACATTCTTTAACTTTCCGGTTGTCAGAGCAAGCCAACACCATTTCAGACAGGGTCAGTTTTAATTGTTTTAGCTCTGCAATGCGTTGTGTGACGTCAATCATGTGTTGTTGGATTAAGTTGTTCACACTAAAACAGCTTTTATCTGGGTTCCTTTTTGTATCCAGCAATTGCTTGATTTCCTTTATGGTTAACCCTAAAGAGCGGCACTGTTTAATGAATTGCAATGTCCTTAACGATGAGGCGTCGTAAATTCTGTAGTTGCCTTCACTGCGATTGCAAGCTTCCAACAAATCCTGTTTTTCATAAAAGCGGATTGTCTGGATAGTACACCCACTCTTTTTTGATAGTTCACCTATTTTCATAAACATGCCTTTGTGCTGTTGACTCTATACTTGGTATAGACTTTACACTGTGGCTACGGTATTTGGAATAAGAGTTAAACAACGAGAGGTTCGGTTGCGAAGTAGAAATCAAGAATTCGTCACAAAAGCGCATTTTGTATTGGCTCCTAGGCATCAATGCGACGATGTTTCTTATTGAGATAACTATAGGTATTTTGGCTAATTCCACCGCTTTGATAGCAGACTCGCTGGACATGCTGGCAGATGCAAGTGTGTACGGCATAGGTATTTATGCTGTGGGTAAATCTATACTTCACAAAGCCAAAGCTGCGCAAATCAGTGGTTACTTTCAGTTATTGCTGGGTGTGATCATTCTCATTGATATTACCAGAAGATTATTCTTGGGCAGTGAGCCTATCTCATCATTAATGATAGGGATGGGTTTCATTGCCCTAGTTGCAAATGTCGCTTGCTTGATGATTATTCGAAATCATAAAAATGACGAAGTACATATGCGAGCTAGCTGGATTTTTTCAGCTAACGATGTCATTGCCAACATGGGTGTCATCATAGCCGGAGTTTTAGTGGTATGGCTTGATAACAGAGTGCCGGATCTGGTTATCGGCTGTATAATGTCGATTGTCGTGCTGCGCGGAGCGTGGATGATCCTGAAAGACGCCAAGCAGGAAGTACAGAAAGGTAAAGTGGGTGATCCACTATGACATGCAATAAAGCCGTTAAGCCGCATATCGATTCCAAATTGACAGATTACTCAGATGCAATGTCTAACAATAATGAGAGGCAGGCATTTGCAGCGCTGGAGGATGCGCATGTAATTGGTCAGCACTCTACTTATTTTCATTGTTTAATCCATTATAAAATGCTGCGACATGGTCTTCTAAACAAAGATTGGAGAGCCGTTTTTGGACAAGTAATAAGAATAATTGGTGCTGCAACTAAAACCGTTATCGGCCTTGTACCCAAAGGGAACACAGGTGGCACTAATATCAGTCCATTCAAACGACTACCGGTAAGTGTTGAAAATCAAGCGATATTGGACAAAATCAATCATGCATAATCATAACCACAGTCACAGTAATAACAGCGCTTCAAAACGCATTGGCTGGGCATTTTTCTTGAATGTCGTATTCACTATCATTGAATTTATAGGCGGATGGCTGACAAACAGCACGGCCATAATGGCTGACGCAGTACATGATTTGGGCGATAGTTTATCTATTGGCACTGCATGGGGATTGAACAAGCTAAGCGATAAAGACGCGAATACCACATTTTCATATGGTTATAAACGATTCTCGCTGTTAGGCGCTTTGATCAACGGAGTTGTTTTAACTATAGGCTCAATATGGATTTTATTCGAGGCCATACCTAGGCTTTCAGCACCTGAAATGCCACAAGTGGAAGGTATGCTATTGCTTTCGATATTTGGTATCGCGGTAAATGGTTTTGCCGCGTATAAACTTAGCGAAGGGAACTCCTTAAACGAGCGTATCTTAAACTGGCACTTACTTGAAGATGTATTGGGTTGGGTGGCAGTGCTGATCGTATCGATTGTGCTGATGTTCAAGCCATGGGCAATTTTGGATCCCATTTTATCTATTGGCTTTACATTATTCATTTTATTCAATGTCGTCAGAAATCTAAAAGAAACCTTATTGTTATTCTTGCAAGGCACGCCAGATACGACGCAGATGGTGAAAGTGCGTAAAGTGCTCATGTCAAACGCTGATGTGGCGGATATACATCATTTTCATATCTGGTCTTTGGACGGTGAACATAGCGTCATGACGGCACATGTGGTGTTGAAACAAGATGTTTCGATTTCTCAATTGAGAACACTCAAAGACGAATTTCGTCACGACCTTGGTGAGTTTGACTTTGTACACACTACCATTGAAATTGAATTTGCCAATGAAGATTGCCGTGATAAGTAATGTAATGGTTGAAATACTTTGTTTTGGTTGGTCGATTGGTCTTAGTTCGATAAGCTGTTAACATGGATATGATGAGAGAAGATAGATATGTTTAGTGTAAGGGTGGCGAGTTACCTGTTGATTTCGCTGATTTTGTTTCAGTCGTTTTCGGCTGTCGCCAATTCCTTGGATTTTCATTCTATCGACTCGCAACATCTAAGCGAAATACACGAACATCAGGCGGGAGATAACACTGTTTCTGCGAAAACGCTTGTTCAACAGCAATCTAACGAACAATCCAATGCTGATAAAATCACCGTAGATATTTCTCATAATCCCGCTGATTGCCACCACTGTGGTCATTGTCACGGAACCCATGCTCACTGGCTTGGAAACAGCAATGGCATCGAACTCGATTCTGTTACCACCCATCACGGTTTCTATTACTTAACGAAAGTAATAGAAGGACCCGTCACACAATTGTTACGCCCACCTAAAGCATAACCCTGAACTAATCAAACACCGTTCGCCAACAACTTGGCGATATATATTTTTGATAATTTAGGAATAAAACAATGATGAAATTTTCATTGAGTAGTCCTGTGCGTGTGCACGCTTGGGTGGTTTCCATGATGATTGTCCTTTTGACAACACACACCGTGGTAGTAGCACAAACAAACAGTACCACCAATCGAGAAATGACGTTGCAAAGCGCCATACAGCGTACATTAACTAATTCGCCAGAATTGCATGAGTTCACATATAGGCAACAAGCAGTTGAGGGGGAAATTAAAACGGCGTCTCTCAAACCTGAGGTTACAGCCGGTATTGAACTAGAAAACTTCTTAGGTACAGGAGATGTTTCAGGAACTAAGGACACCGAGATGACTCTCACATTGTCGTCGGTCATTGAATTGGGCAATAAACTCAACTCACGTAAGGAGTTTACTAAGGCGCAATCCACCTTAGTGGAAGCACAAAAACAAGTGCAAACCTTGGATATTCTAGCTGAAGTAACACGTCGTTATATCGATGTATTAGCACAACAAGCGCTGATTAAGGCGCAAAAAGATGCAGAAGCTCTAGCTCGATATACTTATCAAGCTGTCTCAAAACGAGTTAATGCAGGCGCGTCTCCAGCGTTTGAGCAACAACGTGCTGAGGCAGAACTGGCTAAAGCGCGGCTGGATGTATTAACCGCACAGCAAACCAAGCAAGCTATGATAAATAGTTTGGCCATTATGTGGGGAGAGCAAAATCCGACCTTCAGCAATGTTGAAGGCGAGCTGCTTGCTTTGCCATCGTCCCCCTCTTTATCTTCGCTGTTCAGAACTTTGTCTGACAGCCCTAACCTCGATGTTTATGCACAAAACGCCAGGTTACAAGCAGCGCAAGTTCGCCTTACCGAAGCTGCAAATCAATCAGACTTAAGTTGGACCGCGGGAATAAGGCGTATAAATAGTATTAATGATACCGCTTTCGTAGCAGGCGTCAGCATGCCATTATTTGCGGCAAGTCGAAACCTTGGTGAATATGAAAAACAACGGGCTGTTCAAGGGCAATTGGAACAGCAAAAACAGTCTGCAACCCAAAACCTTTACCATCAATTAAATATGGCGCTAATAGCGAGAAATAATGCGCTACTAAACGTTCAAACATTGAAAAACTCTATTATTCCACCGCTAGTTAATGCGCTCAGTTTGGTTGAGCAAGCCTATATCAATGGGCGTTTTAGTTATCTTGAGTGGGTCAGTACCCGTCAAGAACTACTTAATGCCAAGCAAGCCTTAATTCAGTCTGCCAAACAAGCACATCAGCGGGGGGCGGATATTGAAGCTCTCACAGGTCAGCCGCTTTTTAATGCACACCGAACTTCTATTTCGAGCGAAATTAAATGAATATTAAAACAGTAATCAAGAAACATAATACCCCGTTAATTTTCATAGCCTGCTGTATATTTGCAGTGCTTGCTAGTAGTCCAATATACGCTTCTGAAAGCGAACATAGGGATGAAGATACCCGCAACGCTGAATTTGTGCATATATCTGACAATATGGCGCAAAAAATGGGTGTGGTGACACAAAAAGTGAGTGCAGGACAACTCAATATAACCACTACCGTTTACGGAAATGTGGTGACCGACCCGGCTTCTTTAAGTCATGTCCGCGCCCGGTTCGACGGTATGGTGACTAAGGTCAACGCAAATCTGGGTTACAAAGTCAAAAAAGGCGAGACACTGGCAGTCGTCGAATCCAATGAGAGCTTGAAAAGTTACCCTGTTACCGCACCGTTTTCAGGCATCGTGATAGCAAGACATGCAAATGAAGGAGAATTGTCTAATGGACAAGTGCTATTTTCAATCGCCAACTACGAGGATGTGTGGGCACAGCTTAAAGTCTTCCCTCAACAGCTATCAGATATTGCAGAGCAGCATCCCGTTCAGCTTAGTTTGTCAGAGGCAAAGTTAAACACAACTATTCAGCATATTTTACCATCACCCGATGAAAAGCCTTACGTCTTGGCTTACGCAAAAATTACCAACACGTCAGGTCGGTGGCCTGTTGGTGCAGACATTAAAGGTCAGGTTGTCATCAGCACCCAAAATGTTGCCATGATGTTACCCAAAGCTGCTATTCAAGAATTTGAAGGGGCTTCAGTGGTGTTTGTCAAAAAAGGGGAGGAATATCATCCTGTGCCCGTGGAACTTGGTCAACAAGACAATACTAATATCGAAGTGCTGTTAGGGCTAAGTATTGAAGATGAGATTGTCAGCCAGAACAGTTATTTAATTAAAGCTGATTTAGAGAAGTCGGAGGCCGGTCATGAGCATTAATCACACCATGCCATCTGTTTGGGTTGTCGTCTTTGATTTTGGGAGGCGAACTCATGATTGAATCCATATTGCGGTTATCCATAAAGCGACGTGGTTTGATGTTGATGTTGATATTCTTAGTGTTTGGCATGGGAATATTAAGCTATCAAAAGTTGCCTATTGATGCCGTACCCGACATCACTAACGTTCAAGTACAAATCAACACGCAGGCGTCAGGGTATTCTCCATTAGAAACCGAGCAACGGATCACCTTTGTGGTTGAAACTGCGCTAGCCGGATTGCCAGGCTTGTCTTACACCCGCTCGCTTTCACGCTACGGACTATCTCAAGTTACAGCCGTTTTTGATGAAGGTACAGATCTGTATTTTGCACGTAACCTCATCAATGCTCGACTTGGAGCGATTAAAAGTCAGCTGCCTCAAGGTTTAGAGCCAGAAATGGGTCCTATAGCTACGGGATTGGGCGAAATCTATATGTATACCTTACGAGCTGATCAAAGTGCCGTGCAAAAAAATGGTGAGCCATATGACGCAATGGCTCTTAGGGAAATTCATGATTGGATTGTTAAGCCCCAGCTTGCACTTGTGAAAGGGATCACAGAAGTAAACGCCATTGGTGGTTACGTAAAGCAATATCATGTGAATCCTGAACCACTCAAAATGTTGAATTTCGACGTCAGTTTAAGTGATATCCAGCGTGCACTAGAGCGCAATAATGCGAATCAAGGTGCTGGATTTGTTGAACGAAATGGACAACAAATATTAGTACGCTCGCAAGGTCAGCTTCAGACGCTAAGTGATATCGAAAATGTTGTGATCAAGCGTATCGATACTATCCCCATTGCGGTAAAGGATATTGGTACTGTGGCTATTGGCAAAGAGCTGAGAACAGGCGCTGCAACACAGGAAGGTGAAGAGACCGTTTTAGGTACCGCAATGATGCTAGTCGGCGAAAACTCACGTGCTGTTGCCCAATCCGTTGCGCTAAAGGTGAAGGAAATTCAATCGAGCTTACCCGACGGAATTCTGATTGAATCAGTCTATGACCGCACCCAACTAGTAGATAAAGCGATCAAAACTGTTCAAAAGAACTTAGTCGAAGGCGCTCTATTAGTCATCGTTATTTTGTTCATATTACTGGGCAATATTCGTGCGGCATTTATCACAGCGGCAGTTATTCCGCTAGCGATGTTGGCGACCATCACAGGGATGGTTAATACCGGTGTGTCTGCCAATCTGATGAGCCTTGGTGCATTGGATTTTGGATTAATTGTCGATGGTGCGGTGATCATCGTAGAGAACTGTATCAGGCGGTTATCCGAATCTCAGAAGCGCACAAGTGGAGTCTTGCCACTAAAAGAGCGGCTAGAACTGGTTTTTCAAGCGACCAACGAAGTCATTCGTCCTAGCTTGTTCGGTGTATTGATTATTACTGTGGTGTATATCCCCCTGTTCTCATTGACAGGCGTTGAGGGCAAGATGTTTCAGCCAATGGCGGCAACGGTCATTATGGCGCTGATAGCAGCGATGCTGTTCTCCATTACCATTGTACCAGCGGCAGTCGCGATGTTCATGGGCGGAAAAGTCAGTGAAAAAGAAAGCTTCATTATTGTTGCAGCCAAATCCGCCTATCGCCCCATCATTCATATTGCACTGAAATTGCGCTGGATAATGCTTGTCGGCTCAGTCGTGCTAGTAGTAGGCAGCTTATGGCTGGCAACGCGACTAGGCTCTGAGTTTGTTCCCCAGCTTGACGAAGGTGACATTGCGCTGCACGCCATGCGTATTCCTGGCACTGGTATAGAACAAGCCGTCGCCATGCAAAAGACGCTTGAATCTACCTTGATGGAATATGAACAAGTGTTGACCGTATTTGCTAAAACCGGCACTGCGGAAGTTGCTACGGATGCAATGCCTCCCAATGTGACCGATACTTTTGTGATGCTTAAGCCACGTGCGCAGTGGCCAGATCCAACACTGTCAAAAGCGGATTTTGTTGAAACCCTTGAGCAAGATCTGCAAGCGGTAACTGGCAACAACTATGAGTTCACTCAACCGATCCAAATGCGTTTTAACGAATTGATCAGTGGGGTAAGAGCTGATCTTGGCATTAAAGTCTTTGGAGATGATTTAACCGCTTTGGTCGCCTCTGCCAACGAAATTCTATCAGTATTGCAATCAATCGATGGCGTCGCGGATGCAAGGCTTGAACAAGTTGATGATATCCCTATCTTTACCATAAATCCGAAACCTGTTGAATTGGCACGTTATGGATTGGATGTGGCTGATTTGCAGGAGTGGCTTGCGTCAGCCATCGGTGGAAACACGGCAGGGTTAATTTTTGAAGGAGATAGACGTTTCGAATTGCTGGTTCGATTTGATGAAGGTCTTCGCACCGATTTGGATGCCATCGGCAGTATCCCTATCATTACATCCGATGGGGAATTTGTGCCGTTATCAGAAGTCGCTACACTGGGTTACTCGTCTGTTCCCAATCAAATCAGTCGAGAAAACGGTAAGCGCAGAGTCGTGGTTACCGCCAATGTCAGAGAACGCGACTTAGGGAGTTTTGTTGACGAAGCAAAAATCAAAATAACCGAACAGGTTGCACTGCCCGCAGGCTACTGGCTCGATTATGGCGGCACGTTTGAGCAGCTTGAAAGTGCCAGTCAGCGACTGTCTATCGTGGTGCCTGCCACGCTTTTTCTAATACTTGTGTTACTAGTGGTGGTGTTTGGCTCATTTCGTGATGCCTTGATCATCTTCACTGGCGTGCCTTTAGCCTTAACGGGAGGTGTTTTCGCGCTCTGGATGCGTGACATGCCACTGTCTATATCTGCGGGAGTCGGGTTTATTGCGCTCTCTGGTATTGCGGTACTAAACGGCTTAGTTATGTTGTCATTTATCAAACAGCGGGTATTGGAAACTGGTGATTTAATTAATTCTATCGTTGATGGTGCCACCACTAGGTTACGTCCTGTCTTGATGACTGCATTGGTTGCAAGCTTAGGTTTTATTCCCATGGCACTAAATGTCGGGACGGGCGCTGAAGTGCAACGTCCGCTGGCGACAGTTGTGATTGGTGGGATCATCTCATCCACCATTTTAACATTGATAGTGTTGCCTATTTTGTATCGGATGATGCATTCGAAATCAGCCTAAAAGTAAAGTTTGAGCACCGTGTTGAAAAGATACGGTGCTATTCATTCCAAACTCACTAATAACTGACCTGGCGTTTCTCGCAACTTACCTTCTGTATAGTGGTTTCCACAAAGGCGGTATTACTTTTCGTGAATGTATCAAAGAAGAATACGCACCCATAACATATCTTACTAGGTGGTAAAATTAACTATGTCCGAATTCAGTCACCATTTAACGCCGCCCTTGTACAGCGTTGGAATCCCCCTTATTCTTCCTATGTTCTAGTAACCTGTGCTATCGAAAATACGAGGACTTTTAAATTGTTGAGGATGAATAATTAATATTTTAAGCTATGTCGGTTCAATTCTACTATAAGAAAGAGAACAGCTATAGGTATAAGAAAAATCCCTGTGATTATATGCAACCAAGATCCGTATAACTCGACCGTGTTCGAGCTTACATCTCCAGAATTATTAAATGCCATAAAGTTACTAACAATTATCTGACTTACTACTAGTACAATAATGGAAATATGAAGTAACCTAACGGATGGCTTTTGACGTTCCTTCAAATACTGCATCGTTATATTAAATATATTCATTCAATCTCTTCTTATCAAGTAAAGGTAATTAGGCGGTAACGCCAAATAAGCTGCCCACACCAGCAGTTAAAGCCATAGCGAGTGTCCCTAAAAATGCTACTCTAGAAGCTCCGATAGTAATTGAAGCGCCTCCGGTACGGGCCGCAATCCCACCAAGAAATGCTAGAAATACAAGTGAAAGGATTGCAACTGAATATATTAAATACTTGCCAGAGTTAAGCCAAACGACTAGTAGTGGCAATACCGCACCGAGTGTAAACGCCCCCGCAGAGTATAAAGCCGCTTGGACAGGCCGAGCATTTACATTCTCTGATATACCAATCTCATCTCTTGCATGTGCCCCTAACGCATCGTGAGCCATCAGCTGCTGTGCGACTTCTGCTGCTAAAGCAGGCTCAAGCCCTCTGTCCTCATATATTTTCGAGAGTTCATCTAGCTCAAAGGCAAATTCATACTCTAAAGACTTTTTTTCAAGCGCTAAATCGGCATTCTCTGTATCTGATTGAGAACTAACAGACACGTACTCACCTGCCGCCATCGACATTGCCCCAGCAACTAACCCAGCAACTCCTGCAAGGAGAATATTTTCTTGGGTAGTATTAGCAGCAGCGAAACCAATAATAAGACTAGCAGTAGA
>NZ_BAEP01000038.1 GCF_000315015.1 Paraglaciecola mesophila KMM 241 | reverse complement strand
CTTTTTTTTGTTCCTACCAATAGATTAGCAAATAGCAACAGGCACAAAAAACCCGGCTTAGGCCGGGCATATGATATATGACTACTATAAGCGGCTAATTAAACTGATAGGTAAAATAGTCACTTAAGAATTGATCAAAGCTCACAGTGTCAGACTGCTCGATATGATGCTGAGCATCCAACGAGCTCACAGCATGCTGACTAAGCTTTTCTGCGTCGAAGAACTTATATTCAGCTTGATTTAGGCTCTGCTTGTACGCTGAAGCCAATTCAACCCCTAAAGTGCCGTTATCTTTATTCTCACCTAGCAATATCGCCAATACCTTTGCAGAAGGCGTTAAAGCTGGATCCACAATTTTTTGCCACTCTTGTTCTACCGCTTTACTGTATTCAGCGACTTCATGATTGGTGTCTAATACTTTCGCTACTTGTCTCATGCCTGCAAATAATTCTGCGGCCCATTGGTTCATTGGCACAGATTCCCCCTCTGTTGAGAGCATCAGCTCAGGATCGCGACCATGATCAACTACTGCACGTAAGTTAGTTTCTGTTTCACGATATGAGTCCGGCGTCATATCCAGGCTGGGCATCACCACACAATACACAAGAAAAACATCTAAGAAGAAAAATTGATTACGCTCAATGCCAATATCACTAAACGGATCCACATCCAATGCGCGCACTTCGATGTACTCAACCCCACGAGCTTGTAAGGCGTCTGTCGGCTTCTCTAACGGTTTTGTGGGTTGTTTAGGGCGGATGGGTGAATACAGCTCATTTTCTATCTGCAGCACGTTGCTGTTAAGTTGCTGGTATTGCCCGTCTTTCTTACCCGCGTATTTCTCGAATATTTCTGAGGGCGTACTAATGGCTTTGCGTAACGAGGCTATATAAGTGTCGACTTGGTTATAACATGTCATCAAACCCGATTGCGCACTGTTGGTGTAACCCAGATCACTCATACGTAATGATGTTGCATAAGGGAGATAGAGCGATCCTTTGCCAATCGTTTTAAATGGTAAAGTGGTATTTTTGCCTTTGATGAATGAACTGCACAATGCAGGTGACGCACCATATAAATAAGGGATTAACCAACAGAAACGGCGATAGTTTCTAATTAATGCGAAATAAGCTGCTGACTTTGTTTCTTTATTATTTTCGCTACCTTCTACTTTGTCTAGCCAAATATCCCAGAAACTATCAGGCAATGAAAAATTGAAATGCACTCCCGCAATCGCTTGCATCATGCTGCCATATCGATTCTTTAAGCCTTCCCGATAAAGGCTTTTCATTTTACCCACATTCGATTTGCCGAACTGCGCAATGGGGATCTCATTCTGATCATCTATGTAGCAAGGCATACTCATAGGCCACAAACATTCATCACCAATATTGGCGAGTGCAAATTTATGTACGTCACGAAGCTGGCCCAATGTTTTATCAACATTTTGCTCAGGTGGCGTAATGAACTCCAAAAGAGACTCAGAGAAATCAGTCGTAATGTAATCGTGGGTTAAAGCGGCCCCCAATTTTTCATTGTGAGGCGTTTGCGCTAACTTACCATTAGGTTGAATACGTAGCGCTTCACGCTCTATTCCATGGCTTATGCCCGCCAATGTAGAAGCAAGCTCTTCTTTCGCTAGAATGGCTAAACGCTCGTTAAAATCTTTATCTAATGTTTGCAAAGTAAATTCCAATAATGTCAGCAACCCACAGTAAATGGGGAGCGTAAAAGTTATTTCAAGGAATATAGACCCTCGCTAAGCAAATATTCGCTCAGCTCAGGTATTAATATTCAACGGTCAGGTCAACCACTTCTCTTCCAAGCGTTGCCAACTGAGCGCGGATAACACTTGCATCTCCAACGACCACAACTTGCATTGAGTTAGGATCAAGCACCTTTGCAGCAAGTGCATTAAGTTCGGCTTTATCTATATTATGAATAATCTCATTTTGCGTCCCGCGGTACGATTTGTCTAAGCCGAAGGTCAGTAGGTGACGCAGAAATCCCGCTTTACTGGACGGTGTCTCATATTCTAATGCATCTCCTTGCGTAAAGGCATTGCGCATCAGTTCTAACTCAGTTTGCGTCATCCCTTTCTCATGATACTCACTTATTTCACTGAGCATTTCATGAATACCATCAGCGGTATTGTCTTGCTTGAGGTCAGCGCTAGCGTTAAACCAACCTAGCGTTTTGCCACCAATAAAATTGGTTGAAGCGCCATAGGTATAGCCTTTGTCTTCGCGTAAATTCAAGTTGATACGACTACTGAATACACCACCAAGTGCGAAATTCATAAGCTTACTTCTAAATTGCTCGCCTGTGGCATCGTACGGCAGGTAAGGTTTAAAGATAGATACGACTGATTGCTTTGCCCCTGGCTTATCCACCAGATAAATAACTGGCTTGCCCATCTCAGGAAATTCAGCATAGTCTTTTATTTCGTATGGTTTAGCCGGCCAATTTGTTAAAAAGGCTAACGATGTCTGCAAAGATTTCGTATCTATGTCACCGACTACCACTACGTTTGCTTTCGAAGGTGAATAATATTGCTGATAGTAGGCTTTCACATCTTCTAGAGAAATATTTTGAATGGTGCTCAGGGTGCCAGAATCTGGCAGGCTAACGCGGTTATCTTTACCAAATAGTAATTCGCTCACCGCTCGGCTTGCCAAAACGGATGGATTTTTAACTTGCTGTTGAAGTGACTGCGCAGAGCGTTGCTTCAACCGCTCGAAATCACTTTGTGAAAATGCTGGGTTGAACATCTTCTTTTTGAATAATGCTAAAGTTGCATCCAAATTACGTGACAAACTATTAATACGCACCGTGGTAAAGCGGCCATTTGCATCGAAACGAATGCTGCTGCCTAATAACGCTAATTGATTTGCCATTTCTTCATTGGTAAAGCCCTTGGTCGTTTCATTCATCATTTGAGCAGTAAAAGACGCTAAACCAGCCTTATCGATAGGGTCGAGTAAAGGCCCGCCTTCCATGTTGAAGCTAATCGAGACCGTGGGCGTTTCATCCGTTGCTAAGCTAACAAGGGTTAGACCGTTCTCAAAACGCTGCTCGTCAAAATCAGGCACGCTCACCACCGGTGAAGGCCCAGCTGGGGGCTGAATACTGCGATCGAAGGTATCAACAATCGTGGCTTGTTCGATGTGCGCCTGCACTGTTTTGATATTATCTAGTTGACGCTTTGGGACAGTGAAATTAGCAGGCTTAGCGGCTAAACCGACTTGGCCATTAGGCACGATACTTAACACCACACTCGGTTTATCTTTAATATAGCGCTGGTAAACACGCATCACATCTTTTGCCGTGACAGCATTGTAGCGGTCCAAATCGTACTGCACCATGTCAGGCTCGCCGTCAAAGGTTTGATTTGATGCTAGCGTTGATACCTTACCCGACACACTTTGCAAACCGAAGATCGTTGAAGACTCAATACCCACTTTAGTGCGGTTTAAATCGTCTTCGTTCACACCGCGCTTTTCAAACTCAGCCAACGTTTGCTCGAAACGTGCATAAAGCTCAGATAAATTGGTGCTATTTTGCGGGTTAGCGAGTGCGATTAACTGAAATTCACAGGCCAGCTCTTGGCAAGGGTGGGACACCATTGCTTGTACTGCGTACCCGTCTTTGACTAGATTTTTATAAAACAATGACGTTTTACCCGCCCCTAGAATATTTGATAGTACATCGAGGGGTGCTTCGTCTTCGTGGCGCACATAAACAGTAGGAAACGTGACCTGCAATAAGGGCAAATGTATTTCATCTTCTAAGGTAACAAAGCGCGTTTCATCTAGGGTAACGAGTTCTTTCTCAGCGTTTTCCACACTTGGCCCAGCAGGAATAGAACCAAAGTATTTGTTGGCCCATGCAAGCACCTGCTCCGGCTCGATGTCACCGCCAATGGTTAACACAGCGTTATTAGGGCCATACCAGCGTTTGAAGAACGCTTTTAGATCATCTACGTTTACGCGATTTAAATCTTCTAAGTAACCAATTGTTGACCACGAATAGGGGTGCCCTGCTGGATACAAGGCCTCCGAGTTACGCTCACTGCGCAGGCCATAAGGTTGGTTATCGTAACTCTGGCCACGCTCGTTTTTAACTGTTTCGCGCTGTATCTCAAACTTTTCTTGGGTCACCGAACCGAGTAAAAAACCCATGCGATCGGCTTCAAGCCAAATCATTTTTTCAAGTTGATTAGCCGGCACGGTTTCATAATAGTTAGTGCGATCAGAATTGGTGGTGCCATTCATACTGCCACCAGCCTCAGTCACTATTTTTATATGTTCGTCATCTGCGACGTTTTTCGAGCCTTGGAACATCATGTGTTCAAAAAAATGGGCAAAGCCTGACTTTCCCACTTCTTCTCGGGCTGAGCCCACGTGATACGTCACATCAACATGTACAAGAGGATCGGAATGGTCTTCGTGTAAGGCCAGGGTTAGTCCATTGGCAAGGCGATACTTTTTGTAGGGGATCCGAACTTGGTCGTCACTTGCACCATGCTCAGCGACTAAGGTTACCCCAGTAGGTAAATTTGTAGTCGTCGGTTGTGTCACTGTGTTGGTGGGTTGACATGCGGATAGAAAGCCAGCAAATGCCGATAATATAACGATTTTTTTTACCACGAGAAACTTGCCCATTGATTTACACTAGTTGAATAGTCTACCCTTTCATTCATAATAAAGTCACCCAGCTTGTGCTGATTGGCACCGCGCGATATTACCGCCAGCTCTAAGGATCCTGTACATGAATCAAGAACCCGTAATTTTCGATGTAGACTTTGCACTGCGCCAATTTAGCGGCAATCAGAGCCTATTGGTTAAAATGCTTGGTAAATTTAACGAGCAATATTCTGACACTGAAAACACACTTGTCAGTGATATTCGCTTACAAAATTTAGATTCGGTTCGACAGCTGGTTCACACTATAAAAGGCGTTAGCGGTAATTTAGGCATGTCAGCGCTGCATCAGGCCAGCCGTGATTTTGAAGCTCAAATTAAAGATGAAGAAAATGAAACCTTAGATTGCACCGCATACAATGCTGTGCTTCGTCAAACATTAACCTGTATTAATGAATATGTAGCCGCATCGCAAGACGCAGCGGGCACTGCATCAGTAGAAACCTCAGGTGTGGTCAACGCCCAAGGTAAGCAAGATTTATTAACGGCACTTAATAGAAACGAATTTATTACCCCCAGCAAACTCGATCAGTATATTCGCGATTGCGCTTTAGATGCCTCAGGTCAGGTTGCACTGCGAGATGCCATTGATGATCTTGATTACCCCGCGGCGATTGCCTTACTTGAATAGCTTCCCTGTCACGTCTATTCGTGTTGTTTTGGATCACCCCGATTTTTTTGTTATCGACAAGCCCCATGGAATAAGTGTGCAAAATGAATTGGACGCCCAGGGTATCCTGCCTGTGATGTGCGCCCAGCAAGCAGTCGACAAACTCTGGCTGGTGCACCGCTTAGACAAAGTCACTTCAGGTTTACTGATTTTGGCCAAAAATGCTCAAGCAGCAAGCACACTAGGCAAACTGTTCGAAGCACGTGCAATTGAAAAGTATTACCTAGCCTTGGGCAGCCCAAAACCAAAGAAAAAGCAGGGTACCGTCAGCGGTGCCATGAAGAAAATTCGCGATGGGAAGTGGGCGTTCAGTCAAGGCGGTACTGGAATAGCGACCTCACAGTTTTTCAGTAAAAGCGTTTCAGCGGGTATTCGGCTTTTCTTGCTAAAACCGTTAACTGGCAAGACCCACCAGCTACGCGTCATGCTAAAAAGCTTAGGCAGCCCTATTTTAGGTGATGCTTTATATAAGGGCATAGAACAAGATAGAACCTACCTACATGCTTATTGCTTGCGCTTTGAATACCAAGGGCAACTGATACAGCTTACCTGCCCTCCTTTTAGCGGCGAGCTTTTTACCAACGAAGACTGCCAAGTTGCTATGCGAGAGTACAGTGAGCCATGGTTAATATCTTGGCCTAAAACAAAACCAACTGCCGCCAGTAGATGAAATAGAGGAACCTATCAATGAAAGTGGCGATTTTGGGAAATGGCGCTATCGGTAACTTGCTGGTGCTTAAATGTTATCAAATAAAGCAAGATGTTGGTGTCTTCATGCGATCCCAGCAGCACTTTACACTTACTGCAACCGACATTGGGCATCAGGCCCATCAAATTAACATCGACTCACTTGCACGCGCTAGCCTGAGCGAATTTAATCTGCTGATTATTCCCGTAAAGGCCTATCAGGTAGTGAATGCGCTCAAGCAGTTGCAAACCGATTTAACACCTGTGCAAACAATTGTATTGTTGCACAATGGTATGGGGGTGATTGAGAGTGCAAAAGCACTGCTGCCTGATAATCCAATTATTGCAGCAACCACCAGTCACGCGGCCTATAAGCCAGATGCGCAGAGTGTGACTGAAACGGGGTTGGGAGTTTGCCATTTAGGCTATCTACAACATCCAGGGGCGATTGACTCTGAACAAATCCACAACATATTGAACCGACTTTTGGGGCCATGTACTTGGCATGAAAAAATTGAACAAGCTCTGTGGGACAAGCTTGCGATTAATGCAGCAATAAACCCACTTACTGCCATTCACAGAGTCAACAATGGTCAGTTAACCGAGTTGAAGTACCGCGCTGATATCGAAAGTATTTGTGCTGAAACAGTAAGCGTGATGACAGCCAGTGGATTTCATGCAGATAAAGGTGAGCTGGTCGAAAAGGTGCTTAGTGTGGCTAACGCCACCGCTACTAACTACTCATCTATGTATCAAGATATCGCTCATCATCGTTTAAGCGAAATTGCTTTTATTAACGGTTACATATGCCAAGAAGCCCAAAAACAGGGATTAGATGTACCATTTAATACTGAGTTGGTTAACAAAATAAACGCATTGGCATAAGAGCCTACCGGTAATGAAATGTGTTTTAGTAACCCTTCTGCCTCACTTAAACTTTTCACTTAGATACAAAAAGAGCGCTTATTAGCGCTCTTTCTTATACTGGACTTATTGACTGATTATTCAGCCTTGTCGCCGCTGACTTCTGGTTTCATATGCGGGAACAAGATCACGTCTTTAATCGTTGGGCTGTCAGTGAATAACATCACCAAACGGTCGATACCAATGCCTTCGCCTGCTGTTGGTGGTAAACCGTATTCAAGAGCACGAATATAGTCGTCATCGAAGTGCATCGCTTCATCATCACCTGCATCTTTCTCAGCCACTTGTTTACGGAAACGCGCTTCTTGATCTTCTGAGTCATTCAACTCAGAGAAACCATTGGCTAATTCACGGCCGCCTACGAAGAACTCAAAACGGTCAGTCACAAAATGATTGTCGTCATTACGACGCGCCAAAGGCGACACTTCCCACGGGTACGCAGTAATAAATGTTGGCTGATCAAGTTGCTCTTCGGCTGTTGCTTCGAAAATTTCACATAGGTACTTACCAGCACCCCAAATACCATCAACTTCTGGCTCTTTAATGTGCAACTGTTTCGCCATGGCTTTTAGCTCATCGAGATGCGCTTCAGGATCGTTGATCGCCGCTACATTTGCTTCAGGCCAGTACTTGATGACGGCTTCGCTCATGGTTAGACGTTGGAAAGGTTGGCCAAAGTCATAGGTTTTCTCTTCGACTACGTTACCTTCAGTATCTTTGATGGTGTTCTTAACGATGACAGTGCCTAGTACGTCTTGTGCAACCGTGCGCAACATTTCTTCCGTTAGGTTCATCAAGTCTTGATAATCAGCATAGGCTTGATAGAACTCAAGCATAGTGAACTCAGGGTTATGACGTGTTGATAAGCCTTCGTTACGGAAGTTACGGTTTATTTCAAACACGCGCTCAAAACCACCTACCACTAAGCGCTTTAGGTAAAGCTCAGGCGCGATACGCAAGTACATGTCAATGTCTAAGGCGTTATGATGAGTGTTGAACGGTTTTGCCGTCGCACCACCTGGGATCACTTGCAGCATAGGTGTTTCTACTTCCATGAACTTACGCTGACTTAGGAAATTACGAATACCGGTGACAATTTTGCTACGGATCATAAATGTTTCACGCGTTTGCTGATTGGTAATCAAATCAACATAACGCTGGCGATACTTAGTTTCTTGATCAGCAAGGCCATGGAACTTTTCAGGCAAGGGACGCAATGACTTAGTCAACAATTGGTATTCGTTCATAGTGACGTACAAGTCGCCTTTACCCGACTTGTGCAACTCACCTTTAACACCAATGATGTCACCGATGTCTAAACTGGTATAACGGGCTTTAATGTCTTTTTGCGTGTCTTTTGAGGCATACGCTTGAATGCGTCCTGTCATGTCTTGCAACAACAAGAATGGACCACGTTTGGCTAGAATACGCCCAGCAATACTAACCACTTTACCGAGTTCTTCTAGGGCTACTTTCTCGTGCTCACCAAATTCAGCTTGAAGATCTTCGCTATAAAATTCACGGCGGAAGGTATTAGGGAAACCGTTCGATTTACAGTTTTCACGGATCTGTGAAAGTTTAGCCCGGCGCTCAGCTATGAGCTTGTTTTCATCTTGTTGCTGTTCAGTCATCGACTTTCCTGATTTCTAGTAGCTGTATATTAATGTGGGTTTCTTACAAACCAGACTTTAAACTGGCTTGTATAAATTTGTCTAAATCGCCGTCCAACACGGCTTGGGTGTTGCGCGTTTCAACACCGGTACGTAAGTCTTTAATTCGAGAATCGTCCAGCACGTAGGAACGAATTTGGCTGCCCCAGCCGATATCAGACTTACTGTCTTCCATAGATTGCTTTTCTTCGTTCTGCTTTTGCATCTCGAATTCATACAGCTTGGCTTTTAGCTGTTTCATGGCTTGGGCTTTGTTTTTATGTTGCGAGCGGTCATTTTGACACTGCACTACAATATTCGTCGGTTCGTGGGTAATACGTACCGCAGAATCGGTTCTGTTTACGTGCTGACCACCCGCACCAGAGGCGCGATATGTATCAATACGCAGATCAGATGGGTCGATATCTATCTCAATATCATCATCAATTTCTGGGTAAGCAAACACAGAGGCAAACGAGGTATGACGTCGGCTTCCTGAATCAAAAGGAGATTTTCGAACTAAGCGATGTACGCCCGTTTCGGTGCGCAGCCAACCAAATGCATATTCACCTTCAAAGCGAATGGTTGCACTTTTAATACCGGCAACATCCCCATCAGAGACTTCAATCAACTCAGTTTTAAAGCCGTGAGCTTCACCCCAGCGAAGATACATGCGCAGCAACATACTGGCCCAATCTTGCGCTTCTGTGCCACCCGAGCCTGACTGGATGTCAATATAGCCATCGTTAGCGTCATTCGGGCCGCTAAACATACGACGAAACTCTAACGTTTCAAGTCTAGATACCAACTCAGCTAAGTCTTTTTCAGCTTCGTCCAGTGTTTCTTGGTCGTTTTCTTCTACCGCTAATTCAAGTAGTTCTTCAACATCAACACAACCCTGTTCCAGAAAAACAATGGTTTCTACCACTTGCTCTAAGGTAACTTTTTCCTTACCAAGGGCTTGAGCACGTTCCGGCTCATTCCATACATCAGGGCTTTCTAATTCGCGGTTGACTTCTTCAAGGCGTTCACTCTTTTGATCATAGTCAAAGGTACCCCCGAAGCGATGCACTGCGCTGCTTTACGTCACTGATAGTATTTAATATTGGATTGATTTCGAACATAAACCTTAACATTGTCATAGCGATTGAATGGCGGCGGATTTTACCGGATTTTCTGTATTAATGACAGACGTCAAGGGCGATGAAATAAAAATCAATATTCGCCAGCCACGACTACAACCATCATCACAAACAAAAACACCCGCTAAAAAGCGGGTGTTTGCATTTTAACATCGTTGAAGCTGCGGTGTTACATACGCTCCATAGTGTCGATACCCAATAAGCTTAAGCCCGATTGCAAGGTTTTAGCGGTTAAGGCCGCAAGTGTCATTCGACTATCGCGCACGTCCTGTTCAATGCCGTCTTTTAACATCGGGCAGGCTTCGTAAAAGCTCATAAACAAGCTAGCAAGCTCGTACAGGTAAGTACACAAGACATGAGGGGTGCCCTCTGCAATGACTTGGTTAATGGCTTCAACATATTGTAGTTGCTTCACCGCAAGGATTTTTTCTTGAGGGGCATCAAGTGAAATCGGTGCATTTAAGGTTTGGTGATCAACTCCTGCCTTACGGAAAATACTCATCACACGCGTATAAGCGTACTGCAAATATGGTGCTGTATTGCCTTCAAAACTGAGCATGCTGTCCCAGCTAAACATGTAATCAGTGGTACGGTTTTTACTTAAATCAGCGTACTTCACCGCACCGATACCAATTTTATTGGCCAGTACTTTTAACTCGTCACTGGATAAATCAGTTTCGCGTTTACTCAATAACGCTTCAGCACGCTCAACCGCTTCATCTAGCAGTTCAACCAATTTCACGGTCCCGCCTGTACGGGTTTTGAAAGGGCGACCATCGTTGCCTAACATCATTCCAAATGGGCAGTGCTCATAGGTTTGCTCCGGCTCAATAAAACCAGCTTTACGGGCAACCAATTCGGTTTGCTTGAAATGCAACGCTTGTCGCGCATCAGTCAAAATCAGTGTGCGATCAGCGTGTAATTGCTTATTACGGTGACGTATAGCCGCTAAATCTGTAGTAGCGTACAAGTACCCACCGCCAGATTTTTGCACGATATACGCAGCAGGGTTGCCTTCTTTATCAGCTAATTCGGGTAAAAACACCACTTGTGCGCCTTGGCTTTCAACCGCTAATCCTTTGGCTTGCAGTTCGTTTACCACGTTGGCCAAGTCATGGTTATAGGCACTTTCACCCATAATGTCGTCACGGGTTAAGCTCACATTGAGCTTATGATAAACCTCTTCACTGTGGGTAATCGACACATCAATAAAGTTCTGCCATAAGGCCAAACAATGGCTGTCGCCACCTTGTAGTTTCACCACGTATTCACGGGCGCGATCAGCGAAGCCTTCTTCTTCATCAAAACGCACTTTCGCTTCACGGTAGAAGTCTTCTAAATCAGAAAGTGCTGTTTCAGCGACTTGGTTTGATTCAAGTTTGTCGTTTAGGTGCGCCAGCAACATGCCGAATTGCGTCCCCCAATCCCCCATATGATTTTGGCGAATAACCTTGTGGCCCATGAATTCGAGCGCTTTGACGACTGCATCACCAATGATAGTGGTACGTAAATGACCTACGTGCATCTCTTTAGCTAAATTAGGCGACGAGTAATCCACTACCACCGTTTTGCTTGGCTGGGCTTCAATGTTTAAGCGAGTGTCTGCAGCAGCCTCTGACAACTGTGCTGCAAGCCACGCTTTGCTCAGATAAATATTAATAAAACCTGGGCCCGCAACTTCAAGTTTTTCCGCAATACCATCAAGCTCAACGGCTTCAACTATTTTCTCAGCAATATCACGTGGTTTTTGCTTTAGTACTTTAGCCAATGCCATGGCACCGTTGAATTGATAATCACCAAAGCCAACTTTTGTTGCACGGCTAAGAGGCGCGGGAGAATTTTCTGGCGCGCCTATAGCAACTAAAGCCGCGCTAAATTTATTCAATAATAGTGTGTGTAAGTTCATATTTTAAAAGCCAATAGTCGTATTCGTTGAACACATCGATGATGTGCAGATTGGTGGGGCGAACTGCCCCGAACCATTAATGCTCGCGAGTTTGATGAAACTCTATATCGGGGTAGCGCTCTTGAGCTAACGACAAGTTGACCATAGTCGGTGCGATGTAGGTCAGGTTGTCGCCACCATCAAGGGCCAAATTGGCTTCGGCCTTGCGTTGAAATTCATCTACTTTTCGCTCATCTTTTCCGTATATCCAGCGGGCAGTGGCTACGTTGATATGCTCGTACATGGCATCCACATTGTATTCGCCTTTAAGACGAGCAACGACAACATCAAACTGCAATACACCCACTGCGCCCACAATCAAATCGTTGTTTTGCAATGGTCTGAATACTTGCACTGCGCCTTCTTCAGAAAGCTGGATCAAGCCTTTAAGCAATTGTTTTTGCTTAAGCGGATCACGCAAACGAATTCGCTTAAATAACTCAGGGGCAAAGTTAGGAATACCGGCAAATCGGAACTTATCACCTGCGGTAAAAGTATCGCCAATTTGAATCGAGCCATGATTATGTAAACCGATGATATCGCCTGCATAAGCTTCTTCGAGAAGCTCTCGGTCACCCGCTAAAAATGTTAAGGCATCAGAAATACGCACATCTTTACCGATACGGCTTTGATGCATTTTCATGCCTTTTTGATATTTACCCGACACAATCCGGCAGAACGCAATACGATCTCGGTGCTTGGGATCCATGTTGGCTTGAATTTTAAACACGAAACCACTAAATTTTTCGTCTTTTGCTTCCACTTTACCTTGGTCAGTTTCACGGCCTTGTGGAGAGGGAGCCCAATCAACCAAGCCATCAAGCATGTGATCCACACCAAAGTTACCCATAGCGGTACCGAAAAAGACCGGGGTCAATTCACCGGCAATAAATTCTTCTAAATTAAATTCGTGAGAGGCACCCTTTACCAACTCCAACATATCACGCAGTTCGTCAGCGTAATCGCCAATCGCAGTGTCTAGTTCAGGATTGTCTAAGCCCTTGATAACCCGCTTTTCTTGGATGGTATGACCTTGCCCAGTGCGGTACAACGTCGTTTCGTCACGCAGCAAGTGATAAACACCTTTGAATTCTTTACCCATACCGATAGGCCACGTAATAGGTGCACATTTGATATTGAGCACGCTTTCCACTTCATCGAGCAGATCGATAGGATCACGCGTATCTCGGTCTAGTTTGTTCATAAATGTAATGATAGGTGTATCACGTAAACGTGTGACGTCCATCAACTTTACGGTTCTAGCTTCAACACCCTTCGCGGCATCAATCACCATCAAACATGAATCAACCGCAGTAAGCGTACGGTAGGTATCTTCTGAGAAATCTTCGTGACCTGGAGTATCAAGCAAATTCACCAAGCAATCAGAATAGGGAAATTGCATTACGGATGTGGTGACAGATATGCCCCGCTCTTTTTCCATCTCCATCCAGTCAGATTTAGCATGTTGTCCAGACTTTTTGCCTTTCACGGTACCAGCACGTTGTAAGGCATTTCCGAACAATAATACTTTTTCTGTAATGGTGGTTTTACCCGCATCCGGGTGAGATATAATAGCAAAAGTACGTCTGCGTGAGACTTCTTGCGGGACTAAAGCGTTCGACATCTAATAAAATCTTCTCGTGTTTTCACGGTTTTGTATGCACAGGTAGAAGCCATCAATTGCGCTTCAATCGTCAAATCCGTCTTGTTAATCGTCATTGCGCGCTATTTTCGCTGATATTAGGCACATAAACAATCAATGCTTGCGGATCAGTCCGGATTTATACTTTTAAAACGAATAATAGCGTTTCCTCAGCAGCTCTGCTGAAAGCGAATGACACAAAGCAAAGATGGGAAAGGCAAGATTTTTCATGCCAAAAGCAAAACTACGTAAAAGAAGAGAAATAAAAAAGGGGCCAAATTGGCCCCAAAGCTAGCGCATTGCGCTAGTAACGCAGTATGTACTCAACACCAAACTTTTACTTAATGGGTTAAATATCGATAACCACTTTACCTAGCCCTTGACCACTGGCTAAACGATCGTGCGCTTTGCCCACTTCTTCGAGGCTGAATGTCAGATCATCTAATACCGGGCGTAAATGGCCAGCTTCAATAATGCCTGCGACTTCTGTTAAAATCTGGCCGTGTACTTCACGTTTGTGGTCGTGCAGCATCGGAATAAGCATAAACACCACGTGCAATGATAATCCTTTGAAATGCGCGCCTGATAGGTCGAGTTCAAGCAAGGATACTGTTGTGGCAATTTGTCCATTTAACGCAGCTGCTTCAAATGAATTCAGCAGATTCGCACCGCCGACTGAATCGAATATCACATCAAAACCAGCGCCTTGGGTGTGCTTTTGTACATAATCCGCAACCGTTTCTGTTTTGTAATTAATGCTGGTCGCGCCCAATTCTTCAATTAGCGCAGTTTGTGCATCGCCGCCACCAGTTGAAAAGACGTTAGCACCGAAGTAGCGTGCTAGTTGCAATGCAATATGCCCTACACCACCAGAACCGCCATGTACTAATACGTTTTGACCTTCTTTAACCTGTGCCCGTTTTAACCCTTCGTAAGCAGTGATGGCAACTAGAGGCAATGCAGCGGCTTCACGCATCGATAAATTTTTAGGTTTGTTCGCGATTAATTTTGCGTCAGCAAGCATGTATTCGGCGAGAGTCCCCTGTAAATCGGCTAACCCACCAGCACAGCCGTATACTTCATCACCCACGGCGAAGTCCGTGACGCCCTCGCCTACGGCTTCGATGATACCCGCGAAATCCATACCTAATACAGCTGGTGCGGGTGGCGACAAGGGTAGATCTGGGCCCATTTGCCGAATCATCATGTCAACTGTATTAACGCTACTGGCGGCAACGCGCACTAAAACGTGGCCAGGCTTTATTTCAGGCTTAGCTATCTCGGTTGACGTAAAAACACTGGAATCACCAAATTCATTAACAATCATCGCTTTCATCACAAGGACCTCTTTATTGATTAAGAATGTGCATTGTAACCACTTCACTTTGTAGTGATAATCGGGCAATGGATACAATCAGTTTTTAGATTTAGTTGATAATAGAATGAATATTGAGCACCTCAAGCTTTTCGTGCGTATCGCAAGAACTTGCAACATCAGTGCCGCGGGCCAAGAACAAGACTTATCGCCGGCAGTAGCAAGCGCTTATATAAGCAAACTTGAAGATAATTTAGGTGTGCGCCTTGTACATCGGACTACTCGTAAGGTGTCATTAACTGAAGAAGGTGAAGCGTTTTTACCTCATGCAGAAGAAATACTTACGAATATCGAAACTGCACGGGCTTCAGTGGGCGATGGTGAGCATAACCCTAAAGGTGTTTTGAGAGTTACGGCTCCAGCCTCTTTCGGGCGGATGCATATTGTTCCTGCATTGGAAAAATTTTTAGCTCGCTATCCAGATTTATCAGTGGATTTTCGCTTTAATGACTCGATAGTCGATTTAGTTGAAGGTGGCTTTGATATTGCGATACGCGATGCAGCTTTAAAAGACTCCAATTTGTTTGCGCGCAAACTCGCGCCAGATCGCCGTATTGTTTGCGCTTCGCCAGAATACATAAAAAACCATGGAGCCCCTAAAACACCTCAAGATATAACGGATCATAAATGCGTAAATTTAATGGGCCTTGACACTTGGGACTTCGAAACAGACAAAGGTCCCGTAAGTGTAAAAGCAACGGGGAAAATTCGTATTGATAATGGTGAGGCTGTGCGAGACGCCGCAATTGAAGGCTCGGGCCTTGTTATGTCATCTATCTGGTGTGCCTATCAGGCTTTGCAATCGGGTCAACTCGTTCAAGTGTTAGAGGATTATCCCATGGTGTCCAAAACGGCGATTTGGGCAGTTTACCCGAGTAATCGCCAGTTAGCGCCAAAGGTGCGCGCTTTCATTGATTTCTTCTTGGCATATTATGGGCAAACTCCTTATTGGGAGCGAGCGTTGCAAAAGTAGTTACTCACAACATTTACAGCGATAGCATCTGCGGTGCGCGATAGTTATTTCCCGTACCAATGATTGACAAACGCCCCTATCATCCCTATGTCTTTTGGTGGTGGCGTTAGCAGTTTGATTGAACACACGTCGCGTTTTGATGTTACAAGCGTCGATTAAAATTCAATGCAGATTGTATATGTCAGTTTATTCATAAAATAAGGAGTCAACATGTTAGGCGAAAATCACTCACTTAATAGCGATTTCCCCGAGTACAGAGAAGTCATCTCAACACTCAATAAAAACGATGCCAAATTTGCTGAGAAGGCAAAGCAGTACGACGAATTAGATAAAGAAATACGCGTGTTAGAACTTAAAGACGCCCCCATTGATGACGAGGCGATGCATCAGATGAAACACGATCGCGCTATGTTGAAAGATTTACTCTATCAGCGGTTACTTGAGGAAAGTAAATAGAGCTGTATTTAGATCGCTATTCATGAAGTGCCTGTTTAAGGTACTTCATGTTTACCCTCTTGTTTAACTCCGCTTGACTAATCACATATCACCAAACGTTTTAATTGCTAAGCGCTTACGTTAGAAACTATCTAACTGAAACCCAGTTCATTGTAGTCATCTGTTTCATTTTACGGACAAACCCGCCTGTGGGGATCATGAATACTGCGTTTGGCTCTGCAAACGCACTTTTTAACTGTGCAGACATGCCACTGAAAACTGTCACTTGTGCAATATCGACTACATCAATAAACAATTTGAGACTTGGCAGTATCTAAAAGACACTGCCACATAGAGTAGAATTCACGAGACACGCTTTTATTTAGAGGTAATACGCTGAATAATATCATCCATGGCGGCCACTACTGTTTGCGTTTTTTGCTCATCCAGGGCGTCGCGATGTGGTTGAGCGAATAGCTCAATATCATTGTCGTAGTAGAGGCCAGAGGCCTGTGAAAACTCTTCAGATAAAGCACCGCGGCATAAAATATCAGCACCTACGCGCAAATCACTACCCGCCATACCATAAGCATCTTTTACCATCTTACTGCCTAGTAATGACTTCGGGTTTACTGCAACGATCACAGGGCCGGACTCAGCTAACGCCCCCCCTAATTGACGAGACCACATGGTTAGCGCAAGTTTACTTTGGGCGTAGGCTTGTGAGTCATTTATAAGCTGATTACCCGCTAATGCTGCCAGACTAACAGGCGCTTGAGCTGCCGAAGATACATTCACCACTCGAGCATTTTTACCAAGTACAGGAAGCAACGCCTTCGTTAATATATACGGGGCTATCGTATTAACCACAAACCTCACGTCTAGTTCATCCGCAGTCATGACAGATGGCACTTTATATACCCCTGCATTATTAATTAACGCATCAAGCACTTTATGCTTTTTTTGAATTTCATCAGCCAATTGGATCACTTGGCTGACGTTAGACAAATCGGCCAGATAACACTCCGTTTTATTACTGCCTGTTGCAGAGATTAATGCGGCCTGTGCATCTTGTAACTTACGATTATTGCGACCGTGTAATAACACAGTATGACCTGCAGACAACAACATTTTCGCCGTTTCAAAGCCAATTCCATCTGTTGCGCCTGTCACTAAAATTGTTTTACTCATGCTCATCTCTCCAAGTGCGAAAATAAATTAATCTAACGTTAGCTGAACGCTGCCTATGAGCGGTAGCAACACTTTCCAGTGGGGGCAATTAAGCCCCAATAAATGCCAGTGCTTAATACCATATGGGAAGCATTAACACTTCTATGTGTAAACGTTTCGATTCAAAACACCGATAGATTATCACTCAAGCAATTACCTGATAACGACCTGAGAAACGGAATCAGTTTATAGAATCGATTGATAATGGCGATGAGCGACTGCAACAATTAGCGCCGATTCCTGAACAATATCCCGTTTTAGTACTGTATTTCACCTCTGAAAACTCGTTTATTGCTTAAACGACCATCCTCAGCGCAGGCCCTTCTATTAGCGCTTGCCATATATACTGTGTTTATGACCGGCAGCCCCTAAAATCGCCCTAAGTTTAAGAATCTTATACAAAATTTAATTACCGATTAATTAAAAATCTTTGTTAAAAGTCATTTACAAGTCACTAGCATTGCCTTATATTCGAACAATAAAGGGTAACTTTTTAGACCCACAACCACTAAATGTTCGATTAAATCATGTTTAGGAAGGAAGCCAGCTCACTATGTCACGTAGAAAGAAGTTCAGCGGTGTACAACTTAAATCACTTCGCAAAGAAGCTGGTTACACACAAGGCGAACTCGCGTTACGAGTCGGTATAAGTCGGGAAACTGTGTCGGCCATCGAAAACGAAAAGCCTGAAACAATGAACAGCATAGGTGTTGAGGTAATTAGTAAGTGGTGGGCAGTGTGCAGGCAAAAAGCATCTGAACAAACCCGTGAGTCTTTCTTTTCTACTGTTATGGATTATTTCGGCTTCAACCATACCTAATGTTATTGCGCGCATACTTACCCAAGCTAATTACGGCCCTCTTTGGAGGGCTTTTTATCGCCGCAGGAATTATAACTTTTAATGACGCCGTTTTATTTGATCTACTATTTATAGGAGTTCTGGTATTCACTGCTTTAATTTGTCGCAAAGATATAAACGTGCTCGGTGTAATCACAATTATTTTTTTACTACGCGCACTCGACGAAGCAGTCTGGTTTTTTATAAACGGCAATATTGAAACTAAACTATTACTCTATTCATTTAGCCTAGGGATCTCGTATTATTTGAGGCATGATTGGGCTGCAAAGTTACTACTAATTGTTACCCTGATAATATCAAGTATAGAGGTTTACTGGTTTGCTTCTGCGTACCCCCCACCAGAAATATACTGGAATATAGCGCTAATAATCGTCACTCTAATTGCTAGAAATTTGATATTTTCGAGAGTAAGTATTACCGAGAACTGGTTTAATTTACGTTCTAAGTCAATAAATTTAGATTGGACAATATTTCGCTTATACGGGTTATCTCTTATTTTACAGGTAGCCGTTGTCTTAGAATATTTAATTCGGCACCTAACTAACTCCCCACACTTGCTTGTTTTCTATTCCGCGACCCCCTATATAATGCAGGTAATTTCAATATTAGCTATATGGGTAACTTTCCAAGAAAGTTATAAACTCCTGTTACCAAGATTATTAAAAGCCTAAAACTCCACATCTGCTGATAAAAACGACATAATCTTATTCGCGAATATTCGCTTTAATTAAGATAAGTCGAGGAAGTTCAGATGAAAAAAATTATTTTGGCCGTTGGTTTTTCACTTTTTTCAGTTGTTGCCAATAGCTCTTTTGATAATAAAAATGAATACATTAACTATAAATATAATCCCCAAGTACCAATTAATACCGCTCTTAACTTTTCGTTAATTCAAGATGAATTAGCAAACAACTCACCTGTCA
>NZ_BAEP01000039.1 GCF_000315015.1 Paraglaciecola mesophila KMM 241 | reverse complement strand
GTGCCGATTAGGTTGCTCAAACAACCAGACTCCGTCACTAAATACATTTCACAATTCTGCAACCTCCACCTAGAATGTTCTCACTTTAGACTGACGACATCAGACACCACCAGTAGCCTACAAAATGAAGTAAAAGAATTTATTTTGATAATTGCGTAAAAAACGAGCGTTCACAAATACCTAACTCATTGATTTTAAACAATTACATTCAATTGTAAAAAATGACACTGTCATTAAAACCTACACAACTACTAGACAGCCTTCAAAATATGTATATATTTACAGTTACTGTATATTTGAACAGGCATTTATATGTTACTTCATCTCTCTATTCGAAATTTTGCTGTCGTTAAATCCCTAGACATCGATTTAGCCCAAGGTATGACGGCGGTCACCGGTGAAACCGGCGCTGGTAAGTCCATTTCAGTGGACGCATTAGGCTTGTGTTTAGGCGATAGGGCTGAAGCGGGGTTCGTGCGCAGCGGGGCAGATAAAGCTGAAATCTGTGCATCCTTTGATGTGAGTAAATTGTCACTTGCTGCAAAGTGGTTGAAAGAGCACGAATTAGACGACGGTGATGATTGCCTAATCAGGCGAGTCATCTCTAGCGAGGGCCGCTCAAAAGCCTTCGTTAATGGCACACCTGTACCCTTAGGCCAGTTGAAATGTTTAGGGCAGTACTTGTTAAGTATTCATGGTCAACATGCCCACCAACAGATATTAAAAGCGGATACACAGCGCGAATTACTGGACAACTTTGCTGAGCATCCTGGTCTTTTGAATAATGTGGCCCAGCACTATCATAGCCTTCAACAAAAACAGAAAATTTATCGTGAATTATTGGCGGGTCAACAACAGCGTGCGGATCGTTTTCAGCTTTTGTCTTATCAAGTCTCTGAGTTAGATGAATTTGCCATCTGCGATGGAGAGTTTTCTGAGCTAGAAAGTGAGCATAAAAGGCTCAGTAATAGTCAAGCCTTGCTGGAGCAGACTCAGTTGAGTTTTTATCAACTATATGAAGCCGACGACTTCAATGCCCTATCTGCGGTGCAAAATAGTATTGATAGATTAACGGAATTGCAGGATCACGACCCGACCCTTTCCCCAATATTAGCATTGTTAAATGAAGCAAGTATTCAAATCGACGAGGCTGCGCAAGAGCTTAGAGATTACACAGATCAGCTAGAAATAGACCCGATGAAAATGCAGCAGGTTGAAGCGCGCTATTCGCAAGCGTTAGATTTAGCCAGAAAGCATCAAGTTAAAGCGGAAGAGTTATATGCCTACCACCAAACATTGACCCAAGAATTGTCTCAGCTTTCTGAAGATGATCAAATGTTGGATAACATGCAGGACGAAATATCAGCTTTAGAGAAACTTTATTTTAAAAGCTGCGAACAACTTAGTTTGTCGCGTACTAAAGCCGCCAGTAAATTAGCGAAACAGGTAGAAAGCCAAATTCACAAAATGAATATGGGCGACGCGATATTTAAAATTGAGGTTGAGCCGCAGGTCAGTGCGTCTCATAGCAAACATGGCTTGGACAGTATTCAGTTCAAAGTATCGACTAATAAAGGACAAGCCCTTGATAAAATTGAAAAGGTTGTCTCTGGTGGTGAATTGTCGCGAATTGGGCTTGCGATTCAAGTGATCAGCTCTCACAACAGTCAGGTAGCAACCATGATTTTTGATGAAGTTGATACCGGTATTAGTGGTTCGACTGCTTCAGTGGTGGGGCATTTACTGCGTAAATTAGGTGAAACCTGTCAGGTAATTTGTGTGACGCATTTACCCCAAGTTGCAGCACGCGCGCATAATCAAATGTTCGTTACCAAGTTTAGTGACAAGAAAACCACAGAAACTCATATGATTTCTTTACAAGAAAATGAACGAATTGAGGAGTTGGCACGTCTACTAGCTGGAGACAAATTGACGGATTCTGCGCTCGCCAACGCCAAAGAGTTACTACAAATCAGTAATTCTTAACAATTATGCATTGATTAGGCTGTCTTGGCTGAGTTAGGATGCTTCGCCTATGGACCTTTAGCGAAGTACTTGTAGGGTCTTTATTTACCTAATAGCTGAGAAATTAAATAAGAATGAAGTTTAGAAATATATTGGTGGTGATTGCCGCCTCATTGATGCTGTCTGCTTGTGCTGATTGGATTTATCGAATTGATGTGCCACAGGGTAACTTTTTAGATGAGCGAGATGTTAGTAAATTACGCATTAACATGACTAAAGAACAAGTGGTGTATGTATTAGGAAAGCCCGTAGTAGAGGACTCATTTGATCATGATACTTGGTACTATTTGTATCAAATGAAGCGCGGGATGGCTAAGCGTGGTAAAGATTTCCGTAAAGAATTAACCCTACACTTTGTCGATAATCGTGTAAGCGAAGTGACAGGTGACTTTGAATTATCCGAAGACTTTAATACTCCCCTTGATGAGTAAGGCTTACTTACTTTAGCTCAGCAGTATCGATTAGTTTGTACTTTTATTTTATGCAAAAGAACAGATTAATCGATATCAGCTCACTGCCCCGCAACACGTTTTGACTTACCCCCATGCGTACTTAATACATACGTAATCATGGAGTGGCTTGCTATATCAAGCTCCCTCTGTTGTCTGCATCCCACATCTTTGTCATAAAATTGTCGGTAATTCAGGCTAAAATTAGCCGAGTCGTACATGCTTGTGGCATAATACGCGCCGAATTTTCCTCAAACAGTCGCGCCTTATTAAAGTTAAAGTTTAATCAAACAGCGCTGTTTCCTATTTTGTCGACTTAAGCACAAATCGCTAGTGTAATTGACTAGTGGCGAGGAATAACACTTTCAGCACATTCACCTAAATTACTCGGAAGAAAACATTGTTAACGACCGCAAACATCACTATGCAATTTGGCGAAAAGCCATTATTTGAAAATGTATCAGTTAAATTTGGTAACGGAAATCGTTACGGCTTAATCGGCGCAAATGGCTGTGGTAAATCAACCTTCATGAAAATACTTGGGGGGGACTTAGAGCAATCTGCCGGGAATGTTTCCACCGACCCAGGTGAGCGTATTGGTAAATTGAAGCAAGACCAGTTCGCATACGAAGAGTACAGTGTTATTGATACTGTAGTGATGGGACACAATGAACTGTGGAAAGTCAAAGCAGAGCGTGATGCTATTTATGCTAACCCTGAAATGACGGAAGAAGACGGCATTCGCGTTGCCGATTTAGAATCAGAGTTCGCTGAAATGGATGGCTACACCGCAGAAGCACGTGCCGGAGAGCTATTAATCGGTGTGGGTATTCCAGTAGAGCAACATTATGGCCCTATGAGTGAGATAGCCCCTGGTTGGAAACTTCGCGTGCTGCTTGCCCAAGTTATCTTTTCAGATCCTGACATAATGCTACTTGATGAGCCAACCAACAACTTGGACATCAACACCATTCGTTGGCTAGAAGGCGTGCTAAACGAGCGTAATTGCTCCATGATCATCATCTCTCACGATCGCCACTTTTTAAACAGTGTGTGCACCCATATGGCCGATTTGGATTATGGCGAAATTCGATTATTCCCTGGTAACTATGACGAGTATATGACCGCCTCTACTCAAGCCAGAGAGCGCTTAGTATCAGATAACGCTAAGAAGAAAGCCCAGATCGCCGAACTGCGTACTTTTGTTAGTCGCTTCTCGGCGAATGCATCTAAGTCTAAGCAAGCCACGTCTCGCGCTAAACAGATAGACAAGATCAAACTGGATGACATTAAACCTTCAAGTCGTCAGACTCCTTTTATTCGCTTCGAGCAAACTAAGAAGTTACATCGTAACGCATTAGAGCTAACAGGATTGAAGAAATCCTATGAAAAGGAATTGTTCAACGGTTTAGACTTAATGGTTGAAGTTGGCGAACGTATTGCCGTTATTGGTGAAAATGGTTTGGGTAAAACCACGCTGTTGAAGTGTTTAGTAGGAGACACTGATTTAACAGCAGGCGAAGTCAAATGGTCCGAGAACGCGAATATCGGTTATTACGCCCAAGATCATGCTCATGAGTTTGAAAAAGAAATGACGCTTATGGAATGGATGTATCAATGGGCCCAAGAAGGTGATGACGAACAAGTCATGCGCGGTACATTAGGTCGCTTGCTCTTCTCTCAAAATGAGATCAGTAAATCGGTAAAAGTTATATCCGGCGGTGAACAAGGCCGTATGATGTTTGGAAAGCTTATGCTTCAGCGCCCTAATATTTTGGTGATGGATGAGCCGACTAACCACATGGACATGGAATCGATTGAATCATTAAACTTAGCGTTAGAAAACTACGCAGGCACTCTGATTTTCGTCAGCCATGACCGAGAATTTGTATCTTCAGTTGCAACTCGCATCATTGAGATAACACCAAATGGCATTGTGGATTTCCGTGGTAACTATGAAAGTTATTTACAAAGCTTAGGCGCCTAACCTCCCGTTTTAGCTGTCTATCTAGCCAAAAAAAGCCTGAATCATCTAACATGATTC
>NZ_BAEP01000040.1 GCF_000315015.1 Paraglaciecola mesophila KMM 241 | reverse complement strand
AATAATTATTAGGCAGCGAATTGAACAATTATTACGTCGGGAAGAAAAATTATGCGGACGGAAACAATCTTCCTATTTTCGCAATGGTTGCAGCTAATGTGTCCGACACGGACGTAAGTCATATGACCTTAGCCGCAGAAGAGTATGCAAATTTCATTGCTGAACGTGTAAAGCATATATTTCAAAATAATATACATAACGATTGTATTTCGTCAGCTTTGGTATGCCAGATCAGTAAGTTAGTGACACCAGAACATTCCCTTAGTGCAAATAATATTCACAGTTATAAAATGAGAGGCGTGGATTTAACCTCCATAATATCTAGTAAGTTGTCGGTGTCAGTTTGTAAATCCGTCAAATGCAAAGTTGATTCAAACAATGGAATACTTTCGCTCATCAGTACCTCTGAAAGTGCAGATTATGTGGAAAGGCAGATAAACTTTTTTGTTGATAACCAGATAAGTTTCAAGAACAGACAAGAGCTGGTTCTCTCCTTCTGTTCTAATAATTCAGTTCCAATAAAAGCCATCCCAACATTGTCTGTTATTAACCACTTGGTGAAATATGGGTTGAAGTTGACTATACCGTTGTCTATCAAATACCCTGCTAAGCTTCCTGAAGTGTGGAAATGTATTAACCAAAAGCAACCCAAAACCATGAGTGAGTTGTCTAGCTGTATGATTTCATTATCTAAGTCTAGTTTAATTACCTCAACGTTTCCTAGTTTAGTGTCTAAATCAATTCATTTTTATCCTGAGCTACCTGAAAATAAAGCTGTTCCACCATTATTTTATATTCGAACTGGAAAGGGCATAAATGACAGTAAGCTGGGGTTTCAAGTATCAATGACAACTAGTAGGCCATTTATTAATGGAAGCTCAGAGGTTGTTGTTTTTAGGTTGAAAAACGAAAGAGGTAATAGTGCATTTCTGTTTGAAGAAAAGGTCAAGTCCGCTTTAATTCAGCAAGGTATAGCTCCTATTGAAAAAAAGTCAGATCATTACAATCTAAGCTTTAACGATCTTGTCATCCAAGTGATCAAGGTAGTGTGTTTGAATGCCGAACTCCTAAATTTTGTAACTAGTTTTCACTTTACAGAATCTTTAGCAATTTACCCACTAACTAGGCATTCAAAATTGCAAGCACCAGATAAACAAAAACACCAGAAGTTAGAGAATCCAGTAAACGAAATTGCGAATAATCAAACAATAGAGAAAAGTACATTTGATTGGTTGTTGCGAGTGTTGACTCATCATGCTGCATCATTTGGTTATAACATTAGGATAAATAAAATTTAGGAAGAGTAAATCAGTGAATCACTTTTCATGAATGACGTTTTGTACTGACTTGTACGTAATTAGGAGGATACATATTCACAGGCAAGTTAAGTGTCTACGAAACTGGGGGAAGATCATACCAAGCCTTTGGATACATTGAGAACAGAGTGTTAATCTTGTTACCAATTTTCTCCTCATGCCCTAAAGCCTCAAGCAAAACTTGTATCGCAGCCATATTGGTGTACAACCTGTTCAACTGGTCTTGCACCCTTGATTGATTCTGACGAGTTTTAACAAGTTGAATAGCAGACTGAAGATACTTTTTTATCCCATTTGGTGCGGCTAAATTTCTATTGAACAATCTATTATGATGACCGCATGCATTCCGTACTTGTCTAATAGCTTCCATCCAATTACACAGGGTAGTGAACTTTTCTACGTTTAACTTTTTCTTTGCAAACCTGTTAAGTTTTAGTGACTGTATTGAGGTATCACTAAAACTGTTCATCAGAGATAACACGTTGCCAAATGTCATTAACTCTAGTGCTACCCACCCAGGTGGCAGATCTCGATGGAATGGGCAGTAGTCATTGTAATACTTGGCAGAATAATGTTTTGCGAACTCTTCCTTTGAGTCCACAAACATTCCTCTAACCTGATTAACCGTTTTTATCTGAGTCCCGTTATCTTTAAATAGCGAAGAGTCAAGATACCAAAATGAGTTGTTCGTTTCTTTTGTGATCCACTGGTCTAAAACGGACCTGACACCAACCTCGACCTTGGCTATTAACTTGAACAGGTAAAACCGAAGCTCATTATCAAACTCATACAACTCTAACCCATCTTCAAATGTGGTATTGGGGTTATATTGCTTTGTAGCATGATTTTTGAGAGGGAATAGGTAAGCTTTAAAGCGATAGTAGCTACAGTTGTCTAAAGTCTCTTTGGCAATAGGGATATCGCCAATAGCCAACCCCTGATTTTGAAGCATGACACACAGATCAGCACTAGATTTGTATGGCTTTTGATATGGAATCTTTTGAGGATGGGGAGACTGCATTCAACCTAATTTTAGACAAAAAAAAGGTTTCCACTCTTACAAACTTTCGCTTTGGAGGAAACCGTTGTTGAAATAATATTCTCATAGAATTCTATAGGAATGCAAGCTTTTCTGTCGTAATGACTACTTTTGTTCACAATCCTTGTTTAGCTCCCTCGCTTGTCAATATTGCTAAGACCCACATTGATGGCTTGAAAAGAAAGGCTGCTCAAGCAGCCTTGAGCTTAACGTGCTTTATTCGACTGCGACAATACAGACGCTGCCAAAGACTTCGTTTCCGCACTATATTTATCACTTTGCAAGACACTCGATGCCTTAGATTCCATTGCCGAACCAGTTTGATGTGTAGTCTTGGTTTGACTCAAAACGGAAGCGGCAAGTGATTTCTGGATCTGAGAAGAGCTTTTGTCAGACATAATGAATGAGGCCTGAGAGGCCATTTTTGATGACGATTGTTTACGGTTAGTCATGTTATTAATCTCGAATTAATACTGTTTGAAATGCCGAGTCTCATAGAGACCCGACTCTCTTAATGATTTTAAGCTGTCTCTATAGGCACAAGGATCGGCCAAGCCTTAAGGCCATGATTTCTCGCGTAGAGCATCTGGCCAGACTTAGGATCTTTGCGATAGGGTCTAAAAATCAGCTTCATTCCTTTCGGAACTTTCAACTTGTTCTTAGAAGTCATTAGCGCACTCCTTATTGTTATCTTGGAGGCGATGGTTGAAAGTTTTCGAGATTTCGACTAAATTAGCCGTGCTTTCAAGGAAACTTCCTAAGTCCACCTCGCTGGGTTTTGGGCAACTTTCCGCTCAAACAGTGTTGGCGCACTGTTTGGGCGGCACCATACCCGCCTACGGAAATACCATTTTCCTAACTTCTTTACTTCCTATAAGTCTGTTGTAAATTCTGTAGTCACTTACTTCTTTTCTGTATCTACCTGCTATAACCGCAGGATTTACCATTAATTTCTTAGCCAGATTTACTACGCTCTCAGGCGTAGTAAGCAACGCACAGTATTTTTCCCACTCGGATTTTTCGACAAGTGCATCTAAAGCCATCTCGTCAGCCTCATCCTCTTTGTTATCTTTATCACCATCAATGTCATCAAAATAGGCTTCCTTTGAATCCTTAAGGTGACGAGAAACGTGAGCAAGCTCGTGCATCAAAACAAACCAGAAATTATCCAGTCGGTCATATCGGATCGTCATCCCAATCACCGGGTTTCCATCCAACCCCCACATCGCCGCACCATCAAGATACGTTTTAGGGAGATGCTCTTGGAATACAAGATGGATACCATTGTTAGCTAGTTCTTCTTTTGCTAACAACGGCCCATTTTCTAAACGAGAAAGCTTCAAAGTCTCTCTCAAGAAAGGTAAATCGATGGAATCCAATTGGCACTTTGGCAATTTGTGATTAAGTGTCTGGTGAAGCACCTTCGCTTGCCATGCTTGAAGTGCAAGGTCATCCATGCGCTTATTCGTTGTATGGACAGCGCTTCGTAGATGGGGTGCCCCTACTCCTGCCATTGCGAATGGCGTAAGTTTAACCACCTCAAACATGTCGCGAATTAGCTCTTCAGCCTTCGATTTAGCATCGGAAGCTGATTTTATAGCTTTGGGGAAAAAGCCCTTCTTGAACATAGCTGTTATTGGATAGTCTTCATAATTCACTTTGCGCTGATCTGGCTCAAGCTTCTGATCTTGCATGAGCACTTCGTAAGAAATACCCAACCCTTCATGCAGGTTCTTGATCATAGATAGACTCAGAGGAGCCTTACCATTTATAACTTCTGAGACGCGGCTCTGACTTCCAAGGTACTGGATTAAATCCTTTCTCGTTATGCCCTGTTGTTCCATACGGTGTTCAATAGCCGATACAGGATCTGGCAAGCCAATATCAAAAAGCTCTTCCTCATAGTTAGAGATAAGCAAGGTCATGACATCAATTAAGTCGTCATTATCTTGATCACCCGACGCTAACAATTCGTCCAGATAATCGGTTGCCTTTCTATACTCTTCACTATTTCTGATAATTTTGATATTCATGTTTCATCCGCCAGCCCTGTGAGTTCCGTCTCTGGTTAAACTGACAATCCAACCTCGTCAATTCGTAAAATGTTCTTTCTAAAAATGGCTTTGGTAACCACTTTGACCGTCCCACTATCCATGATAAATGTTACTTCATCTGTTTCCGAGACTTTTACCCCCTTATAATCTTTCAAAATGTCATCGGCACACTGCCAGCTCGCTTTCTTGGCTTCCGCCAGCCAGCACTGTAAAGCAATGCGTTTTTCTGCATACCTTTCAGAGAAATCAGCTAATCTGTCCTGCCTAATGACTTGCAATACGAGCTACCTTTAACATACATATCTACATTATTGATCCAAAATACAGATATTCCAAATGTTTTTTGAAATTATTTTTATGTATAAACCAAATGTGCTTGAGGTGGATGAGAGGGAGCTAGAGGAAGTGCATGTAGAAACGAACAAGTTGCAGTGCCTTATTCTACTTAATGCAAATCCACAAGGAGTTGGAGTTTGGCTAAGCGTTGAGACTGAGGCATTCAATAGCATAAGTAATGGACTAACGTTTTAACGGAAAAATAATTCATGCATACAATTTTTCACCAGCATTATCAACACACTGATTAGTCTTCAAAACAAAACAGCTAACTATTGATAATAGCTTGGTTATATTAGTTAAGTGCATGTTTATGTTGATTATTTTTCGTTAAAAAACGGCAGGATTGCAATTCTATGCTAAGATTGTCTATTGAATAACTGATCCTGTAAGTGGAATGACTCTTTGATATTTGCTCATCCCAAATTAGCGAGGATATTAAATACGACATTTGGAAATTGCCGATACTAACTATGATATCGGCACGTCTCGGAACCAAAAGCGGAGATAGACAAAAAGGGGATCTTATCTTTGTAAAAGCATGAGCAAGAATGACTAGAAAACGCCATGATGCCCGAATTATTTAGTTTCTTAAATCAGGCTAGCGTTGGAGAAGGCACAAAATGAGTTGAGCGAGCCAGAGCAAGGATCATAATTATAAATATGGCATTTCTTAAAAAAACGACTAATGCAACGCTAGATGGTATTGCTGGAGTGTCAGGGTTTCCGGTGATACTGGATCATAATCTCCAGGTGCACACACTTTCCTTGCAATATTTTCTCGATTGTTTAAAAACGGCTGAAGTGTCGAGTGTGGGTACTTATGGTGCGCATATTTGTGATTTCGTTAGTCAACTGGAGGTTGATGGAAAGAAGGTTTCAGAGATAAACGATGCTTGGCTAAAAGCATATAAAGCAGCCATCATAAAGAGAAATGATGATGAAGCACACAACACTGAAAATTATGCCAGCCAGGTATGCAGGACCGTTATTGACTATTGTCTATGGCTTACAACAAACAACTATGAGCCTTACTTATGCGGCGATAAGAAGATTCATAAAATACAAATTTCTTATAGCGAGTCAAACCGTGTCAAGCATTCTACTATTAAAAATAGTAATAGTGATAAACGTCAGAAAATAGCGCCACGCTCGAACTGGATAGAACTTATAAAGCCCTATGGCCCAAAGAGTCCAAGTCTTGCAATACGCTTTGAGCTGATGATTGATTGGGGCCGCTTGGGAGGGCTAAGAGCACTCGAGATTTGCCACCTAAAGATCAAGAGTCTTCCAACGAGAGAAACTGCTGAGCGTGCCTTACATTCAGAGAGACTTGTTCCAATGAATCTTTCAGTTACAAAGGGTAATCGAATGGAAGTGGTTCGTGTTCCTCCAAGTCTTGTGCTTGCCACATGGGACTATATTGACCTTTATAGAGTCCAGATAGTTACAAAATTTTATCGTGTCCATAATAAGGATCGTGGACGCACTAGATATATCGAACCTTCGAGCATATTTTTATCCGACAAGTCTGGGTTGAATTTATCCCCTATATCGTTCTCTAGCAGTATAAGAAAAGCTTTTCTCAAAGCTGTAAAAGAGGGAAAGCTCACTAAAGACGAACGCGTCTGGACACACGGCTTGAGGCACAACTTTGTTACCAAGACACTCAAAGCGAACGATGAGGCTGGCTATAAACGTCCCGAACGTTTAACTATGCAGAGTTCGAGGCATAGCTCACTTGATGCGATGGAAGTTTATGCCGGTGACAGGTTTAGTGAAGACTTTAGCTAATGGCCAAACTACAACGGAGAAAAATAGAGGTAAAGCCCGAAAGCTCTATTATTCATCTTGCTCGAAATGTTGAGTGGAAGATCCCCGCTGAGTCTGGCGACTCAATTGATGCCGCATGTATATCTCATATTCACGATAGTGAACAAATCTTTGAGCAGTTGCTGATTTGGAGCAGAAATCAAGCCTCCAAACGAGCTACCGTCAATACTGTACTGCGCTACTTGAAATATGTCGCATCTCTTAATGGCGCTGTAAGTTGCAAATCACTGCGTGATTTTAAATATCAGATGGACGTTAGAAACCCTGCAAGTGCTAATACAAAAGCACAGGTATTTAGTACTTGCCGCAACTTTGTTAATTTTCTAATGCTAGCTGAAGTGATACCAACGGATAGTCTGCCAAAAAACTTCGAGTACACAACAAAGAGTGCCAAACCATCTATCATTGAATTAGCGAAAGGAGCGGTTAATACTTTCGCCAATGAAAATAAGGGTGTAATTGAATGTATTGTTGCAAGGCACACAGTCAACAGAGAAGAGGCTGAGGCTCTTGCCTACGGTGACATTTTTTAGAACGTTACCACACTCTTAGCTTAGATTGGATTGAGAGCTGGTTTGAAGACTGCCTGTTAATTGACAATATCCTGAAGAAGATCACTGATAAAGATACGGAAAACATGCGGGGAGTCAAAGACTACAGGCTGTCTGAAGGTGATTGGGCATCCATCGCCACTAACAGAACTCTAAAATTGGCCTTGCAGATTTTATACTCTCATTTTGGACGATTGATACCCTCATCAAATGATTGGCCGTTGGGTATAGGTGATTTTTGCAAGAGCCGTGGATGGCCTCCTAGGCGCATTCAGTCTGCTTTCTTCACAAGCGCCTACAACCTTCAATATTTCCTAGTAGCCGCTTTATCTCATAAAGAGCTGGCTCCAAACGTCGATACCGTTGTTTTTTATGCTTATTTAGATGCCTTCGTGCCATCCATAGAAAGTGGAAACATGGCCGTTCACATGGGAAAGAAGCGAGGCTCACCGATAGATAAAGAACTATCTAGGAAAGATCCACTCTGCGTCGCGTTTTGTGCATACCAAACTAGATTGAAAAAGCTGTTAAAAGAGGTGAAAGGTGGGCAAGACTGGCTATTGAAGGAGGATTGTGAGTTGTTCCTTCACTTTACTAAGTCAAAAGGTAGGTATTCGATAAGGTGTTTTGATAAAAGTACGTCGTCATATATGGTCAGAAGCGTCACAAAACAACTTGCAAAGCAGCACCCAGAATTCAATGCACTTGTTAACGAGGTCACCGGAGAAAACTTTAAACCAACGATTGCGGCAGTAGAGATCCTATCCGGTAGTTCGCTTAGTCAACTGAAATACAAACTGAACCACAAACACTTATCAACAACTGAAGGCTATGGGATTAGAGTCGAAACTCAAAACCTCCAGGATAGAAAACTGGCTAATTTCCAAGAATACCTGCTTTCACAACGAAGCAAAGAATTCCCAGATACAGGGAATGGTTACCAATGTGGGCGTGAAGAAGTTCCTGAAGTGACTTGCGGTGGAATTGAGATGTGCTTCGATTGTCCAGCCAAAAGGGTAGTTTTAAAAGACCCAAAATTGATTGCAGAGTGGTTGGCCTATTTCAGGTGGATCGAAGCAAACGAGCAAAGGCTCAAGTTCAATAATAAGAAAAGGTGGGCGGAGTACTGGCAATTGAAATTAGCTGAATATTCAGCTTTATTGGCGAAGTGCTCCAGAGCTGAAGTATTGGAAGCTGAATCAGTCGTTGCCAATATTAAAATTGCACTTATGGATTAGGATCATGCAAACAAATAAAAGCAAACATATACCGTCGCAAATTACTCCCGATAGCAATTTTGATCCAGCTAAACTCTGGTGGCTGGAGAGTAAATCTAACGCTGATAAGTGGTTTTTTAAACCTGACAATCATTCTGCCCTGTCTTCATTTACAGTTAATTGGACACCCGATTTAGTAACGTCCTCAAAGAGTGACTTTGGGCGATGGCGACCATGGAAAGAGTATGCTCAAAAGTTAGTTCAGGTAATCATAGACTCAGACTCAACGGATGTGAAAAAAACTATCACTCTTGCTGGTTACGCTAGGGAAATAAGGTCTGTTTGTCTTTGGTTTTGCTTTACAAATAGATTACATCACATAGCAGAAGTGAAAAGAATACATATAGCTTCATATGAGGAGTTTATCAAAGAATCCCAATTGACGATAAATAGTGTAATTACCAAGTTGCATATTGTAAACCTGATGTGGAAATTAAGAGACGAAGTTGGTTGTGGGCTTGCCTTTTTGCCTTACTATTCTGGTAAATTAAAGCCGAGGGCGAAGAAGCTAGGAAGGCAAGGTGGTCGCACGAAAACTATACGACCGAGAGACTTTTTTAAGCTTCTCGACAAAGCATTACATGAAGTTGAATATGCTGATCAATGGCTGTGTAAACTGGAGCGTTATATAGAGATCAAAGAATTAGTAGGGCCGTCAAACTGTGCTTATCACTATAAAAAAGAATTCAATGAGTCATCTTTGCAGCTTTTTAAGCGTATCCGAATCATTTACGCATCCGCAATTGTAACGATTTTATCTTTGACGGCCATGAGAAAACACGAGGCAAACGTTCTAAAATACAGTGACGCAGTTAGAACCCTCGAAAATGTAAATCTCGAAGGTACAGAGCATAAAACTGCACATACCGAGACTGGGAAGCACACACAACGTCCTCTACCTGAAGATGGTAAAAAAGCTTTAAAGCTTATTATTGAGCTAACCAAGTTTGTAAGGAAAACAGCATCTGGCCTTGATAAATTACTCCTGCGATTGCCGTTCCAAAATTGTGTAAGTAATGACAGTATAGATTGTAATACCCTCTCAACGGCTGTCTTGTACAGACTTTTTAATGAGTTTGCTAAGGATGCATCGATAAATTTCGCACTACGTCCACACATGCTTAGGCGCGCTTTCGCTATGATTTGGACATGGAGATTTGAGATTGGCGACCTTGATTATTTATCGAGATTTCTTTACCACAATAGTCACTTTTTTACTGAAATTTACGTCGATGACCCTGACGTGTATGATTTCCTCCCCGAAGAGATGCAACGTTACACTGCAAAAATTTTTGAACAAGCGTTTCTCGGAGGAAACAATATAGAGGGGGGAATTAAGAGTGCTTTGTCTCGATATCGACGACTGATACAGCAAAAGGTCAAGGTAGTAGAACCTGAAGTCATTAGTATTTTTATCGATAGGATGATAGAGAAATTTAATTATCAGGTAATCCCTAATGCAGATGGATACTGTTTTATGTCGACAGTTAGGGGAAGTCGAGCGAAGTGTTCTACCGACGGAGAGAACCCAGATTACACAAACCGAAACGAGAAGACGTGCAGCAGTTGTCCGAATTTTGGTGTTGATGAGGGGCGTGTTGATTATTGGAAGAAACGTAGAGACGCGCACCAAGTCGTTTTGAATAATTCTGAGGATCAGTTAATGGTTGATTCAGCTCGCAGAGGTGTTCAGTACGCTGAGCACGTCATAAGCATGTTTAAAGAGGTCCATTAGATTGAAGTTCCGAATTAGCTCGGGGGAATTTGTTGCGGCAATTGAGGAGTCGCTTAAAGACTTAATTGATAGAGGCCTTCCTATCACTCAAACATCGGTCATAGTAAACGCCAAAACTAGTGACGGTAATGCTGTTGGCAAGACAACGTTGTATAGGAAGAATGACAAAACTGGTGGCCTAATACATCAAGCACTGATCGATAAAATAGAATCTGCGAAGAACGATAGAAAAAAAGGGGCAGGACGTCAAACACGAGGCCAGACCATAGTTAGTTTGAACAAGGAAATAGCGCGCCTTAAAAAGGAGCAAAAGGGGCTGACGGATAGGGTTGTTGAGCAAGAGGCTGAAATAATTCAGCTCCAAGAAGGCAAAGGTAGAAGCTCTTCAAGAGTCGATTCATTTGAGGGAGAGCTATACATCGCACACAGCCTCTTGCTGAAGAGGTACTCCATGCTGAAAGATTTGGAAGAGCTTGTTTTAGCATTTGAAGCTAAACACAAAGGTACAGCCCATTTAGAACACTTTAAAAAGCGTATTGAAACGCTAGAAGCTGAAATTCAATACTCTACTGTTTTTGATGCGAAGTTCGGTAAATAGGCACTGCCGAGAGTATAGTATAGTACAAACATGATATACTCTCTGTATATAAGATAAATAAAGGATTTGGAGAGGTAGTATATGAATCGTGGAATTAATAAAGTCATCTTGGTGGGCAACTTAGGGCAAGATCCTGAAGTACGTTATATGCCAAATGGTAACGCGGTAGCGAATTTAAGCATCGCGACCAGCGAAAGCTGGAAAGACCAACAAGGGCAAATGCAAGAGCGCACCGAATGGCATCGCCTGACTATGTATCGTCGTTTGGCCGAAGTGGCAGGCGAATACTTGCGTAAAGGCTCGCAAATTTACGTAGAAGGTAAATTGCAAACCCGTAAGTGGCAAGATCAGCAAGGCCAAGACAAATACACCACAGAAGTGATTGTCGACCAAATGCAAATGTTAGGTGGTAAAGGTGGCGGTCAATCTGAAGGCGGCTTCCAAGGGCAGCAGCGTCAACCCGCACAGCGTCCTGCACAAGGCGGTCAAAACACTGGCGGCCAGCCAGGTTATCAGCAATCACCTAACCAAGGTTACAACCAAGCACCTCAAGGTGGCCAAGGCAACCAAGGTTTCAATCAAGCCCCACAAGGCGGTCAAAACAAGCCAGCACCTATGGCAGAACCTGACTTCGATTTCGATGATGATATTCCGTTCTAGGAAACGTATAAATTAAAAAAGTTGAAAAACATTCCTTAAAGCCGCTATTAAGCGGCTTTTTTGTATCTGTTTGATTCGTGCGAAAAACCGATATATATTGAAATGAAGGTGGTGGTTTCACTGTAATTTTCCAGTGGTGAGCCAGCAGCTAAATGGTGATTTATACCCTGCTTACTTGCGTTGCTCTTAGGTTTACTCATCTAATAAGTCGGCGAATAAAAGTGATAGATAAAGACATTTATTTGTCTTCCCACAGCTTTAGTTATGCAAAATCTGTTATCTCCAAACAGTCTTTCAACCACGCTCTGATCGGCTTTCACAGTAATGAAACTTGTTTTATATACTCATGCGCAAGCCTCAGGTTTAAGTTTTTTATACTGGGTTTGGACAGAAATACTTACAAAAATAACAATATATCGTCGGTAAGCAGTAGAAATGCCCAACTTTTTTTGCCACATTACACGACGTTTATTAACAAAAAAGCAACAATCAATCTGGATGGACAAATGTTGAAACTAAACACACAAAAATTTCGCCTATGCGCTATAAGTGCCGCGGTGATGGGACTGATCAGTACAGGGGCGATTGCCCAGGAAACAAGCGCCGCTCAAAACAAAAACAAAGCTCAAGAAGAAGGTGTTGAGCAAATCATAGTCACGGCGACTAAGCGCGCAGAGTCAATTGGTGATATTCCATTTTCAATCAACGCGCAAACCCAGAAGGACTTTGAACGAAGTGGTGCTAGTAACCTAGAAGATATTGCACGCAACGTCGCTAGTGTGGCGATTCAAAATCTTGGCCCTGGACAAAGCCAAGTATCCATGCGCGGTGTATCTGCTGGGCAAATCGTACGTGACCAGCCGGGCGTGAAAGAGCAAGTGGGCGTTTATTTGGATGAAAGTGTTATTTCTCTTTCGTTATTCACCCCTGACTTAGACTTATTTGATTTAAATCGTGTAGAGACGCTGCGCGGCCCTCAAGGTACGCTATTTGGCTCAGGCTCAATAGGTGGAACGTTGCGCTATATTACTAATCAACCCGAACTTGACACGTTCGAGGGGAAATTTGAAGCGAACCTGAATTCAGTATCAGACGGTGGCACCGGCGGCAATGTGAAAGGCATGGTAAACCTTCCTATCTCAGACTCTGTCGCTATGCGTGCGGTGGTTTATCGCACTGAGTATGCGGGGTTTATCGATGCATACGGCCCTGATAATGCTTTTAGAGAAGATGTTAACGATGGGGATAGAACCGGTGGGCGAGTGGCGTTTGTTATCAGCCCAAATGACAAACTCACTATTACCCCGCGGATCATCTTTCAAGAACTCGAAATAAACGGCTTTAATAGACAAGACGCGTTCAATATCTTTGCCAACCCTTACACTACAACGTGGCCAGCGAAAGAATTAAAAGAAAGAGAGCAGTACTTACTATTAGAAGAGGGCTTCTCTGACGATACGCTGATAGCCGATTTGACCGCAGAATACGCGGCAGATATTGCCGATTTTACCTTTGTATACAGCTATACAGACCGAGATATTCTAGTGAGCCGCGACGCGAGCGCATTATCAGGCTCAGTAAGCGTTGATTTAGGTTTTCCTGATGCGGCGGTCACGCTGCCATCGAACCTTTTAGATCGTACAGAAGTGGAGCAAGACACGTTCGAGCTGCGCGCAGCATCAAACGATGACGGCGCGTTAGATTGGATTGTCGGCGCGTTTTATTCATCAACTGATCGAACTTACAAACAAACGTTACCTACACCTGGTTACGATAGCTTTACGGATGCCACCTTAGGTGCAGGTACTTCAGCTGCCGTAGCCAATGGGTTTGATGTAGATTCACCCTACAACGCTTTTTTGCCTTACGATCTAACGCAACTAGCCATTTTTGGTGAAGTTAATTACCAAGTAAACGACGATCTAAAAGTGACTGCGGGCTCACGTTTTTATGACTACGAAGAAGAGCGTCAGTTTATTTCAGGGGGCTTGTTTGCCAATGGTGACAATCAAACCGATGCAACCGAATCTGATGGCTTTACGTCCCGTATTCTTGGTCAATATCGCTTAAACGATAATGTGAATCTTAACGCGCAGATTTCTGAAGGGTTCAGACTGGGTGGGGTAAACGATCCATTGAATAGAAGCTTGTGTTCTGATCAAGACGAAGCGATTTTTGGTTCATTCCAAGATTATGAAGATGAGCAGCTAACCAACTATGAGTTCGGCTTCAAATCCTCTGGACGCGGCTGGAGCGCGAATGTGTCAGCGTTTTACAATGATATCGAAGACTTACAGGTTACCTTGGATGCAGGCTCTTGTTCTTCTCGAGTGTCGTTCAATGTGCCTGATGCCCACACGCAAGGCCTAGAATTTGAGCTTACACGTCAGTTTACAGATCAATTATTCTTCTCTCTTAGCGGTAGCATTATAGAAGCAGAATTTGACTCAACCGTAGTTGATGGCTCTGGTGCGGTACTCGGTGGTGTAGAAGATGGCAACCGCTTGGCGTCAGTGCCTGAAGAAAGTTTCTCGATTTCGTTTACTTATGATCTCGCCTCGCCTTTGTTCTCTTCAAATAGCACTTATTTCCAGGGGTCGTATCAGTACGTAGGGGACCGGATAACACAACCCAGCGACCAAGTCGCCGGCGCAGGCACGTTTGTATCTGGCTTGGCCTTTGGTGGAGCAACGGGTCTGGAAACCACCGAATTAGACTTGGTGCTTGATGCCTATGGCACAATGAATCTTAGCTTTGGTTTAGCCTATGACGATTACGAAATTCTGTTGTACGCCAACAATTTGTTTGATGAAAATGCGTTGTTGTCATTGGACAGAGAGCGTGGAGGTCGAGCAAGACTTGGTTTTACGACCAACCAACCTAGAACGATTGGTGCTACATTCCGTTACTTCTTTGAGTAATATTCGTTAGGGCGTGTTCATCTTTGCAGTACGAATTTTGGTCTAAATGGAAGCGTTTTAATCGCGAAACAGTCCTGCGGGCCTAGTGGGCTAAGTCAAAGGACTGTGACAAAGAGTAAAATGCTTCATTTCATTTAAGTTGCGTTAAGCTTGGCTAAACAAGACAGAAAATGGTGATTTAGTTGAGCGAAAAGACCTGCGTTAGCGGCGTCATTAACGGCTACAGATGATGAACAAAACACATTTACCCAGCAAAATATGCCCCGTTTGTCAGCGGCCCTTTTCATGGCGAAAAAAGTGGCAAAAAGACTGGGAGAATGTCAAATACTGCTCGAAGCGGTGCGCGGGGAATAGAACGACTTTAAATAAGAAAAAGTCGGCGTTTTAGGTTCGCTGAAACCGTATTTTTATCGTTGAAGGTTCAGATTTTTCTGGGGCGATTTACCAGTGTGTTGCTTGAGGATCCGTTTACTCTCTTGTTGAACATCATCACGTTTCTGAAATGCCCACAAAGTATCTCTTGCGCGCTTCGCGCTTTGCTCAAGTGCAACAATTGGGTGCGGGTATGTTCGCCCTAATTTCACTTCATATATTTGACATTCCATGGGAGTAAGTAGCCATGGCGCGTGAATGAGTGCATCCGGTAGCTCAGCAATTTCAGGCACAAAGCGGCGAATAAACTCACCGTTTGGGTCTTTTTCTTGTGATTGTTTAACCGGGTTGTACAAGCGAATAAGGTTGGTTCCCGTTACTGACGCTTGCATTTGAAACTGCGGATAATGTATCCCTGGTTCAAAGTCTAAAAACAATTGGGCTAAGTGGGTCGCCCCTTCTCGCCAATCAATATTTAAGTGGTGACACAAAAAACTCACTAACATGGCTCGCATGCGGAAATTTAGATAACCCGTTTGATGCAGGCAGCGCATCGAAGCATCCACGATGGGAATGCCTGTTTGACCCGTTTTCCAAGCATGTAAGTTAGCGTCTTTTTCATCACCTTGCTCATATTCGTAAGCAAGGTAGGCTTTGTTGACTGGGCGAAACTCCATGTCTGATTCACTTTCAAATTTCTGAATAAAGTGGCAATGCCAATGCAGACGAGACCGAAAGGCGTTGATGGCTCTTTGCCATCCTTCCTTGTACTTTTTAGATGAAGTTGATTGATAAACTTGGCGAGTACTTATGCTTCCCCAAGCCAAATAGGGAGAAAGCCTAGAGCAGGCTGTTCTGCTTTTTATCGGGCTAGAAACTGAATAGGCGTAAGCTTTGCCGCGCTCTTTCAGAAAATGATGCAAGGTGTACCAGGCGCGCTTTTCACCGCCAAGCTGAAATGCAGGACTTTGCATTTTATACTCTTGTGGCAATGCTTCACTGGCATCTAGCGTCATCAAGGTGGCAAAGGTTAGCCAATTGACTTCATGTAGGGGCGCATCTGCACATGGAGCATTCATATGTTTATCCCAATTCTGCTCCCAGTCTCGACGGCTAGCGGCACCCCGGATAACGCCACCATGACTGTATTCGTGCCAGTCTATACCTTCAGCATCTAACATACGCGCGATAGCTTTATCGCGCTTATAAGTGCAGGCAAGGCCGATTTCTTGATGGCTGTACACGCCTGCAATATGAAAACGTTCCATAAGTTGAGCAAACACACAATGGGCTTCTTCGAAGAATACAACGATGCGAGCATTATAATCGGCGAGTTGGCTGTTTAAGTCGACGATGGATTGCCACACAAACCGCCAATGACGTACATCGTAATGAGAATCCGAAATGACCGAGGGCTCAAATAGGTACATCATCACTACCGGCAACGGTTGCTGTGCTGCAGCGAATAAGGCTTGATGATCTCTTAAACGTAAGTCCCGCTTCAACCACACAACATTGATTTGTTCTTTACTCAAAAGGCCAGTCTGCCGCGTCTGTTTGGTCTATACCGTTAACGTGCGTATCGCCGCCCATTGGCGCACAAATTCCCCATTTGGATCGTATTGTTGCGTCTGCTTGGCTAAATCGAATCGTCTATACCCTCTGGGATCTACGCCTACACCTGCAAGGTACTGCCAATTCCCCCAGTTTGATGCCACGTCAAAATCAATAAGTTGTTGTTCAAAGTAGGCGGCTCCGAAGCGCCAATCAACACCGAGCTCATTCACCAAGCAGCTAGCGACCAACTGGCGGCCTCGGTTTGACATGTAGCCAGTGTGATTTAATTGTTTCATATAGGCATTCACTATGGGATAAGGCGTTTGACCTTGGCACCACATTGCGAACCTTGGAGCGATAAAGGTGGTCAACGGGCGAGTGTCTTGCGTCCCAGAAAACTGAAATAGTTTTGATTGGTATTTGAACAGGTGCCATTGGAAGTATTCTCGCCATAACAGCTCGAAGTAAAGCCAATAGGTTGAGTCATTTTTTTCATATTCTGATTCGTAGCGTGTTAGCTCAGTGAGTACTTGCCTAACTGAAAGGCACCCATTAGCTAGCCAAGGGGATAGCTTGCTGGAATAGTCCCAACCATCCAAACCGTTGCGTGTTTGTTTATAATTTTTAATGTTGTGGCTGGTAAAAAGTGTGTACTCAAGTTGCGCTAAGCCAGCGTCCTCACCTCCTGTGAAGACAAGCCCTGTTGCTTTTTTCGTCAGGTCCATATTTTTAGATGATAACCAAGGTAAATCGGGAGCGGGTGGCAGAGCCGTCGGTGCTGGTAAAGCGAGAGCAACACTCTGATCCTCAACGCGTTTTCTAAATGGAGTAAAGCTTGCGGGCAAAAATTCTATTTCAAACGGTAGCGTATCAGGTTGAAATAAGCTGTGAGCGTTTTCCTGAATAAAATGAACATCAGGCTGTTTCTGCTTTAATCGTTGCCATTGCTGGCGCTCATAAACACCGGGGTGCATGCCTGAGGCGACTATATTTGGAGTATAACTACCAACTAGGGCATCGAGTACCTCTAAGGTTTCTCCCTCAAGCACAAACAGCTGATGGCCTTGCTGCTGCAAATTATCCTGTAAGTTAGACAGACTCTGTTGCAGAAACGCCCAACGTTTATCGCCCATATGCGCCGACTGAAAATGGCTACTCTTAAACCATCGTGGGTCGATTATAAATACACATAATAATTCATCCACTTGTTCACTAAGCGCAACAAGTGCGGGGTTATCGTGTAAACGCAGGTCGTGACGAAACCAAAACAGTCCACGCTTTTCAGGCCTTGAATATAGCTTTTTCAAAAATAAACACCTGTAATCCTAGAGTCAATCACTGGGAATAAATACGTGTGCTTAAACAGATGAGATCAGCTTATAGATAGGAAGTGCAGAATAGGCCGCCCTCAATGAGTATGGGCGGCTGTAGAGATTTTATGCTGTCAAAAATTAAAAGGTCTGTTTGGCCATATTAATGACATGCACTTGGGTGTACTCCAATAAGCCTTCTTGGGCGAATTCGACTCCGATACCCGATTCTTTTGCGCCGCCAAAAGGTACCGTAGGTCCAAAGGCTAAGTGTTGGTTTATCCAAGTGGTGCCACATTCTAAGCGCTTGGCGACGTCGTATGCTTTATCTAAATCATTTGACCACACCGAGCCACCTAGGCCAAACACTGAGTTGTTTGCACGCTCAACAGCTTCATCTATGGTTTTGTATTTGATCACTGGCAAAATAGGGCCGAATGGTTCTTCATCTACTACTTTGCAGCCATCGGTTACATCACGCACTATGGTTGGACGCATAAAGAAGCCCGGGCCGTCGAGTACTTCGCCGCCCGCGGCGATAACGCCGTTTTCTTTTGCGTCGGCTAGGTACTCTTGTACTTTGATGAATTGGGCTTTGTTTTGAATCGGACCAAAGGTAACGCCTTCATGTAGCCCATTGCCCACAATGGCATTATTCGCCAATTCACTGAGCTCGTGAACAAGGTCGTCGTAAATATCTTCATGCACGTATAAGCGTTTAAGAGCAATACAAACTTGGCCGCAGTTCATAAACGCGGTAGCAAAAATAGCAGGGGCAATTTTCTTCGGATCAACATCGGGTAGTACTATACCTGCGTCGTTACCACCAAGCTCTAACGTCAACCGCTTAAGCGTTGTCGCTGCTGCCGACATGATCTTTTTACCCACGGGGGTTGAACCGGTAAATGCCACTTTCGCTACATCAGGGTGGGTGCTAAGGATATGGCCCAAGTCATTGTTGTCAGTAATGATATTCACCACACCTTTAGGGAATATCTGCTGGCATATTTCAGACAATTTAAGCACGCACAAAGGGGTGGTAGCAGGTGGTTTTAATATAAATGTATTGCCAGCCAGCACTGCTGGTGCCAACTTAAAGCTACCGATCATCAGCGGGAAATTCCAAGGGACCACACCTGCGACTACGCCAAGAGGTTTGCGATGTAACTCTATTTTGGCGGTTTCATCATCTTGATAGGTTTCAATGGGTAATTCACTTTGGGCAAAATATCGAATAAAGGCACAACTGAAACCCACTTCAGCAATAGACTCGGCCAATGGTTTACCTTGTTCTTGAGTGAGCAGCTCGGCGAAAACATTGGTTTGCTCTTCTAAAGCATCCGCTAATTTGTTTAGGCTGTCTCTGCGGGTTTGCATATCAACGGTTTGCCACTGAGGAAACGCTGCTTTCGCTGCGCCAATGGCTTGTTCGAACTGACTTTCATCAGCGCAGGTTATGCGTTGAAATACTTCTTCTGTGGCTGGATTAATGATATCTAACGGGCGATTACCTTGTACAAGCTCGCCGTTTATCAGCATTGAAAATGATTGCATGTCTTATCCTCTATTTTGATGGGGAAGAAGAAGGTGAAACTTGAGAAATTTCGAGCTCCATGACTTCGCGCATTTTGAATTTTTGCACCTTGCCGGTCACCGTTAATGGAAACTCTTCGACAAACCGTATGTGCTTGGGGATTTTAAAGTGGGCAATTTGGTTCTTGCAGAAATCAGTGATTTCAGTGGCACAAGCGCTGCTGCCAGGTTTTAAGCAGATCCAAGCACATACCTCTTCACCAAAGTCTGTGTGGGCGATGCCGAATACTTGTATGTCTTGCACGGCTGGGTGGGTGTATAAGAACTCTTCTATTTCTTTGGGGTAAATGTTCTCTCCGCCGCGAATAATCATGTCTTTACTGCGACCGACTATGGTTACGTAGCCATCTTCATCCATGATGCCAATATCACCTGAGTGCAGCCAACCGCCTGCATCTATGGTTTCAGCTGTGCGAATTGGGTCGTTCCAGTAACCACGCATCACAGAATATCCGCGTGTACATACTTCGCCGCGCTCACCAATAGGAATTACCCGGTTGTATTCATCCACAAGTTTAACCTCGATGCGAGACATCACACGGCCTACGGTTTCTACGCGTTTTTGTAATGGGTCTTCTGGCAGGGTTAAATGATTCAGTGGGCTAAGTTCAGTTTGCCCATAGCCGATGAGCACATGTTCCATGTGCATTTCATTGATCACCCGCTTCATAACTTCAGCAGGGCACAATGACCCCGCCATAATGCCGGTGCGTAAGCTAGATAAATCAAATTGCTTAAAATCTGCATGATCGAGCTCTGAAATAAACATGGTGGGCACACCGTGTAATGCAGTACAGCGTTCCTTTTCAACCACTTGCAAAGTGGTCAACGCATCGAACGCATCGTTGGGGTAAATCATGGTGGCACCATGGGCGATACAAGATAAATTACCCAATACCATGCCAAAACAATGATACAGGGGAACCGGTATACACACTCGGTCACTGGGGCTAAGGCGCATGCCTTCACCGGCTAAAAAGCCATTATTGAGAATATTACAGTGGGTTAAAGTGGCACCCTTAGGCTGCCCGGTAGTGCCACTGGTAAATTGAATGTTGATGGGATCGTCCGGCAGTAATTGACTGGTAATAGTTGCCATTTGATTTCGCTCAGCATCACCGCCCATTTGGGTCACGCGCTCATAATTGAGCATACCAGGTACAGTGCTGTTGCCCATTTTTATAATACTGCGTAAATGGGGCGTAACGGAGCTTTCAATTTTCCCCGGCTCACAGTGCGCCAGTTCAGGTATGAGCTGCTGTAACATTTTCGGGTAGCTGCTGGTTTTGAACTGTTCTGCGCAGACAATGGCTTTACACTCCACCTTGTTTAGCGCGTACTCTAATTCACGAAGGCGATAAGCAGGGTTGAGGCACACCATGATCGCACCAATTTTTGCGGTGGCAAACTGGGTGACCGTCCATTCATAAGAATTGGGCCCCCAGATGCCCACACGATCACCAGACGTTATGCCAAGGGCGAGTAAGCCAGTGGCCAATTCATCGACTTTTTGTTTGAGGGTGGCGTATGTCCAGCGAATGTCTTGGTGGGCAACCACCAAGGCCTCGCTGTCTGCATGTTTTTGGCTAATGTAATCAAAGTAATCACCAATGGTTTGGTAAATAAGCTGAGCATCAGCCTTGCCACATATATAGCTTTGTGTAAGCGCCATAAAATGTTCCTAATCTATTGTGTTTTTATTCAAAATTGTAGGTAGCACTGAGCCCCCACCATCTGGGTTTGCCGTAGTAATTCTCAACCATGCCGAACCCACCAGCTTCAGGCCCGCCTGCGAGATCGAAGGCCATTACGCGATATTCTTTATCAAGCAGATTGTCTACAAAGCCAGCAAATTCCCATTTGCCATCATCAGAGGTGTACGACACCCGAGCATTAAATAGGGCGTAGCCACTTTGTTCGCCCACGGGTGAATTTTTCAATTGAAAGTAGTGATCGCTCATGTAAACAAAATCTATTTGCGCTGCTAGCTCGCCGTCCGCTAGTTGCCAACCGTAGCGGGCTAAACCGTTAATATTCCACTGTGGGGTAACCACCGCGCGGCGGTCGACTAGATCACCGTTAGGGAGCTGATAGGCATCTTCCACGTTGTTGTCGACGTAGCTAACGCCAAGTAGCAAGTCTAGGTTGTCTATTGGGTTTGACGTGATCTCAAGCTCGGCACCGCTGACGCTGGCGTCAGTGTTGAAAACGAACGTGGTTAAGCCTTCTAAGCGAAAGGCTTGATAGTCGTCGTAGTCATAGTAATAAACAGCGCCATTGACCCGAGTGGTGGAATTGAGCTGATGTTTCACACCAAACTCGTAGGCATGTAAGGTTTCTTTGCCAAATTGCATTTCTTCTGGGCCACCGGTTTCAGGATTACCATCAAGAAAGTCAGTGATATCGAGCGGAGCATTGTAGCCGCCGCTTTTAATGCCGCGGTTGTAGCTTAGGTAGAATAATGTGCCTTTACTGGGGCTGTAATCTACTTCCGCTTTGGCGGTTAAGTAATCATCATCTAGGCTGGCAAAATCGAAGGTTTCATCATTAAATACAAAGAGCGGGCCGCCAAAGCCCAATGGATCTGGGTTGACGATATTGGCAGCAGATGGGTTACTGCCATTGGCAATTTCCACATAATTTTGCGAGTAGTCGATGGACTTTTCTTCGTTAGCCCAGCGCAAGCCGCCAATAACGGTCCATTGCTCATTTAGATCGTATTCTAACTGGGCGAAAACAGAGTAAGTCTCGGTGGTGGTGTCAAAAGGGGTCCAAATTGTGACGGGCCCGCCTGTTTCAGGGCCGGTACCTGCTCCAGCGCCTGCAAGCTGGTCAACAAAGCCGCGCACTTCTCCGCCATTGGCGAACGTGCCGTCGATGTCTAAATAGTACAGCCCAGCAACCCAGCGACTATTGTCACTTTGGCCGTTAAGGCGTAGCTCTTGAGAGAATTGGTCAACATCCGATTGTAAAAAGAAGTTGTAGTAGTCTTGTGGCGAGGCGTCTGAGTCTTCGATGTAGTCTTTCTCTAGACTCCACACATCGGTGATCGACGTCAGCAGAATATCACCAAAATCCCATTGTAAATTACTGGTGACGCCTTGGCTTTCGACTTTGTTAAAGCCGATCCTGTCATAGGAGCCAGTGTACACGCCATTATCAGGCTCTTGATACGCTGATGTCGTTAAATTGGGGCCGTCAAAATGTTCCCCCAAGCCGGTTTCAGGATTTAAGCGCGCGCTTGAGTGCTCGAAAAATCCGCTGTCTATGTCTTGCTTACCGCTTCTGGCGCTGATCAGCCATTCCACGTCGTCTGTGACTTCAAGCAAAAATTGCAAACGGGCTGCCCAGTCGTCGCCATTGTTGAGATCTTTACCTAAAGTATTGTTGATGTAGGGGTCGTGATTATTGGTGGTGAATGAGAAGCGAGAGAAGAGGGTGTCGGTGAGTGCGCCGCCTATAGCGCCTTCTGTCAGGATTTGGTTATAGCTGCCTAAGGTAACCTTACCATATCCCTCGAAGGTGTCGGTGGGCTTGCGTGAAATGTAATGTACCAAGCCCCCCGTCGCATTTCTGCCAAATAGTGTGCCTTGCGGCCCTTTGAGTATTTCTACCCGTTCGATGTCAAACAGTTGAAAGCCAGCACCAGATGACGCGCTGATGTACGCCTCATCTAAGTATACTGCCACAGGGGATTCTTGATGATCACCAGAAAAGTCGTTCTGCGCTACGCCACGAATATTGATATAAAACGCAGACGGGCCATTGGGCTGAATGGCCGTGACCCCTGGCGCCATGGCGGTGACTTCTTGGGCGTTGTCGTAGCCAAGAGCATCGAGTTGTTCGCCACTGAAAGCGGTGATTGAAATGCCCACTTCCTGAACGCTTTGGGTACGTTTTTGTGCGGTCACCTCTATGACTTCTAATACATCAGCGTGGGCGCTAATACTGGCCAAGCCACTTATACTGGCGAGGCCAAGCGTGACCGCGGTGGATATGCTCGAATAGTTTAGTGTTTTCATGGTGTCTCCTAGTTGCGAATCCAGTGTGTTTAATTATTTTTTTTGTACTCTTCTATTCGGGTAACCAGCGCTTTGCGCGTGTCTCCCAATTCGCTACGTAGAACGTACTGCCGCAATCGCTCCACCTCTTGTTCATCAAACGGTTTGAAGTCATCTGGTAGTTGATCTGCACTAAAGGTGCGCAGCATCCAGTTGACGATTTGAGCTAACTCCTTACTTTTTAAAGGCGCGGTTGACACGCCAGGTACTTGAATCAAAAATTCACGGCCACCTTCAACGGCGGCAAAATAGCCCACGTAGTTGCGCATGTCAGGGATGCGAGGGTCGCCACTTCCGCGGCCATCCGCGGTATGGCAACCACTGCAAAACAAGGTGTATTTCATCTTGGTCTGGGCGTCATTGGCGTGGCTCGCCAAGGGCAGCCACATCAGTAAAGCAATCCCCAGAGTGGCTAATGACCTGACTCGAAAACGATTAGGCATAGGAATACTCCCAGCTATGATTCGATAGATGTGCCGAGGATGACCGCTGTTGAGCAAACATAGGTTTCGCTCGATGCGCCCACACACCAGTTAGTGTCGTTGTTTGAAAACGCGCGATACATAGGGGTGTCATCTTCATTGCGGTTACAGAAGCAACGTCCACATGCGGCCTTACCACAGCAATCGTTATAAGAAATGATGTAGTGCTTGTTGTCCGCCGGGTTAAGACAGGTGCCTATCCACGTTATGGGTGACATTTCAGTGCCCGGCGGACAGGCTGATTGAGAGCCGCCACAGCAAGAACATAAAAAGCCGTCGATACCACAGTAGCGCCAGTACTCGCAGGTAGTTGGGTCGCCTGGGTCCCCATCGCTACCACTTGTTTGCGGGGAAACCCCCGGATAGTGAGCACCCGCTGGGGCTCCACCACTGGCGGCTTTAGCTACAGGCAAAGCAGGTATGACAGAAACACCCACAACAGCTTTGCCTAAATTGGATAAAAAGCTGCGTCTTGAGCTGGTACGGGCGATATTACGGGTTTTGTTTTCAAAGAATTTATCAAACCATTTCATAATAGAGTCTCTCTCGTTAAGCCTGTTTATAAAGGGTGCGTTCGTTGTTTCCTTGTTTCTCTAGGAACTCTTGAATCGATGCAACATTGAGGTCTTGGGCATTGAGCAGACTTTCGATGTGTTCGCGAGAATTGACCAAGCCCATTGAAGAGATAATGCCGCTCTTGTCGATAAGGGTGGCGTAAGGTAAGCGGCTCACACCGTATTTTTTGCCCACTTCTTCTGAGAGCACATAAGGGAAGTTTTCGAGTTTTTTCTGTTTAATAAAAGCCTGATGATCTGGTTCATCTCCATCGCTTACAAATACCACGTCTAAATGCGAACGTTCGGCATGGGATAGGGAGGTAATGACAGGTAGGTACTCTTTACATACTGGGCAATCCGGGGATAAAAAGAACAGTAAGGTGCTCTTCTTGGTCGGCTTGCCGATAAACAATTTCTGATTGGTGATGGTTTTCACTGAAATTTCAGGGGCTTTATCGCCGGCTTTTAATTGCTGATTCATGGCTAATGCACCTGCTGGCGCTACACGTTCATACAGCACACCCACTTGACGTGCTAGGGCGTAAACCACAACACCAAGTGCAATAACCAGTACCCACAAGAGGGCGAATGTAAATAGAAATAGGTTTGACATAGTGAGTTACCTCTTTAGAGCGTTGATGTGAGATTGGTTACGAAATAGTTGCTGAGCAATAACTCCAACAAGCAGTGCTACAGCGCCGAACAATAAGCTAATGAGTACATCTGACGTGCGAGATGTGGCGGTTTGCAGAGCAAAAAACGCGACCAAATGCAGCAATAAAATACCTGCGTTTCGCCATAAAAGGCTGACACTCAGGCGTTGTTCTTGACTACCAAATAGGCACCCGCAATCAAAATCTTGATTACCAGAGTAAATATTCAGGGCGATAAGCCCGCTATAGGCCAGTAGTAACCCGCAAGCGAGTATTAGCCCGAATAGCTGCATAGCAGGCAGTAGCAGTAAGATGGCGCTTAGCGCTTCGGCTAAAATCAGGCCTATTACTAGTATGTCGCGTTGAATGGGTGGTACCCATTGGTATTGTTTTAGGTTGTGAGTGAAGCTGTTTAAATCTGCCAGTTTATGGACGGCGCAAGCTATCCAAAATACGCTAAGTAAGCCGAGTAATAGGTTGATTAACATAAGGTTACTCCACTGCTATTAGCGTGAAGGGGTTGGCGTTATCACCGCCAATAGACAAGGTGCGCTCTAACTTGGCACTCTTGGGGTTGTATACGTCGATCATCATTTTCGCATTGGTGACGGCTAGAAGAGGCTCATCACCCTTGGTGACTTCAAGCGAAATGCCGTGGGATTCAAGAGGGATGGTTTTGATCTTTTTATGCTGCTTGGTGTCATATACCCACACTTCTGTGCCGCCGTCTTTGTGGCTACCATTCACACCGTCTTTGTGCATTAAAACAAAGACCCGCCCATCTGGGTGGCCAGAAATGATTTGCCAGCCACCTGGGCGCCAGTTTTGCTCCCGCTCACTGGCACTTAGCAGATCCCATTTTTCTTGAGGTTTAGCCACTGGGCCGCTTAAATCAACGGGTTGCATGTAGCCATGGAATGTCGGGAAGTAGCCGACATTATTGATGCGAGCGTATTTCTCAAACAGGGGATCCTCATCCACATTGAAAAAAGACGGTACGCGGGTTTCACTGACAACCTTGCCTTGCTCATCTAACTGAATGCTCAGCATTGAACCGTCGGCACATAAGGTACTAAAGCCGCGTTTCCCCGAAGGGTAAATTAAACTACAACCTGGGATATCCACATCGTTGAGAACCTTGTGTTCAAGCATATCGATGACGGAAACCGAGGTAGCGGGGGTAAAATTGAAAACAAGCATGTACTTGTCGTTATCAATTAGCTGTGTGGCGTTTTTCTCTGACACTGTTTGTGCGCGTTTTTTATGAGGTAATTCAATTTCTTTTTTAACGCTAAGAGTGGCGTTATCCCAAACAGACAAAACATCCGTGCGCACTCCGCGAGTCCCGCGTGAGTAATAGGTTTCGGCGCTGTACATTTCATTGCGCTCGGTGGAAGGAATAAACGAGCCGAAAAAGCCAGTGCTGACTTGGCCTTATCATTCGACTTAGCATTGAACAATTAATGCGCTAAATAGTACGTGCGTACTAAACTAGTACACTTGTACAATTGATCCAAGCCTTTTTTACGAATTTTTTACATGAGGGTGTTTTTTGAGCGTTCATTCAAGCATTTGCAGGACTTGTGGAATGATCTGTTATAATCGATTTTAAGAAAAAACTAGACGCATTGGATAGCACACCTGATTAAGGTAACTAATTGAATAAAATGAGAAATATTAGGAAAGGGACAGGGGAGTCTCGCCGCGGTAAAGAAACCCTTTTATTGATACTGGATTCCGCTAAAACCATATTGATTGAGCAAGGCTATAGTAAGCTGTCAATGCGTAAGGTTGCTGTGGGCGCGCAAATCAGCGTGGGAAATTTACAATATTACTATCCAAGCAAGAACGACTTGCTCAAAGATATGCTCGATCACAGTATTGATGAGTTTATGGATGAATTTGAAAGATTACGGTTAGGGGCGAACAATGATCCTGAGTTGCACCTCAAATCGATTATCAATTTTATTGTGCTTGATTTGGGTAACCCCACAACGACCACGTTTTACCCTGAGTTATGGGCTTTGGCTAATCATGATGAGTATGCAGATAAGTTAATGGACGAAATATACGCCCGTGTGCGCGTACCGCTTGAGGATAGCATTATGCGGCTGAACCCGAGACTGGACTTTGAGCAGGTGCAAAAGGTGGCCTTATTTATTTCTTCATCCATGGAAGGCATGACCATGTTCGTTGGCCACGGCAAAGTGTGGAACGACTCGATTCAACACATGGCAAATATTGCTACTATGAGCTTTCTTCAGTTGGTTAAAAATATTACGCCTGACGATATTCAAGAGAATAGTTTTGAACTTGCCAATCACAATGGATAATTAATTAGGTTATTTATATCGAGCGAGCCCACTAAGCTGCTGAGTTTACGCTTAATAGAACTTAGCGCTCAAATTATCACTGAAACTAACGCTTAAATTTAGTTTCTAAAATAACCGACGAATTAGTTCGCTCCACTCCTTCAAGATTTCCAATGTTATCCAAAATATGACTCAGTTGTTCCAGCGATTCAGCCTGCACGATAGCGATGAGGTCATATTCACCACTAATGGCGTACAGCTCACTGACCTCACTGACTTGGCGTAGTTCTGCGTTGGTTTTGGCGGTGAGTTTTTGGCGTACTTTGATGGATACATGAGAGGACACCAGGTTGTCTTGGTATTCGCTGCCGTATTGCACCGCATAGCCTTTAATGACGCCGGACTGTTCAAGTTTGGTCATTCTATTTTGAACCGTGGAGCGAGATAGATTTAGCACTCGCGCTAAATCCGAAATGCTGGCTCTGGCGTTGGAGCGCAAGATGGATAACAGTTGTTGTTCTTGCTTAGTTATCATTTTGATACTTTATTTGGTTTATTTGCTAAATAGTGTGTTCATTTTGACCATAATGCTACTGCAATTTTAATCTGTTTACCTCGATAATAGTTAATTATCTTAACCATGCTTATTAGCAACGTAACTATTTTAAGCCTTACAGGAGCGCAACAATGCAAGTAACCAGAGAATTATTCGATGACGTCATGGTCCCTAACTATGCGCCCTCTGCGATTATTCCAGTGCGCGGTAAAGGCTCTCGCGTGTGGGACCAAAATGACAAAGAGTTTATCGACTTTGCTGGTGGCATTGCGGTGAATTGTTTGGGGCACTGTCACCCAGCTTTAGTGCAAGCTTTAACAGAGCAAGGGCAAAAATTGTGGCACCTTTCTAACGTGATGACCAACGAGCCGGCGTTGCGCCTAGCCCAGAAACTCACGCAATTAACATTCGCTGAAAAAGTGTATTTTGCCAATTCAGGCGCAGAAGCTAACGAAGCAGCATTGAAACTCGCTCGTCGCTGGGCGTTAGATGTGTATGGGGCTCAAAAGTCACAAATTATTTCGTTCAACAAGAGCTTTCATGGACGTACGTTCTTCACTGTGACTGTGGGCGGGCAAGCCGCTTACAGTGATGGATTTGGCCCTAAGCCAGGCGATATTGCACATGCAGATTACAACGATTTGGCCGGTTTAGAGGCCCTTATGTCTGATAAAACTTGCGCTGTAATGCTAGAGCCGCTGCAAGGAGAAGGCGGTATTATTTCACCTAACGCTGATTTTATAAAAGGCGTTAGGGCGCTGTGCGATAAGCACAATGCTCTGATGATTTTTGATGAGGTGCAAACGGGTGTTGGTCGTACGGGGGCAATGTACGCTTATCAAAACTTAGGGGTAACACCAGACATTCTAACCACGGCGAAAGCCCTTGGTGGCGGCTTTCCTATTGGCGCTATGCTCACCACGACCGAGATTGCCAAGCATTTGAAAATTGGCACGCACGGCTCAACTTATGGTGGTAATCCACTGGCATGCGCTGTCGCAGAAGCGGTATTAGACGTGGTTAGTAATGACGACGTTTTGCAGGGCGTGGTTAAGCGTGAAGCGTTGTTTCGCGAAGGCTTACAGCGTATCAACGACAAATATCACGCTTTCGCTGAAATACGTGGCAAAGGGTTGTTACTCGGCGCCGCATTAAACGAAAAATATAAGGGCCAAGCAAAAGCATTTTTAGTCGCTGCTGCAGAACATGGCTTAATGTGCCTAATAGCAGGAGCTGACGTGGTGCGTTTCACTCCCTCTTTAGTGATCCCAGAGCAAGACATTGAATTAGGCTTACAGCGTTTTGAATTGGCCGTTGCTCAAGTAGTTAAAGGCTAACTAGCATGCTGGTTATTCGCCCTATATGCGCCGCAGATTTTGCGGCGTTAAAGCAAATTGCTGTTGAGTCTGGTCACGGCTTTACCTCATTGCCTGATAACGATGAGCTACTACTTAGCAAGATTTCGCGTGCTCAAAAAAGCTTTGCTGAGCAAGTGACTTCCCCTGGCCAACAAAACTATCTGTTCGTACTCGAGGATACTCAAAGCAAAGAGATTATTGGCGTTACCGGCATTGAAGCCGCTGTTGGGCTCGATGCACCGTTTTATCATTATCATATTGCCAGTCATGTGCACTATTCACCGCGATTAGGTGTCAAAAAAGTCGTAGAGACACTTAACCTGTGCAACGACTACACAGGCGCGTCAGAGGTTTGTACCTTGTTTGTGCGCGAAAAGTTTCGTCGTGGTTTCGCCGGACAATTGCTTTCTCGGGTACGCTACTTGTTTATGGCAAATCATCCGGAGCGTTTTTCTGATTTAGTTATCGCTGAAATGCGCGGCGTTTCTGATGATAATGGGCACTCTCCTTTTTGGGCATGGTTGGAGCCAAACTTTTTTGGTATCGACTTTCCAACAGCTGATTACCTCGTGGGAATTGGCGACAAGTCATTCATCGCAGAATTGATGCCTAAGCACCCAATATATGTGGCGCTGTTGAGTGAAGAGGCGCAAAAGGTGATTGGTCAGGTACATGAAAAAACGGCGCCAGCACTTCGATTATTGCAAAAAGAAGGCTTTCTTCATCGTGGTTACGTGGATTTATTTGATGCGGGGCCAACGGTGGAAGTGGCTCTTAAGAGCATTCGTACAGTGCAACAAAGTCAGCTGGCCACTGTGGTGATAATGGATGAAAGCCAGTTACCTGCGATGGATTCAGGTGCTCAGAACTACATGCTGTGTAGCACAGATGTATGCCAGTTTCGCGCCACTATCTCGCCTTGTATCAGGTATGAAAAAGAAAACAATACGTTGTTAATTAGTGCTGAGATGGCCTCTGAATTAGGCTTAAAGGATGCCAGCGATGTGCGCTTCATTGGGTTGTAGCGCGAATAAACTAGGCGCAAAGGTTAAACCGCCTTTGCAAGATATTATATTGAATAGAAAGGTTTTTATTTATGCATACTAACGTGAATACATTATTTGAGAAGCTGTGGGAAAGTTACCTCGCTGTTACCCCTTCAGCGGTTACCGTTCATAACTTGTTTGGCCAAACACAAGGACAAGAAGTGATTAACGATCACATCGCATTACGTACCTTCAACTTACCTGGGATAGGCCTTGATGCACTGGCGGCGCATTTTGAGGCGTTGGGTTACAAGGCTTGTGGTGAATATCATTTTGTAGGCAAAAAGCTATACGCTAAACATTTTGAGCACTCAGAAAATCCAGACTTACCCAAAGTGTTTATTTCAGAGCTTTTGCTTGAGCAGTGCAGCGAATCACTACAGCAAACTATTCGATCACTTGTTTCGAACATGAGCGCTGATGCAGTCACGCAAGATAATTTCTTATATTCTGGGCGTCATTGGGATGTTGATTACGCTACCTATCAGCAGTTATTACAAGAATCTGAGTTTGCGGCTTGGGTAGCTGCGTGGGGCTACCGTGCGAATCATTTCACCGTCAGCAATAACCATCTCAGCGAATTTGATTCTATCGAACAAATTAATCAAGCGGTGAAAGCGGCTGGTCTTTCATTGAATACCGCTGGCGGCGAAATAAAAGGCTCGGTTGAAGTCATGCTAGAGCAATCATCGACGCTGGCAGATAAGCATCCGGTGGCATTTACTGACGGTGAGCGAGACATTCCTAGCTGCTTTTACGAATTCGCTAAACGCTATCCTAAGCCTGACGGTAAATTATTTACTGGGTTTGTGGCTGAATCAGCTGATAAAATCTTCGAAAGTACTAACGCAAGATAAAAGTTTAGGTACGTTTAATTACCTAAAAAAAGGGGCCTTACGGGCCTCTTTTTTTTAGCCGATTGTCTAATTGTTTACGATTCGCAATGTCGCTATTGTCTCCTATACTGATGCGAAATTAAGCTACAACTTCTCAAGTTAACTTATTGGTATGGCTAATAAATCGTGATTAAGGTAGCGGTTTATATTGCTGGTGCTTTATCCTAAATTTTGCTGTAATAGCAGAGCAATGTAACAAGATATGAATTAAACAATGCGAATTAGCTGGCGCGAGTTTATAAAGCAATACTTTAGCAAACCATCAAAATTTCACTCGATTGGAATTGAGATGGGTGATGCTGAATTGCACCTTAATGTCATCCAAAAAAAATCTGGGGTCTACCAATGGGTAGATCAACATACTTTGCCTATGCAAGATTGGGCGAAACATTTGCAAGAATACGTAGCGAACAATAATCTAGCACGCACCCCTTGTTATATTGCATTGGGGTTAAATAAATATCAGCATTTTCAAATAGATAGGCCTGAAGTGGAAGAGCAAGAAATTGCTTCCGCTCTCAAATGGCAAATTAAAGAACAGCTCACCAGTACAGATGAGCATGTCTTTGATTACTACGACCACCCAGCCGTGATTGGCGGTAAAGAAAAGGTTAATGTGGTCGCCATTAGCCGCACCCACATTAACGGGATAATCAAAGGTATTACCCGAGCAGAGTTAAAACTCAATACCATTACCATAGAAGAGTTGGCAACCAGCGAGCTTCTGCCAACGGATGATGATGCTGTTCTGACTTTATTCCAAGAGAATGGCGGCCAGATAAATTTAAATATTATTAAACAAGGCAAGTTATTCTTCTCACGGCGTTTAAAAGGCTATGAAAACTTGGCTAGCTTCTCGTTAGAGGAGTTTCAGATGGGGATGGGAGATACCTTGAGTGTTGAAATTCAGCGCTCCATGGACTATTTCGAGAGTCAACTGCGCCAAGCACCCGTACGCAAGATTGTCGTTCACCTCAATTCAACTATCCAACAAGAGCTGGCGAATATCATTCAAGAGCTGACTTTTATGCCTGTGACCGTCATGGCACTGCCTTTGGCTTCACCCCAGCCAGATAAAACGGTCAGTTTAGCAAGCTTAGGTGCTGCGTTGTCAGATGTTAGATTGGATACAGAGGCTGCACAATGAAGTCTCGTATCAATCTCTATTTACCCGAATTACACCCTAAGTTAGAAGTGTTGACGCTGTCGTTCGTACTGACTATATGGGCAATTTTATTCACGATTGTTGGGCTGGTTTACTATTATGACTATAGTCATGGACAAAGCGTAAAAGCAGACTTAATGGCGATTGAAGTGCAAAAGCAGCAGGTCGAGGACCGACTCGTTGAGCTAAACGAAACATTAGCGAGTCGCACGAAAGATCCTAAATTGCTTGCGGCAATTGAGAGTAAGCAGCTAGAAGTGAGTTTAAAGCAGCGTGTAATTGATGAGTTATCTGGGCAAGAGCAGTTTAAATCGAATGGTTTTGCAGGTTTGATGTCGGGGCTAGCAGAGCATCACTTAGACGGGCTATGGTTAACCCGAATTCAATTAGATGAGAATCAAGTTATGTTGGAAGGAGGGGCAACCGATTCATCGCTTATCCCTCAATGGATGACGCAATTGAGCTTAACAGAGCGCCTAAGGGGCCAAGAATTCTCTACTACTAAGCTGTATCGCGACCCAAATCAACAGTTGATGTTTACCCTTGGCACCAAAGCAATAAGTGACTTACAAGCGGAGGAACAGCCATGAGCCAAGTGGTTATGCGCCGAGCAGTCATGAATCAAGGAGCTAAGAAGTGAAGGAAAGGTACGATAAACTTTTCGCTCAGTTTCTCGCCATTACTCAACGCGAACAACTACTGATTCTACTCAGTGGTGTGGTTGTCATTGGTATGGTTGGTTACCTGTTATTCATCGAGCCGATGAATGAAGCGGTCACCCGGGATGAGCAGAATATCGCTTCTGTGCGTAATCAAGTGCGCAGCGTTGAAGCACAAATCGAGGTCAGTGAGTATGCGTTTAATAATGACCCCAATGAGCAGTTGGTGGCGTCGCTAGATAAACTTAAGCAAAGAAGCCTTGATTTAGACACAAACTTACAACAAGAAACGGTCAATTTAGTGCCGCCTAAGCAAATGCCGTTACTACTGGAAAAAGTGTTGGCGGAAAGTAAGGGCGTTACGTTAATCAGCATGCAGTCAATCCCCCCAACGCCCGTGCTTAACATAGGTGCAAAAGACAGTGACACTGAAATCATTGCTAACGAATTACTAGATATTAACTTGTACCGCCACGGTGTGCTTTTGTCATTAAAGGGCAGTTACTTTGATATTCAACGTTATTTAACGCGCATTGAAAATCTTAGGTGGCAGTTTTATTGGAAACGCTTTAATTACGTGGTCACTGGCTATCCGGACGCCTCGGTTGAAGTTGAGCTGTATACTTTAAGTACCAGCAAAGCGTTTATAGGAGTCTGATGTGCATAGAAACATAAAAACTATGCTGGCTGTTTTTGCTATGACATTGGCTTTTACGAGTGTCGCGACCGGTCAGGTTTTAGCAGATCCAACCCGCCCATTTGATGCCGTTCCCAGCACTTCAGCTAGAGGGGAAATAGCCGATACATTGATACTCAGCGCCATATTTATTAATGGTGATCACAAGCACGCCATTATTAATGGTATGAATGTTAAAGAAGGGCAGGACGTGGCAGGAAAAACACTCATCTCGATCCGTAAAGGTCTAGTTATATTGCGCGGCGCCAAAGGTTCGCAAGAACTTTATGTCAATCACTCTCAATTTATAAAAGATGCAAATGATGGATTTTAAGCTCATTACGCTAAGCGGATTTCTGCTGGTTTTAGTCGCTTGTCAGGCAAAGCATGATACTACGCATTATGAAAAATCGCTGGACGCCGCAATTGCTGACACTGAAAAGACAGTTAGTCCTAAAAAGCAAGGTGTACCTGATTTACCTGATGCCGTTCATCAAACGTTAATGCCCAAATCTGAACAAGCTGACAAAGCGCTCTTTGGTGAACCCAAATTTGATATTAATGCTCAGCAAATCGATGCGGTGAGTTTTTTCGCTGGTATCGTTGAAGATACGCCCTTCAGCGTGGCTATTCATCCATCTGTGTCGGGTTTGATTACCTTGAATTTGAAGCAGGTCACGTTAGAGCAGATCTTCGATATCGTCACTGAAATATATGGTTACGATGTGCAGCGCAGACAAAATATTTACCGCATTTATCCCTCTGGCATGCGTACAGAAACGTTTGCCGTGAATTATCTGTTGATGAAACGAGACGGGGCGACGCAAACCAGTATTACCTCTGGTGGTGTATCACAAGCGCAGGACAGCAGCAGTAGTAGCTCAGGTAGCTCGCAAAACAGCTTTAGCGGTAATTCCTCTTCCGGTAGCTCAAATAACTTAAATTCAGGAAATAATGGGAATGGCACCAGTATTTCCACCAGTACTGAAACCGATTTTTGGAAGGATTTACTGGCTTCATTGCAGGTCATGATTGGCGCAGAAGAAGGTCGTAGCGTGATGGTGATGCCCCAAGCTGGGTTAGTGACTGTGCGCGCAATGCCTAATGAAATACGCTCTGTTAAAGAGTTTTTGGCAATATCAGAAGAACATGTACAGCGCCAAGTTATTTTAGAGGCACGCATTCTCGAGGTGTCATTAAGCGATGGTTATCAGCAAGGTATTAACTGGACAGAAGTGTTAGCCAATAGTGGCAGTACTGACTTTCAATTTTCCAGCACTGCAGGCAGCTTAGGGGATGCTATTTCAGCGTCGTTGGGGGGTATTACAAGTTTATCGTTCGTTAATAAAGACTTCAGCGGCGTGTTGAACTTATTACAAACCCAAGGCAATGTGCAGGTTTTGTCTAGCCCGAGAGTCACGGCGATCAACAATCAAAAAGCGGTCATTAAAGTGGGTGATGACGAGTACTTTGTGACGGACGTATCCAGTCAAAGTACAGTGACCGCCGCGACGAGTTCCACCACACCCAATATTGAACTGACACCCTTCTTTTCCGGTATCGCGTTAGACGTAACCCCGCAAATTGATGCACAAGGTGGGGTGCTATTGCACGTGCACCCATCTGTGATTGAAACCGAAGAACAGGAGAAGGTTGTAACCTTAAACGAAGAGCAGTTCGTACTGCCTCTTGCTGCAAGCAACATCCGTGAATCAGACACAATTATTCATGCTCGCTCAGGTGAAATAGTGGTTATCGGCGGGCTCATGCAGTCAATTATTTCTGAAACAGAGTCAAAAACGCCATTATTAGGTGATATTCCGCTACTGGGTAATTTATTTAAGAACCGCCAAGAAACAGAAACCAAGAAAGAACTGGTTATCTTACTTCGACCCACTGTGGTAGGTGCAGACACGTGGCGCCAGCAGTTAATCCGCAGCCGTAATCAAATGGCTGACTGGCTGCACGTGGATTAACTGTATGTATTTATACCACTACGGTATAAAGGAATTGCCTTTTACCTTAACCCCTAATACCAGCTATTTCTTTGGCTTGCCAAGTCACAAAGAAGCAATTGAGGTGCTTCTCACTGCTATTAAAACAGGTGAGGGGTTTATCAAAGTGACCGGCGAAGTGGGGACGGGTAAGACGTTGATCTGTCGCAAGTTACTTAACGAACTTCCAGAACACTTCGTCGCGGCATATATTCCGAACCCTTATTTAACGCCAAGTGAATTGCGCCGCTCTGTAGCCGCTGAACTTAACGTGACATTAAGCGAAAACGCTGATCAACAAGAGTTTACTCAGCGTATCCAACGTCGACTGATTGAAATTAACCAACAGAATCGCGGAGTCGTCCTTATTATTGATGAGGCTCAAGCATTGCCGGTAGAAAGTATTGAAGCACTGCGTTTAATCACTAATTTAGAAACTGAGTCGCGAAAATTATTGCAGGTAGTGCTGTTTGGTCAACCAGAGCTAGACGACAAACTTGCCCTACCTGAGTTGCGTCAATTAAAACAGAGGGTCACTTTTTCCTATGCGCTTAAGCTCATGAATGCTGACCAGCTGTTCCAGTATGTGCGTCATCGCATGTCTGTTGCCGGATATAGAGGAGGAGATATTTTCTCTAACCGAGCGTGCAAACTATTGTTTAAAGCCAGTAAAGGCACTCCGCGGATCGTGAATGTGCTATGCCACAAAGCGTTGATGTTGGCGTATGGTGAAGGCAAACAACAAGTGGAAATCAAGCACGTGAAATTAGCCATAGCAGACACGGAAGCAGCTTATAAAATGGGCTTCGGTATGGGTAGAGTATTCGTGGTGACATTACTTGCTATCTGCATTGCACTGGCTGGTTATATCGCATATCAGAGGTTTACCTTATGAGTGTGGTGAACAAAATGCTGCAAGATCTTGAGACTAGGCAGACTGCACCTGATGCAGTTAGTGCGGACTATCAGCCACCACAGCGCAGTACAACAAGATTGGCATGGTTGATTTTATTGATGGTGATTGCGTTGCTCTTCGCCGCAGTGACATTTATGTGGCCTGCAGCGACAGATGATGTATCTAGTGAGGACACGTCCAGTAACATGATTAATCCTGCATTAAGGGATATGGCTGTAGTTGAGCCTAATGAGCCTGACACGCAGGCAAAAGGCGACATGACTTGGCTTGAACCGCCAGATAAGGCAAACGTAGATTTTTCTACAAGTAGTCAAAAGCAGCCAGAAACAAATTCACAGGTGCAAGCGGTAACTGAAATTGACAAGAAGCCAGAGACGCAAGTTGCACAGTTGCAAAATGTTGAATCAGTGGAAGTTGGTCCAGCCGCTGTCGATCCTCAAAGTGACATGAGAACACCCTACGTTGCAGCAGAAAAAGTGATACCGCCCAAAGCGTCATTTAGTAAGAAAGCCAATCGAACTCAAAATGCGCAAGCGGGATTAAAACAATCTATTAATCAAGCTTTGCGAGACGGCAAAACATTGATCGCCATTGAAGGGTTGCAACAGTTGCTAAGCCAAGAGCCAGATAACCTGCGCATTCGCAAGAAGTTGGCGTCCTTGTTGTTTGCTGAAAATCGTATGCTAGAAGCACAAGCCTTGCTCAACGAAGGGTTAGCAGACTCACCCGAGCTTCACGATTTACGCTTAATGCTCGCCAGATTACTTGCTCAACAAAACCAACAAGCTAAAGCGTTAACCCTATTGTTGGAAGTCTCGCCTTCTTTGGTACTGCACAGTGATTACTATGCATACCGGGGAGCGCTAGCACAACAGACTGAACACTATGCTCAAGCACAACAAGATTATCAAAGACTCGTCAATGCTGAACCACTCAAGGCTAAGTGGTGGTTAGGATTAGGCATCGCCCAGGACAGCGCAGGTGAAAATAAACAAGCGTTAATCAGTTATCAAAAAGCAGACGACGAGCAACAGTTGTCACCGCAAGTGATTACGTTTGTACGTCAACGATTGAAAGAATTGGTTGGAATAGAATGAAGCCTAAAGCCAAAATTCGCTTAGGGGATCTTCTTGTACAAGAAGGGATTATTAGCGAAGAACAATTGATGCAGACCCTTTCTGCACAAAAGCAAAGTGGCCGTAAGTTAGGTTACATGCTGATTGAACTTGGCTTTATGACCGAGCATCAGCTTCTTACCTTTTTGTCTCAGCATTTGGGTGTGCCACTAATCGATGTAACTCAATATCGTGTGTCGGTAGAAGCGGTGTTGCTGCTACCAGAGGTTCAGGCGCGACGTTACAGAGCGTTGGTGCTTGACGATAAGGGCGATCATCTACTGGTCGGCATGAGCGATCCTGCTGATTTGGCCGCGCTTGATATTTTATCTGGCGTGCTACCTAAACCCGTTAAAGTCGCTGTTGTTAGTGACGCGCAATTGTTCCAAGCGTACGATCGTTTTTACCGTAGAACGGAAGATATTGCTTCTTTCGCCCAAGAGTTAGCGGAAGAATACCAAGATGATGCAGAGTTTGATTTCGATACAGGCGTTGACAATGAGCAAGACACTGCCGTAGCCCGTTTATTGCAATCGATTTTTGAAGATGCACTACAAACCAAAGCGTCAGATATCCATATCGAGCCAGACAGCGAGATGTTACGTATTCGCTTAAGGGTTGATGGCGTGCTGCAAGAAAACATTATCAAGGAAAAGAACATAGCCTCAGCTTTAGTTTTAAGGTTAAAGCTGATGTCTGGGCTGGATATTTCGGAGAAACGCCTTCCACAGGATGGGCGGACGAATATGCGTATCAAGGGCCACTCCATCGATGTGCGGGTCTCTACTATGCCGGTACAAAATGGTGAATCAGTGGTGATGCGATTGCTCGACCAGTCAGCTGGTGTACTGTCTCTCGAGCAAACTGGTATGCCAGCGGCCTTACTAAAACGCTTTCGTGTACTATTGAAACGCCCCCACGGTATGATTTTGGTTACCGGACCCACAGGCTCTGGTAAAACAACCACCCTTTACGGCGCGTTAAGTGAGTTAAATCAGCCTTCTGCTAAAATTATTACAGTCGAAGACCCAGTCGAGTACCGCTTACCACGCATCAACCAAGTGCAGACCAATAGTAAGATTGGCTTGAATTTCTCCAATGTTTTACGCACAACGCTAAGGCAAGATCCTGACATCATCATGGTGGGGGAAATGCGAGACCAAGAAACGGCGGAAATTGGTCTTCGAGGCGCTTTAACGGGTCACTTAGTGTTATCAACTTTGCATACTAATGATGCTATCAGCAGTGCGGTACGTTTGCTCGATATGGGGGCCCCAGGGTATTTAGTGGCGAGTTCTTTACGCGCTGTTATCGCCCAGCGCTTGGTGCGTAAAGTCTGTGAAAGCTGCAGTGAGGCATATCAACCCACACGTGAAGAATCATTGTGGTTGAAAAGTATCGACTCTCAAGTGGCCAACGTGACGTTCCGCCGCGGCCGTGGCTGTCAAACCTGCAACAATACAGGCTATCGTGGTCGAGTAGGTGTGTTCGAGTTATTAGAAATGACAGAGAGCATGATGAATGCATTGAAAACGAATGACTCCGTTCAGTTTGGCCAAGCTGCACTTCACAGCCCTGGCTTCGTGCCTTTAGCAAAAGTCGCATTAACGTATGCCAAAATGGGCATCACCACAGTTGATGAAGTATTGAAACTGATTGAAATGGTGGCTGATGAGCAAGCTCGCGCGACAGAGTCTGAGTCAGGGGAAGAGCCAGAAGAAAACAATGAACTTGAAATGACAAACATTCAATCCAGCCAAACCGTATCGCCTGGGGGTAATGCAGAGTCTGGGGCTGTGCCAACTTCAGGGACTAGTCGTGCGCAAAATATACCAACTTCATCAAGTGGCGAGTTTTCATTCGAGCTAGAGCCTCGCGACAATGGCCCAGGTAGTAATAATGGCTAATTTCACCTACAAAGCCCGTAACGCCAGCGGTGAACTCGCCTCAGGCAGCCTAGAAGCGAGTGATGCCTCCAGTGTGGCGCAAATTTTACTTGGCCGAAAATTCACTCCAATTGAAATAAAAGAAGTAAGTGATTCTGCTAACGTGTCTCTGGATTTATCCATATTCACTCCGAACATTAAACTTGAGGATTTGGTTATTTTCTCGCGCCAAATGTATTCGCTGACCAAATCTGGCATACCGATCATTCGCTCAGTGAAGGGCTTGGCAGAGACCTCGAACAGTGAACGCATGACAAAAATTTTGAACGATGTGTGTGACCAGTTAGAGCGAGGACGCACGCTATCTTCAGCCCTGCATCGGCATAACAAAGTTTTCGGTCAGTTATTTGTTAGCATCGTGCACGTTGGGGAAAATACCGGTAGGCTGGATGAAGCCTTCTTGCAATTGTCAGACTATATGGAGCGCGAACAAGAAACCAGAAAACAAATCAAAGCGGCTACTCGTTACCCAACATTTGTTATTTTGGCTGTCGTCGCCGCTCTAATTATTATGAATATATTTGTGATACCAGTCTTCGCCAATATGTTCTCTAGCTTTGGTGCTGAGCTGCCATTAATGACCCGCGTATTATTATCCACCTCAGATTTTTTCATTACAAAGTGGCCGCATATGTTGATAGGCATTATCGTGGCAATATATTTGGTTTCTAGGTACATCAATACGCCCAAAGGGCGCTATAACTGGGACCGAGCCAAGCTGCGTTTACCTATTGTCGGGGGCATATTCGAGCGCACTTTACTTAGTCGTTTTGCCCGCAGCTTTTCTATGATGTTGCGCTCCGGCGTTCCATTAACCACTGCCCTAAATTTAGTTGCAGATGCGGTCAGTAATGCTTTCATGGCTGATAGGATCGTGAAAATGCGCAAAAACATCGAAAAAGGTGAAAGCCTTTCACGGGTAGCAAGCTCAAGTAAAATGTTTACTCCTTTGGTGCTACAGATGATCAATGTAGGTGAAGAAACAGGCCGAGTAGATGAACTGCTCGGCGAAGCCGCCGAGTTTTACGAGCGTGAAGTGGATTATGATTTGAAGAGCCTGACCTCTAAAATCGAGCCTATTCTTATCATGGTCGTTGCCGCTATGGTGCTGGTACTGGCCTTAGGCATCTTTACACCCATGTGGAACATGATGGGAGCGATACAAGGTTAAGCTATGCGCAGAAATGAAGCCTCTGATGAACGAGAACGTAGCCTCTTTAGCAATTTGATTGTCGTGGTCGTGTTCACCTCGCTTATCTTGGGGTTTATCGTTTATTTCAATGACAGCAGTCCAAGTATTCGCAAGGTAGCGCTGCAGAACTTAGTAGAGCAGTTCACTAAAAGTACTTTGAATGCGCATTGGCAGTGGCAAAATGAGGGTAGGCCTAGCAGTATTTTGTTGATTGAGTACGATACGCAGGGTAATGAAACAGGTAGACACCCTCTGGCGATGAGCCATCTGGGTTGGCCTAGATTAGAACCAACAAGCATGGGGTGCGCGGCTTTATGGCGAGACGTACTGGATACAGAACTAGAAGTTGAAGGGTTCAAAATGTACGCTGAATTTTATGATGGCGTGCAAATAAACAATAATGCTCTGTCATCAATCTGTCGATACAGATTATCAACAGGGCCTTATTTTGAGTACAAAGTGTATACGGGACAGGTTTCCAAAATAATAAGTTAACCTAATGGGTAAAGAAATATGACGAAATTAGCTAAATCACAGCGCCAAACCTTTTCAATGCTTAACGCTCAGCGCCAGCAAGGGTTTACCTTAATTGAGTTGGTTATAGTCGTGGTTATTTTAGGTCTATTAGCTGCTACTGCCTTACCACGCTTACTTGATGTGACTGAAGAGGCTGAAGATGCCACTGTTGAAGGCGTAGCAGGTGGCTATGCAACAGGTGTTGGCTTAGTGCGAGCTCAATGGGAAATTGAAGGGCGGCCGAAGGAGAACTTTGCAACGAACCTGAGTTTTGTGACTATCGACGATATTCGAATCGGCGTTGATCAGGACACTGGATACCCCACAGGACAACTTGATACCGACAGCAGTACCGAAGATACTCAGATAAGTTTGTTAGATTGTGAAAGTATTTTTAATTTAATCATGCAAAGCGCGCCGACAATTTCATCTGATTGGAATGAGCGCCCGTTTGATGACCACCGCTATTTTACTCGCCAAAGCGAAGGAAATGGTTCTGGGGGAAATGATCTTTGTTATTATTATTTAACCCAAACGATAAAAAACGATACCAATGAGCCTGTTGACAACACGGCTGGTAATGGTTTTATATACGATCCGCGCATCGGGCAAGTGATTGTTTTTAGTAATAATTAGTCAATAATTTGACACGCTACCATTTGCTAATGGCCTAGGCCAACTCAAGTGGTTAAAATAAAAAAAGTTTAGATTTTCATATTTAGCAAGTGGGAGAAACATTATGCAAAGCAGCAAACAACAGGGTGGTTTTACCCTTATTGAATTAATCATTGTTATCGTTATTTTGGGTATTTTGGGTATTTTGGCGGTAACTGCAGCGCCTAAATTTTTAGATATTCAAGGTGATGCCCGAGCATCTGTTGTAAAAGGGATGGAAGGTGCAATGCAGTCAGCCAGCGACATTATTCATGCTAAATCTCTACTTGATGGGACAAATGCATCAGCAGCAGCAACCCTGGCGCTGAAAAACGGTGATAACGTGCAAACTGATTTCGGATATGCTCTTCACGATTGGGATCTTGCTTGGATCAATATGCTTGACGCAAATATTGAAGAATTAACCAGTGGAGCTTGTACTTCTGAATTTTGTGTTGATGAATCTCAGGATATAGGTGCTGATCTTACTGCAGATGGCTTCACGACTTTGCCAACCCAGAGCAATGTGGCGCTAATCGTTTATCCAAACGGTACAACGAATGCTGGGGCTTGTTATGCCTACTACATTCATAATGAAGCAGCTACAGCTGAAGGTGAAGAACCAACGATCGGCAGCATTACCACTGGCTGTTAAGCTGGTTAAGCCGCAAGAGTGTTAGTGATTAGCCAAATTTAATTTGGCCTTGCTTTTCCGGCTTCCTGTTTGGAGTAAAATGAATGAATACGTTGGGCAGCAAAAACATATTCCCCGTGAATGCTGTGCAACGTGGTTTCACCCTTATTGAGCTAATAGTGGTGATCCTTATTATTGGTATTCTGGCTGTATCCGCAGCGAGTCGCTTTGATAGTACCGGCTATGCTGAATACAGCTATCAATCACGTTTATTATCAGCGTTACGCGCGATGCAACAACGCGCGATGCAAGACACGCGAAACGGTTATTGTTTCCAAATTAACTTTAATACTACCAATCCTAGCTATGGGCCGCCCACGCTTAGCTATCGCAATAATACCCCTGCTGAACATACTGCGACTTGCGCAACTACCATTAATTACGCCACACCTGAATTCCTGCGCACCAGCAGTGGTGAAATCGCTGCTGACGGTATTGGCATGAACACGTTAGACACAGGAAATGGTGCATTTAATTGGATACGATTTGATAGCCTAGGTCGCCCATTGACAAGTGCTGGTAGTTGCCAAGCCACTTGCCGCATAACCTTCCAAGGAACGCAATCCCCGGCCGTTTGCGTAGAAAGCGAAGGGTATATCCGTGAGTGTTAAACGATCCACTACCCAGCTCAGGCTGAACGTAGGTTTTACGCTAATAGAACTCGTAATAGGCATGTTGGTTTTCGCTATCGCGATGACGTTCTTTATCGGTCTCATTGTTCCCCAAACTACCCGTAGTATTGATCCTATATTTCAAGTCAGGGCGACGGAGCTTGCCCAGTCACTTATCAACGAAATCAGCAGTAAGTCCTTCGATGAGCATTCCAGTCGTAATGCCAGTGAACGATGCGGAGATGGAACAGCTCCAGCCTGTACGCTGCCAAATGCCCTAGGCCCAGACAGTGAAAGCAGAAGTGCGTATAACGATGTGGATGACTTTGAGGGTCTAGATGAAAGAGACGGCAATATTCTTAGTGCAACAGGCAGCACAATAGGTATCAATGGGCGTAACTTATATCAGGGATTTCGGGCCAGCGTTTCGGTCTTTTACGATGCTGATTTAGACGGATCAAACGATGGTGCTGTGGGTGCAGCAAAACTTATCACCGTAAGGGTAACCACCCCTAGCAGCGAGGAGGTTGTTTTTTCGACCTATAGGTACAACTACTGATGGCCTCACGTCATACGTTACACTTACAAAAAGGCTTTACCTTGGTTGAGCTGGTCACAGTGATTATTGTGCTGGGTATTGTGTCTATTGGTGTCACCAGTTTTATTCGCTCTGGTGTGCAGATTTTCAATGATGTGAGCGAGCGAGACGAACTGTTAAGTCAAAGTCGTTTTGTCATTGAGCGCTTAAATAGAGAGTTGCGCAGTTCTGTACCTAATAGTGCTCGCGTCAAACTAGAAAATGGCGCCCAGTGTATAGAGTTTGTGCCTACAATATGGGCTACTTATTACACGCGCTTACCATTGGCGCCCTCTACAGAGCGAACAGTAAACACGGTAGAATTGGGCGATGTTAATAACCAGTTTTCAATCGCAAATGGCGATATGGCAATTGTCTATCCAACCGATAGCAATGATGTTTATGACGTTAATGAAAGCAAACGGCGTACAATTTTATCCTGCACTGACAGCGGTGATGGTGATTGCACTACAAATGATAGCGCTGAGCATTTAGCCGCCTTAACCGTCGATGGTGCATTTGCCGATGTGTCTCCTGCCTCACGATTATACATAGTGCGAAATGCCGTAAGTTACTGCATACGTGGAGGGAGCATGTTTAGACATCAAGCGTCGATAGTGCAGAGTCAGACAACGTTTACTTCGGGCGGCACCTTAATGGCTGAAAATATCGTCAATGATCTCGCCAATTCGGAGCTGCCATTCACCGTACAAAATGCCACCTTGAATCGAAATAGCTTAATACAAGTCTTGCTCGCGTTTGAGCTAAACGATGAAATAATCAATCTTAGTAGTGATATTCATGTGCCCAATGTCCCATAAACGTCTTTGCGTTGAGCAACATCGCGGCCTAAGAAAACAGCGCGGTAGCATGTTGGTTATCGCGCTGTTTATCATCATCGTTTTGGCGATTTTGGGTTTAGCTATGCTTAGAATGCTAGCGGCCTCTGCCGATAGTGTTGTCAGTGAAGTGTACGGTCAAAGAGCGTTAAACGCGGCAAGAGCAGGCGTAGAGCGCTCTATTGCTGCAGCGTTTCCTGTCGTTGGGGCAAGTAATTGCATGGCCTCTGATAATTTTACCTTCACCAGTACCCCAGGCCTTTCTAACTGCGGATATCAAAGCAGTTGTTCCGTGGTCTCGGTTGTAGACGATGGTGACAGCTACCAATATTTTAGGTTTACTGCTCAAGGGCAATGCATTGCAGGTGACACTGTGGTCAGTCGCAACGTATCGGTTGACGGGATCCAGTAATGAAAGGGATAAAAGCGATAAGAGCGATCCAAACCCTTAGAGGCTACTTAAGTTCAATCATTTTGCTCTTGCTTTTAAATGTACTCTGCTGTTCGCAGGTACTCGCCGACACGCTATGCTCAGACACCGAAACATCACGTGCTCGCGGGGAGTTAGTTGATTCCGGCGGGGCAAATGGTGAATATGCCAATAATGAGCGCTGTGGGTTTACTATTCGTGCTCCTCAGGGAGGGGCTATTACCCTCAGCTTTTCTGATTTTAATTACGAAGAAAACTATGACTATTTTTCTGTATATGATGGTGAAAATGTCAGTACGCCACTTTTAGGAACTTTCAGTGGCTCAAACCTTCCGTCTGCATTGGTTGCTACATCAGGCTCCATGTTTATTGCGCATAGCACCGATGCCTCAATTGTAAGGCAAGGCCTAAGGGCTACTTGGTCCATCAGTAGTAATAGTTGTAGTACCGAAACCTTCAATATGGCTGATAACTTTCCATCTGCCAGCTACAGTGCTTCTTCAGGCTCTGCGCCTTGGAGCTCAGATTGGCTAGAGGCTGGAGAGTCTGATGGCCCCTCTTCGGGTTATTTGCGCGTCAATAACTCACTTTGTTCTGCTGGAAACTGTTTGCGCTTAGGGGTTGTCGCATCTGAAAACCCGCGTTCTTATGGCGCGCGATTCGTGTACCGAAGGTTGGACTTATCAGATGCCGTTACTGCTCAACTTAACTTTAATTACAGTGTCGGTCATAATGCAGGGGAATCTTTAGTAAGGCTTGGTATCTCTACCGATGGTGGCAGTACTTGGAGGAACTTAAGAGATTACACAGTCACCGCCAGCAATTTTTCTCGTACAGCGCAAAGTTTCGATATTAGCGAATTTATTGGCAGTAATGTTGCCATTGGGTTCCAAGTCAGCGGGCAAAACTCTCGATCTGGTTTTTATGTCGATGATATTAATGTCAGTGCGGCAAAGGAGGAGGTTTGTGACGGCCCGGCGATAGCCTTTTACCAGTTCGAGCAAGAAGAATGGGCGACCGCTAATAGCGTCATTGATTCTTCAGTGTCTGGATATGATGCATCTCCACTGGGAGATGCCTTTCCTACCTTCCCCAGTACTCAAAAATCCTGTCAGGTGATGAGTGTACCGAAAAACACCGATGCCAATATTAGCGCGGGCATAGATACTGAGCTTCGAGTAGATACTGACATTGGTGACAAGGGCACAATCTCTTTTTGGTATCGCAGTGCATTGGCGTGGAGTAGTGGGACGGGGAGGCAGCTTTTCGATGCCTCGACTTGGGTAGGGAATGCAAACTCTAAATATTTTAATCTTAGCCTACGCAATGGTACCTTACGTTTTGGCCTTGAAGATATTACCGATGATGACGCTGCTACCAGTGTAGGTGGATTAACCTTTGCCGCTTATGAGTGGGTGCATATCGCAGTGATCTATGATTACAGCAAAGATAACGCTGAAATTTTTATCAACGGCAGTCAAGCCAGCCAAACATCCGCTCTAGGACTCAACGGCAGCATGCCAGTGCTTGACACTTTATACATAGGAGATAATCGCAGTCTGTATAATTTTGCTGATTCGCCCGCTAACTCAGCGGACGGTGAATTCGATGACGTACGAATCTACGACTACGCGCAAAGTCAGAGTCAAGTCAATACAGATCTAAACAACGTTTCCCCCTGTGCTGCGGCTCCTGTTGCGATTTATGAGTTTGAGCAAGTAGAATTTAATGGTAGTCAAAGCATATTAGATAGCACAAGTAACCAGCGCCATGCATCTCCTTTGGGGGATGTGCTTTCTGTGTTATCAACGGCGCAGGTTTCCTGTCGATATGCGGACGTACCAATGAACACAGCTGCAGCGGTAATAGATACTATTGATAGCGGGTTTTCACCGAATGATATTGGCCAAGCAGGGACGATATCCTTTTGGTATCGAAGCAATGAAGATTGGTCGAGTGACATTGCACGTCAGTTGTTCGATGCTTCTACCGATGCCGGAAACTCAAATTCCACTGCGAAGTATTTTTACTTAAGCCTACGTGCATCCACTTTGTATTTTGGTTTAGAGGATATCGACGATAGGGACGCAGAAGCCACTGTTTCTGGACTTAATTTCTCCGCTGGTGAGTGGGTGCATGTAGCCGTTAGCTATGATTATGCGGCAAAAACAGCTGTTATTCATATTAATGGGGCTGAGGCGGGCCGGTCGAATAGTTTAAATGTAAATAATAGCATCGCCCAATTTAACACTTTGTATTTTGGTGATAACCGCTCGGACTATATTGTGACGAACATGACAGCGAACTCGGCCAACGGCCAGTTTGATAATATTCGAGTTAATGCTTATGTGCAAAACAGCGCAGAGATTTCCCAAGACATGAACGCTATCGCCACATGCCAAGCTATTAATCATTATCAATTGGAGCATGACGGTCAAGGATTAACCTGTGAGGCAGAAAACATATCTATAAAAGCCTGTGCAGATGAGAATTGCACTCAATTGTATACAGAAACGAGCAGTGTACAGTTAGCACCAGATAGTTGGGGGGCTGGGAACCCGTTAGTGTTTACTGGCGAAATTATCAATACACCTCTGGCAGTGTTAGAGCCCGAAACCGCTACGTTTGACATAGTTCGTGCCAATCCAGCTGCGCCTTTGCGCTGCTTAAATACCGGGTCAGGCATAGCAGACTGCGACATCAATTTTGTCGATGCCGGCTTTGAGTTTATCGGCGAGACAGTGACTGATAAATTTTTGCCTGATCAATTGTCACAAGCCAATTTTGTTGGGGCAAATTTGCGCGCAGTTCAAAACGATAACGGCGTATGTAAGGCATTATTACAAGGGCAGCAAGATGTCACTTTGGGGGTGAACTGTGTTTCGCCAAATCGTTGCTTAACTGATTTCAGTGGTATCGATGTGAGTGCTTCACCAGATGGTGAATCCACAGGTATTGTCTCTCTTACTTTTGACGCTGACGGTGTGGCCACATTAGAGGCGTTTAATTACGCAGATGCAGGGCGGGTGGGGCTGCGAGTCGCTGCTGAAATAGATGGGGTGTCAATTACCTCAGGTGATACCAGTGTAGATATTGTCCCTACAAAATTAACCTTGGCGGTTGCGCCGCCAGCTCTCATTTATACTGACACTGATTTCAATACTTATCCGTCAAGCGCGGATACAGACGTTTACCCTGCAGGCGAAGAGTTTACCTTAAATATTACCGCCTATGGGGTCTTAGGGGATATTCCAATGCCCAATTATCAGCCCAGCGAATTGCAAATAGCGGTTGAGCGCATGTTGCCTTTTGAATCAAATGCAGCCGAAGGTACATTAGTCTTTGGGGACGGCGCCAGCGTGATGAGTAATGCAATTAAACAGTTTGCAGACACGCCTGCATTAACCTTCGTTACGGGGGAATACAATTATCAGGCAACCTACAGTGAAGTGGGTGTTATTCGCCTAGATGTTCAGGATAGCGACTACCTGAGTGATAACAACAACCCAACAAGTGTCATCAGTAGTCAAGATCCTATTACTCTGGGGGAGTTCACCCCAGCTTACTTTGACGTTCAGATATTAACCGCGCCAGAGTTGGTCAATCAATGTGGTAACTTCACTTATATGGGTCAACCGATTTCTTTTTCGCCGAGCACTCAAGTTGAATTAATTGCTATGAGTGCCCTAGGTGAAGTAACCAAAAATTTCATTAACGGCTATTGGCGTTATAGTCCAGATACCGCAGCAGCTGTAGTGATAGAAGATGCGTCAATTCATGCTGGCGCGAGCCCAGCTGTGACGCGCATTACCGATGCAGCTTCGACCACAATCACCGCACCTAGTGCGTTCACTGGCATCACCTTAATAGACGTGCTGGATGGTACATTTACTTATGAAAAAACCACCACGGATTTTGCCGCTTATCCTTTGCTAGAGCCTTTTGTCGCCGCTGTGGACATGACGTTTCTAGTAACTTTTTTAAGCGCGGATAATAACGTGTGTTATCAAAGCGATTACCCGATTTCAGGATGTGAAGAATTTAGCATTAGTGCTGCAACAGGCAGTGATATTACAGGAGTAGACGTCAATGTCCGCCACGGGCGTTTGGCGCTTGGGCCTAACTTCGGCCCTGAAACAGATTTCCTGATCCCCCCAGTAAGCGCAGAGCATTATCTAAATGGTCGCTGGCAGTTTAATCAGGAAGACAACTGTACAAACATTGATTTAACTGAAAGTTCTGGGCAAATCGTGCTAAGCGCCCAAGGTAGTAACGATATCACCGGGCAGATTGACTCAGTAACTAGCGCTGGCACTTTAATCGGTGGAGAACTATTAGGTAATGCTAACTTTGCCTTAAGGGGCAGTGCTGCAGGTAATGGCCCAGGCGTGGCTGGTGTAGTCGAAGTCTCTTTAGATCCAGGCGTGGGTAACCCAGCTTGGGCACAATACATGAACTTCGATTGGAGCGGAGATGGTTTTATTTGCTCAGACTTAGCCCTGTGCTCAGGCGCGACGGGTGTTGATGGCCCAGCTTCTATAATAACCTTTGGCCTTTACCGCGGAAGTGACAGGATCATTCACTGGCGGGAAGTGTTCCATTAACGGCTAGAATTCATGGAACAATAAATTTAGTTAGGCTCGGCACTTTCTATTCGGTGTGTGGTCACACCTAGATCTATTTTCAGTAGCGAAACGACTATATTTGTCCTTTTTTGGCGACTTGATAAAAATTTGTTAGCTAAACCTCAATTAAACTAAGGTTTCTTCACTTTTTATTGCATCAAATGAGGTGTTTACTTGCCCAAGACGGGGGGCATTGGTAAAGTTAGCGGATTATCTCTCATATCAAACAGGTTGCGGTTTTTCAATGTTCAAAAAGCTTCGAGGAATGTTTTCCAACGACTTATCTATTGACCTCGGTACAGCAAATACGCTTATCTATATAAAAGATCAGGGAATTGTACTAAATGAGCCTTCCGTTGTTGCTATTCGGCAAGAGCGTGCAGGTGGTCCTAAAAGTGTAGCGGCTGTCGGTGGTGAAGCAAAACGGATGTTGGGACGTACTCCTGGCAACATAAAAGCCATTAGACCCATGAAAGACGGCGTTATTGCTGACTTTTATGTGACTGAGAAAATGCTACAGCATTTTATCAAACAAGTGCACGACAACAACTTTTTGCGCCCTAGCCCTCGCGTACTCGTATGCGTACCTTGTGGTTCTACTCAAGTAGAACGTCGCGCGATCCGTGAGTCGGCATTAGGTGCTGGCGCGCGTGAGGTTTATCTTATTGATGAGCCAATGGCGGCTGCGATTGGTGCTGGTTTACCTGTATCTGAAGCAACCGGCTCTATGGTCGTCGATATTGGTGGTGGTACTACTGAAGTAGCGATCATCTCATTGAACGGCATTGTTTACTCTTCATCGGTTCGTATCGGTGGTGATAAATTCGATGAAGCCATTATTAGCTATATTCGCCGTAACTTTGGTTCACTTATTGGTGAGGCCACAGCCGAGCGTATTAAGCACGAGATTGGTGCTGCCTATCCTGGTGAAGAAGTGAAAGAAATTGAAGTACGTGGCCGTAACTTAGCCGAAGGCGTACCTCGAGGTTTCACGCTTAACAGCAATGAAATTCTAGAAGCGTTGCAAGAACCATTAAGTGGAATTGTTTCTGCCGTTATGGTGGCGCTTGAGCAATCTCCTCCTGAGCTTGCGTCTGATATTTCAGAGCGCGGTATGGTGTTAACGGGTGGTGGTGCTTTGCTAAAAGACTTGGATCGCCTGTTAATGGAAGAAACTGGCATACCAGTAGTGATTGCAGATGATCCTTTAACGTGCGTGGCACGAGGTGGTGGTAAAGCATTCGAGATGATCGATTTGCACGGTGGCGATTTATTTAGCTACGAGTAACCCCAAGTAAAGGATACTAAAAAGCGGCATTAGCCGCTTTTACATTTCATATGAACTCGATTTTTCTGCGTGGTCCATCGTTACACATTAAGCTGGTTTTTGCTCTTGCGCTATCAGCCGGATTAATTGTGTTTGATCATGTATTTGATGGCTTCGCCACAACCCGTGTCTACCTCAACTCTGTGGTCAGCCCTATTCAATATTTAGCTAACTTACCTAGCGAGATGCTCAACGCCAGTGCTAGCCGCTTAGTGTCGCACCAGCAATTACTTGAAGAAAATGCTGAGCTACAACACGATGCTGTTGTGCTCAATGGCAAGCTTCAGCGTTTTGTTTTACTGCAAGAGGAAAATGACCGTTTGCGTCGCCTACTTAACACCCCTGTGCGTGGCGATATTCGTAAAGAAGTTGCAGAATTAATGGCGGTGGATAACAACCCTTATAGTCACCAAATCGTTATCGACCGCGGTGCCATTCAAGGGGTGTACGAAGGTCAACCCGTTATTGATGATAAAGGGATCGTAGGGCAAATCATGCAGGTTGGCTCGACAAACAGCCGCGTATTGTTGATTTCAGATGTGACTCATGCCATTCCTGTGCGTGTTGCCAGAAACAATATACGCATGATTGCTTCGGGCTCAGGGAGCTTAAATGAGTTAATCATTCAGCATGTTCCCCACAGCGCTGATATTGAAGAAGGCGATTTGTTGCTTTCATCTGGCTTGGGCAATGTATTTCCTGAAGGTTATCCGGTAGCAATAATTACCTCGATTGTTCGCGATGAAGGGCGCCCGTTTGCTCAGGTCAACGCTGAGCCAGTGGCACTGCTCGACCGTCTGAAATACTTACTTTTGTTGTGGCCAAATAATCTTGTAGGGCCAGAGCAATCTGTTCCGGATACAGAACAATGAAACTAAGAAACAATACAATCGGTCTGAGTATTATAGTGGCTTTGGTGCTACAAATTATGCCCATGCCTGCCATAGTCGAACAGTATCGTCCCGACTGGGTATTTTTGGTCCTAGGGTATTGGGCGCTTGCCCTGCCTGAACGCGTCAATGTAGGCGTTGCTTTTATCGTAGGCTTAGTACTCGATATATTGTTAGGCACCAGTATTGGCGTACACAGTTTTGCCATGAGTTTAAGTGTGTTCGTACTTGCAGCCAATTATCAGCGTTTGCGTAATTATTCGGTTTGGCAGCAAGCGGTTGTGATCGGTATTTTATGTGCGCTTTATAATTTAGTGGTATTTTGGTTAATGCATTTATTGACCGACATCTATTTCATGCTTACTTACATGTGGCCTGTGATTACCTCTATGGTAATTTGGCCATGGATATTTTGGTTACTACGTCGGGTTCGCCGTCAGTTTCGTTTGAGCTGAGCCCCACCAGACATCAGTTATGCTTATTTTAGCTTCTCAGTCACCCCGCCGCGCTGAGTTACTTAGCCAAATCGGTGTGCCTTTTACCACCTTAAGCGCGGATATTGACGAAACAATACTCCCTGGTGAAACGCCAGAAATCTATGTGCAACGCTTAGCTAAACAAAAAGCTCAAGCGGGTTGGCAAGCGAGTGCAGATATAGCAGAAAGTCGACTTGCACTAGGCGCCGACACAGTTGTGGTCATTCATGAACAAGCGTTGGGTAAACCGAAAAATTTCGATGATGCCATGCGTATGCTTCAGCGACTTTCAGGTCAAAAACACCAAGTGTTTACCGCCGTGACTATCACTTCTGGCGAGCACTGTGAGAGTATATTGGTGAAAACAGAAGTGACTTTTTGTGATTTGACCCCGTCTCAGATAGAAGAATATTGGCAAACAGGTGAGCCACAAGATAAAGCGGGTAGCTACGCTATTCAAGGCATAGGCGGAAAGTTTGTCACCCATATAAAGGGTAGTTACAGCGCTGTTGTCGGGTTACCTTTATACGAAACGAATCAACTACTTTCTCGGATGAGCCTAGCCCATGAGTGCTGAACTATTAATTAACGTTACCCCTTCTGAGTCTCGAGTGGCCCTTATCGAAAATGGTATTTTGCAAGAGGTTCACATTGAACGTCATACCAAGCGTGGCTTAGTAGGCAATATATATCGCGGTAAAGTCAGCAGAGTTTTGCCCGGCATGCAAGCCGCTTTCGTAGATATTGGCTTAGACAAAGCTGCCTTTCTACACGCTTCGGATATCGCTATTCATAGCGAAGTAGAAGATGAAGTGTCATCAAGCCACCTAGAAAAACGTGATATACGTGAGCTTGTGCGTGATGGTCAGAATATTGTGGTGCAAGTAGTCAAAGACCAAATAGGGACGAAGGGCGCACGTTTAACCACAGATATCACTATTCCATCAAGGTATTTGGTGTTCATGCCTAGCGTTGAGCATGTGGGTGTTTCTCAACGTATTGAAGATGAAGCCGAGCGAGAACGTTTAAAGAGCTTGGTACAAGAATATTGTAGTGAAAATGGCGGCTTTATTTTACGTACCGCTGCTGAAGGCGTGAAAGCCCAAGAGCTGCGCCAAGACGCCGATTTTTTGCGCCGCCTATGGGAAAAAATCCGTTCACGGATGAAAAAGAAAGCCCATATACTGTACGAAGATTTACCCCTAGCACGACGCGTGTTACGTGATTTTGTCGGGACAGAGCTTGACCGAATTCGTATTGATTCCAAATTGTCATTCCATGAGTTACAACAGTTTACCCGAGAGTATGTACCCGAGCTACACCGCTTATTAGAGTACTACCCGGGGGATCGTCCTATCTTCGATTTATACGACGTTGAGAACGAATCGCAGCGCTCTTTGGAGCGACGTGTGGATTTAAAATCAGGTGGTTATATCATCATCGATCAGACTGAAGCCATGACCACCATTGATATCAACACTGGGGCCTTTGTTGGGCACCGTAATTTAGAAGAGACCATATTCAACACCAACATTGAGGCTACCTCTGCAATTGCGCGCCAACTGCGTTTGCGTAATCTTGGCGGGATGATCTTAATCGACTTTATTGATATGGCTGATGCTGATCACCAGAGGCGTGTCATTCATAGCCTCGAAAGTGCAACCAGTAAAGACCGAGCTAAAATTAATATTCACGGCTTTACCGCGCTGGGCTTAATCGAAATGACCCGTAAAAGAACACGGGAAAGTTTGGAACATATTCTGTGTGGTGAGTGTCCAGTATGTAAGGGACGCGGTACGGTTAAAACAGTAGAAACCGTATGTTTTGAAATCATGCGTGAAATTGTTCGCGTTAATCGCGCCTACGATGCAGACAAATTTGTCGTTTATGCGGCACCGTCTGTGGTCGAAGCCTTGTTAGGCGAAGAATCACATATGCTCGCTGAGCTTGAAGTCTTTGTCTCTAAACAAATAAAGGTGCATACAGAGTTGCTATACAACCAAGATAAATACGATGTGGTAATGATGTGAGGTCAGGCTCTTTTTATGCCGCTTATATTATTAAAAAACTATGGACTTGCGCTGCTATTTTGCTGGTGCTGGTGGCCGTGGCCATCAGTGTTGTGCGTTACACGTTGCCCTACATGGACGGGCAAAAACATCGTTTAGAGCAATGGGTTGAGGGGCAGTATGGGGTCGAGATTAATATCGGCACTATCACGGCTCAGTGGAAAGGTGCAGGGCCAGCGATTGTGCTTGAAGACCTGCAGCTGGTGCAAAATGCTCAATCTCCCCTTAGTTTAGATATTAAAAAAACCATCATCGAATTGGATTTTTGGGGCTCAATACTGGGGCGTCAGATCCGCTCCCAGCGCTTTGACTTAAATGGCCTGAACGTCAAGATTGATGTCACCTTGATGAACAAAGAAGGCAGTGATTTTCCTGTCGTATCGGCATTGAAACAGTTGTTTCTAGAGCAGCTTCAATCATTTTCTGTGAGTGACAGTCAGTTTGAAATCAGCACCGCACACGACCAGCAGGTGGTGTTGGTTCATCAATTGCTCTGGAGTAATAGAGGGCTTCATCACCAAGGTGTTGGTGAACTGCAGGTCGAAGAACTGGCAAGTAACTCAGCCTCGTTTACCTTAGATCTGCGCGGTGACAAAGACTCTCTTAATGGAACTTTTTATGCCAGAGCACACGAAGTAGATTTATCCCCTTGGATAAATCAATGGCTGGCGACCCGTTACGATTTAATCGAAAGCCGGGGCAATTTTGTTGTGTGGGCGAGTATCCAAGACGGCGATATCAAAAATGCCCAGCTAGATTTGGCCGATAGCCGTTTTGTATGGCAAAACGAAGATGCCGAAATCACAGCGGCCATCTTGGGGGGGCAACTCAATGCTGAGCCTAGTAATGATGGTTGGATTTTCAATTTATATGATCTTGCCTTGCAAGCCAACGAGCGTACGCAAACATCTAATTGGTATGGTGAAATTAACAACCAAGGCCAAGTGCATATACAAAATGCAGACCGAGTAGACTTATCTGCTATCACACCCTTGCTACCCCTCGTTTTAAATCCGGTCGACTTCAATCTTCTAAATGACCTTGCGCCTAATGCCACCTTGAATAAATTCAATGTGAAATTTGACAAGTTGGATACCTATGCCCAAGTTAATCTCAGTCAAATTGGCTGGCAGCAAAGCAACAGTATACCTGGCGTAGATAATCTTGAGTTAGATATAAATTGGCACAACGATAAGGGCCGAGTGCAAATTCGCGGGCGAAATTCCCAGTGGAAATTGGACAACATAGTCGACCGAAATATCGAATTTCAACGAGTTGACCTTGATATGTATATTCAGTCTCTTGACGAGGGTATCGCAATTTATGCGCCGAAATTACAACTGGGCAATGATTGGCTGAACATAGATCAACACCTGCGTTATGAGAGCAACACTGGTTATCTTGCCCTTAATGGCACAATTGGCGGACTAGATATTGCACAAGTGAATGAACTGTTCCCTAGTGCCGCTATGGGTAAAGAGACCAAAGCGTATTTGCAAAGAGCCCTTAAGGGCGGCCATGTTAACGGTGCTAAGATCCTTTGGAATGGAGAGTTAGGCCAGTTTCCTTATGCTAATAATCAAGGCGTATTTCAAATCACAGTGGGGGTGGAAGATGCGAGTTTTGAATTCGCCCCTGATTGGCCGCAACTGAATGATTTAAACATTGACCTGTTGTTTGAAAACAAAGGCTTATTTATGCAAGCAAGCATGGGCAAGTTACTAGGCGTGAACTTGTCTGGGTTATCGGCAGATATACCCGATTTAGACGTGGGTGCGGTGCTAACCATTGATGCGAAAGGCTCAGCTCTTGGCACTCAAGTTAACGAGTTAATGAAACGCAGCAGTCTTGCCAGTAGTTTGGGCAAGGTCCTTGATGAAGTGCAAGTCAGTGATGCGCTTAATGTGGATCTGAATTTGGTTATTCCTTTATCAGGTCAGGATGTTGTGGCAAGCGGCGTGGTCCACTTGGCTGATAACCGCGTTTATGTACCTCGGGTTGATATGAATTTAACCCACGCTAAAGGACAAGTGTCTTTTAAAAATGAAGTGGTTGATATGAGCGGCTTACAGGCGCAACTATTCAGCCAGCCAGTTAAGGTCGATTTTAGTGGTCGCCAGCGCAAAGAGGGCTACTTAGCGAATATCGATTTACAAGGCGATTGGAAGGTTAAACCCCTAATCAAACAATTCGTGCCTAGTTTGGCCAGTTACGTTGATGGTAAATCGCCGTGGCAAGCGAATGTCAAGCTGACCTTGCCCGATGACGGCTTTAGTTATCAGGCCAGCGTGTATTCTGGATTACAGGGTATTGGCTCTCAGCTGCCTGAACCGCTTAACAAAACGGTGAATCAGAACAAGCCGCTTACCTTGGATATTTCCGGCGATGAGACCGCGTCAACGGTGAATTTGAAAATGGGTTCACAAGTCAATTTTGATGGGGTATTGCCTTATGAAACTATGCAATTTTCTCGGGCCCATTTGGCCATAGGTGAGTCATTGGATATGCCCATGGGGTTAGGTTTCAGTGTTGCTATGAACTTACCCTACGTGAACATTGATAACTGGTACCATGCTATTTCTTCTTTGCTACATGATTTAACAGGCAATGAATCAGGTATCGCTTCAGACCCAAACAAAAAGCCCTTTATCGGCGAGCCTCAGCGTATTTTCCTCAATGCTGATAGCGCCACTGTGGCTTCTCAGCAATTAACAGACTTAGAAGCTGTTACCAAAAACACCAATGACAGTTGGCAAATAAACGTCAACGCTAAGCAAGTCAGGGCCAATGTATCACTATATAAAGACTGGTTAGCCAGAGGCATTAATATTTCAGCGGATTACCTGGATTTGGCCGGTTGGGAGAAAAACGAAGGCAAGGCTGTGGAGTTTGAACCTAAACTCGAAACCTTGCCGCCAGTCGAGTTTTTATGTGAACGCTGCCGTTTTGAAGATAAAGATTTGGGCAGGGTCGACTTTAAATTATCACGCGCTGCCAACGGCATGCACATTGATTCATTGCGCTTAAATAACGACCACGGATTGTTTTACGCAAGTGGTGATTGGTTGTTTACCCCAAGCGGCAATCAAACCAAGATCGAAGGTGAATTTAGCAGTTCAGACTTTGGTTTATTTCTAAAAGGTTTCGAGTTTGACTCAGGTATTAAAGACTCAAAAGCCTCAGCTAAATTCAATTTAGATTGGCAGCGCGCCCCGTTTGAGTTTGATTTTGCTACCTTAAATGGCCATATTGATTGGCGCTTGAGCGATGGTTATCTCACTGAGGTAACAGATAAAGGCTCACGGATATTTAGCTTGTTAAGCTTAGAGTCGCTGGTGCGAAAGCTGCGCTTAGACTTTCGTGATGTATTTGCCCAAGGCTTCTTTTACGACAAAATGAAAGGCAGTTTTCAGGTGGCCCAAGGAACAGTGGATACCCGTGATACTGTGGTAGATGGCGGAGCAGGTGAAATCACTATGCAAGGCTATACCAACTTGAACACCCGAGAAGTAAACTACAATATTGCGTTTGCCCCTAAAGTGACATCCAGTTTGCCGCTTATCGTCGCCTATATGGTCAACCCAGCAACCGCATTGGCGGCTTTAGCGTTGGATCAGGTACTGACTTCAGCCAAGGTCATTTCCAATATTAAATTTTCCTTAACGGGCACGTTAGACGATCCTAAATTAGAAGAGTTGGAGCGTGACAGTAAAGAAATTCGCTTGCCGGCACAAACTGCCCCAGCGCCGGTTGATACGCCAAATGTTGGCCTTGCAATAGACCCAAATAGCCACAATACAGATATAAGCATCCCACAAGAGATTGATCAAGAGCGCGTAGCGCTGGAGGTATCCGATGGCTAATCTTATCGCCCTGCAAATGACATCCACACCTGATGTCACAGAAAATCTCAATTTTGTTGAGCAACAACTGGCTCAGTTAACGGTCAACGAGCCAGCCTTGGTGGTATTGCCTGAATGTTTTGCCTGTTTTGGTGGGGGCGATAAAGTCTTATTGAGTATTGCTGAGTCATTGGGTGACGGCCCAATACAGGCGCGCCTAATGGGTATGGCCAAGCAATATGGTGTGTGGCTAGTGGCTGGCAGTATGCCGTTAAAAAGTGAAAACCCTGATAAATTTACCGCATCCTGCTTGCTAATCAATGATGCTGGCGAACGGGTGACTGAATATCAAAAAATTCACTTGTTTGACGTGCAGGTCGCAGACAACACTAAGACCTATTGTGAGTCTAAATACACACAAGCGGGCAGCGCTGTCGTGAGTGTGCCAGACACGCCATTTGGACATTTAGGCTTAGCCATATGCTACGACGTGCGGTTTCCAGGCTTATTTCAAGCTATGGCCGAACATAAAGCGTTGGACGTGGTAGCACTGCCCGCGGCATTTACTCAAAAAACTGGGGAAGCCCATTGGCAGGCCTTGTTAAGCGCTCGTGCAATTGAAAATCAATGCTATTTGGTAGCAGCTGGGCAAACTGGTGTGCACGCCAATCAGAGACAAACCCATGGTCATTCCTGTATTATTTCACCTTGGGGTGAAACTTTAGCTGAATTACCTCAGTCAGTCGGTGTGATCAACGCTCAGCTAGAACCTGCCATACTTAATAGAATTCGCCGGGATATGCCGGTCTATACCCATAATAAATTCAGGAGTTACCTTGTCTAATCTGGTTGAACAAAACCTGCTTACTGCCGCTAACCTCGACAGAGACCATCTTGCAAACGCGTTAGATGCCATTTATCAACATGATAATGATTTTGCTGATCTGTATTTTCAGGCCAGTCAGCACGAAACTTGGGTGCTCGAAGACGGCATCATTAAAGATGGCAGCTATAACGTCGAGCGCGGTGTAGGTGTGCGTGCAGTTAGTGGCGAAAAAACCGGGTTTGCTTATTCAGATGACATCAACCCAGAAGCTTTGATGCAAGCGGCAAAAGCCTCGCGCAACATTGCAAGTGCGGGGGGCAAGCATAAAGTTACAGGCCTTAAAAACAGCAAGGTTGACCCTAAGTACCATGCTGACAATCCTATTTTAGGTATGCAAGACGAAGAAAAAATAGCCCTTTTGCGCGCGGTTGATAACTACATTCGCCAGCAAGAAAGCGCACTAAGCCAAGTGGTTGTGAGCATCAGTGGTGTTTACGAGGAAGTTTTAATTGCCGCTACCGACGGTACGTTTTGTACTGATATTCGCCCACTAGTACGTTTGAACTGCTCCGTGTTAATGGAAAAAGACGCGCGACGTGAACGTGGCAGCTCAGGCGCGGGTGGCCGCTATGCCTATGAATATTTTCTAAGCCAAGCTGATGGGCGCCCACTTTACGAACAGATTGCTGATGAAGCCATTCATATGGCGCGGGTAAACATGCGTGCAGTGGCTGCGCCTGCTGGCCAAATGCCGGTGGTATTAGGCAGTGGCTGGCCAGGTGTATTATTACATGAAGCAGTAGGGCATGGCCTTGAAGGAGATTTTAATCGCAAAGGCGCATCGACGTTTAGCGGGCGTATGGGGGAGCAAGTTGCTTCAGTAGGTTGCACCATAGTAGACGATGGCACATTGGCAAATCGCCGTGGTTCGTTGTCGGTAGATGATGAAGGCACCCCTAGCCAGTACAATGTGCTGATCAAAGATGGTATTTTGACTGGCTATATGCAAGATAAACTCAATGCGCGTTTGATGGGTGTTAAGCCTACTGGTAACGGTCGCCGTGAGTCATACGCACATTTGCCTATGCCGCGCATGACCAATACCTATATGTTGGGCGGGCAACATGAGCCAGAAGAGATCATTGCCAGTATCAAAAATGGGATTTATGCACCTAATTTTGGTGGTGGCCAAGTAGACATTACCTCTGGAAAGTTTGTGTTCTCTACCTCAGAAGCGTATCTCATAGAGAATGGTAAGGTCACCAAGCCGATTAAGGGCGCTACACTGATCGGTAACGGCCCAGAAGCTATGCAGAAGGTCTCTATGGTGGGCAACGACCTAGCCCTAGATAAAGGTGTTGGCGTGTGTGGTAAAGACGGTCAGAGCGTGCCAGTGGGAGTTGGTCAGCCTACACTTAAAGTGGATGAACTAACTGTAGGCGGTACAGCCTAATTACCAAGTTGTTATTTTTTAAACAACGACTTTCTAAGCAATAAAAAAATGGCGCGAATATCGCGCCATTTTTGTATCTGCAAGCTGTGACAACATTAATTCAAAGTCACTATCGTGCTGGTTGTAGATTCAACGCCGCTAGGGGAGGTGATCGTCACACTCAATGTGGCTGATGTTGTTTCAGATACATCATTCTCTAGGGTGAAGGTCGCTCGCGATGCCGCATTGACCGAGGTGCTGGGCATGCTTAAATTTGTTTGACCATTGAGTTGCCCTGCACTGGAACTGACGACAATCGTAGAGCCACTCGCTATAGGTTGGCGCGCGGTATCTGCGAAAACAACCGTAAAGCTTTGGCTGGTATCGCGCGGTATAGCCGTTGCCGCTGTTGATGTTTGATAGTTGCTGGCAATGACGGCGGCGCTGTTATCAATAATATCGATTTGCGCTGCGGAGCTAGATGTAACCAACACTAAGGCGCGGCGCACATGCATGGTATTCGCATCACCTGTGCCGCAACTGTTGCCTGAACACTGAGGGCCATTAAAGAGGCTGTCGGCTGAATCAAAGCTACCGTTGGCGTTGTAATCAAGAAATATCTCACCCGCATCGCGGATGCCATTTTCGTTGTCATCGCGCCAGGCTTCACTGATATCCACAAAGCCGGTTTGCCCATATAGGCTGGTCGACAACCCATTGTCCGTGTTGTCATTAAAACCTGCACCATCGGCATCATCGTAGAAATTGTTACCGTTGCTATCAAATAAGGTTTCATGGCCTATAGCGGTAGCTAAAATAGTGATACGGTGATCTGGCACCTTAGGATTCGCGCTCACCCAGGTTACGGCGCACGCGCCGGACACCGTAGTGCAACTGCCGTCGATAGAGCCACCTTCAGTGGTAAAGCTGACTGCGGTGCCGTCAGGCACTGGATTGTTGAAGGTGTCAGCCAAGCGCACCACTAGATTTACTTCTTGCTCATTTATATCAAACGCTTCTGGGTTGAGGTTGTCAGCCGAGATGGTCATGCTATTTTGGTCGGGTAAGCCGGTGTTAACCGACAATAGGTCAGACTGGGTGATGATACTCTCGCCTGATTCGGTTTCTACTTCGGCGGTTACTCGCACTGAAGTTGGTACGTCACCCGCAGTTACGCGAGTACTCACCTGACCCTGTGAGTTGGTGAGGCCAGTGGTTGAAGAAAGTGTTAAACCGCCAGTTTGCGTGTTTAAGCTAAACGACACTTCTTGTTGTGACAATGGATTGCCCAGTGCACCGTTTACTTGAAATACCAAGGTCGATACCGTTGAGCTGTTTTGACCTCCCGTGCCGCGAAGCACTAGTGAGCTGGGCTCAGCTGATACAAAAGCCAATGAGCCTATGGACTCTGCTTGTATTGAAATCGCCTGAGAAACACTAAGGGTTGCGTTATTAACTACCACAGATGCAACAATAGAATCGGTGTTGCCGTCTCCACCTGCGCAGCTTTGGTCTTCAAACGTGGCGTTAGCCACGCCATTTATCGTGTTAACTAGAGTGTCGATTGTGGCGAAACCATCAGTGACACAGTTCGAACTAAAGGTAACAGGGGTTTGGGTTAAAATACGCTGGTCATTTTCATCTACCAGTGCGATAGAAACACCCAAAGTACCACCAGCACTTATTTCAACGTCACCTGCACTATTACGTGCACTCACTCCTAGTTGATTTTCAATAAATACGCCGTTGTCATCAAAATAACCTAAACGGATAATCTGTTCTGAGATGGCGCCGGCAGCTTGTATTTCATAATTAAGTGACGAGGCTAAATCGACAGCATTAACCTCGGCTGTGGCCGTAATTACGCCAGCACCAATATCACTGTCTGTAGCCGACAAGGTGACTTGCGCCACACCATTGCTATCGGTTAACGCAGAATCGGTATTTAGCGTACCGCGCTGTGCGCTAAAGGTAACGATAACTCCCTCAACGGCTAGGTCGTTCTCATCGGTAATTTGTGATTGCAGCTGAACATCAGTGCCTGCCTGAAAACGATTGACTACCTGACCACTGTTAAGCAAAGCTAAGTTAACCACGGCAGATTGGCTGGTTAAGGTATCAGCACTTAAATATTCATAATTTTCGCTGCTAGTGGTGTCATCAAAGGTAGCGCTTAACACGGCCGCGCCGACTTCACTGTTTTCACTGGAAATCGTTATTTGTGCGACGCCTTGGCTATCAGTCAGTTTCGTTGTACTGGAAAATGTACCAAGCGAACCAGAAAAGGTAATAATTTCACCTTCAACAGGGCTACCGTTTTGCATCAAAGTGGCTTGTGCACAGGCTACTTGGCCTGAGGTAAAGCTTTGCGTGGATGTGGAGCATTGTTCATTATAGGTTGATACCGCTAAGGTAAAAGTAGATGTGTCATCATCAGTATCACCGCCAGAGCCAAACGGGTCGTCGCCGTTATCCCCTGAAACCCCACCACCACAACTGGTTAGCGTAAAAATCGCTAACCACACTATGTACATCGGTAACCGTTTACGCATATTTATTATCCGTCTATTGAAGATTGTAAATACTTAAATAACTCGCGAGCCGCTTTGGGCGGTTTATTATCCGCTTGCTGTTTTGCCGCTTGGCGAACCAACTGGCGCAATTTCTGACGTTCTAAAATAGGATGCTCTTCTAGGACATCTTCAATAGCGCTATCACCTTGGGCAATTAAGTTATCGCGCAACATCTCTAATTTGTGAAATTTTTGATTGGTTTTTTGATGTGAAGCCTGAATTTGCAGCAATGCTTGCTCGATAGGAGCCACATCTCGGTGGCGCATGAGTTTGCCAATCAACTGAAGTTGACGACGGTAACCCTCTTTTTTGCGTAAAATGCGCCTAGCCAACATAACAGCGTCGAGCAACTCCTGATCCATAGGAATTTTGGCCAGCGCCGTCGGGCTGAGATCCACTAAGGATACGCCTAGCTTTTGCAAATCATTCATTTGATTTTTGATCTGAGTCTTGCTCAGTTGGGTGTCTTCTTGTTCTACTTCAAATTCGTTTTTATCTGGAGATACGGCCATAACAATGTCTTTAATGGTACACTAGGAAAATATTGTAACCTTGTATTGGCGATTAATATAGTTAGTCGTTAGTCGCTCAAGGTAATCTCGTTTGATAATGAAGGGTGTATGCAGCAGCAATTAACGGATATCCAACAAATAGTCGAAGATGTACTGAAACTGGCCAAGGAAAAAGGCGCCACGCAAGCCGAAGCTAGCATGTCTAAGGTACGCGGGATCGCGGTTTCTTCTCGTTTAAAAGAAGTTGAAACAGTCGAGTTTACCAACGATGGTGGTTTAGGGATCACGGTATACAAGGGGCAACGCAAAGGCAGCGCCTCAACCGCAGATTTAAGTCCGCAAGCGTTGCGCTTAACGGTGGAAAAGGCCATTGAAATTGCCAAATACACAGGGGAAGATGACTGTTCTGGTTTGGCTGACAAAGAATTGATGGCGTTTGAGCCGCAAGATCTTGACCTGTTCCATCCGATCGAGCTAGATACTGACTTCGCCATTGAGCAAGTCATTACAGCGGAAACCGCCGCATTAGCTTTCGACCCGCGCATTACCAACTCTGATGGCGCGTCTTACAATGCGAATTTGGGCACCAAGGTATACGGTAACAGCCACGGTCTAAACGTGGGTTATAACAGCAGCCGTTACAGCATGAGCTGCGTGGTCATTGGTGAGCAAGATGGCGATATGCAGCGTGATTACAGCTATACCGTTGAGCGCCAGGCTGATCTTATGGCAAGCCCAGAGCAAATAGGCAAAGAGTCGGCTGAGTTTACTTTAGGCCGCTTAGGTGCTCGTCAAATCAAAACAGCCAAAGTACCGGTGTTGTTTGATAAAGAAATTGCCTCGGGTTTAATCGGCCACTTCATCAGTGCAATCAGTGGTGGCAATTTATATCGCAAATCATCGTTTTTACTCGATAAATTAGGTGAGCAGGTACTGCCTAACTGGTTCAGCATCAGCGAACGCCCTTTTATCATGCGTGGTTTAGCCAGCTCAGCGTTTGACCACGAAGGTGTGCGCACGAAAGACAGTGAGATCGTTACTGACGGTATTCTCAATCAATACCTGTTAACCAGTTACTCTGCCCGTAAGATGAAAATGCAAACCACTGGCCATGCTGGTGGTATTCACAACTGGCTGATTAAGCCTACGGGGCAAAGCGATAAGCAAATGTTAGCTGAACTCGGTACAGGTTTGCTAGTCACTGAATTAATGGGCCAAGGGGTCAATGTGGTCACGGGTGATTACAGCCGCGGTGCAGCAGGTTTTTGGGTTGAAAATGGTGTTATTCAATACCCAGTGCATGAAATCACCATTGCGGGCAATCTGGCTGATATGTTGAAAAACATCGTCGCTGTGGGTTCACAAATAGAACGCCGAGGCAGTATTCAAACAGGCTCTATTTTGATCGATAACATGCAAGTCGCTGGCGATTAAAACCTTTTTGTACACAAAAGCCCACTCAATGTGGGCTTTTTTCTGCTTGAAATTCGCTTTCTAACTTATTAAGTCGTGAATTTTATTCAGTGACGGCAATGGTTGCTTGTCTTGATAAAACAAACGATTTAAGCGCCCTAGCAAATTTACGCTACGACTTGGATCGTGAGCTTTTTTACGATGTTCGCTGGTGGTTTCTAAAAATTCCCACGGCTTTAAATTCCATGCGGCAATTTGCTTAGGCGTTGAGCCAACCGCTGCAACAGTACTCAAAATACGTTCAGTTTTACTCTCATTAGTGGATATTAAATCGTTTTGATAAGTGTTTTCTAATGGCGTTGCAATAGCAGCAATGGTGCTGTCGATGGCATGCCAAATTTGGTCATGTTCAAAGGCTTGGCCAACAGGGGCATAATAACCCATCACTTCCCACTCTAATTCAGCATTGCCTATGGCAATTGAACTGCCTATTTCCCCAGAGTAGGCTAAATCAGGACGCGCGCCAATATTGTAGGCATCAACCGACAAACCGACGCACACAGCGATATCGCCAAAGCGACTGGGATCATAGTAAATGGCTTCAAACGCCGCGCGCTTTACGCCCATCCAGCCATGCACAACAGGCTCTTCTAATGCGAACTGGCGTACATCATCAGGCAAGTCTTCACCGTATTTATCGATAAATAAATGTGAAGGGTCTTGGGCTAGGTGAGCGTCTTGTACCCACACTTCATATTCTTGACGATTATCCGCTTTACCTCGGCTTTTAATGCCGTATGACAAGTTTATAGGGCGGCAGATATCGCGGTTTTCACCGTCTTTGTGAAAAAACTCTGAGCGAAAGCGTTTGATAAACGGCGCATCGCTGCCAGCAATTGCGGCGGTCGGGTAGCGAAAACCAATTTCACTTTTAGGGATGATATGAAAGCCCGCAATGCTTTTTTCAAGCTGGCTTTTAACGCCTTTTAGCACGTCTACATTCGGCACGACTATGCTGCGCTCTGGCTCAATGGTTAAGCGGCGCCCATCAGGGGTAATGAACTTAGGTGTTTTGTGAAACTCATGATGCTTCAAACCTAATTGCGTGACATATTCACCACGCAGCAGGGCCAATTCAGAGAACAAGGCATCGTGGTTTCTAATGTGTTTAAACAAAGGGCGGTGATCAGCCATAGGTGCATTCTTCTCTATTGTGGGTTACTTTCGCATTTCGCTTGTGGTCATAAATTTGATATTCCTGTTTGTTTATATGGATTTATGCAAAGAATTACAAGCGTTAAAGGTGAGTATAAAGCCAGTTTTATCAGTCCCATTTTTTGATTAAGTGAAAGGTAATTAAAGATGAAAATTTATGCGGATGCACAATCTGGCAATTGCTATAAAGTGAAATTGATGTGCGCGTTGTTGAACATTGAGCACGAATGGATCCATGTTGATATATTGGCCGGCGGCACCAATGCTAAAGATTTTTTAGCCATGAATCCCAATGGCAAAATTCCCTTGCTTGCTCTGGATGATGGGCGCCATCTGTGGGAGTCAAACGCCATTATTAATTATTTGGCCAGCGGCAGTGATCTACTCCCAAGCGACGTTTTTGCTGTAGCCAAGGTGCAGCAATGGCAATTTTTCGAACAATACAGCCATGAGCCTTATATCGCTGTGGCGCGCTTTATTGCAAAATATTTGGGCTTGCCTGAGAGTAAAAAAGCTGAGTATGAAGCCAAACAAGCGGGTGGGCATAAAGCGTTAGCTGTCATGGAGTCACAATTAGCCCAGACGCGGTTTTTAACCGGTCAGGGTGTCACGGCGGCTGACGTCAGCTTGTATGGCTACACACATGTTGCGCATGAAGGGGGATTTGATTTGTCGCTGTATCCTAACGTGCAGGCGTGGTTATCTCGTATCGAAGCTTTGCCCAATTACATCGCGATGGATGCAAGCAAGGGCAAAGCATGAGCAGTAAAGCCGAGTACTGAACTTCGAGTGCCTAGGCGCAGGGCGCAATAGTAAATTGCCCCACATCCACAGCAATGACCTCAACTTTGGTGCCGCTGGCGATGGGTTGTTCGCTGACTAAGCGCCAATCTATCCCCGAAAAGTGGTAAATCGCCGGTTGTTCAGCGCTGGTGTCTGTGGCAAGTATAAAGCTGTGGCCAATTAGGTCATTGCTGGCCTTTTTGGGATCCACGTCTTTTTGCATATTTTTAAGGGGTTTCCACAGAAATACCGCGAGCACTGCTGTAATCAATGACACAAACAAGGTCGCGTTGAGGGCGGTATCCGCCACAATGCCAAATTGAATTAAGATGCCAGTTATAACGGCAGCACAGCCCACAAAAAACAGTACAAACGTGGAAAACCCCAACACCAGAATTTCAATTGCTAACAGTAAGAGGCCAAGGCTGATTAAGCCTATGCCTAAATTATCGCTTAGCCACATCATGTTTTGCTCGATTTAGTGAGTTAATGATAGTGGTGGCTTGTGCCACAACGCCTGCGATATCAGTGCCGCTATCTGGCAGTAACACCACGGATGATTCTTTGGCAATTGCCTCTTTGGCCTCAATGGCTTTAGTGGCCAAGTCTAGCTGAATGGCTTTTTGGCCCTCTTCCGTAGCGGCGGCCTCACCGACTTGGCGTAGCGCTTCAGCTTGCGCTGCGGCAACCGCAACGATGGCTTTTGCTTCACCTTCAGCGCGCAATACCGCCTCTGATTTATCCGCTTCGGCGGCGAGTACCACTGAGGCTTTTTCACCTTCAGCGCGATTGATGGCGGCTTGTCTGTCACCTTCTGATTCGAGTATCTGGGCGCGTTTTACTCGCTCCGCTTTCATTTGTGCTTCCATCGCTTCCATAACGGATAGCGGCGGCACGATGTCTTTGATCTCATAGCGCAGCACTTGAATGCCCCAAGGGCCAGATGCTTCATTGATAGACGCAACAATATTGGTGTTTAGGATGTCACGCTCTTCAAAGGTTTTATCTAGCTCCATTTTACCCAGCTCTGAACGCATGGTGGTTTGCGCCAGTTGCGTTACCGCAAACACATAGTCATCTATGCCGTAGGTGGCTTTGTAAGGGTCAAGGACTCGAAAATACAATACACCATCTACCGACAGTGAAATATTGTCTTTGGTGATCGCGCTTTGCTCAGGTACATCTACGGCTTTTTCTTTGAGTGAACGATCCGCTGCCACTTGGTCGATGAAGGGCACAATGAAATTCAGGCCTGCTTCCTTGGTAGATTGGTATTTACCAAAACGCTCAATCACGTAGGCGCGGTTTTGCGGCACAAATTTGATAGAAGACTTGAGCAGCACAATCACAAACACCAAAAGCAATGTTTGCACTGAGAGTAAATAACTGAGTAGAACGTCCATATATCTCTTCCTATTTAAATGCCCTGTGGGCGCTAGCGTTGATGTTACTTATTTTACTTATGTTATTTTTTAGGCTCTGTTTTTATGCCAATTTAACGCAAAGGGGCAAGTCACTTCACAAGCCCCTGTAGCGAGCCTAGTTTAAGCCTAAGTCTCGGGTCATATTCTCGTTTTTATCACGATGCACAATGATATTGTCTTCAATGCGGATACCGCCGAAAGGTCTAAACGTGTCAACAATATCCCAGTTAATGAATTTAGATTTTTCTGTGCTCTTTAAATCAGCTAGTAGGCTATCAATAAAGTACAAACCTGGCTCTATGGTAAACACTTGGCGCGCTTCAATCATACGGGTCGTGCGCAAAAAGGGGTGTTCAGCTGGCGGCGGGTTAGGCGTGCCGCGATCATCCGCTACATGGCCAGCCACGTCGTGAACCTGTAAACCCAAGAAATGCCCGATTCCATGGGGGAAAAAAGTACTGACTATTTGCTCGGCTAAAATATCGTCGGGAGACAGATTAACAATGTCAAACTGATGCAGTAACTGAGCAACTTGCGCGTGTGCGGCAATGTGTATGTCGCTGTAGGGCAAACCTGGCTTAAGCATATCCGCTAAGCTTAATGTGACTTGATGCATGCCTTTAATTAATTCAGCAAAGTGACTGCTATTTGGGATACTCCCGTTGCAATAGGTGCGGGTGATATCTGCCGCATAACCATGAAAACTAGCACCAGCGTCAATCAAAAACGAGCGTGACTCATTTGGGGCTAAAACGTCTTGCTCCATATAATGCAATATCGCGCTGTTCTCATTTAAAGCCACAATATTGTTATACGGCACTTGGTTATCGTTTTGACGCACGGCAGCTAAATAGGCTTGATTAATATCGAATTCACTTTTACCGGCCTTAAAAGCCGTGGCTGCGGCGTTGTGCCCAGCTACCGCTAATACATTGGCTTGGCGCATACACACTAATTCGTAGTCTGTTTTATAAGCGCGCTGGTAATGCAGATAGTTTAATACTCTATCTGGGTTCACTAAATCAAAGCCCAACGCTTTAGCCACTTCAATATATTCACCGATGTAAGCGAAGCGGCTTCTGTCATAGGGTAAGTGTTTCTCAACGGCATCAGCCTGGGTGAGCAGCACTACATCGAACTGTTCAACCCAAAAATCGTTAGGCTCAGGGGGGACTTTATGCCAGAAGTCTTTAGGGCGATAAAAAATGAGTTTGGGCTTGTCACTGCCGTTAACGATCAGCCAACAATTTGGATTATCGATGACCGGTAACCATGCTTTAAATTGCGGGTTACATTTAAAGGGATAATTATTGTCATCTAAGAACATGCGTTTGGCTTGGCCAGAATGAATAATTAAGCCATCAATACCCTCGCGCGATAGCGCCTCTTTGGTGCGGGTTTGTAATTCTAATATGTGTTGCGGATAAAGTTCGGCTAGCTGCTGCATTTTTGTTGTCCATTGCCCTTAGGTGTTTCATCCTTTTACGTTACCACAACCCAGGATCACCGCGCTAGCTAGGCTTACTAGAGGCAACTAAATGTTATTGCTGTATAGGGGCTATCTGCATGTCCACCAGTTCTTTAAATACCTGACTGGGCTGGCCTAAGCGCTGGGCGTATATTTGTTTATAAGCCATCACGGCTTTTACATAGTTACGGGTTTCTTTGTAAGGAATCGTTTCCACCCAGATATCCATGGGTACGGCATCGCGCTCGGGTAACCAATCCAATACTTTGCGCCATCCGGCATTATAGGAGGCCGTAGCGAGTACAGGGTTGTTGTCCATTTTATCCATCAAGTAGCGCATGTATTGCGTGCCAAAAGCCACGTTTTGCTCTGGGTCAAATAAGCTACTGCCGCCCACTTTCTTTTTGGCTAAGTAGTTAGCCGTGCCTGGCATAAGTTGCATCAGCCCCCTGGCACCCGCGTGTGAATTAGCATCAGGCATAAACGAGCTTTCACGGCGCACAATAGCAAAGGCCCACGCGGGGTCGACTTGGTTTTTATTGGCGCTGTTGATTAAGCTTTTATCAAAGGCAATCGGAAAGCGTCGCTCCAAATCGTCTAAATAGCCGACTCTGGCAAAAGTAAATATCGCTTGATCGTGCCACTTCCAGCTGTCTGCCAGCACTGCTGCCATCAAACTTTGTTGTTCGTTCAACCCTTGCTGTAAGTCGTACCATTCGCGCCTTGCACTTAAGCTTCTGTCAAGTTGCAAAAACTCATAGGCACGTTTGGCTTGGGGCATATTGGCAACTTCTAGTAGTTGCTCAGGGCTAAAACTCAATGTTTTGTCATGCAAGCTAGGCTGTTTAGCTAACTTACCGCTGGCCATAAAGCCGTAGTAGTGACGTTGGTCAGCTAATTTGTTGAAGGTTTGCTGCGCTAAGTCACCGGCTTTTAACTGCTCGTAAGTACGGCCAAGCCAATATTGAAAGGCTAAATCTTGGGTGATCCCAGAAGGAGCGGCTTCAATTAATTCCAGCGCATGTTGCCAGTTGCCAAGGCGCAGAACGTGGGCCAAATGCCAGCGAAATAATTCGATGTCGGTTGAGTCAGCACTGGCTTTATCAAGCCACAAATCAGCTTGAGGATGATCAGCCACAGCCAAAGCAATGGCGAAACGTTCAGTCATCGCCTCTCGCTGAGGAGCGTTAAAAGCAAACCGTTTCTCTAGTGCGTACCAGCTTTTTAAGGCTAAATCAGGCTGACTAAACGCTAGGCGCTTTAAACCGTAAATCAGTATTTCGGTTTCTTTGCTGACTAACTTATGAGGAAATTTCGAACTACGGCTCACGTAGCTAGCATCACGGCGCACCGCTAGCCACAGGTCAGCTAGATAGCGCTCGTTTTCTGGTAGCAGTTTTTGTAAATAAGGCACCAGCGTGTGTTTGCCACTAGTGGCAGCAAGCACTAAGCGCTGCCAAACCATGTCTTTGGTGAGTAGACCTTCTTTCTTCCATTCACGAAACACATAGTCACATTCCTTGGGTTGTGACTGACCCACAATCCATAATCTGGGCACTTCGGTTAACGCTATTTTACGCTCAACAGGGTCAGACAGCCGATATTCAATGTTTTTACACGCTAGTTGGGCGCTGCCGGTATTGGTATACGCAGCTAAAAATTCCGTTTTGCGTTGTGACTTGGCCAAATATTGCAGCCACTTTTTGCGTAACGAACGGTCGAGGGGGGTATTTTCATATTTCGCTAGAAACGCTTCTATTTCTGGACCATTTTTTCTATTGATGTTGTTCATCAATGCTTTCAACTGGACATACGGTAGCAATGGGTAGTCTACTAATTGCGCAACTAGCCTGTGGTAATCAGCGCTTTGTGGGTTGTTAGCCAATGATTCTGCTTCGACGAAGATTTCACGCTGATGTTGTAGTTTTTGCTCTGCTGAAGAAAGAGTTGTCGCTGCTTGAGATGAAAAGCATACGAGCAGTAGCAACCGGATATGGAAAATACGCAGAATAGCCCTGCCTCATTCGCTGGTTAAATAACTTCCATAAGATATCTGCAATCAGGGTTAGGGGACAACCTAAGTTTCAACATATTTAACTGGCATGACCAGTTGAATTATGGCAACGTACCCCAATTTGATAATTGTTATAAATTAGTTGTTGTTTTGATATTAAGATATTAACCAAATCGTTGCTTCAAGGTTGCACTTAAAGCAGCGCAAAGTCGGCGATAGAAATCTAAACAGTCAAACAGTTTAATACCCTCAATCCTGGCCAAAGCCAAAGGAGAAAATAATGATATATGAAGGCAAAAGCCTCAACGTAACGCTGTTGCCAAACGGCATTGCAGAGCTTGTATTCGATGCTCAAGGTTCGGTGAATAAATTTGACCGCCAAACCGTCAGCGAGTTAGACGAAGCGACTCAAGCCCTTAAAAGTCAGTCAGATGTAAAAGGGGTGTTGGTGCGCTCGAATAAGTCGACCTTTATCGTGGGTGCTGACATTACTGAATTTACAGGCTTATTCGATATGCCTACTGAAGAAGTATTAACTTGGGTAGCGAAAACGTCTCAAGTGTTCGATAGATTCGAAGACTTACCTTTCCCGACGATTTCGGCTATCAACGGTTTTGCTCTCGGCGGTGGTTGTGAAATGACGTTAGCTTGTGACCTGCGTGTTGCAGATACCACAGCAGCCATTGGCTTGCCTGAAGTGAAATTAGGCCTTATGCCTGGTTTTGGTGGCACAGTACGTTTACCTCGCCTAATCGGTGCGGACAATGCCCTAGAGTGGATGACCACAGGCCGTGACCGTAAAGCCGCTAAAGCGTTAGCGGAAGGCGCAGTCGATGCAGTCGTTGCACCTGAAAAGTTACGTGACGCCGCCCTTAGCATGTTGCAAGACGCGATTGACGGTAAGTTCGGCTGGGAAGCACGTCGCGCACAAAAGAAAGCACCTCTTAAGCTTAATAAAAATGAATCCATGATGAGCTTCTCAACGGCTAAAGCCATGGTATTCGCACAAGCGGGTAAGCACTACCCAGCGCCTCATACCATGGTTGATACCGTTGCTAACGCAGCCCGTTTAGACCGCGCTGGTGCGCTAGAGCTTGAAAATCAAGGCTTTACCAAACTAGCAAAAAGCGATGCTGCGAAGGCCCAAGTGGGTATCTTCCTTGCGGATCAGTTAGTGAAAAGCAAAGGTAAGAAGCAAGCCAAAGCCTCGACCAAAGACGTTAAACAAACGGCCGTATTAGGTGCAGGCATCATGGGTGGCGGTATTGCATATCAGTCAGCTGTGAAGGGCACGCCAGTTATCATGAAAGACATTAACCAAGACGCATTGGATCTTGGCTTGAATGAAGCGGCGAAAATTCTAGGTAAAGGCATGCAGCGCGGTAAAGTGACCCCTGCTGTTATGGCTAGCACCTTGAACAACATAGTACCGACCCTTGAATACTCAGCGATTAAAGACGTTGATTTGGTCATTGAGGCGGTTGTTGAAAACCCGAAGGTGAAAGGCATAGTGCTTAAAGAGACAGAACAAAATGTGTCTGATGACACAGTGATTTGTTCCAACACTTCAACGATTTCCATTAACCAATTGGCACAAAGCTTAGATAAGCCTGAGCGTTTCTGCGGCATGCACTTCTTTAACCCAGTGCACAAAATGCCATTGGTTGAGATCATTCGCGGTGAAAAAACCACTGATGCCACCATTGCAACTGTTGTTGCAGCCACGCTGAAAATGGGTAAAACCCCGATTGTGGTGAATGACTGTCCTGGTTTCTTGGTAAACCGAGTGTTGTTCCCTTACTTCGCGGGCTTTAGCAAATTGGTTATGGACGGCGCTGACTTTGTAGCAGTAGACAAAGTCATGGAGAAAATCTTCGGATGGCCTATGGGCCCAGCGTACCTACTTGACGTGGTAGGCATGGACACCGCCGATCACGCCTCAAGCGTAATGGCCGATGGCATACCAGAGCGTATGCAGAAAATTGACAATGATCCCGTTACCTTGTTGTACAAATCTGAGCGCTTAGGTCAGAAAAATGGCAAAGGTTTCTACAACTTCAGTGTCGATAAACGTGGTCGCCCAGCGAAGAAAGCCGCAGATGAAGCCTACGAATTGTTTGCACCACATTGTGCTGATAAGCGCGACTTCGATGCCGATGAAATCATTGCAAGAGTAATGATCCCAATGGCCAACGAAGCGATTCGTTGTTTAGAAGAAGGCATAGTGGGCAGTGCAGCAGAAGCTGACATGGCCTTGTTGTACGGTTTGGGCTTCCCTCCATTTAGAGGCGGCGTGTTCCGTTACATTGAAACCATGGGCTTGGCTAACTTTGTAGCCCTAGCCGACAAATACGCGGATTTAGGTCCGATTTATCGGATTTCTGAAGGCGTGCGCGAAATGGCCGCTTCAGGTAAATCTTATTTTTCTCAATCAGCCTAAATTGCACCAGAGGACAAGAACATGAAAGAAGTCGTAGTAGTCGATTGTATTCGTACCCCAATGGGGCGCTCGAAAGGCGGTATTTTCCGCAATGTACGTGCTGAAACGTTATCAGCACACCTAATGAGCAAGCTGATAGAACGTAACCCTAATCTTGATCCAAACGAGATTGAAGACATTATTTGGGGTTGTGTACAACAAACCAAAGAGCAGGGGTTCAACATCGCTCGTAATGCGCAGTTATTAACTGACATTCCACGCAGTGTGGCTGCCGTAACGGTTAACCGTTTATGTGGCTCATCTATGCAAGCTTTGCATGATGCAACAAGCGGCATCATGAGTGGCCGCGGTGATGTGTACATGATTGGCGGTGTAGAGCACATGGGCCACGTACCCATGGACTTCAACATCGATTTTCACCCAGGCATTGCCAAAACTGCAGCTCGTGCCTCAGGTAGCATGGGCATGACCGCTGAATTGCTGGGTCGCCAAAACGGTATTACCCGTGAAATGCAAGATGCATTCGGTGCCCGTTCACATCAAAAAGCTCATGCAGCTGCAGTGGAAGGTCGCTGGAATGAAATTGTTGCCACTGAAGGCCATGACGCTGACGGCGTTTTAAAGTTGATTGATGCAGATGAAACCATTCGTCCTGATTCAACCACTGAGAGCATGTCTGGCTTGCGCCCAGTATTCGACCCAGTCAACGGCACCGTAACGGCTGGCACATCTTCAGCGTTATCAGATGGCGCATCAGCCATGTTGATTATGTCTGCTGAAAAAGCCAAAGCACTCGGTTTAACCCCACGAGCGAAAATTCGTGCCATGGCCGTTGCCGGTTGTGATGCCGCTATCATGGGCTTTGGCCCAGTTCCTGCCACGCAAAAAGCGCTTAAACGTGCTGGCATGACAATGGCTGACATCGAATTAGCTGAGTTTAACGAAGCCTTCGCCGCACAAGCCTTGTCATGTATTAAGCAGCTAGGCTGGTTAGATACTTACGAAGATAAAGTAAATCTAAACGGCGGTGCGATTGCGCTTGGTCACCCACTAGGGTGTTCTGGTTCGCGTATCTCAACTACCTTAATCAACCTAATGGAAGCGAACGATAAGTCAATCGGCTTAGCGACCATGTGTATTGGTTTAGGCCAAGGTATTGCAACTGTGTTCGAACGCGTATAACGCGTGTTTTGATTCAATATTAAGAAGGGCGCTTAACTGGCGCCCTTTTTTATGGCTTTTAGCCACGCTATGTACTGCGTACACTCAAAGCATACGCTTTGCTTAGTTATGGTCTGCGGCCACGAAATATACGCTACGCGTACCAGCATTCATGCTGAGTTTCAAACCTCATCCAGAGGCGGTTGCCACGCGGCTCTAGTGACTCTTTCTTCAACAGCTAAGAAAGAGTCACCAAGACAAAATGGTTGGGAACCATTTTGAACATCTGAAGGATGGTGTGAACCCCTTGTTCCGACAAACTAGCTTGACGGCTGTATGCGGTGTGTTTTGCCATGCAATGAGAAGACTATTTCCCAATCACCTCACTAATACTGCTTTTGCGAGCTCTCCAACAGTTTCCTCAAATACCTTCTTCTTTACTGGGCGGGGGTCCGGCTGCAAATCACTTTTATTAAGTTATTGATTAGACCGAAATTTAAACGTTAAAGGTAGAGATATGTAATTATTTGTTAAATTTATGTTGAATAATATTTTGAAGTTATATAAGTTAAAAAGACAACGTTGTTTATTTTTAACTTAGCACACAACCACAGATTTGGAATGTGAAATGAAAAATATCGAATTACACCCATTAACTCAGCATATCCGCAAGGCTTTGCCCGCTTGCTCGATGCTTTGGTTAATGCATGCACCTCTTTCAATGGCGCAAGAGGCCGAGGTCAACAGCGCTGCTATCGAGGACGACGTTGAAGTTATTCAAGTCTCTTATGGTTACAGTGCAGTAGATGAGACAGATTTGACTGGGTCTATTGCGTCTGTAGATATTGAAGATGTCATCGATTTACCTTCTGGCAACATCATGCAAAATCTTCAAGGGCGCGTACCAGGCCTTCAAATTACAACTAATGGTAACCCCAGCTCTTCAGCCACAGTGCGTATTCGTGGACAAGGGCTGGGTCCCTTGGGGAACAGCGACCCTCTTTATATAATTGACGGTATTCCAACTAAGTCCGGTCTTCAAGAAATAAACAGTAATGACATTGCTGATATACAAGTCCTACGTGACGCTGCAGCGGCCAGCATCTATGGTGCCCGCTCAGGAAACGGGGTTATTGTTGTTACCACTAAGCGAGGTCGCGATGGTCTCGACTTTAATTTTCGTTTCAATCAGTCGTCTGAAGAATACAGTTTTGACCTAAATCCTTTAAACACTCAAGAACGCGGCGAAGCAGTATGGCGAGCAGCAGTTAACGATGGGACGGAACCTAACTCAGCAAGCCCACTTTACTCATACGACTGGAATGGTGATTTTTCTAACCCTGAGTTGAATGGCGTGATCATACCTCAGTACACTGATCCTGAAGGCGTTCAACGAGCGGCTGATACCCGCTGGTTCGATGAAGTAACCCAAACTGCTGACATCCAAGACATGAACCTGTCGTTACAAGGTGGTAACGACCGAGCTAGTTTTTATAGCTCTATCGGCTATTACGACGCAGAAGGCGTGGTAGATGGTTCAAAGTTTTCACGCATGTCTTTTCGTATTAATGCCGATTACGAAATAATGGAAGATAAGTTAACCGTCGGCCAAACTTTTCTAATTACTGACCAAAAGCAAACACTCATCAATGACTTGGCTGGTCAAATTGTTGGTCTATCGATAGAGCAACAGTCTATCGTGCCGGTTTATAACGATTTAGGAAACTGGGGCGGGCCAGTTCCGGGTATTACCGACAGAGACAATCCTATTCGAATCATCGAGCAAAACCGTGACAACGAAAGTACTTACAACAAGATAATGGGAAGCTTTTATGTCGAGTATGAACCAATTGAAGATTTAGTATTGAAAGGCTCAGTCGGACTTGATTATGGACAATATTACTTCCGCAATTTCAGACGAGAATTTACTGCAGGCTTCTTATCTTCAGATGATTTACTCAGCGTAGAAGACAGCTGGAACCAAAGTATTATTACCAGCGCTACGGCTACTTACAAGCTTGTTTTAGATGATAAACATAAGTTTAATTTTTTAGCTGGCGTTGAACAAATTGATGCTAAAAACGAGTTGTCTAGAGGGTTTGGTTCTGGCTTTGCTTCTGATGACCGCGCGTTCGCTTATTTGTCTCAAGCAACAGAAAATGTTCGTGTTGAAGGAGAGGGCGATTCATGGGCCTTAGACTCACAATTTGCGCGGGTAGATTATAACTACGACAATCGCTATCTAGCATCAGCAACGGTGCGACGAGATGGTTCATCTCGGTTTGGTAAAAACAATGAATACGGAACATTCCCAGCGGCATCGGTAGGTTGGGTTATCACAAACGAAGAGTTTTTCGATATTGAATCTATTGATACGTTGAAACTTAGAGCGAGTATAGGTGAAACCGGAAACCAGGAAATTGCGTCAAATGCCACATTCACTACCTATGTTCCACGCTATGCAACTCAATCCCTCTTCACAGATCTTCAAGACGAAGGAACCGCATACGATGTAACGGGTGCCAATGGCGGAACATTGCCATCTGGGTTTGTAAAAGCACAAACGGGTAATGAAGACTTAAAGTGGGAAACCTCCACTCAGGTCAATGTCGGGATCGATTTTGAATTATTTGGGCGAACTGTTTATGGCAGCGTGGACTGGTTCGAAAAAGAAACTCGCGATATTTTAACCCTGACTCAACCTATCGCTACCCTTGGCGAAGGTGCTCAACGTTGGGTAAATGGCGGCACCATTGAGAACAAAGGCATTGAGTTAGTACTTGGCTATGAAAACTGGGTAGACATAGATTTCCTAGAAGATGAAGTGCAAGTAGATATTAGCTTCAATGTCTCTAGCGCCAAAAACACGGTAACGGCTTTACCGGAAGATGTGGTGAATTCGTTTGGCGGTAATGGTCAAGATAAAACCATCTTAGGGCATTCCATTAACTCTGTATATGGTTACGTAGCAGACGGACTTTTCCAAAACCAAGAAGAAATAGATTCACACGCCGCACAAGCAGGCGCTGGCTTAGGTCGTATTCGCTGGAAAGATCTTGACGGAAACGGTGTTATCGACGAGAACGATCAAGATTTCTTTGCCGACACCGATCCAGATTTCATTTATGGAATGAACTTTACTTTCCGCTACCAAGACTGGGATTTCAACATGTTTTGGCAGGGCGTAAAAGGTGGACAAATTCGCAACAACTGGCGCTTATTTACCGACTTTACCTCGCTTAACATTGGTTCAAACTATGGTTCTCGAACGTTAGATGCGTGGACACCTAAGAATGCCGACAGCACAGTGCCGGCCCTCACTTTGGTGGATAACAACGGTGAAGGCCGTCAATCGAGTTTCTTTTGGGAAGATGGCACTTATCTAAAACTACGTAACATCAGCGTTGGCTACACCCCTTCACTTGATTTTGTTGAGCGCTTTGGACTGAGCAATGCTCGCTTCTATGTGCAAGCCTCAAACCTACTTACCATCACGCCAGATGGCACGTTAAGCCAAGATCCTGAAACGCCAAATGAGGTATTCCCAGTACCGCGTCGAATCACCCTTGGTATGGATTTGTCTTTCTAAGCGCCCCTATTTTTACGGATTTGAATTATGAAACGAGTAACACAGTTATTAGCAAGTAGTTTAGTCGCGCTGTCGGTCGCCTCTTGCGGCGGCAGTGATCAATTAGATACGGCACCCCAAGCAGTGCTCACTGAAGAGCAGGTTGCTACCGCAGAAAACGTTGATGCCCTAGTGATAGCGGCGTATTCCTATATAGGCAATGATCACTATACAGCACCTAATTTTCTCTGGCCTACCGGAAACTTACGCGCGGGCGATGCACATAAAGGCGGGAATGGTCCCTCAGATATATTCGCCTACCATGCCTTGTCGCTATACGAGCCCATCGTGCCAGATATGGAGTCTTTTCCACCCGATCTTATTGATTTAAATAATAAGAAGTGGACGCGAAACTATACGGGTATTTCTCGCGTGAACGCGGCGCTTAAAATTATTAATGAAACGCCTGCCGCCGAACTACCTAATGGTAATTTGCAGTCTGCAGAACTTAGGTTTATTCGGGGTTTCTTTTATTTTGACTTGAAAATTCATCATAAACATATCCCTTGGATTGATGAAACCATGACACAGGAAGATATTCTGTCTGCTAGCAACCGCGATCTTACCGATCAGCAGTTGTGGGACAAAATGGCGGAAGACTTCCGTGTAGGTGCTGAAACATTGCCAGATGTTCAAGTGGATGTTGGCCGAGCGTCAGCGTTATCTGCGAAAGCATTTTTAGCCAAAACTTTACTTTATCAAGCGTACGAGCAAGACGATCTGCACAACGTGATCAATATCAATCAAGACAAGCTTAATGAAGTGGTTGCCTTAGTTGATGAAATTGAAGCCAGTGCTGTTTTTAGTTTGGCCGATGACTATGCAGAGAATTTTCTGTTTGAATTTGAGAATGGGCAAGAGTCGGTATTTGCAATCCAGCGCTCGCTTAATGATGGCTCACCAGATGGCCGAGGCAGTTGGCCTAGTGCGCTAAATGCTCCTATTTCAAGCGAAAGTGGGTTTGGTTGTTGTGGCTTTCATGTGCCAACCGAAAACTTTGTTAATGCGTTTAAAACCGACCAAGAAGGCTTGCCACAGTTCGATTCGTACAACGATGCAAATTATCGTGTAGAGACCGATTATGTTGATCCACGCTTAGATCACACCGTTGCAATGGAAGGCAAGCCCTTCAAATATGATGAGAATTACATTCACGGTGGCGACTCTTGGGCTCGTGCGCCTGCTATTTACGGCAATTTTAACGCTATAAAAGACATGGAAAACCCTGAGTGTGATTGCCGCGGAGCGAACGGCCCCTTCCCAATCTTCTCGTTGAATACACCTATTATTCGTTATTCAGACGTTTTACTTTGGAAAGCAGAGGCATTAATTGAACTAGATAGGTTTGCTGAAGCGTTACCGATAATTAATCGAATTCGTGAGCGTGCCGCCAACAGCACCGAGCGACTCAATAACGCCAGTTTATACCGTATTAGCACCTATACGGCGTTCACTTCAAAACAGCAAGCACGCCAAGCGCTTCATTTTGAACGTCGTTTGGAGCTTGGGCTAGAAGGTCATCGTTTCTTTGACTTAGTTCGCTGGGGTATCGCTAAAGAAACTATCGATTCGTATCTTAGCGTAGAACAAAACCGCAAACCGTATTTAGTGGAAGCAAAATTTACTAAAAACAAACATGAGTACCTACCAATTCCTAATCAACAGATTAATTTGAGTGGCGGTATTTATATTCAAAACCCAGGCTACTAACAACAGCCGTGCCTATATCGGTATGCATATCGATATAGGCGCTTAAAGTGAATAAATATTATTATGAACAAAATTATCACGTGGTCGGTGACTGTCGCGGTTGCCGGATTCTTATTCGGGTTTGATACCGCTGTTATCTCTGGTGCCGATCAAGCTATACAGACACTGTGGGACACTTCTCCACTGGTGCATGGATTGTTTGTCATGTCTTCAGCGCTTTGGGGAACGGTACTAGGTGCGTTAACGGGAAACATTCCTTGCGATAAATTAGGTCGTAAAAAGACACTCGTTATTATAGGTGTCTTGTACCTACTATCAGCCATCGGTTCTGCCCTCGCACAAGATCCATATACCTTTGCCATTCTTCGCTTCATTGGGGGGATCGGAGTGGGTATTTCTTCAATTGTGGTACCTGCTTATATTTCTGAAATTGCCCCGGCTCATTTGCGTGGTCGCTTAGTGGCAACTTATCAGTTCCAAATAGTCTTCGGTATTCTTATTGCTTTTCTATCTAACTACCTACTTACCGATATTATCCCGCAAGACTGGCGGGTCATGTTAGGTGTTGAGGCAGTTCCAGCACTGGTTTATTTAATTCTGCTCCTTAAAGCTCCAGAAAGCCCTCGCTGGTTACTGCTCAAGCGTAATAATGAGCGTGAAGCGCGAGAAGTCATGCAAGAGCTTGGTAGCGAAGATATTGATATTACTATTGCGCAAGTGCGTGAATCGGCAATGCGGCAACCCACTACCTCGCTATTTAAAAGCGAATATAAGTTGCCTATAACGCTAGCATTTTTAATTGCTGCGTTTAATCAGCTTTCCGGTATCAATTTTATTATTTACTACGCCCCAAGAGTGTTTGAAATGGCAGGGCTTGATGCAAGCAATGCGTTGTTATCCACAGCTGGCGTAGGGTTAGTGAATTTAGTCTTCACTATGGTGGGAATGAGTTTAATTGACAAATGTGGCCGCAAGCTACTTATGTACGTTGGCTCGCTCGGTTACATACTATCTTTAGCAACGGTTACTTGGGCCTTTTACAGCGGAATAGGTGGCGCTGTAGTTGTGCTGGCCATTTTTGTTTTCATTGCATCCCACGCGCTGGGACAGGGAGCCGTCATATGGGTGTTTATTGCTGAAATATTCCCTAATTCAGTTCGCTCAAAAGGGCAGTCTTTAGGAAGCGGAACCCATTGGATATTTGCTGCCATAATCACGCTAATTATGCCCCAGGTGCTGGCGACGTTTAGCGCACATCACGTCTTTTTCTTTTTCACCTTTGCCATGTTTCTACAATTGATTTTTGTACGTTTCATGATGCCTGAAACCAAAGGTCGCACTCTTGAAGATGTGGCTTCAGAGTTGTCGGAATAGGAGCTCGTATTTAATGAAAAGTATAGCCAGTGTTTTAATTTTAACTGCGTTGATTGGTTGTTCAATGCAAAGTCCGGTAACAACCGTCAATACAGACACGATAGGATCTGTCCTTATGTACAATGAAAAATATAGGCCGCAGGCCCACTTTACACCGCCAGAAAAATGGATGAACGATCCAAACGGTATGTTTTACCTTGATGGGGAGTATCATCTTTTCTATCAGCATAACCCTGATGCATCTGTATGGGGGCCTATGCACTGGGGACATGCGGTTAGCCGAGACTTGGTTCACTGGGAACATCTACCCATTGCATTGTATCCAGATGAACAAGGGACGATATTCTCGGGTGGCGCTGTGGTCGACTGGAATAATTCAAGCGGGTTAGGGTCAAAGGAAAATCCACCAATCGTTGCATTTTATACCTATCACAACTCAGAGCTAGAGAAAGAAGGACGAATCGACTTTCAAACACAAGCCATGGCGTACAGCTTAGACAAAGGCCGTACATGGCAGAAATATGCTAACAATCCCATCATTGAAAATCCGGGTATTCGCGACTTCAGAGACCCAAAAGTCATGTGGCATGAAGGAAGTGATCAATGGATTATGGTGCTAGCGCAAAAAGACCATATCGGCTTTTATAGTTCCAAGAACCTGAAAAATTGGCAGCTAGAAAGTACCTTTGGTGAAAACATAGGGAGTCACGGTGGTGTATGGGAATGTCCTGAGTTAATTCTTCTACCTATTGAAGGCACAGATGAATACCGATATGTATTGCTCGTAAGCATTATGCCTGGCGGACCTAACGGAGGCTCAGCAACTCAGTACTTCGTGGGAGATTTCGATGGTAAAAACTTCACGTTGGACGACAAGTGGCAACAAACATTAACCCAAGCACCGGCAGAATTTCCAGCCGGAACCGTGTTTGCCGATTTTGAACGAGGTGTAAATGGCTGGCAGGCTAACGGGAATGCTTTCGAAGGGGCACCAACAGCTGGCTCGCATGGGGTTCAGCCTAAGCCCGTAGGCTTTGAAGGTGAATATCTCATCAATAGTTTTAAAGATGGAGACGCTTCTACAGGTTCGCTCACGTCACCGGAATTTTTAGTCGAGCAGGCATACATCAATTTCAAGTTAGCGGGTGGGCAGCATACAGAAAAAGTTGGTGTTAACCTGCTGGTAGACAATAAAGTGGTTATATCGGCTACCGGGAAAAACCGCAATATCCTACGCAACATAAGCTGGAATGTATCGGCTTATGTAGGTAAAAAAGCACAGCTCCAAATTATTGATCATGAATCTGGTGGTTGGGGGCACGTGTTAGTCGATCAATTTGTGTTTTCACCGAAGCCTGCCAGTAATCAAATTGAGCCAGCTATTTGGTTAGATTATGGAACCGACAACTACGCAGGCGTTACCTTTTTCAAAAAGCCTGATAGTGAAGAGCGACGCCACATATTCATGGGATGGATGAGTAACTGGTTATACGCAAACGAAGTTCCCTCGGAAAATTTTAGAAGTGCCATGACTTTGCCTAGGGAGTTACGATTAGTAAATAGCGCTCAAGGGCTAAGGGTTCAAAGCAAACTGGTAGATGAAATTAATACGTTGAAACGTCAGAGTAAAAGTAAGCCTTCACTAACTCTTGGTGAAACGTTTACATTAGAAAGTGCGGCGGATGAGAGAAATAATCCAGCCTCCATATTTTATTTTACGGTAGATCTTAAAGGTAACACTGTGAGTCATATCGTTTTGGAAAATGACGAAGGACAAAGTATTAATCTTGCTATTGATACTGAAGCAAACGAAGTAAGGTTAGATCGTAGTCTATCGGGAAAAATAGATTTCCACAGTGAGTTCGGTACTACTCAAAATGCACTGCTTAGTTACGAAGGCGATGAAATAGAAGTTACGGTTGTAGCTGACCGAGGTTCAGTTGAAGTGTTTATTGACGATGGGCTAACGGTCGTGACAGCGTTAGTATTTCCGGAATCAGTTTACAATACCTTGCGAACTAATGATGATACTACGGTGATCCATTCAGTTTCCGGTGCACGCTTGGCATCCATTTATGCTAGTAAATAACGCCTATCTAATTCCAGCAGGATGGTCGTGGAAATGAACCCACGACCTCGCACCGCATACTGGACTTCAGCGATGGCGCTGTTAACGTTTTTCCTAACGTGGTCGTTCGCCTATTCGCTGTTTCCTTTGTGGCTTAACCAAACATTACAACTATCGGGTAAGCAAACCGGTATTGTCTTTGCGGCAAATGCGCTAGCAGCACTTTTTGCCATGCCAGTTTACGGCGTAGTGCAAGATAGGTTAGGTACTGGTAAGCAATTGCTACGTATTTTGGCATTGTTAACCGTGGGTGTTGGGCCTTTTTTTGTGTTTGCCTATCAACCACTATTGACCCATTATTTTTATATTGGTGTTTGCATTGGCGCTATTTACAGTGCATCCGCATTTGGTGCTGCGGTGGGGACCTTAGAGGCGTTAATCGAGCGTATCGGACGCCAGCATGACGTTGAATTTGGTAAAGTAAGGTTGTGGGGCTCGCTAGGTTGGGCGGTTGCCACATTTACAGCGGGGATGATGTTTAACATAAGCCCGCAGCTTAATTTTTGGATTGCGAGTATCAGTGGCGTTGTCTTTTTTGTTTGTGTGCTTCGTCTACCAACAGAAAATATTACTGCAAAAACTCTACATACAAATAACATTACTGCGTTAGATGTATTTGCGCTTCTGAAACTCACTTCTTTTTGGCGTCTAGGCTTTTACGTTATGGGCGTATCATGTCTATATCAAATTTACGACCAGCAATTCGCCATCTATTTTGCCTCGATGTTCCCAAATGTTGAGGAAGGTAACCGGTTCTATGGCTACTTAAATTCGGTACAAGTTTTTATTGAAGCGGGCTTGATGTTCATTGCGCCGAGTGTAGTAAATAAAATTGGAGCAAAAAAAGGATTGTTACTCAGTGGCGCCATTATGGCACTGCGTATTTTGGCATCTGGTATGGTGGACGACGCTATCTCGATATCACTGGTAAAGCTGCTGCATGCGGTAGAATTACCACTTCTGCTTGTGAGTATATTCAAATATATATCCGCTAACTTCGATTCTAGGCTGTCCGCGACTATTTATTTGATAGGGTTCAATGTCGTGTCGCAGGCAGTTACGACGGCGTTGTCATCGGTCGTGGGCGAAATGTACGATACGTTGGGTTTTGCTAATGCCTATTTGGTATTAGGCACTGTGGTGACTATAAACGTTGTCATCTCTTGGTTAGTGCTAGAGGGTAATGGCAAGATTAAATGTGCATCTCAGTTCAAGTAAATTTAAAATGAGTCCCGATTAATTAAGTTAAATTTGGCCGTTTGGCTTACTAAGTCGGTACGCTCGTTTAATAGGTAATTAATCGCCCATTGGCCCATGTCATAATGAGGAAGCGCCATAGTGGTAAGTTCGGGTTTTAGTAATGTCGGTATGATGTCCCAGTCATCGAAACTGCCAATACCAATGTCTTCACCTACTTTTAATCCGAGAGATTGCACTACGAAGTACACCTCAACCGCCATAGGATCTTGTCCGCACAAGATTGCATCGGGCTTAAAGCTTTGGATAAGTTCAGCAGCACGCAAGCGAGTGACAGATCGTTCGTTTGCTCCATCATCAATAATGACAGATTCTATATGTAGCTCACAATCTTTACCCTTGTGCTCGGCGAAAGCTTGCTCAGCGCCCGCTTTACGTTGTTGACCAGCAATAATATTTTCGTTTAAGTTTAAAAAGGCAATTCGACGGTAGCCTTTATTAAGCATTTTTGAGGTAATTTCCCTGGCCGCTTCTTTTTCGTCAGGCACGATAGAGGCAAAGCGGCCAGAAGCGTCAAAGCAGTTAGCAAGAACTGTTGGGATAGGAGTGAGCTGCTGAGGAAGTTCAACTTCTCGATGGTACATGGCGGCGTAAATAATACCTTCAGCTCTGTGACCAAGTAGGTGGTTTATGGCTCCCTCTATACTATATTTATCCACATTTACGTTGAGCACCATGAGCTCTTTATTATTTTTCCACGCTAAATCTTGTGCACCGCGAATAAGGTCAAACGTGTAAGGCACCCGTAAAAGTTCATCGGCAATAAACCCAATAACCCCTGACTTTTTACGTCTTGTCATTTGAGCTGCACGATTTGGGCGGTAGTCCAACGCAGCAATAGATGTTAATACCTTATTTCGGTTGACAGGTTTAACAGTAGGATCGTTATTTACAACACGAGATACGGTTTTAAAGGCTACGCCAGCGTGCGCGGGTACATCTTTAATGGTAACCATGTCGTTATATATTCTCGCATTGCTTTTCTTAAAAATGAAATTATACCCGTTTTTTACGTAATTCCATACTTGAATCCCTTGCGACAAAATATTCTGCACCGTCCAACCTTTTTACTCTGTCAGCAAAGTGCGGTTAGATTAGCGAGGCGTGTTTATTTGTTCCTTGAATTACTCTTGTAGTTTATGGATGCTATTCATTATATGAGGCGTGGGCACGTGAGTTAGTAAATGAACCACGGAGAAGTTTTACTCCACAGAAAACATCCCTAGCTCTAATCTACGAAACGCGTCAGGGAGGCCTCTTATAAAATAGGCATGAATGCCATAAGCAGAGCGCATGAGTTTTTTAAGCCAGTATTAACAGGGCTGATATGTTGATGCTGACTCAAAACCAACTAGTTTCCAAACTTCACCCTAACCCCCGCATTGGCGATGAAGCCGTCGTTTCGTGACCAGATATCTGTGGTCCACTGGCCGCTTGCGGCTCGTGAAGGCAGTAATAGCGGGTGTTCGTCGGTTTGTTTTACATCTAATAGGTTTTCTAGGTTTAGAAACCAGCTTGCTCTGCCTACCGTGATCTCCCCCATGAGGCCTAAGTGCCAATAGGGATTCGATTCGTCTATGTAAGGGTTGTCGTTCAGCCTTTGCGGCCCAGTGTAATAGGCTTCAAAGCCGACCCTGAAGTTTCCGTGTTGCTCCCACATGGCAACAAGACCAGCGGAATGCCTTGGAGTGAGCGCGATCTCTCTTCTACCGCTGTTGTCCGGTGACACTTCAGTTGCATCTAGGTATAGATAGCTTGCGGTCAGTTTTACGTCGCGCCAGTAGTATCTTATTAATACTTCTGAGCCACGGATCTGTGTTTCGCCTTCGGCGTTTACGAGTCTTACTCTGTCAAGTTCATTTGTGTTGTTCGATGAAAAGGCTTGTAACTCAGTCACGTTTTCAACATTAGAGCCAAATGCTGTCACGCTCGCTTCGATACTCTCGAATCGATAGGTTACATCCAGTGACGCCGTTTCTGCTTGTTCTTCTTCCAAGTTTTGCAAAGGCTCGAGGCGTGATAAACCAGCGGCTTCAATCTCTTCAACGAATGGCGTTGGGGCAAAATAACCCTGTCCGTATGACCCTCTGATGGTTAAGTCACCGGGGCGGTAAAGCATGGAGACTCTGGGGCTAAATTGGGTGCCGTATTCACTGTGATCATCTACTCGGGCGCTTACTGAGGTAGTCAGTTGCTCGTTCCATTCATAGTCTAACTGAGTAAATATGCCGGGTACTTCGTAGGTATAATCGAATTCGTTATAGGTATCAGACGTGAACTGTTCTGTTTGATAAGCTAAGCCCACTAGCCAGTCAGCAGCACCGTTATAACCGGCAATACTGCTTTCTAATAAGTAGCTTTCGTGTTGGTCGTCTTCTGCAAGGTCACCATAAGTATGGTCGTGATCTTGCACCATAGCAGAGGCTCTGGCATTGAGGGTTAGCGTATCGAGCATCGGCATATTAAACACCAAGCCGCCATCTATGCGTTGGGAATCTTGGGTTTGCTCATAGGGATTACCGTCAGCAACGACCGCCCCGGGCATAGTGCCGCCTTCGCGTTGCTCGGTCATAAAGCCTGCCGTCGCGTAAAGCGTTTCACCATTTTGCCCTTCCCAAAATAATCGGGGGCGAGCGCTATATCGCTCGTAACTGGGCAAATCTATCCAGCCATCATCGTCTATGTCTTCTTTGTTTTGATGATGAGCGCCCACCGTGAGAGAGCCTTTCACATCGTCACTCAGGGGGCTTTCCACATATGAGGTTAGGTCTTGACCATTGCGCGTAGTTACATTGAGTAAGGCTTCGCCGTTTAAGGTATCTCCCGGCGTTCGAGATACAAGATTAATCACCCCACCTAATGCTGAGCCGCCATAAAGTGAAGATGCGGAGCCTTTAATAATTTCAACGCGGCCAAGATCAGTCGGAGGAATTTGTAATAAGCCAATTGATGATGCTTGGTTACCATATAGAGGCAAACCGTCGGCCAGCAACTGAGTATAACGGCCATACAGACCCTGTAGCCGAATGTTTGCACTGCCAAGAGCTGGGGAGGTGGTTTGCACTCGAACACCACCTGTTTCAGCGACCAGCATTGAGATATTGCCCGGGCGCATGGCTGCCTTTTCTTCTATTTCTTCTCTGTCGATAAGCTCCACACGTATAGGCTGGTCATCGGCGATACGCCCAGAGCGAGTTGCTTGAACAACAATCTTTTCAACCTGTTCTGTATGCTCATGCTCGTCTGCGTGAGCGCCATCATCATGTACTGCGAGTAGTTCATCAGCCTGACTAAACGGAGTAAAAGCTAAAGGGATACAACTCAGGGTAAAAGCAAATGTGGTAGACAAAGAGGGGCTAGGCATAAATAAATTCTTGAACGTGTGAATAAAAATTTGCGCAATCTTAAAGGTTCTTGCCACTGGAAGGTCAAGCTAAAATGAATGCGCACTTATTATCTGAATTCGGAATAAATTGAGATGCTAACAACTGTTATGAGCATGAGACGCAAGTTTGATCTTAGATGCTGATAAAACCTGCCGAGCATAGCAATTCATTCTGGACATCATATTGCGAAACCACCACTATGTAGATCTTCAATATTTCAACGCTCTCAACTTTGCTTTAGCTTGTTTGAGTCAGTGTTTGTACCTGTCACTGTCGGTGGCTTAAGATAAATTTTCAAATTGGACCGTGCTATGCCGACCTTATTAAAGTCCATGTTTTCTTTGTTGTTTTCGGCCGCCATCTTGCTCGTGGGCCATGGTTTACAACTGACTATTGTGCCGCTTTACGCTATTAGCTTAGGGTGGGAGGCTGATTTAATAGGCTATATCGGCTCGAGCTATTTCCTTGGTTTTGTTTTGGGTTGCTTGACGGTTCCGCGCCTTGTGGCAAGGGTTGGTCACATTAGGGTGTTTACGGTACTCATTGCGCTGTTTACCTCATCCTTGTTATTTATCGGCTTGGTGGATAATTTCGTGCTTTGGTTGGTGGCTCGCTGTCTAATTGGCTGGGGCATTGCGGGCATTTATATGGTGATCGAAAGTTGGCTTAACGATAAAACATCCGTTGAATACAGAGGCAGTGTGCTTTCTGTGTATACCGTGATCTCGCTTTCAGCTATCTGCGTGGGGCAGTTATTGGTTGGCTTTGATCTTGGTTACGCCGGTTTATTTATGTTGGCGGCTGCTTTACTGGTATTGGGTATTGTACCTGTTGGCCTAACTAGGCGAGCTGCTCCGCAGCCTATACCGGCTGTTAGCTTCAGCTTTAGGCGCTTATTTGCTGTATCGCAAGTGGCCATGGTGGGAGCGTTTTTTGGTGGGTTAGTAACCGGTGGCTTTTGGGCGTTAGGGCCAGTGATAGCCGATGCCAATCAGTTGAGTGCAGGGCAAGTGGGTGTGTTTATGGCGGTGACTATATTAGGTGGTACAGCATTGCAATTGCCCGTTGGGCGTTTGTCTGATCGAATCGATAGGCGTTATGTAATCACTGGTCTAGCCGTTGTTGCTGTGCTCACCAGTATTACCGCGATTACGCTTGATAGCCGCACGCCTGAAGTTATCTATGTGACTATGTTTTTACTCGGTGGTTTGAGCTTTCCCCTTTACTCTCTTTGCTTAGCTCATGCGAATGACAACACTGACCTATCGATTATGGAAGTAGGCAGTGGAGTACTTATGATGAATAGCGTCGGCAGTATTCTTGGGCCACTTATTGTTTCGTTTTTATTGGGGTATACCCATATGGCGTTATTTGTTGTCTCAGGTGTAGCATTGTCAATTTTAGCCTGCTGGACCTTATATCGTATTCGCTTCCACGATGTGGCGCGAGAGCACTACGAGCCCTTTGTGAGTATGCGCAGCACCACGCAAGAAGTCGTCGAGATGGGTCTTGAAAGTGAGGAGTCTGAAGAGCCATCGGATATGAAAGTTCAGACGATAAATACAGACGAGTCGCTCAATAAGTCATGATGGTGGAGGTCACCTCCACGTTTCGATTTAGTTAGACGGGTATTTTTTGTACATCAATGATTAGAGATGAAGATATGAGATTATGGACAGCATTGTTAATATTATTGCTCGCGGGCTGCAGCAGCACTTCTCAAAATAGTGGCAGTTCTCTACCTCAAACTGCGAAAATTGACGACAAGAGCGTAACCACAGATACCATGGCGTATCGCAACTTAGCGGCTGTTATTTACCCAAGATCTTTTGAGACTGGGGGTGTATTCAGAGTGAAAGCAACAGGCAGTCTTGAGGGACGGGTGTTTCTAAATACCGAATACGATTACCGCGACCCAAGAAATATATCGATAGTACTCTCACCTGAAATCGCTACCGAGTTTGAGAAAAAGTATGAAATGTCGCCTGAAGCTTACTTCTTAAAAAAGCGCGTTCTAGTAAAAGGGCAACTCGTTCAAGTGAAGATTTGGTTTAGTTCAAATGGCAAGCGCAGCAACAAATATTACTACCAAACCCACATGCGCGTTTCATCGTTGGACGACATCAGCCTTATGAATGCCACAGTATCGAATGTCGGCTAGTACTTTCCTAGCCCGAGGTACTTATATGCTCTTTGATTTTATTATCTAAGATCAGTGGATTACAGCGTTAACTCCCAGGGCGTAAAGGCACGTCAGCGCAGAGTTTATCCACTATGATAGTGGATACCTGCTCGCAAAAATCGAAACCCGAATAGTCTGGGTTGAAGCCACTAATAAAAGGCACTGCCATCATGAAATAGCGCTCGCTCGGTTGTCCAGTGACTAAAATGGGCTGGTATTCATCATTTATGGCGAACCCATGAAGCGTTAAATAGTATTCACCGTCGGCACCTACTTTCACCTTTTCAGGATCTGTAGTTTGGTGTTTCTCTCCCTGAGCTTTATCTTTAAAGCGTACGCAAGCAGGCAAGACTTTTTCAGTATCGTCAATACCAAACATTGATTTAAACAGAAACGCTTTCATGGGTAGGTGCTTCTGCCCAGTGCAATCAATGAAGGTCTGATATTGGGTCGCGATGGATTTTTTTGCAATATTTTCATAGTGATACACAAAACAATGGTCGCCTTTTATTTGCAGGCTGCTGTTTTCATCAACGGGGATCACATCCAGCACGCCACTTTCGTACAGAGCCAATAGTTGCTCTGCAGAGGGTTGTGGGATGTTGGCTATCATTAAACCAATCAACGGCAGTAATTTTTTGTGTAAGCGCAGCGTATCTTCAGCACAGAGATATTTAGCCGGATGGTTTATGGTGAAACTGAGCAAGGCAAGGACTTCTTTCCATTGCAGGGTTTGCTCATGTTTGATGGATTGTCCAGCCTGAATACATTCAATTTTAAACAAGGTAAAAGGGTCGAACGCCTTTCTCGATTCAAGCATCCAGTCGGTGAATTGCTCCAAGTTTTTATCAGCTATTTTCTGATAAAAAGTGTTGTCCCGCTTTTCGAGCACCTTCTTAAAATTATGCTCGAAGATGAAGTCTAGGCTTAAAAATCCGTCGTTATTGGCCCTATGCTCTGCAATTTGTTGCTCGGTGAGCATACCTTCGTCAGACACTAATGGGTCGTCTAGATGAAAGCGTATGTTCGGTAGTAACCCGTCCAATGAATGCATCTTCATTTTGAAATTCGGTACGTCATCTGCTCGCTTAAATTTCAGCTTTTCATGGTCGTGATAAAAACGTCCATTCGCTTTACTAAGAGTACGAATAGCATCAATTGCAGTCAGAGAACTGCCTTTTAACGCCACCGGATGATTGTATTTATGGTGCAATTTTTGCGGTGGATAAGGAGAGTCAAAATAGCCAGCAACGTTTCCTTCGTTGCTACGCGGCCATGAATGTCCGGTACAAACAATGACTTTATCGAATCCTGTTACCCAACCAGACGCGGTCTGCACATCGCTAGTCTGCTTGTTAGCACTGCGTTTGATGTCTAAAACGTTACTGTTTAGATGCACATTGGTATTCAGGCCTTTGCTCGTAGCCTTGAGTATAAGCACTTCAAACTGGGCGTTTAAATAGTCGCCAAATAGGAGTCTCGGAATAACATGCTTGACGTGTAAACTGCCTTTATCGATGCCATAGCTTGCAAGGTAAGCGTGACTTTGCTTACCTAACCACTGGGCTAACGTCTCATCAAATGGGGCTAATTCGTCTGAGGATATATTAGTAATGTGCTCAGCTGATGCCCCTTCTTCGCTGTAGGGCATTCCTTTACCTAAAGACGTATTACGCTCGAAAATATCGACGCTAAATCGGCTTGGTTCACAGCAAAGTAATTTTTTAACAATAGCTAGAGCACTAGGGCCACCGCCTACTAACGCTATTCGTATTTTATCCATATGCACACCTCTGCAATTAACAACTAAACGTGGTTGTCTATCATCGCTAAAGCATGGGCTGTGCCTATTCGTATTTCTCAACCGGTGAAAATAACGCCCAATAAAAACAAGGTCTTATAACTCGATTTTGAAAGGTGTATCGGTGATATCGAAAAGTAACCTGTTGAAAGTTCTCTCATTTGTTCTTGATGGCAAGTAAAAATTACATTACAAAAAGTGAGTCGCAGACGACCGAGAAACACAGCGCACTTCATGGTGCACTGTCTTGCCACATAATGCAGAGTTTATCGGTTAAATAAGATGTGTATTAAAGAAATCCACGGTACGAGTCCATGCTAACTCCGCTGCCTTTGGGTCATAGCGGCTGGTGGAGTCGTTATGAAAACCATGTTGGGTGTCGGGATAAATATGCGCTTCGTAGTCCACGCCATTGGCTTTTAATGTGCTTTCGTATGCTGGCCAACTTGCATTTACTCGGCTGTCGTTTTCAGCGAAATTAAGCAATATTGGTCCTTTGACCTGACTCACTAAGTTTTCGGCGGCGGGAGTACCATAAAACGGCACCGCTGCATTAATTACGTCGGGTATTTTAGCGGCTAAAAAGTTACTGATGTAACCCCCAAAACAAAAACCGACCACACCTAATTTATCAGTTGTTTTTTCGTGCTGTTTAATAAAATTGGCTGCAGCGATAAAGTCATTTTCTATCTTTTGGCGATCCATACTACGCTGCATTTCTTTGCCTTTCTCATCATTACCAGGATATCCACCAAGGGGAAATAAAGCATCGGGGGCAAAGGCGATAAAACCTTGTTTGGCTAACCTGCGGGCCACGTCCTTTATATAAGGGTTTAAGCCGCGGTTTTCGTGCACCACCAAAACCGCAGGGACGGCTTTTGATATCTTGCTGGGCAAAACTAGGTAACCTTGGCCTTCGCCGTAACCATCCGGCGACGGGAATTTTTGGTAGCTGGCGGTTATGGCTTCATCATTAAAGGACACCTGTTCAGCCAAAGTATAATTAGGCGTCAGTGCGCCGCTTAGGGTGCCAATGCTTAACCCTGCCACCGACAAGGTCGCTAAGCGTGACATAAAGGTGCGCCGGTCCATATCACCATGGGCATATTCGTCATACCAGTCAAAGGCTTGCTGGGGGATTTGCTTGGGGTCAATATGTGACATGGTGTTTCTCCTGATAGTTGATAATGCGCTGCTTTAAAGTGGCAAGATTGAATATTGATCATTTGATTAATATTCAATCAAATCAATTTACTATCTGCTGATATGCTTGAGAATTCAATAGTTATACAACGCTAGCCCTGGGATAACTGTTTTGAAATGTAACAAGTCAGAGTGAGATAAACGATAAGAGTGAAACTAAAAGGCTGGTTTGTCTTTTAACGCAGAAGGTTTATTCAATCGACACCTAATGAGAATCGATTGCTGCGAAAAGACTGAAGAAGTGTTTATTCACGCTTGGTAAAAATGCACGGAAGCGTGCCTATTAAGTCAAAATGACAGCCATTTTGACCGTTACTAAGATAAGCCTATACCACGAAGACTGTGCTCGATGACCGTTTTCAATTCACTTAACGGTACACCTGCTCGAGCCATAGAGGCTGTACCTCTGAGGGTAGTAGCGATACATAATGCGATACTCTCTGCGCGAGTATTTAACCCAAGTTTAATCGCTTGTGGATCATCAGTGAAGATATCAACTAACGCGTCTTGAATTTTTTGACTCGCCTGATTCAGTAAATTGCTCGGCAACTCAGGCATATCGCCACTGGCAATCTCCCCTTGGCATAAAAATATGAAACATCCTTTAGGATCTTCAGCAGTACACTGCTCGCTTACCACTGATGTCATGTAATTTTTAATACGCTGTGCTAACGGAATGCCTTTCCGCTGTAAATGCACAAAATGAGGTTGGGCATTTTTCTCAATATATCTCTGGGTCGCCTTTAGAAACAAGGCTTCTTTATTACCGAACGTGCGATACATACTGGGTTTATTGATCCCCATGCTTTGGGTTAGCTCCGCTAGCGATGCACCCGCGTAGCCCTTTTTCCAGAACACGCCCATAGCTGACTCAAGTGCCTTTTCATCGTCAAAAGTACGTTTACCACTCATTGCTATGAACCTCGCAAAAATGAATCTAGGGATTTATTTGACCTATGTTACCGATCGGTACAACTTTAAATGCTTTCTTATTTACTTTTTTAAATACTCGGCACATCAACAGGAGCAAACAATGACTAATTCAGTTCAAGGCAAAGTAGCACTCGTTACAGGCGCAAATCGCGGTATTGGTAAAGCAATCGTCGATTCACTTATCGAAAATGGCGCGACTAAGGTTTATTTAGCGGTACGCAACCCAGAATCAACCAAAGAAATAGAAACACAATACGGTGATAAAGTTGTCACATTGACTGCCGATGTAGTCGATACAGCGTCAATTCAGCGCTTGGCTACTCAAGCCAGCGACGTGGATATTTTGGTGAATAACGCGGGTATTATGCACGTGACTTCACCTTTAGCTGAAAACGCAGAAGAGTCATTGATGGAGCAAATCAATGTGAACGTGTTTGGTTTGATGCGTGTTGCCAATGCATTCGCTGAAACGCTAGAGCGCAATAAAGGCGTGTTGGTACAGTTGAATTCTATTGCATCGATTAAAGCCTTCGGCGATATTGCTACGTACTGCGCATCCAAAGCGGCAGCGTACTCGATTACTCAAGGCTTAAAAGATAAGTGGGCTGATAAAGGTATTCGTGTATTAAGTGTGCACCCAGGCCCAATTGGCACTGAAATGGGTGATTCAGCAGGTTTTGAAGGTGCACCTGATGCAACTGTGGTAGCAGAAGCGATTGTTACTGCACTCGAAAGCGGTGACTTCCACTCGTTCCCAGATCCTGTGGCGAAGCAGCTTGAAACAGCTTACCAAAGCTACTCAGATGCGATTATCACCAGCGACTTATCTTTGTAAGGTTCAAAGTAAGTTCGCGTTAGTCATCACAGCAGCGCGGTTCTGAGTTTTACGCTCAGCTCCGTGTTGTTGGTAATGTATTCTAGACACCTTCTTTTTGATTTTTATCTCTTTTCATATTTGCTGCTAAAGCCAATTTTCTTTTTATTGAATAAATGGTTTACTCATTGTCATTGCAGTAATAAAGAAGTGAGATGAATGAATATCGTTATCTTAGCCAACTGCGATCTTGCTAGTAACTATGCGCTAAATTTGCTGCTACCTCACTTATCGCAACACCATGTGAGTGTGTTTCTATCTGCCAAGGTAGGCGGTAGTGGCAGTAAACCTGCTGAGCTCAATAGCCTCGCTTTCTTTGAGCAAAAATTGCTTAACCAAATACTATCCCCCTTATTTGAAAAATTACCTAACTATCAAGGTTTTAAAACGTTTTCCCAAATGAGCCGCATTTTGCAGCAACCTGTGACAGAGCTTAACGATATCAACAGTCCACTCAGCTTAGCCAAAATAGCTAAACTAGAACCGGAACTCATTCTGTCTATTCGATATGGCAGTATATTAAAAGAAGATGTACTGGCATTACCGAGCTTTGGCGTATTGAATTTACATTCAGGTTTGTTACCTGATTATCGTGGGGTCATGGCCACGTTTTGGGCGATGTTAAATGGCGAGAAGAAAATCGGCACAACGCTGCATTATATCGATAATGCCAGTATCGATACTGGGCGTATTGCTGGGCATTCTCACCTTGAGGTACAGCCGGAAAAGTCCTACTTGTGGCACGTATTGCAGTTATATCCCAGCGGGGTAAACCTGCTAATTGACGCCGTTGTTACCCTTGATAACGGCGCACAGTTAACAACCACCGAGCAGCAAGGGGGGCAATACTATTCATTTCCTGACACTGAGGCATTAAAACGCTTTACAGATAAGCCGTTGTGCTTGGTCAATGAAGACGAACTGACCGCATTTATGCTTGAGCATTACATACACTAGGTTAAAGCCTCGCCGCGCATTTAATCGTTAGGTGAACGTTACTGAGTTTACTTTCGTCTACCTAATTGACACAGCTCCTTATGAGGCAGAAGGTAAGGGCTACAATGAGGTTGATTAATGCTAATAAATAGGGGCCAAAATGAAAGTTAACCCAGCAGATTTTAAAGCACCACAGGGCGAGTCATGTGATTTGAGCCAGCGTCCCACCGCTGTTGCCCCTTTGTATACGTCAAAAGCGCATTATAAACAGAAGCTCAAAAAACAAATTGGTAAAATGAGTGATTTGCAGCGCATGCTATACGCAGCTAATGAACATTCGGTGTTGATCATTTTTCAGGCCATGGACGCAGCAGGTAAAGACAGCTCAATTCGGCACGTTATGTCGGGAATTAACCCCCAGGGTTGTCAAGTACATAGCTTCAAACACCCTAGTCAAAATGAGCTAGAGCACGATTTTTTGTGGCGTTCGAATCTAGCATTACCGGAGCGGGGACGTATCGGGATTTTTAACCGCTCATACTATGAAGAAGTGCTAATTGCCCGTGTGCATCCCGAAATTTTGCACAGCCAACACATCCCTGATGAAGCAATGCACAAAGAGCACATATGGCGTGAACGTTTCCGCTCGATTAATGATTTAGAGCAACACCTGAATCGCAATGGCACTCGATTGATTAAATTCTTTTTACACTTATCTAAAGAAGAGCAGCGTAAGCGCTTTTTAGCTCGTATTGACAACCCAGATAAGAATTGGAAATTCAGCGATGCCGATATACAAGAGCGGGAGTTTTGGCCGCAGTATATGCACGCCTACGAAGATTGTATTGGCTCTACTACCAGCAATGAAGCCCCTTGGTACGTTATCCCGGCGGATGACAAGCGTAACGCACGCCTGATCATTGCCAAAACCATAGTAGAAACCTTCGAATCACTGGATATGCATTACCCTGAAGTTGATGAGCAGCGCAAACAAGAATTGCAACGTATGCGCGGGTTGTTAGCGGCGCAAGCCAAATAATCGTTACCCTGGCTTGTATTGAATGGGCTGACCTGTAGTTGCATCAATCCTGTCAAGGGAGGGCCCGTTGTAACTATCGTTAAGCAGTTCGACCACGGCGTCACCATACTGGCTATACCAAAAATCCCCCATGCCTTTTAAGCGCTTAATATTGGTTTGGCTAATGTCATCCATGGCATCATCGGGGGCTTTGTCTAAGCCTGGTTGAGTGCGCATTTCAGCGTTAACGCGGATATAATTTCCAGGTGGTGTAATGGTTATTGCCTGATAAGCAACGACTTTTTCATCCGATAACACGTCAATAATACAGCCTTTTAGCATCCATTGTAGTGCTCCCCAACTACGTGAATCAGGTCCATTTATTTTTCGTGTTTGGGTACCCGTGCCAATCGATAACACGCGTCTATTGGCATCTGGCCATAATCGGCAGGCTTCGGCGATAGCACACATGGTTGGGTTGTTCGCTACTACGCCACCATCAATTAACCATGTTTGTTCGTTATCTGGAGGGAGGTTCATGACTTGGGTGGGAAAGTAGGTTGGCCCTGCGCTTGAGGCGTCAGCTACTTGATACGAAAGTAAGTTTTGAAATTCGCTACGGGTTGACTTAATCACGTGAGGGCGATGTTTCTCGACACCATAGGTTATAGCAAGTATATGCTTCCCTTCGGGCACATCTTTTATTTTCGCCTGACCGAGGGACTTTTTAAGAATGTCAGTTTTACCCTTGGCTTCATATTTAGGCGCGTTGATACCGTCTAGTTCAAATGCACCGCGGTTTTCGATAAAGATTTTTTTCGCATTCGCGTAGCTATACAGCTTATTAATATCTTGTATGCCCATGTCGGTGGTGGCAAGTGCTAAAGCAATAAGGCTGCCCGTGCTGGTACCCGCATAAAAATCCACGCAATCTCGTAAGGATTTTTGATGTTTTACTTGAAGGGCTTTCTCGACATGGGTTAAAAATTGCGTTGTGGCTGCGCCGCGAATACCGCCGCCATCCAGTGAAAGTATCAGCTTAGACATGCTCTTCTCCTTTATTTTCGCCTAATAGCGTTGTTAATAAGTCCGTTTTAACACAAGGGAAATACAGCAAAATGACAGTGAGAATTGACTATCCCTATTGGTATTTAAGCATAGATTAGAGCGCATAACATGGACAACAAAACTTACATGAAATAACACATGTGCAAAGCGATATTGCATCGCCATGCACGGTGATTAAGGGTGGTTAGCGCATATCGTCTAAAGTGCTTTCAAGAGCAGCCATACCGGTGGGTAAATCTAACTTGTGACCTAAATCGATAAAGGCAGAGCCTAGTGCATGAATGGTGCGAAACAAGTTATGAGTGCGGCACTGTTCACCCATTTGACCTATGCGCACAATATTCGGTCCAAATGAGCCGGATATTTCAACTCGATAACGGTTTGACATGGTACTCAGAACGTCTTTGCCGATAATATTTTGAGGTAGGCTAATGCCTACCACCGACGCAAGACGCGCATGTGGCTCCACATACAATTCTAGCCCCATGCCTTCGATTGCAGCTTGCAGCGCTTTTGAGCATCGTTCATGGCGGTCAAATCGCACCGGTAACGTTTCTGTACACACCAACCGCAGAGCTTCATGAATAGCTAAAATACCAGACACGGGCGCGGTGTAGTGATAAGACTTTTTGTACCAAAATTGATGGCCTAATTTAGCATCGAGGCACCAATGACGAAGTTGATCGGTGCGAGATTCAATAAAGGCCCAGGCTTGTTCTGAAAAACCCACTAAGGATATGCCAGGGATACACGACAAGCCTTTTTGGCCGCCAGTGATCACAGCATCAATACCCCAATCGTCCATGTCTAATGCCATGGTACTTAACGTACAAACTGCATCGACAATGACCATGCAGTTATGCTTTTTGGCCACGCGGCAAATCTGCTCTAGCTCGGCGTTATGCACGGTATTTGAGGTTTCGCCTTGCACTATGGTCAATACGTTGGGTTGACTACGAATGATATGCTGTTCGATGGCTTCGGCGCTTGCCGCCTGCCGCTCATCGATCACAACCTTGGTCACATCAGCTTGTAAACGCCCAGCCATTTCAGCCAAGCGACTACTAAAGAACCCATTACAGATGCTCAGCACCTTATCGCCAGGGCGAACTAAATTAGCAACTGCCATTTCCATAGCGGCTGAACCTGGGCCGGCGACGCCTAAAATCAAGCCGTTTTCAGTTTGAAAAACATAGCGCGACATGACTTTAACTTGTTCGATAATTTGCGCCATGGTGTCGCCGAGATGGTTGATCACTATGCCATTCGCCGCTGCTACTTTGGCCGGAATAGGTACCGGTCCTGCCCCCATCATCAGTAAGGGTTCATCGGGCAAAATGTTATCTAGCGAAATAATTCCTTGTGGCACACAAATCGACACTGGGTCTCCTGAGTCATTAGACAGCTTAAAAAAGTGGGTCACTAGCATATCGCCAAGCAGCAGGTACGCATAGTGCAAAATTGAAACAAATATATTTAATCAATCGTTGGTTTTGCAATTATAAATGCGCAGATTATTCATACAAAAATAGTTGGCTAAATCGTCTAAATGCCAACTTGTTTTTACAAGTAATATCAATAATTTACATGGCGTTAACCTGAGTGGCAATAAGGCTTGTGAGGGAGTCTTTTTACTGTACAATGCCGCCCCTCGAAAGCATAGACTTGCTCAAAATATATCCAGTAACGAGTTTGAAACCCGTTTAGACACTGGAAAAATCTAGGAGAAATTCAGGTATGCATTCCTCAACACATCGATTTTACGAAGATGTACTGGCCATATTAAGCGGTACGGTCTTCGTTAGCTTAGGTTTAGCCATCTTCAAAGCATTAGGTTTATTGATTGGTGGTACGGCAGGTATTGCGCTATTGCTGAGCCAGTTTGTACCGGTTAAATTTGGTTTACTGTTCTTTATTGTGAACTTGCCGTTTTATTACATTGCGCTGAAACAGTTAGGCTGGCGTTTTACCCTGAATACCTTTGTGACCATTACGCTGGTGTCTTTGCTGGTGGAAAACATGCATTTGTTCATATCCCTGAGTGACATTCAGCCGGTTTTTGGTGCCGTTGTGGGAGGAATGCTAATTGGTATGGGCATGCTAATTTTATTCAGACACAAATCCAGTTTGGGTGGCTTGGGTATTCTGGCATTTTATTTACAAGGCAGCCGAGGTATTCGCGCAGGTACATTTCAGCTAGTGGTAGACACTTTAATCGTAGTTGGGGCACTGTTCATTATGAACCCAATTTTATTGGCCATTTCATTGGCAGGGATGGTGACGACCAACGTAATACTCGCGGTGAATCATAAACCTGGGCGTTATCACAGTAACTATGCAGAAACCATGGCCGAGTTAACCTCAGAAACCTCCCAGGAAGCTAAAACTATCCGACAGATCCAAACTGCTAAGGTTTCTGATCAACCGGCGAACAGCTGACCAATATCGTTAAATGCTTTAAATTCAAGAGCATTGCCACACGGGTCGAGTAAAAAAAGTGTAGCCTGCTCCCCAGGCTGCCCTTTAAAACGCACATAGGGTTCAATCACAAAACTCACCTCAGCGGCTTGCAGGCGATGAGCTAAGTTTTGCCAATCTTTCATCTTAAGCACAACCCCGAAATGCGGCACAGGTACGGCTTTATCATCGACCTTGTTTGGTGCAGGTTGGCTTGGCATTGCCGCAACCAAATGCGTCACTAATTGATGACCAAAGAAGTTCCAATCTATCCAGTTTTCTGAAGAGCGGCCTTGCTCGCAGCCGAGCAATTCGCCGTAAAAGGCTTTGCTTGCCACCAAGCTGGTAACGGGAATGGCTAAATGAAAAGGCATAACTGACATGGTGTTTCCTTTTGGGTCTACGTGAGCAATGTACTATCGAATACGCGCTGGCGAAACTATGGCAAAAGCGCAGGCATAAAAAAAGCCGCTTAAAAGCGGCTTTCAGAATACAACAATTGGCTATTACACCTCAAATGGGTGACGCAGAACGATGGTTTCGTTGCGGTCAGGGCCCGTTGAGATAATATCGATTGGTACGCCCGTTAACTCTTCTAGGCGTTTGATATAGTTTTTGGCGGCTTGAGGCAAATTATCATACTCGGTCACACCGAAAGAGTTTTCACTCCAGCCCGGCATTTCTTCATACACAGGTGTGATGAGTTCATAATCATCAGCAGCCATAGGCGGAACATCTTTTACTGTGCCATCTGCATGCTTGTAGCCAGTACAAATACTCAGAGTTTCTAAGCCATCAAGTACGTCTAATTTGGTTAAGCAAAAGCCAGTAATAGAGTTAATTTGCACAGCACGTTTCATGGCAACGGCATCGAACCAACCCGTGCGGCGTTTACGCCCAGTGGTTGCGCCGAATTCATGGCCTTTAATGCCTAAATGCTGGCCTACATCACAATCTAATTCCGTTGGGAATGGGCCAGAACCAACACGCGTTGTGTAAGCTTTAACAATGCCCAGTACGTAATCTAAATGAAGCGGGCCAAAGCCAGCGCCAGTTGCTACGCCACCAACAGTGGTATTGCTTGAGGTTACATAAGGGTAAGTACCGTGGTCAATATCAAGCAAGGTGCCTTGAGCGCCTTCAAACATAATTTCGTCACCGCGTTTACGGGCGCGATCTAATACGTCAGTTACATCAACCACCATGGCTTTTAATATATCAGCCACAGCTAATGCATCAGCCAGTGTTTTCTCATAGCTTACTGGCTCAACTTTATAATAGTTGGTCAGCATAAAGTTATGATACTCAAGCACTTCTTTTAGCTTTACAGCGAAATCGGTTGGATTAAACAAGTCACCCACTCGTAAGCCACGACGAGAGACTTTGTCTTCGTATGCTGGCCCAATACCGCGACCAGTGGTGCCGATTGGCTTGTCGCCACGGGCTTTTTCACGGGCTAAATCAAGCTCGACGTGAAAGGGAAGAATAAGTGGGCAAGCCTCACTGATACGCAAGCGCTCCTTTACAGGTACGCCGCGCTCTTCAAGCATCGCGCTTTCTTTCAGCAATGCTTCAGGGCTAAGGACAACACCGTTGCCGATAACACAGGTTACGTTTTCACGTAAAATACCAGAAGGAATGAGGTGCAAAACGGTTTTTTCGCCGTCAATGACCAGTGTATGTCCTGCGTTGTGTCCACCTTGATAACGAACAACATAGGTTGCTTTATCAGTTAAAAGATCTACAACCTTACCTTTACCCTCGTCACCCCATTGGGTTCCGAGTACCACTACATTTTTAGCCATGGATTAGAGAAGTGTCAGAAAATTAGGCGGGGATCCTATCAAATTTCAAGCGGCATCTGAATACAAAAATGCGCTTAATTTTTATATCAGGAAAAACAGGCTGACGACACCTATGGTCACAAGCACGCCATCGACGCTACGTAATTGATTTACAGGCTGTTCTACCATTTGCTGCAGGTAATTCCGCCATTTATTAGGAAACAACATAGGGCCGATGCCTTAAAGGATAAGGACTATTGCGAAGGCAATAAAGAGGGTATGCAACATAAAAAACGCTCTAAAACGAAACAAGCGGCATATGATATAGCAAATTGATCCCTCACCCTAATGAGCTAATGCATTGCTGTTTACCAGTGTTAACTCAAAGCTAAAGCAGGTGCCTTTGCCTAGTTTGCTCTCAACCGTTAAGTCTGAATTGAGTAGCGCCATTAGTTTTTGACAAATGGCTAAGCCTAAACCAGCGTGGCTGCAGGTGTCTTTCTCAGTGTTACTTGCTTGATAGCGCGCATCAAAAATAAAAGCGATTTCTTTGTCACTGATACCAACCCCAGTATCGCGAATATCCACCCTGAGTTTGTCGTTGTGTATCGCAACAGCTAAATCTATTTTGCCCTTTTGTGGCGTGTGGCGAATGGCGTTGGCAATTAAGTTAGTCAGCACCCTTTCCAATTTACCTATGTCTGCAAACACGTGATACTCGAAGTGATTAGGGATGACGCGAATCTGTATGTTTTTGTTTTGTGCGTCTAAGGCAAACTTAGCCGCTACATCATGAAGTAGCTCTCCAAGAGGGAAGGGCTCTTGATGCAAGGTGACTTGCCCGCCTTCTAAATAAGCGAGCTCAAAGATTTGGTCGATAAGGTGTTTAAGGTTTTTAGCATTCTTAAGGGACACGTCAACGAAATGATCCCGGTCCTGTTTGGATAAGGTCTCACCATTTAACGCTAGTGTTTCAATATAGCCCTGCAAACTGGCCAGCGGTGTGCGCAAATCATGGGATAAATCGGCTAAAAGCACGCGGCGCTGGGTATCGATTTTGCTCAGCTGCTCAAATTGGTTATCGATATGAGTCAGCATATCGGTAAATGCACAGCCAAGGCGGTCAACTTCGTTGTGGCTGTTTTTATTCCAAACGGCTAAATCACGGGGTACTTGATCGCGGTGAAAATCAGCTTCGCGAACCTTTTCCATGTCGTCACTTAAGCGCCTCAGTGGCGTGGTGAAGTACTTAAACATCACTAACAAAGCAACTAGTAACAGCATTAAACCGACTACTAGGAATATGGCAATTTCACGCATGCTTTGGCTGTTTTTTAAACTGGCCAGAATGGAGTCATAACGCTCACCGCCAATAATGACATACAAATAACCTTGCAGTTTGTCGTCATTATAGACAGGCGCAGCGGAAAAAATTTTATGACGACCGAGTTGCCTAGGATCATCTCCTTCAACGGGAAAGCTACGATTGTCGCCAATCAAATGCTTAATCGGCCCGATGTCTACGGTTTTGGCCTTTACCTTACCTGGTTTCGCCGAATAGGTGAGTATTTTGCCTTGCGGGTCTAGGTAGTAAAACTCAAAGTTAGGCCCCAATATCATCAAAGAATGGAAAAGGTTCCCTAACGCGTCGTAGTCATATACGCCTTCTTTTAACAGTGGATTGTCGCGCACCAGGTGCTCGGCTAGGCCTATGTGTAGTTTTTGTTCCGCTTCTTGTTGGGTTAGTTTTTGCAACTCATTAGTGGAGTAAAAACAGGCAATCATGACCAGCATAAATACCGCCACCAGTGAAATAGCTAAACGTTGATAGAAGCAGATTTTCATTAGCCAGATACCCCTTGAGGATTAAATTTGTAGCCCACACCCCAGACGGTTTGCACAATTTTAGGGGAGGTGGCATCGTTTTCGAGCTTGGCCCGCAGTCGATTGATATGAGAGTTCACCGTATGTTCATAGCCGCGGTGGTGATAACCCCATACCGATTCTAGCAATTGGCTTCGGCTGAATACTTGGCCTGGGTGGCTGGCAAGATGATGCAATAGTTCAAACTCGGTGGCGGTGAGCACCAGTTCTTGCTCTGCTAAAAACACCTGATGGGTTTTTTGGTCTATTCGTAAATTGCCAGTATTTAGTGCTTCATCTGGTTGCTGTGACGGTACGTGGGACTGGCGCAAAGCGTGCACTTTGCGTAACTGTGAACGCACCCTAGCTTGTAGCTCACGCACGCTAAAAGGCTTTGTCATGTAATCATCTGCGCCTAACTCTAACCCCAGTACCCTATCGGTTTCAGAGTTCTTCGAGGTCAGCATAATGATGATTTGCATCGGGCGTTCATCGCGAATTTTACGACAAATATCTAAGCCGCTCATGTTGGGTAGCATGACGTCTAGTAAAATAACGTCATACTCGTTACTTAGTGCTTGTTGTAGCGCAGTTTTGCCGTCGACTTGATGGTCTATTTCAACACCAAGTTCTAATAAATTAACCCGCATTAGGTTGGCTATATCAAGGTCGTCTTCAACAATGAGGATGCTATCTGTCATAGGGAGTACCACTATTTAAAAACATATAGAGCGATAAAAAAGCGCTTATCTTTCATTCGATCAGCGCTTTTTACTTTATACACCTATCTCCTCACATTATTTTTTGTTATTCCGTTCGCGTAATGCGCACACGAATGACAGGGTTGTCGAACTTGTGCTCAACGGTTAAAGCTGAGGTACTTAAGCCATCGTCAGCACTAACCACACCTGGATGCATGGAGATAAAGCCAGTGTCATCACGGGTAGGATTAAAGCCTTCACCGCTTGCAGCAGGGCCTGGTACAGTTGCGGCACTTTCGGAGTTTTTCTCAGTGCCTGCATCATATGCAGGGCGGTTGCTGGTCCAGCTGTCACCTACCTCTAATTGAGATAAATCCCATGCGTTTAAGCCGGTAAACGCATCATTGGTATTGCCTAGCATTGCCGCAATAGTCAACTTAGCATCAGTGATGTCTTGGATGGTTACACTGATAGTTTGCTGGTCGCCAGGCATGATTGGGCCTTCGCCACCGGCACTTGTCATCCCTAGGGTTAGGAACGACTCAGAGTCACCGACTTCTGCTATTCGCTCTAACTCAACAGAAGGTACCTGACCTACTGCCCACAAGTTACCGTCAGCATGCAAAACAACAGCGGGAGGGGATACAGGTTGTCCGTTGGTTAGGTTGATAACCGTTACATCGTAGCTTACGTCAACGGGCGTAGGCACTGGGGCGGGTACTTCAACTTCAACAATCACTTCTTTGGTGTCGTCGCCACAGGCGCTAAGCGCTAATGGCAATGCCAGCAAAATGGCTTTCTTATAATGTCTGATTATATTTGGCATAACAGTCTCCTTATCTGACGGTTACTGTTACTTTTGCGACTGGGTTTAACCAGCGATGAACCGCGTTGTCTACGTCACTAACACCGTCTGTTAACGAGTCATCGCCGATGTTACCGCGGTGAATATGTACAGTAGCATTGGTGTCTGCACCTGCAACGCCGCTACCGCCAGTGCCTAGCAGTGGCTCAAGTGGAGGTGGAACAGGCATGCCTGGCATACCTGGTGCGCCGCTACCCCGCAGTTCGTCGTTGGCTTCTGTACCTGCATCATATGCATTTAGAAATACAGTGTAAGTGCCTGCTTCGGTTGGGATTTCCCAATTATCGAGACCCACGAAACCATCGTTTGAGGGTAAAACCATGGCCACAACAGACAACATGACGTTACCGTCTGTGGTCATGACATCCCCTGAGGCGCTCATTGTAGGGGCAAGTAATCCGCCTGCAGGGTTTGCAATCATGTCAGCACTAGCAGCTGTCGCTACTGTGGTGATTCCGTCGATGCTGCCACCCTCAGCCATCATCTGTAATTCTGTACTGGCTGCTTCGCCTACTTCAAACAAGCTGACATCTGGGGTATGAATAACTGCCGCTATGGGGGTGAAATATAAACCGTGGGTTAAATTTTGTACTTCGACACTGATGTCGGCGGCCAAGCTTTGTTGGCTTGATAACGCTAGCATTGCTGCCGCAGATAGAATAGTTGTGCGCTTCATGATCGTTCCTCAATAGTGAATTTGTGTTAATGCACAATCAATATTGCGAGGTAAATATCCCGAAAGTATCACGGAAAAAACACGATTTTGTTCTACTGGACAAACAATAGATATTTCACAAAAAAAGAAATTTGAGATGGGTTAGGAGAGCAATAGATGCCCCTAGATGTGACTCAATAGCGGTTTACTATGCCGGTTCAGTCTCGGCTGTTTGAACGGGTTTTGGCTCTATTGTGGGGGCCAATTTAGCGGGTGGCGATTTAGGGACGGGCTTTGGTGACGACAGAGGAACCGCGGGTGTGTCCAATTTAGGGGGTGGTGCTATAGGCTTAGGTCTGGGCTTAACTTTAATTGATTTTTTCATTTGTTTTCTAACGGGAATTTTCTTCGCTTTGTCTAATTGGATACTGTAACCATTGCCACCAATGCCATTAAAGACCTCGTCAGTAAAAATAATGGTATTGTTGTCCGCAGCAAATGTAACTGCTTCCTTTTGAGTGACTATGCCTAAATCAATTTGATAAGCGTCACCGGAAAAGAAGTCATCATCTTTCCAATTTTCGAACAACCACAATCGTTCTGAATCGAGTAATACCAACTTGGTGCGATCTGGGCTAAGCGCAGCTGAAGTCACCCAGCACAGTTCTTTTATGATGGTACAGGTCGAGAATTCATTAATGTATTCAGCGTCAAAATTTGCTGCGTGATCACCAATTTTGTAAATGCGTGTTTTCCCATCAAAAGGGCTCGTACGATTTTTGGTGAACAGGTATAAATTGCGCTTAAAATAGATAAAGGCCTCAACATCATAATGTACATTTTTACGCGGTTTTTCACCGTTTACGGCCTTGAATTTGGGGTAGGTAAACTTAATGATTTCAGCAGTGGTGGTATCCCCTTTTATATCGATAGGGTTTTCAATTTTGTAGATGGTTAACCATTCGCGATCATTGTCGTTGTTGCCAAAATCACCAATAAAAAAGTGGCCAAAATAGTCCTGGGTCATGTCTTCCCAGTCAGAATTTTTGGCATTGGTGATTTTGATGCTGCGGACGATGTCACCTGTATCGTCAAGTTGATACAAGCGGGGTTCATCGCCACCATCATTGATTGCCCACAAACGTTGCCTTTTATCGAACTCAATACCGGAAATTTCTTTTAAGCGGCTATCAAAACTAATGAATTTAACACTATTGAGCAACCACACGCGGTAACCTTGCACCGCAATGAATATGGCTGTGGTCGCCAATACGAGATAAGTAATGGATTTTTTGGTCAGCATGAAAAATCGTAGAGTTTGAGTGTTGGGCTAAGTATACCGTTATAGGCCCAAAAAAGGTGCCTATATTGCTCAGCAAAGTGCAAAAAAGTGTTACTTGCTAGTGACACCATTTGAAAGCCGTGATTAAAGGGCCAATATGTCGTTAAACTGCGACAGAACCTGCCTATATGAGGCGTAGTTGAGGTAAAACTAAGTTATTGAAAATTATGATTTTAAAAAGTCATTATTTAAGCTGTTAATTATTTTCAATCTTAAGGTTAAATTTTCTTGACGAGATTTGAAATTGGGCGTAAAAATCCGCCGATTGCAGACAAAAACTGCTGCAAGAAATAAGCGTTTCTATCGCCGTAAGGCATCCTTATTTTGGTGAGGAATTTATGAAATTTTTACTAGGATTGGTGTTATCACTGACATTGTTCGGTGCGGTTGCTGATGAAGGCGAAGTTGCCGATGCAGCATTGATTGCAGAATTAAAACAGTACTGTAATGACATTGCTGAAGAAGATGGTACAGGTGGACAAAACCTAAATACGTTTTTGCTTGAATGTGTAAACAACGAGCTAACGAACGAAGGTTATCAAAAAGTAGAAAAAATCTAAGCCAATCTTTGGCACATTGTTCTAGCCACGCCTTTAGGCGTGGCAGTTTAACAGCAAATTCGCTCGGTATTATGCGTTCTTTGTTTGAATTGAAATCTTAGCCTTTAGCCCTGCCACTTAGTTATCCTTTAGCCAACACCGCTAGCATACGCAAAAAACCTGCAACAGAAGACAACGGCGCCGACTCCTGCATGGTGTGATAGCCCGACGATGGAATTTGTAGGGTTGTGCCGTCCACCAAGCCATTAGATGCAGAGATAATTCGACCTAACTCGGTGGCGCCTAGGGAATAAGGAGCGTCGCCATTGGCGATCAGCTTGGCATTTTGCGCTTCTACATAGGTGTCTTTAAATTGATAACTAAGACCCAGATTTTGACATTCAGCCATCAAACGTTCAGTTAAACGCGGGTTAAACACAGCGTTGGCGTCTTTGTGACGCAATATAAGGTTTTGCTGTGCTGCAGTAGGTAAATCCGGGTAGGGGCTGGTATCTACAACAATTAACTGATTAGTTGAGCCACCGAAGCGTCTGAACCATTCAAGTAAATAGCGCCAACTTTTTCCAGCTTCTTCTTGAGCTGTGAAAAAAGCTGTTCCTTGGAACCCACCTTCGAATAAATGCACAAGAGCAGCAGTGGTCAATATATTATCGAGCTGGCCTACTAACGCTTGATCTGTAATGTTTAGCTTATCGGTAAAGGCCACAGGTGTGCCTGCTACAACGTGTTCTAATCCATCGACTTCAAAAATAAGGTTATTGCGATTCTCACAGATATAAGCTCCTTTGATGGTGCCGCGCCCACGATATGCGCCGGACCAAGGCTCGTAAGCGTAAACCGACTCATCATCGAAACGGTCGACTATTTTACGCATTAAGCTTTCGCTGACAGAGTTGCCTAGCAAATCAGAGCGAGCACCCGCCACAAAAGCAGCGTACTGGAATTCATTTGGGCCTGTACAGACTAAACCATGGCGGTCAATATGCGCCGAAAACATCATGCTATCTGGGGCGTTGCCCTGAGCCACAAGCAAGCCTTCATACCAAGTAACTTTTGCACCTCGTTCTTCTAATTCACGTTGCAACACGCGAAAAAATGAATGCTCTGCGCCGACCACACTGGGGCTGCGCATTAGGCTGCTGAGCAATTCAATAAAACTGGCTGGCAAATCGGCTTGAGCAAAGGGATGGGGCATAACGTACGACCTAATTCTGTTTTGCCTGTAAGGCAACTAAATGAATAAGATTGCGTTATACCATGTTAGTTAGGGCGTGTTGAGCTTTGCTGAACGAATTTTGGTCTAAATGGAAGCGTTTTAATCGCAAAACAGTCCTGCGGGCTTAGTGGGCTAAGTCAAAGGACTGTGACAAAGAGTAAAATACTTCCATGACGCCCCCTTCGGGCAGCGCCTGTGTACTGTTTATACCGCGTTGAATACTTTTGATTTAGCCCACTAGACCTTCAAACATTCGCCTTGCCTAAACAGCACACAGATCGCTGCAAAAATGAGCAGAAAAAATCAACACGCCCTAATGATTGGAATTATTTATCTGAGACCCAGTCCATTTGAAAACCCGCTCGGCGTTTTTTGTCGAGGATCTCTTCTAATAAAGGCGTGAGAATAAGCTCCATCGCCAAGCCCATTTTACCACCTGGTACCACTAAGGTGTTGATACGAGACATAAAAGCACCGTCGATCATTTGCAGTAAATACGGGTAATTAACGGTTTTCATTTCTCGGCGAAAACGCACGACAACAAAGCTCTCGTCTTGGCTGGGGATCTCCCGGGCGCTAAAGGGGTTTGAAGTATCAACGGTTGGTACACGTTGAAAATTTACATGGGTACGAGAAAACTGCGGTGTAATATATTGAAAGTAATCGTCTAGGCTGCGCACTATGCTACTCATGACGGCTTCTCGTGAATGGCCCCGCTCTGCGGTATCGCGCACTATTTTCTGGATCCATTCTAAATTTACGATGGGTACCATACCGACCAATAAGTCTACGTGTGTCGCAACGTCAGCCTCTTCCGTGACTACGCCACCATGTAAGCCTTCGTAAAATAATACGTCGGTATTGGTTGGCAGTTCCTGCCATGGCGTAAAAGTACCGGGCATTTGATTAAACGGCACCGCTTCGTCAAATGAATGCAAATAGTGACGGTGTTTGCCGCGACCCGTTTCAGCATATTCACTGAACAATTGTTCGAGCATTACGAAATCATTGGCTTTGGGGCCAAAATAGCTAATGTGTCGGCCTTGTTCTTGGGCTTTACGAATTTCGACTTCCATCTCTGGGCGTGTAAAACGGTGAAAGCTATCGCCAGCCACAACAGCAGCATTCACCGACAAATTACGAAAGATATGACGGATCGCATTGGTGGTTGAAGTGGTGCCAGCCCCAGAAGAACCAGTGATTGCAATAATTGGGTGTTTTACAGACATGTAGGTTTCTTGATGGAAAAAATGAATACCATTTAAATGCAAGCGGCTAGTTAGGGTCAAGCGCTATTCTTATTTAGTGATAAATACTGGCGTTGTAGAAGACAGGGTTTGCGCTGTGCAAAAGCGAGTCGGGCGCGCGCCAACACGAGTTAGTGAGTGGTGTTTTTTTCACATAGATTGTTTTGCTAGGTTAAGCAGTTCAAATCAACTAACGAATTGCGTTAGTGCTAAAAATGCAACACTACATCAGCTAAATGGCTGATGTGACGTGTGCCACGGGACAAACTTTGTAACAAACCAAAATGTTGCAAACCCAGAGGATGCTTTGGAATTTCAGCGCTTTACCTTATAGTGGCTTTACTGTGATAAAGGGATCCGATAATGGGACAAGAAACCACAAAAATTTTAGTTGTAGACGATGATATGCGTTTACGCAGCCTGCTTGAACGTTACTTAGTCGAGCAAGGTTATCAGGTAAGAGCGGCTGCCAATGCAGAACAAATGGATCGCATGCTAGAGCGTGAGAACTTCCATTTGATGGTACTTGATTTAATGTTGCCTGGGGAAGATGGCTTGTCTATTTGCCGGCGATTACGTCAAAAAGAAAATGAAATTCCTATCGTGATGCTAACAGCCAAAGGCGATGAAGTTGATCGTATTATTGGCCTTGAAATGGGCGCAGATGATTATTTGCCCAAACCGTTCAATCCTCGTGAGTTATTGGCACGGGTGAAAGCGGTTTTACGGCGTAAAGTGATTGAAGCTCCTGGTGCGCCGTCTCACGCTGAGCAGATTGTTGAGTTTGGCAAGTTCAAATTGAATTTGGGTACGCGTGAAATGTCTAGCGAAGGTACGCCCATGACATTGACCAGTGGCGAGTTTGCTGTGCTGAAATCTTTGGTTACCCATCCACGCGAGCCGTTATCGCGGGATAAATTGATGAACTTAGCACGTGGCCGTGACTACAGTGCTCTTGAGCGTAGCATCGATGTGCAAGTATCTCGTTTACGCCGCATGCTTGAAGAAGACCCTGCGAACCCACGTTACATTCAAACCGTGTGGGGCTTAGGTTACGTATTTGTACCAGACGGTGGCGGAGCCTAGCCGTCGCTAGCGTAAATTATAAAACGTGAGATTCCTTCCTAAAAGTGCTTTCGGGCAAACGGTACTGCTGATTGGTATGTTGTTACTGATCAATCAAGTGGTATCGTATTTGTCTGTGACCTATTACTTCATCCGCCCCAGTTACCAGCAAATTAATAACTTGTTGGCTACGCAGATCAACCTAGTTTTTATCGAAGAAATTGACCATAAAGATCCCGAGCTGCATAAGCGCTTTTTTGCTGCTACTGGCATGCGCTTATTGAGTAATGAAAAAGCGCAAGTGGAAGGGGTAGAACAGGCGATTTATTATCCTTATTTGTCTCGCCAAATGAGTTTGAAACTCGGCGGCGACGCGGAAGTGCGTATTACTCAAGGTAATCCGTATTTGGTGTGGGTTAAACCGCCGCAGGATCCTAGCGTGTGGGTTACTATTCCTATGCTGAGCCACGGTGAGTCGGATATTTCGCCATTGACCATTTACTTATTGGTGATTGGTATTTTAAGTGTCGCCGGTGGTTGGATATTCGTGCGTAGGCTGAATAAACCATTGCAAGCCTTGCAACATGCGGCAATTGAAGTTGGGCGCGGGAATATACCGCCGCCGCTTGAAGCGCAAGGCTCAACTGAATTAATGGCTGTTACTCAGGCATTTAATCAAATGGCCAAGGGAATAAAGCAACTTGAAGATGACAGGGCGCTGTTAACGGCCGGTATCTCTCATGATTTACGCACACCATTGACCCGCATTCGTTTAGCCACTGAAATGCTCCCTGAAGCCCAAGATTGGTTAAAGGAAGGCATAGTGAATGACATCGAAGATATGAACGAAATCATCGATCAGTTCATTAATTATGTACGCCAAGATCAACAAGAGAGCATGGTTAGCGTGGACGTGAACGATCTTATCCGTGATGCAGTTCAAGTGCGCAACATTGAAGAGCATCACAATATTCACTTGCACCTCAAACCTATTCCGACTGCTTGTATGCGCAGGGTCGCGCTTAAGCGGGTGTTAGACAACCTGATTGAAAATGCTTTTCGCTATGGTAGCGAAGACATTGAAATTCGCTCTGGCTACGATAAGGCGCGTAATTTGCTGTTTTTCTCTATCCGGGATTTCGGCCCAGGTATTCCTGATACGCAAATTGAAGGTTTGTTCAAACCCTTCACTCAAGGCGACAAGGCCAGAGGGAGTTTGGGCTCAGGGTTAGGGCTTGCCATTATCAAGCGAATTGTCGATATGCACAGCGGCGAAGTGACATTAAAAAACCACCCTGAAGGTGGTTTAATCGCCAGCATCTATATTCCTCACACTTGCCCTTAACGAAAAAGGGCAAGCAAGGTTTGCGCTGATAGACTTGTTTGCGCGGCCTGCAGTTATTGGTCGCTTTGTGTGTCCATCGCAAAAGTACCTGCGTGAATGGCGTGCACGTCAATTTCATCGAAGCGATATTCGCGATGACAATATTGGCAGTTCATTTTGATAGCGCCCTCGGTAGCAACAATATCCAATAATTCCTCTTTTTGCACTGCGGCTAGTGCATTCGCGCTGCGCTCTCGGCTGCAGCTGCATTTAAAAATAATGTCAGCTGGCGGGTAAACTTCAATTTCTTCCTGATGGTAAAGGCGATAAAGAATATCTTCAGCAGGTAAGCTAAATAGTTCTTCATTTTTAATGGTTTCGGTTAGCTTAGCTAAATGCTCGAATCCTGTGTCGCCGGTCGCTGTTGCCTGACTGCTGGTGGGTAGAATTTGCAAGAACATGCCGCAGGCCTTTGCGCCGCTATCAGTTTGCTGGGTGCGCAAAATAACTTTGGTTGCAAGCTGCTCTGATTGTTGAAAATAGCTCTCGATACATTCTGCTAAGGTCGGTTTATCCAGAGCTACCATTCCTTGATAACGTTCACCGTCTTCAGGGGTAATAGTGATCACTAAAATACCCTTTGTAAACAGCTGACTAAAGTCATCGGGTAGTTCAGCCAACGACTCATCCCATCGTGCTACGCCGCGCAACTGCTGATTGTGAGTGCCGTTGATAACGGCGTAGTTTACCGGGCCATCGCTTTGCAACTGCAGGGCAATATCCCCTTCAAATTTCAATGTTGCAGTCAGTAGTGATGTGGCTGCCATTAATTCACCAAGCAGTTTTTGAATGACAGGTGGGTAAGCGTAAGAATCCAAAATAGATTGGTAGCTGTTTTCTAATCTAACGAGCTCACCACGCACATGAGCTTGATTGAAAAGGTAGCGATGCAATTGGTCAAAAGACATAATAATTTCTCTATGTAGCAGCTTTTCGCTGATTACTGATGTTTAAGTTGGATAATTTGTCGGCGTTGTTTCTTGTCAGGGCGCTGATCAGGCTTGGGGCTATGAAAAGCACTTAACTTTCGCATCTCAGCATTTTTTTCACGTTGTGCGAGGCTTTCCGGGGTTTCCTCGAACATCAGCTGGGCTAACGGAGCAGAACGACGATGTTCAGCTAATTCTACCACGACGATCTCTTTTACATCGTATCCTTGGGGAACTTTTATTGTAACTCCGAGCTCTACCGCTTTGCTTGGTTTGCAACGTTGGCCATTGTAACTGACCTTGCCTGACATCACTGCTTCTCTGGCCAGAGCACGGGTTTTAAAAAAGCGCGCAGCCCAAAGCCATTTATCTAAGCGAACACTTTGTTCTGTAAAAGAATTTTTGCGGTTTTGCATGTTGTTTGACATAAAGAGTGGCCGATATGTAATATTTTCGTAACGAATGCTTAATAGAGTTGTGACCCCGATGGCGACTCGTTATCATTGATGGAAAGAAATTTAAAAATAATAATAAAATATAAGTGGTTTATGTTACGCCCACAGCCCCTAAAAGGAAAACTTAACCGATGAAAACTGTGCTTGTCACAGGTGCTAACCGTGGTTTGGGTTTAGGGCTATGCCAGCAATATTTTTCCCTGGGGGATGTCGTGATTGGCGTTTGCCGAGCAAATGCTGAGCAAGCAGACTTACTCGCGTTAAAAACGCAAGAAGAAGATAGGATGCACATTTTACATGCTGATCTTTGTTCACAGGCATCAATCGAACAATTGGCAGAGTGCGTACAAGGCCAGTTCAAAATTGATGTGCTGATTAATAACGCCGGGGTAAGCGCTAATGAAGCCTTCGGTGAATGGACGCAAACCGCCTTTATGGATAATTTTTTAGTGAACAGTGTGGCGCCCAGCTTAATGTGCCAAGCATTGCACGATACGTTAACCTCACAGGCGCGCGTTATTCAGTTATCCTCAGGGGTTGCATCTATCGCCCAAAGTGACAAATTTGCTCAAGCACCGTTAGACGCTTACGCCATGAGTAAAGCTGCGCTGAATATGTTTACGCGTCGTTTTGCATTACAGTGTCAGGCTAGCAAGCAAATTGTTTGCGCGCTAAGCCCAGGTTGGGTTCAAACTGATATGGGTGGACAAGATGCAACGAGTACAGTACAAGATGCATCGAGAAAAATAGTTACCTTAATTGAGCGGTTAACCATAGCGGATACCGGTCATTTTTTTGATGAAAACGGGGCTCAGCTCCCATGGTAAACTATTCAGTGCGTACACGCCTGAGTATGGCTCAGCCGATGATTTATAAGATTCAACTGCGAGAAAAGAACTATCACTAACTATAATTTCAATCACTTGTGGCTAAGCTTAATTAAGTATCAGCAGCTGATAAATCGCGTTGTTGTGGCGATATTAGTGATTTTCTTATTAGCGTATTTAGCCGAGTTGACGTGGCGTTTATGGCCTAAAAGCGAATTGGCACATAATGATGCGCCATTAACGCGCCTTGCCCCGATAGCGTCTGGTAATAATTCCACACTGAATTTGAATGCCATAAAACGACTTAATTTATTTGGCGATTTTCAAGCCTCACCAGTGGCTGAACAAACCGTTACTGATGCACCTGAAACAAAACTAAATCTGACGCTGACCGGTGTAGTCACCAGCTCAGTGCAAGAACAAGGTGCCGCAATTATTGAAAACCGAGGTAGTCAAGACACCTACGGCCTAGGCGAAAAAATCATCGGCACCAATGCTACGTTACGTGAAGTGTTTCGTGACAGAGTTATCATTCGTAACGGGGTGGTGAATGAGACGCTTATGTTAGATGGTGTTGATTTTGATGAAGCCAATAAAAAACGCTCTAGTACTCCTCGACGCCCTGCACCTGCAATTTCTCCCTCGCCGATGCAAGATAACGTGATTACCTTGTCTGATGACGTGGTAGACGCCACGCGTATGCTTCAGCAACAACCTGCTAATTTTACTGATTTTATTTCGGTCGCTCCCCATAGTGCTGATGGTGAGTTACTAGGCTATCGCGTCAGTCCAGGTAAAAAGCCTGCATTATTTAAAGCGGCAGGTTTACAAAATGGCGATGTGATTACTGATATTAATGGTTTGAATTTAACCGATCCTCAGCAAGCTGTTGAGGCCATGGGCGAGTTGCGTGGTGCGCAATCCTTACAAATTACCGTCAGTCGAGACAACGATTTGCTGACCTTGTTTTTAGAATTACCCTATGCGGAACAGGAATAACTAGAATGAATTTTATCCAGCGAACAAGCCGTAATATATTACCCAGCTTGTGCCTTATTATTGGAGCCGCATTTTTCTCTGCGTCAACTTATGTAGCAGCCAACGAATACTCACCTAATTTTAAAAACACTGATATCGGTGAATTCATTAATATCGTGGGTAAAAACCTCAAAAGAACCATCATTGTTGACCCTAATGTGCGCGGCAAAATATCTGTTCGCAGTTACGATCTGTTAAACGAGGAGCAGTATTACCAATTCTTTTTAAACGTGTTGCAAGTGTATGGCTACGCCGTGGTTGAAATGCCGACCGGTATAGTCAAAGTGGTACGTTCAAAAGACGCAAAAACATCAAACTTGCCCGTTGTAGAAGGCACACCGTTTGACGGGGATGAAATGATCACCCGGGTAATGCCGGTGTATAACGTACCGGTACGTGAACTTGCGCCTATTTTGCGTCAGCTAAATGACCAAGCAGGCGGCGGAAACGTCGTCAGCCATGATGCATCAAATGTTATGATGCTAACTGGGCGAGCCGCAGTGGTAAATCGATTGGTGGAAATCATTGAGCGCGTAGATAAAGCCGGCGATGAAGAAGTGGAAATCGTTAAGCTAAAATTTGCCTCGGCCACAGAATTGGTACGCATCATTGAGAGTATTAATAAAACTACGGGTAAAGCCAGCGCAAGTGGCAAAGATGCTCCTCGCGTAGTGGCTGATGACAGAACAAACAGTATTATGGTCAGTGGCGACATCAAAGCACGCCAGCGAATTGTGAACCTGATCGAACGCATGGATCAAGAATTAGAAACCAGCGGGAATACGCGAGTTATTTTCCTTAAATATTCCAAAGCGGAAGAGCTAGTCAAAGTATTACAAGGAGTTAGCGCCAGTATTCAAGCAGAAGAGCAAGGTGCGGCTAAATCAACCAGCAAAGCGGCTCGTGATATCAGCATTGAAGCTCACGAAGATTCCAATGCCCTCGTTATCACTGCACAGCCAGATATGATGCGTTCATTAGAAGACGTTATTCGCCAACTAGATATCCGCCGCGCACAAGTACAAGTGGAAGCGATAATTGTGGAAGTTTTTGAAGGCGATGGCACCACGGTTGGTGTGCAGTGGGCAAGTGAAAAATACGGTGCCCAGCAGTTTAGCAATGGTAACGTGGTAGGTATTGGTTCATTAGCTGTTGCAGCAGAACAAGCAGAGGATACGACTACAACCACAGTGGGTTTTGATGACGATGGCGACCCATACTCGTTTGATGAAACAACAGAAGGAGACTATACCGCGCTTGCTTCATTGCTTGGTGGCGTAAATGGTTTCTTGGTGGGTGCAGTAAAAGACGGTTGGGGTGCAGTGCTGCAAGCGGTTAGCACAGATACTAACTCTAATGTACTGTCTACACCTCATTTGACGACTCTTGATAATGAAGAAGCCTTCTTTATTGTGGGTCAAGAAGTACCGATTATCACAGGCTCCACAACCGGTTCTAATAACACCAACCCATTTCAGTCAGTAGAGCGTCAAGAAATAGGTATTAAGCTGAAAGTCACTCCGCAAATCAACGAAGGTAACGCAGTACAACTGCTTATAGAGCAGGAGGTATCAAGTATTAGCGGCGCAACCTCAGTAGATATTCTGATTAATAAACGTGAGATCAAAACCACCGTTATTGTAGATGATGGTGGCACAATTGTACTGGGCGGATTAATTGATGATGATGTGCAAGAGAGCGTGTCTAAAGTGCCTATTCTTGGTGATATCCCTTATATCGGAAACTTGTTTAAGTCGACCACTACCAGTAAGTCTAAACGTAACTTAATGGTGTTTATTCGCCCTACGATTATTCGCGATGGAGTAACTGCAAACGATATTAGTCGTAAAAAGTACAACTACATTCGCGCCGAGCAGCTTAAGCGCCAGTCAGAGGGCATCCCGTTAATGCCATTTTCTGAGAACCCAGCGTTACCGGAATGGGACGATGGCTTAGCATTGCCGCCTTCCTATGGCGAGTATATGGAAAAAAGAGCTCTATCTGAAAAAGCGTCACAGCAAAAGGATGACGAGTAGCCATGAGCTCTGATCCAACGATCACAGAATCAATAAGTACAGTAGAAGCCGAAGAGCAGGCCCTTGTTGCTGCGGGTACCGATGTAGATGCTCCCATCGAAGACGCCGAGCATAAGCAGCTCGCTTTTAGTTTCGCTAAACGCCACAAGGTACTGCTAGAAACAGCGGAAACGCCTGCACTGCTTTATCATACTAATGAGACAGACTTTACCATTTTCGCTGAAGTAAGGCGCTTTTTAGGCCAGCCTTTTCAATTGCGAGAAATTGAAAGTGGCCAATTTGAAAAGTTACTGACCAGCGCATTCCAACGTGATTCTTCAGCGGCCAAACAGTTAATGGAAGATATTGGCAACGAAAGTGATTTATTTGCTCTTGCCGAAGAATTACCTGACACAGAAGACTTATTAGAAAGTGAAGATGATGCACCAATCATTAAATTGATTAACGCCATGTTGGGCGAAGCCATTAAAGAAGGCGCATCCGATATTCATATTGAAACCTTTGAAACCCAGTTGTTGGTGCGCTTTAGGGTGGACGGTGTTTTACGTGAAATTTTAAAGCCCAATCGTAAAATGGCTTCCATGTTGGTGTCTCGTATCAAGGTTATGTCGAAAATGGACATTGCCGAGAAGCGCGTTCCCCAAGACGGACGCATTACCTTACGCATTGCTGGTCGTGCGGTTGATGTGCGGGTATCAACCATGCCATCAAGCCATGGTGAGCGCGTGGTGCTGCGATTGCTCGATAAGAACAATGTTCGCTTAAATCTTGAAGATCTGGGCATGACTAAGATTAACCGAGGGCATTTTTCAGGTCTTATTCGCAAGCCCCATGGCATTATTTTGGTAACTGGCCCTACTGGCTCTGGTAAATCCACTACCTTGTACGCAGGCTTAAGTGAAATTAACTCCAAAGATCGCAATATTCTTACCGTTGAAGACCCAATAGAATTTGATTTACAAGGCATAGGGCAAACTCAAGTCAATGCCAAAGTTGACATGACATTCGCACGGGGGCTAAGGGCGATTTTACGACAGGATCCTGATGTGGTCATGGTCGGGGAAATACGGGACTTAGAAACCGCGCAAATTGGTGTTCAAGCCAGTTTGACAGGCCACTTAGTGATGTCGACACTGCACACCAATACCGCTGCAGGCGCGATTACCCGACTGGAAGATATGGGTATAGAGCCATTCTTGTTGTCATCCAGTTTGTTGGCTGTTTTATCACAGCGTTTAGTAAGAACCTTGTGTCCTGAATGTAAAACCACTTACGAACCGAGTGCCCAAGAGTGTAGCATTTTAGGTGTGGCCATTGGCAGCGAAGCCAGTCATCAGGTGTGCCGGCCTAAAGGCTGTGCTGCGTGCAACCACACTGGTTATCGCGGGCGTACTGGTATTCACGAATTATTGATTGTCGATGAAGGCATTCGCGAGCTGATCCATAACGGTCACGGTGAGCAAGCCATTGAGAAATATATACGTCAAAACACGCCTAGCATTCGTGATGATGGTTGTCGAAAAGTCTTGAGCGGTAAAACTTCATTGGAAGAAGTTTTGCGCGTAACGCGAGAAGACTAGAATGGCAGCGTTTGCATATAAAGCGATTGATAAAAGCGGAAAAAACAAAAGTGGTGTACTAGAAGGTGATAACGCGCGCCAGATACGCCAGCAGTTGCGTGAAAAACACCTTATTCCGCTGGAAGTCGACCAAGTCGCGGAAAAGGAGCGCCAGTCTGCCAAACAGTTCTCTTTGTTCAAACCGAAAATTTCCGCCTCTGATTTAGCCTTATTGACGCGTCAATTAGCGACATTGGTTGAGTCCTCATTGCCCATTGAAGAAGCGTTAATGGCTGTGGCGCAGCAATCTGAGAAACCTCGTCAGAAAAACATGATGATGGCGGTACGCAGTAAAGTGGTAGAGGGCTATAACCTAGCGGATGCCATGGCGGAATTCCCCCATGTATTTGATGAGCTTTTTAGAGCAATGGTCGCGGCGGGTGAAAAGTCTGGCCACTTAGACACAGTGCTTAATCGCTTAGCGGATTACACTGAGAAGCGCCAACAAACCCGCAGCCAAATAACCCAAGCCATGGTCTATCCCACACTTATGATGTTTTTTGCCATGGGGATAGTGATCTTATTACTCACTGTGGTAGTGCCCAAAATTGTTGGCCAATTTGATCACATGGGACAAGACTTACCCACCATTACCAAGGTGCTGATAAGCGTCAGTGAATGGATGCAAAACTACGGTTTACTATTGATTGTGATTTTTGCACTGTTGGCAGTTGTCCTAAGTCGCGTGCTGCAAAAACCTACGATGAAAAAGCGCTACCATCATTTTATTCTGGGTTTGCCCTTATTGGGAAAGGTCTCTAAAGGGTTAAACACCGCACGTTTTGCTCGAACGTTAAGTATTCTGACGTCCAGTTCGGTGCCGTTACTTGAGAGCATGAAAATTTCCAGTGATGTACTGGCGAACTTGTACATTCGAGACGAGGTCAAAGGTGCATCAGTCAATGTGAAAGAAGGATCAAGCCTGCGCGCTGCTTTAGAGCGAACCAAAATGTTTCCACCCATGATGATGCATATGATTGCATCGGGGGAGCGCAGTGGTGAGCTGACCCAAATGTTAGGGCGTGCAGCGGACAACCAAGACAGAGAGTTTGAATCCTTGGTTGGGGTGTCTTTGAAAGTGTTCGAGCCTCTTTTAATTGTCTCTATGGCGGGTATTGTGCTGTTTATCGTAATGGCCATCCTGCAACCTATTTTAGCTTTAAACAACATGGTGAATCTTTAATGAAAACGTTACAACGTACACAGCGCGGCTTTAGCTTGATTGAAGTCATGGTGGTTTTACTGATTATCGGCATTATGGCATCGATGATTGCCCCGTCTATTTTAGGTAATCAAGAGCAGGCGCAACTGAAAAAAGCAGCAGTGGATATTCAGCAGCTTGAAAGCGCACTAGAAATGTACAAACTGCGAAATAACGTGTTTCCGACCAGTGAACAAGGCCTTGATGCCCTAGTTACCATTCCTACGATAGACCCCATTCCTCGTAATTATCAAGACGGAGGATTCATCAAGCGTTTACCAGAAGACCCATGGGGCAACCCTTACCAGCTAATTAGCCCAGGAGAAGTTGGTGTAATAGATATCTTTTCAAATGGACCTGATGGCGAAGCCGGCACTGATGACGATATTGGTAACTGGAATCTCAATGACTATTTAGGCTAGTTAGCAGGTGCCCAGACAGCTTCATACAAAACGAACAACATTATGACTCGCTCTCAACGTGGATTCACTCTATTAGAGGTGATGTTAGTGTTAGTCATTATGGGGCTTTTGGCTGGCACCGTGGTGTTCAATATTAGTGGTCAAAGCGGGCAAGACCGGCTAAAACAGCAAGTACAACGATTTCAAGTCGTGTTTAGTATGGCCTCAGATTATGCGGTTCTGAACCAACAACAGCTTGGCCTGTATGTGGATGAAGACAAAAACCAATACAGCTTTGTAGTGCTGGATGAAGAACAAAACTGGCAATTAATATCGGGTGATAAAACCTTTGAAGCGCATGCCTTGCCTGATGAGTTCAGCTTTGAGTTAGAGCTAAACGACCTCCCTTGGGATACAGACGAGAGTTTGTTTAATGAGTCATCTATCGATGCTGAATTGTCTTTCAGTGATGATGAAATAAGTATCGGTGATGAAGAAGAAAAGAAATTGCCGCCTCCTCAAGTTTTTTTGTTGTCCAGCGGTGATATCACCCCGTTTTCACTGGCATTTTCCTTTGAGCCTGATTTTTCCTCTGAACCCGCCAGCTATTTTCGAGTGAACGTGCAAGACTCTCTGCCGGTAACGGTTGAAGGGCCGTTGGAAAATTTATGAGCGCATTCGTCACAGGCCACCATCAAAGGGGTATGACACTGCTAGAGGTAATGGTTGCCTTAGTGATTTTTGCTATGACAGCCACCGCTATAATGAAGGCTGCGAGTGATCACTTGGGCAGTATTGGCCAAATTGAAGAAATTACCTTTGCCACCTGGGTGGCGAATAATCGCCTGACACAATTACAGCTGTCGAGCCAGTGGCCCCCAAAAGATAATGCCAAGGGTGAGCAAACCATGGCAGATCGTACGTGGTATTGGCAGCAAAAAGTCACCAAAACGAATGACAGCGAGCTTATGTCGGTCGAAGTTAGCGTTGCCCTTGATGCGAAGCTATCAGCACCGATCACTTCTGTGGTCACCTTTGTGGCTAAGCGAGATAATGATGTGTAAGACAGCTCTCGCCAATACTTTTGAACTCGTTTCACCTGCGGGATATTTGAAAACATCAGTAAGGCGTAGAGCAGAACACGGTTTCACCTTATTAGAAATTCTTATCGCCATGGCGATTTTTACCTTAATCGGTATCGCCAGCACAGGTGTACTGACAAGCGTAATCGATAGCGACGAGCTCTCCACTGAACGTTTCGAGAAACTACAAACATTGCAGCGAGCAATGCTGACACTGGAGCGTGATATATTACAGGCTGTTGCGCGTCCTGTTAGAGTGGAAGGTGAAGCGAATGAGCGCGTCATGCTAGGTGGCGATGGAGTGCTAGACAGCTACCATGACGGATTAGTCTTTGTGCATGGCGGCTGGCATAACCCGCAGCTACGTTTGCCTCGAAGCACATTGCAAGGTGTGGGTTATCGGGTGCAGGAGCGCCAATTGCAGCGTTTGTACGGCAACTATGTGGATAACGTCATTGGCTATGAGCCCAAAGTAAAAGTGCTACTTGAAAACATCGATGATTTTAAGGTGTATTTTATACCGGTTGATGAAGATGAAGAGGGCGATTCTGCGTGGCAAGATGATTACAGCGATGAGGTTTTGCCTAAGGCTGTCGCCATAGAAATTACCAGTCAAGACTTTGGGCTGATTCGCCGTGAGTTTTTGTTATCAGGCGCGAGTTCATGAGGTTTAACGTTGCAGCTATCAAGCACCAAAAAGGCGTCGCGCTGATTATTGTACTGCTAATTGTTGCCCTAGTAAGCGTATTAGCGACGCAAATGGGCTCAAGGCTACAGCTACAAGTAAAACGGGCGTCGAATATCAAGGATAATAACCAAGCATACTGGTATGCCATGGGGGCTGAGCAATACGCTCAAAAGTCGATAAAGTTTTTACTTGAGAATAGCGACGGAGTCATTCATCTAGACCAGCAATGGTCAGAGCCTTTTGTTTACCCGCTTGAAGGTGGAGGGATCCAGGCTCAGCTATTTGATATGCAGAGCTGCTTCAATATCAATAGTCTACGAGCAGGCGCGCAAAATAGCACAGGCTCTGATTCAAATTCAGGTGTCAGTGAGCGCCAGCTAGCCTTTAAGCGTTTAATGACTAACATTAACGGCGATATCAGTACCTATGACATTGATACCTTCAGTGATTCGCTCGTCGACTGGCTCGACGTAGACAGCGAAATGAGCCCACAAGGCGCAGAAGATAGCGAATATGAATCCCGTCAGTTTCCATACCTTGCGGCAAACAGTTTAATGGCACATAAATCAGAATTACGCTTAGTGAATGGGGTCAATACCGAATGGCTCGACGACATCTTAGAGCAGGTTTGTGTGATACCCGGTGATGATCAATTAAAAATCAATGTGAACACCATAAATGAAGACAGCGCGACGGTCTTAGCTGCTTTAACGGGGTTAGATGAGTCAGGTGCACAGGATGTTATCTCTAATCGCCCAGATGATGGTTATAAAACCAAAGATGATTTTTTGGCAGTCAATACGGTGTCAGCGTTGAATATGCCTGCCGAGCGAGAAGATTGGTTTGATGTCACCACACAGCACTTCTTATTGAAGGTAAAGACTACGTATAATAACGCCACGTTTTCCATGGTTACTGTATTCACTGTAGATGACAGCCAGAACGTGAGCATATTGCGAAGAGAGTTTGGCATACAATGATAAACGCGAAAAATGAAAATCCACAGGCAGTGAGCAGTGGGAACAATAAAATGTGTAATGACCAAAGCAGGCCAGCATAATGGAACAGTTAATAGTTAGATTGGGTTCGAATGATGATGATGTGATCCATTGGATTGTTTGCTCGCCCACCGAGGATGACGTCATAGCCAGTGGTGAGCTTCCGGGAGTAGCACACTTATCATCTTTAAAAGACCGAGCGGGTCATCGGCCCATCACCGCATTGGTACCGACTAGCGATGTACTGCTTAAATGGGTCACACTTCCCAGTAAGGCAGGGCGCAAAGCACTAACGGCTATTCCTTTTATGCTTGAGGATGAAATCAGCGGTGATATTGACAGCCAGTTTTTCGCGCTCGGCGGACGTAAAGATAATCAACAAGCTGTTGCAGTGGTGAGTAAAGCACGTCTGCAAGCGTGGCAAACTCAATTGGCTGATGCAGGGTTACACTGTGAGCGGATTGTACCTGATATCTTGGCCGTGCCTGAACCTACATCAGGCTGGGCAGCGCTCGAATTGGGTGAGCAGTTACTTATTCGACAAGATCAGTGGGCCGGTATTCAAGGCGAGAAAAACTGGTTGGTTCAGGCTATTAACCATCACGCAAAACAGCTGCCAGCTCCCTTGCCGCTAGACAACTTCAGTAGTTTGTCTTCGCAAGAATTAAATAACGTGCTGCTGCAAGAGCAGCATATTGATATGCCGATGAAAATACTGGCAAGTGGTTTACAAACAACGCAGTTCAACTTGCTGCAAGGCGAATTTAAATCGCGTAAAAAGCAAGGTGGGGAGTTCAAGAAATGGCGTTTAGCCGCGGTATTGGCGATTGTCGCGCTGTGCACAACGTTGATAGACAAGGTTGCTTTACAACAGCAATTAAGTAGCGAAAGAGCGCTGGTTTCCAGTCAGATAAAGACGGAATTTACGCGGGCCTTCCCAAACGCAGGGGCTTATCGTGATGTTCGCGCAACTATGCGCGCCAAGCTCGCTGCACTTGAGCAAGGCACAGGTGGCTCATCTATGCTGGTGATGATGGACCAGCTTGCAAATGCCTTTGCTAAAAGCCAAGTAAAGCCCTCTAGCGTAAAGTTCGATGCATCAAGAAGAGAACTGCGCATGCAAGCGATGGCAGCTAACTTTGAGTCTTTAGAGCTGTTCAAGCGTTTAGCCGAAGCGCAAGGTTTTGAAGTAGAGCAGGGCGCCATCAATAACCGCAATGATCTGGTTTATGGTTCATTGTTGGTAAGGAGTTAAGATGAATACCCTTAAGCAAAAATTTAGTCAATTGACCGAACGAGAACAGCGCTTGGTGCTTATTTCAGCCGTGGTAGTGGTCGTTGGAATGTTTTATTGGTTGGTGTGGTCACCGTTGAACCAAGCGATCGAACGAGACCAAAAGGCGCTTGATTCGCAAAAATCTTTATTAAGCTGGGTTCAGAAAAATGCCAATCGTGCAATACAGTTACGGGCGGCTAAAGGGGTAAGTGCAGGATTTAATGGTTCACTTGCCCAAGCGGCAAACCAGACTGCTGCGAACGCTAATATTCCTATTGCGCGCATGCAGCCACAAGGTGATGAGCTGCAAGTGTGGGTCGATCAGGCGCCGTTTAACGGGGTGCTAGATTGGCTTAAGTCGCTTGAAGAGATGGGAGTCAGTATTTTGGATTTAGATATTGCTGAAGCCGATGCCCCAGGACAAGTAAAAATTCGCCGTTTGAAATTAGGTAAATCATGAAGTTAGTTGTGAAGTGGGTAATTGCTTGCCTGATTATTTATGTTGTTTTTTTAATTGCTAAACTCCCCGCAGTACACGTTATTGCTAAGGTTCAGTTGCCACCTGATATTACCGTAAGCGGAGTGTCAGGCACCATTTGGAATGGACAAGCAGAAACCGTCACATTGCAGGGTTTACCCATACGAGATGTTAAGTGGCAGTTGGCATTTTGGCCGTTACTCACTGGCACAGCCGCCATCGATGTTGATGCAGGTAATATTCGCGAAGTGGACGATATCTCGGTCAATGGTCATGTAGCAATATCGAATGGACATTTGCAAGGTGAAGATATTCAAGTTTTCTTGCCTACCAGTTTAGTGATCACTAGCTTGCCTTTACCTATTCCAGTGAATGCCAGTGGGCGTTTCAAAATAGCCCTGCAGGAATTGGATTACACAGAGCAATGCCAAGTACTTACCGGTCAAGGTTTATGGCTTAAAGCGAAAGTGCAGGGCACTCAGCAAGATATAGAGTTGGGTAATTTTGAAGCTAGCCTAAAGTGTGAAAACAAAGAAGTGGTGATGACGATTAATGAGCCAAATAGCTTTGGGTTAAGTGCCGTTGCGCATATTCCTAGCAACTTGGCATTTCGCATCAATGGCCGTTTTAAACCAGATGAAAATTTACCGGAAGAAGTGCATCAAGCGGCGCAATTTTTTGGAAAGAAAGATGCTCAAGGCTACTATCCTGTAAAATTCTAGTGCTCTGGCGAGGATGCGCAACGAATATAAAGAAGGCGCTTAAAAGCGCCTCCTTGCTATTTGCCATATTTCACAAGACAGTTTGAACGAGACTTATACCAAGCCCTCTAAACACTTAGCCATTCAGCAAAAATTTATTGGTATTAAGCTTTGTAATAGCTCAAACAGGTCTCTACTTCTTCTTTAGAGCCTAGAATAACAGGTACTCGTTGGTGAATTTCAGTGGGCATGACTTCTAGTATTCGCCCTTGACCTGTAGAGGCTAAGCCGCCGGCCTGCTCCATCAAAAAAGCCATTGGGTTTGCTTCGTATAGTAAACGTAACTTCCCCGGCATTTCAGGGTTACGTCTATCAAATGGGTACATGAAAATGCCGCCACGACTAAGCACCCGGTGAATATCGCCTACCATAGCCGCGACCCAGCGCATATTGAAATCTTTCTCTCTAGGGCCGTCTTCACCGGCGATTAGATCGCCAATGTAATTCTGTACTGGGTCTTCCCAGTGGCGCTGATTAGATGCGTTGATAGCAAATTCAGAGGTTTGTGCTGGTACTTGAATATTTTTTTGAGTTAACAAAAAACCACCATGGGTTTTATCAAGCGTGTATAAATGCGTGCCGCGGCCTGTGCTAAGCGCGAGCATGGCGCTTGGGCCGTATAACACGTAGCCAGCAGCTACAATCTGCGTACCAGGCTGCAGAAATGCGGATGGGTCATCGGCATCCATCCACTGCGGAGCGTGGGTAATGGAAAAAATCGTACCGATCAAGCTGTTGATATCAGTGTTTGATGAGCCATCAAGGGGATCGAAACTGACTAAATAGTTCCCGTTAGGGTTACAAGCCACTACGTCGTCTTCTTCTTCAGATGAGATGGCTTTTACATAGCCAGATTCACTGAGTATGTCTTTTAAAATTTGATTGGAGATAACATCTAGTTTTTTCTGTGTCTCGCCTTGTACGTTTTCACTTAGTGTTGAGCCTAATACACCAGCTAGTGCCCCTTGGCTGACCCTAAATGATATTTCCTTGCACCCGGCTAAAAGTGTTCTCAGTAGCAGGATGAGCTCCATAGGAGCGCCGTCTTCTTGCAATTGCGAGTTGAGTCTTTTCATGTGTTATTTTGACCTTTTATCATGATTGTAGGGACAGAAATACCGGCGAATATTGTTGTTTTTATGCTCGCTAAGTACGTAAAGACCAGTGTAACTGGATTTTTCGCAAAACTCAGCACCGAATAATCCTGTTTGTAGACTTGTTGATGAATTTGTCATCTTGTCAGTGCGAACTAGTATAGGAATCTGGTAATCTACCTCCCTATTTATCCCAGAAAAGATTATATGCATCTACATATTTTAGGTATTTGCGGGACGTTTATGGGCGGCATTGCAGCAATAGCTAAAGCGATGGGTCATAAAGTTACCGGTTCTGATAATAATGTTTACCCGCCAATGAGCACTCAGCTCGAGGCACTAGGTATCGAGCTAACCCAAGGTTTCGGTGAAGACCAATTTGAGCCACAGCCTGATATGGTGGTGATCGGCAATGCGCTTTCCCGAGGCAATCTTGCAGTTGAATACGTGCTCAACAGGGGAATTCCCTATACTAGTGGCCCGCAATGGTTACTGGAAAACGTTCTTAAAGACCGCTGGGTATTAGCGGTATCAGGTACTCACGGTAAAACCAGTACGTCAAGTATGTTGGCATGGATATTAGAATCTGCGGGAATGTCACCTGGTTTTTTGATCGGTGGTATTCCACAGAATTTTGATATTTCTGCTCGTTTGGGTGAAACGCCGTTTTTCGTTATCGAAGCAGATGAATACGACAGTGCCTTTTTCGATAAACGTTCGAAGTTTGTTCACTATCGCCCGCGTACCTTAGTGATTAACAATATCGAGTTCGACCACGCTGATATTTTTGACAGCATCGCGGATATTCAAAAGCAGTTTCATCATCTTATTCGAATGATACCCGGGAACGGATTAGTGATTGCGCCAAAGACAGATAACCAGATTACTCAAGTGTTAGATAAAGGCTGTTGGTCGCCCGTGCAATTTGTAGGTAGCGATTGGAAAGTAGAAAACGGCTCTGCAGATGGTAGTGAATTTGATGTGATCTATAAGGGTAAGTCTTTTGGTAGGGTGAAATGGCCGTTGTTAGGCCAACACAATGTGCAAAATGCAATGATGGCCATCATTGCTGCGCGGCACGCAGGTGTGTTACCAGAGGTCGCTATAGAGGCGTTAAGCGGTTTTGTGAATGCGAAGCGACGTATGGAAATATTGGGCACAGTCAATGGCATCACAGTGTACGATGATTTCGCTCATCACCCGACAGCTATTGCCACAACCTTGGAAGGGCTGCGAGCAAAAGTAGGCGATGCACGTATTTTAGCGGTGCTTGAGCCTCGCTCGAACACAATGAAGATGGGCGTTCATAAACAAACGCTGGCGAAGTCTTGGTCAGCGGCAGACCAAGTTTTCATCTATGAGCCAAGTAACCTTAGTTGGTCTATGGATGCGCTATTGGCTCAAAGCGATGTGACGGCATTACTGCACAATGACTTGAACATATTAGAAAAATCTATTTTGTCTTATGTTAAGCCTGGCGATCACGTGTTGATTATGAGTAATGGTGGATTCGGTGGTATACACCAGCGGCTATTACAAAAGCTGTCACAGTAGAAGTGCATCATTATCAACACTCTGCTTTTATATAAGTAAACTTTTAGGACGTTTTCATTCATGTATAAATTTATAGTTGGCCTTCTTATGGCTTCGTTTAGTATCAATGCGTTGGCTTGGGGGCAAATAGGACATCGAGTAACAGGTGCAATTGCGCAGCAACATCTCACGCCACAGGCTCAAGCGGCTATAAGTGCTCTGCTGCCAACTGAAGACTTGGCCGAAGCCTCGACTTATCCCGATGAAATGCGCTCAAGTCCAGATGAATTTTGGCAGAAAAAAGCTGGTCCGTTTCATTATGTGACTATTCCTGAAGGTCAGACTTATGCAGATGTCGGGGCGCCTGAGCAGGGGGATAGCGTATCGGCTTTAAAAATGTTTACAGCTAACTTAAAAAGTAGCCAGACCAGCAAAGAAGAAAAGCAACTCGCGCTGCGGTTTATCGTTCATATTATCGGAGATTTGCATCAGCCTTTACATGCAGGAAATGGCACCGACCGCGGTGGTAATGATTTTAAAGTAAACTTTTTTTGGCAGGACTCTAACTTGCACAGAGTATGGGATAGCGAGCTTCTTGAGCAGCGTAAGCTTTCTTATACCGAATGGACAGCAAAATTTAATCGCAAAATTAGCGCACAAAATATAAATGACTGGAGCACGACTGATCCGCAAGTGTGGATAGCGGAAAGCATTAAAATTCGTGATGAAATCTATCCCAAGGAAGAGGAGATATCCTGGGATTACTTATACAATCACTTACCTCAAGCAAAGCAAAGATTGAAAATGGCAGGGATACGGATCGCGGCGTACTTGAACGAGATTTATAAATAAATCTTGGTCAATAGCAGGCAGTAAAAAGGCAGCCAATTTGAAGTGACCCCATAAAGTTGGACTCATTTCTAAGCGGCAACCAAGGCCTGATGTCGATATTGTATCGGACTCAGGCCTTTTAGTTTCAGCTTAATGCGTTCGTTGTTGTAATAGTCGATGTATTCTGCGATGTTTTCAATCAGTTCATTGGCGTCTTTGAACGTCTCGTTGTGGTACATCTCAGTTTTTAATAGGCCGAAGAAGTTCTCCGCTACGGCATTATCTAAGCAGTTTCCTTTCCTAGACATACTTTGGAGTAGTCCGTTTTCTTTGAGGTGTCGTTGGTATTGTTTATTTTGATATTGCCACCCTTGGTCTGAGTGTATCAGTGGCTTCTCGTGTTGCTTTAGCTTACTCGTCGCGGCTTTGAGCATATCAGTGACTAATGGTAGCGCGACGGATGTGCTT
>NZ_BAEP01000041.1 GCF_000315015.1 Paraglaciecola mesophila KMM 241 | reverse complement strand
AATTGGCGCTATTTTTTTATCTGGTATTAGGCAATAACGTAATTATTGCCTGTTATTTTTAATGCTTTTTCAATATGTCTAATAACTCTTTAGTTTTAGCTTGCATAAGTGGTATGTCACCTCGTGACTCTACATTGAGTCTTACAACAGGTTCCGTATTCGACTTACGTAAGTTGAAGCGCCACTTATCAAACTCTAAACCAATGCCATCTGTGTAATCCACCACATTTGCTTTGCTTTCATAAGCCTGCAAAATTTTCGCGATAGACGCATCTGGGTCTTCCAAGGTAGAGTTAATTTCGCCTGATGATGGGAAGGCAGCAATACGTTGAGCGACCATTTCTGACAGAGGTTTATTTTGTAAACACAGCAATTCAGCGACCAATAACCAAGGGATCATACCTGAGTCACAATAGGCGAAATCACGGAAATAATGATGAGCACTCATCTCTCCGCCATATACGGCATCGTCTGCACGCATACGCTCTTTGATAAATGCGTGACCTGTTTTACTCTTAATCGGCACTCCACCTGCACTCTTAACGATGTCTTCGGTATTCCAATAAACGCGAGGATCATAAATAATTTTGGCCCCAGGGTCTTTTTCTAAAAAGGCTTGGGCTAACAAACCAACGATGTAATACCCTTCAACGAACTCACCTTTTTCATCGAATAAAAAACAACGGTCAAAATCGCCATCCCATGCTATTCCCATATTTGCCTGATTCTGGATAACTGCATTTGCAGTATCCGCGCGGCTCTCTGGTAACAAAGGATTCGGTATACCGTTTGGAAAATGTCCATCAGGTTGGTGGTGAATTTTTATAAATTCGATGGGCACACCTTTTTGTAAAAAGGCAGATTCTATTGCATCCAAGGCTTTACCCGCTGCCCCATTGCCCGCATTTACCACCAATTTAAGCGGTGAGAAATTATCGCTGTTTACATAGCTTTGCATATGTTCAACATAAGCATCCATGATAGAGATGACTTTATATTGACCACTTGCCTGTAATTTTTCAGTGGAAACGCTAGACTCCCCCTGAATGAATTCATCATCAGTTACAAATGCTGTTGAATACTGCTTAAGACCAGTCCCTACTTCGCTTTCACTGAAACTTTCAGCTAAGGCTTGTACTGCGAACAACCCCGTATCTCCGCTAACCGGGCGCGAGCCCTCTTTTACAAGCTTCATTCCGTTGTAATCTATGGGGTTGTGACTCGCTGTCACTTCTACGCCGCCATCAACACCAAGATGTTTAGTGGCAAAATAAATTTCCTCGGTGCCAGTCATGCCTAAATCGCTAACAGTGGCACCACCATCTATCAAACCCGCTGACAGAGCCAATTTTAATGGCTCGGAAGTAAGACGTACGTCTCCCCCGACCACGACAGTTTTAGCACTAAAGTGCTGAGCAAACGCCCGCCCTATACGATAAGCAATGCGCTCATCTAGCTGTTCAATCAGCTTACCGCGAATGTCGTAGGCTTTAAAACAGGTAATCTTCATTTCATCAAATCCTCGTCACTCATTATTCTTATTTAGACTCAACGCGACCGTAGCGATCAGAAAAACGCACGATATCGTCTTCGCCCAAGTAGGTACCTGATTGCACTTCAATAAGCTCTAAAGGAATTTTCCCTGGATTTTCTAATGCGTGAATAACGCCAACTGGGATATAAGTTGATTGGTTTTCGCATAACAGTAAGGTTTCTTCACCATTTGTGACCTTGGCCGTACCTGCCACTACGATCCAGTGCTCTGCTCTGTGATGATGCATTTGCACGGAAAGCTTTTCTCCCGGTTTAACCGTAATACGCTTCACTTGAAAACGTTCACCGTTATCGATTGAGTCGTAGCTACCCCAAGGACGGAATACTTCACGGTGGAATTCGAACTCTGGGCGTTTTTCCGCTTTAAGTTTATTCACCACATTTTTAATATTTTGTACTTTATCTTTGTGGGCAACCAAAACCGCATCTTTGGTCTCAACCACAACGACATCATCTAAGCCAACCACCGAAATAAGGCGCTGCTCAGCGTTAATGTAACTGTTGTGAACGTCATCTAATATCGCATCACCGATGATCACGTTTTGATTTTCATCTTTTTCTTTTGCTGTTTCCCATAAGGAAGACCAACTACCCACGTCGCTCCAACCTGCATCTAATGGCACAACAGCGGCTGCATCAGTCTTTTCCATTACAGCGTAATCGATAGAATCATCAGGGCAAGTAGCAAATATATCGGCATCAACCCGCACAAATTCTAAATCTGGGGCTTCTGTCGCAATCGCACGTTTACAAATATCCAACATGTCGGGGGCGTACTTTTCGAGTTCTTCTAGATAACGGCTCGCTTTGAATAAAAACATACCGCTGTTCCAGAAATAGTTACCTGAGTCTACATATTGCTGCGCCGTAGCCAAATCAGGTTTCTCAACAAACTCTGCCACATCAAAGCCCACTTCAGCTTGCGCTACTTTTGCACCACTACGAATGTAGCCGTAACCTACATGCGCGCTGTCTGGCACTATGCCGAATGTGACTAACTTACCCTGCTCTGCCAGCACTTCGGCTTGGGCAATGGCTTTATGAAACGCTTCGTTATCATTGATCAAATGATCCGCAGCAAGTACCAGCAAGGTTGGGTCTTCACCGCTTAGTGAGGCATGTAACGCAGCGAGTGCAATCGCAGGAGCGGTATTGCGCCCCATAGGCTCTAATAAAATGCCACCATGTTCTATGTTTTGCTGACGTAACTGCTCAGCGACAAGAAAGCGATGAGAGTCATTACAAATGACGATAGGTTGCTCTGCTTGAGTACCCTCTAAGCGCGCAACGGTATCTTGCAACATCGTCAAATTCGACGTTAAGCGTAAAAACTGCTTAGGCAATGCCGCACGAGATTTTGGCCATAAACGGCTTCCGCTACCACCGGCTAAAACGACTGGTTTCATTTCACTTTCCTTTTCAATTAACTTTCATTATTTACGGCTAATATTTTGTGCTGGAATACTATTAAAAGCCCGTGATTAATTCAACGTACATGGCGTTTATATGCTTAAAAAACCACGTTTTTTAACGTTTATTAAGCGTTGCACACAGCAATTATCAAAATACCAGGCTAAGAACGAAGCTGACCACTTGCAAAAAGCGTACCTTACCCTGATATAATACCCACTAGATATTAATATACGATTACGTTTTTATACTCTCAGTCAATTAGCATGGGTCGAATAGCATGAGTCAATTTTCACAACGCTTCGGCGGTACACAGCGTTTATACGGCATAAATGAAACAGACACTCTACGTGCGTCCCATGTATGTATTGTTGGCATTGGTGGTGTCGGCTCTTGGGTAGCAGAAGCGTTAGCACGCAGCGCGATAGGTCATATAACGTTAATCGACTTGGATGATATTTGCGTTACCAACACCAACCGGCAAATTCACGCTTTGCAAAGTACTATTGGCGAGGCAAAAGTCGATGCCATGCGTGAGCGTATTTTACAAATTAATCCTGACTGTAAGGTCGATGTTATCGAGGATTTCGTTACTCCAGATAATGCCAAGGAACTCCTTAACAAACATATGGACTACGTGGTCGAGGCCACAGATAGCGTTAAGGCGAAAGCCGCAATGATTGCCCACTGTAAACGCAATAAAATCCCTATCATCACAATAGGCGGAGCCGGTGGTCAAATTGATCCTACGCAAATAGCGGTAGCTGACTTGGCAAAAACCATTCAAGACCCATTAGCCGCTAAGCTGCGCTACATATTGCGTAAAGAATATGGTTTCACCACCAATTCGAAAAGGCGTTTTGCCATCGATTGCGTCTTCTCTACAGAACAGTTGCGTTATCCTCAAGAGGATGGCTCTGTATGCCAAACAAAAAATTTAGCCGATGGTAGCGTCAAACTTGACTGCAACAACGGTTTTGGTGCATCAGTAGCAGTAACGGCTTCATTTGGCTTTATTGCAGCGGCCCGAGTGATGAAAAAAATCCTAGATAAAGCGAGTCAGACCGTCTAGCGTTCCTTTTATCGCGCAAAAAAATTACATATTTGCTCTATATTTCTTATAGTCAAGGTACCCACTTATTAACAACCAAATTGAAATGGCGGTTATTAAAAAAACCGTATTTTCAGCAAGTTGCAGTACCTCCTCACTGAGAAAAGATGTGGCAAAAATCAATAACAAGTAATAAGGTAAATTCAGTAAGCCTGCAAACCAAACCACTTTGAGCGGTCTATTTTGTTCACCCTGTTTGAACATGTAAAAAGCTAACGAATTAATATGGATCATAGCAATCAACAAGTATTTAATGGAAAACTCATCGGTTTCTTCGTAATCTTCTTGCTGTGCGCCGTCTTTTTGTAGGCTCTTTTTTGCATTATTGGATTTTGCGAGTCGATGACCAAGGCAATAGTTAATGCCAGACCCCAACGTTGCCGCGACCACCATACACAAGGTCAAATACACGATATCTTGCCACTGCGGCTTGGCCAACACCACAAGCAGCACCGCGAAAAACTGGCCAGGAAAATAGAAACCTACATACACTATCGATTCAGCTAAAATAATAATCAAAATCAACGCGTATAAATATCCAGCAAAAGCGATTTTAAGCTCTTCAAGTATCGTTATGCCAGAGGGCATAATGTTTAGATGTATGAGTAACGAAAAAACACTGATCGACAATAAAGCAGAAATCGGTAACAAAGAGTGATAGCGCATAAGATTGAAGTTGAGTAAATAATGAGTAATTTACGCTAAATCAGAGATTTAAGATCAACTTGAGTTGTTTTTAAAAGCAACAGCCCCTAGCATAGCGTTATCCTTTCGAAAAAATAGAAACCTAATGTATCGTGCAAAAACGACTCTAGAGCAATGGCGAATACTGCAAGCCGTTGTCGACCATGGTGGCTATGCTCACGCGGCGGCTCATTTAAATAAAAGCCAGTCGTCTTTGAATCATGCGGTTGCTAAGCTTCAAGACCAACTTAATGTAAAGCTGCTTGAGGTTAAAGGGCGAAAAGCATTCCTTACCGAAGCGGGTGAAGTCATGCTGCGTCGCTCTCGTCATCTAACTCAAAACGTGCAAGATTTAGAAGAATTAGCCGCGAACATCAACCAAGATTGGGAGCCTGAAATTACTATTGCTGTAGACTTAGCATACCCAAAGAAGCTCCTTTATCCGGCTTTGAAATCATTTTATCCAGAGAGCCGAGGCAGCCGGTTGCGTATTATCGAAACAGTATTAACCGGTACAGAAGAAGCGATTACCCAGGCCTGGGCTGACATAGTGATATCTCCCCTAATGCCCAGAGGTTTTTTAGGTGAGCCGATTGCGGAATGTTCGTTACATCCCGTTTGTCACCCCGAGCATCAACTTGCAGCGCTTGATGGCCCCGTCGAATTAAATGACTTACAGCAACATCTTCAACTCGTCATTAAAGATACATCCAACACCCCAAGCGAAAAACAAGGTTGGTTAAAATCAGAACAGCGTTGGACGGTCAGCACCTTTGAAACGGCAATTGATTTATTATTGCAAAATATAGGCTTTTGCTGGCTGCCAGATTTTATCATCGAGGATTTAATTGCTTCGAAATCGCTTCACCGTTTACCCATAAAAGGCAGTAGCTTGCGGCCGCTGATTTGTTATGTGGTCAAACCTAAACCAGACTCTTGTGGGCCAGGCACACATTTACTTTATCAAACACTCATTCAACAAAGCACTTTTAATAGCTTTTACAATAGCTCGCTCAGTGACTCTTACACTAACTCGTATAAAGAATAATAACGTCAATATTGGAGACCAAGATGCAAATGACCCAAGAAGAACTCACCCAACTTATGATAGATAGCGCGCAAAATGCTATTGAAACGACCGAGCAAGAGTTCGGCATTATCTTAGACGAAACCGAACAAAGTCTGTCTTTAGTAGATGATGTTATTTTGAGTTGGCTTGGCAAGTATGAATCTCAAGCATTAGAAGATAGCGCCGTATTCACTATTTGTAATATATATGGGGCTTATGTCGGCGAGTTATTTCGCCATAAAGTCGGCGGCTTCTGGAAGTACGATGAATCCGATAAGCGCGCGCCCTACGTCGTGCTGGAATACGCTGGAAACACCTACGCATTCGCAGGGATCTGTTACCAACGCCTAGTCAATGATAGTCAGGTCAGCGTGAAGAACTATTTCGAACAAGCTGTCGCTAATAACGTTCAATAATGTGTTAATACGCTGCTTCGTCGCACGCCCGGCGAAGCAGTTATGCACATTGGGAAAATAGAGATGAAAAAGAGGAGAAGTTGAAGTGATCGAATCAAGGTTCTCGTTCGGTTACCCTTTCCCTGGGTAGGTATTTATTGAAGCGCAACCGACGAGAAAATGGTAATTGCTTTATTATCCTGATTGCTCTTTTGGAGCCGCTCCCTCCTCCGCCTTCAGCCAGTCACGCGTTAACAATGTTAAATGCCGGTTTTTTTTGACCCAGTAAAGATAAATACAATCTAGCAACAGGGTTAACGCAATAAGCCAAGAAAAGCCCCAGTTTTGTTTAGCGGCCATAAAAACGTGAAAGCCGATATCAACAAGCAGACTAAAGAGCATAAAGGGCTTGATAAAACGAAAGGACAAACGTGCTCTGGTGTCCCATAGTTTAGTACGAAAACTGATCAGTAAAACAACCAGAAACCCGGGTAAAGCAATCAACAAACTAGAATAGAAATAGCTATTGTGCGGATAAAATAGAGCTAACAATGCTCCGCTATCTTGACGAAACGTTAGTGAAGCGACGAACACCCATATAGGGCGACAAATATAAAACAAACACCACAAAATGGATTTTGATGGCTTAACGCGCCCAGCGTCATCGTAATATTTTAATGGTAACAGTAATCGCATAAATCGAGTCGTTTACACGTTAAAGTGATTTAGCAAAGTGATGGCTGGAAATAACAAATCCTGAACGTAAGTAAAACTTGTGGGCTTGAAAACGCTGTACACCCGAGTCAAGATGGATTTGCGCGCAGTCCATTGTTTTCGCGTGATCTTCTAACCAGTTCAGCATCGCAAACCCTATACCTTTGGAACGGGCATCTTCATCAGTGACTAAATCGTCGATGTACAAATGCTTACCCCAAGCAAGCTTGTGCCCTATGCGAAAACCAGCAAGACCAATGACTTGATCGCTACATTTGGCTTGCAGTATTTGAAATCCGTCGTCCTTTTGCACGCTAACATGTTCGATAAACTGCGCTTCACCGAGATGCGGTCGCAGCTGACGCATAAGCGAAAAACATTCGTTTACCTGCGTTTTCGTTGTCACAAGGCTAAGTGTTAAATCTACCATAGAGCTATTCTTTTGGGGCAACAAAGGAGTCGCGCATATCTGACAGCACATCTTCAATATCAGACAGGCCCTCAACAGATAGATACACGCTCATTTGGCTCTCAATGGACACCTTTTCTCCTACCGTTGCAATAAACTGGGTGTCCGCGAGTCCGTTTTGTACACGTTCGAAGAACTCCCGCGCCAGAGACTCATTAATACTGCGTAGGCAAACAACGAACTGCTCACTGCCAACCCGCCCGACTATGTCTTCTTCTCTTGTGACTTTATGTAAGCATTCAGAAACTGCAGTCAGCGCTCTCTCTTCTGCAATATGCCCGTATTTTTGTTTTACCGTTCGAGCATTGCTAATATCGATGAGCGCTAGCGCGTTGGTACGGCCGTCTTGTGCCGTCGGTAAACGGCGCATAATGGCAATCACTGCTCTTTCATTCAATAAACCGGTCAACGCATCAGTACTCACGCGTTTTATGTAGCGTTTTACCACAAAGAAATACACACCCGCTAACAGCAGAATAAACGCTAAGCTCAACAACACAATCGAGCGGTATTTTTGCGCCTCTTGCTGTTCTAGTTCACTTTCTAATGAGGTAATTTGACCATGAAGATTCGCTACACCTAATACGCGTCCCGAATGTTGTTGGTCCAATATTTGCTGATTACTCACCTGTGCATAGCGCCTAAAAGTTCTTTGTGCTTGTTTTAGATTACCTGTGTAAAAATACGCATGGGTCATAACCCAAAGGTAGTCTCTTTTTGCCAAGAATTTTTTGTGCTCACTGTTACTTAACGCTTCTTGTTCGGCTAGAAAACTCTGCACACATTGTGCGTCGTCATCGTGTATACACAATGCAATAGCATATAGCTTTGCATTACGATGAATGATTTTGCTGCTCACTTTAGGTAGGTAGAAATGTAACTTCAGCAGGCTATTACGCAGATTCTCATATTCTTCTATTCGAAAGTAATAGCGACTCTCTGCGTAGTGTAACCAAGTATTCGTTAACGGCGTGTTCACACCCAAATTTGCCTTTCGAAATATCTCAATGTTTTCTTTCGCCGCGACAAAATCACCACTGGCCATATTGGCACTGATTGCGCTAATCAGCGTCGCTAATTGGTTGCTGGTTTCATACACTTCAAGCCCCATATGGTAGGACTTTAAATATTGTTCAGCGGCTAATTCGTTTTGCCCTATACTGCCGTAAAGCAACCCAATATTATTATGAATATGAGCGATAGCGGCCACGTCACCAATTTCTAAAAACTGTTCTAGCAACGCATACAATTTACCCAGTTTGACCGAGATGTCGGTGTTATGTTGGTTACATACGGTAATTAAGCCCAATTGTGCGCTCAAATAAATATCAGAGAATCGGTCTCGAGCGAGATCTTGTGCTTCAGCATAATAATTACAGCGTTGGGGGTTTTCCTGTACATCAAGAATGAAACCGGCCTGATATACTGCCCCGGCATACAAAGCACTACTTTTACTAACAGCTTCATCGTCGAGCAAGGCGTCCAAAATATCTTGCGCCTGACTGTATTGACCTACACAAATCAATGAATGAGACTTTATCAAACTTAGTCGATCTTTTTGCCTCTTGGCTAAATCATCGCTGGCTAAGTAACTATTCAAGGTTGGGGTAATGTTGCTTTTAGGGCAATCATAGGTCGCTGCTTGCCCCGCAATAATGAATTTTTCTACTTCTTCATTATGATCCGCATAAGCGTAAGACGCACACAGCCAAAACAAGACGTTTATCGCCAACAACGCTTTCACAACATCACCATACTCTTATACTAAAGGAGGGGGTAAACCATAGTGTTTCAGAAAAATTTTATCCAGTATTAAATGCCCGCAACTGCACAGAAATCGTGCAATTGAGGGATAAACTTGCCCTACATCACGTTTAACCTGGGAAATCGTTGAAAATTCAATCAACTTAGTTGTAATGCATCGGCATAAGCAAAGATGGCAGGCGCCCCACCAGTGTGCCAAAAAAGCACATTACTGCTTGAAGCAAACCGACCTTGACGTATCATGTCAATTAATCCGCCCATCGCCCGCCCAGTGTATACAGGGTCTAATAATATCCCTTCAAATTGGGCGCACAAAGATATCGCTTCCCGCTCTAAATTGCCCACCACGCCATACCCTTGGCCAATGTAATCATCAATTAACTGCACATCGTCTATTGTACCATCGTACTGAATCGAGAGTGTTTGAGCGGTATCCTCGATCAGCGTGTGCAGCTGAGATTTAAAGGTATCTTTACCTTGCTCATCTTTATCAATATTAATTCCAATAATATTGCTGTTGGTATTACACAGCGCTTTTCCAAGCACTAATCCGCAATGAGTCGCCCCCGAGCTCGACGCGAAGACAATATCCGAAAATTCAAGTAGCTGACTACTAGCGTGACACTGCTGTTGTAACTCTTTAAAGGCGTCGATAAACCCTGCTGAACCTATGGTATTAGAGCCCCCATAAGGCACAACATAAGGCCTCTTCCCTTGATTTTGCAAAGTACTTACAATATTAGGAATATCTTCTCCTTTACGCTTCTCTCCTGCCCAGTGAATACGTGCACCAAATAGCTGGTCAAGAAGTAGGTTTCCATTCGCGCTACTTGGGGCCTGCCCGCCCAAGACCAAATGGCATTCTAGGCCCAAGGTAGCGGCTGCCGCGGCAGTCTGCCTGCAATGATTTGACTGAGCCGCGCCTGCGGTAATGATACAATCACAGCCCTTGGCTAGCCCATCAGCCAATAGATATTCGAGTTTTCGGGTTTTGTTGCCCCCAAGCGCTAAACCGGTAAGGTCATCACGCTTGATATAAATCTGCGGGCCTCCAAGGTGGGCTGATAAACGGGCTAATTTATGAATGGGCGTAGGGAAAACACCCAATTCTATTTTTTTAAGGGCGCTTAAGGGCATTCCGGCTCTCCACCAGTGTGAATAAAATACACCACCACTTGATGCTGTGCTTGTGCGTTAAAATTTAAGGGAAGGATCAGCAAGAATGCGCTTCAGATCGTCTGGGGTATCAATGCCAGCAGGCGGCGTTTTACGCGCGATATCAACATGAATTTTCTCACCGTGCCACAACACACGTAATTGCTCTAATGATTCGATTTGCTCTAATCCTGACGGGGACATATTCACATATTGTTTTATAAAACCCGCACGATAGGCATAAATCCCCACATGGCGCAGGTAATAATCACCGATTTCATCAATGATATCTTCATCCAAAAAGCGCGCCCTATCATAGGGTATCGTCGCCCGCGTGAAATACATGGCATAACCTTGCTTGTCTAACACGACTTTGACGGCATTGGGGTTAAACGCTTCTTCTACATCGACTATTTTAACGGCCAAAGTGGCCATTTCAGCTTGTTGATGATGATGTAGGTTTTCTGCCACTTGTTGAATATTTTCAGCAGGAATAAACGGCTCATCACCTTGCACATTAACCACAATTTCCTGAGACAGCATGTCCTGCATTTCCACCACTTCAGCCAATCTCTCGGTGCCAGACTCATGGTGAGCCCCAGTCATGCAATATTTTCCCCCAAAATCACTCACTGCTTTGGCGATGCGGGCATCATCAGTCGCTACAATCACATTTGATGCACCTGATTCAATAGCGCGTTGATAAACATGTTGCACCATCGGCTTACCATTTATCTCGACCAGAGGCTTACCCGGAAAACGAGTGGAGGCGTAACGTGCAGGAATGATAACGTTGAAGTTCATATGGCGGCCTTACTATTTGATTTTTTCTAGTTCTTCGCTTGATAGCACCAGAGCTTCTGTTTCAAGCAACACTGGGATATTTTGCTCGATTGGATATGCTAAACGATCGAAACGACATACCAAGCGTTCATTACCATTGCTATCTTTGTTTAAAATAAGCGTACCTTTGCATACAGGACAGGCTACGATTTCCAGTAATTTTTTATCAAACGCCATCTTTTATCTCACTTTACGTTGCGTAATTTCATTAATAATTGTTGTTCAAACTCGCCATCAAGATTGGCATCCACCGGTAAATACCACCAATCATCATGGGCGAATGCACGGCATTTGACCGCGTCCTTCTCTGTCATTAACACCCGCTCTTTAGGTAAATCACTTGCTTGAAACGCGTGGTGATCCACAAAGCTCAAACAGCTTTTAAGCTTCACCTTGTGCTGCTCTAATAACGTATAAAATCGTTCAGGGTGACCGATACCTGCCGCTGCAATTACCGGATCCTCCAGCTCACTTAGCGCTAAGTGCTGAGTTGGGTTATTAAGGTTAACCAACTCACCCGGCGCTAATGACATTAGCCATTCACCACTATGCGCGTCTTGACCATTGACCACAACAAAGTCTACTTCCTGTAAGCGAGCGGTAGACTCTCGCAACGGCCCCGATGGCAGCAAAAAATGGTTTCCCGTACGTCTTTTAGCGTCCATCACCACAATTTCGATATCTCGTTGCAGCGCATAATGCTGCAAGCCGTCATCACAAATAATGACGTCGCAATCGTGCTCTTCAACTAAACACTGGGCGCCGCGTCCGCGATTGGGATCAACCACCATAGGGCATTGAATGCGGTGGCGCATCAATACTGGCTCGTCACCAACTTCGCTTGGTTGACTATTGCTTGTCACCGCGCAAGGATAATCACTGCTGTTACCGCCGTACCCTCTGCTAAGCACTCCAGGGCGATACCCATTTGTGTGTAAAAACTGGGCTAAATGCACAACAAGAGGCGTTTTACCATTGCCCCCCACACTGATATTACCCACGATGATTACTGGTGCAGACACCTTGACTGAGCTTTTCAAGCCAGTTGAAAACGCCCATCTTCTAACCTTAGATATCAGCCAGAAGAGTGCCGTCAGTGGCATTAATATCAGAATGCTCGGCCATTGGTACCAAGGTTGCTGATACCAAACACGCTCTATCCATCTCACGGGTCAATTTGCCCGTCACCGAATTGTAATTTGTGTAACTGAGCATAAGCGCCATCTTCGGATAATAACGAAGCATGGTCTCCCTGCTCGAGAATACGCCCTCTTTCGATAACCAATATCTGATCGGCACTTTCAATGGTCGATAAACGATGGGCCACAACAATACTGGTACGATCTTGCTGCAGTGTTTCAAGGGCATCTTGAATCAATCGCTCTGACTCCGTATCAAGTGCCGATGTGGCCTCATCAAGAATAAGCACAGGTGCATCAAGCAGTACAGCACGGGCAATGGCTAAACGTTGACGTTGTCCGCCAGAAAGCATCAAGCCATTTTCGCCGATGAGTGTTTCCATGCCGTTGGGTAACTGCTCAATAAATTCTAAAGCGTGGGCAGTTTTCGCTGCTGCCAACACTTGCTCCGGGGTGACGCGCCCTTCTGAGCCGTAGGCAATATTATTAGCAATCGTATCGTTAAAAAGTGTGACGTGCTGAGACACTAAAGCAAACTGGCGGCGTAAGTCCTTCAGTTTAAAATCTTGTAACGGCACATCGTCGAGCAAAATAGTCCCTTGCTGCGCATCATAAAAGCGAGTTAATAGGCTCGATATGGTTGATTTACCGCTACCAGAACGCCCTACCAGAGCAAAGGTTTTTCCTGGCTCTACCGTAAATGACATATCTGATAACGCGGCCTCTTCTTTATTGGGGTAATGAAAGGTCACGTCTCTAAACTCTAATTTGCCCTTGGCTTTGTCTAGTACTTTGCTGCCAGTGTCTTTTTCGATGGCGTTGTCCAGCACTGAAAAGATACTTACGCAAGCAGCCATGCCTTTTTGAAACTCACTATTTACCGTGGTGAGCTGTTTCAACGGTTTAAGTAGCATGGTCATAGCCACCACGACGGTTACAAACGTTCCAGGGGTTAAATCAGTGATGAAATTAGGTTTACTAGAGATGTATAACACGACGGCAAGTGCAACAGAGGCAATCACTTGAATCGATGACACACTGAGGATTTGCGCAATCACCAGCTTCATATTCTGCTGGCGATTATTGTTATTCTTTTTAGCGAAACGCGAGGCTTCCAAATCTTGCCCGCCAAACATCAATACCACTTTGTGGCCCTTAATAATTTGCTCCGCAGAGGAGGTTAAGTTCCCCATCGCTTGCTGAATGTTTTTACTTACCAGGCGAAATCGCTTGCTCACAATAGATACAATCATGGCCACAAGCGGGCCAATCAGAATAAAAACTACTGACAACTGCCAAGAATGATAGAACATCCAAAATAACAAGCCAAAGACCAACGCCCCTTCTCTTACAAGGGTTAGAAACGCCTTGCCAGCCGCGCCTGCTACTTGCTCGGTATCGTAAATTACTTTTGAGATAAGTTGCCCCGAAGGGTGATGATCATGAAACTCAACAGGCAAATGCATGTACTGATGAAACAATTGCTCGCGCATTTTCATCACCACCTGGCTTGATATCCAAGACAAGGTATAGGTACCCATAAAATTAAATATGCCACGGGCGATAAAAACGGGGATAACAAAATAAGCGGCTAAGCGCAGATAATCGTAATCCCACTTTCCCCCATTGCCATCAATAATAGGTTGCAGCAAGGAGATAACATAAGCATCGATCAGGGAATACCCGACCATGCCAATAATCGCTACACCAAAGGCAAGCTTGAAGTCTTTGAGGTAAACGGCGAAGCGTTTGAACACATTTTGCGTTGGTAAAGTATGAGTCATGAAGGCGTTAGAATTCGGCTTAGTTAAGGTTACACTGGGATATTGTAACTGTTGAGGTGAAAATCCCCAACTATCAATTATTTAATGCTCAGTTTTCAATCAATTGACCGGTTTGCATACCAGTATGGGTAGATATTCTGGCGAAATGTGCTCACTTGAGCTCTACTGTCGTTAATGCTTATCTGAACCTGCCCATGCTTTGATGTGCGATACAGCTGTGCATCTGTCTGTTGATACCGCTCTACCACGGCTGTTTTTGGGAAACCCCACCGATTCATGAACCCTTGACTGAACACGACAAAGTCGGGCTTTACCGTATCAATAAATACCATAGAGGAGGAGGTATTACTGCCATGATGTGGGGCGATTAACACATTCGATTGTAAAGCTGTGCCGTAACGGGCTATTAATTTTGCCTCTACAGAGGCGTCTATATCACCGGTTAACAGCAGACTAAAATCGCCGTTGCTGACTCGCAGCACGCAGGAGCTATTGTTATCGCTATACAAACTCGGGTCGTCTGGCCACAAGGCTTTGACACTTAGTCCTTGCCACGTAAGCTGCCAATTTTGCCTACACAGGTCTTTGGTGGTGAACAGGGACTTAACCGCCATTTTCTTACGTAGCGCGGGCAAACTCCCACTATGATCATTATCAAAATGACTCACCACAAGCGCACTAATTTCACGCAAGCCATTACTTCGAAGAAAAGGTAGCAACACGCTATCCGCCATATTGAAACCACTGGGGTATGCGGCTCCTACGTCGTAAACCAATGCTTTATTATCTTTAAGCACTACAACCGATAACCCTTGCCCCACGTCCATCACATTGATTTGCCAGTCGCGTTTAACAGGGTTGAGCCCATACGTTAGTAATGGTACACAAAGGATTAGCGCTAGCAGGCGCGATATTAGCCCCCTTGGTAGTAAAAAGATTAACGCAGCAATAGTAAAACAGATCCACACAATCCCGGGGATGGCTTGAATGCTAAATGCGGCTCCAGACCAACTCCCCATTAAACTGAGTTTATCCAGTAAAAACTGTAAACCCACATCAACCAAGGTAAATACATCTTGCCAGTATGGTATGGATAGCAACATCATTATCACCCCTAGCAAACACATAGGCACAATGACCAGTGTCACAATAGGCACCGCCAATAAATTGATGACAGGCGCAGCGACCGATACAAATGAGAACTGCCACGCCACCAAAGGTAGCATTAAGAGACTCAGGGCCAGCTGTAAGCGGCACATACTTGCAAACCAAGTTTTAATCGAAAACCCTTGATGCCGCACCGGCCAGCGCCAAAATACAAAGCCGATAATTGAAACGGCTCCGAAACTCAGCCAGAAGCTTTGACCAAATAGACTCAAAGGAAAAAGCACAATAAATGCGCTCACTCCTACCAACAAAATTCGTCTAAACCCCCAATGGGTGCAACTAAAAACAAGCAGGCCCGTAAGCGCCAGCATCAACCATGCCCTTAGTGCAGGTAAACCAAAGCCCGCTAAATAGGCATAACCTAATGTGGCAATAAGGGTGATACCGACGCTGATAAAATAGAAGTTAGCGTTTTGGCCCTTAATTAACACTCGGTAACAAAAAAGTAAGACGCTGGCGATAAGCAGATAACAAAGACTGCCTACAAGGGCCAGATGTAGGCCCGATATCGCTATCAAATGAGCGATACCTGTGCGCTGTACCAAAGACCAATCATCAGGGGCCAGAAGCCCCCTATGCCCCAATGAAAGCGCTGCAATCCAAGGCGTTGTATCCAGTTTTAAAGCCACAATGCCGTCTAGCAGACGTTGGCGGACAGAATAGTCAGATTTAACTAGGCTGTTGTTTTGATTAGCTTTTACATAGCCCGTTGCTACAATACTTTGACTAAACAGCCACTGCTGGTAATGAAAACCACCTTGATTAGCCAACCCATGAGGAGGCTTTAACTTAACCCATAGTTGAACCAACTGCCCTTGTTTTAAAGGCCATGTTGGCTGTTTCCAACTGAGCCGGATCAACACATCCTTGATTAACTTTCTGTCTTCAATACTGGATATTTTGAGGTTAAATCGTGCGCTATTTTCGTCATCGATTAAACTTTTCACCTGCCCTTTAACCCACACTCCTTGGGTAAAATCCCTTGCTGGTAGTTGCCAAGTTTGCTGCCAATGCCCTACACTTGCCATCCAAAAAATGCCGAGCACAAAGCAGCAACTTACAGATTTTATAGTCAAAAGGGTTGAATTACGCCCGGGTAATCGCCAAAGCAGTATGGCAAGCGTTAGAATTATTGGTAGAATGGCAAGCGCAGGCAGAGACAACCAGAAAAGCGCGGATATGCTTGCTGCAATAAAACTGAAAAGTCTTCCGTCCATAGTGCTAAGCACATCCTGTAGATCACTTCTCAACACATTATAGGGAATCATGCTGAAAAAGTTCATTAAACGCTTTTTACCGGACCATCATAAGATTAAAAAGCAAAAAGCATTGAAGATATTCGGTTCCTTGTTGCACGACCCAAATCTTTGGCATCTTAATCGTCGTTCAGCATCTGGCGCATTTGGTCTAGGTCTTTTTTTCGCGTTTTGGCCGGTACCATTTCAGATGTGGCTATCCGCCGGAGCAGCCATTCCACTCAGGGTTAACCTACCGCTCTCAGTAGCCACTGTGTGGATCACCAACCCTTTCACTATGCCGCCGATTTTTTATGGGGCGTACTTAGTTGGTGCGACGATTTTAGGCACTGATACGCAAGCGTTTCATTTCCAATTAAGTTGGGATTGGGTAGTGCAAAGCTTAGAGACCATTGGGCCGGCGTTTCTGCTTGGCTGTGGCGTGTGCTCAATCGTATTTGGTTTAGCGGGTTTCTTCGGTTTAAATTATATTTGGCGCTGGTCTGTGGTGAAAGCATGGCAGGTTCGCCAAGCGAAATACGCTGCGAAGCAAGCAAAAGTGAAACAACCTTAATAAAGCAAAAAACCAGCCTAATTAGGCTGGTTTCAATCCAATAGACTGGCGCAGGTAGCACTATATATAACGTCTGTGCTCAGCTAAATACCCCAGCATTAAGAATAGGCTTACAATACATAACCCGCGATACATACTGGGTATCATCATCAAGGTTAATTTTACGTGCGGCGTGGTAAAAATCACCAACGCCCCATAACCAAACGCACAAATAAGCACGAACACTGATGTGCGAATAATGAAGTGATATGGCGATAAAATATGTTTGACTTTTTTGTTCAGTATATCCCCATAAATCACCAATACTGTCGCCACAATCGTCATCGCAATTTCATTGTAATATGGGCTTAGCCAGCGGGTTAATGTCGCTAACGCATCAAAGATAAACGATGTGTCCATAACTTAACCTTCAAGTTGGGCGAACATGGCCAACATTTCATCTTCGCTCATGACTTTCACCCCCAAATCTTGAGCTTTAGTTAACTTAGAGCCGGCCTTTTCACCAGCCACTAAGCAATCGGTTTTAGCCGATACACTGCCTGATACCTTTGCTCCTAAGCTCTGCAATTTCGCTTTAGCTGTGTTTCGGTCCATCACATTTAACGTTCCGGTGAGAACATATACCTGCCCTGCTAGCGGCAATTCATCTAATGCTAGCTTTTCGATTTTTGGCCAATGTACACCGGCATCCAGCAGTGCACTAATCACTTCAAGATTGTGCTCCTCTTTGAAAAAGTTAAACACGTGCTGAGCCACAATAACACCCACATCTGACACTGCCTGTAGCGCTTCGAGATCTGCTTGCTCAATAGCCTCTAACGTTAGAAAGTGTTGCGCCAAATTCTGCGCTGTCGCCTCACCTACTTCACGAATGCCTAAAGAATATAAGAATTTTGCTAACGTGGTTTTTTTGCTTTTTTCTAAGGAGTTAACTAAATTTACTGCCGATTTTTCGCCCATTCGCTCCATACTTGATAATGGCGCGATATCCAGAGCAAAAAAATCAGCTGGACTTTTGACCATTTCAGCGTCGACTAATTGCTCAATTAATTTATCCCCGAGGCCATCCACATCAAGCGCTTTGCGTGATGCAAAATGCTTCATGGCTTCTTTACGCTGAGCCTTACAGTATAAGCCTCCCGTGCAGCGAGCCACGGCTTCTCCCTCAAGTTTTTCAATCGCTGAATCACATACGGGGCAACTTTCAGGGAATAAAATGTCTTTAGCGTCATCTGGGCGCTTATCTGCCACTATGGCGACTATTTGCGGGATGACATCTCCTGCTCGGCGGATAATGACGCTATCACCAATCTTGATACCTAAACGATTGATTTCATCTTGATTGTGCAGCGTAGCGTTAGAGACCGTCACGCCCCCAACAAACGTCGGTTCAAGTCTTGCTACTGGCGTGATAGCACCGGTTCTGCCGACTTGAAACTCAACGTCAAGCAAGGTGCTCATCTCCTCTTGTGCAGGAAACTTATGGGCTATCGCCCAGCGCGGCGCACGAGCAACAAAACCCAGCTCTTGCTGCATGGCAATATTATCAACTTTGAACACCACGCCGTCTATGTCATAGCTTAGCTGGCTTCGCAGCTCTCCAATCTTATGAAAATAGGTTAAGCACTGTGTTGCGCCCTGCGCCACCTCAAGCTCCTTACTCAAAGGTAGGCCCCATTCGCTTAACTGGGCTAAGCGCGATGAATGCGTTTCGCCCAAAGGTTGTTGTTCGTTTTCGACTAAACCCAGTGAGTAACTGTAAAAGAGCAAAGGTCGTGCTGCGGTGATCTTTGGATCAAGCTGACGCAAACTTCCAGCAGCAGCATTTCTTGGGTTAACAAACGGTTTTTTGCCCTTTTTAATCTGAGCTTCATTTAAAGTAACGAAGCCTGCTCGGGTCATGATGACTTCACCGCGCACTTCTAATCGGCTCGGGAAGTTCTCCCCTCGCAAGCGCAAGGGCACGTTAGCAATAGTACGTACATTAGTCGTGATGTTTTCACCTACTCGACCATCGCCCCGCGTGGCAGCTCGAACTAACTGACCGTTTTCGTACAAAATACTCACCGCTAGGCCATCGAGCTTCGGCTCGCAGCTGAAACTGATTTCAGTGCTTATCTTTAAACGATCTTTGATGCGCTTTTCAAACGCCTGCATATCACCTTCATCGAACGCATTATCAAGAGACAACATGGGTACTTCGTGCTCGACCTGCTCGAACGCGCTAAGGGCAGCACCGCCCACTTTTTGCGAGGGAGAATCCGGGCTGCGGAGATCTGGGTGGTCATTTTCAATATCCAGCAATTCACGCATTAAGCGGTCATATTCGGCATCGGGCACTGAGGGGTTGTCCTGCACGTAGTACTGGTAATTGTACTCATTGATGGTGTTGATAATTTGCGTCAGCCTTTGAGCAGGCGACAAAGCATTAGACATATGATGTTCCAAGATATTCAAAGAAAACAGGGAGCAGGCGCTCCCCAAAATTAACGGTGTATCATTCTCTTACGTTCGAATTCACGGATGCGTTCGACGTATTGCTGTAACCCTTGCTTGGTTAACATACTGCGGCGGCCATCCAGTATTTGGCCGTTAAATTCATCGGCAATTTTGCGCGTGGCATTGTGCATCATATTGAAAACTTGATGGGGGTCGCCCTCAATGGGCAAAATCATAAACAGCGTGATGCCCTGAGTGGTAAAGTTCTCTAAATTATCGATGTCAAACACCCCGGGCTTGAACATATTAGCCAAGCTAAACAATACTGGCCCTTTACCGTTGGCATTGACATGGCGATGAAAAATATCCTGATCGCCAAATTTAAAGCCCAATGTCAGCAACATAGGCAACAAGGTTGCACCTTGAATGGGCGCGTCTTCTGCTGTTTTTACATTTAATACCAACACTTCTTGTGGCTGCTCTTGCGTTTTTTCCCCAGTGTCACTTTTCTGAGGCTCGTCAACATGATGGCCGTTGCTTTGTTGCTGCTCGTCAAAATCAATGTTCAACTGATCTTCAGCGAACTTGGGCTCTTTACGCTTACGACTCGCAACTTCGTTTTTTCGCGTGTGCATGACTTTTTGTGTTACTTGTGAATCAAGCTGCGGTTGCTGATTTTCTCTGCTCACGGCGGGCGAATCAGTAGAAGCTTGAGCAGCATCATTGGCCTTAAGCAGAAAAGTAGGTGGTTCAGGGATATCACTCGCTTGCTTTGCACTAGCACTGGTGTAGTGATTATTCTGAGGAGTGTATTCAGGCTTTGGTTGCGTTACTACTGAAGCATACACTTTGCCAGGAGTAACCGGTGGCTTTGGCGCCTCGTTTTTATCGGCTAAGTCTGGGTTTTCAACGTCGGTTTCATCGTTTGTAGACCCATTATCGTCTACTTTTTCTTGCTGAACTTCACTATCGAACGCCAAATCATCATCGGCATAACTAGCCAGCGTATCGTCGGCGATTTCGCCTAGATCATCCTTAGCGTGATGTGTGTTGCTCTGTTCAACAGGGACCTTAGCGCTACTACTGACCACACGCACAGGACCCACACCGAGATCGTCAAAGTCACTTTGAAAATCACCTGCTCCTAATGCGTTATTCTCAGCATCGGCGCTGTCATCATCTAGTGAAAACTGAGGCTCAGCCCCCTCATCACCTTTGACTCCGCGACGATGTCCGGCTTCAAACTTCGCCTTCGATTTTGTCTTGCCCGACGACTTGCGAGATACCCATAAGCCATGAATTAATACCCCAGCAATTGCCACGGTACCTACTATAAATAACGTCCAGCGTAATACATCTTCCATCGAATTAACTCATACCCTTTTTTTATTATGCTTGCGCGATAGCCAAAGCTTGTTCCACATCAACAGCGACCATACGTGATACACCCGGCTCAGCCATGGTGACCCCCGTTAAGTGTGTAGCCATTTCCATCGCAATTTTGTTATGGGTGATATAAATAAATTGTACACTGGTAGACATTTCACTTACCAGCTTACAAAAGCGTCCCACATTGGCATCATCCAATGGTGCATCTACTTCATCCAACAAACAAAAAGGCGCTGGATTCAGTTGAAAAATTGCGAAAACCAATGATAAAGCGGTCAGCGCTTTTTCTCCACCAGAAAGCAGATGAATTGTGCTATTTTTCTTGCCCGGTGGTCGCGCCATAATACTCACCCCGGTTTCCAGTAAATCGTCATCCGTTAAAGCTAAGTAGGCAGAGCCGCCCCCAAAGACCTTAGGAAACAAAGTTTGTAAGCCATTATTGACTTGATCAAAAGTGGTTTTAAAGCGACTTCTGGTTTCTTTATCAATTTTACGTATTGCTTGCTCTAACGTGTCTAGCGCAGACTCCAGATCTTGATTTTGCTCATCTAAATGTTGTTTGCGTTGCGCTTGAATATCATATTCCTCAACAGCGGCTAAGTTAACTGCGCCAAGCCTAGCGACTGCTGCAACTGTGCGCTCTAGATGTTCTTGCCAGCGCTTTTCGTTGCTATTTTCGCCTACTTTCTCAAGTAAAGGCTGTAACTGTACTTTAGCTTCGCTGAGCTGTTCAATAACGCTTTTGGCACGAACACGGTAACCTTCACACTCTAATTGGCTAGTTTGTACGTTTTGCTGCATCTGTTGAATTTGCGTATTAATGCCTTGCTGACCTTTTTCAATCACAGTGAGCTGATGCTCAATTTCACCCAAGGCTGTGTTTAGCGTTTGTTGCTTATTATCCAGTTGCTTATGCTCTAACAACATGGCCTGCAGGGCACCAGCTTGCTCATCGAGTGGAGTAGACAATAGCGATAACTCGTTGTTCAACTGCTCTTTTTTATACAACATATTTTGTAGTTGAGCACGCTCGCGGGCTTGAATGGCCTGTACGTTTTGTACTTCCGCTTGTCGCCCTTTTAGGGTTAAGGCGTGTTGATGTTGTTGATTCTTTAAATTATCAACCTGATGCCGCTGCTCTCGAAGTTGACTGTTAAACGCTTCACGCTGTCGCTCAATATCGCTTTGCTGCTCTTCTAGCCCTATCAGTGTTTCAGCCAATTCTTCGGTCTGGGCAGTCGTTTCTGTCAGTTCAACTTGCTCTTTAAGTAAGATGTCTTGTTGACGTTTGAGTTCTGATTGCAGTTTTGTCACGCGCTGAGCATTCGTTTGCTGTTGCTTAACCAACCATTGATGGTAATTTTTATGCTCACTTAGTGCTTCACTGCAACGAGATAAACTGCTTTGTGCTTGCTCTTTAAGCGCACTTAAATGCTCTACGCTTTCTTGCGCTTGATCGTTAGTGCGCTGTGCTTCTTCGCATTGTTGTTGCATAGCCGGCAGTGCAGATTCAAGAGTGGCAATAGCGTTAGCACGCTGTATAGTGCCTCCGGCATCTTCACTGCAACCATCAAGCGCCCAATCTTTTCCAAGCCATAACCCATCTGCACTGACAATACTTTGCCCGTTGGTTAATGCCTTTCGCACAGCTAAGGCCTCTTGTCGGGTAAGGGCGATACGAATATCCGCCATCCACGCAGGAAAGGCACTGTCACCGAGCACAGTTGCCAATGTCTCCTCTTTAAGCGCCAACTCGCCGCTTTGCGTATTGCTGTTATCGAAGACCAAGCCAAGGCCCTGACCTTGAGCTTGTTCAAACACGCTAATATCGTCTACGTTATTAACAATAAGTGCGTTCTTCCACTGAGCCGTAACCACTTCGACAGCCTTTTCCCATCCGGAGCTTACGCTTAACGCAGCCTGCCATGGTTGGCTATCTATGCCCTTTTCCAACAAATATTGTTGGTAATATTCATGACCTTTTGCTAAATCTTGTACGCCTTGCAAGGCTTTTATTTGCGCCTCTATGGCTTGTAACTCACCTTGTACCTTTGTTTGTGCGTCGCTGAATTTTCGCCAATCTAGTTGAGCTTGGTGCAAAGCGTCGTTTCGATGCTGGTATTGTAACTGCGCCTCATCATATTGCTCTTGGATGAGTTGTTGCGCAGCTTTGGCTTCAGCAATTTGCTTTGCGAACTGGTCCGTTTGTAGGCTATTGATCTCACTGGTTATTTCACTAATACGCTCTTCACTGCGCATTTGCATCGCTAAGATCGATTGGATTTTGCTATGGTAACTTTGCGCTTGTTGCTTATATTTTTGAAAGGTTTGTTCTTGCTCTCGCCATTGATTTTGCTCTGCCGAGGTACGCTCTTCTGTATTTTGCAATTGCCAAATAGCATCTTCTAGCGCTTGCTGTGCCAATTCATGTTCTGGCCCATGTTGCTCAATCGCATCGGTTAGCTCAGCCAACCGAGTGACACTTGCCTGCTGCTCAACCTCACTGTCTTTTATTGCCTCATTTAGAGTGCTCAATTCTTGCTTAATTTGGCCAATGCGCTGTTTGCTGTGCAATTGATTTTGTTCTAAGCGAGTAATGTCAGTGCCAAGGCGAAAATACGCTTGTTGTGTATCTTGCAGTTGCTGTTTGAGCTCTTGCTGACGTGTACGATACACCGTTAGTTCTTTTTCATCCCCTCGTTGGCGGGCAATAAAGGCTTCTAGGTCTGCCTCTTGCTGCTGCGATTGTTGCTCTAGGCTGACTATTTTGGCGTTGAAGTTAGACCAACGAATGGCCGCCAATTCATTCCGGTATTGTCGCTCTTGCTGTTTTAGCTCTTTATACTTCTTCGCGGCTGATGCTTGTTTTTCCAATTTTTGTAATTGTGCGCCTAACTCACCGCGGACGTCTTCTAAGCGCTCTAAGTTTTCTTTGGTATGGCGAATGCGGTTTTCGGTTTCTCTACGACGCTCTTTGTACTTGGAAATCCCCGCGGCTTCTTCAATAAAGACTCGCAGCTCTTGGGGTTTTGATTCAATAAGCCTTGAAATAGTGCCCTGTTCAATAATCGCGTAACTACGCGGGCCAAGCCCTGTACCGAGGAACAGATCGGTGACATCTCTGCGACGACATTTACTGTTGTTTAAAAAATAACTCGACTGGCCGTCTTTGGTGACTAAGCGCTTAACGGAGATCTCATTGTAACTATCAAATTCCCCTTGAATACGCCCTGAGGTGTTATCAAATACGAGCTCAACGGTGCATTGAGATACCGGTTTTCTTGCCGTGGAGCCATTGAAAATAACGTCTATCATGGCATCGCCACGTAAGTTTTTCGCAGAGCTTTCACCTAAGACCCAGCGCACAGCATCGATCACATTGGATTTTCCGCAGCCGTTAGGGCCGACTATGGCGGTCATATCATCAACAAAGGGGATGCTGGTAGGATCTACAAAAGACTTAAACCCTGCGAGCTTTATTTTCTTTAAACGCATGAATAAAAAGGGGATTCCGGTTTTATCGTTATTATGGGAAACAGTAGAAATGTAGCAAAACTCACCCCATGTAACAATTGACGATTTGTCGCGACCACGTTCGTCGGTATAATACCCCAAGATAGCAACAATATTTGCTAATTAATTCAAGGTATTAGACATTTATCGGCAAACCAGCAATAAACGTACAATTAACCTTTAAGCGAACTTACAAACAAACCATAAACAGTATAAAAAAGAGGCAACACATTGAATTACTTCTTACAGGGCTTTTCCCTTATTCAAACCAAAGGCTTAAAACGTTTCGTTTTTATTCCTCTGGCAGTGAACCTGATCTTATTTTCAGTGGCCCTGTACGCTCTTTTTGGGCAAATAGACGGTGCGATTATTTGGCTCGTTGATTTAATACCCGACTGGCTAGGTTGGCTCAAATCTGCGTTGAGTTACGTTATCTGGCCTCTTGCCGTTATCACTATATTGCTGGTTTTCGCCCTTATCTTTGGTACGCTTGCCAACTGGATTGCGGCCCCCTTTAACGGTTTATTAGCCGAAAAGGTCGAGAAACACCTGACCGGGCAAGACTTAGGCGACACTGGCGTATTAGATGTTGTAAAAGATATTCCCCGCACATTAGGCCGTGAATTTTCAAAACTCGCTTATTATATACCGCGCGCATTAGGTTTCTTGTTGTTGTTTTTTATCTTGCCGGTCTTCGGCCAAGTGCTGTGGTTTTTGTTCACCGCTTGGATGATGGCAATCCAATACTGTGATTACCCATTTGATAATCACAAAGTATCGTTTAAAGATATGCGACGTACCCTCAATCAAAGCCGTGGAAACTGTTTTAGCTTTGGCATTGGGGTCAGCGTTTTTTCGATGATCCCCATCGTCAACTTTTTGGTTATGCCCGTAGCCATATGCGGTGCAACCGCCATGTGGGTAGACAACCTAAAGCCCAAATTACTCAATAATAATCAGCACTAACTCATCAGCTTTGACGCGTTAGTGCTGACGAATTAGCCGTTGTAATTGAGAAGCGCTTACTGGGCGAGTAAGTGCCGTTTTTACTCGCTTAGCCCCTTGCTCATGTTTACTGCTAGGCGCAGATAACGCTTCGACTAACGCCACAATACGTGTGTTTGCAGGGGTGGGAACACCCACTCTTGCACCCTCGCCTACCACAGCCCCATTTAAATACTGGATCTCCGTTGGCTTATTTTGAGACATGTCCCACCACATAGAGGTGCGCACGTTAGGGTCAACGGCAAGCATTTTATTCGCTACCAACTTAAATAAAAAGTTAGGCAATTTAAGGACATGGGGTACTAGGTTAGCAGGCAGCGCAGTGACTTTTGGTAACTCAAGTCCTAGTTCTTTCGAGACAGCCAATAGCTCTTGCATCATAGTAGCAATGACAAGCCGATAGCCTCGTTGCTCTAACATACTTTTCACTGGGATATCTGCCAAAGCATTGATGCTATTACCTAAATTTAACTGTAACTTGGCCCATAGTAAGGACTGCATGTCGTTGGTGATACTGACAGGCAGAAGTTCACTGTTCAACATGGCTTGCAAATTCTCACTAATATCAGGTCTATTCGCTTGCTCTATCGTTAGGTGTCCCTCTGAGCCGCGGTGCAAGTGGCCTTTTTCAAGCTCAACGACGTTAAACGGCACCATCACTCGAAGTACTGTGTTGTGTGGATAAGCATTTTTGACTGGTCTGTCTGAACCTAGGCCATTTTGGCAGCACAAAATGACCGTATTTTTATTGACTAACGGCGCAATTTCGAGCAAAGCCCGTTCAACGCTATGGCATTTGACGGTTAACCATAAAAAATCACAGGATATTTGCTCAGGTTTGAGCTTTGCAAGAATTTCACTATCGAGAAAGTTGAGATTTTCTACTTGTGCGTAATGCTCTTGATAATCTGTTAGAACAACACCCTTAGCTAAATTGTTCTTCACGGCTGCACGGCAGACAAGTGCAACATTAAGCCCTAAGTTATGCATACTTGCACCTAGGTAACTGCCTATTAATCCGGCTCCAAAAACTACGTGAGACGACATACGGCTCCTTTTAACAGATTGATAATATTCATTTAATTTGCTGCAAATTAACACATACACTTATAGAACAAACAAAAATTTCATACAATGCCCCTTTATGCCAAGTTCGGGCCGGACACTTTGACCTATTTGTACAACATTTTTAAACACCTATTCGTATATGCAGCGCTACTAGTACTCGTTGTTTATTTTGTTGAGGCACAACGTGCCTTGTTACTGGACTGGTTTGTTCCTCTGCCCTGGATTGGATATTTGTCTCTTTCAATTTCAGCGGTGATCGCGCTTCAATTTGGTCGCAGCAGATTATTTTGGGTCTGCATTTTACTGGCTATATTACTGTTTTTTACCCATGGAGAAATAGCCCTTTCATCGGCGTTTAACCGCTATCTACCGCTAATATTCTTGGTCATACTCGGTTATTTGAGTTGCGCTAAAGACAGTGGGTTTTCTGCTCACAACTTGGTTATCACCTTGGCGAAGATTTGTGTCGTCGCCATCGGCAGCTATTTGGTGCTGGAGTACATTCCTGCGGTTACCCAAAATAGCCTAAGCCCGATCTATTCGTTCGCCAATCACATTGACCCACGTTTAAACGCCTTGTACTCGCCATTTGAGTGGTTAATAGTGATATTTACCCTGATATTATGCTTTGTGCGTTTTATTATGATCTCAGATAATAATCATGGCGCATTACTTCTCGCGGTGGTGCTTGTCGCAATGATGCCCGCTTATGCAGCGTTTGAATTACACAACGTATTGGCGTTGGTCTTAGCCACCAGCTTTTTATACGCCATGCTAAAAGACAGCTTTAATATGGCTTTCAAGGATGAGCTTACGGCTATCCCCTCACGACGAGCATTAATGCAATACGTCAATACGCTGGGGCGAAAATATGTGGTGGTGATGGCTGATATCGACCACTTCAAAAAATTTAACGATACCTATGGCCATGATGTCGGTGACGAAGTCCTTAGATTAGTCGCCAGTCGCTTAAACAAAGTGGGCGGTGGTGGCAAAGCGTTTCGCTTTGGCGGCGAAGAGTTCGTCTTAATTTTCCCCCGTAAAACACCCCAACAAGCGCTGCCCTTTGTGGAACAAATACGCCAAATGATCGCTGATTACCCTATCGCCTTGCGGAATAAGCCTCGACCAAAGAAACGCCCGAAACCCGTTTCAGCGAAAGGCTCTGCTGCAAAAATTAGCCAAGGAAAAACCGTTAAAATCACTGCCAGTTTTGGTGTCGCCAAGCGAAGCAGTCAGTTCAGCCAATTTAGCGATATCATGAAACAAGCGGATGTTGCCCTCTATGCCGCTAAAAAAGCAGGACGTAATTGCGTTCAATTGGCAAAACAACCTGAGTAATTTTATGTTAATTCAACGTGTTTTAGTTATAGGCTATGTTTGGCCGGAGCCTAATTCTTCAGCCGCAGGTCAACATATGATGAGCCTGCTGACACTTTTTATGCAGCAAGGTTGGTCTGTTAGTTTTGCAAGCCCGGCAGTTCAAGGTGAGCATAAAGTCAATCTCACTGAACTTGGTATAAGCGAACACAGTATTGCTCTTAACTGCAGCAGTTTTGATGATTTTATTTTGAGCCAAGCACCAGATGTGGTGGTGTTTGACCGTTTTATGTTAGAAGAACAGTTCGGTTGGCGTGTTGCTAAGCATTGCCCAAATGCACTTCGCCTGCTTGATACCGAAGATATGCATAGTTTACGCGACGCACGTCACCGCGCATTTAAGCAAAACAAAGACATGACTGAAAGTGACCTTAAAGGCGATTTGGCTTTACGTGAAGTCGCTTCTATATACCGCTGCGATCTCAGTTTAATTATATCAAGTGTTGAGCATACTTTGCTGCAAAAAACCTTTGATGTGCCACCATACCTGCTATATCACTGTCCGTTTATGCTTGATGTTGAAGACATAAAACAAGGATACCCCAGCCTGTCTTTTTCACAGCGCCAGCACTTTGTCAGCATTGGTAATTTTCGCCATGAACCAAATTGGAACGCCGTACTGTGGCTAAAATCCGAAATTTGGCCCTTGATACGACAAGCGCTACCCACAGCTGAGCTGCATATTTACGGGGCTTACCCGCCCCCTAAAGCAACCCAATTGCATAACCCTAAACAGGGGTTTCATATTAAAGGTTGGGCACAAGATGCTAAAGCGGTCATGGCTAATGCCAAGGTGTGCTTAGCTCCCTTAAGGTTTGGTGCCGGCATCAAGGGTAAATTGGCAGAAGCTATGCTGTGTAATACGCCTAGCGTAACCACAACCATCGGTGCTGAAGGCATGTGTGATGAAGCGCTGTGGCCTGGTGCGATTGCGAACAACGCGAAAGAGTTCGCGCAAAAAGCGGTGGCTTTGTATCAAGACGAAGGGCTATGGCAAAGGGGCCAACAACACATTCAACAAGCACTACTTGGGTTCGATAAACGAACCATCGGCCCGGCTTTAATTTCACATATCATTGAAACCAAGCGCACATTATCAGCCCACAGGTTAAAGAACTTCACAGGGAGCATGTTGCAGCATCATCACCATAAAAGTACCCAATATATGGCCCAATGGATTGAAGCAAAAAATCGTTCAATTGATAATTCAAAGGATCATAAATAAAGCAATTTCGCGTGGCACTATCGATTGCTTTTCATACAGAAATTAACACTAAAATGGTATATATTTCATTCACTAAACTAAGTAAGATTAATCGTTTTTGAACATATCGGAATTTAGTGTTGAGCACCCCCCAGCGTAGTAATTTACTCAGTATCGGGTTCAAAGTGCCCATTATGTTATTTGTTATGGCGATTGCTGTAGCGATTAGCGGTTACTTAACGTTATCTGACTCGGTAGAAGAACAAAGCCGACTACAGCAACAATCCATGTCCCCTGCTTTTGATTTAGTGACGCAGGAGTTGGTTAAGCCGCTGCACACTGCACAAATACTTGCCAATACCCAAACGTTGCGCCGATTAATGAATGCTCAGACCATCGATGACAAGGCGTTACTCGATTTAGTTAAGCGTATGTCCATGGACTACAACATGGACTTTTTCGTTGCCAGTGAAAACAGCCGCAAACAATACAACGCCAATGGCAGCACATTAGACCTAAAAGAAGGCGAAGTTGAATGGTATTTTCGCATTAAGGAGCAGACTCACAATGTGGCGGCAGCATTAGGTAACAGACAAGATATTCACATTTATTTTGATGTGAAAGTATTCAATGATCAGGGTGCATTTCTTGGGTTTATTGGGGTGGGTAAACGCTTAAAAACGTTCCTGGACGCATTTGATAGCTACAAAGATGCTTTCGGTTACGATTTCGTGTTTGTGGATAACAATCAAGATGTTGTACTGGCATCAGACCCTAACCTACTAGCCGACGGAAAACGTATTCTGTCAGTCGAGCAGCTATCTTGGTTTCAAGCATTGACTGCAGAACAAAAATTACTGCCAAGCTTGAATAATATCATCGTTAAGACCCCTGATTATATTAATCTCATCGCCCAAATAGACCTTAAAGCCTTGCACTGGAAGCTCTACCTTCTTACGCCCCTATCATCGCGTAAGAGCGCCAGCACCGATGCATACACCAGCCATACCTCGTTTGTATTGTTGATTATTTTTGTGGTTTTTGTGACAGCTCACGTCATTATTCGTTTTTTTGAGCGCGAATCGGCTAAAAAACATCAGCTTGATCCCCTTACTCAATTACATAATCGTGAATATGTGCAATGGCGTTTTGACAAAACAGTCAGAGCCAATCAAGAAGCCAGTTTGATTATGGTCGATGTGGACAATTTTAAACGTATTAATGATTCCCGTGGGCATAACGTAGGCGATAAAGTGTTGGTTGAATTCGCGGTTTTACTGCAAAGTGAGTTACGTGAGCATGATGCGATAGCCCGCTGGGGCGGCGAAGAGTTTGTTATTTTATTGCCCGCGACAAAACTTGAGACGGCTCAAGCGATTGCCCAGCGCACCTGCACTCTAATTGCTGCTCATCAGATTACACTGCAGGATGAAGCTGATTTGGCGATTTCAGCCAGCTTTGGTGTTACCTATGCCGTGAAAGCTCGCTCCCTGGAGAGAATGGTAAAAGTCGCGGATGACGCATTGTATGAAGCTAAGCACGCTGGTAAAAATTGCGTGCGTGTTCATAAAATGAATTAGTCACAATAGATCTAGCTAAGCATTAATGATATTAAAAAACGATTACCACCCTATGTTATAATCAATTTTTGTTAAGTCAACTCGGAGATATTGTGCTCGCTCGTGTTCGCAACAAGGTATTGTTTAGCTCTAAACGCCTTTCAGCCTATTTAGTCACCTACCCTAATCAACATAAGGTCATGACCCACATTGACCCAATCGCCAAGGGTAAATATTACAAATTCAATATCGTGTTAAAACAGCCCAAAGTGGGTGGTGTGTTTCATTGTCAAAAGTGCATTATCAATTTATTCGGCCGGGTTTATCTCTTCAGACCGGATAAATACGAGCACAGCGTTACTCGTATTGAACAAGGTGAACGTAAACTTCTCAGCTTCGCTGTGACTATTTAATAATGGTTGTAACAACACGCTGACCGGGTAGTAACCTAAGTATCAGAGTTTATTGACCCACCAGCCCAGTAATAACGCACATGAAAAGCTCAGCAAGGTGCCTAGCATCATGTACTCAGTTAGCTTCATGTCTTTTTCTTTTGTTAAGTCGCCAAATCGAAAAATCGTTTTGGCTGCTAGCAAAAAGCCTACACCTGCAAACTGGCCAATCAACACGAACGAGATAATTAAGCACCTTTCAATGTAGCCGATCCAGCGCCCTGCAGATGCAAGACCTGTTTGTTTGTCCGCTAATTGTGCAGTGTAATTATCTAAAGCGATTGTTATGGCTATCGATACCGGCCGACACGCAATAACATAGGCACACGTTATGGCTAAATATTTCACTTTCAGTAGCAAATATAACTGTGTTTTTATCTCTGCCAAGCCAATACCACTAAGCGCCAGCGCGGCCAAAGCGATGATCACGATATGAAAGAGTTGGTCTAGTAAGAAGTAGCTTAGTTTGTTTGGTTGATAAGACTTCCATACATCGATAAGCAGATGTGAAAAGCCTATCACGACAATGGCTATCCAGCCTTGTGCAGTTAAGAAACCGGCCAACCATATGGCAATAATTAACAGTACAACATGTGACAGCACATGTTTACCCAGCCCCCATGAGGCAAAATGATGATTATTTCGACAGGTTACCCAGTTATCTTTCTGAATATAAAAATCACCCAGTATATGAGCTGCTATCATCAATAAAAATAACGCCATTAGTCACTTTCCTTGTTTAATTTTTCCTCAAAAAAAACAACATAGGCTTTAATCAAATCCGCGCCAATACGCGCTAAATGCTTAGTCACGTTTTGTTGACTGGTTGACAATGCATTGGCTAACTGGGTGTGAGTGGGGAAATTCATGCTTAAATAATGAAAAAGCACCCTAGCTTGTTTTTGCGTGTGTGAATACAACACGTTATCTAAAAATTGCGTTGCTAACACGAGTGCATCATAAAATGCTCGACCCTCATGGTGTAAGCTAATGTGCCCACTAGGTGTACTGTCCAATCCTCTACCTGATAAGGTAAATGCGCTACCTTGTGAGACACTGGGTTTGTTGCCGTCAATAAGCTGCTCACCCAAGCCTACAGACAGAGTAATACCTAAAGGTGCTTGGGTTGCATCAGTACTAAAAAGTAGGCTTCTAAGCTCAATTGCTGCGCGCATAGCATGTTGTGGCTGTTTGAAAATAAGCTGTATGCTATCGCCACGATAGATTTCGCCTTTTGCAGCAAATCGTGTTTGGCATTTGGCGAGATAATCATTCATGATATTGACCGCACACTGGTAATCTTTCGCAGGCATAGCCGTCGAGTCTACTAGGTCTCCGGTTAAAACAGCGATCATACTCGCACCTCAAGTCGTAGCCTTTATCGATTAGGTAATCAGTTTACGATAAATCTGCCAGATCATGCAATTAAAACAACCAAAATAGATTGTTAAGATGAATAACAACCAAAAGTGATTGTTAAACGTTGTTACAACCTAAATTGACTGTTGTCACCATGAACACGATCAACTATTCATTTCAGGTAAACATAAGAGGTAAGCTAAATGGGCGCCATAAGTAACATATAGAGGAAGTATCAACCATGAAGCAGCCAATTATTGGTTATGTAAAAGATGAAGAAGATCATTGGGTAGCGAGACTCGGCTGTGGTCATCATCAGCATGTACGGCACGATCCTCCGTGGACAAACAGACCTTGGGTGATAACAAAACAAGGCCGTGATCAACATCTGAACATGGAGCTTGAATGTAAAAAATGTGACCAACAGGCTCCTCGAGATTTTAACCTATCAGATCCCATTGATTAATGATTAGGAGAGTGTCGACAACTATCAACACTCACATAACACTTGGACTGAAGTGCAAAAAATAAGACTATTTCGCTGTATAACCGTCTTTAAAATCAGACCAATGCGAGACGATGTGATCAACCACGCTACCACCGACTATGACAATATTTTCCACGGTTTCGGCAAATCCTCCGGCGGTCTCACCCGGCGCAGGGTCAAGATGCGCTAATGTAGATTCATTAGGATTGCCTTGGTCAAAATTGACCGCACCCCGTAAACTGAGCATTCTGTCAGTGCCCACTGTGCGCGCAAGTACTTGCGCAATCGCCACTCCTTCCATTTCTGCGATCATGTAGTCATCTGCGCCATATAACTCACTCATGTATTGTGCTTCAGCTGACAAACCTGGGCCATGAAAGAAAGTATCGCCGGCGATATGCGTGCCTACAGTCACTGCTGGTTTACGTCGTGCTTGCGGCTCTGGGTAACGTATACGATACGCCTGAGCCGAAGGAGAGTCTTTTAGCGGAGCATTTTTCGATAAAGAAACCGCGAAATTGACTAACGCAGGGTTAAGCTGATAGCGACGAATATCTTCGTAGCCTTGTCTAGGCATAAATACAGGCGCTCCTGCCTCGCCTTCTTCAGGCATCCAGCGGTGACCTAAATCGTAATCGATTAACCAACTGCCCCAATTAACATCCGCGATGGTACCCTGCGAAGGAGGAATTCCGCCCACGCCACTGATCATGAAATAACTGTGAGAGAAATCAAATTGGCTATTTAAAACGATGGCGAGCATTGAGGATGACGAGGCCACTTTGCCCATACCTAACACCGATCCACACACGCCATTTTTATTACAAAATACCGGCGTCAGCGCCCCGGGTATCATGATTGGTTGAGTGTCAGCAAAATAGCGCTCATACCAATGTTGAAATTCTCCCGCTTTATCCCCTTGGTTTGCACCGATTTCAAACATGCCGGCTATAAACACTTTTACGGCAATCGGCTTTTTCTCTGCCCCAATTGCTGACACACTCACTAATAGGCACAAGGCACAGACTAAATACTTCAACGAATCACTCCAGTATGAACGAATAACAAATGAACAAGCCATTAATGAAAAATCACTAATGCATAAATAACAAAGGCAAAATAAAATACTGGCTGCGACATAGCAATAACCGCACCTGATATGTAAAAAAATAACCGCTTATAAATCAGCATATTAAGCAGAAATGAACGGGTAAATTTAACGACCGTCGCACCAATGAAGAGCGAGTATGCTACCAAAGTGATGCAAAACCATTGAGATCACACCCATCCTTGGTTACCGTACTTATTCACCTTTAGTAACAGGCTAACTCATGCTAAAAACAGACAATACCGGCCTTATTGTTATCGATATACAAGGCAACTTAGCCCATCAGGTGTTTCAAAGCGAAGCACTGCTTCACAATACACTTACGCTCATCAAAGCAGCCCAAATATTAGCTATCCCCATAATATGCCTAGAGCAAGCACCGCTTAAATTAGGCAATACGGTTAGATCATTAGCTGACGAGCTCTCCCCTTGCCCCCTTATCACCAAGCACACCTTTAACGCGTGTGACACACAGACGTTTGTAGACACATTACACGATAGCCAAAAAGAAAATTGGCTAGTCTGCGGCATAGAAGCACATGTATGTGTGTATCAAACGGTGCTTGGCATGCTGGACTTAGGCTATCACGTCGAGGTGGTCAGCGACGCTGTCTCATCGAGAGCCCAAGAAAATAAAGCGTTAGCGGTGGAGAAACTAAGCGCCCGCGGCGCAAGCATCACGGGCGTAGAAATGGCTATATTTGAGCTAATTCAAGACTGCCGTTCACCTGTCTTTAAGACTATTCTGCCCTTGATAAAATAGTCCACGCTCCACATTCGCATTTGTTTTCCACGCTAATAACCACATCAGCTCATTTTTATTCATACCAACTAATGTGAGTGAACCTGCTGTTGAATTTGTTCAATCACGGCTTGCAAACCATTGCCCCTTGATTGACTCACATGCTTACCTAGACCCAGCGCATCTAGATAATCATGCAGACTAAATTGCTTTATTTGACGAACCGTTAAACGCGCTAATGGCTCAAAAATGATGGCCAATAGCCCGCGCACGATTTTACTCGGGGAATGGGCAGCTAAAATAAGGCGATTATCCCGTACAACGCATTTCAGCCACACTTGGCTTTCGCAGCCCATCACTTCGTATTGACCAATGTGATCCTCAGGAAGCAATTTATGCAATTGTTTACCGGCGAGCATGATTTGCCGGTAGGTTTCATCCCAGCCCTTGGCCTGTCGTATGCTCAGCGCCAATGGCATAGTGTCAAAATCAAACGCCTTGTCATTCAATGCTTCGTTTTGCGGTGCGATGCTTTTCACCACCGCTGCTGAGGCCAAATCTTGGCTGGCGTTTATTGTTTCAGGTCGCAGCGAGCTTACAATACCTTGTAGAACGTCAATGAAATGATGTATTTCTGGCAACGTGTTGTAGCCACTCAACGAAACCCGCACAGTGCCAACAATTGAGAGCGCCTCCATCAACGGCATAGCACAATGATGACCTACCCTAACCGCAATATTATGCTCGTTAAGTAATAGCCCAAGATCTTGGTTGTTAATCCCATCGACAGTGAATGATTGCACACAAACACTGTTTTCAAGATCCCCCCATAAACGTATGCCTGAAATGCTTCGCAAGCCGGTAACTAATGCGGTATACAGGGCTTGCTCTTGTTCATGGATTGACGATTGATGCGCCTTTAAAAAAGACACTGCCGCACCCAAACCCAAAACGCCAGCAATATTAGGTGTGCCGGCCTCAAATTTAAACGGTAATCCTTGAAAGGTTGTGCCTGAAAAACTCACCTTTTCAATCATTTCACCACCGGATTGGTACGGCGGTAAACCATCAAGTAATACTTGGCGGCCATACAGCACGCCTATTCCCGTTGGGCCGAACATCTTATGCCCACTGAAAACATAAAAATCACAATCAAGCGCCTGCACGTCAACGGGTAAATGAGCAATAGCCTGAGCTCCGTCAATTAGCGTTAATGCACCATGTTTTTTGGCGTGGGCGATAATATGCGAAATTGGATTTATATTTCCCAGCGCATTGGAGACATGACTGACCGCTACCAGAGCAGTTTTATTGGTGATTAAACTTTTAATGTTTGCTACTTGCAACACACCATCTTTATTCACTGGGATCACTTTTATGCGCAGTCCCAGTTCATTAGCGATCTGCTGCCAAGGTACAATATTCGCGTGGTGCTCTAGCGCTGACAACACAATTTCATCACCAGACTCCACGTGCCCCTTGGCCAATACGCTAGCCAATAAGTTAATGCTCTCTGTTGTACCCTTGGTCCAAATGATTTCTTTTTCACTGCTGGCATTAATCAATGCAGCGACTTCTTTACGCACCTGTTCAAAGGCGTTTGTAGTGTCAGCCGATACTCGGTGGCTAGCACGGTGTACATTCGCATTTTGCTGTAAGTAAAAGCAACTTATCGTATCAATAACTGACTGCGGCTTTTGTGTGGTGGCACCATTATCGAAATATAGCCAAGGCGATCCGTCGTTTTGTTGGTAAAAAATGGGAAATTGCTGACGTAAAAACAACTCAGACATAACACGCTCAAACATAATCAATAAAGGTTGCGAATTGTTGTTAATATCAGCGGCTTTATCAAGTCAATTTGGCTATTTACGCCCATTAATGAAAGATAACCGCGCACTTTTTTAAAAGTAGAAATCAAATGGCTATTGATTAAGCAACTTTAACAATTCAACTAAGCGGATAATTTTAATATTGGATAACTGGCGATAATCAAAGTAAGGGCAAACCACTGTGCGGGCGCTCTGATCAATAGCGAACTCTTCACCGTGCCATGTTAAGTTCAAACCTGTAGTCTCCACTAGGGATTTTGCGTAAGTACGGCCCATTATAATGTGATACGCATTATGAATTTTGCTCGTTGAAGCGCCATCAGCCCAGCCGTTGCCATTATAGGGCAAGTCTTGCTGCGGTGAGGGAGGGCTAAAAAGCAAAGCGGTTTGACTGTCTTGTTGCAGCAAAACTGTATCCCTATAGGCTTGCCAGCTTGCACTGTGCGCACCGGGCAAACATGCGTGTAATGCGGGATCCACACTTCGCCAAGCAAACACTAATTTTGCATAAACATTAAAGACCTTACGCCAGCCATTACCACACTGTCGATTGATTGCTTCAATATCCCCCGTGTTAAGGGAGTGCATTGTATTTAGTAGGGATAAATCTTGGTAGTTTGGCCGATTGGCGATATAGACGTTGATGCGGGCATAGTTACCCCCTAAGCCCGCATCATCACTAGCCCCAGCATAAAGAGAAGACGTCACTAGGATTCTGTTTGCAGTTCCTCATCAATACATTCGAGCATTTCTTGGGCTTCAAGCATGATCCCTTCTTCATCTTCACTCAACGGGAACACCAACACCAAGGTGCCATTTTGTTGCATACCGGGTAACCACACCTGATGCCACTGGGCAAAGTCAATTTGCTTAGGCTCACAATCAGGAAAGTCATTTTTGACCCACGCTTGCGCAAATTCTGCATAAGGCCATACGGGTATACAAGCATCATCTTCAGCTTTGAGCATTAGCCAGCCATTGTCGCCGAATAATCCCCACAAATGTTGACGCTCAATCATACGAGTAATAGCGTAATCAAAACGCTCTTCTGGTAATAATTTACTAAGGGCAATAAATTCTTCCGCTGAAATTTCCGTCATGTTGAGTTCCTGAATTTTGAATGAAAGTAATGAGTTACTACGCAACTGTACGCACCATTTTAGTGTGGCGCACGCAGCAGACTTGCGCAAATTTTAAGCTTAAAACTTGATTTTTCCTTAGTTTTGACCTGTTGTTTAACAACACAAGGAAGAGGTGCAAGTCAATGTCGGAAAAATCGGTGGCGCAGAATACCCTATCCCCGTCTAAAACGCCAAAAAGACGCCTATTTTTATTGTTTATTATCCTGCTTTGTGCGGCGGGGTTATACACCTATTTGTACTACAGCAACATTGAAGAAGGCTCAAGTAACAACAATCTGTATAGGATACTGTACGAAGCATCCAATACGCTGAATGAAAATCTAGATAAAATTAAACGCGCTCATGATTACAGCGAGAGTGAAACCTCGATACGCTCGCTTATGCCTAGCTATCAGCGCACATCCGACAACTTAACCAGAGAAACGGCAACAACGCTGCTTTATCAATTATCGGCGCAGCAAATTCATATTAAAGATGTGAGTAAAAGCACAAGCACGTCAGAAAAAAATGAAACGACAGCCCCCGAAGAAACCACACCTTCGAGCAGTAGTGAGCTTGATGCTAGCGACGCCATTCCAGCTAGTGAAACCGAATCAGGGATACAAGCTCAAGGGAAAATCACAGCCCCAAACGCCCTAGACAATGACGCAAACGTGAGTGACGACGCGATGTCTGAAACCGGCACTGATAGCGAACAACGTTCAGAAACTGATCCAAAATCACAAAAAAAGTTTAGCGCAACCTTAGATGTAGAGGACATTCTGCCTACCCCGCAAGCAGGTTTTAGCCAATATCTATTTGCTAGTAAAGAAGGGGAAGTACTGGCCTCAGTGGGACATGAAAAAACCATATCCATTGTCGATTTAACTAGCATTAACCGAGCCTTTTTACGCCAAGAATCGCGCTCTTTGTTGTCTATGGCTGAAGAGGCCGAGATTAAAGGCGAAGTGCCTTTGCCAAGTTACAGTAGCCATATCGACATTACCCTGTCTTATGGGAAATATCGCGTATTTGCTTTCCCTTTCGCACTAGACATTCCTTTGCAGTATGAGCACGAAGGTAAAACTAGCACGTTAAATCATTTGTATCTCATTGGTCTAATGCCTAGAGCCAAGCTAATCCAACAAAGCACAACCAGTTGGAATGCGTCATTATTGGTCGTCAGCGTTGTGAGTCTGCTATTTATGTTGGCTCTAGTGCGTTTGTTTCTGTTGCCGGTTACCCATTCAATTACTCCTGCCACGCGCAATCTTACGCACCTGATCAGTTACGCTTTCTTTATCGTGGTTTTGTCTTTGCTTTTGGCTTATTTGCAAAAGTACATTGTACGCTACGATAAAGACCTGCGTGCCATGGACTATGGCTCAACAATTGCCCAGGAAATGGAACATGACGTCTACGAAGTATTTAACAAACTCGCCCAGTACCGCACTTTTTACCAAACCCTGCAAAAGAGCACAGATACATACAAGAATGATGGTCAAACGCGAGTACGAGATAAGCAACTAACTCAAATCGACATATTAGACAATTTTCACAAGGGGTTGCTGAGTATTGCTGATACCCCCTGCCTCAACGTTGCAGATCACAAACGTGCACGAGATGAGGTTAAACGCGCTCAGGCCGAACATGGTGCAAACAATAACGAATCGCCAAACTTCAGCAATTTACCCAACGCTGCCGTCAACGCTAAAAATCAATTCTTTATTCGATACGCCTGCAAAGGTACACAGCTTACAATTGAAAGCGATCTTCATAAGGCTAATTTGATCGACTATTTAAATGACGATGACACCTTGCCAGATGACGCGCAAATCATCGACTTTTTCGCGCAAAATTTAGCACTGGAACACTCACCCAATGAAAGCCTAGACACATACGTTGCCTCATCACCACAAGCGAACCCGCCGCTAAAAATACTCAATATTTTTCTGCTCAACAAAGATGGCTTTATTTTGACACCGTCCTTTTACTTTGTTGAAAACAATGTATTACCTGCCGGGTTTGAGTTATCAAACCGGGACTATTTCAAAAAAATTCGCGATCAAAAAGGCTGGCGATTACCCCCTAAAAATGACGATTCTTTGCAATCTAATGGATACAACCAAGTCTTCATTCAGCGTCTGCTCAACGTCAATAATGCGACCCGTGGCACCACCATCTCGATGCCGCTACACGACGGCAGTAATGCAGGCATTCACGATCACGCCAGTAGGAACGTCGGCGAAATCGAGCACGGCAATAAACGCTATGCCGATGTTATTGCCGCCGATGTATTACTGCCCAGTATTAGCCTAGCCAAACCCGCCCCCATGGACATGACCTTCATGGTCGTCGACAGAGATAATGGTGAAGTATTATTTCACAGTGACGCTAGTCGCTCCTTAGTTGAAAACCTTTATTATTCCGGTAATCACAGCCCTGTACTGAGCCAACGGATCCGCGCGGCACTGGACAATACTGATGCAGAAAATTCAACGGTTAACCAAGCAATTGACGGGTTTTATCACGGCCAAGCAGGCCGATTTTTTGTACGACCCAGTGTGATTGATAAGTGGGCCGTGGTGGTCTTTTATCCCAACGACAGCCTAGATGCGCTGATGACGAGTCAGTTTATGTTTCTGTGCATTAGTTTTGCCGTGTTTGTGACGTTCCTAGCGTGCACGAGTTGGTTGCTCGGCCGGTTATTTGATACTGATAAACTCAAGCAAGTGGTAAATTTGCCCGCCACCTTTGATACCAAAGAAATGCTACATATAAGCTCCACGCTCATTGGCATCATGTACTGCCTTTTCACGTTTACTCACCTCGCTATTTATCCACAAGAGAGTGCTGGATATTGGGTGACGTTTATCGCAATTGGTACCCTACTGGTCATATTTTATTTTGGTTACCGAGGGTACAAGTTACTTTTCGAATCCGCAGGAGAGAGTTTCTCTATTCATGGCAAGGGAACAAAAGGGGCTGTCTTTTTGGCGTTAGGGTTAGGCGCACTCGCTCTTGTACAAGCCCTATACCTTAAGTCCGTCATGACGATCCCCTTGAAAAATTTAGCGCATTATTATCAATATCAAGATTGCAACAAGCTGAATCGAGAGCGAGCAGAAATTGCCGCTTTAGGTCTCACGCGTTTTCCAAATTCTATTACCAAGCATCGTATGAAAGCCGCTGCTCTGTTGAAAGGTAGTGGCGAGGTCAACAAGCCAATGACCCAGCAAATAAACATGCGCAAGTTAAAGGAACAGTGTGAACACTACTCCAGTGCTGTGACCCCAGACGACTTTCCTAATGCGCTGGATCTGATAAGCGCCACCCAAGATTGGCCTTGGTTAGATTCCTTTATTGCTTTTTCGCACACACCTGATACTAACGAGCAGATTGATGAAGGTAAATACAACGAAACACAGTATATGGGAGGCGATGTTTCTACAACGAGTGGCAAAGCAGTTAAAAGCGCTTACGACCGTTTAGCGAATTATGAGCTCACTATGCCCGTTTGGGCAATGATGTTAGGGGTCATTGCGATCACGCTGATGCTGATCGCTTGGCTGCACTTTAATCGAGTGACGTTATGGCAAAGATTGTATTACTCGTCGTTTTTCTTGCGACACATCCGTGGCCTAAATTTGCCCATGCACAGTGAGGACTGCGAACAAATTTCACCGCATTTAACGCTCAAGGTAGACTCAGCCAAGCCTAACGGTATTGATCTAACCACGTTGCTTCACTTAACACCGCTAACAGAAGAAGGCGCAGTGCCTAAGCCGCATATTACACCTCAAGAAACACCACAGAAGATGGAACAAAAAAACCAAAGCAAAGAGACAATAGGAGCACAGTCTTTAGCCTGCTTTGCGTTATTGCTGCAAAACAGCCCATGTTTGCAACATTTTAAGCAAGAAAAAGTCGATTTACCCAATGTAAAAATGGTGCTGCATATCGGCCCTGAAATGACGGGGTTCGCTATTGAAATGTGGGACATTGAGGTGTGTTTAGAAGTCCCCAAACTAAGAAATGAACTACTGGGTTTACTCATGGAGCTTAAATCATTAGTTTTGCTCGGTAAAATTGAAAGCTTAACCCTGTACGCGGGTTTCTATAGTTTGCAACGAGTCAAAATGAAAGATCCCCTAGGTCAGGTAAACGATACTGCCAAATTAGCCCACGCCGATTACTTATCTTGGGCTGACTGTTTGCTGGATTTCAATGTCATCTTACCGGCGAAAATCACCCAGCAAATCGACCAAGATGTATTGCACGATGAAATAGACATGTTCAGGGATTTAGCCTGCTTGTTCGCTATAAACGAGCCGCGCACTGTGCCTACTGATGAACTGGTACTTCCTCTTAAAGGCCCCAGTTTTAGCTCTTTTTCAAGAGCGCTCAACTGGTTCGCTAAAGAGAACATTCATCGCGTGTACGACAACGTAAAACAACCGCCTAGCAAGCTCTACAGCACCCGATACTGGGCCACTATTAATTATATATTGTTAAAAGCAGGAGCATTGTATCGCTACAAATGGGAGTTATGCTCCAACGCTGAAAAACTCGCTTTGTACAATCTTGCGAAGGGGCAATATATCAACCCTAAAAATAGCGAAATGATAGAGCACCTGGCGTTAGCGGGCTTGATAAAAGTTGAACGCCGACATGTGGCTATTATCAATCAAAGCTTTGCGCATTTTGTGTTGCATGCCGAAAGCCCAGAGTCCATGAGTCAGTTAGTAAATGACGGGGAAGCAGGCACATGGAAAAGCTACAGAGTCCCCTTAGGATTACTGTTGGTCTTGGTCATAGGTGCCGTCGCTCTTACCTCTGGTCAGTCGCTGTACATCATCGCCGCGTCATTAGCGGGGGTGATTGGCACCATTGCCAGTTTGACCACCAGCGCCAATATGCTTAGGGGGCATTTACGGGAGTAACCGTCTAGCTAACCCACTCCCTCGCTGACAACGCCTTGCGACACTGATCGACAAGGCTTGCTCGTCGCTATACAAGTTGAACGACTTTTTCGCCCGCGTAAGACCAGTGTACAGCAGCTCTCGGCTGAGCAATCTCGCCTGAGAGCGCGTTTCAATGCGCGGCAAGCACAAATAAACATGGTCAAACTCAGACCCTTGGCTTTTATGTATCGTCATGGCGTAAACCGTATCATGGGGAGGTAACCGACTGGGCAACACCCCGCGTAAGGTATTTTGCTCAGTAACGAACCACACTTTCATCAGACCTTCGTTTTCCTCGTCCGGCATGGCAATACCAATATCACCATTGAACAACCCTAAACTATGGTCGTTTTGCTTAAGCATAACGGGCCGGCCAATATAGAAATCTCGACCTAGTTCAATGGCCCCTTGTTTATTCAGCTCAGACTCAATCAAGGCATTCATTTGTTTCACGCCCCAACTCGCCTCTTTTTGCGCGCACAAGACTTGTTGTTGCTGTAATAACGCGAAGACCTCAATACCCTGCGTGCTAAGCGTACCTTGGGCGCATACCTGCTTTACGTGCTCAAAATATCCTTGATAATCCGGCAGCAGTCTATTCACTAACGCTTTTGGATCATCACTGGTTTGCCATATTACATCTGGGTGAACATCATCTGAAAATAATGCTTTGGCATTCGCTAACCTCCCCAGGTTAATAGCCCGCGCTAACCTGCCAATACCACTGTTTTCACTGAAACGATAACTCTTGTGCAACAAGGCAAGGCTATTGCTGATCGGCGCCTTATTTGGCGTATTGATGTTTAACTCAATCTGGCACAGGTCTTTTACCACATTAAGTGCTTCATCACTGTATGGCGGGGGTTGATTATACACAGTAGGCGAAAAATCCAATGCCGCAGAACAGATATCAGACAGCACACTGCCCGCCTCTACCGAAGCGAGTTGATCTTTATCACCCAACAAAACAATTTTTGCATGGCTAGGCAAAGCCGCAAATAACTTACTCATTAGGGGTAAATCAACCATGGACGCTTCATCCACTATCAGCACATCAACGTGCAAAGGGTGTTGTTGGTTAAACCGAAAATAAGGGCTATTTGGGATGCTGCCCAATAACCTATGAATAGTGCTGCACTGACTAGGTAAATCTGGCTTTAAGGCATCTGGCAGTTTGTCCATGGCGGCACTGATAGACTGGCTCAAACGCGCAGCGGCTTTTCCTGTTGGCGCAGCCAGTTTAATTTGCAGCTTTTTGCCTTTATGTCGCGCCAAGCCCTGTAAAAGAGCCATCAAACGGATCACAGTGGTTGTTTTCCCTGTCCCTGGTCCACCGGTGATCACACTAACACTTTGGCTCGCGGCAAGACACACAGCCACTTTTTGCCAATCTATCTCAGGTTCTTGTTGGGCATGGCCATTACCAGTTTGACGGTTTACATCACCAAGGCCTCTTCCATCACCTACATCATCAGGTGCAAAAACAAACAATTGCCCTAGTAGTGCTCTGCCCGTTTCAATATCTAAGGTGCTCGTACGCCCCGTCATGCTGTTTATTTTTTCTGCCAGTTGCACTTCGTACTGCCAATAGCGCTGCATGTATAGCTCATGCCCCTGTAGAATCAATGGCTTGCTTTGAGACTGACGTTCCTGCGCCTGATGAGTGTGTAACTGCTGGGCCAATGACTGCTGGGCCAATGACTGCTGAGCCAGTGACTGCTGGGCCGCTGAATAACGATTTTGCGATGCAGCATTTTTACCTGTATCAGAACGGGTATCTGAACCGACAACCGCATCATATTTTTGATTAGAGCGTTGCTCTTCAACTACCGAAACGCAGCTGGATGCCGCTAAAATAGACATAAGCACAGGCGCAGAATCGAAACGATAAAAGGGTAAAAACGGCTGATAAAAGCCATCGAGATTAAGACAACTATCTTGCTCGCCTAATCGACTGCTTAGATAAGCAGCCAGTAACCCAAGCACATGAATGCCGGCGGTGTTTACCGCCGATTTATCACGCTCATGGAGCATAATAAACTCAGCAAACGCTACATCCAATGGGCGAATACGGCCTACACTCAACAAGCTTTGTAGAATACTGGCAGTCGTGGCTGTCTCCGGTGTTGCCTGAGCCTGTGTTTGCTGGCGCTGTGGTTTTGGTACATCATTTTTTATCATCAGTTTGCTTACCATAAGTCTAACTGTCCTTGCGCAGCAGGCGCTTCATCGCCCCTATTCTTACTGTTTTTAGCCGCTTTTATAGATGCAGGTTGAGGCTCACTGTTAAACTGATACTCGCCATTAAACAGTGCATCTAAATCTTCTATCAAGGCTTGCGCTGGCATCAAATAAAATACCCCATTTCCGGGTTTTTCACTGTGCATCCCACGCAAGAAGGTGTAATAGGCGCCGCCTATGTCATTGGCGTAAGCATAATCTGATTTTTTACTTTTAAGCCAGCGATGCAGTGCTAATGTATAGAGAATGGCTTGCAAATAGTAGTCATGCTCTTCCATGGCATTCGCCATGGCTTCACCGTGATAATCAGCAAATTCTGCACCCAAATAGTTAGACTTGTAATCCAGCACGTAAAATTTGCCCTGATACTGAAGCGTTAAATCAATAAAGCCTTTTAACATGCCGTTGAGTTGCTCAAATTGATAATGGTGCCGACGCTGTGGAATATGCTGATTAAGGATGTGATTAAACGTCTGCGCTTTTACCTCTAAAAGCGGCAGGTAAAATTCCATTTCAACCAGTAACTGCTTTTTAGGAAGCACTGATAAACTTAAATGTTCTTCGCTTTGCTGGATACTCGAAGACTCGATGGTCAATTTGGCCTGCAGCACATCGCGCAGCCAATTATCAACCACACTAAACCATTTCTCATCGATGCCATACCAAGTGCCTTTTTCGATGATCACGTCCATTAAATTAACCGGGTTGGTGAAATCGATAGACTCCAGCACGCCATGCAGAAATGAGCCCGCTTGCGCGCCCTTCACAAACGTAAACTGATCCAGCACCTCTTGCTCTACGTTCGTTTCATCCATATCGCTAATGCCATTAATATCATCGAGAACACTATTAGGCTCACTTGCTTGTGGCAATACAGTCTCGTCGTCTGATAGCATCTGCTCGCTGTCGTTATTTGCTTCAACGCCCGAGTTGTCTGTTGTTTCTCCCGCCGCCGTTTGCGGCGCAATATATTCACCTGCCCGCGGTTCAGTTTTCGTCTGTGTATTGGCGTTACTGTTAGCACTAGCGTAGGCACTGATCACATCGAGCTTATCTGTACCCTCATCTTGACCTGGGGCAACGAATTCGTGATGTTGCTGGCTACTGATGGCTGAATAACTGGTTAAACGCCAGCGCCGAGTAACAGGCTTAGGCAATACCGCAGCGCGCAGCATGACTTTACTGCTAGTTTGAAGACTTTCATTGGTATTTTGCGACAGCAGAAGCTGTTTAAACTCGGTCGCTTTTCGCTCGGCGTCTTGAGCGGTAAATCCGTGATAGCCCAAATCAATTGTCTGGCTTAAGTCGACTAATCGCTGGGTAATCACAGCATCACTCACCTGTGTGCCTTGATTAAACAGTACTCGGCCCAGTGCAGTTTGCATCAACTGAGACTCTTTCTTACGCTGTGGGTGGCTGTTGTTCCACAAGCCGATAAAGCAATAATGTACCGCGCGGGTAAGCGCTACATACAACAAACGTATATCTTCAGCGAGACGTTCGTGATCTGCCAAAGCAAGATTTTCATCTGCGCCTAAAAAGTCGATCACTAAACCGTCTTTTTCATTGTGATAAATCGCTTCTTTCATCTCTCGGCAGCGGCTGGCAAAAGGAATAAATACCAAGGGGTACTCCAAACCTTTACTGGTATGCTGGGTGATAATTTGCACCAAATTCTGTTCGGTTTCCAAGCGAATTTGTTGGCCTTCGTTGTCATTATCTGGCTCAGCCAAATGCTCTTGAAACCAATGTAAAATCTGACTTTCACCTGACATCAACTGACTTTGTACTTGCAAAAGCTCCACTAAGTGACGCAGGTCAGTCAAACGGCGCTGGCCATCATGATATTGGCCGACCAGACGCTCAGCGATTTTAAAATGGCGCATTAAAATATTCAGCGCCATCATTAACCCTTGTCGCTGCCATAACTGATGCCAATAAGCGAATTGCTCTACCAACTTTTGCCACTGCCATTCATCGCTGAATAGCGCATCTAACGTGGTGGCGTCGTAGCAAAATAACTCACTGGCGATTGCACCTCGTAAATATCGGTCATTACTGGGATTTGCCAACGCTTGAACAATCGCAAATAAATCCACTGCGGTTTGACTCGCAAACACGCTTTTACGGGCTAAAAACATGCTATCGACACCCAGCTCAGCAAGAGCTTGTTTGACGGTGTCCGCTTCGTTTCTGTCTCGTACTAAAACGCAACAATCGCCGGGCGCCACTGGGCGTTGCATAATTTTGGCTTCACCTGAGGCGCCTTGGTGAATAAACTGAGCAATGCTTAACGCGCACTGATTAGCAAGGGCGCTTTGCGCCTCCCCCCAACCAATCGGGAGCCCATCATCACTGGTTAAGTGATGAAACGCTAAGCTGTTATGGGCTTGACCAATAACCTGTAAACCGCTTTGCTGCTCAACGCTTGCAACCGCTTGAAACGGAATACTGTCTTTAAATAAGAACCCTGCTTCGCTTTGGATAAATAGCGTATTCACCCCTTCCACTAAGCTCGGCTGTGAGCGCCAATTGGTGCCTAGCGTAAATTGTCTTGATGTCTCCACCAGATCTTTCGCAGCAATGTAGGTATGAATATCGGCTCCGCGAAAAGCGTAAATCGCTTGTTTTGGATCGCCAATCGCCACCCAGCATGGGGTAATTTCGCCAAATTGCTGGGTGTAAATAATGCGGAAAATATCAAACTGCACTGGGTCCGTATCTTGAAATTCATCAATCAATGCAGCTGGATAACTAAGTTGTATTGCTTGAGCCAGTGACTGGTGAGCGGTGTCGAGCTTTTCACTGTGACTTAGCCCGCTGCCTGGCTCGATGATTTGCCCGCTGTTCGTCTCGACTTGGCCCAGTAAAGCACGGTGCAAGTTACGCAGTAAGTCATCAGGCGAGAGCAACTGTAGGCGCTGCTTATTGATGGCTAGGTTAGTACTGATATGCTTAAGCGCGTCTAAACTGTACGCCAACAAGAGCTGATCCCGGCACTGCTGTTGCAAATGAGCAAGTGTTTCAAAACGAGAGAAGTCTAAGTGCGCTAAGCTCTTAGACGTTTTCTTCATGGCGCTGAGTACTTTTGCTGGGCTAAAGGTGGCCCATAAGTCTTTATCAAAATCAGCACGACTGTCATCGCTAAGGCAAAAAGCCTGCATTTTGGCAATAAAATCTGCTTTGCCTAGCTTAGTATTCGCTTTGAGGTCAGCATCGATAATCTGCTGAGCCACCTCGTTGTCTTGCCACCAGCGTTTGGTGTCTTGCAATGTATTAATGTATTTATCAACAGTGTCGTGACTCGTCTTAACATCGACCGTCTGCAAAGGAGTCACGTGGCGATACAGCAACGAACGCAAGGCCGATTGCAATGCTTGGGGGCTGTGCCATATATCCAGCAACTCATTCAGTACCTGACTCGGCAAATGCACAATATGCCCGCGCCAGTAATCCTCAACCGCCAGTTTTAACCACTGTGACTCATCCAGTACGAGACTTTGCTCATACATTGCGCCGCTTTCAAACGCATGCAAACTCAGCATACGCTGACAGAAGCCGTGTATGGTGTATACAGCTGCATCATCCATCTGCTTAATGGCTAATAACAGTCGGTGACAATCGAGCTCAATATTGTCACTTCGTTCAATGAGATATTGCGTGAAGTCATCACTGCTGAGCCCAGCGTAAAAATCTAAATAAGCACGTTGTAATCGCTGGCGAATGCGCTGTTTTAGTTCCGCCGTCGCGGCGTTGGTAAAGGTTACGACTAGAATTTTATCAACACTTAAAGGCGTGCACTCGTCCCCTAACAACAGGCGTAAATACAAGTTCACTATGGTATAGGTTTTACCTGTGCCTGCACTGGCCTCAATCAATGATGCCCCAGTGAGCGGAAAGGTTTTGGTGTCTAATGGGATCATGAGGCCTCTCCCAATGCGTCAAACAGCGGGTCAAATAATGCATGGCTGACCTCACTGAAAGCAGAGAAGTGCTGATTTAGATCTGGGCAAACCCGGCGAATATGTGGTTCTTCCCCCTCTCCCTTGGCGAAATAGCTGCCGTAAAAGGCGTTTTTAGCCTTCATCAGTGCTTTTGCTTCATCACCGACACTCAGCCACTCGTAAGCGGTTTTGGGATAAAAGTGCAAAACCTGTTGCTGACCTAATCGCCAATAACGGATAAATATCGCCAACTGGGTTTTCGCTTCATCTTTGTCGACAGCGCCAATGCTAAAGGGCTCTTTGTCATCTACGCCAATGTAATAGGCGCGTTGGTGTTTTGCCACGTTGCCGTTGGCACACAGGGCTAACCAGGTTAACCATAGTTGCAATACGTTGTTGCCTTTGACTTTGCCCGGTCGCCATAACACCAAATTGCCACCGTATAGATTGTCTACCCAACCGGTTATCTGAATACTTTGAGTAGTTGTTGCTGTCAGCGGATTTTGTGTTGATGAATGCGTGTTGGCATCTAGTTCACTTGCCGGCGCGGATGAAATATCCAACAAGTAACTTAGCTCAAAGTTAACTTCTGCTCGTTTAGGCGGCACTTCATCCAGCGGCCCGCCAATCACTTCCACTAAAGCATCGATTAACGCTTGGGATTGTTTACGAATGGGCTGCAAACTTATATCGGCAATATTTCCTGTGGGCAATTTACCTTCTGCCCGTAAACGCGTTGTCCAATCCTTTTGCTGAGTGGTGACAAAACGCTCGTTCAACATATAGCGCGACAATGCATCAAGCTCAAACGGCTCGTCGTCAGTTTGAACGTCATAAATACGGGTCAAACGGGTTTGCCAGCGCTGGGTAAAAAACGCCTTCGCGGGATTGCTAAAGAACATCAGTAATTCTTCTAATTCGACTTCTGACACTTGGGCAAGCTCAGGCAATGCAAATAATGGCGCAGGACAAAAATCCACTTCTTTATCACTGTGTAAGCTGCCAGCCGTCAGTTGCTGCGCTAATGCCAGCCAATGGGTTTGAAAACTAGCCGTGACGCTTGGTAGCGGTTCCTCTTCGTGGGCATCGCGGTTACTGGCAAAATACACAGGATTAAATGGCTGCAGTGCATGCTCATGATAAATATGCCTGGCTAAATTATCGGCGCATATTTTGGCTTCTAAGCTCTCATCACCTGCCAAACAGAAGGTTTGTTGTGTGTACTCAAGTAACTCGCTAAGCAAAATTGACGGACTACGCGGTGAGTTATCTTTAACGCTAAAGCCTTGAAAACTTAAATACAGTCGCTTACGCGCAGATAAAATTGCCTCTAAAAACAGATATCTGTCATCTAGCCTACGGGAGCGGTCTCCTCTTCGCCCTTTGCCTATGCGCATTAAATCGAAACCGACCGGCACCACTTGCCTTGGGTAATCGCCATCATTTAGACCAAGCAAGCACACCACTTTAAACGGCACACTGCGCATGGGCATTAATGTACAAAAATTCACATAACCAGCTAAAAAGCGTTGTCCTACGCCTTTACTGGATAAACTTTGCTCCAGCTCAGCGAGGAAAACATTATGCACAATTTCACCACTGAATTGATGCTCGTGTGCTGTCATTTGCTCCAGTGATTGGCGCAGTTGCAGCACATAGGTTTGGTCATCATCGTCAGGCAAATACAGCTGTTCAATGATTGACAAGGCACCTTTAATTTTCGCATGCAGGCTGGCAGCACTTTGGCAAAAGGCTAACGCATTGCCAAGCTCGCGGCTGAACAAATAGAACTTACCTAAAGCCACAACGTGCTGGCCTTCGATGTGTTCATAAGGTGCAATTGGCTCACGAGCTTCATCAAACATGCTTTCACCACCCATGGCATAACCAGCCAATAAACGTTGTAAACCAAACAACCAAGTATTTTGCGGCTCGTTAGGCAGTGCCCAGCGTGTTTTATCTTGGCCATCCCAACCCCAGCGCACACCTGCATCAGCAAGCCATACACTTAATAAATCAAATTCTTCAGGGGTGATATCAAATTTTCGCTGTACTGCTGGCACTTCACACAAGGCCAGTACATCAGATAAACCGATACGGCTTTGATGTAGCGACATCAGTTGAATAAAGCTATTAAGTAGAGGCGACTCTTGCTGGGCGTTGCGATCAGAAATAGCATAGGGAATGTTCAGCGCTTTGTCTGTGCCGCCAAATACACCATCAATAATCGGTGCATAGCTCGCCACGTCTGGCATCATCACAATCACATCCCCTGGGTGTAGCTCAGGGTGGTCAGCAAAAAGGTGCAATAACTGGTCGTGTAAGACTTCGAGCTCGCGTACAGCAGAATGACACGCATGTACCTGCAAGGTCATGTCGTCTTTAGCAAGCGGTATTTTAGGGTATTCCTCACCGTTTGATAGCAGCTCTTGTGCTGGCAGTGGCTCTATCGACCCGCGATGCGTTAAAGCCAACACTTCGTGTTGCATATGTTCAAGCAAGCTTTCAGGCTCTTGCTCGATAAATGCATCATGCAATTCAACGTCTAAGCCCAAGATCATGTCTTGGTAGTCTCGCCCCTGCTTGCCCCAAGAGGCGAGCAATGGGTTGCCAACCAATAGGTAATCATCCATACCGCTTAAGCCACTTTGGGCATCTTCATTTGCTTGGGCGAGTAAGCTTTGCAATTTGGCTTGCAGTACTTGTTTGTTGTCTACTATGTCGCCCCAATAATGGGCGCTGGGATTAAACCAAAATATGATCACGTCGCGACTTTTCGCTAACGCTGAGAATATTTCCAATTGCTGTACAGGCATCGCTGAAAGACCAAATACAAACAAGGGTTTCAGCTCATCTTGCTCGCAACTAATGTGCCCAAGCTCGCTCACTAAGCGTGTATGCAAATTCGCTCTATGATAAGGAGACTCATCCAGTTCTTTGGCATATTTAACCAAAGCTCGCCATAAAATAGGCTGCCAAGGTTGGACCGACACGTCGGTATCGTCTAAGTTATTTTCGCCTTGTTCCCAAGCCATAATCCACTCTGGACGATAGACCAAATATTGATCATAAATATCGGCTATTTTTTGGCATAACTGATAAAGCTTAAGTGGCTGTGGATCATGTAAATACTGGGCAATGCTGGCAAATTCAGTTTTATCACTCATTCCAGGCAATATGCTCATGAGCTTCCACGTCATGTTGTCTTTAGTGAAGGCAGACTGCTCAGGTAAATCGTTCACGTGGCCTTTGTATAATTGCCAGATATAGCTTGAGGGTAACGGAAAATCGATATTGGCAGAAATACCCAGAGCTTGGGCAATTTCTATTTTTAACCACTGGGCCATGCCGGGGCTTTGTACTAACACCACGTCAGGGGAAAAGATATTGTCTAGGCTGCTTTTACTCTCGCCTAACCACCCGATGAGATAAGCGGCTAAACTTTCCATTTTATTAGACTGAACCAGATGCAACATAGCTAACTACACTCGGGAAATTGATGCCCAAGTGTAGCAAAAATACTGTTTATAAAACCACTATTGATTAATGAATTAACGTTCGTTATTCGGTAATAAAAACGAACGAGGTCAATAGGTTGAACAAGCTTTTTCTGTCTCGTCTGAAAGCTCAAGAGCGGAGAAAAAGCCATGACCTACTGTTAGTGCATAGAGTGCTAGCTCTTGGCGTGTTAACAACGGGTCATTTAAGGAAATTATCGGCTTAGTTAATTTGATTCGCCTTTAACGCAGCAATGATATCTGCTGGCTCTGCACGGGTCCGGTAATCCACATCGACGAAACGCCAAATCACTTTACCATCGGCATTTAATACGAATGTGGCAGGAATAGGTAACATGCTGCCATTACCATTATTGATGCTGGCTAAGTCTAAACCGCGATCGTTACGCATGTGCTGCAATATTAGCTCGGGTACTTCCCACGCCACACCGTAGGACGCGGCTGCGCGGGCATCTTGGTCTGATAACACCTGAAAGCCTAACTCACTTATCTCACTTTTACTTAAGCTGTCGTCAGGTACTTGCGGGCTGATAGCAACTAATTCAGCGCCTAATTCGTGAATATCACCCAATATCGACTGAAGGGCTCTTAGCTGTAAATTACAATAAGGGCACCAGTCGCCGCGATAAAACGTAACCACCACTGGGCCTTTCCTACGCAAATGGGATAACGCCACATCTTGCCCTTGGGCATTTGGCAATGTGAATGTTGGCGCTTGCTGGCCGATATCGATAGCCTCGCTGCCTTGCTCAAACTTATGAGCTTTGGCCATTAACTCATCCATAGCCTGCATAAATTCAGGTTTGGCTTGTCGAGATTTCGCGACTTGCGCCTCAGTTTGTTCTTTTAGAGTGGACATTGTTTCTCCATAATTTGCTGTGGTTATCGTGCTGTCGCGCAGGGCGTTGCGGTATTCGGTAAATGACTAGCCCAATTTAATATGTGGTGATCGATATCTGATATGCGATATGCGATACACCTACATTCCCACGCCACATAAATAAATCGCTAAGGTGTATTTGACTCATAAAAAAAAGCGCGAGAAATAAAAAAGCGCCATATTCACACTGTCAGAGTGAGCATGGCGCTATTTGTTCCGCACTGGCTAACATTCAAATTAAATAATAATCCTAACGGCCTGTTTTTCCTTTCACTAATGCAGGAAAGCGCATGACCTTGAACTCTCCTTTGCTGGCATTTTCACCGCCGTTTAGCACAGCAGAGCGATGCAGTTCATTAACCGTAAAGTAGATATAATCATCAGGTCCATAAGCAAAGCCATCGGGCCACACGATGCGCTGATCTTTATACAAGGTGCGGCTGTTACCTGAACTATCCGTGACTTCAATGGCACCTTGGGTCACAGAGGTAACATACACATTGCCGCCGCCATCAATGGTAATACCGTCAGACAATGATTTATCTCCGTAGCGCTGTATTTTGTCTTCTAGTGCGGCCATATCGAGGCTTAAATCCACTAAGTCATCGGTTTTCACGCGATAAATAGCCGTACCTGACATAGCACCGAAATACAGCCAGTTAGAATCAACATCAATGGTGATCGGGTTGACGCCTAGCCTTGCAGGCTGGCCACCTAATGTGATCACTCTGCCTTCAATGGTCATGTCCACGTCTTCGGCTTGGGTATACTCACTGCCTTCTAGAACACGTCTGGCTTGCCCCGTTTTGATGTCGACTACCACAATGGCGGCGTGGTTATTAGACGCGGTATCAGCCAGGTAAATTTTGCCGTGTTTGCTGTCGATCGCTAAATCATTTAAAAATGAGCCCGGCGTGATCATGGGCTTGGCAATATAAATGATTTTCTCAAGGGTTTCTAAGCGTGTGTTCCAACCCACTAGGCGACCTGCGTGGTCATCTGATGATGTATCCAGCATCCACAACACGCCGTTTTGATCCACATTCAAACCCAGCACATCGTACAAACCAATTTGGTTCTCATCCGGTTTAGATGCCCACGCTTCGCTTGGGTAGGGCTTCACCGAACCATCATTAAACAGTTCGACTATTTTCACCGGCTGACCATAAAAACCGTGCACACTTAAAAATTTGCGCCCATCTGGACCAATAGCAATATTTCCAGGGGGAGTCGTTTCATCAAACGATGCATATGTTTCCAGCTCGTGGCTGATCTCTTGTTGAGCATGGCCATCGTTGGCTACTTGACTCTGTGCCAAGGTGACGTTAGTTGTTAGCGCCGCTGCGCTAAATAATGCAAGCGCGGTCAGTTTAGCGCTTAATTTAGCAAATGAAGGAACAGAAAATGTCATATACGCTCTCAAATTGTGAGTGATTAATGGGTGTGTTCGAATACTGTATTTGTGTGCTGTATTTACACACGATACTTGTGTGCCCTTCCTATTACTTATTACCTCTGCACGAAATAGCCACTCTATCGTTTTTTGGACAAAATAACGAAGGGTTAGCCTAGGCTAGAACCCAGCCAAAACCAATTTGCCCACCGCCGTTTGAGACTCTAGCAATTGATGGGCTTTCACTAGATTTTCAACGTTGATTTTGCCTAATTCCTCACCCAATGTGGTGACCAAAGTACCATTATCAATCAGCTGAGCGATTTGACTCAGTATGTCGTGCTGGGTTTGCATATCGGTTGTTTCAAACAACGATCGAGTAAACATAAACTCCCAATGTAAAGACACACTTTTGCGTTTTAATGCCACCACATTTAATGATGCTGGGTCATCTATTAAAGCAAACTTACCTTGCGGGGTAATACACTCCACTATTTGTTCAAAATGCTGGTCGGTATTGGTTAAGCTAACGATGTTATCGACACTGTCAAAACCTAGCGCCGTGAGCTGTTCCGCCAAGGGTTGATGGTGGTTTATCACATGATCGGCACCCAATTTACGTACCCAGTCCGCGCTCTTTTCACGAGATGCGGTGGCAATGATAGTCACGTTAGTTAGCTGTTTCGCTAGCTGTAGCATAATAGAGCCGACACCGCCCGCTGCTCCAATGATCAACACGCTTTGATTGCTGTCTCGGTTGAGTTGCAAACGATCAAATAGCAATTCCCAAGCAGTTACCGCCGTCAGTGGTAAGGCTGCAGCTTGTGCATCTGAGATTGAGGTGGGTGCTAAGCCAACAATACGCTCGTCAACAAGTTGAAATTCAGCATTACTGCCTTGACGTGACATGTCACCAGCATAAAAAACCCTGTCCCCCACATTAAACAATGTCACCTGTTCACCCACGGCTTTGACAATACCGACACCGTCATAACCTAATACTTTTATATCTGGCGACGGGTTAATTCTACCGCGCAATTTTGTATCCACTGGGTTAACAGACACGGCTTTGACTTCAATTAACAAGTCTCTCGCTGATGCGACGGGCATGTCTAGGGTATATTCTTGCAACGACCCAGCAGTCGCGGTTTCACTCGGATTTTTATAACCGATGGCTTTCATCATACTCTCCAATCATTCACTAAGTTTTTAGCTATATTTGCATGGCATTGTAAATCACTTTCATTGGATAAAAAGCGCATCTTGCATGAAACATTTTCAAAAAAATATTGAAAGTGCGATATGAGTGTTCTTGACTTATCAGTAGGTAAATTTACTTCTACAAAAAAACTATGAATGTATATACATTTGATATACATTAAAGTCTGATAAATCACGATTCGGATGACAACCCTTTGAGCATTAAAAAGGCGAAGAAGAAAAATAGTCAGTTAATTGTCCGCATTAATGATCAAGAGCGCGCTGAGTTTGTAAACTTATGTGAAGAGCTTGATACCAGTGCGGCCCGTGAAGTACGCAGGTTTATCCGTCAGTTCATCAATGAGCAAAACCGCACTTCGATAGACACATAACATCAAGAAGCGACTGCTTATATGACACCTTTCTCTTACATAAAAAGGAACATTCCAATGGCTAAATCAAATACTAAAGCGCTTAAGAAAGAAATTAAAAACCGCAAGGCTAAAATTGAAAAGCAAGAAAGCAAAGTGAAGAAGTTGAAAAAACAACTTAAGAAAGCCAAGTAAACTTTCCGATAACGTCAGCCGGAAGGATCTACTCCCTCCGGCTTTTTATATTAATTAATGAACTGAACCGATTCTCCCTCTTCGATTAAGCCAGTTTACTTTTTCCTACAGTAAGATTAATCAGAGGTTCCGAGTAATTTAGCGAATGTAAATCCCATTGCCGCGCCAAACACAAGGTGCAAAATAAGGGTCATGACAGGCGCCATTATACCCATGCTCAACCCGAATAGACCTGCACCACTCATAGGCATAGGACCTATCATCATTAATAACCATGCCAAGATACCAAATGTCATCCCTCTAGCTACTTGAGAGCCTCCGGGAAGGATACCGTTAAAAACAGCAAATGCCCCGCCCCAAGCAACCGAGCCGAGCACAAAATGCATTATCCACCCAGTAGTAAGACTAATCTGTGTGCCCATTTTCTCAGCTGCCATGGTTGACATCATGTGAATCGGATCTAACTCTGGCATCACGCCCATGTTCTTTTTCACCATCATCAATCCCGTTAGCACCAATGTACCGACGAAACCTGCAATAATCCCTTTAACAAAGACTGATATATTAAACGACATGTACTTAACCTCTTTAATTTGTAATGTATGTAGTGACAATAGCATTAACGACCAAGCCTTAGGTTGATGTTTATAACCTTCTTCTAGATAAGAACGTGAAGTTGCTAACTATCTTACAAATAAATCATTCGCTTAAAAGCACGAACCGAGCTCACTCATTACGCAAAACATCCTTAAGACAGCTTGAGACATCGAACCAAAGCGTGATGATTATTTGTTTGTAGCGACATTTTGGTGGTTATTTTTGGTAGTTATATAATATGCTATTACACAAAATTAAAAACCTCTGTTGAGTGGGTAGCATCTGAGTGTATTACGTAATGAATACAATGTATGTTAAGCGTTGAAAGGGGATAACAACGTCAATAACTGTAAGCAGGAAATAACGTAAATGACTTATACGCCTCAATCCAAATCCGCTTTAAATTTTATCGCCGGCGGCGGAGAAATGGGCGCTAGAATACGCGCTTACGATTGGCAATCTTCACCTATCGGAGTGCCTGAAAGCTGGCCTCAACCATTAAAAACCAGTTTGCGTTTGTTGCTCTCAAGCGGTCACCCCATGTTTCTGTGGTGGGGACCGGATCTGATCCAATTTTACAATGACCCCTACTTAAAAACCCTTGGTCCAGAGCGTCACCCCAGTGCCCTAGGCCAGCAAGGCCGAGACTGTTGGGCGGAAATTTGGCCTGAAATCGCCCCGCAAATAGAACAAATTTTAACGGGAAAAGGCCACACCTGGCACGAGAACCAACGTTTATTCATCACCCGTAATGGTGTTCGTGAAGAAATGTATTGGACCTATAGTTACAGCCCAATTGACGATCCGACTGCCCCAAACGGCATCGGCGGTATATTAGTGGTGTGTAATGAAACAACTGAGCAAGTGCTAGCAGAGCAAGCCATGAAAACCGCAGAAGCGCGTTGGCGTTCATTGTTCGACCAAGCTCCGAGTTTTATGTGCATTGTGCAAGGGCCTGAACATCGCTTCGAATACGCCAACCTCAATTACTTCAAACTCCTAGGCAAGCAAGGCTTTATAGGTCAAAAAGTGATTGATGTTGTTCCTGAGGTTGATGCCCAAGGGTTTATTGCGCTATTAGACAAGGTTTTTGAAAGTGGTGAAAGCCACCACGGTATTGAAATGCCGCTCATTGTGGGCAATGGCGCCCCCATCTATATCGACTTTATTTATCAGCCAATAATGAACGCGAACGGTCAGGTTAGCGGAATATTAGTAGAAGGCAATAATGTCACCGAGCGCGTTATGGCAAATCGCTCACTGCAAGAACAAGATAAGCTTAAAGACGAATTTCTCGCCATGCTAGCCCACGAGCTGCGTAATCCATTAGCCCCTATTCGCAATGTGAGCGAAATATTGCTCAACATGGAGCAACGCGACCCCAAGCTAAAAAATATCGGTGATATTCTAGCCCGCCAAGTACATCACATGACTCACCTTATGGATGACTTACTGGATGTGTCTCGTATTAGCCAAAACCTAATCAATTTGCAGCTTGAACCAACCGACTTCTCTGATATCGTCAGTTTTACCATAGAATCTCTGCAAAGTGCCCTAGATGCCAAACACCACACCCTTGAGATAGTTGGTACTTCGCAAGCGTTATTTGTGAATGGCGACAGCACGCGCTTGGTTCAATCCATAAGTAACGTGTTAAACAATGCCATTAAGTACACGCCTGAGGGCGGCCACATAACACTAGAATGTGTAGCAGATGCTGACACTGTGCAGGTGATAATTAGTGACAATGGCTACGGAATTAGTCCGTCGATGCAAGGTAAGGTGTTTGAACTTTTTACCCAAGTACAGCAAACGTTAGATCGCTCCCAAGGTGGCTTGGGTATCGGTCTAAATATCGTTCAGCGTTTAGTACAAATGCATGGCGGGTCTATCTCTGTTAGTAGCCAAGGTCTAGGTCATGGCTCATGCTTTACCATCACCTTACCTAGAATAACCGCCCCCGAAAATACTGCTGCCGAGGCCGCTTTTGCGCTAAAAGCAGAGAAACGAATTTTGATAGTCGATGACAACAAAGATTCTGCGGATACCATGTCAGAGTTGTTAGCGATGCAAGGGCATATAGTGACTACCGTTTACAACGCCCATGATGCACTCAGTGATATTGAAAAAATCGAACCTGATGTTGTCCTACTCGATATAGGTTTACCAGATATGAATGGCTATGAAGTTGCCCAGCAGATCCTCGCCAGAAAGTTAACGCCGCTATTGGTTGCTCTTACAGGGTATGGTCAAGCCGAGGATGTGCGTAAAGCCAAGGAAGTAGGGTTTGATTATCACTTCACTAAACCGGTTAATTTCAGTGAGCTGAATCAAATTTTCGCGCAAAAATAACCAGCATAGGCGCAAGTTAAGCCAGAGAACACCGCAACGGGGCGTTGATAGCAGTTAATAGAGATTAACCACAAAACAAAAACACTCATGTGACGCAATGCGCATATAAACGCCGTGCCTGATGTATCTCTGACAATCTAGCGTTTAGTCAATCCATCATCCCTTTGATATGCGCCGCTACGCTGCGCCCCAGCGCATTCAACACATAACCGCCTTCTAGCGTAGACACCATCCTAGCGTTGCAATGTTTAACGGCCAGTTTTTTAAGCTCTGCGGTCAACCAGTAAAAGTCTGTTTCGACTAAATTAAAGTGCCCCATATCATCTTCATAATGACTGTCAAAACCCGCAGAGATTAAGATAAGCTGCGGAGCAAAGGCATCTATTTTAGGCAGCCACTGCTCGCTAATGGCCTGCATAAATTCATCACCATAGGTGCCCGCTGGTAAAGGCAAGTTCAAAATATGCTCATTCCCTGGCCCCATGTTATAAGGGAAAAAAGGCGATTCAAACGATGAGCAAAACAGCACGCGCTCATCGTTAAAAAAAATGTCTTCAGTACCGTTACCGTGGTGTACGTCAAAATCAATAATGGCAACACGCTCTAGGCCATATTGCGCCATAGCGTAAGCCGCAGCTACTGCAACATTATTGAAAAAACAAAAACCCATGGCCCTAGCATGTTCGGCGTGGTGACCCGGTGGGCGCACCGCGCAAAATGCCTGTTCAGCTTTGTTTTGCATCACCAAATCCACAGCCATCACATTCGCCCCAGCTGCATATAATGCCGCGTTCAAACTGTGCTGACCTAACTGAGTGTCGGGTGCCAACTCTATAACGCCTTCTTTGGGGACACTGGCGAAGACATGATCCACATAAGCTTTGTCGTGCGCTAAATATAACTGCTCTTTTGTGGCCTGAATTGCCTGTTGTTTATCAATAATAAAATCGAGTCTTGACGCAATAATCTGATCGTTAATCGCATGCAACCGATCTGGGCTATCTGGGTGATCGGTACCCGCCTCATGCAACCCGCAACAAGGGTGACTTATAAAAACAAAACTCATTAATACTTGTCCAAATTCAAGGTTAAATTGACTTCGCCCATCTCTTGAGAAGGTTGGCGCTCAAAATGCGCACTTTCGAAAACTCTAAGCATATTTCGGTTATCTGCTCTGACCACCGCTAACATTCTTGTTAATCCCCTTTGCTTTGCAATGAGGATCATTTCTGCCAATAGTTGTTTAGCCATGCCCTTTCCGTGAAACGATTCTCGGGTCACAAATGCCGCTTCACAGCTTTTATTGTCAGCGCACAAATAGTAACGCCCTACGGCTTGAATTTCCGAGGCCGAACCTTGCTGCCTAACAATGCACAAGGCTAAGTCGTGGCTCTGATCAACACTGACTAAATTACACGACTTCTCACGGGTCATCTGCGTGGGGTAATGGTTATACCGGTAAAACAGGGTTTCTTTGGTATGGGAATAGAAGAACTCTTGCAGACGACGCTCATCTGCTGGGTTGAGTGGCCGTAGATCAAACGACTGATTATCAATCTTCATGGTTTTAAACCCTAATGGACCGAGTTCAGGTACATCTCGAGGATAATTCTTTTGATAATTCGGCACCCAATAATGCTCACGCACCTTGGCCAGTAATTGTTCACGAAATTTTGGGTGCGCTACGCGAATTAGCTCCAGCGCTCGCTCTCGAATGCTGCGCCCCTTAAGTGATGCGACACCAAATTCAGTCACTACATAATGTACATGGCCGCGGCTCGTCACCACCCCGCTTCCTTCGGTGATAAAGGGAACAATACGCGAGATAGAGCCTCCCTTTGCAGTAGAGGGCATAGCAATAATAGGTTTACCTCCAGGGGACATAGCAGCGCCACGAATAAAATCCACCTGCCCGCCAATGCCGCTATAAAACTGATAACCAATGGAGTCAGCGACCACCTGACCCGTTAAGTCCACTTCCAATGCGCTATTTATCGCCACCATTTTATGATTACGCGCAATATTCGCTGGTGAGTTCAGATAATCACTGGGGTAAAACTCCACGTGGGGATTATTATCCACAAAGTCATATAGCTTTTTGCTACCTAAACAAAAACTCGCCACTGTTTTGCCAGGGTGAAAGGTTTTTTTGCGGTTGTTGATCACGCCTTTAGCAATCAAATCAATAATACCGTCAGTAATTAGTTCGCTATGTACGCCTAAATCTTTGTGGTTTTGCAAGTAATACAGCACTGCATTGGGTATTTTCCCCACCCCCAGTTGCAGCGTGGCGCCATCATCCACCAGCATGGCAACATATTGACCAATTCGCTCAGTGATTTTATCTGGTTCGTAAGTAGGCAGCTCCGGGAGCGCTTGCTCCACTTCTATGCATGCCGCTATGTCGTCAATGCGGATAAATGTATGGCCGCTGGTACGTGGCATCGACGTGTTAATTTGAGCAACCACGTACTTGGCCTTTTTAACTGCCGCCAAATTCACATCAACGGCCACACCTAACGAACAGTAACCGTATTTGTCAGGCGGGCTGACCATGATAAAGGCTGCATCTAAGGGCAAGATATCCTCCTCAAACAGTGAAGGGACCTCTGATAAAAAACACGGCGTGTAATCGACCCGCCCCTCAGCCACCGCTTGACGGACTTTTTCTCCTCCAATAAACAAGGCATTCACTTTGAATAAATCACTGAACTGCGGCTCCACCCAACGACTGTCCGACAAAGCATTAAATTGCACCAGCTCTATATCTTTTAAGTCGCCACTATTGGCGATTAAATCATCAATGAGTGCGTTAGGAACGGCAGCATTCGAGCCAATAAAGATACGATTGCCAGACTTAAGCAACGCTTGCCAGTCAGGCCGATTAGGTAAGGCGGTTTTCATAATCACTCCTTAGATATGCTCACGTCGACTATGCCACAGAGTATTGGTGTCGGCATTAAGACGTTGGTCTGTTGTTAGTTACTAGGCCATAAATGTGGATGACGTATTATTCGATAGAGCATCAAGGTAAGTCACGCAGTTAAGCAAAGCAAACTTGATGCAAGACAAAGTCAGCCCTTTAAAATGCGCTACATTAAAATTACGTTTTAATTACATTTTATTTTCAATACGTCCCAACGTGTTGACTTGAAAAAGGATTGTTATGGCTATTATCTATTTTTGGGGCGCAGCGCAGGAAGTGACCGGCTCATGTCACCTAATTGAATCTGCAAGCTTCGGTAAAATCCTGCTTGATTGCGGTATGCATCAAGGGGGGAACTCCATTGATCGCATCGGTGACGAAGGCTTCCCTTTTAATCCTGCATCCATAGACGCAGTGCTGTTATCCCATGCCCATCTCGACCATAGCGGCATGTTACCCAAACTGGTCCATGAGGGGTTTACTGGCCCTATATACTGCACCTCAGAAACGGCAGATTTACTGGTGGTAATGTTGCAAGACTCAGTCAGCATTTACATGAGTGACTTAGCCCGTGAAAACCGCCGTCTCGCTCGCAAAGGTAAACCTCTACTTGAGCCTGAATACTCGGAAGAGGATGTGATGCAAGTCATCGCTCAGTGTGAGTCACAAAGCTACAACAAGGCGCTTAAGCTTGCAGAGCAAACGACAGCTTGCTTTTACGATGCAGGGCATATTCTTGGCTCAGCGATAATCGAACTTAGCTTCGAAGAAAGAGGCGAGCAGAAAAAATTGGTTTTCTCCGGTGATTTGGGCAACAAAAGCGCCGTATTAATGAACGACCCGAGCATACTGACCAAAGCTGATATTGTATTAATGGAAAGCACCTATGGCGATCGCAATCATAAATCTATCGATAATACGGTATCTGAGCTTAAAACCATTTTAATGGATACTGAAAACCGAGGCGGTAATATCATGATCCCTGCGTTCGCAGTAGGACGTACCCAAGAAATCCTTTTCTACCTAGGCCAACTGCACCAGCAAGGTTTATTAGACAATTGGCAGGTAATTCTCGACAGCCCGATGGCCATTGAAGTGACCCGCGTTTATGACAAGTGGTTTAGTGCACTTGATAGTGACGAAATTGAAGAAGCCAGCCCTAACGCACACTCCATACTCAAAGACTTCATTCCGCGTTTGTTTTTGTCCGTGGCACCGGATGAGTCCATGATGATCAACAAAATCAAAAAAGGTGCGTTAATTATTGCCGGCAGCGGCATGTGTACCGGAGGACGGATACGTCACCACTTCAAGCAGCGAATTTGGGATTCACGCAACGCCATCATTTTTTGTGGATACCAAGCTAATGGCACGCTCGGTAGGTTGCTAGTTGACGGCCTACAGCATTTAAAATTGTTTGGTGATGATTACGTGGTCAAAGCACAAATAGAAACTCTGGGCGGCTTTTCAGCTCATGCAGGCCAAAATGAACTCGTAGAATGGGTGAGCCATTTTGAAAACAACCCAAAAGTCGTGTTAGTACACGGTGAGCCCAAAGCCCAAGAAGCATTAGCACAAAAGTTATGGGAAGATAAAAACATCAGAGCCGTGATACCAAGTCTGGGCCAAAGCTTGGTGTTTTAAAGTCTCGTTTTTAGCACTTAATGCGGCCATGCGGGCTTCGTGCTTGTATGCACTCTATGAAAGGAATTCGCCAACAAAAAAAGCAGTGAACACTGAGTATTCACTGCTTTTTACGTCATATTGCTAACGCTCTGTTGTTACTAAGTCGCTTTAATACAACCTAATTTAGGACAACCGTTTTAAGACATCCATTCTAGCGCGCCTGTTTCAAGGCGTGCGCATCAAAACAGGCATGTTAAGAAAGGTGCGCGAGCATCGCTTGTAATGGATGCTTAGGTTTTTCACCCTCAATACGAGCAACTTGACTGCGACATGAATATCCAGTGGCTAAGATTTGAGAAGTTTTAAATTTCGCCACTGCCTTTTCCCAGCTTAAGGCATAAATGCCTTTTGATTGCTCTAAATGACTTGCTTCATGGCCAAAGGTGCCAGCCATGCCGCAGCACCCCACTGAAATCGGCGTGAGTGACATGCCCATGCGCTGGAACAATTGCTGCCAATGTTTCTCACTTTCAGGCAGAGCTGTTTTCTCTGTACAATGACCGAAGAATGCATACTCGGTATCAGGTGTGTTGCCGCGCTCTGGCAAAGTAATTGTCGCTAACCACTCGTGAACTAACGTCACTTCAAAGCTGCCTCTGGTATCACCTAACACTTTTTTGTATTCATCTCGATAGCACAGCACTAATGATGGGTCGACACCCACCATAGGTATACCCAGCGGCGCTAGCTTGTTTAAAAAGTCTGCGCTGTCTTTTGCCGTCGCGGCAAATTCTTTCAAGAAACCTTTCACATGTTGGGGTTTACCATTGGGCATAAAGGGCAACAGAATAGGCTCGTATCCTAGGCATTCAATCAGTTTAACCAAATCATGCAGTAAACCTGCCTCATAAAAGCTTGTGAAGGGATCCTGTACAATCAATACTTTTTTGGCCCGCTCACTCGCGCTCAAGGCTTGCAACGTCCCTAAATTAAAATGAGTGGCTTCATGCCCTGCTAGTTGCTTTTTCAGTGACGGGGATGACAGTAACGGTGTGTCTACATAACCCACCGTTTTCTTGATAAGCTTGTTCATCCACGCTTGTTTTAAAAAGGCATTTACCAGCTTTGGCGCTTTAGCCATCAGCGGTGCCATAGCTTCAATATTACCCACTAAATAGTCTTTGGCGGGGCGCATATAACGCTGGTAATAAAGTGACAAGAAGCGCGCCCTAAAAGTGGGCACATCCACGCTTACCGGGCATTGGGTAGAGCATGCCTTACACGCTAAGCAGCCATCCATCACCTCTAGCACTTCATGTGAGAAGTCGTTAGATTGTGCTTTGCCCATGGAGTTGTTTAGGCGTTTCAGCAAATTCTGGTTCTTCCCTTGCAGCTCAAGGGCATTCACATCCACTTGATTATTGGCCAGTAAACGCAACCATTCACGCATCGCCCCTGCTCGTCCTTTGGGGCTGTGACGTCGGTCAGAGGTAATTTTACTCGATGGGCACATGGTCGATGTGGTGTCATAATTGAAGCACAAACCATTGCCGTTACAGTTCATCGCTGGCCCAAATGCATCACGCACCGTAATAGGTATTTGACGGTCAAACTCACCGCGTTTTACGCCACCTACGCTGACTAAAGGCGCACTACTTTCAATCGGTGTGCAGATTTTGCCTGGGTTCATTTTATTGTGAGGGTCAAACGCCGCTTTTATTTTTCGTAGCTCTTCATATAACTCTTCACCGAAAAATGCCGGCGCATATTCACTGCGATAACCTTTACCGTGCTCGCCCCATAATAAGCCGCCATATTTAGCAACCAAGGCCGAAACCTCATTAGATATATCTGGGATAGTCGCTTCTTGCTCAGGGTCGCACATATCAAGCGCTGGGCGCACATGTAGCACCCCAGCATCAACGTGACCAAACATACCGTAATGTAAGTTACGAGCATCAAGTAACGCCCGAAACTCCATAATAAAGTCGGCCAAATTCTCTGGCGGCACGCCTGTATCTTCGACGAACGCTAAGGGCTTTTTACGACCCTTGGTTTTACCCAATAAGCCCACCGATTTTTTACGCATCGCATAAATTTTGCCAATATCGGCGTTGTCATAAGTAATTTGATAACCAATTACGCCGCCTTCATTACCCTCAAGCGCCGCATCCAATTTTGCGCTCAGTAAAGTGATTTTTTCTCGCAACGCTTCTTCTGAATCGCCATTGTACTCAACCATGTTTAGGCCAAGCACTTCCTTGTTTTCAACCTCAGTAATGAGCTCTTTAACTTGGTGCCAAATAATATCCTGCTTCGCTAGGTTTAATACGTTGCTATCAACTGTTTCTACAGATGTCGCGTTTGCCGCCACCATATGCGGGGCATGGCGCAGCGCTGACTCAAAAGAATCGTACTTAATATTCACCAAGGCTTTGTGTTTAGAAATAGGAGTGACGTTCAGTTTGGCTTCTGCCACAAACACCAAGGACCCTTCAGAGCCTGTGATAACACGGCTAATATCGACCTTGGTTAAATCGTCATTTAACGCATGCTCTAAATCGTAACCGGTCAAGAAGCGGTTCATACGGGGGAATTTAGCTAAGATCTGTTCGCGCTTATCCACACAGGTTGCCAAAATTTGTTTAACTAACCTCCCCGTAATGTTCTGTTGCTGTGCAACTTGCTTGGCCTGCTCCATGTCCATTGGGGCGGTTTCTAGCAATGTGCCGTCAGCCAATACTGAGGTTAAGCCTAAAACGTGATCGCTGGTTTTACCGTACACCAATGAGCCCTGCCCCGAAGCGTCGGTGCTAATCATACCGCCGATGGTCGCGCGGTTGCTGGTCGATAAATCTGGCGCGAAAAACAAACCATAAGGGCGAAGCGCGTCGTTTAACTGATCCTTCACGACACCTGCTTGTACTTTTACCCAGCGCTCTTGAGGGTTAATTTCAAGGATGTTATTCATATGCCGTGACACGTCAACAATAATGCCTGACGTCAAAGACTGCCCGTTAGTACCCGTACCGCCGCCTCTGGCACTAAAAGAAACATCATTATATTGACTAGCAAGCTCACCAATTACTTGTAAATCAGCCACTGATTTGGGTAGCACCACACCTTGAGGCAACGCTTGATAGATAGAGTTATCGGTAGCCACGGCGAGACGACTGGCATAGCTAAATTCGATGTCGCCACTAAATTCACTGCGCCTCAAAGCCGAGAAAAAAGCGTGATAATTGGATTGCGGGCCGGATTCAATGTCTAAAGCAGGTAATTCATGCTGGGGCATAATGTTCTTTTTTCTCACGGTTTAACAATTGCGCGCTATTGTACAACCTAAGCGCCTCTAACATCTAATACGCGAAAGGAATTATTTAGTTTTTATCTAGGTTAATTATTCTGTCTAGCACAATTTTTTGCACATTTTGAGCTCTCATCCATACTCTTTTTATACACGCGGCTTGCTTACGTCATACTCGGTAACAAGTATGCAGTTGCAACTTTCCTGTTCCTGTCGTAAAAGTGAATCATGAAAAAAGGAATATATGCAAAATGAAAAATCTACGTATTGGGTTAGGCGCACTATTGGTTGTTGCAGGCATTGTGCTGTTTATCATCCCAGGCTCAATGTTGCTGGTAATAGCAGGTTTATTGTTGCTAAGTGTTGACGTACCTGTTGCCAGAACTTGGCTAAAACGCTGCCAAACGAGTATGGCTCGCTCATCCGCTAAGATTGACCGCGTATTACTGAATCGAAAATTACGAGATTAATTTTATTAGCGCTTTGTTCGACTCGGTTATCTTTCTTAAGCCTTCCTCCCTCCATTAGCACAGTGTTTATCAATAAAAAACCAAAAAAAAGGCTGTCATATGACAGCCTTTTTACCTGTAGGGCACTGATTTTATTATTATTGTTAGTCAGCGGTGTATTTTAGCGCCTGTTACTTCTTGTGCTTTTCCCCTAAGTACAACCAGGTTTCGACGACTGTATCAGGATTTAACGATACGCTGTCGATACCTTGCTCAACTAACCATGCGGCCAAGTCTTCGTGATCAGATGGGCCTTGGCCACAAATTCCCACATACTTACCGCGTTTCTTCGCTGCTTGAATAGCCATAGCAAGCAATGCTTTAACCGCAGGGTCACGCTCGTCAAACAAGTGAGCAATCACGCCTGAATCGCGGTCAAGACCAAGGGCTAATTGGGTCATATCGTTTGAACCAATTGAGAAGCCATCGAAGATATCCAAGAACTGGTCAGCTAATAATGCATTTGACGGTAATTCGCACATCATAATAACGCGCAAGCCATTTTCACCTTGCACTAAACCTTGCTCTTTTAGCAATTCGATAACACTGCGGCCTTCTTCAAGCGTACGCACGAATGGGATCATGATCTCAACATTCGTCAAGCCCATTTTGTTCCGTACTCGCTTAATGGCTTCACATTCAAGTGCGAAACAATCACGGAAGCTTTCAGAAATATAACGGCTCGCACCACGGAAGCCCAACATAGGGTTTTCTTCATCGGGCTCGTATTGATACCCACCCACCAAGTTATAGTACTCGTTGGATTTAAAATCAGACATACGCACAATGACTTTCTTAGGTGAGAAAGCAGCGCCGATTGTCGCGATCCCTTCAACCAATTTCTCGATATAAAACTCAACTGGCGATGCGTAACCGGCGATCATTTCGCTGATTTCTTCTTTAAGCTCTGAAGGCTGGGCATCAAAGTTAAGTAAGGCTTTTGGATGCACACCAATCATACGGTTGATGATGAACTCTAAACGTGCAAGGCCGACGCCTTCATTCGGCAAGCGAGCAAAATCGAATGCTCTGTCAGGGTTACCAACGTTCATCATTACTTTAAGGGGGATTTCAGGCATAGAATCGATGCGAGACGTCACTACGTCAAAATCGAGCACATCACCATAGATAAAGCCTGTGTCGCCTTCGGCGCAAGAAACGGTAATCTTGTCACCGTTGTTAATCAAGTCAGTGGCGTTGCCACAACCAACAACAGCCGGAATACCCAATTCACGAGCGATAATAGCTGCGTGACATGTACGCCCACCACGATTGGTAACAATCGCTGAGGCTTTTTTCATGATGGGCTCCCAATCAGGGTCTGTCATGTCAGTTACCAACACGTCACCGGCTTGGATTTTGTCCATCTCTTCTATAGAGTCAAGCACTTTTGCCACACCAGCACCAATCTTATGACCGATAGAGCGACCTTCACATACAACACTCGCTTTACCGTTTAGGCGGAAGCGCTCTATCACTTGAATGTCTTCGCGGCTGCGCACTGTTTCTGGACGCGCTTGCACGATATAAAGTTTACCGTCGATGCCGTCTTTAGCCCATTCAATATCCATCGCACGTTTGTAGTGTTTCTCGATGATTTGCGCTTGTTTGGCTAACTCTTGAACTTCGTCATCCGTTAGCGAGAAAACAACGCTGTCGGCTTTATCGATATCAACAATTTCCACCTGCTTGCCATGGCTCAAATCATCTGAGTAAATCATCTTGGTTAATTTACTGCCTAGATTACGACGTACCACTGCAGGCAAGCCTTTGTCTAGCGTTGGCTTGTGTACATAAAATTCATCTGGGTTAACGGCACCTTGCACCACCATTTCACCCAAACCATATGATGAGGTGATAAATACCACATCTTCAAAACCTGATTCAGTGTCAATGGTGAACATTACGCCTGATGCTGCGCAGTCACTGCGTACCATGCGTTGAATACCTGCAGATAATGCCACGCCTTTGTGGTCATAACCTTGGTGTACGCGATAAGAAATGGCACGGTCGTTAAATAAAGACGCATAAACATGCTTGATGGCAACCATCACGGCATCAATGCCCTTTACGTTTAGAAATGTTTCTTGTTGTCCAGCGAATGAAGCATCAGGCATGTCTTCAGCCGTTGCAGATGAACGCACAGCAAATGACGCTTCGTCTCCTGCATCACCTTGCAAGGTTTTAAATGCAGAAGTGATGTCTGCTTCTAGCTCAGGTAAAAACGGGGTGTCGATGATCCACTGACGTATTGTTTTACCCGCTTCGCCCAAGGCAGGAATGTCATTCACGTCCAACGTATCAAGCAAATCGTGAATGCGTGCCTCAAGGCCACTTTGTTCTAAGAAAAGATTAAACGCTGACGCAGTCGTAGCAAAACCACCGGGTACCTGTACACCAGCATTTGAAAGATTCGAAATCATTTCGCCAAGGGATGCATTCTTACCACCGACGACGCCCACGTCGTCCATTCCCAATTGCTGATACCAAAGCACATTTTCTTGCATTTAATTCGTCTCCAAGATGAACTCAATTGTAAAAGCTGCCAACGATGACAACCCCAGATAGTTAGTCAAAATGACGCTCGCTAAACGTCGAAAAAAATTATATTTCTCAAGTGCCTAGCTTTTTACGTGAGGGATTTTAGAATGCAGTTCAGAAGAAAGTAAAATTTAATTTATTTATGTAATTATATTACTACATTGTTAAGGAAATGTTATGCGAACGGCTTACTATATTTCAGACGGAACAGCGATAACTTCGGAGGTATTTGGCCATGCATTGCTGTCATTATTCACGATCGAGTTCGAACATATCACGGTTCCGTTTGTTGAAACTGAAGAACAAGCGAAACAAGTTGTTAAAAGAATATCTGAAAGTTTTCAAGATGATGGTCAACGCCCTTTGGTGTTTTATACGATAGTGAATACCGAAGTGCGCAAAATAATCTCTAAATCAGTGGGCATTAACTACAATTTTCTCGACCAATTTGTTGCCCCACTGGAAATCGTTTTGGGCGTGCCTTCAAAACCAGAAAAACATCGAACTCACAGTATTCATGAAAAAACCTATGACATCAGAATAGAAGCAGTAAATTACGCCTTAGCAAACGATGATGGTTCAAATTTACAGGAGTATGACGAAGCCGATATTATTTTGGTTGGCGTATCACGCTCTGGTAAAACACCCACCAGCTTATATTTAGCCCTGCAATACGGTATCAAGGCGGCAAACTACCCCTTCACTGAAGAAGACATGGGAGATATTTTAAAAATGCCCCCTGCCCTCAAACGTCACAAAGACAAAATGTTTGGCTTAACCATAGAAGCTCAGCGCCTGCATCAAATACGTTCTGAACGCCGTGCCAACAGCCGCTATGCGTCGTTGCAGCAATGCCGCATGGAATTACGCGAAGTAGAAAACCTATACCGCAAGGAGAAAATCCCTTTTCTAAATAGTACTCGTTATTCCATAGAAGAAATTTCGGCGAAAATCTTGGCCACCACAGGTCTCAAGCGTAAGAAGTACTAGTAAACAACACATGAGATACAAATTTGGCTCCCAAGAGTTACTCAAGAAAACCAACTGAAGTGTGTTGCTGACATTTTTTACCGTGCAAAAGAATCTGTAACAATTGTCACAACCCCTGTTATTGATTTGCCGTAACCAATGAGTAAGCTGGCCACTATTATTTCAAGAGGCTAGCTTATGTTTACCCATTTCGACCCATCCCTATTTACTTTTTTACAGCAACTAGAAAAGAACAACGACAGGGAGTGGTTCAATGCGAATAAACAGCGTTACGAAGATTTAGTGCGCGGCCCTGCTCTTGATTTTATCAGTGAAATGCAAAAGTGGATCCCGATGATTTCGCCGCATTATGAAGCCACACCCAAAAAAATGGGTGGCTCGTTGATGCGGGTGTATCGAGATGTGCGCTTCTCGAAAGACAAATCTCCATATAAAACCAATGTAGGTATTCAATTTCGCCACGAAATAGGCAAAGACGTGCACTCGCCAGGGTTTTATATGCATATTGCCAGTGAAGAGTGTTTCCTTGCTGTGGGCACATGGCACCCGCAACCTGATGCATTGCGCGCTATACGAGAGCATATTCAGCGTAAACCTTCGGTCTATCAAGATGCTATCGAGCACTCCCCCTTTACTGAGTACTACCATATGGCAGGCGATTCACTTGTTCGCCCCCCAAAAGGCTACGACTCCGAATCCCCAATGATTGAAGAAATTAAGCGCAAAGATTTTATTGCTATTTGCCCGCTGGATAAAAAGCAGTTATTGGAAGGTAACGTGTGTGAGTTGGCCGCTACACGTTATGGCCGAGCGCAGCCTTTACAGAAATTCTTGTGTGATGCACTAGGGTTGAGGTTTTAGGGCTGCATTTTTACGCTAAGATCCGGCCTTTGAAGCCTTAGCGCTTAACCATTGAGGCCTAAGCTTGGCCTTTGAATAACCTTACGCGCGCCCACCAGTGACTTTATTGGCACGCCCTTCCTCTTTGGCTTTTTCTGCTCGGCGACGCCGTGCTTCTTTAGGATCGGCAATTAACGGGCGATAAATCTCAATACGATCGCCATCTTGGGGAACATCAGTTAATTTGCAGGTACGATTCCAAATACCGACTTTACTTTTGGTTAAATCGATATCATCAAAGCGCTGCAAAATACCAGATGCTTGAATTGCTTCCTCAACGGTATGGCCCGTTTCAACCACCACTTCTAACAAGGCTTGGCGTTCAGGCAGTGCATAGGCTACTTCTAGGTTGATTTGTTTGTCAGTCATGCATATACCTCTTTAGCTCGCTCTGTAAAAGCGACCACCATATTAGCTGCAATCGCATTAAAAACCCGACCAAAGGCCATTTCCACTAGGCGACTCGAAAAGGCAAAATCTAAATTTAATTCAATTTTACAGGCGCTGTCAGAAAGCGCCTTAAAAGTCCATCCTCCGCGCAGTTCAGAGAACGGCCCGTCAACCAAATTCATCCTAATGTACTCACCGCGAGATAACTCATTACGTGTACTAAACCATTGTTTGATCCCAGCTTTTGAAATCAGCAAAGACGCTTCCATGCTGTGTTCATCTGCATGGGTTACTTTTGTCTGAGCACAACCAGGTAAAAATTCGGGATAGCGTTGCACGTCATTTATCAAATCAAACATTGATTCAGCACTAAACGCTACCAGAGCGCTGCGGGTCACATTAGGCATCAATTCCCCTTGAAATGGGTCAGTCGGTTTTTATAGGCGCAAAATACTAGCATAAAATCAGATATCTATTTCAATATCAGTGATTTTTGTTGTACCCCGTTAGACAACCATTATAATACGGCGCCATGAAATCAAAGAAGTCAAAATCAACTAACAACACCATCGCATTGAATAAAAAGGCGCGGCACGACTATATCTTGCAAGATAAAATCGAAGCTGGCATTGAATTACAAGGATGGGAAGTTAAAAGCATTCGTTCAGGCAAAGTCAATTTGTCTGACAGCTACGTTACCTTACACAAAGGCGAAGCCTTTTTAGTGGGTAGTACTATTCAACCTCTTAACCAAGCATCTAGCCACGTAGTATGTGAGCCTTTGCGTCAGCGCAAACTCTTACTCAACAAACGTGAGCTCGACAAACTGATTGGCTCAGTCGAGCGCCAAGGTTACTCAATTCTTGCCACTGCCATGTACTGGAAGAAGAACTGGGTAAAAGTCGAAATTTACTTAGGTAAAGGTAAGCACGAGCATGATAAACGTGATGCCGTCAAGGACCGTGATTGGGCACGAGACAAAGAACGCATGATGAAGCATAAAGTCTAGGCTTAATGCAGAAAACCATATGCTTCATTGTTAAAAAAGGCGCAACAGCGCCTTTTTTAACTCAGCTCATCACTAAAACGTTTACGATACCGTTTAGTTAGCTTGGCAGTGCGCACCTGATCCAAAATTAAACTGATAATGGGTGACAACTTCCCTTGTGGGCTTTTCCCCTCGCCTACTCTGCGAATTTGTCTTTTAACTAATGCCATGGTTGCCAAGCCTGACAGGGTTTTGTCTTTCCATGTCACCTTGGGTAAAGCGCTCGTAACACCATGATGATTTTGCCACTGGTTGGGTAAATCAGGGGTAAATGCCAATGCAGTGGCCATACCGACCAAGGCGACGCCTGAGTCAACAACCTTTTGTGCCACGGGCAAGCGCGTGATGCCCCCCGTGGTCATGATTGGCACGGATGAATGCGCACTAATCGCTTGGGCAAATTCTAAAAAATACGCTTCTCGGGCTAGCGTTCGCGTATCTGCTGTGTTGCCTTGCATGGCCGGGGCTTCATAACTGCCACCAGACAATTCCACAAAATCAATGTTCAGCTCACCGAGCATATCTACCACGTCTTGTGCATCTGCAGGCTCAAAACCACCACGCTGAAAATCCGCAGAATTGAGCTTCACAGAAACAGAAAAGCCTGCGCCACACGCCTGCTTAATTTCACGGGTAATGGTTAATAACAGTCGAGCGCGGTTTTCGATGCTACCACCCCAGTTATCATTGCGTTTATTCGTCAAAGGCGATAAAAACTGGGCCAATAAATAACCATGGGCTGCGTGAATTTGCACGCCATCAAAGCCTGCTTCTTCAGCACGTTGGGCCGTTTGTACAAACCGCTTAATCACATCCTGTATTTGCGCTTCATTCATGGCTTTTGGCTGACCAAATAAATGTGAATGCTTACCCATATCAAGGGCCACATCTGATGCGGATAACACCTTGCCGCCCATTTTGCTAAACACTTGCCTGCCTGGGTGATTAATTTGCATCACGACTTTGCAACCATTGATTTTCGACTCGTTGGCAAGCTGAGTGAACGTGGTTATGTCGCTGCTTTTTTCTAGCGCCAATCCACCTGGGCCAGTCATGGCTAAATGATCTACCATCACATTGCCTGTCAAAATGAGGCCCACTCCCCCATCAGCCCATTTACGATACATGGTGAGTAAGGTTTGGGACGGTACCTGTTCAATCGTGGCTAGGTTTTCTTCCATAGCTGCTTTGACTAGGCGATTTTTTACCTTCAACCCACTTGGGAAACGAAAAGAAGAAAATACGCAGTTGGCGGGCGCTTTGGCGCTACTTTGTTGAGCATTGGTTAACGCATTGGATTTAGCTGACATAAAACGACTGATTAAATTGACATTGAATTCACTATAACCTTAAAGTCAGCTTTAAGGTCAATAGCATTATAGGTAGTTTCATTATCAGGCTATTTCTCTTTCACCTCTCACCTCTTGATTAATATCTTCGAAGGAAACCTAATGAAAATAGGCGAACTCGCCCAGCACAGCGGTGTTGCGCCCAGCACCATCCGCTTCTATGAAAGCAAAGGGCTACTGAAAAGTGCCAGAAGCAGCAATGGTTATCGTCAGTACAATTCCGACAGCCTACGGCAAATACAGCTGATTAGGTTCTCTCAAAGTCTTGGTTTTTCATTAGATGAAATGCCATCTGCCGCCACAGCAGAAGATGGTTTTGATCACGACTTAATCCTTGAGCGACTCGAAGGTAAACGCCAAGAAGCAGCCGCTTTGTTAGAGCAAATACAACGCAAAGCGGACCGCCTAAACAGCCTAATCACTCTATTGAATGAAAACTGGGCAGAAGGCCAATGCTTACCTGCACAAACCTTAACCAATCTATTAGATGAAGCGAATTATTAGCTGCTTTAACTACGCATATTAGTGATTTCCCCCATGACTGTGGTATACTGCGCACTGTTGGTAGTTTGCAACCAACAACATTTGGGGCTGATTTTGGATTCGACAAGATTCTTGAGGCTTTAGGTGCATGCAGAGGAGCGGTTTGCCTCTTAAAAAGCCGCATTTAAATAGTCGCAAACGACGAAAACTACGCTCTAGCCGCTTAATAACCGGCTAAGCCCTTCCACTCATACTCTTTCTGCTAGTAGAGGTTCGGAAGGTCATCCCAGCAGAATAGCGAGGGAACCTTGTCTAAGGGTGAACCGCGAAACAGTATTAGGCCCGCTATGAGAAATCCTGTCTGCCGGAGTTCAAAATAGTTAAATAAAAGACAGAATAAGCATGTAGTACCGACGGTTAACGTTTTTTGGACGCGGGTTCAACTCCCGCCAGCTCCACCACATTTAGCCCCTAACTTTCAATAAGTTAGGGGCTTTTCTATTTATTGATGTCCACTATTTGTCCACATAAATAAATTTATCGTAGATTCACAGGTGATTACTCGCCTTACTATTTTTGGAATCTAAAGAACTAGAAACACTCTCTAACCAAGCATAACCTTCATCTAGGTTGCTAAAATATTCAACTTCTACATTCCTAAATACTTCATGAGATTTTTGGAGTACCGCTTTTTGAAGTGCGCTGTTATGAACGATGGCTAGATATCTCAAGTTATTTTCATCTAACCATAGATTCAAGTCTAAAACAGCATAGTGAATATCAGGGGTAGCTAGCTCCCATTGTGTAAGGTCACAGATACACAACCAAGGATTACTTTTTAGGTGACTAGCAAGCTCTTTGGTTTCCTCAACCCATCGACTGGCAGTTTGGTAATTCCAAGAGTCGAACGCCCTCAGGATCAATACATTTCCTGTTATTTCAAGTTCAAAGCTGCCGTGTTCAATCATTTTCCACCTCAATAGTGGTTACACCGTGTTATCGCAAATAGCATAATCCTAACCCAACTATAATGATCATTATTATTTTATTAATCAAAGATGTATCCCAGCTTAAGAGCCTTTAAGCGATATAGCCAATTATAACTCCCTCTTTTCAAGCTAGTCGGCAGGACATTACATCGTAATTTTTTACCCTGAATTCAAGACGAAAACCGTATTCACTGCTACATGGTTAGTCAAAAGATCCCCCCTGTTGGGTTTATTCAATGCGCTAACTCTCAATCAGCCAACATGGGCTACTAAACAATAGCGACATTAGATTAGCTGCTAGCCTGAGCGCCATAGAGCCTTTTTTCGACTATCAGCTTATAAACACCTGCAAGCAAAGTTTCTTATTCGTAGTGTCAAACTGAGTTTCCTAAGGATTAGGATTGAGCTTAAGATTAGATGACTTAAAATAGAAATGACTTCAGTGTCTCGTTTATGCTGAGCGTGAAGCTAGTTGCTTAT
>NZ_BAEP01000042.1 GCF_000315015.1 Paraglaciecola mesophila KMM 241 | reverse complement strand
ATATTCGACCCAACCTTCTCAGACAATAGTTTTGGGTTTAGGCCAAATCGAAATGGGCAACAAGCGGTGAAACAGGTACAAAGCATCATTAAAACGGGACGCCGTTTTGCTGTCGATGTTGATCTGTCAAAGTTCTTTGACCGCGTTAATCATGATTTACTCATGACGCACCTTGGCTATAAAGTGAAGGACAAGCGATTGCTTAAATTGATTAAACGTTACTTGCGAGCTGGGGTTATCGATAACCAGTTTTATAGTGAAAGTCGAGAAGGTGTTCCCCAAGGCGGGCCATTATCGCCTTTACTGGCAAACATCATGCTTGACCCTCTGGACAAAGAGCTTGAGAAACGAGGGCACAAGTTTGCTCGCTATGCGGATGATTTTACCATACTAGTGAAGAGTCCCCGTGCGGGTGAGCGAGTGTTGAGTAGTATCAGCAGATTCCTGAATAACCGCTTGAAACTGACCGTTAACACGGTCAAAAGCCACGTCGTTAAAACCAGTGAAAGCAAATTCCTTGGATTCACATTTAAGAGAGGACGCATTCAATGGCACCCAAAGACATTGCTGAAGTTTAAGCAACAAGTCCGGAGATTAACGAACCGTAACTGGGGCGTGTCGATGCACTACCAACTCTTTAAAATCAGCCAATATTTACGTGGCTGGATTAACTACTTTGGTATTGCCAACAGCTATCAACAATGCGTGGATTTAGATCATTGGATCAGGCGCAGAGTCAGAATGGCTTATTGGCGGCAGTGGCGTAAGCCACGTACCAAAGTAAGGAATTTAATGAGATTAGGTGTGCGAGTACAAGCAGCAGTTGCCTGTGGCATCACCAGCAAAGGACCATGGCGCAGTGCGAAATCCCCTGGGATCAATCAGGCTTTGTCACTTGATTACTTAAAATCCGAAGGGCTTTACTCGTTACGTGATGGTTGGATTGCGCTTCACTATCCTAAGTGAAACGCCCTGTGCGGAGCCGCATGCAGGGTGTTGTGGGGGCTGGAGGTTAGAGACCTCCGGCTACCCGATTATATTTTTATAAGCTTGATTTAGTTAGTGCGGTTTTTACAATTTTAAAGCCAACTAAACCTAAGATAGCTCCTGTTACTTTATCAATGTAGTACGCTAGTTTAGCAAATTTTCTTCTTACCCTATCTCCCGATAAAATAAAGACAATTGCGGAGTCCCATAGAAATACTACCGATGTCATCCACACACCAAGCATGACTTTAAATGTAAGGCTTACATCCTTAGTCAGAACAACAGTAAATAAACTTAAATAGAATAAAACATTTTTAGGATTCAGAATTCCAGACATGAAACCAACAACGAACTCTTTAAAAAAGGTGGTGTTATTTAACTCTTTTTTATTAACTTGAACAGATAAGCTTGCATAGTCACTTTTTTTTGCTCGTAAAGCTTGAATGGCTAAATATATTAAAAACAATCCGCCTGCCACTTTTAAGCCAATCATTATATAGACTGAGCTTGCTAATAATGAGCCTACTCCGATCAAACATAATGCTATATATAAAGCATTAGCAATGGATATACCCAATGCTACTCCAATAGCTTTTTTACTTTCATTCTTTATTGCACTCTTAACAAGAATAACAAAATCAGGTCCTGGACTAATAAGTGCCAAAAAATGAGCAAATACAACTGTTGCAAAAATCCCAATTAAACTCATTTCCATGTCATTTCACCTTAACTTTTGAAGTATAAACATTGATTAAAAATATAACAGCTTATTATGTAGACGTCTCAGTAAATTCTAGACTTCTACGTGAATTAATAATCCTAAGTTTACCAATAATCAATAAGTTAGGAAGTATTTTGAGCACTTATTTTACCTTACATTAGGGGCGTTACTGAGAACTCTAAGTAACGCCTGTTATTGTTTATAATTAAATCCACTAAATCAATAACTTACATTATTTCCTCTCCCGTTATCATGGACATTACTGAGACTTCTCAGTAATAAACTTGATAAAAAACAGGAGGATTTTATGACTCGCTCACCTTTCTTGGAAGGTATTAGGCAGGTTATGCGCACCAAACATTACTCAATTCAGACCGAAAAAACGTATTTGCTGTGGATAAAACGATTCATTTTATTCAATAAAAAACAGCATCCAAAAGATATGGGGGAACAGGAGGTGACGGACTTCTTGACCCATTTAGCGGTCGACAGACATGTGACGTCTTCAACGCAAAATTTAGCTCTCTGTGCCATTGTGTTTATGTATAAACACATTCTACAACGAGAATTAACATTACTTCCCGACACAGTCAGAGCTAGAGCACCCAAAAGAGTACCGACTGTACTATCCCACAATGAAGCACTG
>NZ_BAEP01000043.1 GCF_000315015.1 Paraglaciecola mesophila KMM 241 | reverse complement strand
ACACAGGGCTATCCTTTAACTTTTCATCCGCGTATGGACAAAAAAAAGGCGAAGCCTAATTACCCGTTAAATCCATCAACCGCTGATGCTGAACCACTCAAATATAGCGTGTTCAGTGGTTAATATTCCCAGCAATGTCATATAAGAATCAAAACAAACCTTCGGCTTGTAAATTCTCAGTCATCACTGAAACCTTCTCTGTGTGTGTATATTTAAACTACGACATTTCAGAATTAATTGCAAGCACAAAATCAATCCAAAGTAATCATAACCTATTGTTATGTATAATATTTTTGTTGTGAATTGTAAGTTCAAGGCCCTGTAGATTTATTAGATATGCTCTCCAACAATAACTGTAAAAAAACAATAACACTTTAAATTTATTCAACAAAAACAATTAAGTGCAACCCCTAAACCAAGATTTCAAGCGACACTCATTCACGCACAATCATGCATAAGTCTCGTAGTCAAAATATCCGAAAATGGGATACTAAAAAACAGCTATAACCTGCAAAAAAATTATAAAGAGGTGGTTAAAATAATAGGTTCGCTTGCGAGCACTTAGTGTTACTGAGAACTTTATAGCTATTATCGCTCTGCTGTTAACCAGAAAGCCAAGGGAATGTTCGAATGGATAAGCCTTATCAATATACATTTTGGCAATTCACTTTATCTTCAAATTCGTCGTTAATATTGTTAACCTGCCTTAAGCACCACGTAATCTAACCAATACATTAAATGGATTTAAATTGAACTACGAATTGAATCATTTAGACCATGAAGGTCTGACGTTTATCGCCGCAGCATTGCAAATTCTAAAGAGCCATAATTGCGAGACAGCAGTCATAAAAAGACTGGCCAAAAACAATAATGATAAAAATCAGGTTTACATTCACAAAGACATAAGCGTATTTAGCTCAATGTTTGACCTCAGGTTTAACGAAAGAGACGAGAGTACAAGTGTAACCAAATCTAGCTCAAATCCCGGCGAGCGAATACCTGAAGCAGTTTTTAAGCACTTTAGTTGGGTTTCAACAACAGGTGCGCTCCACAAAGTATCCGACTGCAAAGTGATACTTTACGCACAATACCCCGAAACTAGACTATCGCGCTTTCAAACGAATGACAGAGAAATGCCCCGCTCAATGTCCGTCGACTACACAAAGTTACCGGATATGAAAAGTCGCTATCTTTTAATTGGAACTACTAAGCCAGGCGCAACCGTTATATAGGCTGGACACTGATTTTGGTATTTGGCAAAAAAGACCCAAAAGTGTCGGTCGAAAGTCTTATTCTGAACCATCAAACACTCAACAAACACCAATATAATTTTTGTTGTCATCACGTGAAAGATACGATGCCGCTTTAGCATTACAAATGTAAATTATGACCATATATTTTTTCACTGTTACTTACCCCAAAAATTTAAAGGCAGACTATGTCTTCTGCAATGTCAACAACCACCTACCTCTTAAGTGGTAGCTTATTACTCCTTATGACCTAAAGCCTTCTTTGCTCATTGTCATAGAATAGGCCAATCGAAATTTATCAAATAAGGCTACATACTATGATTTCAATGTTCAGTGATTTGCTGGAAATGGCCAACGAGCAAACTGCTCCACAGCGCTTACTTTTTTTATTTGCTGCTACAGATGAGTCGAATAAAAGTAAAAAGCGCGAGGATAAAAAAGGCACCATCACGCCCACTATGGTTGTAGACAAACTCCCCTCTGAGTTAACTGACTTTCCAGCCTTAGTCAAAGAAGCGGACAGTATTAACAAGGAGTGGAACTTTGTGTTTATAGCTAGCTTGAGTGGTGATCACAATACTGCGCCCACAAGTGAGCATGCAGAACCATTTTTAGACACTATGACCAATGACGTCACTATAGGCAAAAATATCAATCGCTATGTGGTATTTGACCGACAAGAAAACCCGATCGAATTATCCGCTAGCTAAACCTTAGCTAGTAACGACTCAGCGCTTTTATTTCTCAGTTATCATACGATTACGCTCAGCATCTTTCGCCCGATTTAACGCTTGATTGGAACGGGCGAGCATGCCTTCTATGTTTTATCATTCTATGTAACCGATTCCACCAATTGAACTGCACTCTAGTGCTAGGCCAAATTAGCACCTACTCGGCATAAAATTTCATAATAACCAAGGTTTTCGGTGATAATCTAGTCAATAGGATAAACAGGCTATCGCCTGCTTGATGACCAAGCTCAGCCTAAACCTACTTTTATTTTTCTATTCGAAAAGCTAAATACAGAGGCTAAGCCGCTTAAGAAGTGGAAAAGAGTACCACCACTATAACTAACATTAAAATCCAAAATCCAGACATTAGTTGCCAAAAAAGCAATCCACGGCTTTTAGATACTTTAGGATCATCTTGCAAAAACACGGGATTGGGTTTGCTTAGATCGGCCACAAAATCTTGTAGGCGGCTATAACGCACAGACAAATCAATGCTCACGCCTTTCTCCAGCGCTCGGTCAAACCATAAGGGAATGCGAGGATTCATTTCATTTGCGGGTCGATAACGCAATTTGGCAAAATCAAAACTGTTTTGGCACTGCTCAATTTTTTCGCCGTAGGGAAGTTGACCGGTAAAAAGTTCATAACTAATGGTCGCTAAGGCATAAATATCGCCCTGCACGCCAGTATTTTTGCCTTGTAGATAATGGGGATCGGAATAACTTGCCGTACCTAGGGCACCAGTATGTTCCAAAGGCACAAAAATTTCTGCAATGCCTGCTACAAAAACAGAACCAAAATCAATGACCTTAATCTTGGCATTTTCATCAATCAGGATATTTCCGGGTTTGAGGTCTTGATGAATAGTTTCCATCTCATGAAAAGCCTGCAAAGCCAATGCGATCTGTTTGACTATGCAGATGGCTAATTTAGGCGCTGGCAAAGGGTTTTGCATCATCCATTTGTCCAACGGCAATCCCGGTACATACTCCATCAAATAATATAAAAAATTGCGCTGCCGAGTCTGGGTTATGATTTTTACCACATACTTGCTATCAATACGTTTGCCAATCCACTCTTCGCGGATAAAGCGATCGATGTAACTAATGTCATCTTGAAAATTCACAGAAGGGGTTTTCATCACCATCTGCTGCCCACTTTCCTGATCACTAACTAGGTAGACCTGACTGCGGCTACTGGCAAACAATTCTCGTTCGATACGATAACCATCCAAACTCATGCCTGGCTCTAAATCTGGCGGAAAAGGTAGACGAGTTAACTTGCTATTAAAATCATCACGACTTTCTTGCGACAGGCTATTGACCTGCACTAAAGCACAACTGAGATTATCATCACTGCCATTTTTTAGGGCCAATTGAACTAAGCTGTCACAGCGTTGTTGTTCATTCAGCTTTGAAAGTAAGATGGCACTCAGCTCATCTGGAGACATAAAATCGTGCACCCCATCTGTGGAGAGTAAAAACAGATCCCCCTCTTCTAGCGGCTGTTTTCCGTAGTCAATTTGCAGGCTACTATCCATACCCACTGCCCGCGCCAAAATATTTTTTCCGCCACCAATATTAACTGTATGATCTCGGGTGAGCAGTTTCACTTGGCCACCACGCAACAGATAAATATGCGAATCACCGGCATGAAAAAAGTGCGCGGTACGGGATTTAAGGATTAACGCACTAACGGTGCACAAATAGCCTTTTTCTTGTTGCGTAAAGGCATGACTTTTTTTAAATAGATTTAAATTGATACTGCTTAAGGTTTTTTCGCCTGACTGACTGACCGACCAAGTATCTGGTGTCCGGTAATACTCTTGAACAAAAGTATTCACACAAAATTCACTGGCTTCTCGCCCAGCTTCTGCACTGCTCACGCCGTCGGCGATCAATGCACAAATGCCTTTGTTCACCAATGCATGTTGGTTAGGAGCCTGAGCCGCCGCCACAGCATCTTCATTGACACTTTTAACCCCAGACACTGTTTTGAAGGCCATAGTGACCACAAGGCCTACCTCTGGCTTACTAGGCAATCCTTGTTCTGCAGGGCTTTTGGTCTCGCTTGAAATCATATTAGTGCCTGATTGAATGGGTATAGTTGCGGCTCGTCCTTGAACCGCTTTATTTGAATAACTTAACTTACATCAATCAGGTGAACACTGCCATCGGCCGCTACTTCTGTAGTATGCCCTTGTGGCTCTTCCATAAACCAACAAGCAGCAAAAATAACTAAGGCTGAGCATGCGATCACCATAAAAAAAGTGCTGTAGTCAACAAAAGACAATATGGTCAAATAGGTCACTGCCCCCACATTGCCATATGCCCCTGTCATGCCAGCAATCTGCCCGGTCATTCTGCGTTTGACTAAAGGCACAACGGCAAACACCGCGCCCTCACCTGCCTGTACAAAGAAAGAACATAACATAGTGGCAGCCACGGCTAAGGGGATAAACCAATGACCATCAATATTACTCAGGATAAAATAGCCCATTGATAAACCACCAATCAGGATCATTAAACTTTTCCGTCGTCCAAATTTATCTGAAAACCACCCTCCCGTAGGTCTTGCCACTAAATTCATAAATGCAAAACCCGAGGCCAACAAGCCGGCCTTAACCGGATCTAAGTCAACAAAAGTATCCAAAAAGAACAGCGGCAACATAGACACCACGGCCAATTCAGAGCCAAAAGTCACAAAATAGGCCAGACTTAAAATAGCCACTTGTTTGAATTTATACTTGTCAAACTCTGCCACACCATCCCTCAAGGCTTCTTTATTAACCTTGTGGATTTGACTGGTTTGAAAAACAAATAACACCAACAATAGGCCCCACAACACCATCATGATGTTGTCGCTGTACAATGCCACTCCTGCAGGTGATAGCTTCCAAGCCAAAGTAGCCAAAGCTAAATACATAGGTACATTCATGGCGAGGTAAAAGTAATAGTCGCCTTTGCTGGTGACTTCTAACCCACCAGATTTTTTAGGCTTAAAATAAGTAGAGCCTTTAGGGGTGTTTTTTGCTTGAGTGTAATAAAAAATACCATATAAAAAGGTCAACGCACCTGTTGTGGCAATAGCATATCGCCAGCCATCATTACCACCATAAATTAAGGCTAAAGTAGGTAATGACATGGCTGCAGCGGCCGAACCAAAATTTCCCCAACCGCCATAAATACCTTCAGCAATGCCAACTTGTCGGGCCGGGAACCATTCTCCTACCATACGAATGCCGATCACAAACCCTGCCCCCACAAAGCCTAATAAAAAACGCATTAAGGCCAGTTGGGCATAACTATCGGCCATGGCAAAAGCGAAGCAGAAAAAGGATGAGGAGATCAACAGTCCACTAAACACATATCTGGGACCAAATTTATCCACCAAAATCCCCACCACAATTCGGGCAGGAATAGTTAGTGCCACATTCAGAATAAGCAGGGCTTTCACTTGCGCAGTAGATAGATCAAATGCCTCTTTGATAAATATCATCAAAGGGGCATGACTAAACCACACAACAAATGTGAGGAAAAAAGCGAACCAGGTTAGATGTAAGGTTTTGATCTTGGGTTCACTGAGCTTTAGCAAATTAAGTTTACTAACAGTTGTCATTATTATGCTCCTTTTTATAGGGATAGCAGGGGCTTTGGATTGATATATACGAGGATAATGGCATGCTTTTTCATCTGGGTTTAGCCCATTAAAGGGCTTGATTTCTTTTCAAAAAAAAGTCCTAGCTCTTTTAGGGTAGTGGCCTTCAAAGCCCTAAGACAGGCGGGTAGCGAGCTTTATACCTACTTTTGGGTAGTTTTTTTTACTGATTAACATAGTCTCAACTAGTTGGGGATATGGTGAAATGACGTTAAGCCCGCTAGGATGACCAATATGATCCTGAACTAACAACCAGATTAGGCAGCTATGAGCTCGCAAATCCCACACTCAACTCGCGCTTTAGTGTTAGCAACCTTGGCATTTGCCGTGAATTTCTCGGTGTGGACCTTGTATTCTGTGATGGGCATAGAGCTAAACACTCAGCTATCACTTTCAGCTACCGAATTTGGTTTATTACTATCCGCCCCTATTCTCAGTGGTGCACTATTTCGTTTACCCATAGGTTTATTGTGTGAACGGTATTCCTGTAAAAGACTGCTGATCCTACAAATGTTATTGCTCATCCCGCCATTAATGCTTTTGCCTCAGGCTTCAACCTATGCTGAATACTTAATTTTAGGCTTTGTTATTGGTATTTCTGGTATTTCTTTCACTATTGGCATTCGCTACGTGACAGACTGGTTTCATGCCAACGAACAAGGCATGGCCATGGGAGTATTTGGTGCGGGTAATGCCGGAGCAGCGCTCAGTTTAATTTCTGTCCCCATGATTATAGAGCATTGGGGTTGGCAAAATATCGGCCCAAGTTACGCGGTTGCGGTTGGCCTTACAGCGGCACTATTTTCACTGTTGGCACCTGAATTGCCTTTGTCTAGACGTATCAAGGAGCCTCTTCCTTTAGAATTTTATTTGGCCCCCTTACGGCATGCAAAAGTCTGGCGATTTGGCCTTTATTACTACTTTGTATTTGGCAGCTTTTTGGCCTTGTTGTTATGGCTGCCCCAGTATTATGTGCAAGCCTATGCCCTACCCTTTAATCAGGCCATGGCCTTAACCTTGTTATTTGTTATTAGCTCGAGCATGGCTAGGGCAGCTGGCGGGTGGTTCGCCGATCGTTTTGGTGCCAGAACCGTTAACTGGAGCGTATTTTGGATATGTTTGGTCTGTCTGTTTTTTCTTAGTTATCCGCCCACGACTATGACTATTCACGGGGTAGATAAAGAAGTGAATATTTATATTGAGCTCAGTGTTTGGGTGTTTACCACCCTATTACTCATTATTGGTTTGGCCCAAGGTTTTGGCCGCGCCAGCGTGTATAAATTGATTAATGATTATTATCCCGAGCAAATGGGCAGTGTCGGTGGCATGGTCGCCATGTTAGGGGCACTTGGCGGATGTACATTGCCTATTCTATTTGGTATCTCAGTAGATTTGATAGGTGTTTACAGTGCTTGTTTTATGCTTTTATACGGTGTCCTAGCGATATGTATGTTACTAATGCATTTGGCAATCAAAAAAGAACGCTATAGAGAACGCCTGAGCGAAGCTATTGCGAATAATTTTCTAGAACAAGACTAGTCTTATCCTTCTTTTTCACAACATGCCTCACATTGAGGATTTTTAGGCACCACAAATTCTTGCCAACGGCTGGTCATTGCATCAAACAATAACAAACGACTGATCAAAGACTCACCATATTGAGTTAAGATTTTTATCGCCTCTAACGCTTGCATAGCCCCTATCACCCCCACAACGGGCGACATCACTCCTGCTTCAACACAACTAAGGTCTTGCTCCGCAAATAAAGTACTTAAACACTGGTAACAAGGGGCATTGTCCGAGGGATGAAAACAAATAACCTGCCCTTCCATACGGATTGCCGCCCCTGACACTAACGGTTTTCCAGCCATAATACAGGCACCATTGATGGCATTACGCGTAACGAGGTTATCAGTGCAATCCACTATCAGGTCGAACTGGACAAGGATTTTTTCTAACTCTTGTGCATCTAGTCTTTTATCAATAGTATCAATCCGACACTCACTGTTTAAACTTCGCAAAGATGCCAATGCCGATGCGCATTTAGTGCTACCGATATCACTTTCACCATGCAACACTTGGCGTTGCAAATTGGTTAATTCTACTGTGTCATCATCGACTAAGGTAAGACCTCCCACTCCGGCCGTCACCAAATATTGGGCACAAGCACAGCCTAGGCCACCCACGCCTATTTGTAATACGCGACTACCCAGTAATTGTTCTTGTTTATCTAGGTCAAAGCCAGGCAATAAGATTTGTCTGGCATATCGCATGGCTTGTTGCTGGGTAATTTCTGGTGGTTTCATTATTTACAGTATTAATGGGGATTAGCCGATTTTTACCATCTGTGGACTAGCTCGGCAATAACTACCTTTAGGTAGATAGCCATACTCCCATTGACACAGCCGAGAAAACAAGTGGTATGTGCATGTTTTTATTGAATTTTATCTTTGTCATTCGGTTATTATTAAGCCTATAAACTAAAGGGGAAAAAGATGAAATCAACACAAAAGGCATCACTAACTAAATATACAAAGGCACTGTTAACCGTCAGTTTGGCGAACATACTAGGCGTTATGGTCAGTCTGCCTGTTTATGCCGACTCAGTCACCCTTGATGCAGTACAAAAAGCCGTAACGGAAGGCAAAACTTCGCTTTCTATGCGTTATCGTTATGAGGGGGTTGACCAAGATGGTATCGAAAAAGATGCCAATGCCTCTACCCTCAGAACGCGTTTAACTTGGAAAAGTGCCAACTTAAACGGTTTTTTCGCCAATATTGAAGTAGATAACGTTAGCGCCATTGGCAATGAGAATTACAACAGTACGGCAAACGCTAAGAGCCAATATCCAGTAGTGGCTGATCCCACAGGTACGGATCTTAACCAAGCTTATATAGGTTATAAACAAGGCAATGTGCTGTTTACCTTAGGTCGCCAACGCATAGTGCACAACGATCAGCGTTTTGTGGGCGGCGTTGCATGGCGCCAAAATGAACAAACCTTTGATGGTTATCGTGTGCAATACCACGGACAGCAAAACTTGAGTATGGATTACAGCTATATCTTCAACGTTAATCGTATTTTTGGTCCTACTGGCAACAATGCGGATTTGACAGGTAAACTTCACCTCTTTAACAGTCAATATAAGCTCAGTGAAACTCACACTTTATCTGGATATGTCTACAGCATGGATTTTGATTCAGCACTGGTTTTATCTAACCGCACTGTAGGTCTAGCCTATGACGGCAAAGTATCTGGATTAAAGATCCATGCGGCGTATGCCACTCAGTCTGATGCCGGTGATAATCCAATTCGCTACAGCACTGATTATCAAACCTTAGAGTTGGGTTATAGCTTTTCAAAAATACACCTTGCTGCCGGTTACGAATCTTTGGGTAGCGACAATGGCAAAGGGTTTATCACTCCCTTGGCTACTTTGCATAAATTTCAAGGTTTTGCTGACAAGTTTTTAGCCACTCCAGCTAATGGCATTGATGATATCTATATCAAAGCCACTGGCAAGCTTGGGAACTTGGGCTTAACGGCAGTGTGGCATGATCTCAGTTCGGCTAAAAACAGCATCGATTATGGTACTGAGCTTAATTTGGTAGCCAACTACCCATTAGCAAATAAACTCGGTCTCATGGTTAAATATGCCCATTACGACGCCGATGAATTGGCTACTGATACAAACAAACTATGGGCGATGTTAAATCTCAGCTTTTAAGTTATCTAAGCCAAACTAAAAAGCCGGCTGATCAGTGCCGGCTTTTTATCCTTGGCCACCAACTACTCCCTTATGAGTATCCCTTCTGCGTAATAACAAAAACATCCGTAATAGCTCAAACTGTACAGCATGAAATTTATAATCATCAGGGTAATTGAATAATGTTGCACGATAGCTTAGGACGACGTTTTCACTACTTGCGTTTATCCATCACCGAATTGTGCAATTTCAGGTGCAACTATTGCCTACCTGATGGTAACCCTTGTGACACCCCTAAAGACAATTTAAGCAAAGACGAAATACGCACCTTAGTAGCGACATTTGCTAAATTAGGCACTTCTAAGGTCAGAATTACCGGTGGCGAACCCGCTTTGCGTAAAGACTTGCCGGATATTATCGAAATTTGCAAAAACACCCCTGGCATAAAAAAAGTCGCGTTAACCACCAACGGTTTTAGCTTAAAACGGCAAATACATGATTTTAAACAAGCAGGACTAGACGCACTCAATGTTAGCGCTGACAGTCTAGATCCAAGAATGTTCGCAGCTATTACCGGTAAAGATACCCTTGAAGATATAATGCAAGGCATAGATATGGCTCTAGGCTGTGGGATCCAAACTGTCAAGCTCAACACTGTGATGTTAAAACAATTTAATCTGGCCGATATGCAGCAATTTTTTACCTTTATAAAAGATACGCCTGTCACTTGGCGTTTTATAGAGCTGATGCAAACTGGCAATAACCAGCAATTTTTTAATCAAAACCATGTGGCCGGTGACAGTCTGAAAAACAATCTGTTGGCACAAGGTTGGCAGAGGGTTATTGCCCCAAAGCACGCAGGGCCCGCGCAAGAATTTAGTCATGCTGATTATGCTGGGCGCATTGGACTTATCATGCCCTATAGCAAAGATTTTTGCCAAACTTGTAATAGACTAAGGGTGTCATCTCAAGGCAAGTTGCACCTGTGTTTATTTGCCGACCAAGGCTTGGATATTCGCCACCATTTAAGTGCAAACGATATACAAGGCGCAAGCACAGCCATTAGTCAATTGGTGGCAGGCAAAACTGCCGGACACAATCTACAACAAGGTTTTACCGGTGCAACACAACAACTAGCCATGTTGGGCGGATAAAGGTGAGTTTTATTGGTGTGGTTTTAGCAGGGGGGCAATCTAAGCGCATGGGTAGCGACAAGGCCTTATTGACCCTAAACGGTGAAAATATGCTAGCGCGCACGTTCCATTGCCTACAACAAGCCCATGCCAAGGATGTCATTATTAGTCGTAATCTTCCATCAGAGCAAAGTCTACAAGATATTTATGCCAACAAAGGGCCGCTCTCTGGCATACATACTGCTGCGGTTAATAGACCTAACCTCGATCTATTATTGGTACCTGTGGACTTGCCTTATCTGCACCACCGAACATTACAACAACTTAGTCACTACAGCCAAAAGCATCATTGCAGTAGCTATTTTGCTAAGCACAACTTGCCACTTTATCTGCTCAATAACCACAACACTGTTACTATATTAGAGCACATTTTGTTGCGCACTGACGATTATTCAGTGGCCAGTTTCATCCGTCAAATTGGCGCACAGGCTATTCAGCCAGCTGATAACCAACACCTGGTAAATACTAACTATCCCGACCAATGGCAACAGGCGCAACAAGCCTTAACCGCCGATAAACATTCCGCGTATAAAGAGACATAATATGGGACATTCCTCACTCGTTTTTGCACCGTTACAAATAGCTGTTTTGACAGTTTCAGACACCCGTAACGAAAGTACTGATACCTCAGGTGAATACTTACGCTTAAGTGCAACTGAAGCAGACCACATAGTAGTGGACGAAAAAAATAGTCATAGATGATATCTACCAAATACGTGCTGCAGTATCTCAGTACATTGCTGATGCCAATATTCATGCAGTATTAATTACGGGGGGCACGGGTTTTACGTCCCGCGACTCTACGCCTGAAGCAGTACAGCCATTATTAGATAAACAGGTTGAAGGTTTTGGCGAATTATTCAGACACCTATCTTATGCAGAAATTGGTACGTCAACCATTCAATCAAGGGCGCTGGCGGGACTGGCCAATGGCACCATAATATTTTGTTTACCCGGCTCAACTGGAGCATGCAAAACAGCGTGGCACGGTATCATAAAAGCGCAACTTGACGGTGCTCAAGGCCCGTGTAATTTTGTCCCACATTTAGCCGGTGCCTTAGCTCAACCTTGCCAGAGTAGAAATCTATGAGTCTTACTTTCACTCATATTGATCAGCAGGGCAAAGCCAATATGGTAGATGTCACTCAAAAACTACTGAGCATAAGAGTGGCGAGGGCACAAGGTTATATAAAGATGCAAGCTAGTACCATTGAGCTCATCAAAACCAATGCCCTCTCTAAAGGTGATATTTTTGCTGTGGCGCGCATAGCAGGTATTCAGGCAGCTAAAAAATGTGCGGATTTAATACCGCTTTGTCATCCTCTTATGCTGAGCAAAGTGGATGTGCAATTTGAAATAGATGAAAGCCAACACAGAGTTAAAATAGAGGCTTTATGCAAATTAACCGGCCAAACTGGGGTTGAAATGGAAGCCCTTACTGCCGTATCCGTTGCAGCATTAACCTTGTTTGACATGGCAAAAGCCGTTGATCCTTTGATGCAGATACAAGACATCAAAGTGATGGAAAAACAAGGTGGTAAAACTGGTGAATGGAGCAGAACACATGATTAAAATACAATTTTTTGCCAGTCTAAGAGAGCGACTTGGGCAAGCTAAAATGAACGTGGAATATAATGGTGAACTAACTGTCGAAGCGCTAAAACAACAATTGTTAACTCGAGGCGAAGACTGGCAAGCGCTGTCTGGCAATAATGTTTTATGTGCTTTGAATCAGAGTATTTGTAAGCCTGATACTATAATCAACGATGGTGATGAAATTGCGTTTTTTCCACCTGTGACTGGGGGTTAATATGATATCAATACAACATGAAGATTTTGACCTGAATCACGAATACCTGCAACTACGAGATTGTAATGATGGTGACGGCGCTATAGTTACCTTCTCTGGTTTGGTGCGAGATTACAATGCTGATGGTTCAGTTTCAGGTCTGTTTCTTGAGCACTATCCGGGTATGACAGAAAAATCCTTAATGGACATTTGTGTGCAAGCCAGAGCCAAATGGCCACTTGGGCAGATCCGTATTATCCACCGTATTGGCCAATTGAACGCTAACGAACAAATTGTGTTTGTGGGGGTCACCAGTGCACACCGAGCCGCGGCTTTTTCTGCGGCAGAATTTATTATGGATTATCTAAAAACGCAAGCACCAATATGGAAACAAGAGCATAGTGCGAAAGGTCCAAAATGGGTTGAAGCAAAAGACTCAGATGTGACCGCCGCTAATAAGTGGTAAGTTATCTAAGACAAAGTTTGTGACCTAGATATAGGCTTACAAGTTGTATCGCTTGGCTTATTAATCATCTTCAAAAAGCAAGACAAAGACTCGCCATTATTTTCTATACATACCCAGTAGTTAAAAATTGCAGGCTTATTGGCAACTTAAGTCAATAAACTTAGCATTAAATGGAACTAACCGTTTTGGTGATTAACCATCCACACTGCCGCTTCAACCCGGGAGCGTAAATTAAGCTTTTTAAGGAAATGTTTGACGTGGACTTTTACCGTACCGTCGGAAATATCCAGTTCTCTGGCAATGAGTTTATTGCTCATGCCTTTGGCAATAAGTTTAAGGATCTCATATTCGCGGCTAGTGAGGCTAGCCAAAGCACGACTCCCAGCTTTTTCAGGTTTACGCAAAGCAGTGGCGAGTATTTCTGTCAATTTAGCACTGAGTACCATTTTGCCTAAGGTTGCTTCTTTGAGCTTATCGATGATCTCTTCTGGCTCCATATCCTTCAAAAGGTAGCCATCTGCGCCACAGCGGATCGCTTCTACTACATCTTCGTCATTGTCTGACACTGTGAGCATGATAATGCGTGAATTGACGCCTTTATCACGCATAATTTTGAGGGTTTCTAACCCGTCCATGCCCTGCATATTCAAATCTAAGGTGATCAAGTCTGGCTCTAAGGCCAAGGCTTTCTCAATGGCGTCTTGACCTGAGCTTGCTTCCGCTATCACAGTTAACTCATCTTCAAACTCAAGCAACTGGCTCAAGCCTTTACGTAATAGTGGATGATCATCAACCATCATAATGGTTGCCGGTTGGTCCTGGTACATAATGTTCTTCTCTATATCATTTGCCGTATAAGCTAAGGATAAGACCTCTGGCGTTGAATTAGTATTGTTTTGTTTAGGTAGCCACTCTACCCATAAGGTGGTAGTGGAACCCATATTTAAAAAGCCGAAATTAATCTTATTATTCAGTATGTTAGGAATTCACATTCAATTTCAAGTTTGATTATTTTCAAAAATCTTATCATCACTAAATTCGTTCCTTCTACCCATTGATGCTGATTGTTTCAAGTCTAAGGTTAAACCATAGTGTCTTCGAGATAGTCTACTAATGCGGAGAAAGTACCATGGCTGACCTACAAAAATGGGATCCCGAAGATCCTGACTTCTGGGAAAAGGAAGGAAAAAAAATAGCAAATAGAAATCTATGGATCTCTATCCCAGCTTTATTATGTGGCTTTGCCATATGGCTGTTCTGGGGAATAATAACCGTACAAATGCTTAATTTGGGTTTTCCCTTTACCAATGCAGAGCTATTTACTTTAATGGCGATTGCCGGTTTAACGGGTGCCACATTGCGCATTCCCAGTAGTTTTTTCATACGATTGTGTGGTGGCCGAAATACCCTTTTCTTCACGACATCCTTATTGCTGATCCCAGCCATAGGCACAGGCTTTGCGTTGCAAAATCCTGAGACGCCTTTATGGCAATTTCAATTATTGGCCTTATTATCTGGCTTAGGAGGCGGAAACTTCGCCTCTTCCATGTCTAACATCAGTTTTTTCTTTCCGAAAAACCAGCAGGGCTTAGCGCTTGGATTAAACGCAGGTTTAGGCAATTTTGGGGTAACCAGCATGCAAATATTGGTGCCTTTGTTTATGACCTTTGCAGCCTTTGGTATTTTCAGTGGCGAGCCTATGGTGTTGATCAATACTTCAGGCACCTTGATAGGTAAAATACCCGCTGGCACCGAGAGTTACATTTCCAATGCTGGTTTTTTATGGGTGTTGTTGTTGGTGCCACTGAGCATTGCTACTTGGTTTGGTATGAATAATATTCGTACCAAAGATGTGTCTCCTGATATTGGAAACCCCCTGTCTTCTTTTGCCCTGATCAGCATCATGTTATCTATTGGCTTTATTACCGCGGCCTTTGGTTTATGGTTAATGCTACCTGAGTCAGCTAACGGTTCAGGATTTGGCGTACCTAAAGAACTGGTATTGGTCATGGTAGTGGTAGCCACTGTGGTGCTATTAAAATGGTTACCCGGGCAAATTGGCAGCAGTTTAACCCGCCAATATCAAATATTTAATAACAAACATACTTGGGTGATGAGTTTGATTTATACCATGACCTTTGGCTCGTTTATTGGTTTTGCAGCGTCTTTTCCATTGTCTATAAAAGTCATCTTTGGCTACAGCCATATTATGGTGGACGGTACTATGACCCATGACACTATTAATCCCAATGGCCCTAGCGCCCTCATGTACGCGTGGATGGCACCCTTTATAGGTGCGCTTATTCGCCCCGTTGGCGGCTGGATTGCGGATAAATTTGGTGGGGCCTTAGTCACCCAAGTTTGCTCTGTGGTCATGGTGGCTAGTGCGTTGGGTGTAGCCTACTACATGAAAGCTGCCTATCAATCGGTATCACCTGAAGAATACTTCGTGCCCTTCTTTGTGCTGTTTTTATTATTATTTGCCGCCACTGGTATAGGTAATGGTTCCACCTTCAGAACCATCGCTATGGTCTTCCCCAAAGAGCAAGTGGGACCAGTCTTAGGTTGGACATCCGCTATCGCTGCCTATGGTGCCTTTTATATACCCAAAGTACTGGGTGAACAGATTACAGCCACTACACCTGAAGTCGCATTAATTGGTTTTGCTGTATTTTATGGGGTCTGCGTGTTGATCAATTATTGGTTCTATTTACGCAAAGATGGCGAGTTTTATAACCCTTAACAACCTTAGCTAACAGCAATAGAATGTTGATACTAGCAGGGCGTATTTAAGCTTTAATTACGCCCTGGCACATTTCTACTTTTCAAAAACGTCTTTTACCTGATAACAAAAACACCAAAGAGATAGCCAATGTCTAAGAGCAATGAACTAGCGCCTTTTTTTTTAGGTGCATATGCTGAAAACAATTCGGTATTTGAATCAATCTGGTTAGAGTTTTACCGAGAGCATGTGTCTTGGCGACGGGGATTCCACCCTGAAGATGAGCCGCCTATTAAAGCCGATGTGCAATTTCAGCCGCAATACTTACAAAGTATTGCTAAGACCAAACAATCCTTGCATAAGCTTAGTGCCAAACTCAGACAATCCGTACCTTTTTACCATCCACGTTATATCGGACATATGTCTTCTGACCTATTGATGCCGGGCCTTTTGGCGCAGATGATCACCACTTTATATAATCCTAATAATGTTTGTGCCGATGCTGCTCCGGTCACCATAGATCTTGAAGTAAAGTATGGTGAAAAACTCGCTAATATGTTTGGTTTTAATACTGTTCCCCAACACTTCCCCTGTGCTTTTGGCCATCTCACCTCTGGCGGCACAGTGGCAAATTACCAAGCCGTTTGGTATGCCAAAGCGCTAAAGTATTATCCCTTAGCATTACAAAAAGGCCTGGCAAATTTTGCCGATTTTACGCTTACACTTAACCAACACCCTTTAGCAGATCATACTCAATGGCAACTTTTTAATTTGCCTTTTGATCAAATAGTGCAGTTAAGGATTGATTTCTTTAAAGCCTTACAAAACTGTACTGAATCGCTTAGAAAAAACATCTTGCAGCAGGTTAGCCAAGCTCGTATCGAACACCTTGGTCCCATAGACTTTTTTGCCCAACATCCCGGTTTAAAACAGCCACTATTGTTAGTCCCCACTACCGCCCATTATTCTTGGCAAAAATCTGCCAAAATTCTCGGTTTAGGCACTCAGCAAATAGTCAAAGTCGCAACAGATGAAAAAATGCGCATTTGCAGCGCCGAATTGGCTCAATTAATGGCGAAATACGCAGAACAGCAGCAACCTGTATTGGCTTTAGTGGGTGTATTAGGCACCACAGAGTTTGGCACTATTGATCCTGTTGCAGATATGCTGACTATTCGAGATAGTTCCCGTGCTCAGGGGCTAGAGTTTTTTATTCATATCGATGCGGCTTGGGGTGGTTATCTATCAGCCCTATTCAGAGACGAACAAAACCAACTACGCGCTTACGCTGAACTAAAAAAAGAATTCCGCTATTTTCCATCCCCTGATCTATATGCCGCTTTTGCGGCTTTATCACAAGTGGAGAGCATTACCATAGATCCACATAAATTAGGTTATATTCCTTTTGGTTGTGGTGCCTTTGTTTGCCGCAATCAGGCCGCCAGAGGTTTTATGGTGGAAGATGCACCTTATGTATTCACTGGAAATAAATACGATTCGCCGGAACCCCAGCTAGGGCAGTATATATTTGAAGGGTCAAAACCGGGGGCGGTAGCGGCAGCTGTGTCTGTAGCCGAGGAAGTTTTACCCTTCAACGCCCAAGGCTTGGGCAGATTACCCCAGCTAACGATTACAGCGACAGAGCATTTTTATGATCGTGCTATGTCTCTAGCCAAAGAATTAGCCCCGCACTTACAGCTAAATATTCCCATTGAACCGGACACAAACTTGATCTGTCTGGCCATTAACCTCAAAGGTAATGTCAACGTTGGCCGCATGAATAAGCTGATGGAACGGCTATACGACAGACTAAAAGTTGACCCCAGTCAGCCATTACAAAATAAATCCTTTATCGCCTCGTCGACTAAAATTCTCAAGGCTTACCTTAGTAAAGAGGCTGCCTCAAACTTATGTCAAAACTTAGGGTTGGATGAAACCACCTTAGTACTAGATGTGCAACAAAGCGATCAGGCAGATCACCTATTTGTATTGCGTCATACCCTAATGAACCCTTGGCTGATTGGAGAGCACGGCAACTATATTGATCAATATTTAGATTATTTAAAGGATTTAATCATGCAAGAGGTTGTGGCGTTTTCATCTAGCAAATAACACCTAAGCCTCACTACTTCAGCTCATTAGGTTTATTATCTGTAAAACCTATTGATGAGGGATTTCAATGGCGAGGATAACTTTGGGGGTGCAAGACAATCCATGTCTGACCGTTTGCTCATCCATGGATATCTTTTATCTAGCCGCAGCCTAAACCTTGGTGAGATTAGGGCAATGCTCTACGCCGTGCGTTTGAGTGCCCCTAATGATTGGGCATATTCAGGTTCAAAACTAAAGGCCACCACTGTTCCGCCTAGAGGTGCTTGGCTAACCTTGATAGTCCCGCCCAAGCTGCTGCTGCGCTCTTGCATAATAGCCAAACCATAATGATTAAGTTTACTGGGATCTGGTGCGATCCCCACCCCATTATCCCTGACGGTGAGTTTTACTTGGCCTGCTTCATCCTGCAGCAATGTGGTTTCAATACGGTTGCCTTGAGAGTGGTAAAAGGCATTTTGGGTGGCTTCTCTGGCAATTTGCAAGAGGTGTATTTCTTCTTGTGGGGTAAAGGGGATATTATCCACCTTAAAATCCAGCGTAAACTCAATGGCATCGGAGCGTACTTTGAGATGTTCAATGGTTTGTTCAAAAGAAGCCTTTAAGGTTTGACCGTCGATTTTTAATCTGAAGGTCGTAAGTAATTCACGTAGTTCTCGATAGGCTGAGCTTAATCCGCCTTTTAACTCACCAATCACCTCATCCATTTGTTCTTTGGTGCTATCACGTTGTCGTAGTTTTTGCATGCGGCTTACTTGCATCTTTAAATAAGATAATGCCTGGGCTAGGGAGTCATGTAATTCTCTGGCAATCACTGTACGTTCGTTCATTAGTGCAATTCTACGGCTTTGATCTTGTTGGTCGCGCATACTCAGTCCAGTCGCCACTTGATCGGCCACTGACACAAACAATTCATGTTGCCATTCGTCAAGTTGCTCGCCTTGGGTATTACACACCAAGACCCCGTAGTTTTTTTCACCTCGGCTTAAGGGATATTTTATTTCTTTGCCTGTTTGGGGAAAAAGTACATCATGATCGGTGCATTCGCCGCACTCCTGCTCAATACATTTATCGGGCAAAGTTTTGCTTGCGCTTAGCAAGTGTTCATAGGGAGCCTGACCATTAGCTGTCATGATGCATAAGTCAAGATCCTTTACCCCTGTGACTTCAGCAAGCTGTTTCAGAATAGGGCCATAATCTTGTTTCTGATCGCTAAATTCATTCAGTCTTTTTACTAGTTGATAAAGCAATGCCATGGATTTGTGATTGTTTTCTAACTTGCGGGTTTTTTCCTGTACGCGCTTTTCTAAATGCGTTTGTGAGCGATACACATTGCCGCTCATTTTATTAAATACCTTGGCTAATATGGCAAGTTCTCCCTTTCCACTGACATCAGCTTGCGCAGTATAATCGCCACGACTGATCTGTTTGGCTGCCTCTAACAAATTAGACAGGGGTTTTTCTACCTGCTTATTGACGATAAGCATAGTCACAGCAGTCACTATTAAGGTTGCAAATAATGATAAGGTTTGGATTAAACGGATAAGTGAAATATTAGCTTCTGCATGTTGCTGGTATGCAGTCACCAATATATTTATTTGTGCAACAAAAGACGCCACTTCAAGATACAAACTGGCTGGCACAGTTTTATTATTCAGCGACGCGAGTAAGCTAGGTTTGATCACATCGAACCAATAAGTCAAAACCTGTTGATGCTGAACCGCTAACAGCTCACCGTCACTTTTAATCAACTGGTTTGCCAACACGCCTGTCGTGAGGTCGCGCTCAAAACTTTGAATATTGCTATTAATGTTCTGGCTATTATCAGTGGTATTTTGTGCTGCCTGTTGCTGCAAATTAGACAACATTTGCATACTTTGCATGCGTAAGGAGCCTGCCACGTTAACGGCCTTAGCATCTAACTGGGCATTATCACTGATCATAAAAGTACTCAGCATACTAGCTATCGCCAAAAAGCTGATGGTGCACATCAGCGCGACAATTTTAAAGACTGTGGAGTGAATAATCGTTTTAAACATGAGACAAAAGTGATACCTACAAAAAGCAAAATCGATAATTTGCGCGTTTAATTATGATGCAATCTAGTCTAAACCCCTTTCGTGGCAAGGAACAGTGTAATTTATCAACTACCCCTTAAGGAGTACTCCCCCTATCAGGCCCATTTTATCCCCTATTGTGGCGCAACCTTAATTCAACTTTAATCCACTTAGCCCATGCCATTACAGCACATTATGCGCGTGTAAATATCACCAGAGGAGTCTAGCGTGAGTCACTTTTTAGACAGATTACAATTTTTTAAACGCAACGAAGAATCGTTTGCCGATGGTCACGGTGTAACAACCGAAGAAAACCGAGATTGGGAAGACGGTTATCGCCGTCGCTGGCAGCACGACAAAATTGTGCGCTCTACCCATGGCGTTAACTGCACGGGTTCGTGCAGTTGGAAAATCTATGTCAAAGACGGTCTGGTTACATGGGAAACCCAACAAACCGATTATCCTCGTACTCGCCCTGACCTACCCAATCATGAACCCCGTGGCTGCCCTCGTGGTGCAAGTTATTCTTGGTATATTTACAGTGCCAACCGCTTAAAATATCCAAAAATTCGCAAACGCTTAGTCAAGTTATGGCGCGCGGCCAAATTACAACATAAAGACCCCGTGGATGCGTGGGCCTCAATTGTTGAAGATCCAATCAAAGCAAAAGAATATAAACAACAACGTGGCTTAGGCGGGTTTATCCGTGCTGATTGGAAAGAAGCCAATGAAATCATTGCTGCGGCTAACGTCTACACTGCCAAAGAGTATGGACCAGACCGAATCTCTGGGTTTTCACCTATTCCCGCTATGTCTATGGTGTCGTACGCGGCAGGTGCAAGGTACTTGTCACTAATTGGTGGTAACTGCTTAAGTTTCTACGATTGGTACTGTGACTTACCGCCCGCCTCTCCACAAGTGTGGGGTGAACAGACTGATGTGCCAGAGTCAGCCGATTGGTATAACTCCAATTACATTATTTGCTGGGGCTCTAATGTGCCACAGACTCGTACCCCAGATGCGCACTTTTTAACTGAAGTGCGTTACAAAGGGACCAAAGTCATAGGTATCACCCCAGATTATTCAGAAGTAGCCAAATTGACCGACCAGTGGTTGGCGCCTAAACAAGGTACTGACGCGGCGCTGGCCATGGCGTTTGGGCATGTTATTTTGAAAGAATTCCACGTCGAAAAACCTTCTGCTTACTTTACCGATTATGTGCGTCGTTACACCGACTTCCCGGTACTAGTGATGCTGGAAAAAGCCGAAGACGGCAGTTTGCAACAAGGGCGTTTTTTACGCGCCTCAGATTTGGCAGAAGGTTTAGGTCAAGACAACAACCCAGAATGGAAAACCATTTCTATTAATGAGCCCGATGGTCAATTAGTCTCGCCTACAGGCTCTGTGGGTTATCGTTGGGGACAAAAAGGCAAGTGGAACATTACCCAAACTGACGGCAAAAGCGGTGACGAACTATCGTTACGCTTAAGCCTAAAAGATGATCATGATGAGTTGGTCGAAGTGGGCTTTCCTTATTTTGGTGGTGCTGAACATGAATTTGGTTATTTCCAGCACACTGAACATGATGACTTACTGAAACGCAAAATTCCGGCGAAGAAAATCACCTTGGCCGATGGCACTGAAGCCTTTGTGGCCACTGTTTTTGATTTAACCTTAGCCAATTACGGGGTAGACAATGGCTATAACGATCCTAACGTTGCCTCGTCTTACGATGATGATATTCCTTACACCCCCGCTTGGCAGGAACAGATTACTGGGGTAGCGCGCGCTGATGTGATCAACATTGCCCGTGAATTTGCCGACAATGCCAACAAAACCAAAGGTCGCTCAATGATCATTGTGGGTGCCGGTATGAATCACTGGTATCACATGGACATGAACTACCGTGGTTTGATCAACATGTTAATGATGTGTGGTTGTATTGGTCAAAGTGGCGGCGGTTGGGCGCACTACGTAGGTCAAGAAAAACTCCGTCCACAAACGGGTTGGCAACCACTGGCCTTTGGTACTGATTGGCAACGTCCACCCCGTCACATGAACGGCACCTCATTTTTCTACAACCACTCTAGCCAGTGGCGCTATGAAAAACTTGAGATGACAGAAATTGTTTCGCCTCTTGCTAACAAAGATAAATGGTCTGGTTCGATCATTGACTTTAATTCTCGCGCCGAACGTATGGGTTGGTTGCCCTCTGCCCCACAGTTAAACATGAACCCTTTACAGTTATGTAAAGACGCTGCTGCAGCCGATATGACACCAGCAGATTATGCGGTAAAAAGACTTAAATCAGGCGAGTTAGACTTTGCCTGTATGGAGCCTGAAAACCCTAAGAACTTCCCACGTAATATGTTTATCTGGCGCTCAAACCTTTTGGGCTCATCAGGTAAAGGCCATGAATACATGCTGCGCCACTTACTGGGTACTAAGCACGGTTTAATGGGTAAAGACTTAGGTGAAGACGGCGGTAAAAAACCACAAGACGTGAAGTGGGTAGATGAAGCGGCTGAAGGTAAAGTTGATTTATTGGTCACCTTGGATTTTCGGATGTCTACTACTTGTTTGTACTCAGACATAGTATTACCCACTGCCACTTGGTATGAAAAAGATGACTTGAATACCTCTGATATGCATCCCTTTATTCACCCCTTAAGTGCTGCTATCGACCCAGTTTGGGAGTCACGCACTGACTGGCAAATATTCAAGGGGATCTCGCAGAAGTTCTCTGAAGTGTGTGTGGGCCATTTGGGTGTGGAAAAAGACTTAGTCACTGTACCTATCTTACACGACACCCCAGCTGAAATAGCCCAACCCTTTGGTGTCAAAGCTTGGTGGAAAGGGGAATGTGAGCTAATACCAGGTAAAACTGCACCAAATTTAGTGGTGGTTGAGCGTGATTATCCGAATACCTACAAACGCTTTAATTCTATTGGGCCTTTGCTGGAAGAGAAAGGCAATGGCGGTAAAGGCATTAACTGGAACACAGATGATGAGGTGAAATTTCTTGGTGAGCTGAATCATGTTCATCTTGAAGAAGGTGCTAACAAGGGGCGTCCTAAAATCGAATCCGCCATAGATGCAGCCGAAATGATTTTATCACTGGCGCCAGAAACCAATGGACAAGTAGCGGTCAAGGCTTGGGCTGCCTTAGGTGAACTGACGGGGCGAGATCATACCCACTTAGCCTTGCCTAAGCAGGAAGAAAAAATTCGCTTTAGAGATGTACAAGCACAACCCAGAAAAATCATCAGCTCACCCACTTGGTCAGGCCTAGAAGACGAACATGTGTCTTATAACGCCGGTTATACCAATGTGCATGAGTATATTCCATGGCGCACCCTTACAGGTCGTCAGCAGTTTTATCAAGATCATGAATGGATGCGCGATTTTGGTGAAACCATGTGTTTATACAAGCCACCAATTAACTTAAAAACCGTTAAGCCGATCATGAACAGCCAGCCAAACGGCAATGTTGAGATCGCCCTTAACTTCCTCACGCCACACCAAAAATGGGGAATTCATAGCACTTATTCAGACAACTTATTGATGCTGACCTTGTCTCGAGGCGGCCCCATAGTGTGGATGTCTGAAGTTGACGCAGAGCGTGCAGGCATAGTGGATAACGACTGGATAGAAGTCTTTAACGTCAATGGTGCCATTGCCGCCAGAGCGGTGGTGTCTCAGCGGGTGCCAGAAGGCATGAGCATGATGTACCACGCACAAGAACGTATTGTGAATGTGCCTGGCTCAGAAATGACCAAAACCCGTGGTGGCATTCATAACTCGGTCACCCGTTGTGTGATGAAACCCACCCATATGATTGGCGGTTATGCGCAGCAAAGTTATGGCTTTAACTACTATGGCACAGTGGGCTGTAACCGCGATGAATTCGTTATTGTGCGTAAGATGGCCAAAGTTGATTGGTTAGATGATGACGCCACTGACAACCCTTTAGTAAAAGATGAACTGAATAAGGCGGAGAAATAGCCATGAAAGTAAGAGCTCAAATCGGCATGGTGCTGAATTTAGACAAATGTATTGGTTGCCATACTTGTTCAGTGACCTGCAAAAATGTGTGGACCTCCCGTGAAGGGGTGGAATACGCCTGGTTTAACAATGTTGAAACCAAGCCAGGTATAGGTTACCCCAAAGAGTGGGAAAATCAGGAAAAATGGAACGGCGGTTGGACCCGCCATGACAACGGCAAACTAGCACCCAAGCAAGGTGGCAAGTTTAGAATTTTAGCCAATATTTTTGCTAACCCAGATTTGCCTGAAATCGATGATTATTATGAACCTTTTGATTTTGATTACCAACATTTACACACAGCTGGTGAAAGTAAACACCAGCCAGTAGCGCGCCCACGCTCGCTGATCACAGGTAAACGTATGGAAAAAATCGAGTGGGGACCAAACTGGGAAGAAATTCTCGGCACTGAGTTCTCCAAACGTCGTAAAGACACTAACTTCGATCAAATCCAGGCTGATATGTACGGGGAATTCGAAAATACTTTTATGATGTATTTGCCCCGTTTATGTGAACATTGTATCAACCCCGCATGTGTGGCTTCATGCCCAAGCGGCGCGATCTACAAGCGTGAAGAAGACGGCATAGTCTTGATTGATCAGGACAAATGTCGTGGCTGGCGCATGTGTGTCAGTGGTTGTCCTTACAAAAAGATCTACTACAACTGGAAAACCGGTAAATCAGAAAAATGTATTTTCTGTTACCCTCGCATCGAAGCTGGGCAACCTACAATCTGCTCTGAAACCTGTGTTGGCCGTATCCGTTATTTAGGTGTGATGTTGTACGATGCCGATCGTATTCAAGAAGCGGCATCAGTGCCCAATGACAAAGACTTGTATCAAGCTCAATGTGATATTTTCCTTGACCCCTTCGACCCAGCAGTACAAGAAGCGGCGCTCAAAGAAGGCATTCCTCAAGCTTGGTTAGACTCTGCACAAGCATCGCCAGTCTACAAGATGGTCATGGACTGGAAAGTGGCTCTGCCCCTGCACCCAGAATATCGTACTCTGCCTATGGTCTGGTATGTACCGCCTTTGAGCCCAATTCAAAGTGCAGTGAAGGCAGGTAAAGTGCCAATGAAAGAAATTGCTACTAAAGAAGGCAAGAAAAAAAGTGTTTTCCCTGACCTAGAAAGCTTACGTATACCAGTGAAGTATTTGGCCAACCTGCTGACTGCTGGCGATGAAAAACCTGTCTTAAAGGCATTAGAACGTTTAATGGCAATGCGTATTTTTAAACGCGCGCAGCAAGTAGAAGGTGAAGAAGACCTAGCCGCTTTGCAGGAAGTGGGCTTAACCGTGGCCCAAGTGGAAGAAATGTATCGTTATATGGCTTTGGCCAATTATGAAGATCGTTTTGTTATTCCCACCAGCCACAAATCTTATGCCGAAGATGCCTACGATATGAAATCTAGCTGTGGCTTTACCTTTGGTAATGGCTGTAGTGGTGGTGATAGTTCAGCTGACTTGTTTGGGAATAAGAAACAAGGTGTTCGTCAGGTTATTCCAGTAGAGGTGCAAGACTAACCATGAAAGATATGAAATTATTAAGTTTATTGTCGCGATTAATTGATTATCCGACAGAGCAGCTTTTTGCTCACCATCAGGACATTGTTGATTATATCCAACAAGATGACCTGTTGGATGTAAAACACAAAAATGCCCTTCTGGCCTTTGTAGATCAGCGTTTTAACGGTGAATTACTTGATTGGCAGTCAGAGTACGATGGCCTGTTTGAACGGGGTCGTATGTTGTCTTTGTTGTTATATGAACACATTCATGGCGAGTCACGGGATCGCGGCCAAGCCATGGTGGACTTACTTAAGCAATACCGCGCGGCAGGTTTGGATATAGGTGTGCATGAATTGCCCGATTATATCCCACTTTTTGTTGAGTTTGCCTCAACCCAGGGTGAAGAAAATGCCAGAGGTTGGTTGCAAGACGTCGCCCCTATACTGGCGTTACTGGCGGTAAGACTAGAGAAACGCGATTGTAATTATGCGGCGCTATTCACCAGTTTGTTACACATCAGTGGCGCCAGTATCGACATGCAGGATATTGCCCTGCAAGTAGCCAATGAGAAGCGTGATGATGGCAAAAAAGCCCTAGATAAAGTCTGGGAAGAAGAAGCCGTCACCTTTGGTGGCGATGCCGTTAATGGTGGCTGCCCAACAGAGCAATCCAAACCGTCTGAATCACAACGTCGTGATCTGGATGTTCCTATTCAGTTTTTTGACGCCAGCGAAGTAAAACAAGCTGACGGCGCGTTAAGGAGTTAATCATGTCATTTATCGATTTTTTCTTTTTTGGGATCTATCCCTACATCGCCACAGGCATATTTTTGCTAGGTAGTTTGTTGCGTTATGACCGCGAACAATACTCATGGAAAACCGGCTCTAGCCAAATGTTAAGCAATAAAAATTTTCGTATTGCTAACATCTTATTTCACGTCGGGATCATTACCATTTTGCTGGGTCACTTTGCTGGCTTAGTTATCCCTTATGAAGTATGGCATTTATTAGGTGTGTCATTAGCAGCGAAACAACTCATTGCTATGGGGGTGGGTGGTCTGTTTGGTGTGTTGTGTTTTATTGGTCTAACCATGCTAGTCAAAAGACGTTTGTTTGACCCACGCGTGCGCGCCACCAGCAGTGCCATGGATACCGCCATCTTATTGTTGATATACCTGCAACTGATTATTGGTATGGTCACCATTTACATTTCTTCTGGGCATATGGACGGCAGCGAAATGTACAACTTGATGAGCTGGTCACGCTACTTACTAACCTTTCGTCCAAACGAAGCGGTAGAGTTTATTTCTGGTGTGCACTGGGTGTATAAAATGCACGTGACCTTAGGAATCACCCTGTTTGTGTTATTCCCCTTTAGTCGCTTAGTACATATTTGGAGTGTGCCAGTACAGTATATTGCCCGCAACTACCAAATTGTTAGACAAAAGTAGGCATAGTTAGCTCGGGCTATTTAGCCCGACTATTAAGGCTATAACCACTAAGATTTAGTTTTTAGAATAAGCAACAGATAGTTATTATTTGGAGTATAAAATGTCATTGACCAACACCCCAGAGATTGTCATAAATGGCCGTAAAATAGAAGCGGCGGCCATTGACACAGAAATACAGTATCACCCAGCGTCAAGCCGCAGAGAAGCCATGGTAAAAGCCGCTGAAACCCTGATTATCCGCGAGTTAATTTTGCAAAGAGCACAGGAATTGGCATTGCTAGCCCCAGGCGAACAACCTGACAACGAGCGTGAGTCGAATTTAATTGATGATTTGATGGATATTGAAGCCAAGGTCCCTAAGGCCACAGAAGAAGAATGCAAACGTTATTATGAAGCGAATCCGGAGAAATTTGTCACCTCTCCTTTGGTTGAAGCCAAACACATATTATTGTTAGCTGAGCCCAAGGATCTCGAGCGCCGTGCAGAATGCAAAACCATCGCAGAACAAATCATTATACAGTTAGAGCAAAATGAACAGAGCTTTGCCCAACTCGCCCTTAAGTATTCAGCCTGCCCGTCTAAAGAAACCGGTGGCAGCTTGGGCCAGCTTTCTAGTGGCCAAACGGTAGCAGAATTTCAGCGTCAGGTATTTGCCTCAGACGAAGGATTATTAGCCCGCCCGATTGAATCGCGTTTTGGCTTACATGTGGTTTATATTGACCGCAAAGTCCCGGGTAAAGCACTGCCCTACTCTATGGTTGAAGACAAAATCAAACAATTTTTAAATGATAAAGTGCATAGAAAAGCCATAGCCCAATACATTCAACATCTTATTGGCGAAGCAGACATTGCAGGCTTTAGCTTTAATCCTGAAAATTCACCTTTGATGCAGTAACAAAAAATGCCAACTTTAGAGCAGCTATTAAGCAACAATCAAAAATGGGCGGCCAAGGTCAAACAAGAGGATCCTGAGTTTTTTGAGCGCTTAGCAGCCATTCAGCGCCCAGAATATCTATGGATAGGTTGTTCTGATAGCCGAGTGCCAGCCAATCAAATTGTCGATCTTGCCCCTGGCGAATTGTTTGTGCATCGCAATATTGCCAATCAAGTGGTACACACTGATTTTAATTGTTTAGCCGTGGTGCAATATGCCATTGAAGTGCTCAGGGTAAAACAAATCATTGTCTGTGGTCATTACGGCTGCGGTGGCATTTCTGCCGCCTTAGGGCATGACGAATACGGAGTAGTCGATAATTGGCTGCGACACATAAAAGACATCAGTTTTACCCATAAACAAGAGCTTGATGGTCTGATAGCACAGGCAAAAACTGACCGTTTATGTGAGTTGAATGTGATAGCACAGGTGCAAAATTTAGCCCGCACAAAAGCCGTGCAATATGCTTGGGATCGAGGACAAAAGCTGAGTATACATGGCTGGGTGTATGGTTTACACGACGGTTTATTAAAGGATCTGCAGGTCACCACAACTAGTCGTGAAGGGGTAGATGATATCTATCAGCTACACCAAACCAGTCGCGGCAACCGCCCTAATGCCAGTACGAGTTAGGCTAATGCTTGTTAGTATTCACAATAAATTTCCTTGTTGGAATGAACTATGACAACACTAGACTTTTTTGATCAAACCTTGCTCAACAAATACGACACCAGCGGTCCAAGATATACTTCTTATCCGACCGCATTGGAGTTTACTGAGGATTTTAGCCATGCCCAATTAGCGCAAGCTGGCCAAGCCAATCCTGAGCAAGCGCTATCCTTGTATCTGCACATTCCTTTTTGTCATAGCCTTTGTTACTACTGTGGCTGCAATAAAATTGTCACCAGAAATAGCGATAAGGCTGATACCTATCTTGATTATTTAGGCAAAGAAATCGCTAGTCGAGCACAAGCTTTTGGCTCAAGACCCATTCGTCAAATCCACTTAGGCGGTGGCACCCCAAGCTTCTTAGATCACGCTCAGCTAACTAGACTAGTCAACACACTAAAACGTCATTTTAGATTTATCGACGAGATTGAAATGAGTATCGAAGTCGACCCCCGTGACATAGAGCTAGAATTAGCTGACCACTTAGCAAGCTTGGGCTTTAATCGTCTAAGTATAGGCGTGCAAGATACCAACAAAAAAGTTCAAAAAGCCATTAACCGGCCCCAATCTACCGAATTCATTAAACAATTTATTCAGCGCGCCAAACAGGTAGGTTTTGCTTCGGTGAATATCGATTTAATTTACGGCCTGCCCCATCAAACAATAGAAAGTTTTACCCATACCTTAGAAGATGTCACCCAGCAGTTAGATGCAGATCGTATTTCTTTGTTTAGTTACGCTCATATGCCACAAGCCTTTGCTGCCCAACGCAAGATCCGCAATCAATGGTTGCCCAAAGCAGATGAAAAATTTGCCCTGATGAAACTTGCCATCGAAACACTTTGCACTAAAGGTTACGAATTAGTCGGCATGGATCATTTTGCTAAACCAACAGATGAATTAGCCGAAGCACAAAATAAAGGTCAACTACACAGAAACTTTCAAGGCTATACCAGCAAAGGAGATTGCGATATTTTAGGCTTAGGGGTATCTGCTATTAGCTCAGTGGGTAATGTTTACAGTCAAAATGTTAAAGGCCTAAAAGACTATTACCAGCTAATTGATCATCAAGGCCATGCCGCAGTCAAAGGCCTGAAATTAAACCAAGATGACCAAATCAGGCGTGCGGTCATCAATGCTTTAATGTGCAACCTTTGTTTGCATAAAGCCGATATTGAACAAAACTTTAAGATTAACTTTGACGACTATTTTAATCAGGAACTGGCTACCCTTAGGCCCTTTATCAAAGACCAACTGTTAACTAATACCGGATCAGACATTCAGGTTTCAGCAAAAGCGCGGTTGCTCATTAGAAACATATGCATGTCCTTTGATGCCTACTTAAAACACCACCTGAATCAGCAGCGCTTTTCCCGGGTGATTTGACCTAGTAACGGCGCAACAAGGCATCAGTTGCTAGAGCACAAAAATGCGTTTTATGTGACAAATTTAGTGCCCTTTATTAAAGCTGATTTAGTCAGATATTGCAGCTCCCAAAGTTCAGCATAAAATGCCCCAATAACCCATTATCCATTTTTTACTAATGGTCATTTATTACTGATCCCAAACCTGCCAATGCAATTTGCCTTTTGACTGCTTTAAAGCCCTTTATTTTATCTACCTCTGAAGGGGTACCTCTTTCCCAATTGGCGCGCCTTAGCGGCTAGCTCAAAGCTAAAGCGCAATAAAAGCATAGATTTTTGTTGTGAGCGACACTAAGCTAAAACACAAGATATAGTGTTAAAAACAAAAATAAACACCATATAGAGGGTTTATGCTTAATTACACCACCGAAAACATAGTGTTTTTAGAAGTGCCAGATGAAGTGTCACTGGCGTATACCATTAGTGGCTGTACTTTAGGTTGTAAAGGCTGTCACAGCAGCGATAGCTGGCATAAAGATAATGGCGCCCCCCTTAGCCTAGATTATTTTTCACAGCGCTTAAAAGCATACCAAGGGTTGATTAGCTGCGTGTTATTTTTAGGTGGCGAATGGGAATTATCCGCGTTATTACCCTTACTAAAATTAGCCAGAAGCAAAGCCTTAAATACTTGCCTGTACACCGGCCTTGATGATGTGACTCCCACATTAAAAGCCGAACTAACATATCTAAAAACCGGTCGCTGGCTTGCAGAGCTTGGCGGCCTAGACAGCCCCTTCACTAACCAACGTTTTACCGATTTACGCACAGGCCAATGCCTTAATCACCGTTTTACTTGCAACTAACCAAAAGAGAAAAACACTATGCAAACGCTGACTACCAAACAAATTCAACACAAACTTAATTTCATAGAGCATTACCTACACGCAGACAACGCGGCAGATGGGTCCAAGATGGATGCTAACGCCAATGTCACGCAAAAAAACATTGCCACTTTAGAGTCCGAAATCATGAAGGATCATTTTATCCAAGTGAATCGCGCTTTAGTCAGTAATAAAATTGGTGAGTTGTTTGGGGCGCAGTTGGCTGCAGAGTATTTGCGCCAAATCGAGCAACACGAAATCTACGTGCACGATGAAACCAGCCTTAAACCCTACTGTGTATCTCTGACTATGTATCCGTTTTTACGGGATGGTTTAACCAAATTGGGCGGCGAATCTAGGGCACCTAAACATTTGGAATCATTTTGTGGCTGTTTTGTTAATTTTGTATTTGCGGTCAGCAGTCAATTCGCCGGTGCCGTAGCAACGGTAGAGTTTCTCACCTATTTTGATTATTTTGCCAAAAAAGACTACGGCGATGACTACCTTACTACCCATGCCAAAGTAATAGAAAACCACCTTCAACATGTGGTTTATGCGCTAAATCAACCCGCAGCTGCGCGAGGTTATCAAAGTGTGTTCTGGAATATTTCTATTTATGATCAGCATTATTTTGACAGCATGTTTGGTCAATTTGTGTTCCCGGATTTTATCAAGCCTGAATGGCAATCTGTTGAGTCCTTACAAAACTTTTTCTTAAGCTGGATCAACCAAGAGCGTGAAAAAACCGTGTTAACCTTTCCCGTCATTACCGTCGCCATGTTAACCGAAGATGGTCAGTGTAAAGACATGCCTTTTGCCAATGCCATGGCCAAACAACTGGCACAGGGCAATTCGTTTTTTGTTTATCAATCTGACAACGCTGACTCACTGGCTTCCTGTTGCCGTTTACGCAGTGAGATAAGTGATAATACTTTCTCTTATTCCCTGGGTGCCGGAGGTGTGGCAACCGGCTCTATTAATGTTATTACCGTGAATATGAACCGCTTAGTACAAGATGGTCGCGATTTGGCGAGCGAAATTAACAAAATCCAAAAGTACCAAGTGGCCTATCGCAAACTGATGGAAGCATACCAAGCCGCTGGCTTATTAACTGTCTACGATGCGGGCTTTATCTCACTCGACAAACAGTTTTTAACCATAGGCATAAACGGTATGGTTGAGGCGGCCGAGTCACAAGGGATCACCGCCAGTAACAATGATGCTTACATCAATTTTGTGCAGCAACACCTAAAGGTCATTTTTGACGCCAATAAAGCCGCCAAAGCAGAATATGGTTATATGTTTAATACCGAGTTTGTACCGGCCGAAAACCTTGGAGTGAAAAACGCTAAATGGGATAAACAGGATGGCTATTTTGTGCCTAGAGATTGTTACAACTCCTATTTCTATGTGGTTGAAGATGAGCACAGTAATGCGTTGGATAAATTCCAGTTACACGGCAAAAAATTATTAGATTACTTAGATGGTGGTTCAGCGTTACATCTAAATTTGCAAGAAAAGCTCGATCAAGCTGGATATGTCAATTTACTGAATATTGCCGCAAAAACCGGCTGCAATTATTTTTGTGTTAACGTCAAAATCACCATTTGCAACCAATGCGAAACCGTCGACAAACGTACTTTGGATTCTTGCCCCAGTTGTGGCAGCCAAGACATAGATTATGGCACCCGTGTAATTGGATACTTAAAACGTGTTTCAGCCTTTAGCAGTGGCCGGCGCACCGAACATAGTTTACGCCATTATCAGCGCCAAACAGCAGCAAACATCCTGTTAAAACAAGTCGGATAACTAAACCACAGCTAGGCCAATCAACTATTGTGTTGGCCTAGCTGTGGTTGAGCAAAAATTAACTTAATAAAATAGGTTTAAAGTGAGCCAAATAAAAAATGCCGGTTAAAAGCAGCAGCGCAACAATGGCAGCAAGGCTGCGAATTAATCCACTAAAAGTCACTTTTAGTGCCACAAATCCCATCATTATATAGCCCAAAAGCAGTAATATCTTAATGCCTAACCATTGATGTACAAAAGGCTGCCAAGGGCCTAATGCTAACAAAACACATGCTAATACCAGCAAAAGAGTATCGTTAATATGCGGCACATGCCGCCAGCCACTGACTCGCCAACCGGGTTTGCCTAACATGTCCAAGACTAGTCTGGAAACAAAAAGGCTGACACTCAACAAGGCACAAGTGATATGCAGATATTTAACGGTTAAATAATATTCCATCGCTCAGCTTATAAATAGGTGGCTCACTTAAAGAGCATAAAACAAATTTAATCAACAGGACATATGGGGAAGCCCAAAAGGCCAAGAAGCGTTGTTTATGATTATTCTTGGCACCTTGAGGTTTAGTAGCCTGCGCAAAGGAGGTAGAGCAGCTACCCCCTTAGGGTTAACTCCTTTAATATCAAATATATAAGACTAATTCACTGGCCTATAGGGATATAATAGATACCTAGTCAAGCCTCGCTATTGTTTGCTAAAACCATAGTTATCATTATGGACAGCAAGTAATAAAAGATGGCATATGGCCATTAAATTAGGATACGCAAATGCACACACCAGTAGCAAAAATTGGCATAGTCACAGTCAGCGATCGGGCCAGCGCTGGCGTATATGACGATATTTCCGGTCAAGCCATTAGAGAGACTTTAGACCAATACCTTTGCAGCGATTGGCAAGCTGAATACCGATTGATCCCAGATGAGCAGGATATAGTTGAACAAACGCTGGTAGAACTAGCAGACAATCGGGCTTGTTGTTTGATTATTACCACAGGCGGTACTGGGCCGGCCAAACGGGATGTGACCCCAGAAGCCACCGAAGCTGTGTGTGATCGTATGATGCCTGGTTTTGGTGAACTAATGCGCACTGAATCATTAAAATATGTGCCAACTGCCATTTTATCTAGGCAAACGGCGGGTCTGCGACAAGACAGTTTGATTGTTAATTTACCGGGTAAACCCAAAGCCATACGCCAATGTTTAGATGCAATATTTCCGGCTATTCCTTATTGCATCGATTTAATGGATGGCCCCTATTTAGAATGTAATACCCAAGTGATCACGGCTTTTAGACCTAAGTAATCACATTATTTGCAATTGATATTTAACCACTGAAAATGATTTTTCTAAACAATTATTTTTTAAAGGATGACAACCAAAATGCAAATCACTGATCTTGCTGAAGAACAAAAGCTGACTCCGTTACTTCGTCAGGCTTTTCGCCCTATGTTTCTGTTTGGTGCGATATTTAGCACACTCGCCATCTTGCTGTGGGGTTTGGCTTTGATGGGGCATATTCAACTACGCCCTTTTGCTAATATCTTATTTTGGCATAGCCATGAGATGTTATTTGGTTTTGCCAACGCAATCATTGTGGGGTTTTTACTCACTGCGGTGCAAAATTGGACAGGGCTTAGAGCGCCATACAATAAAACCCTGCTTTTTATCTCGCTGCTTTGGCTAAGTGGACGTTTAGTGTTGTTATTCGGCCAAGATGTATCTATTTATATAGTGGCTGCCATCGATTTGAGCTTTTTGCCTATTTGTGCGGTATTGCTGGCGCGGCCATTAATTAATGCTAATCAACAACGGAATCTATTTTTTGTACCAGTGTTGTTTTTAATTACCCTGTGTAATGCCCTGATGTATATAGGTTTTGAAACAGCTCGCTATGATATTCAACAGTTAGGCTCACAAAATGCTGTGTGGCTAGTGACATTATTAATCGCCATAGTGGGTGGGCGAGTCATACCCATGTTCACAGCCAATGGCACACAAACAGCAAAAGTAGCCTCCAACATTTGGTTAGACCGCTTATCACTTGGCTCACTATGGCTAATATTCTTTCTGCACTTTTCTACCCTAGCTAAATTTATTCCCAATCTAGGCTTAAGTGGCCTGTTTGCGTTTTGTGCGTTATTTACGGCACTACGCTGTTTTCGTTGGAAAATGTGGATCACCCTTAAAACCCCACTTTTATGGTCAATTCATTTAGCCTATTGGTTTGTCCCATTGGGCTTAGCTTGTTATAGCGCACATTATGCCGGACTAAATATTAGTCTTAGCGGGGCATTACATATGTTAACCGCAGGTGCTATGGGCTCAATGATATTAAGCATGATGGCTCGTGTTTCACTTGGCCACAGTGGACGAATGATTAAACCCAAAGCCATTATGTCTTTGGCATTTTTATTAGTCTTTGTGGCTGCCATAAGCCGCACCTTGTTAATTTGGCTATGGCCGAATTACACCATGGACTGGTTAACCTTAGGTGTTGTTGCTTGGGTCATTGCATATGGCCTATATGTGCTGGTGTATTTCCCGGTACTGACCACACCAAGGGCAGATGGCAGGCCAGGTTAATTTATTTGTACGATTAGCAGAGTATTCTATTAGTGACACCAAACAGCACTTTTAGGGGATGTTGATATGAAAACCCATTACCAAAATAAACCCTTAGTTTATTCATGCTCTGGTTGCTCAAATGTAGCACAACTGGCCAACGATCTGGCAGTTAGGCTTGATCGTCAAGGCTCGGCACAAATGTCCTGTATTGCTGGCGTGGGTGGCAAAGTAAATCAATTAGTAAAAGTGGCAAAATCTGCAAGACCCATATTGGCAATAGACGGCTGCCCATTAAATTGCGTCAAACAAAGCCTAGCCTCAGTTGATGTGACCCCAACATGGCATATAGAACTAACTTCTTTGGGTTATAAAAAACGTGAACATGAAAATTGCAACTCTGCAGACCTAAAGGATCTGTTGGATAAAGTACACCGGGATATCTTAGTCACAAATTAAGTACAAGTTTTTTTCAAATCTGCCAGCAAAAAATGAGGAGTTTTTTATGTCATTGTTAGAACAATCTTTAGGTAATATCGCCACCAGTGTTGCAGGCGCTACTGCAGTATTTCATCGTTATAAATTAGACTTTTGTTGTGGTGGTAACCTCACTTTGCGTGAAGCCATCGCTAAACGCCAGTTACCAGAGGAAGAGCTGTTAGCGGCATTGGCTGAATTGCAAAAACCAGCAGAAGATTTTATTGACTGGCGAAAAGCGCCAACCACAGAGCTAATTGAGCATATTTACCTGAATTTTCATCAACGTCATCGCATGCAACTGCCAGAATTAATTAGATTGGCACGACGAGTTGAACAGGTCCATGAACTAGATCCAAACTGCCCTGTTGGCCTTACCGAACATTTGAATAATATGTTTCAAGAGTTAGAAAGCCATATGATGAAAGAAGAGCAAATACTCTTTCCAATGTTGGCTAATGGTATTTATCCCGCTGGCCCCATTAGTCAAATGGAGGAAGAGCATTTAGAACATGGTGATGCCTTGGAGGTATTAGATCAACTAACCCATAACCTCACCCTACCAGAAGATGCTTGTAATACTTGGACGGCTTTGTATGCAGGCTTAAAGGCATTAAAAGAAGATCTAATGTTACATATCTTGTTAGAAAATCAGATTTTATTTGCCAAGCCAGCCCATGCTGATGGTAACTGTTGTGGTGGTTGTCAATAAAGGCTAACTGTGAAATGAATAGCCGTGAGCGTACAACAGCATAGCGTGACTTAGGCAAAAATCTAAGTCAGCGTATTTTAGAAGGGTTATGAAGGAGTAGCTGAATAACTTTCCTTCTAATGCAGCTCCAGATGTAATTGCAGACTCAAACTCTTCCGTATAGCTTTTGCCTAGGCTCATAACAGAACTTCAGATTTAACCAATTATTAATAGCAAAAAAGCGAACCATCTCAGGTTCGCCTTACAACTGTTACCTTGTCACAAACTTAATTAATGTCACAAACTTAATTAAACCTGTCACAAACTTAATTCAACGTGCACAAATATGAGCTATTCCAGCCTCTCTGGCGTTATTGACAGAATGACCAAAGCAGAATTGGTTACCCGCCAACAAGGAACAACTGATGCTAGGGTGCAAAACGTTATCTTACTAGCCAAAGGACGTGAACTTGCGCAGCGCTCCGCTTCTAAGGTACGCAATATTAATCATGCCCTGCTGAAAAAATTCACCTTAGATGAGCAAGAAACCATTGCGCGGTTTTTAATGCACGTTACGCAAAATGCAGAAAACATTGTCAGTGAGAAGGAGCGATTTTAATCCATCGGTTTAGTTTTAATACCAATTCTATTAAACAACATTTCCACTATGTTATTTTGACAGGAGCTACAACATGTCTAAAAGCCTTATTGTTTCGTTAAAGAATCGTGTGCTTTCGTTAACGATCAATCGTCCTGAGCTAAAAAATGCGCTCAATCGTGAACTGTACGCAGCCCTAGCGGATGAGCTAGAGCGAAGCAACCATGACGACCAGATCCGCGCTGTTCTATTAACCGCTAACGGCGATACCTTCACTGCGGGTAATGATTTAGATGATTTCATTAACCCAGTTGAAGAATGTGGTACGCCTTCGGTCATTCGATTTTTAAAGGCTATTTCAGAATGTGAAACCCCTATTGTAGTCGCGGTGAATGGCCCTGCCATTGGGGTTGGCCTTACCATGTTGCTACATTGCGATATGGTGTATGCCAGCAAAAGTGCGCGCTTTCGAGCCCCCTTTACCCATGTTGGTTTAGTACCTGAAGCCGCATCCAGCTTGTTACTCCCCCTTGCCGTGGGTCAAGCATGGGCAAATGATTTAATGCTTGCAGGTCGCATACTTGATGCCGAAGAAGCACTGAGTGCGGGCCTTGTTACGCGCGTATTCGAGGATGGCGTTTTAGTGGCTGAAAGTCTGAAAATAGCAGAGCAAGTCGCCAGTTTAGCACCTAATTCAGTTAAGCAATCAAAGCGCTTGATTCGTGGCGTAAACAAAGAGGAAGTTCAGGCGCAAATGAAACGTGAAGGTGTCATATTTGCCGAACAACTAGCCTCTGCCGAGTTTAAAGAATCCGTTGCGGCATTTTTTGAAAAGCGAGCCCCTCATTTTGCTTAAGGCCAGAAATTAACAACATAATGTAAGTCTTCACGGGGGGCACTGCCGCCCGTTCACACATACAATTTAATCGGGTAAACTACTCGCCTTGCCAGTATTAGCACAGCATTAAATCTCAGCGAAATCAGGAAACAATATGTCAGGCATTACAGAGTTAAATGAATTACTTAAATCGATGTCTCCATTTTTGCAAGATGGCGAATACGCCTTTTGCACAGTAGACGGTAAGGTCTCTGATTATGCACATTTGGATCCGGTGTGCTTTTTTCAAGAATCGGAAGGCTTGACATTAATATTGCTAGCCGATGATGCCAAACAGGCGAAAATTCCTTTTGACGGAACCTACAAACAAATTACTCTCACGGTGCATTCTAGTTTAGAGGCCGTAGGGCTGACCGCAGCAGTAGCAGCAAAGTTAACCGAATACGACATCAGTGCTAACGTGGTTGCAGCTTATTATCATGATCACATATATGTGCCCAGTGACAAGGCTCGACTGGCTATGAGCGCATTGAACGAATTTAATGAAAGTAAGGTGAACTAAACACACTAAAAAGCGTGCTTGCAAAACGTCTATTACGCTAATAGAAATTAGTTGAAGCAATTAAATTGAGCGGAATCTGAACCGATGTTCTGAGCGCTGCTGTTAAGCCTTTCACCTTCAGCTTTCATAACATGTAGATATGCTTACGGACAAAAGGTTATCAAGAGGGTGATGCCGAATTAACTGGCTTCGTCTGAGTATATATTGAGTATTTCACGTAGCAGCAACTTGGCGTCATCTCGAAGTTTGGTACTACTGACTAATAATTCAAACTCGGCCGGTTGAATATGCCCATCTTGGTAAGACAAGCTTACCTCGCTGATTAAATTGGCTTCAAATAATATTGCCGTCATAGGGTCGAGATCATTCACGTTAGTAAAGTCTTCCACCTGCCCTTGCACTACATCAATAATCACACTGGGCATATTCCAGATTTTCATTAACTCTACGCTTAGCAACATCGATTTCTCACTGAGAAATTTCTTGAACACCAACGAGTCTTGTTTAAAATCTGGGTCGATCATTTTAAACGCCTCGACCATAAACTGAAAAATAACAACTTTACCCAAATCGTGCATCAAACCAATGGTATAAGCCGCGTCGGCATTTTGCTTACGCCTCGCCGCTAGTGTTTTAGTCACAATGGCTACATCTTGGCTATGTAGCCAAATTTTCTCACCGAAGGTTTTAAAGTAAATAGGCTTTTGCTGACATAAGTTTTTAATGAAACGATTCAAGACAAACTCTTTTATGTCATTTGCTCCCATAAACATAAAAGCTTGCTGCAAGTTGGTGATGTCTTTATCACCGCGTTTGTAAGCAGGACTATTGGCTTTTTTCATCAATTCAGTAGCGATACTCGGTTCTTGCTCAACGACCTTGATAAATGACTGCAGATTAAAATCAGGATTATTCAGCAAATTGGTTAGTGAAATAACCGATTGAGGTAACACTGGAAAATGGGTTAACACGCTATCAGGGGATTTCAGCGCATGATTTACCCGCGTTAAAATATACTGCTCGATGGGGTTCAAAGTGGTGCTAGTTTGTGACGGACCAAGCAAGTAATCGTAAAATAAAAAATCAAGACGATTTAATGAGGCAACGCTAATATTCACTGTGCGAGTGGGTATAGGTATCTCGTAGGTTTCGGCATCATCGCTCGTTTGCTCAGTTGAGTTTTCAGGTTTAAGTTTGTTATTTTGCTGACGGTTAACGGAGGCAACTGCACTCCCGCTATTGCTGAGGGCACCTTTTTCATTATTGGCAGCGCTACTAGGACGACTGCGCTTAAAAAGGCGGGAAATGAGTTTCTCAAACATATTTCAAAAATTCCAACTGACGAAACAAAAACGAATTACAGTACTGAAGACTTGCAATTATGAATTCAAGCAACATGTACAGAAACTAAATATCCTGCATAGGTATGTCGTCTACAAACCTGATTATAGGTTAAAACTTATAAAATTTTTACCCAACTGTAATTTTAAATTTAGTTTTTTATGTCGTTTAGTGATTGATTTATAAGATATTACGGTGATATCGTCCAATTCTAATACTTTGGTAGTAGAGAGAAATATCTACTCACTATTTAAGCTGATTACTCGTCGCTTTGTCTTTTTCAAAATCCTACTTAACTTGTTCGTTTTCACCGCTATTCCTACGAAGCTGATAGGCTTATACATCCCAAGTCAACCATACAGATCATCGCTGTGGCCTGTTCGTGTAAGCAATAAGCAAACCACCGCCGTCGATTAATTTCTGCGCCAAACACAATACAATTCGATATCCCGCTTCAATACGCGCAAATCAGCTAATTGGCCGTCTTTAACTGCGTTATCAAGCTCTTTTCTGGCATCCTCACAGCGTTCACCAAACTGCTGCTTAACAACGTCCTGATCGTTCTTTGATGCGGCGCACCCACTTAAACCCAATATCACTGCACTCCCCCATAATACTGCGTAATGCATATAAATCCTTACTGCTTCTTTCTCGACTGAGTATATTTTAGTTGTCTTTGTCTCAAGGCGAATCGAGTGCTCAAATTTCCTCGATAAAACAAAAACACTGCGATTGATAGAACTCATAGACAAGCGTTACCGCTATTAGTGCCCAGCATGATAGAAACTTATAAAAACATTGGTCGTTATTGACCTTCAGGGGGCTGCCATAACTCGACTTTATTGCCTTCTGGGTCGATAACCCAAGCAAAAATGCCATATTCAGACTCTTCAATTTTATCTAGTACTTCACAACCTTCAGCTTTGAGCAACGTAACCAAGTCGTGTAAAGCTTCTACCCGGTAATTGATCATAAAGGGCATGTCACTCGGTGAAAAAGCTTCTTCGTCAGTTGAATTAATGCACCAAACAGTGGAGCCCCCAGAGGGTTGGCCATTAGCATCACGCCATGTAAATGAAGAACCACCCCACTCCTGCACATCTATCCCAAGGTGACGTCTGTACCAAGCACGCAAAGCAGGTGCATCTTTGGCTTTGAAAAAGACCCCACCAATCCCAGTGACTCGCTGCATCATTGTTCTCCCAAATGTATTAGCTCATCAAACAATAAACCAATAAGCAGCCACTTACAGAATCAAAGTGAAAAGCTATGATATGTCAAAGCACGGGTACGCCGGGCAGTACTAATTTACCCATCAATTATAAGTTGTTCAGCACCATATCTTTGATCTTATATGCTTTCTCAAAATGATCTAACTGATGGGTTTCAATCCACCACGTGGCTGCTTCCATCAGCAGGACTGGATCGTCGTTCTTATTCGCAAAAAAAGCGTAGAATGACAAGCCAACGTTATCTCCCTTACTTGAGATTTTATTATCACAAACTGTGATGATTTTAGCGCGTAATTCCGCCCTCATGCTCTGATAAGTCCTCGTTAATTTTTATTAATTACTTAGAAACTTAGTGTCCGAGCTACCAAATTGACAAAACCAATCCGTCGAAATTCAGTCAGACATCAAACTTACTGCACAACAACGTCACACTCTAAACTCATTTCGCACGAAATTGAATTACTGATCAAGCACGCTTCGTCGGCTTTATTAAGCAATCTTTCAGCTTTTTCAATGCTTTCACTTTTGGGGATCAACAACTGCACTTTTGTTCGCACTTGGGTAAAGTACGTTTTCCCTTGCACTCGGTCGAGTGTCCCCTGGGATTCACATTTTATGTCTTGCCATTCTAGTTTAGACGCTCTGGCAATCGCTCTGAACGACAGCACAAAACAATTGGCGATAGCGGCCATAAATAAATCCTCTGGCGACCATTTGTCACCATCACCGCCGAATTGTGAGGGCGGCGCTACGGCAATATCCGGTAAATTATCACAATATGCCGTTAAAGCTCCTGATGAATCACCTTCGGCGGTGACTGAGTACTGATGAGGCAGTGTTTTCATTTTTACATCTCCTAAGTAGAACGGTTTTGCAGGCTCCTAAAAGGACTCCTACGTTATTTATTATCTGACTTTGCAAGGGAGCAATCGTTAAATATGCGTCCCGCCCTATTGATAATGTTTCCTATTTCAACCAAGACGCAATCTTGCCTTTTGAGGGAATAGAGCCCGAATGCACAAGGTGTTTGTCAATCGTTACTCCAGGCGTACTCATCACTTGGTAACCCATCATTATTTCTGGATTGGTTTCTTTTATAACCTGCACCTCAACACCACATTCAGCCGCGATCGACTTGATCAGTTCCGCTGTTTTAACGCATTTAGTACACCCAGTACCGAGCACTTCAAACTTTTTCATAACGTCTCCTAGACAACGTAAAGCAAATTAATTAGCCACCCAACGAGCGTGAATGACAGCAGTAAGAGTGAGAAAATAATGCCGAGTAATTTCCACGTCATCACCTGTTTCAACATGATAAATTCAGGAAAGCTGGCCGCAACGGTACTCATGCAAAAAGCCAGTGTAGTCCCTAGCGGCAAGCCTTTTAAAATTAAGCTCTCCATCACGGGAATAACACCTGTGGCGTTTGAATACAGGGGAATACCCGCAAGCACTGCCATAGGTACTGACCACCACTGACCATTGCCCAAATTGTCAGCGAACCAAGATTCTGGAACGAAACCATGCAAGGCAGCTCCTAACCCAACCCCCACAAATATCCATTTCCAAACCCGCGCCAAGATGTCGAGTAATTCCGTTTTGGCAAATTCATGTCTTTCACGAAACGTCAGTTTTTCAGAAGCGGGCTGTTCATCACTTGAAAAGTCAGCAGTTTGATAGGCTTTTAAGGCAAATGGCTGAAGAAGCTGCTCGGCCCGAATAAGATCAAGAAATATCCCACCTGCAACGCCAACTCCCATTCCAATCAAGACGTAGATCAAGGTTATTTCCCAGCCAACTAGACTTAACAGCATTAGCACGGCGACTTCGTTAATAAGGGGGGAAGTCAATAAAAAAGACATGGTGATACCGATAGGGATACCCGCAGAGGTAAAGCCCAGAAATACCGGTATACTTGAACATGAACAAAACGGCGTAATCGCCCCAAAGAATGAGCCTAAGATATAACCCACAAACTTATTATTCTTTGCGAGGTAATCACGCACCCTTTCAATGTTCAGGGACGCACGAATGAGCGCGATAATGTAAATCATCACAATCAGCAGAAAAAATATCTTGCTAGTATCTTCAATAAAGAATTGAAGGGCACTGCCCCACTTAGACTCAGGCGATAAGCCAAATATCGAGTACGCCAACCAATCGGCAAACTGAGTGAAAAGAGATAACACGTTAGTGGCTCCAAAAGTTCACGCTGAGTGATTTCTGTTTAAAGATGATCAGTCTCAACCTAAAATGATGAGCTTTTATTATGCCGTGAAAAACGGCTAGCGCATTGATTCACATCATTAAATGCGCGTTGTTAACTCTTTGTATCGTTCATATTTTGCCAGTAATTCTTGATGGGTGCCTTCACCTTTTACCTGACCATTTTCTAACCATATGACTTTATCCATATTGCGTAGCAGCGCTGTATCATGCGTAATGCATAACACTGTACTTTCACGCATTGCACGAATAATAGCGTCCATAACCGCTTGTTTAGCGTGGTTATCAAGGCCTTCTGTGGGTTCATCTAAGACCAACAGGGCTGGGGAGCGTAGTAACATTTGCGCAATCGCCAAGCGGCGAGATTGACCTTGTGAAATTCGTCTACCTGCACTGCCTAAACGCGTATTTAATTTATTGGGCAGAGTGAACACCCAATCCCCGAGTTGGGCTTGCTCACAGGCATAAAGCATTTGCTCGTGTGTGGCATCAGGCGCCGCATAATGCAAGTTATCGGCGATAGTACCATCGAAAATATGGTGCTGTTGGGCGAGAATACCGATGAGTTGTACGCGTTGCGCAAAACTGAGTTCATTGATTACACATGTGTTACTAGGGTTACTTTTATTGCTGGCATCATGCTCAAAACTAATACGCCCTTGTTGCTCAGGCCACAGGCCGCTTAGCAAATTGACTAAGGTCGATTTCCCGCTACCACTTGGGCCGACAAGCGCAACATTTTGATTCGCCGCAATCTCAAAGCTAATATCATTCAGTGCAAAGTGCTGGCTGTTTGCTGGAAGTTTATGCTTGAGACTTGAGACTAAGGGGTCGCTAGCGTACTGGTAACTTACATTTTGTAATCTCAGCCCCATGCTTTTTAAAGACTCAAGTGCATTGTGTTCATTGGGCTCATATTGTGTCTTTTCGGGCGCTTGCTTTTGCTCGTATATCAGCGATGTCTCAACAAAGTTGCCTGTGTTCGACTGCGTGGTCTGTTTGCTCTGGGTTAATGTGTCTTGCAAAGCAAAAATTCGCCCAGCGGCACTTAACGCAACGGGCAGTTGAATAAAGGCATTTGGCAACGTCAGTACAGTTTCAAAACTCGCTAAAACAAACAACGACAGCATGGCTAAATGCACGTTGGCTATTTGCTGCGTAACCACCAGAGGTACCAGCAAGCAAACACTTCCAAGCATGGCCAACTGCACAACAATTAAACTCAACCCATCACTGTCCCCAAGTGCGCCATGGCGCTTATCTAATAGGTCATTGTAGTTTTGTTGTATTGCGTTGCATTTGGCTAATTGGCTGTCGGTTGCTTGATATAGTGCTAACTCCCGTTGCCCAGTTAACATGTCAGACAAGGCCTCGCGTAGCTGTGCTGAGCACTCAGTCTGCTGCCCTGCAGTGCGGCTAAGCTTGGCACTGAGCAACACAGGTAAACCTACCCCCACTATCAACAGTGCGCCTAAGCAAACTAACGCCACTTGTGGATTAAAACCTACAATTATCCAAATCACAATCGGCACACATACCAATGCCACCAGCATCGGTAGCAACACATTCAGATAAAACTTGTCCAGGGCATCCACATCGTTTTGCATGCGATTAAACAAATCAGCGCTGCGATTCATGGCCAGCTGCTGATTGTTCAACTGACTCAGCGTGGCAAACACGCTTACGCGAATTTCACTAAGAAGCAGAAAGGTCGCGTTATGGGTGACAAGGCGTTCTCCGTAACGAGATGCCGTGCGCACAATGGCTAAAAAGCGAATAATGCCAGCGGGTGTAAAATAATTCATTTGTGCTGCAGCTAAACCTGCTGCCGCCATTGATGCTAAAAACCAGCCTGAAATAGCCAGTAATCCGACATTGGCCAATACGGTCAATACCGTCAGAAATACACCTAACAACATCGCCCCTGCGTGGGGCTGACAAAGGCGTAATAAACGAATGAAATTATGCATGAGCACCCGCCTGAGTATCACTATTTAGCAACTGCTTAAATGACCCTGTTTGCTGGCTTAATGTCTGATAGTTGCCTTGTTGCACTACGCGCCCAGCTTCCAGTAAAAAAATACTATCTGCTTGTTGCAAGGTACTCAATCGATGCGCAATCACCAGTACCAAATGTGTTTTAGCGTGCTCATTAATGGCTCGCTGTACATCACGCTCAGTGGCGCTGTCTAAATGCGCAGTCGGCTCATCAAGTATTAAAATATGAGCGTCTTTTAAAAATGCGCGAGCCAGTGCGATACGCTGCTTTTGCCCGCCAGATAGCCCCTCACCTTGTTCGCCTAAAAGAGTGTCGAAACCATCAGGTAAGGATTGAATAAATGCCAGCGCGCCTGCTTTTTCAGCCGCTATAGTTACCTCTGCTTGCGTGGCGTTAGGCTTACCTAGCATGATGTTTTCTTTAATACTGGCGTAGAATAATGTTGGCTGTTGAGGGATCCAGGCGATTTCTTGCTGCCACTTTGGTATATCTGCAGCACTAAATGGGCCATTGCCCGCATCAATGCAAGAAATGACCTGAGGATAAAACCCGAGAAAGCAATCAAATAAGGTGCTTTTACCAGCGCCACTTGCCCCGACAAAAGCCATCATCCCTGTCGCCGGTAAAGCCAAGGTAATATCATGTATACCTTCATTGCTGTCAGGATAAGTAAAGCTCAGCCCAGAAACGGTGATAGAGCCATTATTGCTGGTATCATCTAGCGCACTAGATGCTGGCTCAGCCATCACCTGCGACTCGTTACCAGGGGTTTGCAGTATTTCTAGCATTTCGCCCGCGGCGCTTATCCCTTCAAGGCGCGCGTGATAATGATTGCCCAATTTACGCAAGGGTAAATAAAACTCTGGGGCTAATAACAACACCACAAAGCCGGTGGCAAAATCCAGTGTGCCAAAAAACAAACGAAAACCAATTAACACAGCAACAAGCGCCACACTGATGGTGGCTAAAAATTCCAACGCAAAAGAAGATAAGAACGCAATTTTCAGCACACTTAAGGTAGCGTGGCGAAAATCATCCGAGATTTTAGCAATCTGCTTTAATTCCCGTTTGGTGGCATCAAACAATTTCAATTGGGTTAAGCCGCGAATGCGGTCAAAGAAGTAATTCCCGAGCATCGCTAATTGCTGCCATCTCTCTTGGTTCAGTTTTTCCGCTTTATGGCCTACTAAAATCATGAAAAAAGGAATAAGCGGCGCGGTAAACAGAAATATTAACCCTGCTTGCCAGTCGGTTGGGAATATCACCACTAATATAGCCAATGGAATAAGGGCACTGTATGCCACGCTAGGCAAATAGTTAGCGTAATAATCATGCAAGGCCTCTACCCCATCATGCAAGGTATTTAGCATGGCGCCGTGGCCTTTTTGATCGGTAAAATTCGGCCCTACCTGTGTGATTTTGGCAAGTAAATTGGCACGTATATTTGATTTAATATTACGTGCAGCTCGAGCACTCAAACGTTGGCTTAGGGCCAAAAGCAAGCCCCTAACAAGTATCAGTCCCCCTAAAGTCCAAAGAAAATGGCTAACGGCGCTTAAGTCGGCCCCTTCAAACATAACGAGATGAATGCTTTGAGCGAGTAAATAGGCACTAGCAATCATGAGTAAGGCGTTAACAGTACCAAGGGCGATACTGAATCGAAGTAACCCGGCGGCAGATGCAGATTCGCGCTTTAAAAAACCGCGCAACAGCATTTGCTGGGCGCGGTCTGGACGGGCTTTAGTTGTCACGTTCTTTTTGCAGCCTCTCGTACAACTCTTTTTCATCGTCGGCTATGCTGTCTTTGTTTTGCTGAAATTCGTACCACATCACGTTAATGACGCCCAATGTACAGGCCAATAGCACGCCTAAAATCCACGCAAAATACCACATAAAAACTCTCCTAATATTAGGTGTCAGCGCTTAATAAGATGACACCTGCAAATTATTCAACTAACCCGCACTTAATAGCTACCATGGGTGTTATTTTCAATTTCATGCACTGTCACCCTGCGCCACATTTTCACGTAACACCAAGTGGTGTAGGCCAAAATCAATGGTACAAAAATAGCCGCCGCCACAAACATAACGTTTAACGTCATATGGCTAGAAACCGCATCCCACATGGTTAAACTTACGTTAGGATTGTTGCTTGAAGGCATAACGAATGGGAATAACGATGCCCCCGCCGTCATAATAACGCCCACTAACATCAAGCTAGAAGAAACCAAACCAAGCGCAGGCTTACCCACTTTTGAGAAGAACCACGCAACCGCTGCCATGCCAATCCCCAGTGCAGGGAATATTAACGTTAGTGGCATTGCGCTGTAGTTGTCTAACCACGCTCCTGGCGCTGAGGTAACCACTTTACCAATAGGATTAGCATAACTTTGGGTGTCAGGCATGCTGACAATTTGATACCCGTCCATATTGGCTACCCAGAACCCTGCGATGGCAAACAACGCGATAAATACCAGTAATGCATAACGACCGTATTGACCAGAGCGCTTGGCAACATCGCTGTCGGTGCGTAGCTGCAACCACATGCCCGCATGGCCCATTAACATAGTAATGCTAACCAAGCCGGCTAAGATGCCAAATGGATTAAGTAAACCGAAGAACGAACCTTGGTAACTAGCACGCAGCAAGTTGTCGATATTAAACGGCACCCCTAAAAACAGATTGCCAAACGCAACACCGAATACTAAAGCTGGAATGGCACTGCCTGCGAGTAGCGCCCAGTCCCAATTGTTACGCCAGCGGTACGTATCAATTTTACTACGGTAATCAAACGCTAATGGGCGGAAAAACAGAGCGAACAACACCAGCAACATAGCAAAGTAAAAACCGGAGAAGGCCGCGGCATACACCATGGGCCAGGCCGCAAATAATGCGCCACCGGCGGTAATAAACCACACTTGGTTGCCATCCCAATGCGCGCCGATGGTATTAATAACCGTTCTGCGCTCGCTGTCCGTTTTACCTACTAGGCGCAACAGCATAGCCACGCCCATATCCATGCCATCAGTTACCGCAAAGCCAATCAGTAGAATACCAATGATCAACCACCACAATAATTTCAACGTCTCGTAATCAAAAATCATGATTGCGCTCCTTGTTCCTCAGCCGGCTGTTGGTTTATTTTCTCGAAATGATATTTATTGGTGTGCAATGAGCTCGGTCCTTGCCTAACAAATCGCAACATTAACCAACCTTCAACGATTGCCAAGCCGGTATAAAAGATCACAAACCCAGCAATACTCATAATCAAGTCGTTTGTGGTCAATGACGAGGTCGCCAGGAACGTGGGTAAAATCTCTGAAATTGCCCAAGGTTGTCTGCCGTATTCTGCGACCACCCAACCAAACTCTATGGCGATCCAAGGCAGCGGAATACTGAACACCGCGGCCCACAGCAACCAACGTTTCTGTTCAATAACTCGGTGCGCGTTATAGTAAAAAGCCAGTGCAAAAACGATGAGCATAGCCACACCACACGCCACCATGATCCTAAATGACCAAAACATCGGCCCTACCAGTGGGAAGGAGTCTTTCACCGCTTGTTGGATATCTGCTTCGGTGGCATCAACCACATTTGGCGTGTAACGCTTAAGCAATAAACCGTAGCCCAAATCGGCTTTTAGCCCATCAAATGTGGCAATATTCTCTGGTGTGTCTTGACCGTTTCTGAGTTTATCCAGATATTCATAAGCTAGCATGCCATTACGAATACGTTTCTCATGGTTTTTTTCTAAATCGCTTATCCCTTCCACTTCTTCATCGAGTGAGCGCGTAGCAATAATGCCTAACGCGTATGGGATTTTAATAGCAGCACGGGTCACTTGCTCTTCTGAATCGGGGAAGCCAAACATGGTAAACGCTGCTGGTGCTTCTTCTGTGTGCCACTCAGCTTCGATTGTCGCGAGTTTCACTTTTTGTACTTCACCCACTTCATAGCCCGATTCATCGCCGAGTAAAATAACACACAGGATTGACGCTAAGCCGAAGCCACTGGCCACGGAGAATGAGCGTTTAGCAAAAGAAATATCACGTCCTTTTAGGATGTAATAACTGCTGATCCCAAGCACGAACATTGACGCAGCAACATAACCCGCTGAAACGGTATGAATAAACTTAACCTGCGCCACGGGGTTGAACACCAGCTCAGCAAAGCTAGTCATTTCCATACGCATGGTTTGGTAATTGAATTCTGCGCCGACTGGGTTTTGCATCCAACCATTGGCAATCAAAATCCACAACGCAGATAGATTGGTACCTACCGCCATCAAGAACGTTACACCTAAATGTTGACGGCGCGTTAGTCTGTCCCAGCCTAAAAAGAACATACCCACAAAGGTTGATTCTAAAAAGAAAGCCATTAAGCCCTCTATCGCTAATGGAGCACCAAACACGTCGCCCACGTAGTGTGAGTAATACGACCAATTGGTACCGAATTCAAACTCCATGGTTAGCCCAGTGGCTACCCCTATAGCAAAGTTTATTCCGAATAGCTTGCCCCAAAACTTAGTCATATCACGGTAAATTTCGCGTCCTGTCATCACATAGACAGATTCCATGATCACGAGAATCCATGTCATGCCTAAGGTCAGAGGTACAAACAAAAAGTGGTACAGTGCGGTGATCGCAAACTGTAATCGTGATAGATCCACGAAGGTTTCATCTATCATCTCAAGGGCTCCTATTGAGTCGCGCTGCGACAAAAACGAATATCAAAGTTAGGTGGATGGCGTAAATCTTTCCAAAGTTTCAGTAATTACTGAAACTTTGTGAACTTTACTCCTATTGGTCATTTTCTGTCAATAGTGAGGTTATATTATATTTATCTAATATTCATGTTATTGACCCACGTCAGGAATAATTAGCGACATAGCCAAAATCTGCGTTCCAGCGTTAATCACCGTGCTGGTAAATAATGCATGTTCATCGTACATTACGCGCCTTGAGCTCTGTTTCTCGCAGATATTTACAACCTAGCTTTAGTTCCAGCTACTCATAAGATAATACGCACGTTACGCGCAATATAGATTAAAGCCACCGCAAAACAGTTGGAAGTGCCCATGGACATTCACGCCTATTTTATTTTTCTCACCACGACCATAATCGTATGTATGTCGCCTGGGCCTGCGGTAATTACCATTGCCTCTCAGGGGGCTCGCCATAGCGCTAAAAAAGCCATATTTGGAGTAACCGGCGTGGCCAGCGCCAACGTGGTGTATTTTTTGTTGTCTGCCACAGGAATTGCTTCGCTACTCGTAGCTTCGAACTTCGTTTTTTCGATAATCAAATGGGTAGGTGTGGCTTACTTGGTGTACTTAGGCTTAAATGCCATTCTGAGTAAAAGCGGCGGCTTGAGGATCAATAAAAGTGCCAGCTCAAATGCTAAAGGTATCGCACTGTTTAGTCAGGGGTTTATCGTAGAATTAGCAAACCCTAAAGCACTGCTCTACTTTTTAGCCTTGTTGCCACAGTTTATTGATGTTGAAAAACCTATTTTACTGCAGTTATTTATCATGGGCGCTTCGTGTTTGGTGGTCGATTTGCTGTCGTACACCATGTATGCATACATTGGGCAAAAGCTTTCTAGCGGCTCGGTTAAAGCATCCGTTGTGAATATGATCAATAAGTCAGCGGGCGGATTTTTGCTGTTTGCGGGGATTAAAATGGCGTCGGTCAGCTCGAATATCTAATCGAGTATAGATTCGAGCTGTGCAGTTTGTGTATTGCAATAATTTGTGTCCTAAATGAAATTAAACGTTAAACGGTTAACTCGGTGATATGCCATAACTCACCAGCTGGCCCCCATAAGTAAATTACCTTGCCCCAAGTTTCTTGCTGAATGGGTTCGTACTTATCGACTAACTCGCCCATACTTTCGATTTGCTTAAGCGCCGCGTTAATATCTTTGACGATAAGCTGCATCATTAGATTCTCAGCGAGCGATTGGTTATAAAAATTCTGCAAAAAGAACGTGCATTCGCCACTACTGAATATGCATAACTGGTCGTTAACAGGATCTTTGATAAACCCCAAAGCCTGATAAAATGCTTGCGATACAGCGAAGTCTTTAGACGGGATAAACAGACGAATGTCAGTGGGTTGCATAAAAATCAATCCTCAATCTCTTTATTAACTAGCGCCTGGTTAAGCATTCGAGTTATGCGCCAAATCATAGCCACGCGCATGCATATTTAAGTTTGCAACGCGCGCAACATAGACTGGTATTGCTGCGCTTTATCGGTTTGACCCGTTTTATTTAAATAGCTGATGAGCGCACTTAACACGTCAGTATCAGCTGGCCAGCGCTGATGGGCCTGTTCCAGTTCAGTGATAGCCAAATTAGTCTGGCTTTGGTGGTCAAGGGCAACAGCGTAAATATAAGCAAAAGACGGCAAGGCTTCGTCACTATGGGCCGATATTTTCAAGTTCGCTAAGGCTTGTCCATATTGTTTCTGACGAATTTTGAATAAACCTAACGCATGATTAGCTTGGGCGTTGTTCGGTTCAACTTTCAATGCCTTACTCAAATAGCCCGCGCCTTTTTTATCTTGACCTTGCTGACGGTAAAATTCAGAAATTTGAATTAACACAGGTATATAACTGGGTTCAATTTTATACGCGGTTAAATACGCTTGCTCTGCCCCTGCTAAATCCCCAAGGTTACTAGCTAAATTACCAAGGGCTAATTGGGTAATCGGTGAGTCTGCGTTTAACGCAAGCATATCTCGATATTCATCTAACAGTGGTATCAGCTTGGCTTTATCTGAGCGCGATAACTGACCCACACTTTCTACTAGCGTTCTTGCCATTTCAAAACGGACTGATTTACTCGGCTCATCGAGTTTCTGACTCAGCACCTGCCAACGAGCTTGGGGGCTTAGGATTTCTAGCGACTCTACCGCAGCTCGGCGCAGCAAAGCATTATCGTTTTCTAGGTTTGCAAGAGCGATATCTACCCCCTCTTGCGAGCGGTACTGACTTAAATCCGCCAGTAAAGATGCCCTGCGCAAATAGCTGTGCTCAGGGTTTTGAATAAAGGCGATGGCTTCATCCAACCCTTGAGGGGCTGCGTTCTGTACATGCTCACGAGCCGCTTTCCATTCATTTACCTTCGAATTACTACCCCATAGCTTGTGACTGGCTTCTCGCCAATGCTTGTCGGTTTTATCATGACAGGCCAAGCAGGATTGAGGCTCACTTGCCGCGTTGTTAAAGCTCAAATCCGGGATCAAAAAGCTATGGTCGCGCCGGTCATCCACACCCATATAGGTTTTTTCAGGCATGTGACAGTTAACGCACATAGCGCCATCTGTTTGCGGCGTATGGTGATGATGCTCTGGTGTATTGAAGGTTTCCGCCTGATGGCATTGCAAGCACAAACCATTGCCTTGAATTTTGACTTTCCCCGTGTGGGCATTATGACAGTTCGAGCAGGTCACTCCGGCATGTTGCATCTTACTTTGCATGAAAGAGCCTGCCACAAACACTTCTTCATTAATGCTGCCATTAGCATGATAAAACGGCGCACGGATCCACTCTAAGCGGTTGTCATCCACAAAGCGTTGCTGAGGCTGATTAGCACTGTGAGCAAGGGCATTTTTATCATGGGTGTCTTTGTAATTTTGTTTTTTGTAATTTTGTTTGTTGTCTGAGAAGGGGTGTGACAATGGCGTGCGCAGCGAATGGCAACGCGCACACACATTAATTTCACTGTTGTTTGGTTTTCCATCGGCATGGGCAATCGGCTTATTTGGGCTAAATGAAAAGTTTTTTAGCTCGGGTAAGGTTTGACTAAAGCCTGAATCTTGGCCGCTCAGCTCACCCTTTTTAGCCAGCTTGATGTGTTGTCCTGCGGGCCCGTGGCAGCTTTCACAGGCTACATTCACTTCACTGAACTGAGTATCAAAAGAATTAGTTTTAGGTTCAAAATTACGTTTAAGATCGGTTGTGTGACAATCAGCACATCTGCTATTCCAGTTTTGAAAATGACGCTGCCAGAAGAAAGGGTGTTCAGGGGTGATTTTTTCAATAGGCTGTAAATGAAACCAACGTTGCCCGCCCTCTTCTTTAGTGCGACTGTCCCATGCGATGTTAAACGCTTGTAACTTCCCATCACCCACATCAACTAAGTACTGCTGTAGCGGGTAAAAACCAAAAGTATACGGCACAGCAAAGGTTTGGACTTTATTCTGTTTGTTGGTAGTGGTTAATTTGTACTGGCCATCTTCAATAAAAAAGCGGGTCGCTATGTCGTGAAAGTTCACTTCAATATCATTGAAATCACCTAGCACAGTGTCTTTGTTCGCCGTTTGCATGGCTTTGAAGTGATCAGACTGCTGCCACTGGTCATACTCACTTTGGTGGCAACTTTGGCAAGTTTGCGCACCAGCGTAGGCAGGTGCCACATTTTTAGGCGCTGTTGAGTCGTTCGCAACAGTGACCGCTGTGCTCTGGACACTAAAGAGCGCTGCCAACAAAAAAGAGACCAATAAACACAGGTTTTTTACCTTTATTGCATGTACCGCTTGCCACTTCATCATGTTCAACTGCTTATGTCCTAATGGAATTGCTTTATCGTATTTGCTTTAACATCTAGCCTGCAACTGCGCACATGCTTACCGTTGGTTTCATTCTTATACGTTTTCTAACGCATTCTTATAACTTCGTATATAGCCTTTCGCATTCAGCATTACCTCATCAGCGCTTATACTCGCTTGATATAAACCAGAGCCCAAACCGAATCCTCCTGCCCCAGCCCTCAAAAACTCCGGGAGCGTTTCACCTGTAATGCCGCCTACAGGCAATACAGGTATGTCCTCAGGAAAACCGCCATCATCCCTTTTAAGCCTTCGGCCCCGATCGTATCAGTGGAAAACAATTTGATCCCATCGGCCCCAGCCTCAATCGCCTTAAACGCTTCGGTTACTTTGTAAAACCCAGGGACAGAACACAACCTCAATTATTTAGAACGACGAATAACCTGTTCATTTACATTGGGAGAGACGATAAGTTTGCCGCCTACAGAATAAATCTTATCCACTTGAGCGGTGCTCAACACCGTACCGCCGCCGATTAATAACTGATCACCAAACGCATCCACTAAGCGTTTGATGCTTTGGTAAGGCTCAGGAGAATTAAGCGGCACTTCAATTATGTTAAAGCCTTCTTCTTTAAGAACTTGGGCGACATCAACCACCTCCTCTGGTGTGATGCCGCGTAAAATCGCCACTAGCGGTAACTGAGTTAAGGCTGTGTGCAGTGAATTCGAAAACATAATTTACCTATTATTTGAGGGCAGTTTAGTTATCAAAGGGGATTATAAGCAGTCACGCAGACGTAAAACGAAACATAAGTTTACAGTTCGCTGAATAACTCACTGATCTAAATACGTAATTCAACTGTGAATTTATTGTCATCAGTTTATTAAAAAATTAGATTAAAACACAAGTAGTACACCATTGACTAAAACTTTGAACCTTAAACTCCTCTTTTAATAAACAGGTTCATAGAGGTAAATATGAATACAAATACCGAATTGACCTACTTATTTGGTTTCAATAACGAACACCAAACAGAAGCCCTACCAGGTGCGCTCCCTATAGGGCAGTTCAGCCCACAGCGCTGCCCATATGGGCTCTACGCCGAGCAATTTAGTACCAGTGCATTTACGCGCCCACGTCACGAAAACCGGCGCACGTGGACTTACCGAATTCGCCCTTCTATTGCCATGGGTGACTTTAATAAAATGGATAAAGGCGCTGTGCGCTCAGGGCCTATCACCGAGGTGGATTGCCCGCCCAATGTCATGCGCTGGGACGCCCTGCCCATCCCAGAAGCCCCAACAGACTTTATTGATGGCTTAACCACCATGGCGGCCAATGGTGATGTGCGAGGTCAATCAGGGATCGGTATTCATGTGTACAGCGCCAACCAAGGTATGGGCGATCGTTCGTTCTATTCCGCTGACGGGGAGTTACTCTTTATTCCTCAACTTGGGGAGTTCATTGCGATAACCGAAATGGGTAAGTTAGCCATTAAACCGGGGGAAATCCTGGTGATCCCCAGAGGCATAAAGTTCAAGATTGAGCCCAATCAGGGCCCCATCAGAGGTTACGTGTGCGAAAACTACGGCAGCCCTATGGAGCTCGCCGAGCGTGGCCCAGCAGGCGCTAACGGCTTTGCTAATCAAAGAGATTTTCAATATCCCACGGCTTATTTTGAGGAAACGGAAGGCGAACACGTAGTCATCGCTAAATTCTGCGGTGAATTTTACCAAGCCAAGCAAAACCACAGTCCATTTGATGTGGTGGCTTGGGTGGGCAACAGCGCGCCCTACAAGTATGACTTGTCGCGGTTTAATGTACTTAACACCGTAAGCTTCGATCACCCCGACCCGTCAATCTTTACCGTACTGACTTCACCAAGCAGCGAGACCGGCGTAGCCAACGTCGATTTTGTAATATTTCCGCCGCGCTGGATGGTGGCTGAAAACACGTTCCGCCCACCTTGGTATCACAGAAACTTTATGAGCGAATTTATGGGCTTAATTGAAGGCACGTATGACGCTAAAGAAAAAGGCTTCGAACCCGGCGGCATGAGCTTACACAACTGCATGACACCTCATGGTCCCGAGGCCGACGTATTCGACAAAGCCAGCCAAGCAGAGCTTGTGCCTCAGCGCTATGAGAACACCATGGCATTCATGCTTGAGTCGCGCTACATCATTGCGCCCACAAAATTTGCCCTTAACACCCCTTTGCGCCAAAACAACTACTTGGCTTGCTGGGGTGACCTTAAAAAACATTTTAACGGCCAGCCTTAATTGCTCGCTGATGACATAGGACATGAAATAATGACTTTACTCAATGAAACCCACGATCCAGCACGCAAAAGCTGGGTAACTTCAGCCAACGGCCACGAGCAATTTCCCATCCAAAACCTGCCCTTCGCGATATTTCGTGAAGTAAACACCAAAGACCAATGGCGCGGGGGCGTTGCCATCGGAGATTCCATTCTTGATATGGCCAAAGTCGCCGCTTTGAACTTATTGCATGGCGATGCCAAACGAGCAACCCAAGCGGCCAGTGAAACAAGTTTGAATACCCTCATGGGTTTAGGGGCAACTCAAAATTCAGCCCTGCGTTTAGCGCTATCAAATGCCTTGCTTGAAGGTTCTGAACATCAAGCTGCGCTTGAGAGTTGCTTAATTGCGCAAGCCGACGCTGAATTTAACATGCCTTGCCACGTCACGGATTACACCGACTTCTATACCTCTATTCACCACGCAACCGCAGTGGGCAGCTTGTTTCGCCCAGACAACCCTTTGCTGCCTAACTATAAGTGGGTGCCAATTGGTTATCACGGGCGCTCTTCAAGTATTGGAGTGTCTGGGCAAACCTTCCCTCGCCCTGTGGGGCAAACCAAAAAACCAGACGCCATCACACCAGATTTTGGCCCGTGTCAGCGTCTTGATTACGAATTGGAAATGGGCGTGTTTATTGGTCAAGGCACCACCCTAGGTCACCGTATTAAGATCACCGAAGCAGAGCAGCATATTTTTGGCATGTGTATTTTAAATGACTGGTCAGCGCGTGACATTCAAGCGTGGGAATACCAACCTCTTGGGCCATTTTTAGCGAAAAACTTCGCGTCAACCATTTCCCCTTGGATCGTCACCACAGAAGCCTTGGCACCATTTAGAGAAGCCTTCACACGCCCCGAGAGTGATCCACAACCCCTTGAATATTTAACCAGCGAAGCCAACACCCAAGCCGGTAATCTTGATATTGCACTGAGTTGTCTAATTCAAACCGAAAAAATGCGTCAAAACGACCAAACACCTCAGCAATTATCAGCGTCAAACTTCATACACTCTTATTGGACACCGGCGCAACTTGTCACGCATCACAGTGTGAATGGTTGTCCCATGACCCCAGGTGATTTGCTAGGCTCAGGCACGCAATCAGGCCCAGAAGCAGATGAAGCAGGCTCGTTGCTCGAGTTAACCCAAGGGGGCAAAAAATCCCTGACGTTAGATAACGGCGAAACCCGTAAATTTCTAGAAGACGGAGACGCTATTATTATGCGCGCCCATTGCCGCCGCGACGGTGCGGTAACTATTGGCTTCGGTGAAGTGGTGGGCACGTTATTGCCTGCAGTCTTCTAAATTATCGTCCGTTAAATGAGTGAAATTCCGTTGGGAGCCGTTGTCTTGCTCTCAACGGGGTTCAAACAATGAAAACTGATGCACAGAAAAATTCTCAGAATGATGCTCAGGAGCTAACACAATGAAACTGTTTACTTACTTTCGCTCTTCAGCTGCGTATCGGGTGCGTATAGCCTTAAATCTAAAAGGCATTACGCATCAATTGGTAGCGGTAAATTTACTTAAAGGCCAGCATTTAAGCGAAACGTATAAAGCCCTGCAGCCACAAGGACTTGTGCCTTGTATACAACTTGAAAGCGGCGAAATTATCACTCAATCAGGGGCAATACTCGCGTATATTGAGGCCAAGTATCCGCAACATTCTTTAATGCCCGAAGACCTAATGGATGCTGTCAAGGTACGCAGCATAGTTGACATGATCGCCTGCGACATTCACCCAGTGAATAATTTACGCGTACTGAAGTACCTCAGCAATGAGTTGGCCATTGAAGATGAGCAAAAACAGCAATGGTATCGCCACTGGATTGAACAAGGATTTGAAGCTATTGAGCGCTTGCTTGCAGCAGAAAATACGCAGTCTGCTTTCGCTATGGGGGATCAGGTGACTATGGTCGACGTTTATTTAGTGCCGCAGGTATACAACGCTCTGCGATTCAAAGTAGATATGCAAGCTTACCCAAGAATAATGCGTGCCTATCAAGCCTGCAACGAACTCGACGCCTTCATTCAAGCCGCACCAGAAAACCAACCAGACAGCACGTTGTAAGCAAACGTTGTGTCACGGGAAAAAAAGAATCACAGAATATTGGGGCTAAGTGCCCCATAAATTCGTTCGATCTAAGTAGGTTAGTTTTTCCCATAAAATTTTTCCTGTGAGGCTGTTCTAATAAAAGCATCCGCCGAAACGCCTGTAGCGAATACCAATTTTACCTCACTCAGGATAGGATACCGCCACACAAATAATGTTCGAATAACGAGGCAAATTTTCATGACAACCCATGTGCTTTTTCGCGGCCCTCAATCACGCAACGATAACTGGCAAGCATTGTTCGCTGATGCTCTACCCGATGTAACTTGGCACCACTGGCCACACGTTGAAGATAAAGCCCGGATCGAGCTGATGATAGTGTGGAAATTACCCCGTGATTACCAACAAGACTACCCCAATCTAAAAGTCATTTTTTCTGTTGGGGCAGGCGTTGACCAACTCGATTTAGCCAGCGTACCTGAGCATATTCAGGTAGTACGTATGCTCGACCCAGGTATTGCCAAAGGCATGAGCGAATTTATTGCTATGCATGTGCTAAATATTCATCGAGATACCTTCGCCTATATCAACGCGAATAAAACCGGTTCGTGGCAACCCATCCCCACAGTGCCTAATAAGCAAAGGCGCATCGGTATTTTTGGGCTGGGTAGTCTAGGTCAAGCTGCTGCACAAACCGTTTTACAACTTGGCTTTAGCGTCAATGGCTGGAGTCGCAGTCCGAAACAGGTCGAACAGGTAACGTGTTTTAGTGGCGATGCTGAATTAGGGGTGTTTCTAGCCCAAACCGATATTTTAGTCAGCTTAGTCCCCCTCACGCCTGAAACCCGAGGCATACTTAATTGTGAAACCCTAAGCCAGCTCCCCAAAGGGGCCAGCGTGATTAATGTGGGGCGCGGTGAACAACTTATTCCAGAAGATCTAATCACTCTGCTGGACGCAGAGCATTTGGCCTATGCAGTGCTCGATGTATTTGCTATCGAGCCACTGCCTGAAACTCACCCACTATGGCAGCACCCTCAGGTTTTGGTGACTCCGCATATCGCTGCGGTAACCCAAGACGATAGCGCAGGCCAAGTTTTACTGGCCAATGTGCAGCGTTACATTAATCAAACGCCGCTGATTGGCACAGTGGACAGAGAACTTGGTTACTGAGCGCTGTAAACACGACTAACAAGGAGGCTTAGTGAGTATCACCTTTGTAGCAACTGAAAACCTTCACCGGGCAGCACGTTTCACCTATGAAAATATGCGCGTCTACTATAAACAATTCGCCCCAGATTGGGATGTGGCTAAAGTACTTGAAGTGACCCAGGAACTGGATAACCTCGATATTGTATTTCAGCAAGAAGTAGTCGGTGTGATGAGATTAGCGACAGGCGATGAAGGGTATATTTTACGAGATCTTCAAGTGCTACCCACCTTTCAAAATCGAGGTATTGGTAAAGCAGCGGTAAAGGAAGCAAAGCGCAGAGCCGCTAACGCCAACGTCAATACCCTCACTCTGCGAGTGTTAAAAATAAGCCCTGCCATCACGCTATATGCAAGAAATGGTTTTACGATACACAGCGAAGATGAACGCTTTTATCATATGGCAGCAACCATTCGTTAGGCGTTGCTACAAAAACGGTTAAGGCTTGTTGCGATAACCGTTAAACGTTTTCACTTAGCCTGTTTGCTATGCAGGCGATAAAAAAAGGGGATCGAGCGCGCCTTAGCTAACGTATTTCTAAGTCAGTAAGTAAATAATCAACCAAGCAAGCAACCATCCAAAAGATACCAATCAAAATTGCGTTCACGCTGTCTTTATAATTGGAGTCTAACGCACACTAGGCTAGGCGGTGGTTTTGTGCTTCGATAGGCTCAGGTAATGGTTTCTCACCGAGTATATCCAGCAGGTTAATTTCTATCGTCCGAGAAATAGCGTGCAAAGGTAAGTGATTTGCAGATAGACCAAACGGCGCAGCCAACTCTTCACTTAACGCATCTAAACCAAAGAATGTATATGCAATGATGGCACTGAACAACGGCGTCACTAAGCCCTGGGTCGCTACGATACCAAACGGTAAAATGAAGCAGTACAAGTATGCCGTACGCTGCACGAGTAACATGTATGCGAATGGCAGCGGGGTAGTTTGAATTCGCTCACACGCTGCCTGCACTTCTGCCATCGCAGTAATATGCTCATGCAAGCTGACTTGTAAAATATCAGACAACAAATGCTGCTCACGAAACTGGCCAAGTTTTTGCGCAATTAACCTCAGTATGGCATCTGGAAGGCTGTTTGCTTCGCGCAAGAATGGTGTGTCTTGATCGGTGACATACTGATGTATATCGGGCCATGGGTCAGTCTGGCGAAGCTGGTGTCGCAGCGCATGAGCAAAGGCTATGGTGAGCTTTATAGTATACTCTTGCGCTTCAACGCCCTTTTTTTCACTGCTATCAATGTACGACATCAACTGGCGCGACAAACTGCGCGAGGCCACCACCAATTTCCCCCACTGTTTGCGCCCCTCCCACCACCGGTCGTAACTGGCATTGTTGCGAAAACCAAGAAACAACGACAGCGCGACACCAAACAAAGCCACAGGTGCAAGGGTAAAATCAGGGAAGACCCTAGGGTAAAAATGTTGAGCCACCGCCACTGCCACGCCCAGCAAGGTGATAAATAGAATTTTTCCGTAAATAAGCAGTAAAACCGACCCACGCAAAATAAAAAACAACTTAAATGAATGAGGGGTATCGCGAACTATCATAAGTGCCTCAAGCTGGGTATTACAAACGCATCAAACTGGGTATTATAAAGAAAAACCAATGGGCTTTTTGTTAATAGATTGAGTCAGTTTGTACATATTCAATCCGGTCTTAGGCCAGAAGCTGCGCCTGAAGCAAGACCTTGAGCAAACCTGCATATGATGCATTTTCTCTAGTTCTGTCACCGGCTTTCTAGCAACAATACCAAAGCATATACATTGAGTTAAAATACGCTAAGATACGTCTTGTTATCAATATGTTATAGGCGTTCTACATGCTAAACCGTGCCGCAAAACCTTTTATAAAATTAGTAGAACGTTATCTCCCCGATCCCTATATTTTTGTTCTTATCTTAACACTAGTCACAATCGGCGCTGCAGTTGCCTTTGAGCAGCAACCAATTTTGAACGTCATCACCCAATGGGGCGATGGGTTTTGGGGGCTGTTAAGCTTTTCCATGCAAATGCTGTTGGTATTAGTCAGCGGTTTTATGTTGGCTAATACGCCTTTAATGAAAAACCTTTTAGGGCGCTTAGCGAAATTAGGGAATACTCCAGGTAAAGCCATTATTTTAGTGACCTTGGTGTCTCTCACGGCCAGTTGGATCAACTGGGGCTTTGGTTTAGTCGTCGGGGCTTTGTTTGCCAAAGCCCTTGCCCGCAACGTTCAAGTCGACTACCGACTGTTAGTGGCCAGTGCTTATTCTGGTTTTGTGGTGTGGCATGGCGGTTTAGCGGGATCAATTCCACTGACAATCGCTACGTCTGGGCACTTTAGTGAGGACCAAATCGGCGTAATCACCACAGGCAGCACCCTATTCAGCAGCTTTAACCTTATCCTGCTCGCTATTCTATTTATCGTCGTACCTCTGGTTAATCGCCTGATGATGCCCCCTGCTGACGAAAGCATTATCGTCAGCCCAGATAAACTGCATGATGACCCTATGCCAAGCGCCGAAAATGCTCGACCAGCAGATAAACTTGAGAACAGTAAACTGTTAGCGGTGTTAGTCGCTTTTGTGGGTATAGCCTACCTATTAAGTTACTTTGTTCAAGGCGGCGGCCTGAATCTGAATATCGTGAACAGCCTCTTTTTATTTCTAGCCATCGTATTACATGGCACCCCTAAACGTTTGCTGCACAGCCTTCAACAGGCAATACATGGTGGTAGCGGCATTGTTATTCAGTTTCCGTTCTATGCGGGAATTATGGCGGTCATGGTGCAATCTGGTTTAGCCCAAAGTTTGTCCCAATGGCTTATCAGTTTTGCTAGCGCCGAGTCACTCCCCGTGTGGAGCTTCATCAGTGCTGGTATCGTCAATATCTTTGTCCCATCTGGTGGCGGTCAATGGGCGGTACAAGCCCCAGTTATTTTGCCTGCTGCCGCTGAACTAGGCGCAGATGTTAGCCGCGTGGCTATGGCAGTAGCGTGGGGCGATGCGTGGACTAATTTAATTCAACCGTTTTGGGCGTTGCCCGTGTTAGCCATTGCAGGGCTCAAAGCTAAAGATATTATGGGCTTTTGCTTAGTTCAGCTCATCGTCACCGGGATCATTATTTCGCTAGTATTGCGCTTTGTGTAAAGCGGGGAATTAAATAATGGCCAACTCACATTGGCCATGTTTGCGTTACTCCTTAAAACAATCTTTATAGCTAATACTGCCAAGGGCTGAGCTTAATCTAGTTAACGTGGTATTTGCTATTAGTCGAATGAAAACAGTGGCTGGTGTATAACCCTTGTTTTCAATGCTGTGAGTGAAGGCACCTGTCGATTCTACGTAGCTACCAGGGCTCAGATTTAAAGCAGCTTCTTGCTCTTATGAGTGATACTCAAATGCGCCAGCAATCACAACTGCGCGAAACTCACTTGCGTCCGTTTCAATCTCCCATTTAAAGAGAGCGTTATTTAACTGCATCTTTGAATTTACGCGGATACAATTCTTGATTTATCTCTCGCGCCGCTTCAACCATTTCTTTATAGGGTACATCTGCGTTAGTAACAAAGCCTACATTGTAATTCTCACCGTCGTACGCACGGCCAGTAACGGGCGAATCTGTGTATTGGAACCAATGCGCCCCCACCATATAAGGGTTGTCTATTACTTTACGCATGTAAGCTTGATACCCTCTTGCGCGATCTTTTTGGTCAGAAGAGTGAATTAACCCCGGGTGGTACAGTCCCGTATCCATCGCACCAAAGTGGTATTCCCCAATAATGCTCGGCATATCTATCTGTGGAAGAATATCCCAAGTTGAGTCATGCATACCTTCTCGATAGTAGTTATAACTCATCACATCCACGTATTTTTTAGCTGCACGAACCCCTTCAGGGTTGATGCTCCAAGCGGCCATTCGCACACCCATGTATAAGTGATTTGGCATAACTTCTCTTAATGCGCTATTGACCACCTCAAAATATTGGCTGGTGTAGGTTTCAAGAATAACCGACATATCTTCAATCATGGCATCGTTAATTTGCTCTACATCAAATTTTTTGGCGAACGAATCCCAAGAAGGAATATTGGTTTCCCATGCACGATTAAGCGTTGCAATATCTCCATATTTATCTTGCAGCAACTTAGTAAACTCAGCTTTAGCTGGGCTTTGGCTCGCATCCATTTTAAAGTTTTGAATAGGGATACGATAATGGCTTTCTATACTTGCTGGGTTACCCCAGCTTTTTTCATTATCAATAAACACGCCTATACACCACGGATTGTTTTTGACCTCGTCGGCAATGACTTGCGTCGTGACTTTCGCGCGTCGGGCAAACTCTGGATCGTAAGGGTCCGGCATCGGCGACCAGCCATGTCCATCGGCGGTAACGGTTTTGAAATCCCCAATAATCCATCCATTGGCAAAATAGGGAAACTGGTTTTTATGATAAAATTCTGGGTCAACCCAATTTCCAAATGATGTCATTCCCCAGCTGCGCATGCGTTTAATGGTCACATCTTCCCAGTCATCAATGAACGACTCTGGATAACGTTCTCCGTAGCGACGCTCTAAATTAGCCTGATAAAAGCTAAAGGTTTCACCATGTGCTAAAGGGCCTTTATGCGTACTTCTTCTATACGAATAATGATTGGCTAATTCATCGTCATAATCTGGTAGCCAATTGAACATATTGTGTCGTAATTCAGATGAAATATAGCGTGTCTTTTGCGCTTTTGCAGAAACAGGCCGTATTCCCAAAGAGTCTTCCGGGGTAACATCTTCAGGGTCAATATAGCGTACCTGATCGTCTTTGAAGTCGACCCCTGTTAATGTTGTAGTGTTAGCAATACGAATATTGGCAATACCCGATGAGAAGAACAAATATCCTTCGGGGTCAACTAAGGACCAAACGCCATTAACCTTTTCTGTTCTAAAAAATCCTGTGGCTTCTAATTTTGGGCCTTTCTTCCAGCCGCCGTATTTAGAACGGTCCGCTAATACCGGGTTAGCCGCTAAATCAACCAGCTCTTCTTCGGCAAGTTGTTTTAAATGGCTGTCAGATTTCACTTTATCTTTGAAATTAGATTTTGCAGGTTGACCAAATTCGTCCACTAACCCCACTAAATACTCGGGGTCGATAGCTGGATTACTTCTGGCCCTTACGTTGTCCAGGATGACTTGCTTATCTTCAATATTTGACGAAATGTAAAAGCTCACTTCTTTTATTTCACTAATATCTAGGAGCTTATTACCCGTCATATAAGGCATTCTAAATTCATCCGACGACCAAGCTGGTGGATCGGCTCGTAAACCACTGTCTAAGGAAATTTGTGGGCCACTTAAATCAGCATAGTAGGTAGCGCTGCTATGAGCTGGAATCGAGATACTTCTGGTTTGCATCTGGTGCGCATCATTCACCCGAAGATATAAATGAACCGACACATCGCTTGTGTTTGTGGCATCAAAAGCGAGGTTCATATCGCCCAATACGGATAAATCCCAAGGTTTGGCTGGTTGAAGAGATAACGTTGAATACTCTGAGCTTGAGTCGAATGTTAGCTCAATCGCCTGATTGCCACTGGTGATGCCTGCGGCTTTCGTTATTTTAGCTTGGATATGATCCCGTTGGATCCAGCTAGGCAATGTCGCCTCTTCAAAATCAGCTAACAGCACTTGTTCATTATTTTGTTGATTCGAAGCAGACGGTTTAACGTTATTCGAGGAAGCATCGTTGTTACATGCACTTAATCCTGTAGTAAGTAGCGATAGTAACAGTCCGTGAGATAGTTTTGACATCAGTAAACACCATTGTTTATTGTTAACAAATGTCAATACTATATTATTTATATGTGAAAAACATCATTCAAATGAAAATTAAATTTCGTTTTCGTACACATTCTGTCTTTGCATATTTCACGCTTTAGTTAGCGTTAGCAATGGCAAAATTGGCGCGCATATCTGCTAGTAAAACAGCTACACGGAACATAGCCAATGCGCGCCTTCATCTACTTTTTTGCTAAGGTGTTGATAGGCTTAACTGCCTGTCGTCATTTAACCGTTAAGTGCAATGAAGCTGCTTTTACCCCTGAACCACTGGCCGTCACTGTGACTTCGCCTGGGGTTAGCGTTGATTGCAACAGCAAAAGCGCTCGCCCTTTTGCCGTGGTCACTTGTTGTGCCTGATAGGGTTGTGAACTGTCTGGCGCACCGTTATCCACACCTAGTACTGTCACAGGGCCTGTAATTTCAAACTGTATAGTTTGCTCATCTAGAACAACTGGTTTGCCTTGGTTGTCTTGCATCTGCAATTCGATATGTGCAACCCCATAGCCGTCTGCGGGCAATACTTGGCGATCCACGTGTAAGTTTATTTGACTGGCATTTTCGGCAGTTTGCAGCTTATCTTGTGTTTTACAGTCCCCTAAGCCTTTGGCCACAACAGTTCCAGATGTATATGGCACGGCCCATTTCAGTATCCGATCAGAAAAATCAGCAAGATTTTTTATCCCTTTTGATTGACCATTAACCATTAGTTCTGCACTGGCACAATTGGTGTAAACCTCAATTGCGACAAGTGTATCCTTGCTATAATTCCAGTGATGATTAACGTCGTACCAGCCCCACACGTACTGCTGCCAGGCATCTTTCTTCTTCTCCACTACATCGCCGTTATCGTTCAATTTATAGGGTGACAATGGCATTGTTTGCGTTGTTAAGTAGAGATGAGGCGTGTCATTCCACAAGGTTTTGAACATGTGATAAGCCGGCTTTTCAAAGCCTGCTAGGTCCAGCAAACCTGTGGCGCTCGACTTCTTAGGCCATTGGTTATGTGCCTCCCCGAGGTAATCAATACCTGTCCACAAAAATGTACCGCCAATAAAATCACGTTCCATTACCGCTTTCCATTCATGCCATTGGGGAACGTTTTCTGTGCCCATAATCATTTTGTCAGGGTAACGCTCATGCCCATAATCGTATATCACGCGCCGATAACTGTAGCCCACTACATCAAGGGCGTCAGTGTAACCAGACACATGACTGACAGAGGGTAGTATTAAATTCGCGGTCACCGGACGTGACGTGTCTAACGCTTTGACCCAATCAGACAATTTTTTAGCGGTCTTTGCTAGTACGTGCTTTCCCTCTGGGCTTTGATGAAAACGACGAGAAATTTCATCGGCGGTAATAAATGGCGGGTTAAAAAAGTAATTTCCCCCTGCATTCATATCAAAATAACCCGTAGCCGCTGCATAACGTGGATAGGTCCACTCAATTTCATTACCAATGCTCCACATGATCACCGATGGGTGATTACGATCACGGGTGACTGCTGCAGTTAAGTCTTGCTTCGCGTCTCGGGCAAAAATATCGGCATAACCTCGGCTAATATCATCTGAATGGCGCTCTTGCTGATTCAAGCGTTTGTCTTTGGGATTGTCCCACTCGTCAAATATTTCTACTTGTACCATCAAGCCCAGCTCGTCACACAAATCTAAGAACGCTTGTGAAGAAGGGTTATGTGCTACGCGTATTGCGTTGACCCCAGCCTCCTTTAATTTTAGTAAACGACGACGCCAAACATCATCCGGTACAGCGCTACCTACTAACCCAGCATCGTGATGCAAATTCACCCCTTTTATTTTTAATGAGCGGCCATTAAGAAAGAAGCCCTTATCGGCATCGAAACGCAGTTCACGTATACCAAAAGGCGTGCGGTATTCATCGATAACACGGTCGTTTTGTAAAATCCGACTGACCACAGTGTACTGATACGGGTTATTGATATCCCAACGAATTGGCCGCGCAATATTCATCTCTTGGTTAGCGGTTAGCGTACTGTTGGCCGCGAGTTGATGCACTTGCTCGTGCTTAGCAACTACCTGCTGCTGAGCATTTTCAATATACGATTGCACGGTGAACTGGGCAGATTGTGCTTGAGCGTTGGCGATTTTGGTGGCCAGCACTACGTGTGCGTTGCTATCTGTGATACTGGGTGTGAGCACATAGGAGCCCCAAATAGGAATGTGCAGCGCGCCTGTGGTAATGAACTCAACGTTTCGGTAAATGCCTGAGCCTGTGTACCAACGACTGTCAATATACCGAGAATGATTGACCCTGACCGCGATCACGTTGTCTTCACCTTCTGGAGCTAATACATCGGTAACATCGTAGTAAAATGGAGTGTAGCCGTATTCTTGAGCGCCTAGTTTTTGTCCATTGAGGTAAACGTCTGAACGGTTATATACGCCATCGAAGTATATGAAGTGTCGCTGCTGCGCTTTAGGCTGATCTGATGAGTTGCTAGGGGTAGTAAAGTGCTTGCGATACCAGCCTACTCCACCAGGTAAGTAGCCTGTAGCGCCGTCACCCTTTTGCTTATCAAAGGCGAGTTCTACGCTCCAATCGTGAGGAAGGTTAAGCGTTCGCCATGCACTGTCGTCAAAATTTGTGTTGCTATATTGCGTGTTATCACTAAGGGAAAATAGCCAATCGCGATTAAAATCACGCTCCACCCGCTGGTGATCTTGGCTGTGCTTGTTCACCGCGATAGAAAGCGCCTTATCATCAACCGGCACACTTTGATGTAATGCACTCTGGTGCGGCGCGCAGCCCAATATAAAAAGTGAAACTAGTGTAATTAAAAATATCTTAATACGCCCTGTAACAACAAAATCCATACGTTTAACCCTTATCACATTCGTTAATGAATAAGGTACAACATCGAAATATTGTTAACAACACTTTGTTAACAATGCGGCTGGAGTTAATTTAGTCGCAATGTAATACGATAAAAATAAATAAGCAAAACATTCTCCCATCTGTGTGAATTAATCAAAAACGGCAAAATAAGTAAGCGGGTAAATGAGGATTAAGATTAAGGCAAGCGCAAGCGCTCACCTTATTAGATACTGAACCAACAAGCATAACTGTGAGAGCATTGGCTTTAGGCTACGCCTTGTTCAAATGCTCAGCGTGAAAGCATAAATGTTCTTCGATAAAACTACTGATAAAGTAGTAACTATGATCGTAACCCTCGTGCAAATTCAGCGCTAACGGATAGCCGCTGGCCTTAGCTGCACTTTGCAATACTTCAGGCTTTAGCTGCTCACTCAAGAAGTCATCAGATGCGCCTTGGTCAACCAAAGCAGGGACAAACTGTGTGGCACTGCGCATCAATTCGCTGGCATCATGTTCACGCCATTTTGCCATGTCACTACCAAGGTATGTGGTGAAGGCTTTTTGCCCCCAAGGGCAGTTTACTGGGTTGCTGATCGGGCTAAATGCCGACACAGATGTGTAACGCTCAGGATTGCGCATGGCGATAGTCAATGCCCCATGGCCGCCCATCGAATGGCCTGCAATCGCGCGTTTGTCCGACACGGGAAATGTCCCTTCAATTAGCTGAGGCAGTTCATTCACCACATAATCGTACATATGATAATGTCGATCCCAAGGTGCTTGGGTCGCATTCACGTAAAAGCCTGCGCCCTTACCCAAATCATAACCTTCATCATCGGCCACATCGTCGCCCCTAGGGCTGGTGTCTGGTGCCACTATGGCGATGCCCAGCTGGGCTGCTATACGCAGTGCACCGGCTTTTTGCATAAAGTTCTCGTCGGTGCAGGTCAAGCCTGACAACCAATACAAAACGGGCACCTTAGTGCCATTCGCGGTTTGCGGCGGTAAATAAATCGCAAAGCGCATGCTGCAATTTAGGGCCTTGGATGGATGACTATACTGTTTGTGCCAGCCGCCAAAGCTTTTGTTGATTGATAAATTTTCAATTGTCATAAGCATGCCTAAAACTCGGCCAGGAGCCTTTTGTTGTTTTGTAGAATTTCGTGTTGTTGCTAAAAAAGCATAAAGAATGACTGCTCGCCAAAGGGTAAGCAGTCACAATATCGCTTTCGCTTAAAAGTGAATAACGCTGCGAATACTCTCGCCTTTGTGCATCAAGTCGAAAGATTCATTGATGTCCTCAAGGCCCATGGTATGGGTGATGAAATCGCTCAGTTTGAACTCACCTTGTAAGTAACGCTCTACGTAATCTGGCAATTCAGAACGCCCTTTCACGCCACCAAAGGCAGAGCCGCGCCATACACGCCCCGTTACTAGCTGGAATGGGCGGGTTGAAATTTCTTGCCCAGCACCCGCCACACCGATGATCACAGACTCGCCCCAGCCTTTGTGGCAACACTCAAGTGCAGAGCGCATAAGGTTAACGTTGCCGATACACTCAAATGAGTAGTCAACGCCACCATCTGTTAGCTCAACAATCACGTCTTGAATGGGTTTGTCGTAGTCTTTAGGGTTGATAAAGTCAGTTGCGCCCAATTTCTTCGCTAGTTCGAATTTACTTTCATTGATGTCGATAGCGATGATACGACTGGCTTTGGCCATAGTTGCACCAATGACGGCTGACAAGCCAATGCCACCTAAACCGAAAATAGCCACAGTCGCGCCTTCTTCCACTTTGGCGGTATTCATCACCGCGCCCATGCCTGTGGTAACACCACAACCTAACAAACATACTTCTTCTAAGGGGGCGTCTTTGTTCACTTTTGCCAATGAGATTTCAGGTAAAACCGTATATTCAGAAAATGTTGAACAACCCATATAATGAAAGATAGGCTGGCCGTCTTTATAAAAACGCGTGGTGCCGTCAGGCATCAAACCTTTACCTTGAGTTTCACGTATTTTTTGACAAAGGTTAGTTTTACCAGACAAACAGAATTTACATTCACCGCACTCAGGGGTGTAAAGAGGAATAACGTGATCGCCAACCGAAACGCTGGTTACGCCCTCGCCTACTTGTTCAACGATACCACCCCCTTCGTGGCCCAGAATGACCGGGAAAATCCCTTCTGGATCGTCACCGGATAAAGTGAATGCGTCTGTGTGACACACTCCAGAGGCAATCACTTTAATTAATACTTCGCCCTTACGCGGTAACATGACGTCTACTACTTCGATAGACAATGGCTGCTTAGGTCCCCAAGCAATAGCGGCTTTAGATTTAATAAATTGATCTGACATAGTGGTCCTCTCTTTGAGTTAATAAATTGATTACGTAAATAAATCGATTTCGTGGATGAAACTGCATTAGTAAAAGTGTGTTAATAAATAGACTGAAATAAATTACCTACATGAAAAGTAGTTGTTTTGTGTGCTGTGCTCCATTCGTTTAAAACACGCCCTCAAGGTCTGAAAATCGACTCGTACTTAATGGCTATGGCCTTGGGACAAATTGATCATTGCCACACCTACGGCGACGAACGCCATACCAAACCACGTGGTTAAATCCAGGTGTTGGCGGTAAATCACTGTCGACAATAAGGTGACGGTGACAATCGCTAGCCCAGCCCACAACGCGTGTACAATTCCTATGGGCATGCCTTTCATCGCTTGGCCTAAAAACATAAAAGCCGCAAGGTGCCCCATTAACACGAGCGCACTAGGAATAGGCCGAGTAAAGCCATCAGTTTCTTTTAGCGCTACATGTGACATGGCTTCCGCAACCACACCTAGTATTAAAAACACCCAACTCATCTTTGCTTCCTATGTAATGTCTTAACTGGCTGTTTAGCGCCTTGCTCAAGCTTTTGCCAACACGCCCATACGTTTCTGTTTTCACGCTCGTTTGCGAGTATGCAGAGCATTATATTTATTTCTTGAAGAATGATAATATACTGATTCAGTAAATTACTTTTACTCACAGGTAACAATCATGCAGTGGGAAGGGATCAACGAATTCGTTTATGTGGCTGAAACAGAAAGTTTTACTCAAGCGTCAAAAAATTTAGCTATTTCAACAGCCCAAGTCAGCCGCCAGATAAGCGCATTAGAATCGAGATTAAACGTGAAGCTGTTTTATCGCACCACGCGTAAAGTGTCCTTGACCGAAGAAGGCCGCCTTTTTTATCAACATTGTCGCAGCGTACTTGATGGACTCGATGCCGCAGAGCGCGCCATCACAAATTTACAATCAAAGCCCCAAGGCACGATTCGCCTCACTGCCCCCGTTACCTATGGTGAGCAACAAATTCTGCCCTTAGTGAATGATTTTATGCTGCTTTATCCTGACGTAGAGGTGTCGGCATATTTAAGCAACCAGAAAATAGACTTAGTGGAGCAAGGCTACGATCTAGCTATTCGCTTAGGTAAATTAAGCGACTCATCTATGATGGCGAAAAAGCTCGCAACCCGCACCAACTTTGTGTGTGCCTCCCCTGGGTACTTGGCGAAATACGGCTTTCCGCATTCTCTGTCAGAATTGAATAAACACAGCTGCTTACTGGGCACCCTAGATTATTGGCACTTTTGTGACGAGGGTAAAGAGCGAAATATCCGCGTAAAAGGCAGGCTAAGGTATAACAGCGGGTACAGTTTAGTGGACGCTGCACTAAAAGGGTTGGGCATAGTGCAACTGCCGGATTACTACGTGCAAGAAGACCTCGAAAGTGGCGCTCTGGTCAGCTTGCTTGATAATTATCGCGAATCCGAAGAAGGTATTTGGGCTGTTTACCCGCGCAACAGGCATTTATCACCCAAAATTCGCACCTTAGTGGATTATCTAGCTGAACATCTAGGTTAGGCGATAAGTCTCATCAACTAACCACCGTCCTTTGCGTGAACTGATCTTGAATGCTAGCGTTATTGTACACATAGCATGCTCGAACAAGTTAGTATTCATGCATGCTAGCGAACGTGAACAAAGGAGAACATCATGGAACTGGGTGCATTTTCAATTAGCTTAAGCGTAAAAGACATCGACTTATCCAAAAGCTTTTACCAAAAACTAGGCTTTGCGGTAGTAGGAGGAGACCAAAAACAAGGCTGGTTAATCCTCAGAAATAGCAGTCAAACCATTGGTTTGTTTCAAGGTATGTTTGAAAAAAATATGCTGACATTCAACCCAGGTTGGGACAATCACGGTAATCCCACAGAAACCTTCACTGATGTGCGTAAAATTCAGCAATCATTAAGAGATAGAGACGTTGAGTTTATTAGCGAAGCCGATGAAAACAGTGAAGGCCCAGGCAGCTTCATGGTGACAGACCCTGACGGAAACCCAATCTTAGTAGATCAACACAGATAAACAGATTTTAAGGTGTATTCAGTAAGCGCATTGAAATATGCCGATACACAACCCACTAGATTATTCTCCAGCAATAGAAATAATTGAACGATGTTCTTGGATCAAGAGGTCTGATAATTATCACCCAATCAAAAAACCAACAATAGTGAGCAACAATGGAAACAAAACTGATAAGAATTGCAATTTGGTCAGCTGTGGTCGTTCTACTTCTGAGCTTATTTTGGCTGCCCGCACTATGGCTGTTCGTGTTACTCATCCCTATCGTGGCAGTGGGTTATTACGATTATAACCAAACACGGCACAGCATTTTACGTAACTTTCCCGTTGTTGGTCACGGTCGCTGGATTATGGAGCGTATTCGCCCCTTTGTTCGTCAGTATTTTTTCGAATCAGAAACCGACGGCACGCCGATAACCCGTATGTTCCGTTCATTGATTTACCAAAGAGCAAAAGGAAGTTTGGATTCCAACCCCTATGGCACAAAAATCGACACCCAACGCGTGGGCTACGAATGGATAGGCCATTCAATGGCGGCAAAGCACCATGACAGCAAACGCCCTGCGCCTCGCATTACTGTCGGAGGGCCTGATTGCTTGCAGCCTTACGAAGCCAGCTTTTTCAATATCTCCGCCATGAGCTTTGGCGCATTGAGCGACAACGCCATTCGGGCATTAAATAAAGGCGCGGCCATAGGCGGCTTTTATCACAACACAGGCGAGGGCAGCGTCAGTGATTACCACCTTGAAAACGGCGGTGATATTGTTTGGCAAATTGGTACCGGCTATTTCGGTTGTCGCGATAAAGACGGTAACTTCGCCCCTGAAGCATTTCAAAAAATCGCCCAAAAAGATGTGATCAAAATGATTGAAATCAAACTCAGCCAAGGGGCGAAACCAGGCCACGGCGGCCTTTTACCTGCAGATAAAAACACCGATGAAATTGCCAGAATTCGCTTAGTTGAGCCGGGCACACAAGTGGACTCCCCACCCTCTCACAGCGCCTTCGACACACCGATTGAAATGATGCAATTCGTCAAACAATTACGGGAATTATCTGGTGGCAAACCAGTAGGATTTAAACTGTGTATCGGCCGTGCCAGCGAGTTTGTTGCTGTTTGTAAAGCCATGGTTGAAACCGGCATTAAACCTGACTTTATCACGGTGGATGGCGGCGAAGGCGGCACAGGCGCCGCCCCACTTGAGTTCTCTAACTCTGTGGGTATGCCGCTGCGTGAAGCACTGTCATTCGTGTGCGACATTTTGGTCGGTTTTGATTTGAAAAAAGACATTCGCGTAATTGCCAGCGGTAAAACCTTCAGTGGCTTTCATTTGGTCAAAAACCTCGCCCTTGGCGCAGATATGTGCAACAGCGCCAGAGGCATGATGGTCGCTTTGGGATGCGTACAATCATTAGAATGCAACACCAACAAGTGTCCCACTGGCATAGCCACGCAAGACCCTAAGTTAGCTAGAGGTTTAGTGGTGCCAGATAAAGCTGAGCGAGTGGCTCGCTATCACAAAGCCACAGTGAATTCGGCATTAGAAATCATCGCATCTGCAGGTCTGCGCAACACAGAAGATCTTAATCGCTCGCATATTTTCAGGCGCGTCAGTCAAACCGAAGTGCGCCGCTTTGATGAAATATACCAAAGCCCCACACCCGGCAGCTTTTTTGATGATGAGAAACCCAGCAAGTTTGCCCAAGCGCTTAAAGAAGCCAGCCCCGACAGCTTTTTTCCTAAGCACTATCTAGCAGAGACGGACGAAGGGTTAAAAGAGGTGAGTTAACCCACTATCTCCAAATCAAACCGAGGCGCTTAGGTTAAACACAATACCTACAGTGCCTTTTTTGTGGGCATGACAACATTGGCGAATATTAGGCCTGCAATCAGCGACATAAAAATCAAGAAAGTTTCCTGCCCAATATGCTCTGCTTGCACAAAGTCTTGGCCGGAAACAAAGGAATTCAAACCAATATAGGTTTTCGAACCTGGCACCAAAACAATCAAGCCTTGCATGCTCACCAATGACGCTGGAGCGTGGGCAATTCGGGTGAATAAATTAGCGTAAATCCCAAGAGCAAATGCTCCAACAAAGGTGCTTAACCCCTGCTCTAAATACGTTGAACTCCAAACCGTCGCCCCATAGGCAATAAAACCTGAGAGCAAGGTCCACGGAATATGTTTAACCCGCGTTCTGAAGATGACCACTAAACCCAAACACAACATCAAAATGGCGAACCAGCGCGTCCATTCCGGTAACGAAGTGGCGACCAATGACTCATTCGGGCCAAATAAACCAAAGCCGATGCTTATCCCTAGAAATGCCCCAAAATAAAGTTTGAATAATTGCATCACCGCATCCATGACGCGCGCAGTACCAGAGACTAAATTTCGTGATGATAACTCGGCTAGGCCCATGGTTAAGGCTAATCCCGGTACTAAGATGATAACGGACGAAAGCACCACCAGCGGAATATTGATCCCGTGATCGAAATAGAAACTGATGGCACAAGCAATCAGTCCTGCGACCAAAGATGCCGCTGGCTCAAGCATTAGGGTCACCCGGCGAGATATTTGCGACCACAACACTAAAAAGTAAACCACTAGGCCAATTAACGAGGTCCACAGTATTTCTTGCCAACTCGCCCCCATTAGCATAGCGAATGCGCCCGTGGCAGCACAAAACCCTAGACCGGTTAATATCTTACCGTAAGGACTGGGCATCTCATTGATCACGTCAAGCTGATGATCGGCTTCTTCTAAACCGACCTCACCAGCGAGCAGGCGCGTGGCCAACTCATCGGTGCGAGACAACGCATTCATATCGTAATCACCGGGCTGCACACGCACTGAGTGGTTGTATTCATCTTCTCGTCTGTCGCTCCAAATGACGAACGTCAATGCCGTGGGCGTGGCAATAAAGGAAGCGCGGACCCCAAAATAGGTCGCAAGCTCAGTTAAGTATGCTTCTAAGCGAAACGCAGGTGTACCGTATTTGTGCAACATAATGCCCAATTTAACGATAAATTTTCGAATTTGAATAAATTCTGCTGTGTTCACTTCACCCGCCCTTTTAAATACTTAATTAGAATATTTCAAATCGCTCATAATTAACGACTTAGGTTAAATTTTCGCGGATTTTAGTGACATTTTAAGCGTTACACAACGCACATTTTTTATTCACCCAGCATTATAAAATCTAATCCTTTCAAGCGAGAACGGCATGTTCACATTGGCTCCTCGTCGATAGACCAAGATAGGACACTTAAATGATTATTTACATCTAATGATTAAGTGACTTCATCTACTTGGCTTGAATTTGATCAAAACACCATCAGCTCTAGTAGTAACAAACACAAAACATCAAATTTTACATCACTAGGAGAAAGTAACATGGCGAAAGAAAAAGTCGTATTAATTACCGGCGCATCCAGTGGTATTGGCGAGATGACAGCCAAAATATTGGTCCAAAACGGCCACAAAGTGGTGTTAACCGCTAGAAGACAAGAAAAGTTAGATGAATTAGTGGATTACCTTGGCGCTGACCATGCAATTGCAGTCGCCGCAGATGCCACCGACATTAACGAGCTTGAGAAAGTGGTAAAAGAAGGTATCAATAAATTCGGCCGCCTCGATGTGGCCTATGCCAATGCTGGCATGGGTGTGTCTACATCTGGCACAGAAAAAGGCGATCCCGATGAGTGGGATACCATGATTCAAATTAACATCAATGCTTTACTTTACACCGCTAAGCTCACGTTACCCCACCTAAGAGAGTCTGTAGGTCAGTTTATCATTACCAGCTCAGCCGCAGGTAGGCGCCCAATCAAAGGCTCGATATACGGAGCGACGAAGTGGTTTGCGTATGGTTTCGGGCAAAACTTAGCAGAGGAGATGGCAGAATGGGGCGGTCGCTGTACTACCATTACCCCGGGCATGGTCAACACCCCGTTTTTTGATGACGAAAAGCCTGACAAACTTGCCCCTGCAGATGTTGCAGATGCAGTGTTATTTGCCGTTGAAGCCGACAAACGAAATTGTGTTCGCGAAATATTCTTAATGCCCACAAATTAGAGTAGGCTAGACCTTAAGCAGTTGCATAGCCACTCTGCAACTTTACGCTTTGTTCGGGTAATGTAGGACCGTGGCCTTGTGGTATTGTGCTGTTATGATTTTGTGATGCCGTGGATGTGTATTTTTCACTTAGGAGGAAACATGAAGCATTTAGCGAAAGCCATTTTGACCATGGGGTTAACCCACATACTGAGCCCAGGCTCTTTATTTGCACAACCTCTGCCCGACGATGTCGGCAAACAGTTGGTTGAAGCCCATTGCAACGCCTGTCATACCAGCGATCGCATTGCATCTAGCGTTGGCTACAACCAAACCGGTTGGCAGCACTTGATTGCCACCATGGTCAATTTAGACGGCAACCCGAACCGGGAAAAAATCACAGCCTATTTAGCCAAACACTTTCCTCCTAAGTCGCGGCGCAACCCACAGCTGGTAGAGGGCGACCTCTCTGTTACGTTTGAAGAATGGGTTGTTCCTACACTGGGCCAGCGTTCACGAGATCCAATTGAAGCGCCAGATGGATCAATTTGGTGGGCAGGCCAGTGGGGAAATCTCATTGGGAGCATAAATCCACAAACTGGTGAAATGCGTGAATATCCCTTGCCGGCTAGCGCCATGCCGCACACTGTCACCCACGACAGTAACGGCAACATTTGGTACACAGGCAACAAGAACGGCACAATGGGTAAGCTCAATCCCCAAACGGGCGAGATTACCGAATATAAAATGCCCGACCCGCAAGCGAAAGACCCCCATTCAGCTATTTTCGATGACAACGGTGCTTTGTGGTTTACCTTGCAGCACAGCAATATGGTAGGCCGCTTGATACCCAGCACGGGGGAAATCAAATTAGTCACCATGCCAACCCAAGACGCTCGCCCGTATGGCATTAAAATTGATAGCCAGGGCACGCCTTGGGTGGCCTGTAATGGTAGTAACTGCTTAGTCAAAGTAGACCCTACAACCATGTCGCTCAGTGAGTACCCACTGCCGAATGAAAGCACGACCGTTAGGCGCCTTGATATCGCAGATGACGGCATGATCTGGTACGTCAATTCTGGGCGGGGCCGCTTAGGTCGACTCAACCCTGACAATGGTGAAGTCAAAGAATGGCCTTCCCCCAGCGGGCCAAACTCACACCCCTACGCTATCGCAGTCATTGGGGATGCCATTTGGTACAACGAATCAGGTAAACGCCCTGATGCCTTGGTGCGTTTTGACCGAAAAAACGAAACCTTTCAAAGTTGGCCCATTCCTACAGGAAAGGGAGACGCGCAAATCTTCGCCGGCATAGTGCGCCACATGCGCCCAACCCGTGACGGTAATTTGCTCATCCACCAAAGCGCGACTAATCGAATCATTCGGGTCAAGCCAGAGGCCCAAAAGAACTAATTTCGTTATTGAGCGGTTCGTCCGAGCCGCTTCTTTTTTATGAGATCCGAAGTTCACCCATTCATACCAATCCGCATTAATAAATGCCCCCTTAGAATGCGCCCAGCGGTTTTTGATTAAGGCGTCGCCGTGTAGTAATGGTATTACTAAACCTTGTAGTAAATCAGCAGTGTTTCTTTAAAGGACAATTTGTACATCTGACCTGAGCTGTGGCCAGTGCGAGCCAACCTGTCAAATCCAACTATTTCGTTCAAATTTCCCGCAAGCTTTTGTCTTCATTTGTATAGAAATGTCAGCGATTGCCAAGAAAGGTAAAGGTTATGTAAAGAGCCTCATAACCAATGAACTTAACGTTTTATCCTTACGTCACAATGGCAATTAAACAAAGCCTTAGGTGAAATATGACCGCATCTCACCTAAGAAAATAAACCTGGAGATACAATGAAGTTAAGCAAAACGACGTCGTCGATAATTCGCTCCCCTGCTCTATATTTGGGGGTTGCGTTATTATCTCTTACTGGCTGTGGTTCAAGTGACGATGACAACACTGGATACATCCGCTTTTACAACGCCTCATACAACGCCCCAGCAGTGTATCTCACCGTTGATGAAGACTTAGATGAAGATGACGACGACGAAGTAGAAATTACCTATGGTGCAGTGACTTTCGGCAATGTCACTTCGAACAACGCGCTGGACAATGACACTTATTGGGTTGAACTTGGCTGGCAGGACGAAGAAAGTAGCGATCGCAGCGATCTTGAAGTGATTTATCAAGAGCAGCATAAAATTCAAAACGAAGTGATTACCTTTGTTGCCCTTACTGACGATATTCGTTCGCCTAACGTACTCACATTTGATATCCCTGTGGTAGATGACGATGATGACGACGACGATGATTTATTTAACGTGCGTTTTCTAAATCTAAACACTGACTACTCCACTGTGGATGTTTACATCTCTGAAGACAACGAAACCTTCAATGAAGCAGAGTTCGTATCAACCGTTGAACTCAACAGCCTTACAGACAATATAAAGATTGAACAAGATCAGTATATTTTCTACATCACTGAGCCAGGTGGCAGCGAGCCAATCTTTACCTCTGAAGATATTTCATATTCTGTGGTAAGCCAATATGTTGTGGTATTGCGTGACAACGTAGGTGTAGGCAGCTCACCTTTTACCATCGACAGTATCGGTGTAAACAGTGTTACTGAGCTAAACGATGTTGACGCTGAGGCCTCATTCGGTTTTTACAACGGCATCGCCACAAACCAGTACATTCCTGATTACACTGGCGTAGTCGACTTAAACGTTGATTTAGATGACGACAGCGAATTGATGGTAGATGACCTGGGATACGGCCAATTCAGTGAAACGACAACGACTTCTAACGGTGACTATTCATTCGACATTCTAAATGCTGATAATGACGAGCTGTTTATTCATGATGCATTGTTAAGTTTGCAAGAAAACGCAGACAATATTGTTTTCTTATACTCTAAAACGGATGCCGTTGATGATGACGAAGACGACATTATCGATGAAAACGAAGACGGTATCGTTGATAACTACGAGTCCATTATTAAGTCTTTAACCATCACTAAAAGCAGCAGTTCAAGCATTTATAGCCATGGAATTAAAGTGGTTAACTTAAGTGACTCTGATGATTTTAGCCGTGTGAAATTCTACTTTGTTGAAAACGACGAAGTGATTTCTACCGCTGATAATACCCTGTCTGTTTTACAAGAAAGCAACAGCTCTATCACGCTTATCAATAACACTTACGATGTGTTCGCCATCGCTACTATCGAAGGCAGCGATATCATCATGGACAGCTTCCAACTGACATTAGACGAAGACAGTGTTGAGCAGTTCTTGATTTTTGCCCCAGATGACAGCGCATCAACCGGGTTCAGCATGACATTAGTGGATCAAAACCAAGTTAACTAATTGGTTTACCGCATTCGCGCCATAGTAAGGAATTGCCTCGCTATGGCGCTGATTCACATATCAAGTGACGACCCAAGACTCACATTAGCCGACATCTGCATCATACGCTTTGAAAGCCTTTCGCTTTATCGCTGTTAGGCCCTTTATTGCCTAAAAGCCAGTAAAGCATTGCACAAGCTAGATAAACGACAGCGCTAACAGAGTCAGACATTTAGTTTTGAGCAGAGCGCTTTTATGCAGGCCAATAGTAAGCCGTAATAATCAAGCGATGACACGAGCAATGAAACAAGCGATGAAAAAACAATGAAACAAACACGAATAGCAGCTCTTTTATCCCGCTCCTTTTTGTCCAGCGCATTTCTGTCCAGCGCCTTTTTATCAGTTCCCGCTGCGTTCGGTGCTCAGTATCAAGTAGTTGAGTTACCCGTCGCAGAGTTAGGCGTTGACTCATACCCAACCGCCATCAACAGCATCGGTGAAATCGCCGTTAACTTAGCGTCGCAATTTAATCCCGTAATTGATGTTTCATTGCTGAATTTCGATTCAGCTACGCTCATTGCCGGGTTAACCAACTTAGAAAATGCTCGTTCGGGCGACTTCAATACCGCTGACTACGAATTTTTATATGCCTATATTACGGCCAATGCCGAAAGCCAGTTCTTTCAGCAAATTGCCAGCTTAAATAGCTATGTGGCCTCAGAAGACACCAGTACTTTGCTTCATGGTTTTGACACCATTGACAATGACACCGACGAGTACCGCAACAGTGCCACCACAACCGTACGTGGTATCAACGACTTTGGCTATACCGTCGGGAAAAGTTACGACGGTTTTTATAAACTGGAATATGTGACAGAAGACATAGAAGATGTCACTTATGTACTAAATGATTTTTACTACCGTGGATTCGCTCAAATAGAAGATAACGTAATAGAGCTGACACCGCCTGAAAGTACTTTGGGCGGATACAGCGAAGCCTACGATATAAATGAATTGAATCAAGTAGTCGGCATAGGGAGCACTGAATTGGTGTCTACTACCTTGCAAGACAGTATCGATGCTTGTGCCGATGAAAGTGAGCGAGGTGATATCCCTGAAGCCTCGTGTTTGCGCAGTTTAAGTATCAGCACCAATGCCAGTCTCGGAAGCGTATTTCAGCAAAGAGGGGTTATTTGGCAATTAGACGATAACGGTGTCGAAGATACCTACGCCCTACCCATGTTAATTGAACCAGATGAAGACGACACCACGGTTTACAGCAGCACGGCTGTCGCCATCAACGATTTTGGTATTGCCGTGGGTACGTCACCGGCGTTCTATCAAAATACTGACACCTTAACCTCAGCGGCAGTAATTTACGACAATGACAAAGCCTACACGATCAGCGAAGATAGCGACGAAGAGTACGATGTTTTTGCCAGCTACGCGGTCGACATCAATAACAATGATTTGGTTGTAGGATACGCCACCAAAAGCGTACTGGGCTCAACGCCTAACAAGTTTTTCGTGTATGACTACGACTCAGGTATCATTGACTACCCAGATGATTTCTTTGACAGTGCCTCTACTGTCCCCACCGCAATCAATGACGACAACCTAGTGGTTGGTTTCACCGAGTTTGAAGAAACCAGCTCAGGCATTCGCCGGGTAGAAGGCTTTGTTTATGATTATCGTAACGATATTTTCTCAAGCCTAAACGACTTAATTGAATGCAATAGCCCTTATACCATTGCTCAAGCCAATGGCATTAACGAAAACGGCGAAATCATTGCAACGGCAACTGTATCTAGCGTTAATAAAGATATCACAGGTGAAATTGAACTAGATGAGTACGATGCCCAATCTTCAAGCACCCACGTTGTCGCAATTAAGCTAGTGCCCATACCAGGTGGTTCGATTGATAACTGTGATGTATACGAAGAAGAGTACGAACGCCAAGGCGCTGGTGCTTTTGGTTATTGTTTGTTGGATTGTTTGGTTTAGCGCGCTTTGTACCTTCACGAACGAGCCTTTTTAAACGCTAAGAATACGCTTAGGCATATAGTAACAATCGTTAATGCATGATGTTTATGAAAAATATCAACGAGCTGTTGTATTTAACAGCTCGTTTTTTTTCATGTCTATTAAAAATTCACTGAAACACGGGAGTAGACTTAGCTCTTTATGCACCCATTATTTTTTTGCTAGATATTAATCAAGGCAACCTCAGTGTCACGCTAGCTCGGCTTAGTTAAAAAGCTGCGCATAGGCACTACTCTGTTTTTTAACGCGCTAAGCACATCACTATCAGAACGATCTTTGAGGTTAACCCCTGAAAGCTTTAAGCGCCTGGCTTGGGTTAGTAAATACATCGCTTTTTGAGCCGCATCGTCGAAGCCCAAACCTGCAGGGCGGATATTAGAAATACAATTTCGCTGTGCATCGTTTAAGCCTACTTTGGGTTGCCAGGTAAAATACAACCCTAGGCTATCAGGGGAGCTCAGCCCAGGACGCTCACCAATTAACAGCAACACGGCCTTGGCGTTTAACCGCTCCCCTACTTCATCACCAATGGCGACCCGGCCTTGCTCAATGATCGTCATCGGTGCCAAGCTCCACGACTCTGATGCGCTGTGTAGTCGAGTCATTAACTGCTTTAAAAAAGGCGCGGCATTATGTTGCACCGCCAAGGATGAAAGTCCGTCCGCTACCACTATCGCCAAATCGTATTGCGGCTCGCTTTCTCCCCCTTGTTGGGTCATAAAGTTAAGTAAGTCGTTGCGCGACACGTCATTTAATTTTCTTCCCAGATCAGGGCGCTGCAAAAATGTCGTTCTATCAAACGCTTGGCTATGCAGCACCATGGGTGGGCAAGGCAACAATGACGAAAACTCGGTGAGTTTATGTTGTAGCTCTTGCGTGTTTAATCGCAATTTCACTGCATCTCGGGCCTTGGCATGCGACAACTGAAACCCCAGCATTTCAGAGGTGGGTAAGCTTATCCCTGCCCGCCCTAGTCCAATACGTGCATTCGTATAGCTACGTAAGGTGCGCCATGGGTTTTTTACCACTTTACTGTTTGTTAGACTCCCGTGATTGTCCAACCTCTTGCTTTGTGTTGCGGGTTCCTCAATGTACTTTTTCATTATGAACGTCCCCCTAGTGCCTTTAACGAACGGGCAAAAACGTCTGGCACATGATCCGATAGTATGTACTGCCCATCATTTTTCATGATCTTCATTTGGTCTAACCACATCTCAAACTCTGGTGCTGGTCTCGCGCCTATCACCCGACGCAAATACAAGGCGTCGTGAAATGAGGTCGTTTGATAATTCAGCATAATGTCGTCTGAGCCCGGGATCCCCATAATAAATGAACAACCCGCCACCCCGAGTAATGTCAACAGGTTGTCTATATCGTTTTGATCAGCTTGAGCGTGATTGGTGTAACACACGTCACAGCCCATAGGCAGATCAAGCAATTTTCCGCAAAAGTGATCTTCAAGCCCAGCTCGGGTGATCTCTTTGCCATCGTATAAATATTCAGGGCCAATAAAGCCCACCACTGTATTAACCAACAATGGATTAAATTTTCGGGCCACAGCATAGGCTCTGGCTTCGCATGTTTGCTGATCTAACCCATGATGTGCATTCGCCGACAACGCACTGCCCTGACCGGTTTCAAAATACATCACATTGTTGCCCACTGTACCTCTGTTTAGACTAAGCGCGGCTTCTTGCGCTTCTGCTAATGTCGCCAAATTAAAACCAAAACTGCTGTTGGTCGCTTGTGTACCGCCAATAGATTGAAACACCAAGTCCACCGGCGCCCCCGCTTCAATGCACTCTATGGTGTTGGTCACATGGGTTAATACACAACTTTGTGTTGGAATTTGATATTGCTGAATGACGTCATCCATTAAATGCAGCAGGTGGGTGGCCTGTGCAACATTGTCTGTTGCTGGGTTGATGCCTATGACCGCATCGCCATTTCCGTACAGCAAACCATCTAGCATGCTGGCCGCAATGCCGTTTATGTCATCGGTGGGGTGGTTGGGCTGCAATCGAGTTGAAAGCCTGCTAGGCAGGCCTATTGTGCTGCGAAATGCGGTGGTAACGTGACATTTTTTAGCCACTAAAATGAGGTCTTGATTGCGCATTATTTTGCACACAGCCGCGGCCATTTCTGGGGTAATGCCAGCACTTACACTGGCCAGTACTTCGCTAGTGGCGTAGTCGCTTAACAGCCAGTTTCGAAAATCTCCCACGGTGAAATGGGCAATAGGCGCAAACGCTTGTTGATCGTGTTCATCTAGAATTAAGCGCGTGATTTCATCTTTTTCATAGGGGATTAGCGCATCATTCAAGAAGGTTTTAAGGGGAACTTCAGCCAACGTCATTTGAGCAATAACGCGCTCTTGTGCGGTGCGAGCAATCACGCCTGATAATCTATCTCCCGAGCGTTCGGGTGTGGCTTTGGCCATTAGCTGGGCCAAACTCGTGAACTGATAGGTGGTACTGCCGACTGTGTGTCGATAACCTTGACTCATTCAACTATCCATAATGATGTGTTGGTCAGTGTCAGCTGCTTGCTCACGCTATTGCGCTTGATTATATGAGTAAGCCTGTATTCAACAGCATGCTCTATCACACGAGTCACTAGCAGCCAGATTAGGGTGTTGCGCACTTTATATTCTGTTCCTTTATTATTGGTCAAAAATCTAAAAATTGGTTAATAAATAAAACGGTTAATTTATGCGAAGTTGCGAGAAGCATGCCGCTCAATGAACTATTCAGCAAAGAATATTCATAACCACTTAAAAATCATGAATATCAATAGGTTACAGTAAAAAGGTAAAATAAACTCTCGAAGTTACTTATCATTGGCACGTAACGCCCAATAAAGCGAGCACCAATTTAGTTACACTGCACCTTTTCAAAGCACAGTTAAATACCGAGGTGCCAATGCGAGCAAGCGATAACGCCAAGCCAAGCGACTCACTAGAAAGCCTTAATCACAAAGCTCTTAATAGGATGCCCTAAATAGAAAACCCAAGCACAATGCTTGGGTTTTCTGGGCAATGTTCATTTTAAAGACGCGCTACAGTATTCCAATTGGCCAGTGGCGTTAAAAACTCTGCATATCAATTACGAAGCGATAACGCACATCGTTACTTTTCATACGCTCAAACGCGTCATTAATATCCTGCATGTCAATTTTTTCGATTTCGGAGACCACATTGTGCTCACCGCAAAAATCGAGCATCTCTTGGGTTTCTTTAATTCCACCAATAAGTGAGCCTGCCAGCGCTTTACGCCCGCCAATCATCAATGCACCGTTAACCGCGTCAAGTGGCTCAATGGCACCGACGAAACACATAGTGCTGTTGTATTTGAGCAAAGATAGATACGGGTTCACGTCATGCCCTACGGGAATGGTGTTAAGCAAGAAATCAAACTTACCCCGCCATTTTTTCATGGCGTCTTTGTCTTTAGTGACTAATACATCATCCGCGCCGAGCTTTTTGGCGTCATCAGCCTTTTCTTTAGAGGTGGTGATCATCACCACATGCGCCCCCATGGCAGAAGCGAACTTAATGCCCATGTGGCCCAAGCCGCCTAAACCAATCACGCCCACTGTCATGCCTTCTTTAACACCGTGTTGGTGTAACGGCGAGTATGTGGTGATCCCTGCGCACAAAAGCGGCGCAGCAGCGGCTTTATCTAGGTTTTTAGGCACTTTGAGCACAAATTTATCACTCACCACAACCTGTTTAGAGTAACCACCTTGCGTGATGTCTTCTTCATCATCAGTAGGGTCTTTCAACTTGCTGTTATAGGTCATGGTCGCGCCGTTTAAGCAGTGCTGCTCAAGATGTTCTTCACAGGCTGCACATGTTTGACACGAGTCCACCATGCAACCCACACCCACCGTATCGCCTATTTTGAAGTCACTTACTTTGCTGCCCACTGCGCTCACTTCGCCAATGATTTCGTGACCAGGCACTAAAGGATAATTTGAGTTGCCCCAGTCGTTTTTAACCGCGTGCAAATCACTGTGACACACACCACAGAACTGAATATCGATTTGTACATCATGCTCCCCAGGCGCTCGGCGTTTAATTTCATGAGGTGCCATTTGGCCGTCTTCTGATTTTGCTGCATATGCTGAAATAGTGGTCATCGTTTCTCTCTCATTTAAAGCTAGTGCGAAGTGGACTACGGTTTTTCAATGTCCACTTCGGCGAGTATCTAAAAGTGAAAGGCGTGTTTACGTTAGGTAAACACGCCCTTTCAACGTCATATAGAAGTAGCGGCCGTTACATGGCTGATTGAATGAAATTAAGAGACGGGTAATCTACGTATCCTTCACTGCCGCCACCGTAGAATGTCTCTTCATTTGGCTCGTTGTACGGGCCATCGTTGGCGATGCGAGCCGGTAAATCTGGGTTAGCTAAAAATGAGCGCCCAAATGCCACTGCATCAGCGTCGTTGTTTTCAATCCACGTATTAGCCTCTTGCGGGCTAAATTCACCGTTGGCGATAAACACTCCGCTAAAGGCTGCACGCATATCCTTAAGCAACTGATTACCCTTTTCGATACCTGAGCCATCGCCTGTATGGTTGTTCGGGCGAACCACATGCAAATAAACAGCGCCTTTGCCTGACACCGCTTTAGCTGCGGCGACGTAAGTGCCTTCTGGGTCGTCATCATAACTGCCACCGGGGCCGCCCGTGGGTGACAGGCGCACACCTATGTTGTTGCGCGGTATTTCTTGCGCAATAACATCAATAACTTCCTCTAACAAACGCAATCTATTTTCCACGCTGCCACCATATTGATCGTCTCGTTTGTTAACCGATGAGCGTATAAACTGGTCGAGCAAATAACCGTTCGCTGCGTGCAATTCAACACCATCAAACCCAGCTTCTTTTGCGCATTTTGCCGCGTGACGATAATCACGTTTTAGATTGTCGATATCCTCAAGCGTCATCGCTTGGGCTTTCGGGTGCGGCACCGTTGGGCCGTTTGGCAGTAAATCACCGACAAAGGCTTCACCTTCAGGTTGAAATTCGCTTGATGAAAATGGGCGCGCATCATGTGGTTGGAACACTTGGTGCGAGATAGCCCCAACGTGCCATAGCTGGCAGAAAATACGACCACCGGCGTTGTGTACTGCATCTGTGACCACTTCCCAATGGCTCACTTGCTCATCAGTGAAAATGCCCGGCGTCCACGCATAACCTTGCCCCTGAGGGCTGATTTGTGTGGCTTCGGAGATGATCAGGCCCGCAGAAGCGCGTTGTGCGTAATACAAGGCATGCAAAGGCGTCTGTAAATTCTCCCCTGGGGTTGAGCGAGAACGTGTTAAGGGCGCCATAAACACACGATTATTAAGCTGAATATTCCCCATATTTAATGGCGCTAGTAAAGAAGGAAAGGCGCTTTTTTCGCTGTTTGTTTCGTTAATTGTTTCACTTGTTTCGGGCTGAGATGAGGGTGAATTATGAATATTTGGCAATGGTATTGTCCTCTTACTGAGTTACGGCTGCGCTTGACACTCCTAGCCTTTGTTTCAGCTCTGGCTCTAGCTAGAGTTTCCACTTTGATTTGGCTGTAACGTGCGCGCAACGTTAAAGTGATGTGATATAGACTAAGCAAGGGGTATTCCAATCGCTGAAAAATATCCGCGTTCTCGTGCTAATGGTAGAAGAGCTCTGTTGTGCAGACGTGTTTGGTGGTAACGGAATTATATTTTTAGAAGGTAAAAACTAAGGAGCTCAGCGTTAAAACAGTAATAATTGCAAAGCGAGTGGCAGTATTACTCAGTCGCTTTCTTGAGTGGGCCAATAAGCTTCCCTTACAGGATATCGAGATTATCAGCGTTAATAAAACGCGCTCGGCCCTTATCTTTTGCCGCATAAAGTGCCTTATCCGCTGTATCAATTAAATGTTTCTTCTGGGTTTCTTTATCGACTTGAGTGCTTATCAGGCCAATTGAACAGCTCACAAAATCTTGGCCCTGACCTTTGCCGTGTTTAATTTTTCTTCTTACCCACTCTCTAAGAACTTCAGCCGCCAGTGCCTCAGAAGCCTGTGCGTTAATGCCCAGTGATATGACAATAAACTCTTCACCGCCATAGCGCGCAACAGTGTCTGTCTCTCGATTAAACACTTGTCTTAATATTTCAGCTTGAGTTTGTATCACTTCATCACCGCGCAAATGCCCATGACCGTCGTTAAAATCTTTGAAATTATCAAGGTCAATCATAAAGACACTGATAGATGTGCCAATACGATTAGAAACCGATAGCATCAGATCAAATTGCTGCTCTAAAGCGCCGCGATTATATAGCCCAGTTAACTGATCTATTTGGTTTAAACGCACCAATTTTTCATTGAGTTGTTGAAAGCGCCCAAAGGCATTTTCGATTTGTTTTACGCCGATCAAACTGATTATTAAGCCAAGGGAGACAAAGCCAAGATTCACCATGCCAAAGCCTGCGTAAACAGGATACGAGAATATAATTAAGGCGAAGCCGAGTATGGTAAATAACACAAAAATGATTGAAAACTTAAAGGATAGCCGCATGATAAACATGCAAAAAAGCCCGTAGAGCAAGGTGCCTTCATAAGAAAATGAAAACTCAGCTATTTTCCAGCATTGTACGATTAACCAATAGTTGGCATAGCACACTAATAGCAAGCTTATGCACAGCACCACATCATGTATTTTTTGATAAAAAGGTAGAAAAGTCAGAGCGAAAAAGGTTGCCAATATCGGGAATTGCATACCCAAGCGAGAGGTGAGGTACACAGGTTTTACAGCTTCGGGAATAACGCTTAAATCAGCAATTATAAAACTCATCATCAATGCTGTGCCCAGCGCTATAATTAGCCTTATTTTTTGCACACTAAGGGATAAAGCGTTAGGCAGAGTGTAATTGGTGATTGTAGCAATCCTAACAAGCAAACAGATTTATAAACTTTATAGTGCCATTTACCTCAAAGCAACGAAAAGCATAAATCGCGTCAGCTCATGGCGTTACTATAGTGATGTCTGCTGTGAAATACCATGCAGACGCCTTAATCTATAACCAAGAGCTAATATAACCAATAACATTAACCACGAACCCAGCACAACACCAGCCCAATGAGCTCGTTGCCAGAACATGTTTAAATAAATACCGCCTGTACTTGCGCCAAGGTAATAAAAAGTCAGATACAAAGACGAGGCACTGGCTTTACCGCTTTTCGCGTTCAAGCTTACCCAGCTGCTAGCTGTGGAGTGGGTCAAAAAGAAACCAAATGCGTTGATCAGTAACCCTAGAATAATCGCATACATGGACGGCACTAAAGTCACGGCTGAGCCAAGCATGATAATCACTGTGCCAGCCATCATGCACACTGGTTGCGAATAACGCTTGCCCAATTTACCTGAAATAGCAGATGCGTAAGTGCCAGATAAATAGGTTAAAAAGAGCAGCCCAATAAACTGAGCCGATAAAGAATAAGGGCTGTCTTTAAGTACAAATGTGATGAAGCTATATTGGTTTACAAAAATAAAGAAGCTTAGTCCGCCTATCAAGTAACTTAGCAACAAACGTTTGTTTGCTAGGTGTGCTGCGAGCTGATGCAGCATGGATTTGGGGCGCAGAGGTTTAGGTAAAAAACCTTTTGAAGCAGGTAAAAGCCAAGCAAATGCTAGTGTCAGGCTTAAGCTGAGTAATGCCATTATTTCGAAGGTACCGATCAACCCGAAATTTTCCCCCAAAAAGCCCCCAAGTAAACGCCCACCAATACCACCAAGTGAATTACCACTGATATAGATTCCCACGGCTATCATCAAAGCGTCTGCGTTAAATTCATCACTCATGTAGGCCACCGCGATAGCGGGCAAACCCGCTAAAAATAAGCCTTGGGCGGCACGTAAAATCAGCAAACTTTGGTAATCACCAGCGAAGGCCAAACAAGTAGTGGTAAGCGTAATACCCATCATGGTGAGCAGCATAATCCCTTTACGCCCAATGGCATCAGAGAGCGGCCCGTAAAATAGCAGAGAGATACCCAGAGTAAAGGTGGAAATGGTAAAACTGACACTCGATTGCAGCGCGGACACCCCAAACTGCTCGGCTATCATAGGCAATAATGGCTGAGTCACATACAGGTTAGCAAACACCATAAACGAGCCTAAACACAGGGCCAGCGTAGCGCGCCAAAAGGCAGCAGTATGAGGGGCGATCATCCTTGCAGAATATCCTTTGTTACAAGCTCAACATAAGTTGAAAAGTAGAATTTCAATACGCTGTGTGCGTAACTGACACGAAAAAGCGACCTTAGCAAAGGCTAACGTCGCTTTCCAATCGCTTATCTGCATGACACCGATTAAATCAGCTTGGGCGATGCTGGCGATATTTTGCGCCAACACCAACGAGTGACTTAAGCAGTGCACGTTACACGCGTTAGAAGCTGTCTTTAGGGATACGCACCCAGCCTTCCATCAAGACACGCGCACTGCGACTCATAGACGCTTTTATCACTGACCATTGGCCATCCACTAATTCGGCAGCCGCGCCGACTTTTAGGGTGCCCGACGGGTGACCGAAACGCACGTCGCTGCGCTCGCCGCCACCAGCGGCCAAATTCACCAGTGTGCCCGGAATGGCTGCAGCTGTACCAATGGCCACGGCCGCAGTGCCCATCATGGCGTGATGCAGTTTGCCCATCGACATGGCCCGCACCAATACATCAATGTCATCAAGTTCAATAGCCTTGCCACTGGATGACACATAAGGCCTTGGCGGCGCTACAAACGCCACTTTCGGCGTATGCTGGCGTGACGCAGCTTCACTAACATCCTTGATTAATCCCATTTGCACAGCACCTTGAGCGCGAATGGTTTCAAACTTGGTCAGCGCAGCAGGGTCGCCGTTTATCACCTCTTGCAACTCAGTGCCTGTGTAACCAATGTCTTCCGCGTTTACAAAAATCGTTGGAATACCGGCATTGATTAACGTTGCTTTAAGGTTACTTACCCCAACAGCCGCCAGCTCAGGTGAGTTAAGTTCATCCACAATATTACCTGTGGGGAACATACCACTTGGGCCTTGGTCTTGACCTTGAGCAGCCGCATCGCCATCATCCGCTGGGTGCATAAATTCTATCAACACTTCGGCGGCGGGAAACGTCACACCGTCTAACTCAAAATCACCGGTTTCTTGTACTTCGCCATCGGTGATGGGCACATGGGCAATGATGGTCTTCTGGATGTTTTGCTGCCAAATGCGCACCTCGGCAATGCCGTTTTGCGGAATACGGCTGGCTTTCACCAAACCATTGCTGATAGCAAACGAGCCCACTGCAGCCGTTAAGTTACCGCAGTTACCGCTCCAATCAACAAAGGCTTTATCGATAGCCACTTGGCCGAACAGATAATTTACATCGTGTTCGGCTTGGTCGCTTTTCGACAGAATCACCGTTTTGCTGGTGCTCGATGTCGCCCCGCCCATACCATCGGTTTGTTTACCGTAAGGATCAGGGCTACCAATGACGCGCAGCAAGAGGTTGTCCCTTGCAGAGCCAGGCTTTTGTGCCGACTCAGGCAGGTCATTCAAGGCGAAAAACACCCCTTTACTGGTGCCCCCGCGCATGTAAGTCGCGGGGATTTTGATTTGTGGCTGATGTGTTTTAGCTTTAGTAGCCATACCTACTCCTTACCCTACCGTCGCTTCAAGAAAGTCTTGCGCGAAGCGTTGTAGCACACCGCCTGCTTCATAGATTGACGATTCCTCTTGGGTGTCAATACGACACTTCACCGGCACACTCACCTGCTCACCGTTTTTGCGGGTAATGTTTAGGGTCATTTGTGCACCCGGCTTACGCTCACCTAAAGCATCATAGGTTTCACTGCCATCTATCTTGTACGTGTGACGGTTATCACCTGGCATAAACTCCAGTGGTAATACACCCATACCAATCAAGTTAGTACGGTGAATACGCTCAAAACCTTCTGCCACAATCACTTCAACACCCGCTAAGCGGACGCCTTTGGCTGCCCAGTCACGCGATGAGCCCTGACCATAATCCGCACCCGCCACAATAATCAGTGGCTGCTTGCGCTGCATGTAGGTTTCAATCGCTTCCCACATACGCATTTCAGTGCCTTGTGGCTCTAAACGCGTTAGCGAGCCTTGTTTGACCTTACTTTTCCCGTCAGCACCTACCTCATGCACCATTTCATTGAACAGTTTAGGGTTAGCAAATGTTGCGCGCTGAGCGGTTAAATGGTCGCCCCTGTGGGTCGCATAAGAGTTAAAGTCTTCCTCGGGTAACCCCATTTTGTGCAAATAGGCACCTGCCGCGCTGTTGAGCTGAATCGCATTAGAAGGCGATAAGTGATCCGTAGTGATATTGTCACCCAATACTGCCAATGGGCGTAAGCCCTTCATGGAACGCTCGCCGGCTAAGGCCCCTTCCCAATAAGGAGGGCGACGAATATAAGTACTTTGTGGGCGCCAGTCGTATTGAGGGTTAATGTGCGTGCCGTATTCCACTTTTAAATCAAACATGGGCTCGTACACTTTACGGAACTGCTCAGGTTTAACACTGGCTTTGACTACCGCATCAATCTCTTCGTCGGTTGGCCAAATATCTTTTAGTGTTACTGGATTACCGTTTTTATCATGGCCTAAAATATCCCGTTCAATATCAAAACGAATTGTACCGGCAATAGCGTATGCCACGACTAAAGGCGGTGACGCCAAAAATGCTTGCTGCGCATAAGGGTGAATACGCCCATCAAAGTTACGATTACCCGACAACACAGCCGTTGTGTATAGGTCGCGATCGGTAATTTCTTTTTGGATCACTGGGTCAAGGGCGCCGCTCATGCCGTTACAAGATGTACACGCAAATGCCACCACCCCAAAACCGAGTTGTTCTAGCTCAGGCAATAATTTGGCGTCTTCTAAATACAGTTGCACCGCTTTTGAACCCGGCGCCAATGAGCTTTTCACCCAAGGCTTGCGCGTTAAGCCGAGTTTGTTGGCATTGCGAGCAATTAAGCCAGCGGCCACCATGTTGCGCGGGTTACTGGTATTAGTACAACTGGTGATAGCCGCGATGATCACCGCGCCATCAGGCATTTTGCCTTCTTCGTTTTCTACCACGCCGCTGATACCGCGTTGGGCCAATTCAGAGGTGGGTACACGGCTATGGGGATTTGACGGCCCAGCAATATTGCGCCCGATAGTCGATAAATCAAATGTAAGTACACGCTCATACTCAGCGGTTTCAAGGCTATCTGCCCATAAACCAGTGTGTTTTGCGTAGGTTTCAACCAGTTTCACTTGCTCGTCGTCACGCCCGGTTAGGGTCAAATAATCAATGGTTTGACGGTCAATATAGAACATGGCCGCGGTCGCACCGTACTCTGGAGTCATGTTTGAAATGGTGGCTCTGTCACCCAACGTCAGGTGCTTAGTGCCTTCGCCGTAAAACTCTAAATACGACGACACTACTTTTTCTTTGCGCAAAAATTCGGTCAATGCCAACACCACATCAGTGGCGGTGATACCTGCTTGTGGGCGCCCAGTTAGCTCAACGCCGATAATATCCGGCAGGCGCATATACGATGCGCGCCCTAACATAACGCTTTCTGCTTCAAGGCCACCCACACCAATCGACATCACCCCAAGGGCATCGACCATAGGCGTGTGGCTGTCAGTGCCCACTAACGTGTCCGGAAAGGCAACGCCGTTAAGCTTTTGCACCACAGGGGACATACGCTCAAGGTTAATTTGATGCAAAATGCCGTTACCCGATGGAATAACATCGACGTTTTTAAACGAGGTTTTGGTCCATTGAATAAAATGAAAGCGGTCTTCATTACGTCTGTCTTCTACCGCGCGATTTTTCTCAAACGCGTCTTTATCAAAACCACCGTACTCAACAGCCAATGAGTGATCCACCACCAACTGCGTGGGCACCACTGGGTTCACTTTTGACGGGTCACCGCCTTTTTCAGCGATAGCATCTCGTAAGCCGGCTAAATCAACCAATGCCGTTTGCCCGAGAATATCGTGGCACACCACGCGTGCAGGAAACCAGGGAAAGTCCAAGTCACGCTTGCGATCAATTAATTGCTTCAACGAATCGGTTAACTGCTCAGGAGCACAGCGTCTGACCAAGTTTTCAGCGAGCACCCGTGAGGTATAAGGTAGTTTGGCATAAGCACCTGGGGTAATAGCATCAACAGCTGCTTGGGTGTCGAAATAATCCAGCTTGGTGCCTGGAAGAGGTTTACGGTAATCGGTATTCATAGCGGTCCTTAAATACGAGAGTAACAACGCGCCAGTCATAACCTGTTTGATAATGAGAAATGCAGATACTGGCGAATAAATATAAGCAATAAAGCAGAAGCGAATGCATAAACATTCGCCCCGCCCTTACAGCTTAGCGCTGACTAATAGGTGACACTTTACGCGGCTCTGGCCCAACGTAATCCGCACTTGGGCGAATAATACGGTTGTTGCTGCGCTGCTCCATCACGTGCGCGGCCCAGCCTGTTAGACGTGAACAGACGAAGATAGGCGTGAACAATTTGGTCGGAATACCCATAAAGTGATACGCAGACGCGTGGAAGAAATCAGCATTACAGAACAGTTTTTTGCTGTCCCACATGAATTCTTCACAGGCCACTGAAATGTCGTACAAAGACGTATCGCCATTTTCCTGCGCCAGTTTTTCTGACCACCGTTTGATGATCACGTTACGCGGGTCAGACTCGCGGTAAATCGCATGGCCAAAGCCCATGATTTTTTCTTTGCGCTCAAGCATGCCAGCCATTTGTACTTTGGCATCCGCAGGTGAGCTGAATTTTTGGATCATGTCCATGGCGGCTTCGTTCGCACCGCCATGCAATGGCCCGCGCAATGAACCAATCGCACCTGTCACGCAAGAGAACATATCAGACAGCGTCGACGCACATACACGCGCAGTAAAGGTAGAAGCGTTAAATTCATGCTCTGCGTACAAAATAAGCGATACATCCATTACCTTGCGATGTTGCTCAGACGGTGTTTTACCATGTAAAAGAGCCAAGAAATGCCCGCCTAACGAGTCTTCATCAGTGGTGCAATCAATCTCAACACCATCATGGGTAAAGCGATACCAGTAACACATGATTGCAGGGAAAGCCGCCAACAGACGATTCGCCGCTTTATGCTGCTGTGAAAAATCAGTTTCTGGCTCAATGTTACCTAGAAATGAACAACCGGTGCGCATCACATCCATTGGGTGCGCGTCTTTTGGAATAAGTTTTAGCACCTCTTTTAGTGCTTGGGGTAAATCACGTTGCGTCAGCAGTGATGCTTTATATTCGTCGAGTTGCGCTTGATTAGGCAGTTCACCATTAAACAGTAAGTAAGCCACTTCTTCGAAGGTGGCGTTATCTGCTAAATCTGATACATCATAACCTGCGTAGGTTAAACCAGAACCTGACTTACCCACTGTACACAACGCCGTTTCGCCTGCGCTTTGACCACGTAAACCAGCACCACTTAATTTTTTATCAACCATGAATTGCTCCTAAATAAGTATTCGTTAACGTTTTTTGACGTACTCGTTAAAACGTTAATCACGTTAATTTTTGCGCCGTGAAACCTTGGTTTACGCGGCGCTATTTATGCGTTTACTTGTTTTTGCCTTGGGCAAAAAGACTGTCTAGCTTTTGTTCGTAGTCGTGATAATTCAGGTAATCATAAAGCTCCATGCGAGTTTGCATGGTATCGACCACAGAGGTTTGATCACCTTGCTCTAAAATCGCGTTGTATACGTTTTCTGCCGCTTTGTTCATGGCACGAAATGCGCTTAATGGGTAAAGCACCATCGCTGCGCCCCACTCGCCTAGCACTTTTTTGTTCCATAATTCGGTTTGGCCGAACTCAGTAATATTGGCCAAAATCGGCACATCTAACGCCTCGGCAAAGGCACGGTAATGCTCTTCTGTTTTAATCGCTTCTGCGAAAATACCGTCAGCACCGGCAGCAACATACGATTTGGCCCGAGCAATCGCGGCGTCTAAGCCTTCTTGCGCAAACGAATCGGTGCGCGCCATGATGAAAAAGTCTGGGTCGGTACGCGCATCAACCGCGGCTTTGATCCGGTCAACCATTTCCTCTAGCGGCACAATCTCCTTGTTCGGGCGATGGCCACAGCGCTTCTGCGCCACTTGGTCTTCCATATGTACCGCTGCAGCACCGGCCTTTTCCATATCGCGAATGGTTTTAGCAATGTTAAACGCACCGCCCCACCCTGTGTCGATATCCACTAACAGCGGTAAGTCACAGGCCGAGGTAATACGCTGCACGTCAACAATCACGTCGTTTAATGACGTCATGCCTAAATCAGGTAACCCGTAAGAAGCATTCGCCACGCCGCCACCGGATAAGTAAATGGCTTTATGGCCAATTTTCTTGGCCATCATGGCGGAATACGCGTTGATCGCCCCAACGATTTGCAGCGGCTTATTATCGACTAAGGCTTGGCGGAATTTTTGACCTGGGCTCATATGACTTGCTCCTTAGAGTAGTTATTTTGTGATGAGGTGAACATTCACCCCAGTGCAACAATGAAAGGGTTATTTGATGACAACGAAATGACGCCAAAGCTACATCTGCTCTGGCGCTAATTTGCGCTGAATATTATTTTTCGAATATAAAATATGGCGGCGCATTAGCATCTCGGCCAACTCACCGTCTCGATTCGAGATCGCTTGTACAATATGTTTATGCTCATCAAACGCAGTGCTTACGCGGGGGCCAGACATGCCCAACTGCACGCGATACATGCGCACCAAGTGGTAAATACCGTTTACCAGCATGGCGATAAGATGGTTGTTTTTACTGCCTAAAATAATCCGGTAGTGAAAGTCCACATCCCCTGCTTCTTGATAATAAGAGCCATGATTTTTTACATCTTGGGAGTGCACATTAAGTAAGGCATTTAAGTCTGCGATTTCGTCATCGCTCATGTTTTGTGCCGCTAAACGCGCGGCCATGCCTTCAAGGGATTCGCGCACCTGATATAAGTCCACCAGCCCTTCAGGAGACAAAGACACCACGCGCGCACCCACATTGGCTTTGCGCTCAACAATATGACACGCCTCTAAGCGGTTTATCGCTTCACGGATAACGGCGCGACTCACGCCGTACTTTGTCGACAATTCCGTTTCACTAAGCTTTGAACCGGCCAGCACCACACCTTCAACGATGTCTTTACGCAACTGAAAAAAGGTTTTATCAGCAGCAGTGATAGCTTGTTCGGTTAGATTTTGCATGGAGGTAGCTTAGTTCCCGACCAATTTAAGGTGTTTTTTTAGCGAGTGTGAGTAAGATTTACGCTGAACTGAAAATCACTCAACAACCTAATGTTGTCGACAATATAGCAAAGTTATTTGGTTTTTCAAGAGGGAATAGCGGGTATTGTCGACAATTCCATCTTTTTTCAACCTTGCGGTTGTTTATGCGCGTTGCTTACTTTATGGCCTGCGGCCACTATGCGCTGCGCTTATCTTATGAGCTACGCTCACGGAGCACAGCTTCGCTGCCTATGAGCTGTGCTCACTTATGCGCGTTGCTTACTTTATGGCCTGCGGCCACTTATGGTCTTTGACCACTTATGCACTGCGCGCACTGAGCACAGCTTCGCTGCCTATGAGCTGTGCTCACTTATGCGCTGCGCTTATGGCATCCATGCCTATTTTCAAACCGCGTCCCGCGGCTCGAGTAACTCTTTCTTCAACAGCTAAGAAAGAGTCACCAGAAAGAAGCCGGCTCCAACAAACTTTCTATTCCGTTAAAAGTAGCGCCTTTATTGTCAGACCGACGTGAGGAAACATCCCTGTAAAGCAACACGCCTTGTCCAGACGTCCCTGTCTGGCCATCTGACAAGTCGCCACTTTGATCGGGAAAATTTGAGTCGCGAGAAAAGCAAAAGCAGCGACTTCGTCGCCAAAAAAGTTGAGTCGAGAAACGGGTGCTTCGTAGTTAGATTTACTGCATATTCGTCAACTATTCCGGTAAACAGCAAGATCTTGGAAGTTTTCCGTGTTTCTACAAATCGTGTTTAAGAAATGGAAAAAAATTAACCTGTACAACAAGTTAGGGTGTATGCTAAAAACGACACGTAGGGAAAGGCGGAAAAGTTCCGTGATTAAACGCGGAACTTTTTCCAGCTATTAATTTTGTTATGAAGAACAATCAACATTGGATGTATCTAAATGGATAAAAAAGTACAGGGTTCTTGGTTAATTCACCACACAAATAAACTACAGAATGTTACCAATCAAGGTGACTACCAAAACACTTTTGTTGCAGGTAAGGCTGGTATTTTATTGTCTGCCATTTCAGAAACTAATCAAAGTGTCATAACAAACGAAAAACTCAATGTGTTAGCTAACGCTTCCAACATAAATACCGCTTTTGAGCTACCTAAGTTGCTGGAGGTACTTAAAGAACAAGAACTAATAGATGTATCTTCATCAGGGGTTGGTGTACTTGGTGTAACCACATCATCAGCTCTACAACATACAACAAATATTTTTGAAACCCTTGACCCTAAAAATATTGAAGTATCTGCTATTGAACTAGCGGAAATAGCATCGAATAAACCTGTTAGTAGTACAGAGCTTTCAGAAAAGATTTCTGATGAATATCAATTAGCTAAAAATGAAGTTAAACAATTATTTCATGATTCAGAGAATATTGGATTTGTTGATGCTGAGCCGATTAGTAAAAATGAAAAGTTATTATTTAACGGAAACTTGTTCAGACGAAATTCTGCTGTTAAAACAAAAGCTGTGTTAGATTCACTTAAAGTAGAAGAGCAAGCTTCCCTTACAGAATTAACTCAACTCTTAAAGCAAAATGCATGTGTATCATATACTGATGCACTAAGAATACTAGGCGAGCCATTGTTTAAAAAGGTTAACTCTATTGGCTTTTTTGATATTAACGTAGTTAGTAACAATCAAGAGGAGGTTGGTTATTTAACATTGCCTTCAGCTTTCTCTAAGTTCAGTAATTCTATGGTTGATGATGCATTTGATTTAGCTAAAGCATTTGTTGCTTCATTAACTTACGGAATGACAAAAAGTGCCTATGCACGAGGTCAAATCAGTATGATCGACCGCTTACTTGGAGCGTTAATCGACGGTAGAGAAGTTGGGCCTGTTAGTGCAATTGGGCAAGATTATAAGGTTCTGGAATTAAAAGGGGTTGTTGCGATACGTCATGGTACTAAGAATGGGCGCAGTGGTCCGCTGATGAGACTTTTAAAAAAGGAAGTTGGAGAGTTAGCACTTCAAGCCATTAGGCAAGGAGATGTTAGTGAACAGTCAATTCAGTCATTACCAGGTGCAGCAATAACAAAATTTAGAGGGCCTGAAGCGAATCGCGAGATAATTAGGCGAGAACAAATACAGAAGAGTCCATTTGAGACTAATGATATGATTAGTTCTTTAAGAACAGGAGGTGGTTTCTAATGGTAAGGAAAATACCAAAAGGCTTTGAAATGGAGGAGCAATTAAGAAATTACTTCATGCAGTCAGGTTATTTTGTTGTTCGTGGAGTTCCATTTGTATATGAAGGTTTTGATGTTACTGACATTGACCTTTGGTTATATAGTCGTGAATCATCGCTAACGAGAAATATAACAATAGTTGATGTTAAAAATAAAAAAACGCCTCAGGCTATCGAGCGAATTTTTTGGGCTAAAGGACTGGCTAAAGCTGTTAGTGCAAACAATGTGATTGTTGCAACAACAGATAAAAGAAAAGAGGTTAAGGATTTTGGTTTAGATTTAGACGTATTAGTATTGGATGGAGTGTTCCTATCTAAACTGTCTAAATCTGAAGGGTTCTTAAAAAACCGTTTTTCTGATGAGGAATTTGAAGAAGAAATTGAAAAATACAGTTTAGGCAAGCTTGATGGTGATTGGAAAGGACAGATATTAAAATGTAAAAGTTTACTTGCCAATGAAATTAGTTTTGATTCATGTAATCAATGGCTTGAAGTTTCAAGATTTTTTGCAGAACAAATTTTAACTAAGCCAAGTCAGTTAGACGTAGCACTTCGATGCTTTTATTATTCGTTATCACTATTCTCGATAGGGGTTGATTATATCCTCAAAGAGCTCTCTTTCCTCGAGCACGATGAAAGAGTTGGTAAACTAGTTGAAGGTTTTACTTACGGCTCAAAAGGTCAGGAAGGCGTAACTAAAATGCTTTCATTGTCTTTATCACTGGTTGAGCAGTTTGCTGCTGAAGGTAGATCTATATCGTCACAAGTTCGTTCAAAGGTAATGGCAGATTTTGATTCCTTGCCAACAAATATCATTGGAGAATATTTTGCTAAAGCTGACGTGGGGAAAACAATTTTTTCTACTGCTAAGGAGCTTGAGTTTTTGGCAATGAGCCGAGACTTTAGAAATCACTCTGAATCATCTCTCGAACTTAGAGCAACAATAGGTTGTTTGCTAGATTGTTGGGAAATTAATAGAAAAGAATTCAGCTTTAGTATAAATGCTTGAAGAATTAACAAGACACCCAAGTTAATTCTTAACTAGATACGAAGATAGATACGAAGACACCCATGATAATTCATTTTAAATCGACGCTCGACGACCCTGCTTTTTTAGGGGTGAAGATACGAAGACACCCATGTTAAAAATGTTCGTAATTAAATTATCTGAGAATCAATCACTAGTGGTTTTCAAAAGAAGGGTATGACAAGTCGCCAATTTGAGCGGGAAAGTTTGAGTCGCGAGAAGATACGAAGACACCCATGTTAAAAATGTTCGTTGTTAGATTGTCGGTGAATGAAGCTGTTATAACTCATTTATATCCCTCCTTGCCTACTATACGCGAATTGCGTACACTTTAATGATGAAGTGTATATTTGTAGAATCAAAAATATTTGAGAAATATCGAGATGACTATCTCAGTGATGAAGAGTTTAGGCTGTTTCAGGCTGAACTAATGTCAGACCCTAAGCAGGGGGATGTCATTCAAGGTACAGGTGGTTTGCGCAAGCTTCGAGTTGCAAGTAAGGGTAAAGGTAAGCGTGGTGGTTCACGTGTCATTTATTACTTTTTTGATCAAAAACGACGCTTCTATTTGCTCACTATTTATGGGAAGAGTGAAATGTCAGATTTCACCGCAGATCAAAAGAACAAATTAAAGACTTTTATGGAGGTATGGCGCAATGAGCAATCGTGATTTATTTACAGAATTAAGCTCGGCTCTTGTTGAAGCAAAAGAACATTCAGAGGGGAAGCTTACTCTTAAAACACATCAAGTTAAGGATCTAAATGAACTTGATATTTCACCTAGTGAAATTGTACATATTCGAGAAAAATTGAATATGTCTCGCGGTGTGTTTGCAAGTTTGCTTCATACATCTTCTCGTACTTTAGAGAACTGGGAGCAAGGACGCAGTGCTCCTAATGGGCAAGCAATTACTCTTTTGAAATTAGTACAACGTCATCCGGAAACTCTCGCGCGCATAGCAGAGCTATAATCGGGTAGCCAGAGGTCTCTAACCTCCTGCCCCCACAACGGCCTGCACCAAATGGCTTTGACCACTATGCGCTGTGCTTATGGCATCCATGCCTATTTTCAAACCGCGTCCCGCGGCTCGAGTAACTCTTTCTTCAACAGCTGAATTAACGAGACACCCATGATAATTTATTTCGAATCGACACTCGACAACACTGTTTTCTTAGCGGCGTAGCCGTTACTTTTGGCGACTTTGTCGCTGTTTTTTCTACCGACTCAAGTCACCCCGAGCATCGAAGGCTAACGCTGGTGAGATTGCCGGGAGCAATCTGAGTGAAAGCCGCGTCGGGAACGCGTTTTCACGACCAGTGTTAGACGAGACGCGCAGGGATAAGTGACTTGCTGGAGGCGGCTTCTTTACTTCGGGCTGTCCATGCCCTGCGTGCTACGCACCGTCCTTTGGATGTCCAAAGTCGTTCCCTACAACTTTGTCTGGTTACTCTTTCTTAGCTGTAGAAGAAAGAGTATCTGGTGCGGCAGGGATGACGTATCAAATCCGCAATGGATTGCGGTAAGCGCAGCGAATGCTCTGGGTGCGCAGCACCTGCCTAGTAAAAATATTCGCTGCTAGGTATAAATCTGCCGGTATCTACAGCAACATCGTAAGAAGTGATTTCGCATACATCCCATGACTTTGTTATCTCCGTTTTGCCACACTGCCCTGTACTCAAACTGGTTACTCGCTCTTAGTTATCTCATGTAGACATAGCTAATTTTTGCCTTATCAGTACCTAAATTTAACCACTTTCTAGTCAGGATTTATGCAATGTACATCAGTAAATTATGTTCTCTTAGGCTTGTTTTTACTGGTTATTTGTATGCAGATGACAACTCATAGTATTTGCCATACCCCTCTATGATATAAAAGATCAGCGCCCCGACGTCCCTTCTTCTCTAACGTAATTGTCTATACTCATTCTTACATAGCTCAGCAAAGCACTTGGGCATATTAGCTTTACGACTATTAGGGGAAATTTATGAAAATACTGAATATAGCGTTACTAACAATACTATCTTTAGCAACCTTAAACGGATGTACTAGTACGGCAGTTTCACTACCCTACTTAATTCATTCAGACGAAGTGGTTATTACGGCTAGTGATAGAACGTCTGCCGTGGAAATCGCTAAGATATTGCAACTGACGACCCTAGAGCCCGTGCAGCATGATGAGCTTGATTGCAAAAAAGGCCCTAGTCACATTGCCATTAAAAAGAAAGGATCGTTACAAGGTGCCTTTGACGACCTGGTGGATGAAGGCTGGGACTGTGTGCTCATATTAGATTAGTAGATAAACTGAATACTGGATAAGCCGAGCCTCTCGATAACGCTCTTTTTGTGTCTAGCAGCGTTGGATTGTCTAGCAATCACACATTATTACGTACGCCAATCCGCCTTGATGAATATTCGTTAAGCTGGCGACTGTCCATTTTCTCAAAAAGGATAAGGAAAAATAATGGCTGAGGTATAGTTGGCATGGGGTTTAATAATAGAGGTATAAGCACTAAGGCACTGTGTCAAATTACTTCTTATGACCCAGTGCCTTAGCCCCTCAAGACC
>NZ_BAEP01000044.1 GCF_000315015.1 Paraglaciecola mesophila KMM 241 | reverse complement strand
GAAGAAAAGACTGAACAAAGTACAACGAACAAAGATCTGTGCGTAAATAGCAGGGAGAACATAACCGTGCGCGATGGCTCAAGAAGGGCATGGCGATGAAAAGCGACGAGCATGAATATGCTTATGCTCGTCATCTAAATTATAGCAAGGTCACTGCTACATCCGGCAAATTAGATACTTAAATCGAGTAGGTTGTAATCTTTAAGCTTACCCAAGGTATCGGTCTGCCAGCTGAAATCTATTTTGCTGTTAGCAAGTGGCTGATACTGATAAGGGGTTTCATCTGGGTATTGTGCTTTGCGCGCCTCAATGGCGTAGCCTAGAGCATGGGAGCGTTGTTCAATTAATTTTTCATCATACACCACGGCTTCACTGTGAATACCAGCGCCTTTTACATCCAGCACAGACGAGCGCTTATGAAAGCCAAAGTTGATAGTAATGCGCGGTTCGAACCCTGTGTTAGCGAATGAACCGTGAACCAGTTGACGATTACAGATCACCACATCGCCTGGGTTACATATAATCGGTAGCGCATCCGGAATGCGTTCGCTTCCAGCGTCTTTGACTAACTGCCTTATGTCTTTTCTGCCTTCTTTGTGTGAGCCAGGAACCACCCAAACACCATTGACCGCTGTGCTACCGTAAGCTTGTGCCATGAAATTAAAACCATGAATTTGTGAATCAAACTCTGGGTTGTCCCAATGAGTATCCCCATCTTGATGCCAAGAGACTGCGGCACCTAAGCCCGGCTCTTTGATAAATAAACATTCGTGAAACGGCGCAAAGTCTTGGCCGTTGATTGCCTCAGCTACTTTTAATAATTCAGGGTGGGCATACACTCGCAAGCAAGCAGGGGAGAACTGCAATGATCCTAGCAGTACAAAAGGTGACTCTTTTGGGGCGTTACTGGCTGCTATAGGCTCGAATAATTTCACTTGATGACGGCCGTTAGCGATGGGGGTGCCCCCTAACGGATCCCCTAATGGTTTAGCCCAAAGTAGGTTAGGGGCTTTGCAGTTTATGCCCAGCGCCGGCTCACCTTTGGCATTCAGCGTCGCACCATTCTCTGTAGCAAACCGTTGCTTCAATAGCGCCAAATCTTGTTCTATATCTGCAAGCTCACGCTCGCTTAATACGTTTTCAAAGATATAAAACCCATATGTTTGGTACGCCTCTAAAATCCCCTTGTCTAATTGGCCCTCTTCGTTAAATAGTAAAGGACCGCGATTTGGCAGTGCAACTGCCTTGGCTTGACCCTCTAGTAAGTATTGACGCATGGCGTCAGCGTTGTCGCCATAGTGTGCCGCGCAGGCGTCGATGGACGCGCTGATATCTCTAATCATATCGTGTTCCTCCATTGTAAATAATTCGTTAACACAATCATTCTTAATCTTATGTAGATTTTATGCAACATAAAATTTAATATGTATTAAAATTTACTGATGGCAAAGAGAAGCACGATTTAATGAAACCAATGAGAGCGCAAGGCGGGGTAGCAGCACGAACTGCTAACAAATTAAAACGTAAGCAAACGATACTCGATACTGCCAGAGGCATTATTGCCGGTGGTGGATACTCAACCTTTACTCTTGCTGAGCTTGCGAACTTAGCTAATGTTACCGTCCCTACTATTCATAATTTGATAGGCAATAAATCAGAGGTACTAAAGCAATTAGTGGTCGACATGGTTGAGCGCACAGAGCAGGTCCTATTTGCTGATAAATTTTCAGATCCAATAACGTCTGTTGAATCTTTTGCGGATAATCTTATGGATCTTTATCGCAACGACGAAGCGTTTTATAAAGCAGCATTTGTCGTTGGTGAGCAAGAGTCATTATTTGAGCATGGTCATGCAGCGGGGATTTTCAAAAAATCACTGAAACTTGCTTTTAACGTATGTAATGAAGCTAAAACGCATGGCTTTTTAAACGGCGACGTTGATACGCAATTGCTTGCTGACCGGGTGTTTGCAAATCAACGTATCGCTCGTTATGACTGGATGCACGGATATATCAATTTAGCTGAATATCGCAAGCAAATGATTTGCGGAATGTTACTGACGTTTGCGTCAGATGCCACAAATGATTATCGACCTGCGTTGTTGAATAAGATAAACCAAGTTTTCGCTGAAGGCGAATAATGTATTCAGTAGAGAAAAAGTATGATTAAAATCCACCAAAATAATCTGCCAAAAGGTGTTTATCCCGTTGTGCCCACGCCACTTCTGCGCAATGAAACGCTTGATTTAAATGGTTTGAGGCGATGCCTTGATTTTTATTTAAGCAGTTCTATTAGTGGCATCACGGTACTAGGTAGTGGAGGGGAATTACCTTATTTGACCGATTCTGAACAACTTGCAGTCGTTAAGCATACCCATGATGTTGTTGTTGAAACAGGGAACTCAAAAATCCCGGTTATTGTTGGTGTAAATGCCTTTGGTGTGAAACAAGCAATCAACAAAATTGAGCAATATCAAGGAATGGCAGATGCGATAATGCTGCTGTTTAACGGTTATTATCAACAGTCATTCAGCGAGCTCAAGCAAGCCGTTAAAGCGGTCGTCGAGCGTAGTTCTATGCCTGTGCTGTACTACCATTTCCCGCAAGTTTCAGGTCATTTTTTATCGGCCAAACAGATTATTGAAATACTCAATGAAACTGGCGTTGTAGGCATTAAGGACAGTGCATTACATTTGAGGAGTGCTAAAACAGTGTTAAAACACTGCCCACAAACAGCTTACTTTTCAGGGTTAAGTTTACTCTTGCCGGATTTAATTGGACTGGGCGTCTCGGGTGCGATATGCCCTATAGGTGCGATTGCGCCAGTGCTCACGGCCAAACTATGCAAAGCATATTTAATAAAGGAAGAGCAGCACTTGCTAGCTGCGCTTCGAGAACAATTGATTCGGTTGTTGCCTATCGTCAGTGATCCTAAAAATACGTCAGTTAAGCAGTATACTTTGCTTCGCTTGGCAGTGGGTCTGCCTTTCACTATTCTAAAGCAGGCTACAAGTCCGCAGGCACACACTAAAGAGGCCTTACGATTGTTAGGTATCGATATTGAGCCTACTGTAAGACAACCGTTGCCTTCTCTTAGTAATTCAGCAAGCAAGGCGATTGCGAGCCACTTGAGAGCCGCTCAGTTGCTCTGATATGCTTGGCTTATTGTCATTTCCCCAGAACACGATAATTTTAGGGATCCATTGAGAACAAAATTTACATATACTGATGTTAGATAAAAGGACGTGACACTGCTATAAATTCTATATGAAAAAGAGTACACAAACTTGGTTGTTTTTCATTGTTGCCCTTTTGCCAACTAGCCTGTTGGGCGAAACCTATAGCTCGCCTTGTCGCAACCATCCTCCTTATTTATATTTTGTCGATGGGACATGCCACGGCGTACTCCCTGAACTACTTGAAGATATTTTAAGTGAACTTGGACATGACATTAGCTGGCTTGAGGCACCTTGGAGTCGCTCGTATCGTGAGGCCCAGAAAGGCAACGTGGATATACTTATCCGCCATTCTATGAACCCATCCAGAGAGCCATTTTTACTGCCCATCACTTATGGTCATGATGTGAGAAACTTGTCATTTTATTTGTCTCCCACTTTCAACGGTGACATCACATCGTATAAAGATTTAGCCAAAGTGAATATAGGGGCTATCAGAGGAGCATATTATTCTTCTGATTTTTCCAATCTCGACCCAATAGGTCTCACCTTAGTTGGCAACACTGAGCAATTAGTAGCCATGCTTGAGCTTGGCAGAGTGGACGTGGTCGTGGCATCTGAAACGCAATGGAAAGATCAATTTGAAGGGCGTTTCGAAAAGGCGACTTTCATTGATAGCTTTATAAACTTCTATTACATCAGTATTGCCAAAAATTCAAAAGCGCTCAGCATTTACGATGATGTGGCACGGGTCATGTTGGAGTATCGAAAAAGTGGTAAAGTAGATCAGTACTTCAAAAATTACGCGGTAACCCCACCCAAACAAAATTTTGAGTAACCGTTGTCTCGTCTGCTAGTTGTGGCTTATTTGGTTTTTCTAAATACCGCAGATAGCCGGGCGACAATAAAGCTTTTAGCGCTACTATTTTTGTTATATTCAGTCAATTCAACAAATTTGAGGAGTAAAGGGTGGGACTGATACTAGGTCCGTTAGTCATATTTTGGCTAGCGATGGGGGTGTATGTTTTGCGCAGCAGCTATGTGTTGCTGCAAGGTTACTTTACCCTCGCTGGGGCTGTGGTGATTGGTTTTTTAGCGCTCCTGTGCTTCATCTCGTATGTTTACTGGGGATTCTCGCGCTTTAAAAAGCGCAAGGAACTCTGGTGGTGTGATATTCCGTTATTCTTCACAGCAAATAAACACAGCTTGATTGCCTTCGCGCTTGCTTTTGCAGCCCATTGGCTGAGTAAAAATCTATTAGCTTACAGTTATATAGCAACCATATCTGCAATAGCCATGTTTACCATTTCATTTGGCGCCCTGGCTGGTGCGTTTGGCGCTGGCTTGTTTATGAAACAGCAGGGTATTGAACGAACCCACTGAGATTTTTAGCTGTTGAAGCACCGTCCAAGTTTTAACTTAGATTTGGAGTCAGTTGGGGGCGGATGCAAGTGTAGGGAAAGGTTAAAACTCATGTATAGGTTTTGGCAGAATTATATGTTTAGTCTTTAAAGGCACCGATAAATTTCAATGGTTGTATAAAAAATGGATGTTTCAAAAGAGTATTTTCATACTCAAATAAGTGCTCAGTTAGCTTTGCTTGATCATGGTTCAGCGCAAAATGATATCGATAAAATCAAGCTTATCATTCATGCTGGAACACCTAAAACGGGCACCACAAGTATTCAAACCTACCTGAGTAAAAAGCAACGCAAGTTAAGAGGAAAGGGTGTTTTATACCCCCACAACCTAGAGGCATCAAACAATCCCGGTGCGCCTGCTCATCAATGGTTTGAAAAAAACTTAGTGACCACGCATGTGGACAATTTTGTGGCAAATTTTACTAACCTCATTTCACAGATTAAAGAAGACACCCACACTATTATTTTGTCTTCCGAGGGAATTTATAATTACTGGTGGGATTTTCCTGATGCTTCAAAAGATTTGTTGGGCGAACTCGCTAAGTTGTTCGATGTAAAGCTGTGGGTATGGTTTCGCGAGCCAGTGGCGTTTATCGAGAGTTATTACAAACAATGTATTCGCAATCCGCAGGTAGCAAGTAACCCCTGTTATGGTCAAGATTTATCATTCGCTGACATGTTAGAGGTTGAGTGGTTTAACAAACACTTAGACTATCAGGGCTTCGTCAGTGAATGCACAGCTGTTTTTGGTCAAAGCAGTGTGTCGGTCTTCGAATATAATGGTGATGTGGTGCAGCAAGTCAGTCAACTGTTAGGCTTGGCGACCGCACATGACAACCCCACGCCTAGGCAAAACAACAGCTTAAATAATGCGTCGGTTAGCTTGTTACGCGCTATCAATCGGTACGATGTAAAAGCAAAAGACAAAGAACGTTTAATGCCCTATCTGAAAGAGATAAACAACATCATGGATGCCTATGCGAATGTGGATGGTAAAGATGTAAACAGCAGCTTGATTGACGAGGTTACTAAAAAACGCATTATGGCGTTGGCCACCCTCGTTAATGACTAACCTGCATAGGTATAGGTGCGTCTTTCTATTTTCGGTCTTTGAATTTCATGGTAAAGAAAAACAGCAAAAAGTAGCAACCAAAAGCAAACCAGTAGGGCAGCGCCCCATCAACTGAATATAAGTATGTACCTAATATTGGGCCTACAGTAAAACCCAGCGGTGGGCATGCACCTGCCACGCCCGCAACAGCGCCTTGCTCATCTGATGATACAGCCACTGACGCTCCCGCCATAAAGCCAGGCCCGGCTAAGCCCATGCCTAAGCCAAGAATACACATGGCTAACATGTACATACTCTGGGTGTCCGTTATTGCCATAATAGCAAATGAAATCATCATCATCGGCATGGATATGCGCAGCAATACGAAGGGGCGAACGGATAATCTAGGGATAACCAAGAGTTGAACAATCAGTGCTGCAGCGGCTGACAACATAAGGCTTATCCCCACGATTTTCGCAGTTTGCGTGCCATCAAGTCCAAGTACATCTTGAAATCGAAAGGCGATAGTTTGTTGTACTATGGCAAAGCCCATAAACAACAGAACCCCTGCTACCACAAGGGGAAAGATGCGTGGGTCAGTGTATTTTAATTTTTTGGGCTTTCTAACATGTGCTGGCCTAGGCAAAACAGGCAGGGCGTAAACAGCGAGTATGGCGGCAGCCAGCGTTAACAACACCGAAAAATACAAAGGGGTAATCAAGCTAATACTTGCCAATAATCCCCCAATGGCAGGACCTAATATTGAACCTATATTGGTTGCAGCCCCTATGGCGCCCATGCCCTTGATACGATCTTGTACTGTGGTTATGTCTGCCATGTAAGCGTTAGCAGAGGGCGAAACCGCTGCCATCACCACAGCATTGGCTACTCGTGTCGTGATCAGAAGCGCAAGGGCAATAAGGGGTATCAGATAACCTAGCAGGGCAGCTTGAAACACCCCCGCAAATAAAATGCTCCCGGCTGAATAGCCAAATAAACCAATCAATAGCACTTTTCTTCGGCCCCACATATCGCTGGCGCGTCCCCACAAAGGACTGACCAAAAATATAGTTAATGATGAACAGGAAATGATAGCGCCAATCTGCACCTCTACTAAGCCAATTTCTCGTCCAAGGGGGGCAAGTATGGCAAACAGGACGGTTTGGGCAAACCCCATGGCGCCTGCAGCTAATAATAAGGTGCGTTTGGCTAACACATTCGCTGCATGTGGATGGCTTATCTCATTGGCTTGATCATTGTTTGATTGGGTCATAAAACGTTAATTTGAATACTGTTTTTAAAGCGCTTTACACTCGGAAAATGTAAAGCGTTGATAATGTTACGACAAATTCTCTAACTTACACTAAGGCCTCTAATTTACACTAGGGTAGTTAGCGCTTCACCTGAATACTGTTCTAGTTCTTCAAGTTTTCCGTTGCGGATTTTATTGGTCCAGTTCGGATCTTGCAGTAACGCACGACCTACGGCAATTAAATCAAACTCGCCCTTGTCCATACGTTCAATCAAATCGTCGATAGAACGTGTATTTGACCCTTGGCCTGCAAAGGCACTGAAGAAATCTTCGTTCAAGCCCACAGAGCCAACGGATATCGTCGGTTTCCCGGTCAGTTTTTTAGTCCAGCCAGCAAGGTTTAAATCGCTGCCTTCAAATTCATTTTCCCAGTAACGGCGCTGAGAGCAATGAAATATATCCACACCGGCATCACTCAAGGGGGCTAAGAACTCTTCAAGCAACTGCGGGGTTTCAGCCAAACGAGCGGTGTAATCTTGTTGCTTCCATTGTGAGTAGCGCAACACGATAGGGAAATCAGGAGACGTCGCTGCGCGGATAGCTTTAATGATTTCGATTGCTAAACGAGAGCGGTTGGCCATGCTACCACCCCATTCGTCAGTGCGTTGATTGGTGCCTTCCCAGAAAAACTGATCAATCAGGTAACCGTGGGCGCCATGAATTTCTATGCCATCAAAGCCAATACGCTGAGCATCAGCTGCAGCAGTGGCAAAGCCGTTAATAACCGTTTCAATTTGTGCTTGAGTCATTGGCTCAGCACCTTGTTTACCAGGCTTGAACAAGCCAGAAGGGCCTACGCTAGGTAATTCAGGGAATGGTGCTTTTTGCGCCACGCGTGCCATGCCCACATGCCATAACTGAGGCATGATTTTGCCCCCAGCACTGTGCACAGCCTTAACAGTCTGTTCCCATCCTGCAAGGGCAGCATCACCATGAAACTGAGGAATACGAGCGCTCATTGTCGCTACCGGATCGTTGATGGTTGTGCCTTCAGTGATAATTAAGCCTGTTCCGCCTTCTGCGCGGCGACGATAATATTCGGCGACGTCTGATGTTGGTACGCCACCAGGGGAAAACTCGCGCGTCATGGGAGCCATAACAACGCGGTTATCTAGAGATAAACCTTTGTTTTTAAATGGTGCAAATAGTGCGTCTACTTTGTTACTCATATTGTTGTCCTTGCTATAATTAAATGTCGTTAACTTGTTTTAAATTTGGAATTGAGTCTGATGCAGTCGGTGCCACGCTAACCGAGCGTACCAGCGATGAAATCATGACAGACGCAAGCCGTGTTATATCGCGTTGCTCACCCAACATGTGGGACAAGTGCAGTGATATCAAGCCATGTACACCAGCCCAAATCACGTAACATATATCTATTGGGTCACCCTTTAATATCCCTGCGCTCACTGACGCCTTTACTACTTGGCGCATAGGTGCGCTGCTGCGTAAAATTTCGCTTTCAAGGGCTGTGTATTTGCTCAGATCAGGTTGAGATACGCTATACATAACTCGGTATGAATCGGGATATTCTAGGGCAAAGTTAAAGTAAGCATGGCAAAGCGCGCTAAGCTGATTATGTAAACTTGGCTCAAGGGAAAGCGCTTCTTCAAGCGTGTCGGCAATACGTGCAAATTCACGTTGGCGTAGCGCTGCAAGAATATCGGCCTTGTTCTTAAAGTAGCGATAGGGTGTTGTGCGGCTGCAGCTAAGATCGGCGGCTAATCCTCGCAGCGAAATTCCCTCTACTCCTGATTTAGCGAAAGAAGCTAATGCGTGATCGCACATGCGATTACGAAAACACTGTATCTCTTCATCTGTTAACACTTTAGGCATTAAGGTTTATCAGCTTATATCTGGAACACATCTTACGTGCACTCATAGGTTTCGAAATAGAGCTTGTACCGATTATGATATATCTATTATTGACACTGTCAATTTAAAATAAGACCTAGCGTTAATGATAAAAATTAGGGGATGATGGCTTGGATTTTGTCCTTTCTCGCCGTTGTTTTTTTAACCAATAGCGATCGTCCTTGATGCACATCAGTACCTGAATGCAAATAGTTAATTACACTGTTCAAAGTTATAGTGAGTTGAGTGGATACAGTGGAATACTTACATGTGTTGATGGCGGGTTTGACCGCTATCATCTTGTTTATTTTTGGTCTGGAAAACTTTTCCAAGGAGATCGAGCGCCTAACCGGTGAGCATTTTAGAAAGTCGCTGAGTAATGCGACTAAATGGCCTATAGTCGGCGTCGCCATCGGTGCGCTTGTGACTATGGTGATCCAGTCAAGCTCAGCTACATCCGTTATTGCCATTGGGTTGGTGAACGCAGGTGTTTTATCGTTCAAAAACAGTGTGGGGATCATATTTGGCAGTAATGTAGGCACCACTATCACTGCCCAGCTTGTGGCATTTAAGATCACTTACTTCGCGCCAGTATTCATCATCTTAGGATTCTTTTTAAGCCTTCTACACTCGCGCTACGCCATATTTGGCAAAGCCATCTTCTACTTCGGTTTCGTGTTTTTTAGCCTGAATCTTATATCGTCTAGCCTCGAACCTTTGCAGCACTCACCCGGTGTACTCAAGTTTTTAACCGAGGCGCATAATCCACTTTATGCCATTGCCTTTGGCTGCTTATTCACCGCGCTTGTACAATCAAGCTCAGTGACAACCGGCCTGGCAATTATTCTGACTCAGCAGGGCCTAATCAGTCTAGAAAACGCGGTTCCTTTAATTATGGGCGCCAATATTGGCACGACTTCAACCGCACTGATTGCCATGTTTAATATGGATGTGTCGGCTAAAAAAGCAGCATTGAGTCATTTTCTATTCAACATAGGGGGGGTAATGCTGTTTACGCCACTGCTGTTTATATTTGGTGATAGGTTGGGGCAGTACAATCAGAACCCGGCTATTGCTCTTGCCAATATTCACCTGATTTTTAACCTAACGACCAGTCTTATATTTACCTTAGCGATAGGCCCGTTTACCCGCTTTGTGGATTGGATCCTAGGGGAGGGTAAAATGGACTTTGAACGTCTAATTCTTCCTACCTATGACGAACAAGACGGCTTTGCTGAGTGCGAACATAAATTAGTGGATGCGCAATTGCAGCTATTTAAGTTTCTGCAAGAAAACTACAACACGGTGACGCTGAGTATTGAGACAAACTATCAAGGTGTATACGAAGCGGCCGGTAAGCGCCTTGAATATACTCAGTTTGTGAAAAAAGAATACCTGCATTACTTTGCTAAAATTGTTACTGCGATTAAACAGGAAGACGAGTCGAAGAAGCTTATGCAGCTAATCAATCGTTTTGATTACTTATTTCAAATTCACGATTCAATTAATGATCTGTTTGAATCAAAGAGGGTGATGACCGAGCAATACATTGAGCTTAAAAGTGACGTGCTACTCATTGTGCGAACGTTATCGAGTCAGACCTTAGAATTCTTTGATGATATAGGAGATGCTGCGCAAGAAGGGCGAGACCTCAACGCTAAGGTGTTGTCGAAAAACCTACAGCATTACATCGATAATGCAAACCGCGCATTGCTGTTGTTATTAGTGGATCCTAAGCGTGAAGATGCCGGTGCATTAACTAATTTTGTGACGTATTCCCAGCGCCTTAAGGATAAGCTGCATAATTTCGCCTCACTAACGCTGCATCACCAGGCTAGTGACTCTTCAGCTGAGGCGGTAACAGAATAATAGCTTGTGATATACCATAGCGACAAAATACGCCACAGCAGACTAAGTGATGTTTTTCAGTATGTTTTAATAAAGGGGCTGGCAAGTTTTTGATAAATAACTATTTGCATCAAAAGAGGCAAATGCGCAATGCCTGAGAGGCACTCATCAGGGGCAATCATCCCGTGACCTAAAACAAAAAGGGCTAACAAACTGATAAGTGCTAGCTCTTTTCCAGTCAGCCTGAAACCGATGCTGTGTTGCTATATGACTCGCTCGGCTTTATTAACTACTCGCTTGGTTTTTCTGCGCTTTGTGCTTTTTCGTCAGCTTTGTCTTCTGCTTTTTTCACGCGTATTTTATTTGCACCTAAAGTATGTCCGTTCAGGTTAATGGTTGCGGCTTTCGCATCGCCCGCTTTTGGCATTTCAATAAAACCAAAGCCTTTTGAGCTTTGCGTAGCAGGATCAATCACAATAGTACACGACTGAACAACGCCATAGCCTTCAAAAAGGGTACGTAGTTCGTCTTGCGTGGTTGCTCGGTCTAAATTGCGGATCAATAATTTCATGTTAACGCTCTTAAAAAAAATAATGTGCTAATGATAACAGCGTTTGTTGTGTATCAATACGGGTTAATGCGACTGGTTGGTGATCCTTGGTGAGGTTCTTTTACCTTTTTAATGTAGTTTGAATCTGGTTTTACTTAAGGTCACTAAAAAGAGGCGTAACTTTTTTGCTTTATGAAAAAATATTTTTGAGCCTGTATCCTTAACAATGTCTACCCGAATTATATCCTGTTGCTTAAGTTAACGTGTCGCTAAAAGCCGTTAACGTGCAAATTTAACCTCCTATAAATTTCAACCTAATTAAAGGGTATGATGCTTATTATTGGTCTTATCGGTGACGTTTGTTGTATTTAGCTGCATTTTTAGGTTGAGGCGATTTTAATCTATATGCGCCAATCGTGCTTCTTTTTAAGTGGGCGATCTATGTGATTTTGAGTAAAATAAATACCTTTGTATTGGGGCTAGTAATTTAAATTTTGTTGTCCTATTATCCGCATTCGCTCTCGGGGCGCCTCTTTTGGCTGAGATGTAGTAATACAAACCCGTAGAACCTGATCCGACTAGTATCGGCGTAGGAATGAGCAGCACATCCTCACAAGGGATGTTTGTTTTCGTTTTCCGCGCGCCTGTATTTTTTTAAGGAAAACAAAATGAACACTGTCCTTTCTTCCAGTGAAGTGGCCGCTAACGCACTTGCAAGCACCTCCTCTGAAAGCCAAAAAATTACACGCACCCCCCTTCCAGCCAGTAAAAAAGTGTATGTGGTATCACCTAACGATCCTAGCGTTCGTGTGCCTATGCGCGAAATCAGTTTAACCGACGGAACCGCCGTCACCTTGTACGATACCTCGGGTCCATATACTGATGAAACGGTGGACATAGATGTCAACAAAGGCATTGCTGATGTACGAAGTGAGTGGGTGTTATCCCGGAACGACACTGAACATTATCAAGGCCGTGAAGTACAACCACAAGATAACGGGCATTTCGATGAAGCCCGCGCTTTTCAATATTACAATGGTGACCTGCAGCGCACACCAAAACGCGCGCTGCCGGGTAAAAACGTCAGTCAAATGCATTACGCCCGAAAAGGCATTATCACCAAAGAAATGGAATACATAGCGGTTCGCGAAAACCAAGCGCGTGAAGCACTAAGCAATGAATTCACCACGACTGAGCGCAATCAGAGACTAAAAGGCAACTCCCTCGGGGCTAACTTGCAGCCCATTACCCCAGAGTTTGTGCGCAAAGAGGTGGCTGAAGGTAGAGCAATTATCCCAGCCAATATTAACCATACAGAACTTGAACCCATGATCATCGGGCGAAACTTTTTGGTTAAAATCAATGGCAATATTGGTAACTCAGCACTGCGCTCTTCCATTGAGGAAGAAGTTGAAAAGCTGGTGTGGTCTATTCGTTGGGGCGGTGACACCATCATGGATTTATCTACGGGCAAGAACATTCATTCTACCCGTGACTATATCGTAAGAAACTCCCCCGTCCCTGTGGGCACAGTGCCTATTTACCAAGCGTTGGAAAAGGTCAAAGGTGTTGCTGAAGATCTAACTTGGGAAGTGTTTCGCGATACTTTGATTGAGCAGGCAGAGCAGGGCGTAGATTACTTTACTATTCATGCTGGGGTGCGGTTGCATCATATTCCTATGACGGTGGATCGCGTGACAGGGATCGTTTCCCGTGGTGGCTCGATAATGGCGAAATGGTGTATTGCTCACCATCAAGAGAACTTTTTATACACCCATTTTGAAGACATCTGCCACATCATGAAAGCGTATGACGTGAGCTTTTCCCTGGGTGATGGTTTACGTCCAGGATCACTTGCTGATGCGAACGATGAAGCACAATTTGCTGAACTCATTACCCTTGGTGAGTTGACCAAAATTGCCTGGAAACACGATGTGCAAACCATGATCGAAGGTCCAGGTCATGTGCCTATGCACATGATTAAAGAAAACATGGATATGCAACTTGAGCACTGTCATGAAGCGCCATTTTACACATTGGGGCCTTTAACAACGGACATCGCTCCTGGCTACGATCATATTACCAGTGGCATCGGTGCAGCCATTATTGGTTGGTACGGCTGCGCAATGCTTTGCTACGTAACGCCCAAAGAGCATTTGGGCTTGCCGAACAAGGATGATGTAAAACAAGGGATCATGGCGTATAAAATTGCGGCCCACGCGGCGGATATTGCTAAGGGGCATCCCGGAGCACGTTATCGCGATGACTTGTTGTCAAAAGCGCGTTTTGAATTTCGCTGGGTTGATCAGTTTAATCTGGGGCTTGACCCAGACACTGCCCGAGAATTTCACGATGAAACCCTACCTAAAGATGCCGCAAAAGTAGCGCACTTTTGCTCTATGTGCGGCCCTAAATTTTGCTCTATGAAAATATCTCAAGAGGTGCGTGAATATTCAGCGGATTTGAAAAATGCTGACATTGAAGCCGGTATGGCGCGTAAGTCAGCGGAGTTTACCGCCGCAGGTGCACAGATATACGTGGCGCAGACGGAGTAGCTTGTGGCTCACCAAAGTGGTAACGGAATGCGCATTGCCATAGTGGGGGCAGGTATCATGGGTCGAATGATGGCGTGGCAATTATTGCAACGCCAAGAGGCTATTTCGCTCACCATATTTGATAAAGATCCCATTGAAAGTGGCAGTGCCGCTGCATATACAGCGGCAGGTATGCTGGCACCGTATAGCGAACTTGAAAGCGCGGATCTTGCTGTGTTTCACATGGGGCTGGCGTCTTTAACACGCTGGCCGGATGTGATCCACACTCTAAATTCGCGGCTGGCTAAACCCTTGACTCTGTTTGACCGAGGAACGTTAGTGGTGGCGCACCGCCAAGACAAAGCCGATTTTCAGCAGTTTTCCCGCCAGTTAATCGGTAAGTTACCAGATTTCGTGCAAGATAGAGTCTTTTCGCACATGCAGTTTCTAACCCAACCGACACTTCACCAATATGCACCTCAATTAGCTAATAACTTTGAAGGCGCTCTTTATCTGCCTAATGAAGCTTGGGTTGATACCGCTGAGGTGATGGCAGGTCTGGCAGACTGTCTTCAGCAATCTGCTGTGAAGTGGCACGCGAATACGCATGTGCTCAGGGTTGATAACGAACAACAAAGCGCTGATGCTAATAGCGCAGCGGTTTTCTTGCCTGAGGGTAAACACGTTTTTGATTATGTAATTGATTGCCGCGGACTTGGCGCGAAGCAAGACGTGTCTGTCGTTGGCCAAAGGGGGGCTAAGTTAAGTTACAACACAGTCGATGATAAAACGTGTGAGCAGCAAATGCCTAAGTTACGTGGTGTTCGCGGTGAAGTCATCACCTTGTATGCGCCAGAGGTAGAACTCAAGCACGCAGTGCGACTGATGCATCCAAGGTACAAACTGTATATTGCACCGCGGCACAACCATCATTTTGTGATTGGGGCGAGCCAAATCGAAAGCGAAGATACTGGCCCTATCACTGTTCGCTCGACGCTTGAGCTACTGTCTGCGGCGTATTCAATTGATGCTGGTTTTGGTGAAGCAAAGATTGTAAAAACTGCGACAAATTGCCGCCCGGCATACCCAGATAACTTACCTAAAGTGCATTTTAATCAGCGGGTTATGCGCATCAATGGCCTATTCCGTCACGGCTACTTGTTAGCGCCCATGCTCGCTGAGCAAGCATGTAACAGGCTGTTTGATGTCGATTTCAAGTCAACGTATGTAGATTTAATACAGGAGGTAGCATGCTAACCATTTACTTTAACGGCGAGCCGTTCAAGGTAACGCAAAGTTCATTGCCTGACGTCCTTCTAGAGCTCAATGCGCCCGCTATATGCGCGGTAGCCGTTAATGGGCAGTTTGTGCCTAAAGACCAGCATCAAAATGTGATATTGCAAGAGCAAGATGCCCTTGATGCATTCACACCCATGCAGGGGGGGTAAAATGAGTTGGCAATTAGCAGGTAACACGCTTAATAGCCGTTTTTTAATTGGCTCATCTTTATATCCATCACCACACATCATGCAGCAATCTATCGCCGCGTCTGGTGCGCAAGTTGTCACTGTTTCGTTGCGTCGCCAATCCCCCGGGCTAAAAGGCGGCGACAGTTTTTGGCAACATATTAAAAGCCTAAACTGCCATATACTGCCCAACACTGCTGGCTGCTATAGCGCTAAAGACGCCATTCATACTGCGATCATGGCGCGAGAGGTATTCAACACCCACTGGATAAAACTCGAGGTGCTGGGTGATGAGTACAACTTACAACCCGACCCCTTCGCCTTACTTGAGGCGACTAAAGAGCTCATAGCGCAGGGCTTTGAAGTTTTTCCCTATTCCACAGATGATTTAGTGTTAGCCGAACGATTAGTTAGCGCTGGGTGTAATATCGTCATGCCGTGGGGGGCGCCAATTGGCACAGGTCGAGGCTTAATCAACCCTTATGCCCTCAAAACACTCAGAGCGAGGTTACCCGATACCACCTTGATTGTTGACGCAGGTCTCGGCGCGCCTTCTCATGCTGTGCAAGCCATGGAGTTAGGTTTTGACGGAGTGTTGCTCAATACGGCCGTGGCCGAGGCGCAAAACCCTATTTTAATGGCCCAAGCTTTTCGAGATGGTATTGCCGCAGGGCGAAGTGGCTTTGAAGCAGGTGTTATTCAACAACGGGACCTAGCGAAACCCAGTACGCCTGTGCTGGGAACGCCATTTTGGCACCAAGACAAAGATGATCGAGGTGGCTGAGCATGATAAGCCATGAAGCAATAGTCAGCGACCCAAAATCGCTAGATAGCGGCATAAAACCGGCGGTTTTAACCTTTTCTGGCAGCGACAGCGCGGGTTTAGCAGGCATGCAGATGGATTTAAAAGTACAGCATGCTTTACAGGTTCATTGCTTGAGCGTATTAACGGCTGTTACTGCACAGAATAACCAACAGGTTTTGGCGGTTAACGCCGTCGAAAAAGCTATGTTCGACGCACAAATTCAGGCAGTTTCGGTATTTCGCCCTAACGTGATTAAAACCGGATTCATTGCCAGCGAAGCGCAGGCGAAACAGATTACCGCCGTCCGCCGGGGGCTAGGGATCCCGCTTATTTGTGACCCTGTTGGCGCGGCAACAAGTGGCACTGAATTACACGATCAGCAAAACATCGAAAGCCATAGAAATATCAATAGGCTGTTACTTACTCACTGTACTTTGATCACCCCTAATATTCCTGAGGCTCAAGCGCTTGTTGGGTTTGATATCGAAACCGACAGAGACATAATAAAAGCAGCTAAAACCTTGTTTGAAATGGGGGCTCAGACGGTGCTAATTAAGGGCGGGCACTGGCAATATGCTGATCACATCAGTCAAGACTACTTTTACAGCCCAGAAGAGCAGTTTTGGCTGCAAAACGAACGGATAAACACGCCCCATACACGAGGCACCGGCTGTGCGCTCGCATCAGCAATAGCCAGCGCCATTGCCCTAGGTTATTGCTTAAAAGACGCTATTGTCATAGGGAAAATGGCCATCACCCAAGGGCTATTTAATGCAAAAGGCCTACTCGCCAGTAACGTGCGTTATCAAGACACCCATGATAAGCAGATTTCGAATTACGAAGATAATTACGAAGACACCCATAATAAAGGCTCCCAAGTTAAGCAGGTTTCAAATTACGAAGATGAAGATAATTATGAAGACACCCATGATAAAGGCGGCGTCGAAATCCGTTGTTTTCCTGCAAGCCCGCGCAGTTTACCCCGTCTATATAATGAGCCTTTGATGGAGACGAACGCGCTTAGTTTTCTCGTATCACAGAGACAACAGAAGTCATTTCCCAGTATTGGCGATGAACCGCTTGGCTTATATCCCGTTGTCGATCGTGCACTCTGGCTTGAAACGTTATTGCCGCTTGGGGTTTCTACCATTCAACTTAGAGTGAAAGATTTAACTGGACAGCCATTAGAAGAGGAAATCAAACGAGCAGTTGAAATAGCAAAGCACTTCAAGTGTCGTTTGTTTATCAACGATTATTGGCAATTAGCTATTAAGCACGGGGCCTATGGCGTGCATTTAGGCCAAGAAGATTTAGTCGCTGCCGCTCAAGATGAATCGAACCCAATTAACCAATTGTTAGAAGCGGGATTGCGTTTAGGCATTAGTACCCATTGTCATTATGAAGTAGCGCGAGCCCATGCGCTGAAACCTTCTTATATTGCCTACGGACCGGTTTTCGCCACACAAAGCAAAGACATGCCTTGGATCCCCCAAGGATTAACTGAGCTAGCCTACTGGCAACAACTATTAGATTACCCTGTGGTTGCCATTGGCGGAATTGATCTTGATCGTGCAAAATCGATCCACGTGCTTGGTGTATCGGGTATTGCCATGATCAGCTATATCACCCAAGCCGCTAACCCCATCAAAGTGACACAATCTTTGCTTAGAGCACTGTCCTAATGAGCTTGTTCAGCGCGGGTGAGTGGCAGCAATATCAACGCCATATACAGCTAGAGCAGGTGGGTATTGAAGGGCAATTTTGCCTAAAAAATGCCAAGGTGCTGGTTGTTGGTGCTGGCGGGTTAGGTTGCCCGGTGGTTATGTATTTGGGGGCTGCTGGTGTTGGTAACATTACCATTATTGATGGCGACAGTGTTTCTCAATCTAATTTGCATCGCCAAGTGTTATACGCATTTTCGGATATAGGAAAACCAAAAGCCAGTGTTGCAGCAGACCGAGTTAAGCAGAACAACCCGTTTATATCCGTATCAGATATAACCACTCACCTTAGTGCGTCGAATATCGATGAATTGATTGCCAAGGTCGATATCGTTCTCGATTGTACTGATAATTTTACGACGCGTTTGCTACTCAATGAGGCCTGTCTTGCTCATCGTAAACCGTGGGTCTATGCCAGCGTACTCGGGCTTGAAGGCCAACTAGCGCTTTTTATGCCAAGTAGCGCATGCTTCCGCTGTGTATTTCACGATTTGCCCACTGATATTGCGGATTGCAATTCGTCGGGCGTGCTCAGTACCTTGCCTGGCTTAGTAGGATTATTACAAGCTAATACCTGCTTAGAATATTTACTTAACCCTCAACAGGAAAACCTAAGTCGAATGCATTTGTTTTCTGGTAAAAACAACCAAATTCGCAGTATCAGCTTACAACAAAACCCACAGTGCGACGCCTGTGCGCCCAGCGATCGTGGCGCGGCTAAAAAGGCATTGCGTTACAAGCAAAGCAACGAGACTAAACAGGCGGAATTGAATACGTCGACCTCAGATGATGAGGTGAACATACATGAAGCCGAAAAATCATTATTAGCATTAGGCCCCCAGGTGTTTGTTCAGCAGCTATTGGCCGTGAGAAATTTGAAAGGCAGTAGCGACTCAGCAGTGAGAAAGCACGCTGTTCTACTCGATGTGCGAAGTGCAGATGAGCACCGAGGTTTTAATATTGGCGGCCAATGCCTGCCCTTAAGTGATGACTTTACCGACGTATTTCACGCAAAACATGCTGAGAGAACCAAGTCTATTTTTATCTATTGCCAGTCTGGTAAACGCAGCTACGAAGCGGCTGCACTGCTGCAAGCAAAAGGGTATGGAAGGGTGTATAGCTTAGAGGGCGGCTTGGGCGAGTTACTTCGTCACCCTAAATTGGTTGAAAAACTGCAAGAGGGGTGACGATAACCGATGATGGTTACTAATCTTTGAGCGGTTGCAAACACTGACGGCGTTATATGATGCTAAAAATTGTGCTCCATTTTGGTGGTGACTCATCAGTAAATAATCTTTTTATGAGCTTGCTAAATAAGCACACAGCGACAAAAATCATGACTCACTTATGCGAGCAACAAGAGGATACACGATGATTAATCCAGTAGGTTGGTTTGAGATACATGTAGATGACATGCCACGAGCGAAAGCGTTTTATCAAACGGTATTAGCGGTTGAACTGGAATCGCTAAGCGATCCTACAGACGGCAATGCGAAAATGTTAGTATTTCCCTCAGACATGGAGAATTACGGTGCCTCTGGGGCGTTGGTAAAAATGGACGGTTTTAGCCCAGGCGGCAATGGCACGTTAGTGTATTTCGCGTGTGAAGACTGTGCCAAGGAAGAAAGCCGAGTAGAGGCCGCAGGTGGTAAGGTTGAACGCCCAAAAATGTCGTTAGGAGAACATGGCTTCTGCGCCCTAGTAACCGACACTGAAGGCAATATGTTCGGCCTGCATTCTCAGCAGTAAAGAGCGAGCTTATTTACACTGTATTAAATTTAACGAGGCGCAGCAGGTACAGCACGTAAAGAGTTGCGCCATGTTTTTATGTTCAGTGGCAAACTTACAACCTTCAACGTTAAAGCTTTCCGACCTTATGGCTTATATCAATACCAACTTCAATAAATAAGTGCGCTCTCAGAATTCCCTTCGGGCGAATTTTAAAAAGGACTTACTCTGTGTTGCTCAAACTTGAAAGAGCAATAGTTCAGTTTTAATAAAGCGCTATTATTCAAGCGCCTTTATTACGCCCTTTTATATTTTCGCTGAATGGTTAATTATTTACTGGGGTTGGTATTACAATTTGTGCCGTCACTCAAATGGTCATTAACGCCCCAACTTTTGAATCAACCACTGGTGGGCTCGGTTAATCACATTTTGGTTCTTGCTACCTAAGATCCCTCGCACTAAAGGCGGTATGTGCTCGTGGTTCGCATCATCATTAGAGACATAGTGTTCTAACATGTGCTTCCATGCGTCTTGCTGCTCTTCTGGTAAATGTTTTAACGCTTGTATTGCATGGATCAACACAGGAAAAGGCAGCGCGCTACTGACATAATTGCCGCTCCACCAGTAATTAACTAATACATTAATCTTGCTTTGAGACTCAACGCTGTGCCACCAAGGTGATGGAATATAAATAGCATCGCCAGGCTGCAATTCCACTGATAACCCATGTCGGTAAGCTTCGTCGTACTTTGGAAATCGAGATAAATCTGGATTCCGTAAATCAATCAAACTCACGGGTTGACCCGCTGGGGTATGCTCGATTGGGCCTATATATAGATTGTCTATCTGCTCTGGTGGGAAAAGCGTGAAGCGTCTTACTCCCCCTGCAACAATGGCGATGTTGTGGGCTTCGTCAAAATGCGGTGCCACAGTAACTGGGTTACCCAACCAGATAAATGGGTGTGTGTCAGGCAAACACGGGTTGGTAAGTTGAGACTCGAGCTTGGGCAGCACATCTCTTATTCGGGCACTTTGCACACACACTCTATCAACAGCTAATTTTGCATCTGAATTGGCATAGTGCGTCATATGCCCAAGTGCCTGTTGCAGTGTACCTTGGGCCTTTTGGAAATTCATCGACGTGAGGTTATCGCTGTAGAACATCCGTCCTTGGGTTGCCTCAGGAAGGATGATAAGCGGCAATATTGCATTACTGGCAACGCTCGTTAGATATTCACAAAGTGCGTTATCGGAATGTTTAGCTGCATTCACCAAGGGCCAATTATTAGCAAAGCCGCGTATCACCGCAGGTGAATAATCAGCGTTGAGCATGTGCAATAAATCTTCACTATCATTGGATTCCAGCACACGAGGTTGGGGAAGATTCTCAATATCAAATGAATTGTTTTGCATAACGTTAACGCTTGGTTCTGTTTTATGGGTCAATGTAAAGGAAGGCTAGCATCGAAAATTGTACAAGAATAGACATAAGAGTCGATTTAAAGACGAAGCAACATTAACATGAATTTTTCATTTCTTTTCGGCCCGAGTCCATTTATTACTATTAAAACAATACCTTACAAGGTGTGCAGAGTGCCAGGCTAACAAGAGGCTGTTAAAATTATGTTGTGTATTTTTACTGAATACGTATGCAAGACATTGAGGCATTGATAGTCGAGGCTGTACTATTCCGGCAACTAGAACAAAGTTGTAACATTTGACTACAAGTTGTTAACCGCCACACAGGTTTACGTTTGGGTCTAAAAACGGGATATATACACATGAAAAATTTTAAACCTAATTTAATCAAGGCCGCGCTAATCACTAGCGGTTTTGCATTTGGTATCACACCAGCCGCATTTGCCCAAGAAGAAGCAGCCGACGTAGGCGACGACACTGAAGTGATTCAGGTCACGGGTATTCGCGGTAGCTTGATGCGTGCCCAAGCAATAAAGATGGATAACACCTCTATTGTGGAAGTGTTATCAGCTGAAGATATTGGTAAATTGCCTGATACCAGTGTTGCAGAATCATTAGCACGTTTGCCTGGCCTAGCTGGTGAGCGCAGAAACGGGCGTACCAGTGGCTTATCTGTTCGTGGTTTCAACGAAAACTACATCGGTACGTCAATGAATGGCCGTGAGTTATTGGGCATGGGCGATAACCGCGGGGTTGAATTTGATTTATACCCAACAGAAATCGTATCAAACATCATTGTTTATAAAACACCAGAAGCAGGCTTGATTAATCAAGGTATAGGCGGCACGGTTGATCTTCAAACCATTAAGCCACTGGGTATGGAACAAAGCATTACGCTTAACGGCTCATTCGAGAAAAACGCAGAAGACTCAGCCAACCCAGATTTTGACAATGACGGCCATCGTTTATCATTCAACTACGTAGATTCTTTCGCTGATGACACCATAGGCGTAGCGTTAACACTTGCTACTATGGAATCACCGCGCCAGGAAGAGCAATTTGGTGGCTGGGGTTACGCAACTGCCAATCCTGAAAACGCTGCCCCAGGTGTCGAAGTACCAGAAGGGACACTTATTCTAGGCGGCCACGATTCTTTAGCGCGCTCAGCGTTACTTGAACGTGACTCTATCGCTGCTGTTATTCAATGGGCACCGTCTGACAAACTAACTGTGCAACTTGATGCCCTTTATATCGATTTTGTTGAAAATGACGTAAAACGTGGGCTAGAAGAAGGTGGCCCAGAGTGGGGTGGTGTTGATTACACCATCACAAAAGTAGAAGACGGTTTAGTGACTGAAGGCTATCACGATGGTTTCTATTCAGTGGTGCGTAACGATGCAAAAGAGCAAAACGCCGAGTTAACCACCTTTGGTTTGAATGTCGCTTATGAGCTTGACGAAAACTGGACGGTATCTGCCGATTTATCAAGTGGTAAAGTGGATAAAACCATTACTGACATCGAAAGTTATTCAGGTGTTGGTCGTGCAGGCCTTGATGGTCGTCCTATTTCACCACGCTCGTGGACAATGACCTCTACCGGTGCGGTGTATGGGGACCATCCAACGCTACCTGGTGTTGATTTAACCGACCCTAGCTTAATTAGTTTAGCAGGCCCGCAAGCTTGGGGGGCACCGATTATCGGTTCAGATGCTCAAGATGGCTTCGTGAATGAGCCGGTGTTTGAAGAAAAGCTCGACAGCGTTCGTTTTGAAGTTGACGGATTTGTAGAGTGGGGTATTTTCACCAACCTTAATGTGGGTATCAATTACTCTGACCGCTCCAAGTCAAAAATTAACAATGGTTCCTATTTAACGGCACCTGAGTACCCAGGCCAAGGTCCAATCCCTGATCCGGTAGGCGCAATCAACCTTGATTTTATCGGCATTAATGGTGTGCTTGGTTACGACAGTTTAGGTCTATATAACAGCGGTTATTATACAGCAACAGATGCAGGTTTAGTGCAAAACGAGCGCTTAGGCGACACTTATGAAGTAGAAGAGCAACTGACCACAGTATTTGCCAAACTTGATATTAATACCGAGATAGGCGATGTATTCATCAAAGGTAATGTGGGCTTGCAAGTCGTTAATGCAGACCAATCATCAACTGGTTTTAGTACCACCAGCGATGTTGATGGCATGACAATAGCGGTTCCAGTGACGGGCGGGGCTGATTATACTGATGTATTACCAACGCTGAACCTAAGTGCTGAGATATACGAAGGTCAGTTTATCCGTACTGCATTATCAAAAGTCATCAGTCGACCGCGCATGGATGATATGCGACCAAATACTCAGGCTACTTTTGCATTCAACGATAACCAAATTGCTAACCCAGATCCAGCCAATGGGCCTTGGGGGGGAAGTTCTGGTAACCCTGAGCTTAAACCGTTAGAAGCTGATCAATTTGACTTGTCTTATGAGAACTACTTCGCTGATGATGGCTATTTTGCAATGTCATTCTTCTTTAAAGACATCAAAAACTGGCACCGTGACACCAGTGTGGTTGCTGACTTTTCAGACGTTTACATTCCGACACTACACCAAGCATCTGATGGCTCAGCACCAGTGACATTCTTAGGTGGCGTATCATCTGTACTAGATGGTTTCGAAGGTTTTGTGCGTGGTTACGAGTTCCAAGCAAGCTTGCCGTTTAACATGATCCACGAAAGCTTAGATGGCTTTGGTATGTTCGCTAGCGCCACCTTCATGGATGGCAAATTGGACGCTGCACCTGGTCAAACAGATACACGTATTCCAGGCTTATCAGAAGAGTCGTATAGTTTGACTGCGTACTATGAAATGAACGGCTTCGAAGTGCGTATTTCAGGTACTAAGCGAGACCCGTTCTTGACAGAACAACGTGGTTTAAGTTTGTCTTTGGTTGATGCAACTGACCAAGGTGGCGAGCTTTGGGATGCGCAGATTGGTTATGACTTCAGTGAATCTGGTATCGAGTCTTTATACGGGTTACGAGTGACGTTACAAGCACAAAACTTAACCGACGAAGATACGGTTCAAGCAGCACCAAACGATGGCCGCTTAGTGACGCGCTACCAATCATTTGGGGCTAACTACTTATTAGGTTTCAATTACACCTTTTAATTAGGCAAGCATGGCGATAAACGGGGCAGTCACTCAGCGCCTCTTAACCTAAAGCGCTATGTGCAGCGCTTTTAATTTCAAACCCCATCTGGTTATATATACATTAGATGGGGTTTTTCTGTTTAAAGTGATTCGATGAAGCAAGTAATTAAAAATGTAGTCATAGTAGGCGGCGGAACAGCAGGTTGGTTAACGGCTGCGTTACTGCAAAAAGTCGTAGGTACTTCTATTAACATTACCTTGGTTGAGTCCGAAGCCATTGGCACCGTTGGCGTTGGTGAAGCGACAATTCCTCCCATACGCTTAGTGAATCAAGTTTTGGGTATTAACGAAGCAGAGTTTTTAAGAGAAACCAAAGCCACCATCAAATTAGCGATTAAGTTCGAGAATTGGCGTACACCCAATGAAAGCTATTTTCATACATTCGGCTCGCCAGGTAAAAGTATGGCGTTCTGTCATTTTCACCACTTTGTGAATCGTGCTAAGAACCTTGGTCACGAGTCAACTATTTGGGATTACGATTTAAACTACCTGTGTGCAACCCAAGGCAAATTCGCTCATATAAAAGCGCAAGATCCGGTACTTGATTTACCCTACGCTTATCATTTTGATGCTTCATTGTACGCGCAATTTTTGCGACGTTATTGTCAGAAGCTAGGCGCTAAACGCATTGAAGGCATGATTGAATCCGTTCAGCAACATCCGTCAGGGGATATTGCTGGTGTTACCTTGCAAGACGGCCAGCAAATTCACGGTGACTTATTTGTTGATTGCTCTGGGTTTCGTGGTTTGCTTATTCAACAAACTCTTGGTGTCGGATATGACGATTGGACGCACTTACTGCCTTGCGATCGCGCAGTGGCTGTGCCTTCTGAACGATTCGACAAAACTGTGCCTTATACACGGGCCATTGCCCATAAAGCGGGTTGGCAATGGCGCATTCCCTTGCAGCACAGAAATGGTAATGGCTTAGTGTATTGCAGCTCGCATATGAGCGATGATGAAGCGACCCACTCATTGCTGAATAATTTGGATTCAACGCCCATCGGCGACCCCAAAGTCATACATTTTAAAACGGGGCGCAGGCGTAAGCAGTGGCACAAGAATGTGGTTGCTGTGGGGCTCGCTAGTGGTTTTTTAGAGCCCCTTGAGTCTACCAGTATTCACCTTATTCAATCTGCTATCGTGCGCTTAATTCATTTATTCCCTCATCAGGGAATCGATAGCGCAGCGGTAGATGAATTCAACCATCAATCAGAACTAGAATACACCCAGATACGTGATTTTTTGGTGCTGCATTATCATTTGACAGAGCGCGATGACAGCCAATTTTGGCGAAACATACAAAGCATGGATATTCCAGCTTCATTGGCTCATAAAATGGCGCTGTTTAAGCAAACCGGCAAGCTGTTCAGAGAGCAGAACGATTTGTTTTTAGAGAGCTCTTGGTTACAAGTAATGGTTGGCCAAGGGATAGAGCCCAACGACTATCACCCCATCGCCAATAACCTCTCTGAACCGCAACTTCTTAATATGCTCAATAAAATGTGTGAGGTGAAGCAAGAGCCATTGACGAGCCTGCCAAGTCATGACGAGTTTCTAAAGCATTTCTGTAAGGTAACGTGATGGCACAACCATTTAAAATCGTTATTTTAGGAGGCGGTACCGCTGGGTGGATGGCGGCGAATTTATTTGCCCACAAGTGGGCAGGTAAATTAAATGACAAGTCTCTGCGTGTTACTTTGGTTGAATCCCCAGATATCGGCATTGTTGGGGTAGGTGAGGGCTCGACCCCCACTTTAAAACGCTTTTTTAGCATGCTGGGTATTGCTGATGGCGACTGGATGCCCCAATGCAACGCCACATACAAAATGAATATCGCCTTCGAAGACTTTAGCCCGGCATCTGGTATCAAGCGTTATAGTCACCCATTTATCTCACAGCTTGATACCTTTACCCAACGGGCATTTATGGTGAACGCTCGGACGCGTCGACTTGGGCTTGATACCCACACAAATCCTGACGACTTCTTACTCAATGGCGTACTGGCTAAGCAAAATAAAGGCCCACAAACGCCGGACAACTTTCCGTTTAATATCGAATACGGTTATCACTTCGACTCCCATTTGTTAGGTGCTTTTTTACAGCAACATGCTATCGGCCTAAGTGTAGAGCACGTGCAAGCAAACGTAGAAAGTATCAAACAGCACCCCAACGGTGATATCGCAGAGCTGCACTGTAAAGAGGGCATGGTAATAAACGGTGATTTGTTTGTAGATTGCAGCGGGTTTTCCAGCGCTCTCATGCAAAAAACACTGGGCGTTAAATTTAACAGTTACAAAGACAATCTATTTAATGACTCAGCGGTTGTGGTGCCAACGCCCATAAGCGAACATATTCCGGTTGAGACCACATCCACGGCCTTATCAGCGGGTTGGTGCTGGAAAATCCCCCTGACCAATCGATTTGGTAACGGCTATGTTTACAGCTCGGACTTTATCGATTCAAGCCAAGCTGAGCGTGAGTTAAAACAGCACCTAAATCTGAGTGAGGATAGCGATTGCCGGCATTTATCCATGAAGGTGGGGGCGTTAGCGCAGCAGTGGCAAAACAACTGTTTGGGTATTGGGCTCTCAGCAGGCTTTATTGAGCCGCTTGAAGCTACCGCCTTGCACCTTACGCAGATATCCATTGAGCAATTCATATTAGAATTTGAAGAGGGTGGTTTCACCAATCGTTTGCAAGGGCAATACAACGCTAAAATGCAACACAGAACCGAGCGAACCCGTGATTACATCGTAGCGCATTATAAGCTCAATACCCGCAACGACAGTGAGTATTGGCGCGCAAACCGTAACAATATGCACTTGTCTGAGTCACTGTTACAAATATTGGATGTTTGGTATAAGCGCGGAGATTTAGAAGCGGAGATAAAGCGCCAAGATCTCTCGACCCATTTTAATGCCGTATCGTGGAATTGCTTGTTAGCTGGCTATGGGGCATTTCCGCCTCTGGCGACAAAACAGCCTGGCAGTGGTGATTTATATTTAGAGCAGAAGATTGAATCGTTTTTGCATGGTTGTGCGTTGAATTTTGAAGACCACAGAACGAATTTACATAACCATTAAACCATTCTAAAAGTACTGATATACAAAGAAACCGCCTGTTTAGACCCTAACAGGCGGTGCATGACGCTTATTTTACCTCTAAAATCGAAGCTGTCTTACCCGCAACAGTGAGGGTTTTATCCAAGGCTATAACGCTGCCCGTGAGGATATTCTTTGCTGAAGCTCTATCAGACAGCATTTCTTCATAGCGCGATAGATCAAGGGAAGTGGATGTTTCATGTTTATTGATTACCACCATGATTTTTTCATCATCATTGTATCGAAAGTAAACATAAAGCCCATTTTCAGGAGTAAAGTGCATCAGCTTACCGGTGTGAATAACGCTAGTATCTTTGCGCCAGTTAAGCAGTGTTTTCAGGTAATTCTGAGTCTCACGTTGTTCCGTTGTTAGATTCTTGCCGGTAAAAGCGTTGATGCTGTCACCAGCCCATCCACCTGGGAAATCTGAACGAATAACGCCATGGTTATCTTTTGCTTCTGAGTTATTCATCAGGATCTCCGTACCGTAATAAAGCTGAGGTGTTCCGCGCATGGTCAAAATGTAAACTAATCCCATCTTAAACAAGTCGACGTCTTCGTTTACTTGAGTAAAGAATCGATCCATATCGTGATTGTCTGGAAAAATAACCAGCGCATCTGGATCTGGATATAAAAAATCACGGGCTAACATTTTATAGGATTCGATTAAGCCACTGCTGTAAGTTCTTTCTTCTTCTGTTAACGCACGCGTTAGAGCGTCTTGCAGGGGAAAGTCCATCAAACTGGGTAAGCACGACTTATAACCATCGTGATTGACCTTTCCTCTTTGCCAGTAGGAAACGATACTTGGCTCGTTTACCCATTCTTCACCGACAATGTTAAAGCGTGGATATTCGTTCATGACCTTGCATGTCCAATCTGACATGAAGTCCTTGTCGGGGTAGGGATAGGTGTCCATTCTAATGCCTGAGAGTCCCCCGTACTCAATCCACCAAATGGTATTTTGAATTAGGTAGTCGGCAAGTAATTCATTGCGCTGATTTAAATCAGGCATTGTTTTTACAAACCAGCCATCGGAAAAGTGTTTTTTGTCGTTATTCGAAGCGTAAAGGTCCTGAATGGTATTTCTTCTGTGACTGGTACTAACAAAACTGTCGCCAAAGTTGATCCAATCATCGGTCGGCTTGTCTTTCACAAACCAATGCTCTGAACCTACATGATTCAAGATCATGTCCATAATGACCTTAATTCCCTTGCTGTCCGCTTCAGCAATAAACTCTTTATATTCTTCATTGCTTCCAAAGCGAGCATCGACTTTATATAAATCTGTAGCCGCATAGCCATGGTACGAGTATTCATGCATGTTATTTTCAAGTACTGGGTTTAACCAAATTGCGTTAAAACCCATATCTGATAGATAGTCTAAGCTCTGTCTTATACCTTCGATATCACCACCATGACGCCCGTTGGTATCGTCTCTGTCGCTGGTTTCAAGCATGTTTTCAATATCGTCGTTGCTAGGGTCACCATTGGCAAAACGGTCAGGGGTAATAAGATACATCACATCAGAGTTATCAAAACCCTGCCTATTCGCCGAGTCCTCTTCACGCGTTAATAGTGAATAAGAAATGCTGCTAACGACTTTGCTGTCATCCCGCAAGTTGATTTGAAAAGTGCCTGCTTGAACATTCTTATCAAGCTTTAGGTACAGAAAAAGATAATTCGGGTTTTTAACATTGACGACCTTTTCTAAACTGACGCCTTTCTTTGAAAAGCTAGGCGTTAAATGGCCTACGTTGTCACCGTAGAGCAATATTTGCAGGGCCGGGTTTTTCATTCCAACCCACCAATTTTCCGGTTCTACTTTCTTAATCACCTGATTTGCATTCGCCGTGAAAGCGATGGTAAGTATTAACAAATTTATGAGTTTTATCATTGTATTCTCACTGTGGTTTTTCTTTATGGATAAAGATTATCTGACATCGCTTTTTCGGCTCTTCATGTGGTGTTTTTTCGGCGTTTTAATCGAGGCACACTGTGCGTACTGTAAATCTGAGGGCAAAGTGAAATTAAGGACTAGAAGGTAAAACTTATGTAAAAACATTGCTACATACTGCATACGTATTCAGCTCTCTCTAGTCTGTTAATGAGCGGCCCTTAGTTTAAAAATCCAAGTCATTAATAATCTAAATTGGTTTCTTCTATTGCTCTTAGTCTTACTGAAAGTCCATTCCTGTGGGCCGAATTTGAATTAAATTGTGCCTAAAATTGCAAAGTTTGCATCGATATTGAAATTTTCAAAAAAGTCTAATTGATGGTTTGTTAATTTATTGTTGAATACGTATGCAGTGCATTGTGATGTTAATTAACTTGGCGTTAACATCTTAAGCTGGAAACAACAAGGTGCTCTTCGTTTCAAAAAATAACACTTATCTTGCGTTAAAAAATAACCAAGAAAGTGTGAAACGAACGTTCGCCATACGTAATGGGACACACGCATGAAAAGATTCACACCGAATTTGATTACCGCGGCGCTGCTGGCAAGCGGCACCGCGTTTATCACGGGTTCAGCGTTAGCACAGCAATCTGTCGACGAACCAGTAACAGCAGAATCTGCTAATGAAATAGACGAACAAAAACAAGGCCAAGAACTCGAACGAATAGAGGTCAGGGGCTTCGCCACCAGCCTAATTCAATCACTTAATCAGAAACGTTTTAGCGATACCGTATCTGAGCAAATTTCAGCGGATGATTTAGGCGGCTTGCCTGATGTGTCCATGGCGGATGCATTGACCCGATTGCCCGGTATTTCAGCTGTGAGAACCGGCGGCCAAGCAGCCGAGATCAACATTCGTGGTATGTCAGGTGATTTTGTATTCTCGACCCTCAATGGCCGGGAACAAGTGTCCACTAGTGGTTCACGCTCTATAGAATTCGATCAATACCCGTCCGAGCTAATTTCATCCGCAGCTGTGTATAAATCCCCTAAAGCATCGCTGATTGAAGGCGGTGTGGCCGGTAGCGTTGAGCTGCAAACAGCCAGCCCGTTGAGTAACGATCAGCAACATACTTTTAATGTTAATGCTCGCGGCATGTTTAACGACAGAGCCGGTGAGGTGTCTGATGCAGAAGAGTTTGGACATCGTTTAAGTTTGTCTTATCAAGGTAAGTATTTAGACGATACCTTAGGGGTAGCCCTTGGCTATGCACGCTTGTTTCAGCCCAGCGTTTCGACTCAGTTTGTAGGCCTTGCCTATAACGCCACTAAAGACGTGGATAATGATGGTGACGAAGAGTTTCTAGGCGAGGGCTTTGAGTTACAACACAAAGGCGGCGAAGAAACACGTGACGGTTATATGGGCGCGATTGAGTGGACACCCGTTGATACCTTTACCCTAAAAGCGGATGCGTTTTTCTCAAAATTTGACTCTGAAGAATTTGCCCGTGGGTTTCGGGTCAAGCTAGGTGGTGCATCGGCCGCTGTAGCCAACCCTGTGCTAAATGGCAACGCCGTTATAGGTGGTACGTTTAATCGCACATCACAAAGCTTTACCCGGGTGGAGCTGGTCAACGATGACAACCAAGACTACGACCAAGTGTCCAGTTATGGCATAAACGCCGATTGGCAAGCAACAGACAACTTAACCCTGGCGTTTGATGTGTCACAGTCAGTTGCTAAGAGTGATTTTAGAAACGGCTTGTTGTGGGCGCTAGTGGGGGAAGATGCCAACGCTGAGCTACCCGTTTTTGATAGCGATATCTCCATTAGTTACCTGTTACACGGTTTAGATTTACCCGATGTAGGCTTTAGCCAAGCCGAAGCCTTCACAGATTTAGATAGGGTGATGGTCACAAAATACGGTATTTACCCCTATGAAAACGAAGATGAGTTAAATGCTTATCGCTTTGATTTGACCTATGAGATAGACGACAACGCTTTTTTATCTTCGGTCGAATTTGGTATGCGCTACTCTGATCGTGAATACAGTAATGACCGTTCAGTATTCGAATATGGCAGCGACTCTAGCTTTTCAGCCAGCCAGCCACCTCTTAGATTAACCGACGATATGGTGGAGGTGGTCGATTGGGAAGGCGATTTTAGTTACTTGCCTAGCTATCTTTCTATCGACTTAAATTCAGCGCTCAATGCGTGGTTCCCCTCTGGCATACCACAACCAGTTAAAACGTGGGGGGCGGGTAGCCCAGGCGTGATAAACGGACCGGGCGAGGGGCCTAACACCAGCTGGACAATGCTTGAAAGCGGTAAAGTGTTTGAAAAGGTCACCGCTGCTTACATTATGGCAAACATAGATACTGAGCTGTTTGGCTTACCCGTTACCGGAAACGTGGGTGTGCGCATGGTGGAAACAGAGCAATCATCCACAGTACTGCAAGACGTGTCCGAAGACATCATTGACCCAGATACAGGTGAAGTCATCGATACTCGAGGTAACCCAGCCAACGGTGCTCAATTTATTACGGATGATGCTGGCTTGGTGAATGACTTTTATCGTCCAGCATTGCTGACTGATAAATACCGAGATTACCTACCTTCAATCAACCTGAATTTTAAGCTATCTGACAGTGAGCAATTGCGCTTTGCTGCGGCGAAAGTGCTTGGCCGAGCGCCAATCAATCGCTTGTTTGCCAACGCCACCTTGCGGGTGGAAGACGTACAAGCGTTTCGAGACCAAGATACTGGCGAGATTGTTTTGTCAAAACCGACGGCAGTTATATCTGGCAGTGCCACTAACAGCCCGTACCTTCGTCCGTTCTATGCTGATCAATACGATATTTCTTACGAGAAATACTTTGAAGATACCGATGGTGCCTTCATTGCGGCGTTATTTTACAAAGACATTAAGTCTTTCATTAACACCTTTAAAGAAGACCCGTTTGATTTTACCGGTAACGGATTCACCATCCCGGCAGACATCACCGTATTGGTGACAGATGAAGAAGGTGAGCCATTATTTAATGATGATGGTTCACGCTTATCGGTGCAAGTGCCCACTGAAAATGGCGGCTATGAAACCGCCGTCAACAACGACAAGGGCGGCTATATTCGCGGCGCGGAGTTGTCATATACGCAAATTTACTCGTTTCTTCCTGACATTTGGTCGGGTTTGGGCATGAGCGCAAGTTATTCCTACACAGAGAGTGAAATTCAAACCCAAACTACATTAGGCGGTGCATCGGTAGAGCAAACTTTGCCCGGTTTATCTGAAAATGTCGTCGCGGCCACGGTGTTCTGGGAGTACGAAGATTTCGAAACACGATTAAGTGTGCGCTGGCGTGATGCGTTTGTGTCAAAGCAGGTAGCGGTGAACGAGCAGGTGGTTAATTTCGATTCAGAAACAGTGATTGATTATCAGGCATCGTACAACATCAACGAGAATCTCGGCATGTTATTTCAAGTGAATAACCTGACCGACGAGCCAACCAAAAGTTACTTCGGCAGTGAAGCCCAAACGGGGACCATTCAGTACTTTGGTCGCCAGATATTTCTGGGCGTGACGTACTCGCTGTAATCGAAAACGTATGTAAATACACGGCATAAAACTATAGCCGTGTTGGATAAAAATTATTATGGAGTATAAACGTATGTTTACTCGCACCAATAGCCTGCCTTTGTTGGCAATTTCAATCAGTTTTCTTAGTCTTTCAGGTTGTGGTGGTTCAGGCTCTGAGCCCGGCACCACATTACTAACCTGTAGCATTCCTAATGTGCCCGATGCCACTGGCACCAGTTGTGTGGCCCCAGAGCCCATAAGCTGCGCGCCGCCAACCGTGCCAGACGCGTTAAACGAATCTTGTGTGGTAGGGGCTGACCCCACAGCACCCGCACCTATGGCAAGCCCCGCCATGGACCAAGCCGTACTGTATTTTAACTTAGCTGCAAAGGGCGCTGATAACAGCGCCAATGACGAATCTTACACTGGGTATCGTTTACATACTTGGAACAACGATGCGTGTGACGCTTACGCCGATACTGACACTGATTGGGCGAATGGCCGCGAACACTCAGGCATCGATCCCAATTATGGGGCGTACTGGGTACTTGAATTAAAACCTGATTACGCTGGCACACTGGGTGCGTGCGGTAATTTCATTATTCACGTAGGCACAGATGACGCCGGCAAAGAGCTTGGTGGCGGTGATTTTACAATGCCTTTATCACAAGACGATCCTGATTTTGCCAGAATGAATTTTACCTTCACAGACGTAGCTTCTATTTTCGAATTCCCTATCGTGTCTTTAGGGCCTCAACCCGTAAAAATTGATGGTGCAGCAGCCCATTGGATAGATAGCAACACCTTGTTATGGGATATCGACCCTACAGCCGTTAGCCAAGTGAAGTTGCATTACTCAGCCAATGCAGACTTAAGCGTTGATGTAGACACAGGTCTAAGCGGCACAGCAATTGAGCTTGAAGAAATTGAGCTAAGCGATGAGCAAAAAGCTCGGGTGCCACATTTAGCCAATATGCTTGCGTTTGAGGGCGATTGGAGCTCGGATGAGGCAAAAGAGGTGCTTAAAACCCAAGCGGTGTTGGCCTCTTATGATGCCGACGGTGTGCTTAATGGCGCGACCCAAATTCAGTTAGCTAATGCCATAGATTCGCTGTACACCCAAGGCGAAAATGATGCTGATGAAGCCAGTTTGGGGGCGGTTTATACCGATGGGGGGATTCAAGTTAACCTATGGGCACCGACTGCTCAATCAGTGAGTTTGAAACTGTTTAATGATGCAAAAGTAGAAACTGCCAGCTACCCCATGGAGCTGGATAGCAACAGTGGTGTATGGCGCTACGAAGGCGGTATAGAGCTAGACCGTCAATTGTACCGTTTCGAAGTGATGGCCTATCATCCAGTGACTATGTTGCTCGAAACCATGCTCACAACCGACCCTTACTCGCTAAGCTTATCCACCAACAGCCGCTTCTCGCAGTTTGTCAACTTGAATGACGAAGACTTAAAACCAGAAGGGTGGGAGACCCACGTTATTCCCACCATCACCAACCCTGAAGATGCCGTGATCTACGAAGGGCATATTCGGGACTTCAGTGTGCGCGATGAAAGCACCAGTGCTCAACATCGCGGTAAATATTTGGCGTTTACCGAACAGGGCAGTGTGCCAAATCAGCATTTAGCAAAATTAGTTGAAAACGGCTTGACTCATTTTCATGTGTTGCCAGCCAACGATATGGCAACGGTTGAAGAAGATGAAAGCCAAAGTGTTGATTTAACCAGCACTGTAGCGGATTTATGCCGCTTGAATCGCCAAGCGGCAGTGTGCGATGAAGAAAACGCAGACGCGTCCCTGCAATCTGTGTTTGACAGTTATGATGCCATCGCTGAACCGCAAAAAGCCCAAGCATTAACAGAGCAAATGCGCGGCGATGATCGCTTTAACTGGGGGTATGACCCGTATCATTTCAATGTGCCAGAAGGGAGCTATGCCACTGACGCGGATGGTGTAACGCGTATAAAAGAAATGCGCGCGATGAATCAATCATTACATGAAATGGGCATGCGAGTAGCGCTAGATGTGGTGTACAACCACACTAATGCGTCTGGCTTAAATGGCAAATCAGTACTGGATAAAGTCGTGCCTGGTTATTATCACAGATACGACACAGTTACCGGTGGTATCGTGCGCGAAACCTGTTGTGACGACACCGAGCCACGCAATCGCATGATGGAAAAGTTCATGCAAGACTCCTTGGTGATGTGGGCCACGCAGTACAAGTTTGACTCATTCCGTTTTGACATTATGAGCCAAGCCACCAAAGACACCATGTTGCGCTTAGAATCTGCAGTAAAAGCCGTTGATGAGGACAACTACTTCTATGGTGAAGGCTGGATAAAAGAAGACAGAGGCTACGAGCAAGCCACGCAGATTAATATGGCAGGCACACAAATTGGCACCTACAACGACCGCATTCGCGAAGCCGTGCGCCAAGGCCAAATATTCAGCACTGAGCCAAGCGATAGCGCATTAGCAGCACAAGATAATGTTAAAATGAGCCTAGCAGGCACGTTAACTGACTATGTTTTGGAAGATTATAAAGGGACAGCGTCAGCCACCAGTAATATAGGCGGCTACGCAACTGACCCCGCTGACATCATCAACTATGTGTCAAAGCATGATAATGAAACCCTATGGGATCAATTGCAGTACACCTTACCTAACGATATGACCTTGGCCGAACGGGTACGGGCGCAGAATATTGCTGCGACCCTTCCTTTGATGTCTCAAGGTATTCCGTTCTTTCAATTAGGTGGGGATTTTTTGCGCTCTAAATCGATGGATCGCAACACCTATGATGCAGGCGATTGGTTTAACTACGTAGATTTCACCATGAACAGTAATAACTGGCTGGTGGGGCTACCGTTAGCCCAAGATAACGAAGGTCGCTGGGCAGAAATGGCTAATTTCATTTACAGCCCTGAGCGCGCAGCCAGCATGACCGAAATTGAGTTTGCATCTAATGTGTTTAATGAATTGCTCAAAATACGTAGCTCATCAGCGTTATTTCGCTTAACCACTGCTAACGACATTATCGACCGTATTGGCTTTCATAATATCGGCGCCCGTCAAACCCAAGGTTTGATTGTGATGAGTATTGATGATGGCATAGCGGCTGACAATGGCGAGGCGGAAGAAAATCAAACACTACGAGCTGACATAGACCCAATGGCTGATGCGTTAGTGGTAATCGTTAACAGCAGCAGTGAACAGCAAACCCATGGCGTGCCCACCGCAGAAGGCTTTGAGTTACATTCAGTGTTAATGAACTCGGTTGATAGCCAAGTGCGAGGAGCAAGCTTTGCCCAAGGTGAAGGGGATAACGAAGGCAAGGGCATGTTCACTGTACCTGCATTGACCACTGCCGTATTTGTTAAACCACAAATGGGTGCGCAAGGTGTGGGTTTATCGGCTTATGCAACATCAGGTGCACCAGATGTTGTACCTTATGGCAGCACCTCTGTGTTCGTGCGCGGTGCAATGAATGGCTGGGGTGAAGTAGATGAAATAGCATATCAAGGCGATGGTGTTTACGCCGCAGTGATTAGCATTGAGCCCGGTGATTACGAGTTCAAAGTGGCTTCAGCTGATTGGTCAACCGTGGATTTTGGCGCCAATAATGGCGATGAATCTGTGGCGCTTGGTGCCGATAAAACCTTAATCGCTGGCGGCGCGAATTTACAGTTATCGCTAAGCCAAACTCGGGTGCTTAAATTTACCTTAGATGCCAGTGATAAATCAGCACCGGTATTAACAGTGGATAACGAAGAGCCGTTTTTTGGCACTACTGTATTTGTGCGCGGCTCGCTCAATGGCTGGGGTGAAGATGACCCGATGGACTATGCGATTGGGGGGCAGTACAGCAGAACTATTGAGGTGACAGCTGGCTCATACGAGTTCAAAGTGGCTTCCGCAGACTGGTCGACGGTGGACTTTGGCTCAGCAGATGCTGACGTGAATGTGACGGTAGGCCAAGGCAAGGCGCTCGCGCCAGGCGGCTCGAATATGACAGTCACCTTTAACGATGATGGTAAATACACCTTTGTATTTGATGCCAATGATAAAGCAGCACCGACGCTCAGTATATTTGACGCCGAGATGTTTGGTGAAAATACGGTCTTTATTCGCGGTGGGATGAATGGCTGGGGTGAAGTTGATGCGCTCGTATTCAATGCTGATGGTAGCTACACCGTTGATATTGCAATTGACGCGGGCAGTTACGAATTCAAAATTGCCACGGGCGATTGGTCAACGATAGATTTGGGTGGTGTAGGGGATGACACCCAAGTTGTCGTCGGCGACGCTAAGCAGCTGACTTATGCCGGAGCCAATTTGATGATTGATATACCAACAAGTGCTACTTATCGTTTTAGCGTAGTCGGGCCTGACCCATCAGCCCCAACAGTCACGGTGACGCAGTTGTAGCAATGTAGTGGTTACTTTGCAGCTTTAACTAAGTTGTACGACCAAGCGATAAAGCTTTAGCTAAACGAAAATAAGCAAAGCTTTATCAAATCAAAAACGCGATATTCATTATCGCGTTTTTTGTTTTTAGGTAGAGTGATAATTGTTCCATGGTGTTGGTATTAGATGAATAGGTTTTAACTTGATCTATCAGATTCGATTAATAGGATTCAACCAAATTAAATGGCCTGTATAAAAAAGCAGGTATAATCAGATTTAATGAATAATGCCCATGTCGCTTCCTATTATGTAATTTTGGTTGATCTCGCTTTGTTTTTCTTGAAAACGCTAAGTTATTAATTTAACTATGGGAAATATTTTTCACATAGTTTTTAATAGGAAGCAGAAAAGTCTCGTTAAACCGAGGTCTCCTTTTGCTTTTGCAACTTCGAGTGGCTTTACTCGTACGATAGTAAAAATACTGAATAAAATCAGAAGGTAAGAACTTAAAATGACGAAAAAAAACGGAATCGAGAAGTTACATATACGACATGCTCGATAATAAGCG
>NZ_BAEP01000045.1 GCF_000315015.1 Paraglaciecola mesophila KMM 241 | reverse complement strand
TAATAAGCGTTATGGGCAACGGAGAAATTGATGTTTAAGGATGATCTCCCAGACCTGTTTGAAGAGGTAAAATCTTCGTTGATAGCTGAAGGTGAAAAAGAACTTGCTGATCAGCTAAAAGGTTTGAAAATTAAATCATGTGAGTCCTTCGCTTCTGACGATTCAGCATTCACAATATGTTTTACAACCTCAGAAAATGAAAAACTGGAAGATACTTTTCCCACAGGTGATAAGGCATATACAGTTATGCTTGTTTACTCTGAAAAGTCAGTTGTCATCGGTTTAGACATTATCGGTTGTGAAAATACTGAATTACAAAAGCAACTGTTAGCATGTTGCACATAATAAAAACATCATGGTGGGAATTTTACTCGCTGGCCTTCGGCCAACAACGCTCATAAAATCCCCATATGTTAAGAGTTAGGTCCCTGAGAAATATGATTAGATTAGTCGCTATTTTTAGTGCCTTCGCGTTTGTAGGATGTGAAATACAACCCGATAAAAAAGTAGGATACGGTAAGACGCTGAAGTCTCATCTTGATACAAGTTGCGTTGAAAGTGTATTTAACGACTTTAAGACTAAAAGTAGCTACTTGTTAAGTCTTCAGCTGATTGAATCAAACAGTAAAGTATCGAGTTACGATCTAACTATAGATGGACAAAAAACATCAGAAAACCATACTACTTTTACTAGGTCATCGTTTAAATTGGCTAAAGAATTTTTTGTTCAATTACAAAAGCAGTGCTCTAGTTAGGTATGGTACATAACAATCCAATTATACCAACCTCAACTCGCTGCGCTCGTTTCGTCGGCATATTGGAGCGTTAGCCGCTGGAATACTATGAGACTTTTATTACTTCTTCTTTTTATGTCGGTCTACTCTCATTCGAACTCATATTACGAGGAAGTTAGCTGCCCGGCTTTTGACGAGAGTACGGCTATCCAGATCGAACCTGAGAAAGGCTACTTCAAAGATGAAGTAAGACATAGAACCGTTGTAGAGAGAGTTTCAGAGGAGCAATTATTATATTTTCACAAGCAGTTTGAGGTGCACGAAAGACCTATTCAATTGAGTTTGAATAAAGAGCTAGCAAACCAGCTCGGAGTTAAGGTCGTTTACAGGATGAAATACTACCTACTAACAAAGACAGCCATCTTTAGAATCGTATAAAAACTCTCCTGCATAGGGGAAAATACCCCTCAATGGGCGTTAAAGTTCTTTTGATCTGAATGATTGGGGATTTTTACTGGGATATTAAGCGTTGAGGAAGAAAACGGCGTGAAAGGTCAATTTTTAGGCAAGCGTCAACGCTACAAGAGATGCATTAGATGTGTTGATTGCAATGTATTATGCGCGTTTTAACAACGCTTTGGCTTTCGTCATTCCTCGCAGCCGTTGATGATGAGTATGGCGCTTGAACGCATTCATCATTTGCTCCGCACCTGCTGCATAGCAGAAGTGCTTTTCAAAATCAGTGGTTAGGGTTAGCCATTGAGCAGAGTCTAAACCTAATCGCTCTAAAATCGGGCTGTGAGTGTTATCGATATGACCTGCCTTATCATCACGAATACAGCGGCCAGTGGTATCGACCAGCTCAATATAGTCTTTTAGTGAATACGCGATACCTTTAGGTATATTCTCACGAGGGTTTCCCTCAAAGGGCATCAAAACGCTCGGTTGAGGTTGTTGGTTTTTAATGGCGTGAATGCGTTTTTTGATACTGGTGTGCTTTGATGTTTCTGGTGTTTTTTCTATTTTTGCACGAATGGGATTCAAGTCCACATAGGCCATACACGCTAGCACTGCGCTTTCATCTAGTAGTGCTTGCGACTTAAATCGTCCTTCCCAGAAACGACCAGTGCAGCCGTCTTCTTTATTGGCTTCGCGAGCAATATACTCATTCAAATCACGCATAAACCAGCTTATGTCATACAAACGTTGCCGATAGGTTTCAACGGTCTCATCAAAGGTGATTAGCTCTCCTTGGCTCAGCGTATCGCCATTCATGAATTTCTGAGTCAGCAATGTGCCTCTGTGCAGCTTGTGATAGCGCCTCAACACTTCATCGTTATCCCAATTATCAGCCAAGGCTTTATCCACACATAGCACTACATGCGTGTGATTATTCATGACCGCATAGGCA
>NZ_BAEP01000047.1 GCF_000315015.1 Paraglaciecola mesophila KMM 241 | reverse complement strand
TTTTACATAATCGGCGTGTCCAGGACAGTCAACGTGTGCGTAGTGACGTGAAGGAGTATCGTATTCAACGTGAGACGTTGAAATAGTGATACCACGCTCACGCTCTTCAGGAGCGTTATCGATTTGATCGAATGCAGATGCTGCACCGCCGTACGTTTTTGCTAGTACAGTAGTAATTGCTGCTGTAAGTGTAGTTTTACCGTGGTCAACGTGGCCGATTGTGCCAACGTTTACATGGGGTTTAGTACGTTCAAACTTTGCTTTTGCCATTTTACAAATTTCCTAAGTTAAAAACCCGGCCCTACTAATGTAGTAAACCGGACCAGACCTTTATTAAGATTGACGAGCGTCAATAATCGCTTTCGCAACATTATTAGGCGCTTCTGAATAATTAAAAAATTCCATTGAATATGATGCTCTTCCTTGCGTAGCTGAACGCAAGTCAGTGGAATATCCAAACATTTCTGATAATGGCACTTTTGCAAGAACAATCTTGATCCCAGCGACACCGTCTTCCATACCTTCTATCACACCGCGTCGGCGATTCAAATCACCAACAACATCACCCATCCAGTCTTCTGGGGTGGTAACTTCAACTTTCATTGTGGGTTCAAGCAATACAGGTTTTGCCTCAGCAGCGCCCTTTCTAAAACCCATTGAACCAGCGATTTTAAACGCCATTTCAGAAGAGTCAACATCATGATATGAACCATCGAACAAAGTTACCTTTACATCAAGTACCGGATAACCTGCAAGCACACCATTTTGCATCTGTTCATGGATACCTTTATCAACTGAAGGAATGAATTCTTTCGGAATTGCACCACCGACTATATTGTTAATAAATTCGTACCCAGCCCCTTCTTCATTAGGCTCGATTGTCAGCCAAACATGACCAAATTGACCACGGCCACCTGATTGACGAACAAACTTACCTTCAACGTCGACTTTGCCACGGATGGTCTCGCGGTAAGCAACTTGAGGTTTACCTACATTGCATTCGACGCTAAATTCACGTCTCATGCGATCTACAATGATATCAAGATGAAGTTCACCCATCCCAGATATGATTGTTTGTCCTGACTCTTCGTCAGTATTAACTTTAAATGATGGATCTTCAGCCGCTAGTTTACCTAACGCTAAGGCCATTTTTTCTTGATCGGCTTGTGAGCGAGGCTCAACTGCAATAGAAATAACAGGCTCAGGGAAGTCCATCCGCTCGAGCGTAATGATATGGTTAGGATCACACAAGGTATCACCTGTCGTCACATCTTTAAGGCCTATTGCCGCAGCAATGTCGCCAGCTCGAACTTCTTTGAGTTCCTCGCGATCTTTCGCGTGCATTTGCACGATACGACCAAATCGCTCGCGCTTAGCTTTAACAGGGTTATATACGCTGTCACCAGTGTTAACAACACCAGAGTAACAACGGAAAAATGTTAAAGTGCCCACGAATGGGTCTGTAGCGATTTTAAATGCTAAAGCTGCAAACGGAGCATCGTCATCTGCTGGACGAGTCGCTTCAGTTTCATCTTTATCATCTAACACACCAGTGATAGCTGGTACATCTACGGGTGCAGGTAAGAATTCAATTACTGCATCCAAAACCGCTTGTACGCCTTTATTCTTGAAAGCAGAACCACAAGTAGCGAGTACAATTTCATTATTAATTGTACGCTGGCGCAAGGCGAGCTTGATTTCTTCTTCGGTCAGCTCTTCGCCTTCCAAGTACTTGTCCATCAATTCGTCACTGGCTTCTGCGGCGGCTTCTACAAGTTCAGTACGTAGCGCTTCTGCTCTGTCTTGCAATTCAGCAGGGATACCTTCATAGGTAAATGTCATGCCTTGATCAGATTCATTCCAATTGATGGCTTTCATCTTTATCAAATCGATAACACCTCTGAAGTTCTCTTCTGAACCGATATTGAGGTGAATAGGAACACAGGTAGCACCGAGTCGTTTGCGAATTTGCCCAACCACTCGTTCAAAATCTGCACCGGCTCTGTCCATCTTATTAACAAACACGACCCGAGGGACGTGATATTTGTCAGCTTGACGCCAGACCGTTTCTGATTGAGGTTCTACACCGGAAGAACCACAAAATACGACAACGGCACCATCAAGGACCCGCAAAGACCGTTCAACTTCAATCGTGAAGTCAACGTGTCCAGGCGTGTCTATGATGTTGATGCGATGTTGGTCGTATTGCTTATCCATACCTGCCCAAAAGCAGGTCGTAGCCGCCGAGGTAATAGTGATACCGCGCTCTTGTTCTTGTTCCATCCAGTCCATGGTGGCAGCGCCATCATGGACTTCACCGATTTTATGAGACAAACCGGTGTAGAATAGAACACGTTCCGTCGTCGTGGTTTTACCCGCGTCGACGTGAGCCACGATACCAATGTTACGGTAGCGATTGATAGGCGTTTTACGAGCCATAGCTTTCTCTTATTACCAGCGGTAGTGAGCGAATGCTTTGTTGGCTTCAGCCATACGGTGAACGTCTTCACGTTTCTTAACCGCAGAACCTTTGTTTTCAGCAGCGTCGAGCATTTCAGCTGCAAGGCGTTGAGCCATTGATTTTTCACCACGTTTACGAGCAGCGTCAACTAACCAGCGCATACCTAGGGCATTACGACGAACAGGACGAACTTCTACTGGTACTTGGTACGTAGAACCACCCACACGGCGAGATTTAACTTCTACCGTAGGACGGATGTTGTCCAAAGCGTCTTCGAAAATTTCTAGGTGAGACTTGCCAGCTTTATCAGCAACAATGTCGAGTGCACCGTAAACGATTTTTTCAGCAGTCGATTTTTTGCCATCTAACATGACAACGTTCATAAATTTTGCAAGTAACTGCGATCCGAACTTAGGATCCGGTAGGATTTTGCGTTGACCTACAACTCTTCTTCTTGGCATCTTAATTCTCCGTAGAATTCAGGAATATCCCAAAACTCAATTAATACTTTAGTTTGGCCTTACTAACGGAGAACCGTTAAGACTTAGGCCTTTTTGCGCCGTACTTAGAACGGGCCTGTTTACGTGAACTTACGCCTGCGCAGTCTAATGTACCGCGAACAGTGTGGTAACGAACACCTGGTAAATCTTTAACACGACCACCACGGATAAGAACAACACTGTGCTCTTGTAGGTTATGGCCTTCACCACCGATGTATGAAGAAACTTCAAAACCGTTGGTCAAACGAACACGACAAACTTTACGCAATGCAGAGTTTGGCTTCTTTGGAGTGGTGGTATATACACGAGTACATACACCACGGCGTTGTGGACAGGCCTGCAATGCCGCTACGTTGCTCTTCGCATCGGGCTTTTGGCGTGGCTTGCGCACTAACTGGTTAACTGTTGCCATTAACTAGCTCCTGGTTAAAATTACGACTGAGAATATCCTTACATAGGATATAAAACGCGAAAAATCCGCGGCCCAATATCTGTTACCAAATTTCGGGTCGCGGAAGTCTAATGACCAAAGTTTGACCTGTCAAGTGAGAACGCCAATAAAGACCGATTAAGGCCTAAATTGGCGTCCATACCATCTGGGTTAACAAATGATCTTATTTTTTACTCATCAGATGATGGCGTATCCATGACTTCAGCATTAAGTGCTTCAGTTAAGGCTTGCTCAGCATCTGCTGCAGACACAGATAGTTCTTCAACTGCCTGACGCTCTGCTAGTTTTCTTGCAGTTCGTTTTTGGTGATACGCGAAACCTGTACCGGCTGGTATCAAACGACCTACAATAACGTTCTCTTTCAAGCCACGTAACTCATCTTCTTTACCTTGCACAGCAGCTTCGGTAAGTACACGAGTGGTTTCTTGGAAAGATGCCGCTGAGATAAATGACTCAGTGGACAACGATGCTTTTGTGATTCCCAATAACTGTGTTTCGTACTGAGCAGGGATTTTGCCTTGCTTTTCCAATTCACGGTTAGCGATTTTCACGTTAGATACTTCTACTTGCTCACCTTCAAGGAAGTTACTGTCGCCTGCATAAGTGATCATACACTTACGTAGCATTTGACGAATAACTACTTCAATGTGCTTATCGTTAATTTTTACCCCTTGAAGGCGATAAACTTCTTGTACTTCATTAACGATATAGTTAGAAACAGCGCTAATACCACGTAAGCGTAAGATGTCATGTGGTGACTCAGGGCCATCCGCAATAACTTCACCCTTCTCAACGTTTTCACCTTCGAATACGTTAAGTTGACGCCATTTAGGGATCATCTCTTCGTATGCATCAGCGTCTTTCGGCGTGATAACAAGACGTTTCTTACCTTTGGTTTCTTTACCCCAACCAATGGTACCTGAGACTTCCGCTAAAATAGCTGGCTCTTTAGGTTTACGTGCTTCGAACAAGTCAGCAACCCGTGGAAGACCACCGGTAATATCACGTGTCTTCGAGCTTTCCTGAGGAATACGTGCTAACACATCACCAGGCTTAGCCTGCATACCGTCAGTGGCTTCAATCGTGGTGAAACTCGGTAAACGAATTTCTTGTAAACCATGCTCATCACTTTCAAGGATTAGCTTAGGCTCTTTAGCATTCGCCTTAGATAGGTCATTTACAACGATACGTGTAAGACCTGTTAACTCATCCTGTTGCATTTCGGTGTTACTGTCATCGATGTCAGCAAAGCTGATCTTAGCTTGACGCTCAGTAACGATTGGATGCGAATGCGGGTCCCAGTTAGCAACGACTTCGCCACTAGTGACTGTCGCATTATCATCTGTGGTTAAGATAGCACCGTAAGGCACTTTATAACGCTCTTTCTCACGACCTTGATCATCAATAATAGTGATTTCAGTTGAACGAGAAACGATAACCACTTTGTCGTCTGTGTTGCGAACGAACTTAGCATTTTGTAGCTTCAGTGTACCTGTGGTTTTGACCTGTACGCTGTTCTCTGCTGATGCTCGTGATGCCGCACCACCGATGTGGAACGTACGCATGGTTAACTGTGTACCAGGCTCACCGATTGATTGTGCTGCAATAACACCAACCGCTTCACCGTGACCAACCATGTGACCACGTGCAAGGTCACGACCGTAACACTTAGCACATACACCAAAGTCATTTTCACAGGTAATAACCGAGCGAACTTGAATTTGATCAACCGAGTTAGACTCAAGCATATCAACCAATGCTTCATCCAGTAGCACGTTACGTTCTACTAGAATTTCATTAGTACCAGGCTTCAACACGTCTTCGGCAACGGTACGACCTAGTACACGCTCACGAAGCGGCTCAACTACGTCACCACCTTCGATTAGCGGTGTCATTTTAACACCTTCGACTGTGCCACAATCTTCGTTATTGATAACCAAATCTTGTGCAACATCCACCAAACGACGAGTCAAGTAACCCGAGTTAGCGGTTTTCAATGCCGTATCGGCCAAACCTTTACGCGCACCGTGAGTAGATATAAAGTACTGAAGTACGTTTAGACCTTCGCGGAAGTTAGCAGTGATTGGCGTTTCGATGATTGAACCGTCTGGTTTAGCCATCAGACCACGCATACCCGCCAACTGACGAATCTGCGCCGCACTACCACGAGCACCAGAGTCAGCCATCATAAATACTGAGTTGAATGATGCTTGGTCTTCCATCTCACCGTCACGGTTCTCAACCGTTTCGATTGATAGATTTTCCATCATGGCTTTCGCTACTTTTTCGTTAGCGTTAGACCAGATATCGATAACCTTGTTGTAGCGCTCACCGGCAGTAACAAGACCAGACTGGAATTGCTCTTGGATTTCACGTACTTCAGCTTCAGCACCTTCAATGATGTCTTTCTTCGCATCAGGGATAACCATGTCATCGATACCAACAGACGCACCCGCGATCATCGCGTAGTGGAAACCGGTATACATGATTTGGTCAGCTGCGATAACAGTATCTTTCAGACCTAGCGTACGGTAACAAGCGTTCAATAGGCGAGAAATCATCTTCTTACCCATGGCTTGGTTGATTAACTCAAAAGGCAAGCCTTTTGGTAATACCAAAGACAAGATTGCACGACCAACAGTAGTATCTGTTAACGTTACTTTCTCTGTCTTAGAACCGTCTTCTGCTACGTCATACTCAGTGATACGTACTTTAACGCGAGCGTGAAGTTCTGCATTACCCGTACGATACGCTTTTTCAGCTTCATCCGGGTTCATGAACATCATGCCTTCACCTAAACCATTAACACGGTCACGTGTCATATAGTACAAGCCCATTACAACATCCTGTGAAGGAACGATGATAGGCTCACCATTGGCTGGTGATAGAATGTTGTTGGTTGACATCATTAACGCACGTGCTTCTAGCTGTGCTTCGATAGTCAACGGAACGTGTACCGCCATTTGGTCACCATCGAAGTCAGCGTTGTACGCCGCACATACTAATGGGTGCAATTGGATCGCTTTACCTTCAATAAGGGTTGGCTCAAACGCCTGGATACCCAATCTGTGAAGTGTAGGCGCACGGTTAAGCAATACTGGGTGTTCACGAATAACTTCGTCTAGAACGTCCCATACTTCCGGATCTTCACGTTCAACTAATTTTTTAGCTGCTTTAATGGTTGTCGCTAAACCACGTCCTTCTAATTTTCCATAGATGAACGGTTTGAATAGCTCAAGTGCCATCTTCTTAGGAAGACCACACTGATGTAAACGTAGAGTCGGACCAACGGTGATAACCGAACGACCAGAGTAATCTACACGTTTACCCAATAAGTTTTGACGGAAACGACCTTGCTTACCTTTGATCATGTCAGCCAAAGATTTAAGAGGACGCTTATTTGAGCCTGTGATAGCACGACCACGACGGCCGTTATCTAACAGGGCATCAACCGCTTCTTGTAACATACGTTTTTCGTTGCGCACGATAATATCAGGTGCAGCAAGGTCTAGAAGACGCTTCAAACGGTTGTTACGGTTAATCACTCGACGATACAGATCGTTCAAATCAGATGTTGCAAAACGACCACCATCTAGCGGTACCAGAGGACGTAAGTCAGGTGGTAATACCGGAAGAACAGTAAGGATCATCCACTCTGGCTTGTTACCAGACAATTGGAACGATTCAAGTAGCTTCAAGCGCTTAGTGATTTTTTTACGACGTGTCTCAGAGTTAATGCTAGGCAATTCTTCGCGCATAGCAGCAACATCAGCATCAACGTCTAGGGCTTTAAGCAATTCGAAAACCGCTTCGGCACCCATTTTTGCTTCAAACTCGTCACCGTGCTCTTCAAGCGCATCAAGATATTCTTCTTCAGAAAGAAGTTGGCTGCGCTCAAGCGTTGTCATGCCAGGCTCGGCAACAACATATGACTCAAAGTAAAGCACACGTTCGATATCACGAAGTGTCATATCAAGCATCAAACCGATACGTGACGGTAATGATTTAAGGAACCAAATATGTGCAACTGGGCTTGCCAGTTCAATGTGGCCCATACGCTCACGGCGTACTTTGGTTAACGTTACTTCAACGCCACATTTTTCACATATAACACCACGGTGCTTAAGGCGCTTGTATTTGCCACACAAACACTCGTAGTCTTTAACCGGTCCAAAAATACGCGCACAGAACAAGCCATCACGCTCAGGCTTGAAAGTACGGTAGTTAATGGTTTCTGGCTTCTTAACTTCACCAAAAGACCATGAACGGATCATGTCAGGTGACGCAAGACCGATTCGAATATTATCGAACTCTTCGGACTTGTGTTGTTGTTTAAGAAACTTTAATAAGTCTTTCACATTACTCTCCCAGCGGAGTCAGTTGAAAAAGCCTGATGGATGGATTCACACCCATCAGACTATCCTGTCTATAAGCTCTGCAGACGCGGCTTATTGCTCTTCCAGCTCGATGTTGATACCTAGTGAGCGAATCTCTTTCAACAATACGTTGAATGATTCTGGCATACCAGGTTCCATGCGATGATCACCATCAACGATGTTTTTATACATCTTAGTACGACCATTCACATCATCAGATTTAACTGTCAACATTTCTTGCAAGGTGTAAGCGGCACCGTATGCTTCCAGTGCCCATACTTCCATCTCTCCGAAGCGCTGACCACCGAATTGAGCTTTACCACCCAACGGCTGCTGTGTAACCAAGCTGTACGAGCCAGTTGAACGAGCATGCATTTTGTCATCAACCAAGTGGTTAAGTTTCAACATGTACATGTAGCCAACTGTTACTGGACGTTCAAATTCACGTCCGGTACGACCGTCAAACAAAGCGATTTGTCCACTTTCAGGAAGATCAGCAAGCGTAAGCATATGTTTAATTTCTGCCTCAGTAGCACCATCAAACACAGGCGTTGCCATAGGCACACCCTTACGCAAGTTATCTGCGAGACGGGTAATTTCGTCATCACTGAAGCTATCAAGATCCACTTCTTGGTGAGTTGTACCAGCACCGTAGACCTCTTTAAGGAAGCTACGTAATTTGGCCATCTCTTCGTGCTCTTTTAGCATGCGGTCGATTTTCACGCCTATACCATGAGCAGCCATACCTAAGTGAGTCTCAAGGATCTGACCGATGTTCATACGTGACGGTACACCCAATGGGTTCAATACGATATCTACTGGCGTGCCGTTAACATCGTAAGGCATGTCTTCAACTGGTTTAATTGTTGAAATAACACCCTTGTTACCATGACGACCAGCCATCTTATCACCAGGTTGAATTTGACGTTTAACAGCCAAGTAAACCTTAACGATTTTAAGAACGCCTGGTTGAAGATCATCGCCTTGAGTGATCTTGCGTCGCTTGATTTCGAACTTCTTATCAAAATCAGCTTTGATTTCAACAAACTGCTCAGCGATTTGATCAAGCTCAGTTTGAGCGTCTTCATCTGTTAGCGTTAGGTCGAACCATTTTTCGCGTTGAGCAGACTCTAAACGAGACTCTTCGATGCCTGATTTAATCAACAAGTTTTTAGCACGAGCGAAGATACCATCAGCAAGAATATTGAATTCATCTGATAAATCTTTCTTCACTTGACGCAACTGCATGCCTTCAATTTCAAGTGCACGCTTATCTTTTTCTACGCCATCGCGAGTAAATACTTGTACATCAATTACAGTACCGCGAACGCTGTTAGGCACGCGCAATGAAGTATCTTTAACGTCAGATGCTTTTTCACCGAAGATAGCTCGTAAAAGTTTCTCTTCAGGTGTTAGCTGCGTTTCACCTTTAGGGGTTACTTTACCCACTAAAATGTCGCCACCTTTCACTTCAGCACCGATATAAACAACACCAGATTCATCCAATTTACCCAGCGCAGATTCACCTACGTTTGGAATATCAGAACTGATTTCCTCTGGCCCTAACTTGGTATCACGTGCCACACAGCTCAATTCTTGAATATGAATTGTGGTGAAACGATCTTCCATAGCAACACGCTCAGAGATCAAGATTGAATCTTCGAAGTTATAACCGTTCCAAGGCATGAATGCGATACGCATGTTTTGCCCTAGCGCTAATTCACCTAAATCAGTAGATGGACCATCGGCTAATACGTCACCCGCAACAATTGGCTCGCCAACGTTACAAGTAGGACGCTGATTGATACAGGTGTTCTGGTTAGAACGGGTGTACTTAGTTAAGTTGTAGATATCGATGCCCGCTTCGCCGGCAACAGTTTCTTCTTCATTAACTTTAATAACAATACGACTTGCATCTACGTAGTCGACACGACCACCGCGTTTAGCAACAACTGTTACACCAGAATCAACTGCAACTGTTTTTTCCATACCGGTACCAACAAGTGGCTTATCAGCGATAAGCGTTGGTACTGCTTGACGTTGCATGTTAGCACCCATCAAAGCTCGGTTAGCATCATCGTGTTCTAGGAACGGGATGATACTGGCAGCGATTGAAACGATTTGCTGCGGAGAAACATCCATGTAGGTGATCTCAGAGCTTTCTTTCAATGTAGTTTCACCGCGGTGACGACAAGGGATCAAGTCATCAGCAAGACGACCAGATTCATCAAGCACAACGTTAGCCTGTGCGATTGAGAATTGACCTTCTTCGATTGCTGATAAGTAATCGATTTCGTCAGTCACTACACCGTCAACAATTTTACGATATGGTGTTTCTAGGAAACCAAAATCATTGGTACGAGCAAAACTCGCCAACGAGTTGATCAAACCGATGTTTGGTCCCTCAGGTGTTTCGATAGGACATACACGACCATAGTGAGTCGGATGTACATCTCGTACTTCAAAGCCTGCACGTTCACGTGTAAGACCACCCGGGCCTAGGGCTGAAATACGACGTTTATGGGTTACTTCAGACAACGGGTTGTTCTGATCCATAAACTGTGACAACTGGCTAGAGCCAAAGAACTCTTTAACCGCAGCCGAAATAGGCTTCGCATTAATAAGGTCTTGCGGCATAACAGCGTCTAAATCACCTAAGCTCAAGCGTTCCTTAACGGCACGTTCAACACGAACTAGGCCAACACGGAATTGGTTCTCGGCCATTTCGCCAACAGAACGAATACGACGGTTACCCAAGTGATCGATATCATCAACGTCGTCTTTACCGTCACGAATAGTGATCAGTTGCTTCATTACGTCAACGATGTCGTCTTTGTCTAATGTGCCAGCACCGATAGATGTTTCACGACCTAAACGACGGTTGAACTTCATACGTCCAACAGAAGATAAATCGTAACGATCCTCGGAGAAGAACAAGTTAGTAAATAACGTTTCTGCTGCGTCTTTCGTTGGTGGCTCACCAGGACGCATCATGCGATAAATTTCAACCAACGCTTCTAGGCGATTAGTTGAGCTATCAATACGCAAGGTGTCAGAGATATAAGCACCGTGATCAAGTTCGTTAATATACAAAGTTTCAAACGTTGTATATCCGGCTTCTTTAAGTGCCAGAACATTTTCAAGTGTTAATAGATCGTTTGCAGCAACAACAAGTTCACCGGTTTCTTGATCCACGTAATCACACGCGAATACACGGCCAACTAAGTATTCAGCTGGTACTTCAAGTTCAACGATACCGGCTTTTTCAAGGGCACGGGTATGACGAGCTGAAATACGACGGCCTGCTTCTACAAGCACATTGCCATCCGAGTCTAAAATATCGAATTGCGCAGTTTCACCACGAAGGCGATCTGGCACGATATCAGACATGAAACGATTACCGTCGATACGTACTTGGTTCTTCTCGAAGAACATACCAAGAATTTCTTCGGTAGGAATTTCTAATGCACGTAGCATAATAGTCGCGGGCAATTTGCGGCGTCTATCGATACGAACATAAAGGTTATCTTTAGGGTCAAATTCAAAGTCTAACCACGAACCACGGTAAGGAATAACGCGCGCGTTATATAACACTTTACCTGATGAGTGAGTTTTACCTTTATCGTGATCAAAGAATACGCCTGGCGAACGGTGTAACTGAGATACGATGACTCGCTCAGTACCGTTAATGACGAAAGTTCCATTTTCAGTCATGAGCGGAATTTCGCCCATGTAAACTTCTTGCTCTTTGATGTCTTTTACTGTGCCTGGTGCTGCTTCACGATCGAACAACACTAAACGCAATTTAACACGCAAAGGCGCTGAAAAGGTTACACCACGGATTTGACATTCTTTTACGTCAAATACGGGCTCACCTAAACGGTAACTTACGTACTGTAATTCTGCGTTACCAGAGTAACTTTTTATTGGGAAAACTGATCGAAATGCTGCTTCCAGTCCATGCTGACCATCGACGTCAAGGTCAATAAACTTTTTAAAAGAATCTAGCTGGATTGAAAGTAGATACGGTATTTCCAATACCTGTGGGCGTTTGCCAAAATCCTTACGGATACGTTTCTTTTCGCTATAAGAGTAAACCATGGGTTCCTCAGCCTGCCGATTTTTGACCCAACTTGCTAAATAGATTTTCTATAAAGCAAACTTCCAGCACCCTTTATTTTACACTTTAACCGTTTACCAAAGTCATTAAGAGGCTTACTTAACTTATTGGTTTTATTTAGGTTTAAATGTAATTTGCGCTAACAAATAGAATAAATTTTAAAGGATGAAAATACTTTATCCTACAGCGCAAAAAGGCTGGTGATTATAAAATCACCAGCCTAAGCCTTTTCAGGCTAGTAACCTGTCGTTAGACAGATTACTTAAGCTCAACTTCAGCGCCAGCTTCTTCAAGCGTCTTCTTAAGTTCTTCAGCTTCTTCTTTAGCAACGCCTTCTTTAATCGCTTTCGGTGCAGCTTCAACTACTTCTTTAGCTTCTTTCAAGCCAAGACCAGTTGCGCCACGTACCGCTTTGATTACAGCAACTTTGTTACCACCGAAAGATGTCAAAACAACATCGAATTCAGTTTGTTCTGCAGCAGCTTCACCGCCAGCAGCAGGAGCAGCGGCAGCAACAGCAGCAGTCGCTGTTACACCGAATTTTTCTTCTGCAGCTTCGATAAGCTCAACAAGGTCCATTACTGGCATTTCAGCAATTGCGTTTAAAATATCTTCTTTGGTTAGAGCCATTTCTCTAAACTCCTGGGTTTAATGATTAAAAAATTATATGTACAAAGGAACCAAATTATTTGGTTTCTTTGATCGCTGCCAATACGCGCACAAACTTGGAAGGAATTTCGTTAACAGTTTGAACGAACTTCCCAACAGGTGCTTTGAAGGTTGCAAGCAATCTCGCAAGCGCTTCGTCGCGGGTAGGCAATGCAGCTACTGCGTCCAACTTCTCAGGACCCAATAGACCACTACCAATAGAAAGGGCAGTTACGTTTAACTTGGCATTCGTTTTAGCAAAGTCTTTAAAAAGACGCGCCGCACCGCCTGGTGCTTCAATCGAAAATCCGTAAATTAACGGACCAGTTAAGGCACTTTCCAAATCAGAGAACTTAGTTTCGGCCAAAGCGCGCTTAGCTAGGGTATTTCTAACAACTTTTAGATATACGCCTTGCTCACGAGCTTTAACACGAAGTTCAGTTAGTTCTGAAACTTCCATACCACGGTATTCAGCAACGGCAACGGATAGAGCTTGAGATGCCATGTCGCTAACTTCTGCGACGATCTCTTTCTTTGCTGCTAAGCCTAGTGCCACTGTGTTCACCTTCTTTAAGTCTGAAAAGCCTATTACGTAATAACACTTTTCAGGATTCACAGATTGATAGAACGCTTAACTTGATTAATTCAGGCTAAATATTCTACCGCTCTACGGTGTTCGTTAATCCCAGAGAGTCTGAGTCGAAATCACCGTCTGCGCAGGCTATTGTTTTAAGTAAAGCATTTAAGATTTTGCAATCTGTGTAACTGCTCTCTTACTTCAGTTACTGCTTTACGCCTGCGGTCTTGGACGGGAGTCACGTGTTAATAAAAACAATGACTCCAACCCATACCTTTCTAGAGAGAATAAGTAGTTAAAAATTCAACTACTTACAAGTGCCTTAGCTAAACTAAGGCTAAAATTAGCTTGCTGCTGTTAAACTAGCTTGGTCGATGGTAATACCCGCGCCCATAGTAGTGCTTAAGCTGATTTTCTTAATGTATACGCCTTTAGCCGATGAAGGCTTAGCTTTCTTAACAGCTTCAATTAGAGCAGCTAAGTTTTCTTCGATTTGGTTGCTTTCAAAAGCAATCTTACCGATGCTGGCATGAATGATACCATTCTTGTCGTTGCGGTAACGTACCTGACCAGCTTTAGCATTCTTAACCGCTGTAGCCACGTCTGGTGTTACTGTACCCGTTTTAGGGTTAGGCATTAAACCACGTGGGCCTAAGATTTGGCCTAACATACCTACAACGCGCATTGCATCAGGAGATGCAACAACTACGTCAAAGTTCATTTCGCCTTTCTTAACTTGCTCAGCTAGGTCTTCCATACCAACGATGTCAGCACCAGCTTCTTTAGCTGCTTCAGCGTTTGCACCTTGAGTGAAAACAGCAACACGTACTTCTTTACCAGTACCGTTAGGAAGCACAGTTGCGCCACGAACGTTTTGATCAGATTTACGTGCGTCAATGCCAAGATTTACAGCAACATCAACACTTTCAGCGAATTTTGCGGTAGCAAGCTCTTTCAACAAAGCAACGGCTTCATTGAAATCATATTCTTTCGTCGCTTCTACTTTGTCACGTACAAGACGAGCGCGTTTAGTTAATTTAGCCATTTCTTATCCCTCTACTACCAAGCCCATGCTGCGTGCAGAGCCAGCGATGGTGCGAACAGCTGCTTCTAAATCAGCTGCAGTTAGATCTGGTTCTTTCGCTTTAGCAATTTCTTCTAGTTGCGCAAGAGTCACTTTACCCACTTTTTCAGTGTTAGGACGACCAGAACCACTTTTGATACCAGCCGCTTTCTTAAGCATGTAAGAGGCAGGTGATGTCTTGGTTTCGAATGTGAAAGAACGGTCTTCGTAAACAGTAATTTCTACTGGAACGGGAGAACCTTTTTCCATGTCACCTGTTTTAGCGTTGAATGCTTTACAGAATTCCATGATGTTAACGCCTTTTTGACCCAATGCTGGACCAACTGGCGGACTTGGGTTAGCAGCACCAGCCGCAACCTGTAACTTGATAATGCCTGTGACTTTTTTAGCCATGATAATACTCTCAATTAATGGGTCAGACGCCTCGCAAACACTGAGAATGCTTGCTTAATTGGCTTCCCGTTCAACAAAAAGGGCCGCGAAGTATAGACTAACTACTAAGCCTGCGCAACCATTATGTACGAACTTTATCCAATTTATGACGAAAGCATAAACTGAATAATTTTCGGTTTAAAATCAAAAAAGATGTCGTTTGGACATCTTTCTTTTTATTTTTTCGACGTCATCCGAGAGTTTGCCGATAATTCAGGCGGTGCAGTGCACCTAAAGAATTTAAATTATCCCTTCTCGACTTGGCCGAATTCTAATTCGACTGGTGTTGAACGACCAAAAATAAGCACCGATACTTTTAAGCGGCTCTTTTCATAATCGACTTCTTCAACCACACCATTAAAGTCAGCAAAAGGACCATCGGTAACACGTACCACTTCGCCTGGCTCGAACAATGTTTTTGGTTTTGGCTTATCAACGCCTTCTTCAAGGCGATTCAAAATAGCATTAGCTTCTTTTGTGGTGATAGGCGCTGGGCGGTCAGATGTACCACCGATGAAACCAAGTACACGAGGAACACTTTTCACTAAGTGCCATGAATCCTCGTTCATATCCATTTGCACCAATACGTAACCTGGGAAGAACTTACGCTCACTCTTACGTTGTTGGCCAGAACGCATTTCGATGACTTCTTCGGTAGGAACAAGTATCTCTCCGAAAGAATCTTCCATTTCGTGCATTTTGATATATTCAAGAAGTGTCTTTTTCACACGCCCTTCATATTGAGAGAACGCCTGAACGACATACCACTTTTTATCTGACTTCTCTGGCACGTCCGCATTTTCTGTAATTTCTGACATGATTAAATTCCTAAGCCGGTGATAAAAGAAACTAATTGTACGATAATGAGGTCAAGGCCCCACAGTACTAGTGACATGAAGGCTGTAGCAACTAAAACAATAATTGTCGTCTGCGTTGCTTCTTGGCGGGTGGGCCAAACAACTTTTCGTACTTCTGTGCGGGCATCTTTAGCGAAGGTCAGAAAGCTGCTACCTTTTTCCGTTGAAGCGGCAATAAAACCGGCAACAAGGACAGCTGCGACTACACCAAGTGCGCGATAAAGTACTGATATATCTTCATAGATGGAATTTGCTGCAACCGCACCACCTAACAAAACCAAAACAACTAGCCATTTAACTAAGTCTAATGGGTTTGAACTATTTTCCGCTTTTTCGCTCATGCTATTACCTAATACTAACTTAATCGCGACGTCATCAATGCTGCAAACGTCTGCCTATACACTTAGTTTCAATGCCAAAAGTGGCAGGGGTGGAGGGATGATCTCAGTTACATCCTTGTAACTGACCGCAAGCGGCGCTGACGCGGTTCAAATCGTTCCAGACGACTTGTCAAACCCGTGGGCGTTCTCGTCCCTCTACCTTCTACATTTTTACTATTCAGCTGCAGTTTTACGCCTCTGAACTTTAACCTAATTTGGCAGGGGTGGAGGGATTCGAACCCCCAGCCATCGGTTTTGGAGACCGCTGTTCTACCAATTGGAACTACACCCCTAAAATACTACTTTTAATCACTCATTTATCACGTAATTGAGTGATTAAATTTACTTACACCATCCTTATGACGTCTTAGATTTTTGTGGAAAAATTTAGAATCACTAATAAGGAGGGAGGCGTATTATACTTATTAGTCGGTGTTATACAAGGTGAAAACGAGGATAAAGCGTACAGTGAATGTATGCTTTATCCTGGTCTTTACTCAACACCAATAAAACCACCGGTTTGATGGGCCCATAACTTGGCGTAAATACCATTGTGCGCCAATAGCTCATTATGTGTACCCGACTCAATTATACGACCTTCATCCAACACTAATAATCGATCCATTTGCGCGATAGTCGACAATCTGTGGGCAATGGCTAAAACCGTTTTATTTTCCATTACCTTGTTGAGACACTCTTGTATAGCGGCTTCTACTTCAGAATCTAAAGCCGACGTAGCCTCATCCAGAATAAGAATGGGGGCATCTTTAAGCATTACTCGCGCGATGGCGATACGTTGGCGCTGCCCCCCCGATAACTTAACGCCACGCTCGCCAACTTGTGCATCGTAACCTGTTTGCCCATGTAAATCGGATAGATTTTGAATAAATTCATGGGATTCGGCTTGTTTCGCAGCAGCCAACATTTCTTCTTCACTGGCGCCTAACCGACCATATAAAATATTGTCGCGCACAGAGCGATGTAGCAGCGATGTATCTTGGGTAACCATACTGATATGAGAACGTAAGCTCTCCTGGCTAATTTCGCTCACGTCTTGGCCGTCGATCAATATCTTGCCGCTTTGCACATCAAAGAAGCGCAGTAACAAGTTAACTAAGGTTGATTTACCCGCACCCGAGCGACCAACTAACCCAACTTTTTCACCGGGTTTTATATCGATATTAAGGTTGTTGAATACCTCTATCTGTCTATTTTTAGGTCCAGGGTAATTAAATGTCACATCTGAAAAGGTAATCGCCCCACCACTGACGGTAAGAGGCGGCGCATTATCAATGTCTTTAACCGCCGTCGGTTTAGACAAGGTATTGATCCCGTCTTGTACTGTACCGATATTTTCAAAAAGGGATGATACTTCCCACATGATCCATTGAGACATGCCGTTTAAGCGAAGGCACAACGTAATAGCAATGGCGATATCCCCTGGCGTCACAACTTTTTCTAACCAAAGGTACATAGCTAAAGCGCTGATAGAGAATACTAACAGTGCATTACTGAACCACACACAGGTGTTAAGTAAGGTAACCAAACGCATTTGCGGATGAACCGTTTGTAAGAAACCATTCATACCCTCATAGGCATAATCGGCTTCACGGCTGGTGTGCGAGAAAAGCTTAACAGTGGCAATATTGCTATAACTATCGACTATTCTCCCGGTCATCACACTGCGTGCATCAGCTTGGCGCTGAGCAACTCGTTTTAATCGCGGCACAAAGTAACGTAGAACACCTATGTATATGCACAACCAAAGGAGTAAAGGTAAACTCAATCGCCAATCAATGCTAAACACCATGACCACGATACTGAGAAAGTAGACACTGATATACACCAATAAATTAAGTAGCTGCATAACCGACTGACGAACCGACAACGCAGTTTGCATGACTTTCGTGGCGATGCGACCGGCAAATTCATTTTGGAAAAAGCTGATACTTTGGCCAATCAAATACCGGTGTGCTTGCCAACGAATGCGCATGGGGTAATTACCCATGAGTGTTTGGTGGTTAATCAGTGATTGCAGCGCTACGCAGCTAGGCAAAATCACCAGTACCACGGCTCCCATCCATATCAAGCTACTTTTTTCTTGGGCTAAGAAAGTGTCAGGATCCTTAGTCGCTAGCCAATCGACTAACTGCCCAACAAACCCAAATAACGACACTTCTAACATGGCGATAGCTGCTGCAAGAATCGATACTGCAAAAATAGCCGGCCACATACCTTTGGAGTAATAACGACAAAACGCCACCAAGCCTTCTGGAGGTTGCTCAGGCATATTCTGTGGGAACGGCTCTACTAACCGTTCAAAAAATGAAAACATATCAACTACTTATTTACTTAAATTAATCTTGGAAGCCTAAAGCCTTGAGGGTCGCTTCAATTTTGGCTTCATGAGCTCGACGCCATTCGCTTAATGACATTGCTGCGTCTTTGTCTGTTCTTTCTTTACCCAGTCGATAAGCTTCTTCGGCCAACGCCTTGGGAATAACCACGATCCCCTCTTCGTCAGCAACGACTATATCCCCAGCACAGACGCGCACACCGCCACAGTTAATAGGTTGATTAAAAGGCAGAATTTGCTCTTTTTTAGCCGGCACTGGAATAACACCACGAGCATAAACGGGAAATTGCAGATCACGTACCTCGCCTAAATCGCGGATGACACCATCTATGACAAAGCCCGCAATCCCGCGCTGCTGAGCGACAGCACATACATTTCCCCCAGCACTGGCAAACTCAGGATCCGCTTCAACGACTATGATGTCTCCTGGTGCTGCACGGTATATAGCGGCATGTAGACTAAGATGATCACCCTTCGCACATTTAACTGTAAATGCTGGCCCAGCAATTCTAGGCATCTGCGGCCATAACTCTCGAATAGCGCCATCTACAAACTGTTCTCGCCCTAACCCTTCTGAATACTCACAGGGAGACACTTTTACAAAATCCGCCATGGTTAACATATATATCACCCTATATTTTACTTACCAAAATTAGTTGGAAATTACTCAATACCGTCAGAGCAATGATTAGAAACACTAAACGTCATATATATTTGCTCTTTGTGGTCAGCGGTATATTGATGGTTTATTGCATGCTTTATGAAAAATTTTGAAATTCTTAAAACCTCAATCGGTTCCCTACTAAATAGTATCTCGTTTACGTAATGCTAGCATCCAAAAATTGCCAATATCAGCGACATCCATAGTGGATTATTTTCATATATTAAGGACTTTTAATGTGCCCCAAAATACACCTCCCTCTGTTTGCAGCCTTCATGTTTACCAGCGCAATTGCTCTGGCACCCCCCCCCTTACAAATGAAAAAATAAGTGCTTTGCTTTCTTCGCCATCCCGGCCAGCGGAAGATATCGCTCGTAATGTGCCTCGGCAACCTGAGAAAATACTGGCTTTTTCTGGGGTTGGCGAAGGACAACATGTTCTAGATTTTTTTGCTGGGGACGGTTGGTACAGTGAGCTGTTTTCAAAAGCGGTAGGTGAAAAAGGCAAAGTCTATGTGCAAAACGACGAAGTGATATGGCGATTTGCGGAAAAAGGGCTTAACAAAAGAACTGCAAACAATAGGCTAAGTAATTTAGTGCATTTCGACAATATGCCTATTGTTCAAATGACGATTCCTAACAACAGCCTAGATTTAGTATTTACCGCTTTAAATTACCATGATCTGTTTTTTACCCATAGTCAGCAAAATGGTAAAGAAGTCATTTTACGTGACGATATTGTCGACTACAAAGCGGCGCTGAAAACTATTAAAGATGCCATGAGAGACGACGGCAAATTTGTCATTATAGATCACGCCGCACATCCTGGCTCAGGCTACGAAGCTGCAAACAACTTACACCGAATCGACCCGGCTATTGTCAAATTCCAAATGCAAGAAGCTGGTTTTAAACTTATTGAGGAGGCTTTCTATTTGCGCAACCCACATGATGAATTAAGTAAACTGGTTTTTGATCCCAGCGTACGCGGTAAAACAGATCGTTTCGTATATAAATTCGCTAAGCGATAAGTTTAGGGTATGCCCTTAGGTATATATAAATCAGTTGAATAATCGCTATATTGTTCAAGGTCAATTTTAATCCCGAAAAAGCATGACGTCTGTTGTATATTTTGTATACTTACAAGGCCTGTTACACAACGTCAAAAAGAGAGGTTTGAATGTCCTTGAATCACCGCACGAGTAACCGAGCCCCCTTAGCCCTTGAAGTGAAAGTTCGCCATATGGGAAAAGAAATGGGCGAAACCTGTACCCGTAACATAAGTCCTTTCGGCGCGTTTATTGAAATGCCACATCCTGAACTCCGTCCGGATGATTTTATAGAGTTATATTTTACCGACGAGCAACAAAATGACGCGCTGTTACTGCAAAAAGGTTTGATAACCCATTGCAGTCAAGAAGGTATTGGAGTCTTGTTTGCTTATGATTCTAATGAGTTCAGACAAATGCTGCATAAAAAGATGCCTAATAAGCATAGGAGTAGAGTGTTTTCGAGTTAAAGCACGGGGTTAAAACTGATTCAAAAAAGGCGATGAGTGAATCACTCATCGCCTTTTTTATATTCAAAACATTGTAATGATTTAGTTAAACTTACGCACTTTAAACTTTTTCCCTTTGATTTTACCTTCACCTAATTGGCGCATGGCCCGCTTAACACTGCGAGTTTTTACTGCTACGTAGGCGTGGAACTCAGTGATATGGATCTTACCAATATCATCCCCAGGGATCTCCGCTTCTTTGGTCAAAGCCCCAAGTAAGTCACCCGGCCTAAGCTTGGCTTTCTTACCACCATCAACACATAACGTGCTGTACTGAGGCTGAATAAGGCGGTTAGCATGAAAACGCATGGCTTGAATGCCCGTCCATTTCAATTTCGCTTTTTGGTAATCTTCAATAGCGTTTGCCCTGGCCATTTCATCTGGCGCAACAAGCGTTAGCGCAACCCCTTTTGATTCAGCTCGGCCTGTGCGGCCTATGCGATGAATATGCACTTCTGGGTCGGGCGTAATGTGGTAACTAATCACAGCGTTAACTTCTTTAATGTCTAAGCCCCGTGAAGCTACATCCGTTGCCACCAGCACAGAAACACTCTTGTTTGCGAAACGCACCAGCACTTGGTTACGCTCTCGCTGCTCTAAATCGCCGTGCAAAGCTAACACTGACACGCCCAATGACTGCAGTTCGTCAGCGACTTCCTGACAGGCAATTTTGGTATTGCAAAACACAATTGCTGATTCAGGTTGATAGTGACTTAATAGCGCTGCTACTGCTTTAGTACGATGAGCATCTTCAACTTCAAAGAAGACCTGTTGGATAGAGTCCGTATCATGAGTTGATTCAACGGTGACTTCTAATGGGTTCTTCTGCACCTGGCCACTGATCGCGGCGATTGAATCTGGGTAGGTCGCAGAAAACAGCAAGGTTTGACGCTGCTCGGGCACACTTTTGATAACGGCATCCATTTCATCTTCAAAGCCCATATCAAGCATACGGTCTGCTTCATCCAATACCAGCGTATTGACCTCCGATAAATCCAAGCGGCGTTTGTAAAGATGGTCCATTATACGCCCAGGTGTGCCAACGATAATATGTGCACCGTGTTCCAGTGAGCCAATTTGGGGCCCCATAGGCGTACCACCACACAGCGTCAACACTTTAATATTGTGAATACCGCGCCCTAGACGGCGGATTTCTAGAGCAACTTGCTCCGCTAACTCTCGCGTAGGACACATCACTAGTGCTTGAACACGAAAGCGCTTCACGTCTAAATTGTGCAATAAAGCCAAGCCAAAAGCAGCGGTTTTACCACTTCCAGTTTTGGCTTTAGCCACTACATCACGCCCCTCTAAAATAGCAGGTAGTGTACCGGCCTGGATTTCAGTCATTTGACTGAACCCCATACTTTGCAAATTATCTAACAAGGCTGGTTCTAGCCCTAGGGAGGAAAATTCCTTACTCACTACATTCTCTCATTTATGTCTTTAATCGTTAAAGACTCGAACCACGGTCAACTTCAATCGCTTTGTCTAGCGCGTCTAACAGTCCGGCTCGGGCTTTTAACTTAGTTTGTTTATGGGCTTTCATGTTTAATTTGGTCATCGCTTGCGCAGTAGCGGCGACGGTTTGCTCAAACGCTTCAGGTGCTACCGCTACATCTAAGAAACCAGCGGTTACGGCGTCATCAACTGATACCATTTCAGCCAGTATGACCGAACGATTAAAGAACACTGGCGCTAATCGTCCACGCGCTAATTCTAAACCAGCCTGATGCATAGTCATGCCAATGGCAACTTCGTTTAAACCAATTTTAAACTTACCTTGAATCCCAATACGATAATCTGACGCTAATAGTACAAATGCGCCTTTAGCGACTGCATGCCCAGTACAGGCTGCAATGATAGGATATTCAAAAGAGAGCATTCTACGCGTCAACGTCGAACCTTTCTCAACTAATTTCATTGCGGCTTCCATACTTTCCTGCATCACGCTTAAATCGTACCCTGCAGAGAACATGCCTGGTTGGCCTTTGATGACCACCACGGCTTCATCCGCTGAAGCTCTATCAAGCGCGCCATTGAGCTGATCGATCATAGTGTGAGAAAACGCATTCACCTTACCGTTACTTAACGTTATCGTTGCTACGTTGTTTTCACACTGGTATTGCACTAATTCAGTCATAGTTGTCCTTTCGTGTATTTGTTATTGTTTTTATGCTCTAAAACGTTGATTTAAATTATTAAACTCATTGGCTATTGCCTGTTGGGCTCATATTTTTATCGATAATATTTTGCAATTCACCGGATTTACGCATTTGGGCGAGCGTAGCGTTAACCTGCGCGATTTTGCCTTTCCAATGGGGTGAAAACGCCAACTTAATGTCATCGGTTAAGCCCACCGTCCCCAGTCGAAAAACAGCCTTATCATAATGATTCGCGCTTAGCGTCCAACCTGCTCTAAACGTATTGGTATAAATCAAATCGCAACGAGCGAGTTGCAACATCTCAAATAACCTAGAGTGGCTCGAAACATACACAGGGGATAACACGCCACTTTTAAGCCAAGGTTCTAATTCGAGGTAGCGATAATTTTCTCGTAAACAGACACTTCTGCCCTTCACCGCATCCGCAAGTTCTTGCCCCTCTTTTGGCGCAAATAACCCGTAAAAGGCGTGCTGATAACTGTAAACAGGGTCGCTGAAGAGTAGTTTCTCCGGAGAGTCCAGCCACTGGGGAGCTAAGAAAGCCACATCGGCTTTATGATTGAAAATATCGTGTTCTATTTTATTTCGCGCAGTGGGTAGATAACGCAAATCGCGATTGAGTGATTGGGCAAGACGCTGCATTATATTTATCAACAAGCCGCTTGAGAGCTGGGTGTTTTCATCAAAGCTATAAAATGGCGGTCCCTCCGCATATATCAGTGCTAACACTAGCTCTTCATCGCTGGGTTGAGCATTGGTCTCATGAGCCACAAGCCAAAATATACAAAAAATTAAGACTAGTTTACGAAACACTGCGTATGCTCTGGCACATGATAATCAACCTCGTTCTGATGCATGAATAATTTATGAGTCCTCAGTGTAATAAGATGTAAGTGCAAGGGCTATCACTTTAATTAATTGCAGCTAATCAACTCGAAATATAAACGATATGGTATCAACTACCAAAGATTGAGCACGCCGTGATCGACATGTAATTTGAACGGCCCCTGAGCCTGTAAATCTGATAACCAACGTTGTTGAATTTGCGCGAATTTAGGACTACGTAAAAAACGGGTTGCTGCTTCAGTCAACCTACCAATATGCTGAGTATCAGTCCCCTTAGATAAGGCAATATAACTTGTCAGAGTTTCATATTCATAAAGCAATTTGATATGCGAGCAATCCGCATTTTGTTTAAAACAATAATAGCGTAACCCCGCATCTGAAAAAAATAGCGATTTCAGTTTTCCTGTTAGAAGTTGAGAAACCGCCGAGCTATAGTCATCAAAAGGCATCACACCTTTAATATTTTCTTTTAGAAGTACCTTATGCCGGAAGTCACTTTTCAGCACTCCGATAGGTGACACCTTGTTTAAGTCAGTCTTTTGCTTCACAAGACCTTTATGATCAATCTCGCCAAGCACACCGTAGATATTTGCTGTAAGAGGCAAAACCCAGTGGTAGTCGTCTTCTCGGTCTGGAGTGCGTGCTAGCGGGAATACTAATACATTAGGTTTGCTCTGCGCTTCTTGAATTAAGCGCTCCCAAGGCGCAGATAGAATTTCTTGTTCGATATGCGCTTCAGCAAGAATACCGTTGACCACCTCAATCAAGTACCCTTCGAGTTGCCCTTTGTCATTTCGCAAACTGAAGGGCGGCTCCAATGATGTCAAAACCCAAAATGCGGGTTCTGAAGTACTTTCTTGAGCAAACGCTTTACCGCCAACAGTAGAAAACAACATGAATCCTATCCAAGCAGTGGTGAGCGCCCGGCGAATGTGCATTACGCTTTGAGCGTCCAATTAACGGTTTGCCCTGCAAAAAATGGCACGATAGGCTCGCCATTGGGCAAGGTAATCACTTCAGGAATAGTCCACTCCTCTTTTACCAGTGTCACTTGCTTGGTGTTACGCGCTAAACCATAAAAATCGGCTCCATGGTGACTCGCGAACCCTTCTAGTTTATCCAAAGCGCCTAATTCCTCAAACACCTGAGCGTACAGTTCTAGAGCGCTCCACGCACTGTAGCAGCCCGCACAGCCACATGCTGATTCCTTCGCGCTTTTTTGGTGAGGCGCTGAATCCGTTCCTAAAAAGAACTTACTTGAACCTGTCGCAACTGCTTTTCGCAACGCTTGTTGGTGGGTACTGCGCTTAAGCACAGGTAAACAGAAATTATGTGGTCTCACCCCGCCCACCAACAAGTCGTTACGATTAAGCAATAAATGCTGAGGGGTAATAGTCGCCGCGACATTGTGCGAACTGGCACTTACGAAGTCCACTGCATCACTGGTCGTAATGTGCTCAAGCACCACTTTTAATTGTGGAAACTGATCCACAATTTTCACCAAAAATTGTTCAATGAACAATTTTTCACGGTCGAAAATATCGACGTGACTTTCGGTCACTTCACCGTGAATAAGTAGCAACATACCCTGCTCGGCCATTTCAGCAAAAACAGGAAACAAGGCCTCAATGCCCTTCACAGCCGCATCAGAATTGGTCGTCGCGCCTGCTGGATATAATTTAGCCGCAACCACACCGGCTTTTTTCGCTGTTCGAATATCTTCAATAGAGGTGGTGTTAGTCAAAAAAAGCGTCATCAAGGGTTCAAAATCACTGCCCTGAGGGCGCGCCGCTAAAATACGCTTTTTATAGGCACTTGCCAGTTCAGCATTCACCACCGGCGGAACCAAATTAGGCATGACGATAGCGCGTTTGAAAGTTCTTGCAGTGGCAGGCACTGTCTCTAGCAACATATCATTATCGCGAAAATGTAAATGCCAATCGTCTGGCTGGGTCAAAGTGATTTGCTGCATTTTTATAGCCTTAAGTCATAATGTGTTAGGTCATTGTTCGTACATAGTATGCCGCAATTTACGCTTGGATATAATAGCCAAGATATTCCTAATGTCGCTGAATAATAAACCTCATGATAACGGTCTAGTACTAAAACCAGTGCACGTAAAACGTGTCGCAGCCCTAAGCTATTGACCTCGGACCGCCCATGACCACAGCCATTACCTTACTTAATCTTGTCCCCCAAGAAAAACAAACTGCCATTTTGAACGGTGTAATGAGTTTGTTGGACAAACTACTGGCTATTCATCGTTTGGATAATTTATATCGCGAACATCATTTAACTGGCTTGAACAAAGAAGCATTCGCCAGAGCACTACTTGATGCGCTCAATGTAACAACAGATGGTACTGACGTTTTACAACAAAAAATCCCTCGAGACGGTCCACTTGTTATCGCCAGCAATCACCCCTTTGGCGGAATTGAGGGGGTTATTTTGGCTTACGTTGTAGGCCAGGTTCGTCCTGATCTGAAAGTATTAGCCAATCAAGGTCTAGCCCTTTTCACTGAGCTTAAAGACTACTTTATTTTCACTAACCCGCTTTCTGAACGGGATCCTAAAAACGCCCCCTCCTTGCGTGAAAGCTTGCGCCACGTGAAGCAAGGTGGCGCGTTACTGATTTTCCCTGCAGGGCGAGTGTCTTACTATCAAGCGGACAAAAAACGCATTAGTGAGCATCAATGGAATCGTATTGTTGCCAGCTTAGTAACTCGCACGGGGGCCCAGTATTTAGCACTGTTTGTAAGTGGCGAAAATAGCCCACTGTTTTACCGTCTTGGGAGAGTGTACTACCGCCTGAGAATGCTTATGCTTCCCAGAGAGTTACTGAATAAACGCGATACGAGCATTAAAATATCTGCGGCGACTTGCGTCCCCGCTAACGCTTTTGCCGCAAATACTAATGATATCGAATTGACAGCGCTGCAACGTATTCAAAGTTACGCCCAAGATCCGAATTGGCGACACGCTTGGCCAGCATCTAACGTAGCTGCACTGCAACCTTTGATATCTCAAGTGCCGGGCTCTGTCATCAACACTGAGCTTGCCCAGCTTGATGAAAATCAAATCTTACTGAGTTATCGCAATTTAGATGTGTACTACGCCTACTATGAGCAAATACCGCAAACCGTCAAAGAAATAGCCAGATTACGTGAATTGGTTTTTCGCCAACATGATGAAGGTAGCGGAAACCCTTTAGATACAGATGATTTTGACAAAACCTACACCCATTTATTCATTGTTGAGCGTGATTTAGGCCGAATTATCGGCGCCTATCGAATGGGTCAGTCGGACCGTTTATTGGCAAATGCCTCGTTAGATATTGACCCTTTCTATTTAAGTGCAATGTTTAACTTCTCAGCTGATTTCATAAACCGCCAAGCGCCTTGTTTAGAAATGGGGCGCTCTTTTTTGATCCCAGAATACCAAAACAGCTTTCAGGGCTTGTTACTACTTTGGCGGGGAATAGGGCGTTTTGTTTGTCAATTTCCTCAATATCGTACTTTGTATGGCACGGTTTCATTAAGCAAGTTGTACGACCCGCGCAGTGTCAGTCTCATTGAGCATGCTTTGGTCACGCCGACGCGTAGCGCAAAAGCCCGCACTCAATTGGGCTTTTCTGTATCACCCGAAATAGCTGACTTTGCTAAGCAGTATCCATTGGAAAAACACTTAACCAGTCTGCTAGCAGGTATTGAAAGTGATGGTAAAGACATCCCCATTCTGCTCAAGCACTATCAAAAGCTTAGCGCTAAATTTCATTGCTTGGGGATAGACAGCAACTTTAACCATACCCCAGGTTTGTTACTCAGCGTTGAGCTTGCTAAAGCACCAGAAAAATTAGGCAGGCTGTATTTAGGAGATGGCTGGGAGACGTATAAATGCCATCAAGAAAGTCAATAAAAGGGAGAAATGATAGCGCCTGGTTATCAATCTGGCGCTACCAATCATTCATCAAAGTGAAAGCGAGGGGATCATACTTTTTTCACAAACTCGGACTTAAGCTTCATTGCACCAACACCATCAATTTTGCAGTCGATGTCGTGATCGCCATCAACCAAACGAATATTTTTAACTTTAGTGCCCACTTTCACCACCAACGATGAGCCTTTTACCTTCAGATCTTTGATGACTGTCACAGTGTCACCGTCTACAAGTGTATTACCGTTTGAATCACGGATAACTGGTGTATCATCCTCAGACGCGTCTTCGCCCTGTGCCCACTCATGTCCGCACTCAGGGCAAACATACATATTTCCGTCTTCATAGGTGTATTCAGAGTTACACGCAGTACAATTTGGTAAGCCACTCATGGTGCGTTCCTTTATTCACTAATGCCAAGCTTGAACCTAAAAACAATATACGTTTCATAGATAACCAAGCCAAATTTGGCGCTATTATCCACAAAAAATATAAAAACGCCAAATTTACTGTCGACTTAAGCCTGTGCTCTTTGGTAGGTTGCTGTTGAGGGAGCCACCCCAAAAAGCGCATGAGTAGTTTGCCCTTGCAGCGATGTAATAATGGCAAGAAGCGAAAAGTGGTGAATGGCGTGACTGGATACAAAAACCAATTCGCGACCCAAGGTAGAGTTAACCTCATTCACATACGTTTGCTCGACTGAAGTTTCATTCAGTACTATGAGCTTTTCATGCATATCAGATTGATAGACATCTAATAACCAATGCTCAATTCTATCCCACGCTTGTAAGGCCGAAGCAGTTGAATGGGCCACATCAGACTCACGATGGCGTAAGTTATAATCCACAACCCCCTTTTCTATTCCTTGCTTGAGCGCCAAATAATGGTCAATCACATGTCGCATATGAGCGCCAGCACTGCTAACCACATGGGGCGCCATGACGCGCTGGTAGGCATGATATGAGATATGTTTTAAAAACGTTTTTGCTTGTTCTACTGTCTCTAAGTGACTATTAAGTGCCTGATTGTCGCTAAGCATAGGGTTCCTGTTACTTCATGTATCTATTGGTAAAAGACCCTGCCTAGGAGACGAACATTTCAAAAAAATATTAATCGCTTAGCCATTGCTTTCACTGGTTGACGAAAATTAACTTTTCAGTATCAAAGCCCGCATCACGTGCCTTAGTCAGCAAGCTTTGCAGCACATCATCCTCAAGCTCAGGTTGACGGGCCAAGATCCAAAAGTAATCTCTGTTGGGTCCAGTGATCATCGCATAACCGTAGTTATCATTGTCTAACGAAAAGATCACATAACTTGCATAAAAAGGTCCAAAAAAAGACACCTTCAAATGACCGATGTTTTGCTCGCCCACGAAGTAAGCTTTGCCAATGGCTTCGTCCCACTCCTGCTCTTCTGGGTTGTAACCACGATTAATGACTTTCACACCGCCATCATCTAGCAAACTGTATTGTGCTGTCACTTGTTCCAAACCCCGTTCAAATGAGTGATCATGGCGTGCTATTTCGTACCACTTACCAAGATAACGTTGCAACTCAAAATCTCTCACCGGTTTAATACCCTCAGGTAAAGAAGTACAAGCACTTAGCAGCACAGCAAACGAAAGAATCGCTGACCTGCCCCCTGACTTTGCCAGCACCCTGAGGAAGGTAAGCAATGACGATTTTAATTGCATAATTGTGTCCTTATAAAATTAACTTATCACTCAACAAGGGTGTGATTATCTTTGTAGCTTAACTTTGCAGCTCAATGTGTTTATACACGCCAGAGTCTAAGTAGTTCGATTATTCCCAATAAATAGACGATAACGCAGCATAAATGCCAAACACGTGCTGCCCGAAGGATCCTTTCTAGGATAGATTGAAAAAATTTCAATCCTCAATGCTTAACACACCCTAAGTATCATACTGAACTATTAGGTAATTCGATTTAATTTACGGCAAAAAAACTGGCGGTAGAAGCACCAAATCTGCCCCAATAGTAGAAAATAGCGTTTGTGATGAGCCCCTTACCCAGTGACAAAGATGTTTGACAAAGCATCAACGCAGGTTTAAATTTCAATAATTACTGAAACTTCTATATAAAAGATACTTTATGCAAATGACCCCTATGATCGAATCCTTCGTCATGCACTTTGGCGAAATGGGCAGCCGCTGGGGTTTCAATCGTACCGTTGGGCAAATGTATGCGTTGTTGGTCATCAGTGAAACGCCCTTGAGCGCAAACCAAATCGCAGAAGCGCTCAGTGTTTCCCGTGGAAATGTCAGTATGGGCCTAAAAGAGCTGCAATCTTGGCAATTAATCAAACAGCACCACGTTCCAGGAGATCGCAAAGAGTATTATCAAAGTGCTGGTACTATTTGGGAAATGGCCAACCGTGTGTTTGAAGAGCGACGTAAACGAGAAATGGACCCAACCCTGACTTTGCTGCGCGGTATTATGCTTGAAACGCCTGAAAATAAAGAAGAAATATACGCTCAGCAGCGTTTACAGGAAATACACGATTTACTTGAAACTATCAGTAAATGGACCAGCGAGTTACAGCAAATGAACCCAGATACCTTAGGCACATTAATGAAATTAGGTTCGGGCGTAGGCAAAGTCATCGACATGAAGAACAAGCTAATGAAGACGAATAAGACGCCCGAGAGAAAGCCCGATAATGAATAGAGTTACACTCGTATTTTCCTCAAACTCTTCATTCTATTAGGTTTGGAATTAAGCCAGATTTGAAAGCAATATCTTCGTTGCTATATCGGCTTATTTGCCCAACTTCGCCATGGTTTCAGGGTCGTTAAGCGCCCCTACTATAAGAGTGATGTTGGCATCAAGCTGATCTATCATACGTGCATTAAAAACGGGAAAAAGTCGGTCTAAGCGGTCAAATTGAGTATGCCAAATTTCCCCCCATTTCTTTTCTTTATCCGGATCACAGCTGCCTATCTTTTTCCCTGAGTAACATGTCCAGAACTGCGCTTCAATGGATTGAGAGTAACCATCTTTCCCCCCTCGCCCATTAATGTCCATATTTGTCGCTTCGATATATGCAATAGGGATATTGTTGCAGGCGAATGCTTGATGATCTGACCAATCCCCGGTCTGACCTGCTGCAAATACTTCAGAATCTTCATGTAATTCAAATTGAACAGGTAATGAGGGCTGCGATGCGCCATAAGCCAATAGTGCATCTCTAAATACACCGCTGGTGTTTAGCTTGGCGTTTTCGACTTTCTTACAGCTAAAATCAGTGGGTGAACTACTATGCACATACAGCACATCACCCCCTATGACAGTGTCTAAATTCAGCATCGCGATAATATTGCCCAGCTCAGCTTTAGACATTGCGTGAACAAAATAGTTAGAGCCCAACTTGCCAATCTCCTCACTGCCGAAAAATACCACTTGAACGCTATAAGGAAGCCCCCTCATTTGCACTAACTGTTCGCTTACTGCCAACAGTACCGCCACGCCACTGGCGTTATCCGTTGCCCCTAGACTACCTTGTTCAACACCTGTGGAATCAAAATGCGCGCCTATTACTAGTCTTTTTTTCGACTTGCCAGGGATCACCGCACTGATATTCATCGAAGTAGCCTGTGTCTCGTTTACCTCAATGGCAAACGTTTGTTGCTCGGCCTTAAGTCCCATTCTTTGTAATTGCTGAAAAATATACTGCGCAGCTTGGCGTTCTTGTTTCGAGCCTGCTGGCCTCGCCCCAATACCCTTCTTGTCATCTGCGAGGGCAATAATGTGAGTCAACGGCTCTGTGGCAATTAATTTCTTGGACTCTGAATCTTTAGTCGATAGAGGCGCAGCGTGTACTAGTAGAGAGGACGAGCTTGCAAACAAGGCGCAAAGCGCAAAATACAACGACGATTTCATTGGATGTTATTTTCACTTTAGGTTTCAACAACCTGCATAATAACTATGCCTCCTGCACTTTACTAGCTGTAGGCACTTTACTAGCTGTAAGCACTTTACTGGCTGTCAGCGCTTTACTAGCTGTCAGCGCTAGCCAACGGCGATGTCGTGCTAACTCACTATATGGCAAACCGCTTATTCTGGATTAATTCCCCGTATTAAGAGTTTCTTAAGTTTCACGCTTTATGGTTAACACTCACTCACTATTTTATCGGCTTAATATGCGTATTTTCATATCTATTTTCGTTTTGTACCTTGCCTGCTATTCCAGCCGTGGCTATGCAACAGTAGCTCCAGATTTTAGCTATATGACGCGCTCTGGTGCAGTGCAGCTGAGCGATCTTAAGGGCAAAGTGGTTTATGTGGATTTTTGGGCATCATGGTGTAAACCCTGCCGCCAATCCTTTCCATGGATGAACGACATGCAGCACAAATATACTGAACAGGGTTTAGTGGTTGTCGCAGTGAATTTAGATACTGAACCTCAACTAGTTACAACATTTTTGCAGAAAATTCCGGCTAATTTTCCCATCGTACTCGACCCAGAAGCTGAAATTGCACAACGCTACGACCTCATCGGTATGCCTAGCAGTTATTTAGTCGCCAGAGACGGCAGCATTCGCTTTAGCCATAAAGGTTTTTTTAATGCAAAAGCATCTGCTTACGAGCAGCAGCTTGTCACCCTATTACACGAGAAGGAGTAATAAAATGCTGATTCAATTAACTAAAAAGCGCCTGATTTTGGCCGCGACTCTGGTGGCAAGTTTCACCCTAAACGGCTGTGCGGATTTAGGGGTTAAACCATGGCAACGAGATCTATTGGCTAAGGACGAAATGGCCTTAGATGCCGAGGGGATAGATATAGGGTTAGATGATCATATTTACTTCAGCAAGGAAGCCACAAGCGGTGGTCGCTCCTTTGCTGGTGGAGGCTGCGGATGCAACTAACTAAAAGCAATAACATCAGCGCGTCTCTAGCAGCTGCCGCCTGCGCATTGCTCAATTCAGCTGTACAAGCCCAAGAAAATACACAAGCTAACGAATGGCAGTTTGATACAGCCATACTCTACTACGGTGAAACCGACAGAGTGCAGTTAGGTGAGGGGGTGTTTAACGCCAAGAAAGATTTTGGCGACGAACACATATTCAATGGCAAAATAGCCATCGATACTCTTACAGGAGCCTCAGCATCAGGCGCTGTAGCCCAACAAGGCGTACAAACCTTTACTCGCCCATCAGGCAACGGGCAGTACGTGGTCAATGCTGGTGAAACGCCGTTAGACGATACCTTTAAAGATACCCGCGTTCAGCTCAGTGCCCAGTGGACCCAACCCCTATGGGAGAACATAACAGGTAGCACAGGCGTGCATCTCTCAAAAGAGTATGATTATTTATCATTGGGTGTTAATGGCTCCCTGGCCCGTGACTTTAATCAGAAAAACACCACCCTTTCTGCCGGTGTGTCTTACCAATACGACAGCATTGATCCTGTTGGCGAAGCGCCGACCGGTCTTTCCCCGATGGTGGTCAACAACGGTCAATTTAGCGATGAAAGCGCATTTGAAACGGCATTTAATGCTACCAGAGCCACGGATAGCAAAGATAAAAATACGGTAGATTTACTTCTGGGTGTGACTCAGGTGATCAATCGCCGTATGTTAATGCAATTTAACTACAGTTATTCTATCGCTGATGGTTACCTCACTGACCCGTACAAATTATTAAGTGTGGTCAACACTGAAGGTGTCACACAGGATATTTTGCACGAGAATCGACCAGATAAGCGCACCAAACAAAGTTTCTACTGGCAGACCAAATACGCTTCAGATTACGGTATTGCCGATGTGTCTTATCGTTATGCTACCGATGACTGGGATATTGACTCGCATACACTAGATTCAAGGTTCAGAGTGAAGTTGTCCGATAACAGCTACATACAACCGCACTTCCGTTATTATCAGCAGAGCGCCGCAGATTTCTATCAGCCATTCTTGATTCAAGGCTCACTACTACCGTCAGTGGCCAGCGCAGATTATCGTCTAGGTGAAATGACCGCGTACACCATTGGCCTTAAGTATGGACAAGCCTTAGATAATGGTCGCGAGTGGGCCGTTCGGCTGGAATATTATCAGCAGAGTCCAAAAAATGCGGGCTTCGAAGAACCTGGCGCTTTGCAAGGCCTAGACCTTTACCCGAGTATCGATGCCATTATTGCTCAGGTTAGCTATAGCTTTTGATATGAGGTTGGCTCAAGGTATATTGGCGTATGGTGTATAGCTAATTTACCCAACAAAAATCAGTGCATAACTAAGTAGGATAACCTTGAGTCAAGCTCCCGCTCTAATAGCTAAAAGTGACTATTATCATGGTCACTTCTTTTGCATGGCCAGTCCATGTGAATTGCTTATTGAAACTCCGAATCAATTGCTCGCCAACCGCTTACTACAAGAAGTTGTCTTGCAAACGAAACGGATAGAGCAAAAGTACAGTCGCTATATTGTTGGCAACCTAGTTCATCAGATGAATAATAGTCATGGAAAATGGGTCGAGATAGATCAAGAAACTCATCGATTGCTCGCCTTCGGGCAAACGTGTTTCGAACTAAGCGATGGCATGTTTGATCTGACGTCTGGCGTGCTAAGAAAGATATGGGATTTCACCGGAAAAGGGCAATTTCCACGTTCGGAACAAGTCAATGAAGTATTGCAATATATTGGCTGGCAGAATGTGCAATTTACTCAGCAACAAATTCGCCTACCCAGAGGGTTCGAGTTAGATTTTGGCGGTATTGGTAAAGAATATGCTGTGGATGCAGCGGCCAAATTGTGCATGCAATTGGCACCCGATACTTCTGTGTTGGTTAATTTTGGCGGGGATATTCAAGTCACCCAACCTAGGCAGCATGAAACGTATTGGCAGGTAGGTATCGAACGCCCTCACGCCAAGGATAATTCAGCTAAAAGTGCGTTAGTAAAGATAGCATCCGGAGGGTTAGCCACCAGCGGAGATACACGGCGCTTTATTGTCCACAACGGTGTTCGCTATAGTCATATATTGAGCCCCAAAACCGGTTATCCTGTTTCTGGGGCCCCGCGCTCTGTGACCGTAGCCACTGACTTTTGCATTCAATCCGGCATGTTAGCAACCATGGCATTATTGCAAGGCACAGAGGCCGAACACTTCTTACAAGCTCAGCAGCAAAAACATTGGTGTTATTGGTGAACTGACTCCTGCTCATCAATATTATTAAGCCATTAAATTAACTGAATAATTTCATATAAGTGTAACGGTTTTATTGCGCTCTTGAGGTATGATCTACGCACTGATGTACGTGTAGAGTTTAACCCGAGTAACGTTAATGAAGTCCTACTTTGTATTAATACTGGCATTTTTCTGTAATGCCGGGTACGCCAATGTGTGTAGCTCTTTAGGCTGCCCGACAGGTGCTCCTGACAGCAATGACTTACTTGAGCGCTCCATTTACACCATAAGCAATAATCAGCAAACAAAGTTTGCCGATTGGGCCGCATATAAAGTGACCACGCAAACGATAGACGGCCCTAGTCGTTCACGCAGTTGGCGCTCTGATCCAGATTTAAAGCGCGAGTACACGCTAGAAACCGCAGACTATAACGATGCTCACGCTCTTATTCGTACCGATCGCGGACACCAAGTTCCATTGGCAAGTGTGAGCAATACCGCTGATTGGCGCAGTACAAACTATCTATCAAATATTACCCCCCAGAGCTCTAATTTAAATCAAGGCCCATGGGTCCGATTAGAGTCTGCAGTACGCGTTTTAGCCCGCAGCGGAGAATCCGTTTATGTGGTAACAGGCCCGTTGTATGAAAGCTTTTTTGCTTCGCTTCCCGGTGCAGATGAAAGTCACACTATTCCTTCTGGCTATTTCAAAATTGTCGCGACAATAAACCAAGCGGGTTATGTGAGGGCGTCCGCCTATGTCATGGAGCAAAATAGCGCGAGAGCCGATGACTACTGCAGCAAAGAGGTCACGATTGATAACGTAGAAAGTCGCAGCGGTTTGAACATATTCCCAGAAATGACCGGCAGCAAAGAATATGCGGTTGAAACACGTTTAGGTGGATTGAGCAGCCAATTGGGTTGCTGATAATCCAACCGCACGTTTCAATCTAAAATGATTAATGAGTAGAACGTTCAGATGAGCGGAAAAAGTCTAAGTTGAAGTGCGCGATAAAGTTGAATTGAATCTGGCTGATTATTCGCTTTCGTTGAATTTGCCGACAATCAGCTCTTCAACAGCGTCCATCGCTTGTTGCGCGTCTTTACCTTCTGAAATCACTTGAATTTCTTTGCCTTGGCAACTCTCTAACATCATTAAGCCTAGTACGCTGCTAGCCGAGGCACTTTTATCATCCTGAACAATAGTGACTTCAGCTTCAAATTGATTTGCAAGCTTGACCAATTGAGTCGCAGCTCTGGCATGCAACCCTAATTTATTCACTATGAGTAGAGTTTTCTCTAATCGCTCACTCATCGGTTCAACTCGCGATGGCGTATTTGCACATCAGGATGCGAGGTACTAAATGTTTTGGCTAACATTTCTACCACGTACACAGAGCGATGCTGACCGCCAGTACACCCTATGGCGATTGTCACATAGCTACGATTATTCCGCTCTAAGTGTGGCAACCAAGTAGAAATGAGATTCTGAATTTGCCATATAAATTTAGTCACTATGGGCTGTGAGCCAAGAAAAATCTCGACGGGGGAATCAAGTCCAGTAAGTGGTTTTAAATCTGGCTCCCAGTGAGGGTTGGGTAAGAAACGCGCATCAAATACATAATCCGCATCTTTAGGAATGCCGTGTTTAAAACCGAAGCTTTCAAAAACCAAAACTAATCGAGAGCTTTTTTTGCCTAAAATGCGTTCGCGCACCAATTCGGCCAGCTGGTGAATTGATAGCTGGTCTGTGTCTATATATAAATCTGCACGTTCGGCTATCGGCGCCAATAACTGGCTTTCTGCTTGAATGGCACCAGACAATGATTTGTTTTGCTTCGACAGCGGATGCAAGCGGCGGGTTTCACTGAAACGCTTAATCAGTACGTCATCGCTTGCATCCAAATACAATATGGTCATTTCCCACGTTGACGGCAAGTAGTCGAGTATTTCCACCAATTCGTTGGGATCTTTGGGTAAATTTCGCACGTCAATACTGACCGCTACCTGATCGTACTCGTCAGCGACTGTATGGGTCAAAGTAGGCAATAAGTTGACGGGGATATTATCAACGCAGTAATAGCCTAAATCTTCTAGTGACCGTAAGACTATGGACTTCCCTGAGCCTGAACGCCCACTGATGATAATAAGCTTCATAATTAACTGAGTACCTGAAATAATTCTTGGTCTGTGGTTGCACTGCGCAAACGATTTAAAATGTCTTTATCGACGAATTTTTTGGCTATCGCCGACAAGGTTTGTAGGTGCTCTTGGGCCTTTTCCTCTGGTACTAAAATAGCAAAGAAGATATCCACCGGCATGTTATCGATGGCGTCATACTGGACCGGTGGTTGACACGTTACAAGCACCCCTAGGGCTGACTCTAACCCTTTTATACGGCCATGTGGTAGTGCTATACCACCACCTATACCCGTACACCCCATTTTCTCGCGCCCCGCTAAACTGGATAAAATTGTCGCTTGGTCTACTTCAACAAGATGCTCAGATGCCAATTGACTAATAAGCTCTAAAATGCGCTTTTTACTAGAACCCTGAACTGCGCATACGACGCAGTCAGGGTGAAGAATATTTGATATTTCCATTATTTACCTGATGGGTTAATGGCGTTTAGCTTTTTCTTTATGCTTGATAACTTGCCGATCGAGTTTATCGATTAGGCCATCTATTGCCGCATACATGTCGTTGTGTTCCATGGTGGCAAATACATCTGCCCCATTCAAATGTATTGTCGCTTCCGCTTTTTGGTTGAGCTTTTCTACATTGAGAATAACGTGAACATTGTTGATCTGATCGAAGTGTCGCTCGAGCTTGGTAAATTTAGTATCGACATAATCTTTTAGTGAATCGGTTACATCCACATGGTGACCAGTAATATTAATTTGCATATCGCCTCTTCCTTCTTTAATCAGCCTACAATAGGCTTTTTCGTTGGTTCGACGGGGGTATCATCAGAGATTCCCGGTACTTTGCTATTGTTCGCCGAGCAACCATGATACCTTGATCGGCCAACAATTGAGCAATCTTGCTGTCACTTAACGGCTTGCTTGGTTTTTCAGCTGCGACCAGCTTTTTAATCAATGCGCGTATCGCCGTTGACGAGCACTCTCCGCCTGTCTCAGTTGCAACATGGCTTGAGAAGAAATATTTCAGCTCAAATATACCTCTAGGGGTATGCATATACTTTTGGGTGGTAACACGGGAAATTGTAGATTCATGCATATCCACCATTTCGGCTACATCGTTTAGTACCATAGGCTTCATCATCTCAGGCCCATGTTCAAAAAAGCCCATTTGCTGCTGTACTATGCAGTTTGACACTTTTAATAATGTATCGTTTCGACTCTCAACACTTTTAATAAACCATTTGGCTTCTTGCATATGTGAGCGAATAAATTGACTGTCACTGGTGTTTTTTGCACTACGACTCATCGCAGCATACTGCTGATTGACGTTCAATTTCGGTAAACTGTCAGGGTTAAGTTCTACTGTCCAACGACCATTCTTCTTACTCACTGACACATCAGGTATAACATATTCTGCCTCACCTTTAATTAAGGCGCTGCCTGGACGTGGATTAAGCGTTTTAAGTAAACGCATAACCTCGCGCAAATCATCCTCTTTAAGGCGAGATTTACGCATCAAAGTGCGGTAATCCTTGCTTGCCAAAAGGTCGGCATATTCGCCAATCAATGTCTTCGCTTCTTCTAACCAGGGTGTATCAGGAGCAAACTGACGCAATTGCACTAATAAGCATTCTTGTGGTGTACGAGAGCCAGACCCAATTGGGTCGAACATTTGAATACGCTTAAGTACGCATTCCACTTCATCGAGCTCTATTTCTTCATCATCCATGCTGGCCAAAACATCTTCAGCGCTCATGGTTAAATAACCAGACTCATCGATAGAATCAATAATCGCTGTCGCAATCGCGATATCGGTATCACTAAAGTGGGTTAAACGCATTTGCCACAGCAAATGATCTTGAATGTTATCTGTGGTTTCGCCCTGAAAGATTTGTTCGTCATCACCGCCGGCACCACTTGATATGCTAGATGCAGGAGCAGAAGAAGCGCTGATGTACTCATCCCATGTGGTATCCGTAGGTAAGTCTTCTGGGATTTCGTTTTTCTCGAATGCTTCACTTGAGTCTAAGTTGTCACTGCTGGTATCAACTATTTCATTGGTATCTTTAGATGACGGGTCGAGGGAATTGTCATTTAACGCACTATCGCCGGATTCCTGATCCGTAGGCTCTTCAATTTCCAACAGCGGGTTCGAATCCAAGGCTTCTTGAATTTCTTGCTGTAAATCTAACGTAGACAGTTGCAACAAACGAATAGCTTGCTGTAACTGTGGCGTCATAGTGAGTGATTGACTAAATTTTAATTGTAAAGAGGGTTTCATTTACTTCTTTATTCTGTCCGTTGCAAACTAATAAATATGCTGTGGTTGATTCGATTGACTGTAAATGTCTCACCAAGCGCCTGAGTATAATCTCGATAAAATGAGCGGCTTTTTCAGCTTAACTATAGCCTGAATTGTTCGCCTAGGTATACATCTCTTACACGTTGATCACTTAATACTTCTTCTGCCGTGCCAGAAGCGATGAGTTCACCATGACTGACAATATAAGCTTTCTCACACACATCGAGCGTCTCTCTTACATTGTGGTCGGTTATCAAAACACCAATACCACGGTCACGCAAATGTTGAATAATTTTTTTAATATCATTAACTGAAATAGGATCAACACCGGCAAACGGCTCATCGAGCAGAATAAATTCTGGATCAGCTGCAAGCGCTCGCGCTATTTCAACCCTGCGGCGCTCGCCACCAGACAAACTCATACCTGCACTGTTACGGATATGATTGATATTGAACTCATCTAATAATGAATCCGCTTGCTGTTCTCTTTGCTCTGCACTGAGCTCTTTGCGTGTCTGCAAGATGGCCATCAAATTTTGATGGACTGTTAGTTTCCGAAAAATAGAGGCTTCTTGAGGTAAGTAGCCAATCCCTAGACGAGCGCGCATGTGCATGGGCTGTAGGGTAAGATCTTGCTGATCTATACTTATTTCTCCCTTATCTAAGGGGACCAAACCAACAATCATATAAAACGTGGTGGTTTTTCCTGCTCCATTTGGCCCAAGTAAACCGACAATTTGGCCTGTGGATACTTCGAGGCTGACATCACGCACAACTTGACGCGATTTATAAGATTTAGCCAAATGCGAGGCTTTTAACGTCGCCATTATGGAGTTTCATCCTGTTTTGGTTTCACATTTGTATCAGTGGACTTTTTCGCGTCTGTTTGCTTTTTACTACTCGCTGATTTCTTGGCTGGTTGGAAAATAGTCGTGACTCGACCGCTGTTTTTACTTTCGCCCTCTCCTTGCGCGACAATTTGCTCAAGTTCCATGTTAAACACAATCGACTCACCTTTTACACTGCTATTGTTCTGCTTCAGCTGTGCATCGCCTTCTAAGGTTAGTGTGCGTAAATCTCTGCGATATTCTATGCGATTAGCTGATGCCTCAATACTGCCGCCTTGCTCTTGTTGCTGAGAATATTTAGCCGGGCTACCCGTCGCGATGAAAACTTCGTTGCCTTCGCCCTTACTCGCGTCGACTTCTACTTCATCGGCATACACATTCAAACTACCTTGATTGATGTGCACGTCTTCTCGAAAGATAGACTTTTTAGTTTTACCGTCCCCAAACTGGAACTTTGAGTCCACTTTTATCGCTTGCGTGAAATCTTCTTTGCCAGCCATGCTTAATGGGGAAAATGATAATGTTGCTAAGGCAACTAAGCTAAGGCTGAGGTTGATAAATGGTTTGCACATGATCAAGTAGCTCATATTGTTGGGTCGTTAAATTGGCTTTAAAGCCGTTACTGTTGATGACATAGTGCTGACCAAATATTTTTACTGGTTGGTCAGACTCCATGGTTTTATCGATCAAGTTTATCTCGATGAAGTCCGTGCGAATGCTACGAGCAAATCCTTGCTCATCTTGATTACGTATCTCGACATTATTCTCTAATTGGATCCGATTGTCTTCATACAAAGTGCCGTCTTTGGCTGATACCTGCCAAGGCGCAGTCTGTGACTCAACAAATATAGTGTATTGAGGCTCTTTGAATAAGGTAAAACCGAGCAAATCAAAGTGCTCCATTTTGGTAGCAAAGACCTGATGACTCAAACCGCCGTCTTTATCAAATAGAGTGCTTAACATTTCACTAGCTTGGTAGTTTGGTTGCCAAGCAGATTCGGTTTCAGTTTGCGGTATTAAGTCCTCGTCAGCTAGCCAGTCAGGTAAGTTGATGGCGATGACTAATAAAAACAATAACCCAATGCTGAGGGTGACTCGATTCATACGCTACTACCACTGACTTTATTTAATTTACCTTTGGCATGCAAAATCAGGTCGCAAATTTCGCGCACAGCACCAAAGCCACCATTGATTTGAGTAACATACAAAGCTTGTTTCTGAACAAACGGATGTGCATCGTGTGTCGCAACGGCGACGTGACTTAAGGTAAACATTCCTACATCAGGCATATCATCACCAATAGAAGCGGTAGCTTCTTTACCTATATTCAACTGGCGCTGCAACGCCAAAAGCGCATCGTTTTTCTGTTCACAACCTTGAATAATATGCTCGACCCCTAACGCAGACATACGTTTGTGCACTATTTTTGATTCGCGTCCGGTAATAACCGCGACATGCACACCTATGTTTAATAAGGCTTTGACCCCAAAACCGTCACGGGTATGAAACGCTTTCAATTCTTCGCCGTCATTGCCCATGTATATGCGACCGTCGGAGAAAACCCCGTCTACATCACAAACCAGTAATTTAATGCGGGAAAGCTTGTCCATTAACGAGGATGACTTAGCACCATATAACGTATTAATGTCGCCCATTATATCACTCCAGCTGATAACAAGGTTTGCATGTTGATAGCACCAACCGGTTGGTGATTGTCATCAACAATAAAAAGTGAACTGATTTTGCGTTTCTGCATAACGTTTAATACCTCAGCAGCTAAGGTTTCTTGAGATGCCGTGACGCAATTTGCGGTCATAACACTTTCAATACTGACTGTGTGGATATCGACTCTGGCATCCAGTACCCGGCGTAAATCACCGTCAGTAAAAATACCCAGCAAACTCCCGTCATCGCCTACGATACCCGCCATACCTAGCCCTTTGCGTGATATTTCAAGTAGCGCTTGGCTAATGGTTTGTGTAGTGCCAACCAAAGGCATCAGCTCACCTTGGCACATGATGTCATCAAGCTTAAGTAAAAGCTTGCGCCCAAGCGCACCTCCAGGATGGGAAAGTGCAAAATCATCCGGCGTGAAGCCTCGAGCATCTAACAGTGCCACCGCCAGCGCATCTCCCATGACTAGAGTTGCCGTGGTGCTCGCCGTTGGCGCTAGGCCTAATGAACAGGCCTCTTTTTCAACCTTAATACACAAATTGACGTCGGCATGCTTACCCAAAGAACTACTAGGGTTATTCGACATAGCAATAATGGCAATGCCACGACGTTTCACCACCGGCAATAACGCCAACAGCTCAGATGTTTCACCTGAATTAGAAATCGCCAGCAGAACATCTTGCTCTGTAAGCATGCCTAGGTCACCGTGATTTGCCTCCCCTGGGTGCATGAAAAATGCAGGCGTTCCAGTACTCGCTAACGTCGCGGATATCTTATGCCCTATATGACCAGATTTACCCATACCGCAAACAACCACTTTGCCTTTGCAGTTTTTCATGAGCTCGCATGCTGCAATAAAACTGTCGTCAATATATTGGGATAACTGCTTAATTGCCTGTCCTTCGATTTCAAGCACTCGCAGGGCTGACTGAATATACTCTTGCTGACTCATGCGGCACTAACCTTGGTTGAAAACAAAGTATTGATAAGCGACAAAGCAGCCTAGAAAAGCGACAGCTTCATAACGATTAATCCGGCGAGAGCCTCTTATATTGAAACAAAACAGGACCAACAAAATGCTCAAGCCCAGCATGGTGTAAATATCTCGACTTGCTGCATCTGGGTCCACAGCCCCAGGCGATATCAAACCAGGCATGGCCATGACTGCCAATATGTTGAATATATTCGAGCCAATGATGTTACCTAAGGCGAGATCATCTTCCCCTTTTAGCACACCAGCAATGCTGGCAGCCAATTCCGGCAGGCTGGTACCAATGGCAATAATGGTCAAACCAATCACCAAGTCACTTAGGCCAAAGTGGCGAGCTATTTCGACCGCTGATTCAACCATGAAATGCGCACTGAGCGGCAATAAAACCAAACCCACTAACAACCAAATCACCGCGCTTTTTGTCGGCACACCATCTGGCACTTCGTCGTGAGTCTCTTGCTCTAAAGGGTCGCCCTTTTCCATGTGGTATGACATCCACGCCAAACCGCCTATGGTAAAAAAGAATAAGATAAACAGCACTATGCCTTCATTCAGCGACAAATATAAATCAGCCAAGAAGTAAGTGGCGAGCAGAGACACGCCGAGCATCACCGGCATTTCACGTTTTAACGTCGTCGAGGCTACCGTCAAGGGTTTCAGTAAAGCGGTTAAGCCCAGCACTAAGGCGATGTTAGTGATATTAGAGCCTATCGCATTGCCTATGGCCGTATCTGTGTTGCCGTTAAGCGATGCAGTGGCAGAAACCATGATTTCTGGCGCTGAAGACCCCATAGCGACTATGGTTAAGCCGATAATCATGGGCGAAATACCCATATTTCTCGCTAACGCAGATGAGCCGAATACGAATCTATCTGCGCCCCAACTTAATACAACTAACCACAACAAAAATAATAACGCTTCAACTATCACGAAAACTCACTTGTTTTTATACCAATATCTAATTGTCGCAAAAAGCACTGCCTTTGCCTATTCATTGTGTGACAAATAAACCAGCGCTACCTAATTAAAAATGAACGAAAAAACCATTCATCAGGTCATCTTAGTAATACGTTAGTTGACACCATTATGTTTAATAGTTTGAGCGGCCTAGATAACGTTCTAAAAATACGAATATAACTTGTTACTTTTAGGTTTTGAGGTTTGCCCTTGAAAAAACATATAATGTCACCAATTACCACAACCCTATATTATTAGTATTTGGTTCATCTGATAGGAAGACAACAGGCTTAATGGAAAATTTGCTAGAAATAGACAACCTGACCTTCTCGCGAAGCGGTCGTATTATCTATGATGATATATCCTTGCGCATCGTAAAAGGGAAAACCACCGCCATTATGGGTCCAAGTGGTATTGGTAAAACCACTATGTTGCGCCTTATGGGCGGGCAACTAAAACCCGACAGCGGTGATATTCGCTTTAAGGGCGAGTCTATTCAAAGCATGAAACGAAATCGCTTGTTCACCGTTAGGCGTCAAATGAGCATGTTGTTTCAAAGCGGTGCGTTGTTCACCGATATGACAGTATTCGATAACATTGCATTTCCGCTACGTGAACATACTAAGTTGTCTGAGTCAGTGATTAAGACTTTGGTGCTATTGAAGCTGCAAGCGGTGGGTCTGCGCGGCGCGGCAGACTTAATGCCAGCGGAGTTGTCTGGTGGTATGGCGCGCCGAGCGGCATTGGCCCGCGCGATTGCCCTTGACCCAGAACTTATTATGTATGATGAGCCATTCGCTGGGCAGGATCCTATTTCGATGGGTGTGCTAGTCAAATTAATAAAAGCGTTAAACGACTCATTGCAACTTACTAGTGTGGTTGTGACCCATGATGTCACTGAAGTACTCACGATAGCGGATTACATCTATATATTGGCAGAGAAAAAAGTGATCGGTAGCGGTACTCCCGAACAAATAAAGCAGAGCGACTCGCCACTTGTACAACAGTTTTTGAAAGGACACGCAGACGGCCCGGTGCCTTTTCATTATCCTGCTGACGATCTTGAACAAACGTTTCTAGGAGCCAAATAGATGCAGTGGTTGGCAAGTATCGGACGCAATACAATCGACACAGTCGGTTCGTTTGGGCGTGCTTTTTTGATGTTGATGGGAGCTATTATTGCCAAACCTCAATTTGTCAAAAACACGCCATTAACAATAAAACAAATTTACGTGGTTGGTGTTCAGTCACTGTTAATCATTGTGGTATCAGGATTGTTCATTGGCATGGTTATGGCGCTGCAAGGCTATACCATATTGGTAGACTATGGCGCCGAAGGTAGCTTAGGTCCCATGGTCGCACTATCATTGCTGCGCGAATTAGGTCCTGTTGTAACAGCATTGTTATTTGCTGGACGTGCTGGCTCTGCTTTAACAGCAGAAATCGGCTTGATGAAAGCCACCGAACAACTCAGTAGTTTAGAAATGATGGCCGTAGACCCACTTCGTCGCGTAGTTGCGCCGCGTTTATGGGCTGGCATTATTTCAATGCCGATGTTGGCTCTTATTTTCAGCGCAGTAGGTATACTCGGTGGTCATTTAGTCGGTGTTGACTGGTTAGGCGTCGATGTAGGTAGTTATTGGTCTATCATGCAATCGAGTGTCGACTGGAGCGAAGATGTCGTAAACGGCATCATCAAAACCATCGTATTTGCCTTTGTGATTACTTGGATAGCTATATTTAAGGGTTACGATGCGGTTCCTACCTCGGAAGGGATAAGCAAAGCCACCACAGAAACCGTGGTATTTTCATCTTTAGCAGTGCTGGGACTCGACTTTATCCTGACTGCATTAATGTTTGGTATAGAGTAGGAGTAGAAAAGTAATGTCGTCACGCAAAGCAGAAATCATGGTTGGACTGTTTGTGGTATTGACCTTAGCTGCAGGATTATTGCTTGCGCTTAAGGTGGTTAACCAAGGCATGTCAAGCGGTACAGACACATATACCCTGTATGCCAAATTTGACAATATTGGCGGCCTCAAGGCTCGCTCAGCGGTTAAAGTCGGTGGTGTTACTGTCGGTAGAGTAGACAGTATCAGTCTCGACCCAGACGGCTACACGCCAGTTGTTGAATTAAAAATTTATCAGGAATATAACAAGTTTCCAGAAACAAGCTCGGTTTCAATCCTAACCTCGGGTTTGTTGGGTGAGCAATACGTGGGCTTTCAGCCAGGATTTAGTATTGATGGAATAGCAGACCTCGCTGAAGGCGACTACATTTCAGATACCAAGTCAGCCCTTGTCTTAGAAGACTTAATTGGCCAGTTCCTATTCAGTAAAAATGACTAATTAATTGATAACTTTGGACTTAAAATACCTCATGAAACACCTAACACGAATATTTAGTGCGGCACTTATTTTAGTTTTTAGCAGTGTTGCCACTGCAGAAGAGACTAACCCTTACAAATTATTAGAAGACGTTGCATCAGAAACCTTTGCCAGAATCAAAGATCAGCATGCTGATATACAGAAAAACCCAGAAATTCTAAGGGACATCATTGAGCAGGATCTTCTGCCGTATATTGACTACAACTTTGCCGCGCTTAAGGTTTTAGGTAAGCATTTTAGAACTGTCCCTAAAGACAAAATCCCTGAATTTATTCAAGTATTTCGCCAATACCTAATTACTACTTATGCACTGGCGTTAACCTATTACAATGGCCAAGAAGTAGTCTTTCAACCGCTGCGCGATGAACCTGAAGACAAGACAGCAACAGTGCGAGCAGTGGTTAAAGAAGACGGACGCCCAGACATCAAGATTTCATTCAAGTTACGTAAAAATACTAAGACCAATGAGTGGAAGGCCTACGACATGGTTGCAGAGGGAATTAGCCTGTTATCCAGCAAGCAAAGTGAGTACGAATCAATATTGCGTCAAGACGGTATTCAAAAAGTGATTGATATCATGAAAGAGAAAATCAACCAACCTATTACACTCGAGCATTCAGAAGAGAAAAGCTAAGTGAATAATGTAACTTCATCACAGTTGACGGTTGTGAACGACTCATCTTCCCCTGAGAGTTTCTTACTCTCAGGGAATTTGAATCGAGATACCATCCCTAGCTTTTGGCCAGATAGCCTTCAACAACTTGCGAATGCGAAACGCACGAGCAAACCATTGGTGTTGAATTTAGAAAAAATAACCCAAGTTGATACTGCTGGTCTGGCGTGGTTAATTAATCTAATCCGAGACGCCAAGAAGCAGGATATCGAGTTTAGTTTACTCAATCTCCCAGATACATTATTAAATTTGGCCAAAATAAGCGACGTAGATGGCTTTTTACCGTTACAATAACCGCTTAATTTAAATTTTAGGAAAGCTATGCAAAATTCAGAAATAGAACAATTACTTATTGAAAAACTTGGCTTAGCAGAAGTCCATGTGACGGGTGATGGTTCGCACTTTCAGATTATTGCGGTCAGCGATCAATTTGACGACATGAGTCGTGTTAAGAAGCAGCAATTTGTATATGCCCCATTAAGTGAGATTATCGCTCAGGGTACTATGCATGCTATCTCCATTAAGACCTTCTCAGAAAAACAGTGGAAGAGAGAACGCCTGCTTAACATGCCTCAATAAATTGCTAGGCAGCACTCACGTTTTTAAGCACTAAATTCATCCTCGCCTACTATTCAAAAGAGCACTCCCATGGACAAACTACTCATTAAAGCGTCTAAACCTTTACAAGGCTCAGTGCGTATTTCCGGCGCTAAAAACGCGGCACTTCCTATTTTAATGTCGAGTATTTTAGCCGACACCACTTGCTACTTTGATAATGTCCCTGAGCTAAGAGACATCAATACTAGCTTAGCCTTACTGGCTGAGTTGGGCGCTGACGCTAAACGTGTTTCTGGTCACTCTGTAGAAATCGACCCGAGCAGTATTAACAACTGCAACGCATCTTATGACTTAGTAAAAACCATGCGCGCATCCATTTTAGTATTAGGCCCTTTGCTCGCCAAATACGGTGAAGCAAATGTGTCATTACCTGGCGGCTGTGCGATAGGTGCTCGCCCAGTCAACTTGCACTTGCAAGGTTTAGAGAAAATGGGCGCAAAAATCGATGTTGAGGCCGGATATATTCGCGCTAAAGTTGATGGTCGTCTTAAAGGTGCCAACATATTCATGGATATGGTCAGTGTTGGCGCGACCGAGAACCTTATGATGGCCGCCTGCTTAGCCGACGGTGAGACGGTGCTGGAAAACGCTGCCAGAGAGCCTGAAATTGTTGACCTCGCTAACTGTTTGAATGCAATGGGTGCAAAGGTAAAACACGCAGGCAGTGACAAAATCCGCATCCAAGGCGTTGAGCGCCTGCAGGGTTGTCGCTACGCAGTATTACCTGATCGCATTGAAACCGGCACATTTCTGATTGCAGCAGCCGTAACCGGCGGGAAAATCCGCTGTGAAAACGCGGCCCCGGAAACACTTGATGCCGTGCTTGATAAACTCGTTATGGCGGGCGCAGTGATTACCACAGGTTATGATTGGATAGAGCTTGATATGCAGGGCCATCCGCTTACAAGCGTCAATATAAAGACCGCTCCACACCCTGGTTTTCCCACTGACATGCAGGCGCAATTTGTCGCACTGAACTGCGTGGCACAAGGAACCGGCGTGGTGACTGAGAACATCTTTGAGAACCGATTTATGCATGTGCCTGAACTACAGCGTATGGGTGCTAAAATTGATTTAGAGACCAATAGCGCAGTTTGTCATGGGGTATCTAGCCTTAAAGGTGCGCAGGTCATGGCAACTGATTTACGTGCATCAGCCAGTTTAGTAATTGCAGGTCTTGTAGCTGAAGGTGAAACCATAGTCGATCGCATTTATCATTTGGATCGCGGCTACGAACATATTGAAACCAAATTAAATGGACTTGGCGCAAACATCCAGCGCATTAAGTAGAAAAGTCATACAGGCTTGGTTTTCACAGTTATTTCTTCGAAAACCAAGCTTTGTAACGCTTCTCGGCCCAACCTTCTATTGAGCACGCACTCTATTGGGCCCCCAGTTCAGCAACGACTACCGTTAACGTAACTAATTGCCCACCACGACTCACCTCAACTTGCAGTTCAGTACCTGGTTTCGTTTCAGCAATAAAGTCCAGCGTTTGTGTCACGCTGTCCGTTGGCTGACCATTGATAGCGAGCATGACATCATCTGTGCGAATACCGCCTTTGTCTGCTGAACTACCGGGAGAGACACTAGTGATAAGGATACCAGAGCGGCCATACACCTCTGCTGCACCAACACCGAGCTGACCTCTAGTGACACGGCCATTTGCTACTATTTCATCCATGACTTTTTTCGCTAAGCCATAAGGAATAGCGAAAGATACGCCGTCCACTTCCTTTACTCGGCGCTGGCTATCTAGCGTTTTAAAGTTAGCATTGTTAATGCCGATCAAATAGCCGTTGCTATCAATTAACGCGCCACCTGAATTACCTTCATTGAGCACTGCATCCATCTGAATAAAATCAAAGTAAGCGGCTAAACCATTACGCCCTACTCGGCTAACGACTCCCTGAGTGATGGTTTGCCCCAAGTTATAAGGATTTCCAATCGCCAGCACTAAATCACCTACTCGGGTAGCGGGATCGTCTAATTGAGGAATAACATGCAGATTATCTTCGGCAACTTTTAGCACGGCTAAATCAGTATATGGGTCATATCCGATGATTTGCGCTTCTGCGCGACGACCATCTTGCAAACCCACCAAGATACTATTGGCATTAGCGATAACGTGCAGACACGTCAATATCAACCCGTCTTCGCTCATGATAACGCCTGAGCCTAAGCTTGTGCGCTCAACAGACTGACTGCGATTGTAAATACTGCCACTTTCAATGGATTGACTGTAAATATTGACTACGGCGGGGCCAGAAACATTAACAGCATGGTTAAAACTAAGCTTGTCTGACGTCTGGCGTGTGGGGTTGAACATCGACAAGTTCAAACTACTACCGTGACGCAGATCAGGCACCAAAAGGAGTATCACCCCAGAGATGATGGCACCGACAAAAGCCGATTTAAGCAAAAAAGTGAATGAATCTTTCAAGGGACCTGCTAATAAAAGCTTACTTATCAGAGGGTAAGAATAACACTGTAAGGAAAAAGTTAATAGCAGCCCAGTGTTTGGGCTGCTATTAATTTGGTAAAACTAGCGAATTACCAAGTAAAGCGTTGATACACCGCGCTTAACATTAAGCGCAATTACGCCCTTAGCTTCATCTAGCGCGTTACGTAAATCGACTACATTATCAATTTTGTGGCGGTTTACGCCGATAATCACATCGCCGTCCTGTAGACCAATCAGCGATGATGGCGAACGAGCGACAAGTTCTGAAATAACTACGCCATCGACACCTTGCTTAGTTTTACCATTGGTAAGTGTCGCGCCTTCTAAGGCTGGGTGTATCTCTTTAGCGGCCACTGTGCTCTGTGTTGCATCACCTAAAGTCACTTGAACGTCTTTCTCTTTACCTTTACGTAGCAACGTAAGGTTGACCTTAGTACCCGCGCCTTTACTACCTATTTTAGCGCGTAGCTCTAAGAAGCTTGTCACAGGACGACCTTCAATCTCAATAATGATGTCACCCGCTTGGATACCCCCTTTATCAGCAGCTGAGCCTTCGTTTACTTCACTAACGAACGCACCGCGGCTCACATCTAGATTCATGGCTTCCGCTAAACCCGAGTCAACATCTTGACCCAAAATACCCAGCAAGCCACGACGGACTTCGCCAAATTCGATGATTTGATCGACTAGGCTTTTCATCATGTTGGCGGGAATAGCAAAACCGATGCCTACGTTACCCCCATTAGGCCCAAAAATAGCAGTGTTAATACCAACAAGCTCACCATTAAGACTGACCAAGGCACCACCAGAATTACCTCTGTTGATCGCGGCATCAGTTTGGATAAAGTTCTCATAGCCGCCGATATTTAATCCTGACCGGCCTAGCGCGCTTACAATACCTGAAGTAACAGTTTGGCTTAAACCAAAGGGATTACCAATGGCCACAACAAAGTCACCAACACGTACTTTGTCTGAATCTGCTAGCGGCACGGCGGTAAGGTTGAGATTATCTGTTTCGATTTTCAGTAACGCAATGTCACTTTGCTCATCAGCGCCAAGCTTCTTCGCTTTAACTTCGCGGCCGTCGTTTAACTTAACCGTAATTTCATCTGCATTTTCAACAACATGATTATTGGTTACGACATACCCTTTGTCGGCGTCAATAATAACCCCCGACCCCAAGCCTTTGAACGGGCGTTCTTGTACCTGTTCGCCGTTACCACCAAAGAAGCGACGAAACATTTCTGGCACTTGCTGACGCGAAACCTGCGTACCTTCCACCGAAATCGTCACGATCCCTGGGGTGGTCTTTTCCAGCATCGGAGCCAAGCTTGTGACAGGCTCATTATCACTAGAAAAGAATGGTAAGGCAGCGCTTGCTGAACCGGCAATCATTAAGCTTGCCGCAAAAACACAACTGGTAATGGCAGTGCGGTTAATAACTTTACTCATTTAACGATAACTCCATGGATGACTTATTAGCACAAATAAACACAACAAAGACTGCATGGCACTTTGAAAAGTTCCCTATCTTGTCTTGCTCAGTTATTTTGATTGCTTTTCAGGGCGCACATTTTCGCTGCCACTGAACAAACCAGAGCTCTGGTTTGAAAAATCTAACGGCTGCACATCAGCACTGTCTTTTTCGCGAGTCACTTTTTGTTCTTTATTCTGTAAAAAAGGCGATGCATGCTCTCCAAAGAAACTCACATTGCTGCTCTGTGCGTCAGCGTTTAACAGCGATAAAGAACTCTCATAGTTGTCTAAATTTTGGGTCAGTGTTTGGCATTGCTTCTCAAGTTGCTCTGCAATTTTTCGACTTTCAGCCACATGATTCAGAGACTGCTGAACCATCACATCTTTCAATGTTTGCTCTTTCTGTCCGTCTTTCGAAGTCTTTTCTTTATCAAAATAGACATATTTTGCAACAAAGAAACCAATCACCGCGCCGACCAGCACCAAAACTACACCTATTAACCAATCCATACTTACTCCAATTATAAGGTTGTAAAAGCGACTTACACCTGAAAAGCACAATATCACTTAAATCTACAGTCGCCAGCAGCTATATTTAACAAACTTTGCAGCGCTTACAGCGAAAAAAATACCATGTTTTGATATTATACCCCTGTCACGCATTTATGCGGTCATTAAATTTCGATTCAATACCTCAACAAGATAAGCTTGGTGATTTTTAAGGTCATTCAGTAAAAGGAAAAGACACGCCTTATGTCAGCTTCAACCCCTTGGCAAAAATATCAATCAGATTTGCAGCGCGACGACTTTCATTCTGACCCCGCCCAAGCCAACGCAGTTAAACAGTTACAACGCCTTTACGATGACCTTGTAGCGCCAGACAAAGATCCAAGCCTGTGGACCAAAATTAAATTTGTACTAGGTAAGGATGAGAAAGCCCAGTCTATAAAAGGCTTATATTTTTGGGGTGGCGTAGGTCGAGGTAAAACCTACTTAGTAGATACGTTTTACGACTGCCTGCCATTTGAGAAGAAGATGCGGGTGCATTTTCACCGGTTTATGCATCGCGTTCACGAAGAGTTGAAATCTCTCGGCGGTCAATCTGATCCACTCAAAATAATTGCCGCGAAGTTTGCAAGCGAGGCCAAAGTCATCTGTTTTGACGAGTTTTTTGTGTCTGACATTACCGATGCCATGATCCTCGGTACGCTGATGGAAGAAATGTTTGCACGAGGAATAGTCCTAGTAGCAACGTCTAATATCATTCCAAACGAGCTTTATCGAAACGGATTACAACGGGCGCGTTTCTTACCCGCGATTGCACTGATAAACCAACATACCGAAGTGGTAAATGTCGACAGCGGCATCGACTATCGTTTGCGCACGCTTAAACAAGCTGAGATTTATCACTTCCCACTAGATCAAACGGCCAACGATAACCTTTCAGTTTATTTTACGCAGCTTGCCCCTGAAGAATGCCAGCACGATGATGCTATTACCATCAAGGGCCGAAAAATCCCCACCGTGCATCATGCTGAGGGCGTAGCCATGTTTGAGTTTCGCGCTTTATGTGACGGCCCTCGTAGTCAAACTGATTACATGGAGTTGAGTCGCTGTTATCACTCAATTTTGTTGGCGAATGTCGAGCAAATGGGTAAATCGGTGGATGATATTGCCAGACGTTTTATCGCCATGGTCGATGAGTTTTATGAACGTAACGTGAAGTTGATCATGTCAGCAGAGGTTCCCCTTGAAGAGCTGTACACAGAAGGCGCATTAAATTTCGAATTTCATCGATGCCTTAGTCGATTGAAAGAAATGCAATCACATGATTATTTAGCGACTGAGCATTTACCTTAAATAAGCATCAAGGCACAAATTGCCAACGTAAGGCGTTTGTACAAAGCGTGTATTTATCGGTAAAATCTTAGTCATATCCTTTTATTTGTAGCAAAAAAGAGAACATTAATGGGCAGAAAGTTTGAAGTACGTAAGGTAGCGATGGCAAAAACTGCTGGCGCAAAAACCAAAGTTTACTCGAAATACGGTAAAGAAATTTACATGGTTGCTAAAAACGGCGGCACGGACCCCCAAGCAAATTTATCATTGCGCCGCCTTATCGATAAAGCAAAAAAGGACCAAGTACCCAGCCACGTTATTGACAAAGCAATTGATAAAGCCGCTGGCGGTGCAGGTGAAGACTTCACCCCTGCACGGTATGAAGGCTTTGGCCCAGGCGGTTGTATGGTCATAGTTGATTGCCTAACTGATAATAACAACCGAACTATCACAGATGTGCGTAACTGTTTCACCAAAACTAACTCAAAAATAGGTGTAACAGGTACAGTAAGTCACATGTTTGACCATCAAGCCGTGTTCTCTTTCCCTGGCGATGACGAAGACGCTGTCTTAGAAGTCTTAATGGAAGCGGACGTTGATGTAACGGAAGTGGAATGTGAAGATGGCGTTGTCACGGTTTTTGCCCCTCACACCGAATACTTTAAAACCCGTACAGCACTAACCGATAACAACCCAGAACTTGAATTTGATGCGGATGAAATCACCTTTGTGCCGCAAACAGAAACAGCGGTAACAGGCGAAGATGTCGCTACGTTTGATAAGTTTATGGATATGCTGGAAGATTGTGATGACGTGCAAGACGTATATCACAACGCTGTGGTAGAGCGCGAAGACGAAGAATAACTCTCAGCTGAGTCTTGGTTTCAACTACAAAAACACCGTCAAATCGACGGTGTTTTATTATCTACATAACACGCTCATTGAACAGGCAAAGCAACCACTTCATCTAATACGCCTAGCAGCAATTTAGCCCCCGTACCTGATGCAATACCATCAAATACGTTCTCAACATTTTTACCCTGCTGACCACCGGCTAAATCACTAATAGAGCGGATAACAACCCAGTCAACGTCATTCACAAAGCAAACCTGTGCAACAGCGGCGGATTCCATTTCAGACACATCAGCGTTAAACACTCGGCGCACCCAATTTCGGTATTCCGCATTATCTAAAAATACCGAGCCTGTCACACCGTTTCCGCCTACCTTAACCTTTATTGCTTTACCAGATGGCATAGCAATGGGGCTAACTTTTTTAATTGCCTTCTTCGTTAAATCAAGTAGTTCACTGGAGGCGGTAAAATATGGCATTTGTCGAGGACTATCCCAGCCCTCTTTAATCACAGCCATTTCTTCAGGGTGTATAAAACCAAAATTTTCATACGCTGGCGAATGAGGATCTTGCTTACGACGATCCAAAAATGATGCTAATGATTTTTCATAATAATCTGGTAGTACAAATTGCCCTTCGTTCTCAGCGTCTGGATTAATGTAAACAGACTCATCATGAAAATACCATCTAGCAGGCACAGCAATGTCACCAGGAGTAAACTCACTGCTTATCGCCCCAGCTATCCCCATCATTATAACTCTGTCGATCGGAAAATAGTCGAGCGCCATTTGCATAGTCATTGCGGCATTCGGTACGCTTATTCCAGTGGTAAAAATAACTATCGGCTCACCTTTATATGTTCCTAGTTGATACTTTACGCCCTGGAAAGTAACGGTTTTGGTGATGTTAGCGTCAGGTAACTTGGCTATCGCAGCATCAATTGCTTTAATTTCAGGCTCATACGCTGCAACGATCGCGGTCCATTTGTTATCAACCTCAAATGTTCGGGGGCCATACTCGCTAAAAGGATCGGTGTTTTTAGCTGCAACCGTGAAAGTAGTGAGCATAATGCACATCACTGTCACGGTTTTGATATTGCCCATTAGTCGGCAAAAGGAGGGGATAGCTTTCAATGTCATTTCAATTTCCATACAAAAAAGATGCAGACGCACCATATTGGAGCACACGGTCTGTGCATTTAACGATTTTACGCAGCTTTATATGCGCTGAGGAAGTGAGTATGACAAAAGCATGCCAACACTTAATGATTTAAGGTTGGCGCGCTTTTTTTGAGATTGATAACGTGTTACTTACCAATCAAACGAAGAAATTCGTTACGTGTTGCATCTGACTTACGCATCGCACCTAGCATTACTGAGGTCACCATAGACGAGTTTTGCTTTTGAACACCACGCATCATCATGCACATATGTTTGCCTTCCATGATCACGCCGACACCCGCCGCGCCAGTGACTTCTTGAATGGCATCCGCTATTTGCTTGGTTAAACCCTCTTGGATCTGTAGGCGACGTGCATACATATCTACGATGCGAGCAAACTTAGATAGACCTAATACCTTACCCTGTGGAAGATAAGCAATGTGGCACTGGCCAATAAATGGCAAAATATGATGTTCGCACAATGAATAATATTCAATATTTTGAATAACGACCATTTCGTCTGTATCGGCTTCAAAAATAGCGCCATTCACTACGTCACTAAGGTTTTTCTCGTAACCATCGGTCAAAAACTGCATCGCTTTGGCGGCACGTTTAGGCGTATCTACTAAACCACCTCGCTGAGTATCTTCACCTAAGATCGATAGAATTTGCGAGTAATGCTGGGTTAAATCATCTGACATTAAATCTGACTCTGTAATTAGAAATAGACGGGCGACGTTGAAGAGCAGTTAACTTGAGGTTAGGGCTATACTTGGGCGCCATATAATCGCCAGATGATAGCATTTTCTTAGCGGGGGGTTAAATGCTTGATGTCACATCAATGTCATATTCCTTATTCCGAATATATCGATGTGCAATAATGGCTTTTAAAAGACGTTACTTTAAGCGTTGTTCAACTGATACTCGCATATTCGCAATGTACATATCTAACGCCAATTTTGCAGTTTCATACGCTTTTGCGCTATCGGCAGAATTAGGGTGCTTTTTGTACTCTTCAAAGGCGAGATCAGACTGGCGCAAAAGGGTTTGTAATTTTACCTGCACAACATCCATATTATGACATTCTCTGATTCCGATTTTCTCCTTCAGATTAGCAAATCAGTTGACTAAAGCAAACTAGATATATGCCTAATTACAAATCTTTACATTAAATTAATTGTGGCACAATTAATAAGGCATCCTCTCTTGGGAACAGAAATTTCAGGTTATAATAAAGCATCTTAATCATGTAAGCGTTTTATTTTCAAAAAGTCCTATTACCTAATGGTTTTGCTCTACAGCCCTTAGATAAACTTCACCACGGCTAAGCACACTATGGCTAGCAATATCAGCACTGGCGCTTCGTTTAAAAATCGATAAAAACGTGAGGAATGCTTATTTTCATCTCGGGCAAATACTTTGACCAAATGGTAAAGGTAAAAATGATAGCCGTACAAAAGTATCACCAATAGTAATTTTGCATGTAGCCAACCTGAATGGGCAAACCACGACGTGCCGTATTGATAGATTAAGCTTAAGCCGAAAATCAAAGTCAATAACGCAAAAGGCGTGATAAAAAACCATAATTTTCGTTCCATTATCTTAAATTGGTCACGCACCGCTTGATTATCAGTTTGCGCATGATAAACAAATAATCTAGGCAGATAAAAAATCCCCGCCATCCAAGCGATCATGAAGAAAATGTGTAAGGCTTTGAGCCATAAAATGCTCATAGGATAACTCTCCAAATACTCATGGCAAAGCACATCATATTAATATTGTGCTTTGTGTAAATAGCTACGCAACATGTTCCAAGTGATCACACCTGTGATATTGCTTGGTTCATTTTCATAAACATACACCGCGCCCTCACGACTGCTTTGCAGCAATTCATAGACTTCGCCCAGCGTTGACTGAAATGACACCCCTTGCATGGCATAAAATGCCAAGGATGATTCTTCTCTGCTAAGACTGATATCGTATTGAACTAACGAATATTGTACGTCAATTTCAACACTGTTTCGCTGCACCACAGGATGAGTCGGGGATGTCTCTAAAAATTGTAAAATATGGTGTTGCTGGGCGTTATTGAACAGTTTAAATTCTTTGTCCATCACCGCGAGCACACCGGTTTTCTGCAGGGCTTCTAATACAGATGACGTACTGTAAGGCAACTTTTGGTAATCCAACTGACGGATGAAGATAGAGCTGTTTCCAAGAAACTGGGTCGAGGTCACATACGCGGGTACAATTACTAAAATAGCAGGCAAGATAAGCTCAGGGCTATAGGATAACTCCATCACGGCTGACAAAGCAGCTAGCGGAGCATGTACTACAGACGTCATCAAACCGGCCATCCCAAGCAGAGCAAAGCTACCGCTGAGCTGTTCCATGTTATCTACGGCTAGTCCCAAAGGCGCGGCCAATAAGGCTCCGCTTAACATACCGAGCACGAAAACCGGCCCCATGATCCCACCCGGAACCCCTAGCCCAATGGCAATAATGGTGATAAAAAACTTAGCGCAAAGTACAGCTACCAGTAAAACAACATCTTGCTGCTGTAGCACCATGTCATGTACAGAAAAGAAATGCGCTCCTAATGCCTGAGGTAGTACGTAACCAACTACGCCGGTAATCACAGCGGCAATGAGCAAGCGCTTTATCATGTTAAAACGCTGGAAAATATGCATGACTTTCATCAAAGCATTATTGAATAGGGTCGCTAATGCGCCGAGCAATATTCCAAACAAAATTAAATACAGGTATATCCAGCGGCTGAATTCAAAAAATTCTATAAAGTCGAGCTCTTGCGCTTGACCAAATACCGCTCTGGTCATCACGGTGCCACAGGCCGCCGCTAACATAATAGGGATAAAAATATGGATCTTATATTCGCGCAGTACCACTTCCATTACAAAAATGACGGCAGCAAAAGGCGTATTAAACGAAGCAGATATACCAGCGGCTATTCCGCATCCCGACAAGATACGAATACTGTTGTGAGGCAGCTTTAACCATTGCCCAAAAAAACTGCTGCCCGCAGCCCCTAAGTGCACCGATGGGCCTTCTCTACCAACAGAGAAGCCACTCGCTAATGCGAATGCACCACCGAAAAATTGATTAATCGTAGTGCGAAAAGGGATATGCCCGAAGCGTTTTTTAACGCGGTGGATCACAAAAGGAATACCCATTCGGTAATGCTTAAATCCAGTAAGGTAGGCAACACATAAAATAAGCACTACGCCGATAACAGGCATGATCGCCCGCTGTAGAGCAGATAATGTCGTGAAATTATTCACTTCATCAAGATAAAGAAGCTGCAACCACTCCACACTTAAGCGGAATAATATGATCACCGATGCAGCGCAAACACCGCCAATAATACCCAATACACACAATTGAATAGAGGTGCGCGGTGTAGCCAGCTCTTGTCGAAATGCATTAAGGGACATATATTAGCGCTATTAATACGTTAGGGAATGGCAGCATCTTACCACAAGCCGCTGTAATGTAAGGAATTACCTTATATTTCTGGTTTATGGTGCTGGCGAGGTAAAATAGTTTGTGAATTATACAGAGTTAAAACAGCGTTTCGGCCCTTATCAGTTTTACGCCTTAAGTTTGGTTATCCTATTAATAACCGGCTACTTAGCCTTTTCTTTTGGCTATAAACTCAGTGATGAACAACAAACACTCCTAAACCAGCTTAAGAATAGTAGTGAGAGCCTTAGGCTAGAGAACGCAGATCTTTCACGCCAAGTAAATGTAATGAGTGTTGAGTTAGATATCGCGACAACCACTCAAAGAAAACTCGCTGAAGAGACAGAACTTGCGCTGGCTCGGGAAGTGTCTTTGCGTAAAGAGCTTGGGTTTTATCAACAAGTGATGGCCCCTGAGTTAAGTGCCACAGGCTTAGCCATTGATGGGTTTGCTGTCGAGAAAACCTTAAGCGAAAACTATTACCGCTTAAAATTAGTGCTTTTACAGCAAGATAAAATCAAAGCTACGCTCAATGGTACTGTGCAGTTAGTGATACATGGCAGTGAAAATGGACACCCCAAAAGCTATTCGTTAACTTCACTCAACGACCAAGGCCCACTAGCATTTCGCTTTAAATACTTTCAAATGCTAGAGCAGGAATTTACCCTGCCAACAGACTTTTTAGCTGAAAAAGTGGTCATTACTGCTGATGTTTATAAATACAAACGTAAACTGGGAGAACTAAATAAAACCTTTGATTGGTCACTATCGGCTAGCGAATAGTTGATAAGATTAGTCAGGTATTAGATAATAGCTGCATTATGTAGCTCGCTTACAGTAAAATCTTAAGATCCGCGCTATCCCCTATCCACTTATTTGTATACACAGAGGTAATTTATGTCGGTGCAAACAGCAGTTCCAATCGAATTCTCCGACGCCGCCGCACGTAAAGTTAAGGCGCTTGTCGAGGAAGAAGAAAATCCTAATTTGAAATTACGCGTTTATGTTACCGGCGGTGGTTGTTCAGGTTTTCAATACGGCTTTACTTTCGACGAGAAAGTGAATGACGGTGACACGACCATAGACAAGGATCAAGTGACCTTGGTGGTAGACCCCATGAGCCTTCAGTACTTAGTAGGTGGCGAGGTTGATTACACTGAGGGCCTTGAAGGCTCTCGTTTCTTAGTCAATAACCCAAATGCAACCACAACGTGTGGCTGTGGCGCTTCGTTTACCGTATAACCTCCGCTTGCTAAACGTGAGACTGTAACGTGCAGTTTCACGTGCCTTTTTAAAGCTTTACCATACTATTTTCTTCCCTGCTTTTTCTCCCGTGCTTTTTCTCCCATGCTTTTTCTCCCATAATGCTTGATGAATTTTTGCTTGATGAATTTTGCTTGATGAACTTTTTTCACTTTGTGTCTCCAATATTACGCAACATACTGTTAACAGAAACGGTTAAACGTTAGTAACCCACTGAATATTAATAATATTATTTAGTGGCACGAGTTATGTATTCTCTTCTTTGAAAGTCACATCTGTCTATTTTTATACGCAGATATATGAACCAAGGAATTGATTATGAAGAAACTCACCTTAGCATCGATTATTACCAGTGTATTAGCTACCTCAGCATTTGCGGCGCAACAGGATACGACGACTCAAGAAATTACAGCGCAAGCTACCCACAGCAACTTCGCGACATTAGACACCAATCAAGATGGCTTTATTTCTCAAGGTGAAGCCAGTAAAGACAACGTGTGGAATTATTTTGTCAAAGTCGATGAAGACGCGAACGGGCAGTTAAGCCCGAGAGAATTTAACACCTATGCCAGCATCTACAGCAAAGCGGACATTGGATTGGCAGATACAGTTGTTGTAGGCGAAAACGCCGACACCGTTGATTCAAAAGAGCAACTTGCCACATCTGACACTGACGCTGCTATGGGTGACACATCAGATTCGATAGACACGGCCGACAAAGCCATGGACGATGCCAAAAGTGCTATGGATGAAGCCAGCGATAACCCCAAAGAAATGGCCGACACGCAATTAAGTCAAGCTAAGCAAAATGCGATTTCGGCTAACGCACAAAACAGTAATGCAAAGCTTGATACCCAACTTACCGAACATGATAGTCATGATGACGTAAATGCCAGTGCAGGCACAAATAACAAAATGAAAGACGCAGAATCGAATGCCCAAAATGCACTTGATAACGCCAAAGAGCTAAGCGCCAAAGGCCAAAGCTCACTCGATCACAATGCGGATGCAATGAACAAAGAGCTTGAGAGCTCAGCGGTTGAAGGCTTACAAGATGAAGTCTCAGATAAAAGTGAAACAGAACAGCAAAATTTGGCCGCCTCGTCGGATGTATCCATCGACGCGGATTTAGAGCGTAGTAATCCTGCATTGAAAGCGCCTGAGCAGCCAGCCCCAATAGAGCAGGACTTTTCTGAAGTAGATGCAAACGCCGATGGCTTCATCAGTAAAGAAGAAGCGAAAAATGCAGAAATATCAGAGCACTTTGATAATGCAGATGTAGACAGCGATGACAAAATTAGCCAAGAGGAATATGACACCTTCGTTAAAGGGCAGCAATTAACCATGCGTTATTCCGTTCGCTATCCTTATGAATCAGACTAAACGCCATTATCTCAATATATGCAATTAACTGCATTCAGTCGGTTTGTGATCACGCAAGCCGGCTTTCACTTTACCTCTATGACTTACGGCCTTCAATTGTTATGAAAACAAATCCTATGGAGTAAGTGAGCGCTCACGTCAACTACAAGTTAACTGCGCTTACGTACCGCGTGAAAACACATTGAGCAGGTTTTTGCACTTATACCTATCATCATATCAAACAGGGCTGCAAACAATAATGCGATACATATCCCCCACCCTAACGCTACAGGGTTCAATGGCACCGTATAGCTGTATTGAGTGACGGTTTCTTGTAAAATCTGAGGGTTGTATTGAGTTGCCAAATAATACGCGCGTCGCACCACGCCACTATTTAAATTATCCCATTGAACTTGCAGCAGGCTTGCACGGTTAAAAATAAGCTGAACATTCTTAGCATCTTGGCGGAATATCACATCTTCACTTTGCTCATAATGGCGTATTAATTTTTGCATATCGCCTTTGAAGTAGCGTTCTGCTGTTTGCCTAAAGCCAGCTAAATTTTGTTTTGCTTCAATTAAGTGAGCGTCAACGCGCTTCTGATACTGGTCAATAAAGGCTGGGATCTGCACACCTGAAAGTAATCCAATGGCAAAAACAGCCAAACGCAAATACTCTCGAACAATATTCATTTACCCTCCTTTAACCGCGCTATACGCATAAATAGGATGCCATACCTAAGATACGGTATCAGAGATTGTCAGTTATTCATCAAAAATCTATTATGCTGTTACTTTATACGAGGTGTTAGATGGCGAATACAATAGCAGTCGTTAAGCGCAGCACGCTTTGCTTACTTATTAGCGGGGTATTCTCGAACGTCTTAAGCGCACAAAGCCACTCTTTAGACGTTGACAGTGTTGCGCCAACGACTTGCCCCACAGATTTTCATGGGATTGAGATACCAACAGACGCCAGTGCTTGTCTTTTATTTGCCGATGCGCTTCCAGCATCACTAACCTACCATAGCAAGCAGACCCCCAATGATCTTATAGCGTTATTCCGACAGCATATTGATGGGCCAATCTCACAAAGTTTGTCGCAAAATCGCATTCTTATGCGCCTACAAAATGATTACAAAATTATTGTTATCTCTCCCGATGAGACAGGCAGTCAAGTAGGTATACTTATCAACCCTAGATAAATGGGATTAATTGCCCCAGCGGCTTTTGCTCTGCGTTCTCACTATTTGAAAGGGAGCAACCATAACTCCATTGTGACGCCTTAATCAAAAACCGCTGGACGTATTTTGAGGGGGCACTTATTAATGCGGAACGGTATAAGACCTATGGCACTCTCTTTGCAACATCCCCTGTAGACATCAACACAGGCGAAAACTGTCAAAAATTTGGCAGGCCCATAGGAGCAGGTATGGAATTGGCAATTATCTTAATGATGATATTGATTGTAGTGGCAATCGGCGCAGTGAAATTAAATGAACCCAGCTTAACTTTCCCATTTAAAAAGAAGACTAATTTATTTACTCCTGTAGAGCGCAGCTTTCTGGCTCTTATCGATGAGGCGGTGGGCAATCAATTTAGAGTAATGTGCCGAGTTAAACTTTCTGACGTGGTCGCCACCAGGGAAAGCACCAGCAAGAAAGCCGGTAAAAGTGCGTTGAGTCGCACCAGCGGTCGCCATCTTGATTTTGTTTTATGCTCAAAAGCCGATATGACTCCTGTTGTGGCTATTGACTTAGTACACGCCACACAAAATGGCAAAGACGGCTACAAACGGCAACGGGATTGGTTTGTCAGCGGCGCATTAGATGCAGCTCGTATTCCCCATGTGCGCATTAAAGTACGCTCAGGGTATACCGCTCACGATATACGCCAGTGCATTGATGCCAAATTAGCGTCAGTACGCATTGCCTCGAAAAACACTCCTTTAGTTGCAGGCACTGCAGGTCAAATTAAAGATCCTAACATCGCCACACGCCCGACTAAGCCCTTAGGACAAGATCCTATGGCCGCTTAATCCTAGACATTGCGATTAGGCAGTATTGATTTGCTGAATAGCAGATATAAAAAAACCAGCATCCGCTGGTTTTTTCAATTATAGGGAAATGAATTAGTTATTAACGAATTCAACACCTAGTTTTATGTCGCCACGTAGGCCTTCAAGCATTGACTCTTTTGCTTTTTGCTCGAAGTCACTCAACTCACCGTAAGGTAGAATTTCTTCTACGCCATTCTTACCCAAACGAACTGGGTGTGAGAAGAATTGAGCGTCATCACTGTTGGTTTCGACATAGGTGTATTCAACCACATTTTCACCGCGCATTGCAGAAACAAGCGACAAACAGAAACGAGCAGCAGCTTGACCCATTGATAAGGTAGCTGATCCGCCGCCAGCCTTAGCTTCAACCACTTCTGTACCTGCATTTTGAATGCGAGTCGTCAAACTAGCGACTTCTTCATCAGTAAACTCAACACCTTCCACCTGAGAAAGCAGAGGAAGAATAGTGGTACCAGAATGACCACCGATAACCGGAACATGCACATTAGCAGGGTTCAAGTCACGTAAATTGCCCACAAACGTTTCTGCACGAATAACGTCAAGCGTTGTTACACCGAACAATTTGTTCTTGTTGTAAACACCCTTAGCTTTCAACGCTTCTGCAGCAATTGCCACAGTGGTGTTAACTGGGTTAGTGATGATGCATAAACAAGCTTCTGGGCAATTGTCCGCAACACTGTCAACTAGGTTTCTAACGATACCAGCGTTGATGTTGAACAAATCAGAACGGTCCATACCCGGCTTACGTGGAACACCAGCAGGAATAAGAACAATGTCACTGCCTGTTAACGCTTTAGCTAGGTCGTCTTTACCAAAACCTTCAACTTTTACGTCAGTAGGGATATGACTTAAATCAACCGCAACGCCAGGTACGACTGGGGCTACGTCGTAAAGGGCTAGCTCTGTACCAGCTGGCAATTGGGTTTTTAACAACAATGATAATGCTTGGCCTATACCGCCAGCTGCACCTAATACCGCTACTTTCATAATTCTCTCCTGTGGAATGCTAATCAATTCGCGAACGAAACACTAATGCAAGACCCGCGAAAAAACAAATAAATGCTGAGCTGAAAATGTTCGAATTTGAATGTGAGGGCAAATTGCTTAAGTTCAAGTACTAAGGCAAAATAGCCACTATAAATAGAGGAATATATGGCTACTCATAAGCAAGAAGAACTCATCAAGGCATTTAAGGATATCTTAAAGGCCGAAAACTTTGGCTCTCAAGGGGATATTGTCGACGCGTTGAAAACGCAAAACTTCGACAATATCAGTCAATCCAAAGTATCCCGAATGCTCAGTAAGTTCGGTGCAGTGCGCACGCGTAATGCCAGAGGAGACATGGTCTACTGTTTACCTCCAGAGCTAGGCATGCCTACGGCTCGCAGCCCGCTTCGTCAGTTGGTGTTGGATATAGTGCACAACAATGTGATGATCATTATCCGTACAAGTCCCGGTGCGGCGCAGCTCATTGCTAGATTGCTAGATTCCTTAAGTCAAAAAGATGGCGTTCTAGGCACTATTGCAGGCGACGATACTATTTTTATTGCACCGTCTGATATCAATCAAATTGAAGAAATCCGCATGCGCGTCGAAGCGTTATTTGAAAATGTATAAGCCATGATGCATAGCGCGATAGCGCATAGCCAAGTAATCACAACCCTGCATCCGTAAGCATACGAGTGTAGGATCGTCACTTGTTCATACATGCACTCGCCACTGCTGAGCGCTTTTAGTTTGATATATCTACATCTGCCCACACCAATCGATGATCAGATGACGCCTGACGATTTTTAATCAATCGATAGCTATCCTCTTCCGGTGTTGGCCAAAATACGCCACTAGCGCTTACCTCACCTAGCGTCTTACTAGGAAGAACATAATCAGCCCGCATACGCCAAAAGGCGGTATGAGACGCTCCCAGAGCGTTTTCAGGGCTATGCACAGCCCCGCCTGCACTAGTAGGAACGTTGTGGCTATTCACCTTTGAATTTTTAAGCAGTGAACCAATGCCATCTTTGTGGCCGTCGCCTTCTTCAGCGGAGGCATTCAAGTCACCCAAGACGACAAAATGATCTTTGTTAAGGCCGCCTTTTTGCTGTTTATCATCATAAATATAGTCGGCGGTCTTGCCACCCGATATGTAATCGGTCCAAAAACGAATCTCATCGTGATTACGTTTTCCATTTCGGTTTTCAGGGCCATCAAAAACCGGTGGTGTGGGGTGACTTGCTAGAACATGAACTAGTTTTCCATCGATGCTGATGGGCACATCCCAGTGGGACTTAGACGACAACCTAAATATGGCTTTTGCCTGAGGTGAGTACCAATCTGCCCCCTCTTCAGTTTTTACGCTATTAAGTAGCCCATTAGGCATATCCTTCCACAAGAATTGTTGGAACGTTCTTGCCTGCTCACTTTCAATTGGATATCTGCTTAACAAAACCATGCCGTATTGCCCTGGATACAAACCAAAAGCAAAAGTATCGCCACCATTGTCAGTGGACGTTCCATTATGGTTAAGGTCGACCCCAGAAGGCACGCCAGTATTCACAGGAGCGGTGTAGTAATAAGGGTAATCAATACTCTTGGTGCCTAGCTGAGAGACGGCCAAATAGTGATTGATAAATGCTTTTACCCCCTTGTCATCATCTGAGGTGTAATCAAACTCGTTTAGTAAAATGATATCAGGGCGCACACGCTGAATAATCTCAGCAATGTTCTTAATCTGTTGATTCTCACCGCTCTGCAAGTTTTCAAACAATTCCTGGCCGGTCGGCGTTACTCCTTTAGGCAAGTAATTACTCGCTTCCATACTCACGTTAAACGTTGCGATCCGCACTGTTTTCGCTTCCGCCACTAAAGGCACTCCTACAAGTAAAACCAATAACCCAAAAATTCTATGCATATTTACATCCTCAACACCAATAAAAAAGCCGGCTACAAGAGCCGGCTTCTTAGCATTATCAAATTAATGATTAGAACGTGTATTTAACACCAGCTCGAACTTCCCAAAGTGACGCATCAGCCACTCTAGTCTGTCCTGCAGGCGTAATAAATGCGTTATAAACATATTGACCTGCGTCGTTGATTGAAGCATCAACTACAGATTGTTGACGTGGGAACGACGCTTCTTTCAAAACCCCCCAATCATCATTCAACAAGTTACCAATATTTTCGATAACGATGAAGGCACTTCCTTTATGACCTTCGTAGAAGCCTGCGAATTCTTGGCTAACTTTAACGTCGAACTTAACCCACCAATCACTGTTAACGCTATTACGGTCCATGATTTCACCGCGAGTAAGGCCTTCCGCATCAATAAACGCATTGAATGCATCTAAGTCAAACCCTTCACCGTATATTACGCTAGCATCATTAACTGTTGGGATATAAACCAACTGACGGTCATTGCTGTCGCTTTGCCCCAATGTATCGTTAAGGAAGTTATCGCCATCATTTCGATCTTGGTTATCAAACGTGTAGCTGTAAGGACGTCCTTCGTTCGCTGTTCCGAAAAGGCTGAAGCTAGTATTGTATCCGTCAAAGAATTCATGCTTATAAGACAAACGAAGCGTGAAGCGATGAGGTATTTCAAAGTTAGAGGTTGCTATGCCAGGGTTTTGAGGATCAAAAACTGCAGTACTTGTGTAGTTCGAGAACGCTACAGAGCTAGTCATAGGGCTAACTTCATTTGATTCGGTGAAAGCATAAGCAAATGATGCATCTAAACCGAAATCAAAGGTCTTACTTAAGGCCAATGAAATTGACGTCGAATCACCTGAATCACCATCGACGTTGGTCAACAAGTAATCTTGTGAACGGCCGTTGCTAGTGTAAATTGGGCGTCCGTCAGGCGCTGTCTGGTCAGTAAGAACGCGTGAAACATCACTGATAATCGCAGCGTTTTGCTTCTTAGAATATAAATAGTCAACCATCAATACATAGTCGTTTTCGAACGTATATGTACCACCAATTGCATATTTCCACTCAGATGGGATTTCAAAGTTGGGATCTTGGAAGTTAAGGCCACGGTTAGAGGCTGTTCCGCTAGCAACGCCGTCAAACAAGTCTTGAGGAATATCATAAATTGGGCGACCTTCACCAGTGAACGCCATGTCAAATACAGATGTGCCAGAGCGGTCTTGCTGCTCTACTTGTATTACACCATTGTTCGAATAGTTGTTAGACAACCAAACGTTAGGATTACCACCCGAATACAAACCAACACCGCCTCGCACTTCTAACTGCTCTGTCAACATCCAGTTAACGCCCAAACGAGGTTGAAGCAAATCAATACCGTCTAAGTTTTGCTGATTAGAGAAACCATATGTTTCTTCAACAAATGGGTTTTCAGGCGGCAAATCATCACTTGAGTACCAGTCATAACGAAGGCCGTAGGTGATCGTCATATCTTGGTCTAACCAGTAATACTCGTCTTGGATATAAGCAGTATGGATATCGTAAGAGAAAGCCGCAGCAGCATCGTTAACGTCATTGGTTACAGCAGCATTTTCGTAAGTGATACGGAAAGGCGTTCCAGCTTCGAAATCATCAATAGAACCGAAACGGTATTCACCTTCAGCTTCTTGCACGAACAAGTTGAAAACATCTAAACTTTCAAACTCATAACCACCAGTAATAATGTGGTCACCTGTTGTGTAGGTACCAGCCAACTTCAATGTATCTGTGCTGTAACTCAACTTGTTAGCATGGCGAGAATCATCGGCACCCAGATAAACAGTTGCACGAGAACCGTCGTTTTCGGTAGAAATCTGAACTTCACCAAAATCTGTTCCGCCTAAAGGAACTACATTTGCATCGTAGTCAGAGGTACCGATACGTAATTCGGTTGAGAAATTATCAGACCAATCAGAGTATAAAGACCCTACATATGACTCTAATTTTCCGCCTTGCTCATAATAATGGTTAGAAAACTCATATTCGTCAGAATCCCCATCAGATTCACGGATAGTATTACCATCGTTGTAGTTGTAAACAAGAGACGCACGATGATCGGCATTAATCTGCCAATCAAGTTTAAGCATGATTTTTTCATCTTCTACCGGAATGCTAGTTGTAAATGCACCCGGATCATAGCCGTAGATATCGTTAGCTATTTGTTCAATTCGGTCTAGTTGAGCCTGAGAAACACCTGCAACCTGAACAGCTTGATTTGAGTCTGCTGAACCACGGTCAAACAACGTCGCCCCTTCAAGTTTTTCATATGAACCGAAGAAGAATAATTTGTCTTCGATTAATGCGCCGCCAACATTGAAACCGTAACGCTTTTCGTTAAAGTTGCCTACCGTTAGCTTCTCGCCTTCCAATTGATCACCACGAAGAGAGTCATTGGTATAGTCGAAGAAAGCCCCACCATGCCATTCATTTGTACCAGACTTAGTCACAGCATTGATGTTACATGCTGTAAAACCACCGTACTGAACATCGAAAGGTGCTAATTCCACTGCGACTTGATCGATCGAGTCATAAGAAAAAGGAATTCGAATGGTTGGATAACCATTGCTATTCAACCCGAAGTTATCGTTGGTACGGATACCGTCGACCGTCAAACTGTTAAAACGTGAGTTAGCACCGGCACACTGAATACCGTCGCCGAAAGCTTCATCTACGTAGATACGCGGATCGATACGTACTAAGTCTTTGATATCACGGTTAATGGCAGGAGCTGCCTCCAAGTCAGATAAACTAAAGTTAGCCACGGGTCCAGAAGCGCCATAGGTTGCGTTGGTTACGCGGCCGCTTACTGTAATAGTTTCAAGGTTCTCTTCCTGTTGAGTGGCTAAATCTAAATTAAGGCTTTTAGTTTCGCCTAAATTCAAGAAAACACCTTGCTCAACCGTTTTATTGCCTGATTGATCCATCACTTCTACGGTGTAAGGACCACCAACACGCATACCACGAAGGTTATAACGACCGGTTTCGTTAGTAGTCAACACTTTCACAGCCCCTGTGCGGGTGTCTGTGATAGTAACTGTTGCGTTTGATACTGATTGACCACTTTGTGAAAGAACTGTACCGCCTATGCTTGAAGACGTTTCCTGCGCAAGAGCAGCAGAAGACATGCCTAATGACATGGCTACCGCAAGCGCGATGCTGGTGAGTTTAGTTTTTCTTAGCATTGTGTGTTTCCTAAGGTTTGTGAGTATTAAATCGTGTTAATTTTTATGCCGCTATTATTTTATTTTTATGTTGCATTTATATTACTGCACTGACCAGTAACCAACAAATTTGACTAACTGGTCAAAAATTCCCTGCCCGCTTTCTTATTTTCTTTGTAAACGGTCACTTTTATTTTTATACGTCATGAGGTGACACGATTTGTGACAAACTTTGACTTAGCCAGTGTGAACAAATTTTGCTAAGTAAAAACCCCTCAACAACATTCATAACTTCTTATTATTAATTATTTTAAATCAATAACTTACCACCTTCAAATAAATTTACCTATTGCTTTAAGTAAGACTAACTGGTCAAATCAGTACAACAAGTAAAAATACCGAACTTGAGTGCAGAAAAGAATTTTGTCGATTAACGCGATTGCCTTGCCCATCCTATCCGGAATATTTATGCTCGCCAGCTGGTATGCAGGTGTCTATTCAAGCGTAATAAAAAGTGAAAATTTATCTAACTTAATTTCGCAGTCGCTCACTTGCCAAACTCAATCGGTAAAAAATAGTGACGATCTTGTTGTTTTTATAACCGATCAAGGTATGGCTAGCAAGCTCCTTTCGTCTTTGTGCAGTAACCAGACGATTAACCGCCAATACGGAAATGTCACTGTTCAGTGGAGCCACAACGAGCAAGAAATTATTCAGTATGTAGGTAAAGGAATTGCTGATCTTGCCTTGGTCAAAGAAAATGTCATGTTGGCTTTTGCTGCAGAAACGACTTATAGATACCAAACTGTAGCTCAATACAAAGACTACTCCACTTATTTAATCTCCTTAAAAGAAAAACCAAAACTGACTAAACAATATTTATGGGGTAAACGCTTGGGGCTGTTGGACTACCCTAGCAGCCGCTCGGGGCATATTGTACCTAAAGGACTACTGAATGAGCTGGGCATTTCAGAAGCTAATATGGATATTGTGTATGTAAATTCTCATGAGGCACTGCGCGACCTTCTTGCAACAGGTAGCGTGGATATCATCTCTTCATTTTGGAAAGACAAAGACGCTGAGCGTTTTTCCGCTAACTACATCACCCCGATAAAAACGAAGGTCAGTGGGAGTAAGTGGTATTTGAAGATGGAAACCCAAAATACAGATTTAATCTGCGAAATTCAGAATACCTTGACGACTCTATCGACGAATACGCAATCAGACTATTACCGCCAGCTTGAGCTAGTGCCCTATCACTGCCCGTTACCAAAAAATTCAAATGAAGTGCTAGAACATGAAAACTAAACTGATTTACGTTGGCCTTTTTACCCTCATATGGTTAATTTTTCAGTTTGCCTTTGTTATTGGCGTTCATTTCCAAGCGACATCAAACCAGGCTCAATTCTTAGCTAACATTGAAAAACGTATTGCAATCGACTTACCCAAATTACGCTTAGCGAACCCCAAATTTAAAACGGTGGCTGACACACGTTCTGTTAGTCATTACATTTCAGATTTGAATAGTGTACTTGATGAGCAACACTCCCCTATTGATGTCATCTCAATACAAGGAATTGTAGAAGCGGATATTCAAAGAGCAGAGGATAGCCGAGAAACATACCTAGAAACTCATGATCAGAAAATCACCATCCAGTACGCTGTTAGTACTACCTCGATAGCTGATTACGTTGGACTTGCTCCACTTATACTTGCCACACTGCTTAGTTACCTGTGCATTCAAAGGCTAAGATTAACTCATAGAAACACAGCTGACTTACAGAAAGAGTTAGAAACGCCAGTGAATCATCAATTAATTATTGATCTAAAAAGCAAGAGCATAAGTTATGTCGATGGCACCACACCAATAATATTACCGAACAAACCTTTTTGCTTTTATGCGGCCCTTGTGGACTATTGCATACAAGATAACAGCGCTAACTTGAGCAACAGCAGTGACGTACCTGAAGAGTTGATTCAGATGGCGAATAAATACTTCTATCGTTTGATCGATTTAGGACATACTAAACGTAAACGCCCAGATTTTGCAGCCAACCTAGATAAAACGTTGAGTGAGATTCGCTCAGCTTTGGACGAAATATTCGTCGATCATCAAGAAGAAAAGGAGCTGTTTTATCCACCTAAAGCACAAGGTGAAGGCTCTCGCTCTAAATTGCATAATTACGCGCTGCCTAATATCAGCGCCGAAAAAGTCTTCTTTATTGGAAAGTAATCTCTCTCACGTGTAAGCCATTCACGAAATATATTCCCCCTAAACTCCCTAGGGCTTATTTCCCGCATTTTACAAAACGCCTTCAGGAATTGGTGTTATCCAAATGTACTGCTGTGTCAATTTAATACCATTTGAGTCGAAAATGAGGTCCACTTTTTTACAATAAAACTCAACCCAACAAAAACTTGACCATATGGTCAACAAATCGTAACCTTGTTGCGTTAATGTTAACCAGAGGGGCTAACATTGTGTAGATTTACGAATTGTCATAAAAATTGCTATATAAATACGTTGTGAAAACTGACTTTTTCACCGTTCGCTGGTATCTTTCAGACAATCTCACATCTATCAATTCGGAGTGGTATGTCTGCCCCCCTCGTTATCGCTATCTCCGGTGCTTCTGGCTCGGGTAAATCGCTGTTTACTGAAAACTTACTTAAAGAATTCTCAGAAGACGGCAAACATGTGCAAATACTTCGTGAAGATCATTATTATCGCGCCCAAGACCATCTCCCCATGGAGGAGCGTGAAAAGAATAATTACGATCATCCCAAAGCGTTTGAACACGAGTTATTGGTTGAGCACTTGCAGGCCTTGAAGAACTGGCAGTCAGTTGATTACCCTCACTACTGTTATAAGACTCATACTCGCTTGGCCCAAACTGAAAAACTAATGTCAGCACCGGTTATTATCATTGAAGGGATCATGTTGCTAGCAAACCAAGAGCTTCAGCCTTTGTTTGATATCAAGATTTTCGTAGATACACCGCTAGACATTTGCTTATTGCGTCGAATGAAGCGAGATATAGCTGAACGAGGACGCACGCTAGATTCGGTTGCAAAACAATATGAATCAACCGTTAAGCCCATGTATCACCAGTTTATCGCGCCGAGTCGTTTTACTGCTGATGTTATTGTGACCCAAGGTGGAAAAAATCGTATTGCATTGGATGTCATTAAATCACATATCCAGCAGACGCTACTTTAGCCATTAAAATAACGACGATATAAAAACAATAATTAAGGAGTTAGAATGGTCAGTTTGATTGGCATAGCTGTTCTGTTCATACTTGCGATATTGCTCTCAGCACATCGTAAGTCGATAAACTGGCGTACAGTGGGTGGCGCTTTTGCTATTCAGGCTATTATTGGTGCTTTGGTTCTGTACTTCCCCCCAGGGAAAGAATTTTTACTGGGCTTAACCGTCTATGTAAAAAATATAATTGAATATAGCCAGCAAGGCATCGATTTCATTTTTGGCCAATTAGGCAATAAGTCACTTGGCTTTATCTTCGCCTTTAACGTGCTACCTGTTATCGTTTTTTTCTCGTCATTAATTACCGTGCTTTATCATCTGGGCGTGATGTCTTGGATCATTCGTCTGATCGGCGGGTTCTTGCAAATAGCCCTTAAAACAAGCCGTCCAGAATCCATGTCGGCTGCTGCTAATATATTTGTAGGCCAAACCGAGGCCCCATTAGTCGTTAAGCCTTTTATTCCCCATATGACACGCTCAGAGCTGTTTGCCATTATGGTCGGTGGGCTAGCGTCTATTGCTGGCTCAGTCATGGCAGGCTACGCCGGAATGGGTGTTGAGATTAAGTATCTACTTGCGGCTAGTTTTATGGCGGCACCGGGCGGCCTGTTGATGGCTAAAATCATCATGCCTGAAACCCAAGAATTTAAAAACGAGTTGACTGAGGTCAACAACGAAGAAGACAAATACGCTAATATTTTTGACGCTGCGGCAAGCGGTGCAGCCTCGGGTATGCATCTCGCTTTAAATGTGGGCGCTATGTTACTTGCTTTCATTGCATTAATCGCATTATTAAATGGCCTTATCGGGTGGGCCGGCGGTCTTGTAGGGGTCGAAAATCTAAGCTTTGAAGTCATTCTCGGGTATGTTTTCCAGCCTCTCGCATGGGCCTTAGGCGTACCGTGGGATGAAGCCAATCTCGCTGGTAGTTTTATCGGGCAGAAAATGGTGGTGAACGAATTTGTCGCTTACGTAGACTTTCTGAAATACCAAGCCGACTTATCGCCGGGTACCCAAGCTATTGTTATTTTCTCGTTGTGCGGCTTCGCTAACTTCTCATCCATCGCTATTTTAATGGGTGGCATTGGAGCATTAGCACCAGGCCGACGTAAAGAAATCGCGCAAATGGGCCTAAAAGCAGTGTTGGCCGCCACTCTCGCAAACTTAATGAGTGCCGCCTTAGCTGGCCTGTATCTCAGCTTATAGAAATTGATAAAGGAATGACTGCCAAGGTTGGCAATCCATTCACACTTAAAGACAGGAAAGATTATTATGCAATTGCTCGCCGTCGATTACACAGCACCAGACGCGGACAAAAAGTTCGTTGAATCACTGCGCCAAACCGGCTTTGGGGTGCTAAAGAACCACCCTATTGAACAATCAACGGTAACCAGTATCTATAAGAACTGGCAGGCGTTTTTTAATTCTGATGACAAACTGCACTACGCGTTTGATAACCAAAGTCACGATGGCTTTTTTTCAACCAAGGTTTCAGAAACCGCAAAAGGGTTTAAAAAGAAAGATATTAAAGAATACTTTCATTATTATCCTTGGGGAAAATGCCCTCCTGACTTAAAGCAAGAATTACAAGACTATTATCAAGCAGCCAACAATCTAGCATCTGAGTTACTCGGTTGGGTTGAGAAATATTCACCAACCGATGTAGCTGCGCATTACAGCGAACCACTTTCTGGCATGGCAGTAGACAGTGATCAAACATTGCTGCGTGTTTTGCACTATCCGCCAATTACAGGAAGCGAAGAGCCGGATGCTATTCGTGCCGCCGCACATGAAGACATCAACCTTTTGACGATACTCCCCTCAGCGAATGAGCCTGGATTGCAAGTGAAAGGAACTGGCGACGAGTGGATTGATGTCCCCTGTGACTTCGGGACTTTGATTGTGAATATCGGTGATATGCTTCAAGAAGCATCCGGTGGCTACTTTCCATCTACGTCTCACCGGGTGATTAACCCTCAAGGTGCAGATCAAACTAAATCGCGAATTTCACTGCCCTTATTCTTACACCCTCGCCCAGAAGTTGTCTTGTCTGAACGTCACACAGCCAAAACCTACTTAGCAGAGCGATTGCGAGAATTAGGCGTAGCCTAGATAAATCATAGAGATACCAAAAACCTACTTCAATATGAAGTAGGTTTTTTTGGCCTAAAATTATATTGATGAACGAGAAAGAAGGTCCAGCTTCCCTTGGTATAACTCTTTCTCTTGTAGGTTTTTAGTGGTGCGTTTGGCCTTCTTCAAGTAGCGCTCACTTTGCGTCTTCTGCCCCATTGCATGATATGTTCTGGCTAATGCAAAGAAGATTTCATGACGATCGTTATCAATCGCTAATGCGCGATTAAAATGCGCTAGCGCTCCCTGCAAATCTCCTTGGTCAAACTCACGTCGGCCTAAATCGAGGTGATAAAAAGGGTTTCGCAAACGCTTGCTTTCAACTCGCGCAAGGATCTCCTGAGCCTGCTGCATTTTATTAGAATAGTTATACAAATACGCTAAGTTTTCCCAGGCGGTCAAGTTATCAGGTGATGACGCTAGTGCTTTCAAATACGCTCTTTCAGACAAAGTGTATAGCTCTGAAACTCGATACAAAAAGCCTAGGTTTACTAACGCCGAATCGAAATTTGGTTCAACTTTCAGCGCCGCTGCGAAATACGCGTATGCTCGGTCTCTATCATTGGATAATAGGGCATCCGCGCCTTTATTATTATAAAACATGGCGATTACTTGTTGTTTTGTTAACTGTGTTTTTGGGAAATGCTGCCTCAACGCTTGCGGATCAAAATCAATTTGGTAACCACGTTTGTAAAAATAATATGAATTAGCACTTCGCGGCCTAGGTATTATCTGTAAGTTTATATGCCCATTTAGCAAGCTAATACCGTCTCTGCGAGTCCAATACTCTGGGATCTGCACATCTTGAAAACGAACGCTTAAATCAGCCTCATTGGCTAATGCGTAAGTCATAATTGACAAAGAAAGGCAATTTGCTGCTCGGTTGTGAAAGGTTTCATTGGCCGTCGTATTAGCATCGCCACGATAGAGTAAATCAAAGCTCAACCGTTTAAATATGCTGCGCGCCAGCGTTTCCGTCCGTTCTATAGGATCGTCTATGTGCCCTACTGTGCGTTTTACATAGTTTCGCGCTTCCTTATCTAGACGAAAAATGTCTTTTTCAGATTCGATATGGACGTCTTTCGCCAAAGGAAAGGCATCATCATTTAAAATAGGGCCAGATACATCTTGTACTGTTGGGGCGCTTTGGCAAGCCGTTAAACCAAACAAAAATAGTAGCGTTAACCAGAATGAATGCTGCTTCGTAAGATAATTCACGAGACTTCTCCTCTTTGCTTCTCCTTTAAATTTAGTTAAAAAGGCAGCAATAAGCTATAACAAAGAGAAAAAATAAGTAACAATCTATTAACAAAAGTTTAACGGGAATTTTTTAGAAAATACAATCAGTACTGTTCTAAATTACTCGCTCAATCGGTAGACGCAGGAAAGACTTGGAGTGCGTCAGTCACCACCAATGCTTTTAGGGTATCGGTATTTTTAGGCGCAAACTTTTGAATTTGCGCAAAGAGTAATTCCAAAGTGGCCATCGCATCGTCTAAAGCATTGTGCGCTGGTACCGCCGGCAAATTATAGCGCGCGCGACACACGGGTAGCACCACGGCATTTGGCGGGGGCGGACGTAAATTCTTCGTGAGTTGATACAGTCCAAAACGCAATGTGTCCAGCGTAACAACTGTGGGGAGAGGGATATTCAACTTCTTAAATACACCGTTTAACACCGTCATATCAAGATTGGTACAATGGAATACCCATACATGGCTACTGGCAAATTGTCTTAACGCTTCCAACGCGATACGTAACGGTTGCCCTTGGGCAATATGATCAGCGGTTAAACCGTGGATGACGGGGCTTTGATTTAACGATGCTGTTGTTGATATCACCTGATAGTAACAACTTTGCAGAGAAATTTGCTTGCCCTGACCTTCAACCCACCCTATTGATAGTATTTTAGTGTCATTCAAATCAAGAGACGTGAGCTCTAAATCAATACATAAAAAAGGAATATCAGCCAGTGGCATGGTTAACCAAGCTTCTGGGATAGGTGGCTTAGGTGCAAACCACTTTTTTAGTTTTTTAAACATCAGTCTTTCTCTCTGGGCATACTCAGAATGCGTTAACCTAAACCACCGGCAAATTTAAACACCGCGGCTTGCTGTGTTCTTCGGATAACGCGCATTGCCTCTTTCAATTGATATTTCTCGATAGACGACAAATCACTGATCGAAACATAGTTGTCAGTCACCTTGTTTTGAATTTGATGACGCCACCGCAGGCGATTAAGAAACAGCCATATATCGCGCAAATTTTTAACGTCTTTACTCGACAACCCAGCGTGTGACAGCAGCCCCTCTAATCTATGGGGAATGGACGGCATGGTTAGACCATTGGCCAAAGAGTAAATTCTCACAAGGTTATTGATGATCGCCACCCCACTATTTTTCATATCGATGCAGTCTTTTTTAGGTAAGCCTTTTTTATATACAAATTTCTGAAACATAGACAAAGGAACATGCCCATCGCTGGCGTGACGCGTAAGCGCGGCAATAAACCTCGATTGTTTAAGTAACTCCTTTCGCTCCACATGTAATTGGGAAAGCAAAAACCGATTTCCTGCCACTGCGCGTACATCAAGAAATATATTGCAGTTTAAAATGGCTTCTGGACTCGGCTCTCGTACCCAACTTTGTGCTTGCTGCACGGCTTGCTTTATTGACATACGCAGTGCTGGGTTGCTGGCCATAATGTTTCCCGTGCACAGTTTAATACCGCATTTATCTAGTCCCCGGCATACATACTCAGCCATATCAGCAAAATAGGCAGATTGCTCAGGGTTTGGCTCTGTGGCGAACAGTAATCCATTGTCCTGATCAGATCCCATGGTCTGGTCTTCACGCGCTTGAGAGCCGTAAACAAGCCAGCAAAATTCCATCGGCGCTTCACCATGTTGCTGCTGATAAAAGCCAATGAGCTTTCGCGTCATAATATCCGTTGCCTGAGACAATACCTTGCCAGCTATATCAAAGTCGCCAAGACGTTTAGCGTGTTTCGAAAAATAATGCGGCAGTTGCCATGAAAGTCTTGTCAATTCGTACAAAGACGGCGCTTTAGTTAACTCGTTAATAACGAAAAGCACATTGCCTCTTTGATGACGTATCATATCGCTCGCGGTCAACATCCCAAGAGGAACGCCGCTACTTTTATCCACAACAGGTAAATGGTGCACATTGTGCTCTGTCATGACGCATAGAGCATCGAATAACGTTCGCTGATCGCTAATTTTCACTGGATCTCGCGTCATTATTTCACTAACCGCAAGGTTCACGTCGGTTTGCTGCGCCACCACACGATTTCGTATATCTCGGTCAGTTAATATGCCAACGAGTAATTGGTTATCCGTGATGACAAGAGAAGAAACGCCGCTTTTTGACATTACTTGCACCCCTTGCAAAATTGAGCTGTTAATATCTTCGCTTACAATCCCATCAGAAATCACTTCGCTTATCGGCTTATAAAGCCACATAGATTTTGAGTCATCTACCTGGTCACTATAAATTTGTTCAGAGGTATAATTTCGAAAAAAGACTCCAATACTTGGATGGGTGGAAACACATTGGGCGAAACTCTTTTTTGGGATGCAATATACTAATCCAGGGCTATCGACAGTGACTGCTATTTTATTCGACTGTTTTTGCCATAAGTTGTCACAACCGAAATAATCCCCATCACTCAAGTGGCGTTCTGATTCAGCGGAGTCCTTAACTGAATATTGCCCACTGTAGATAAGAAATAATCCCCCTTGCTGCTGTTTAAGAATATTAGGCGCATCTTCTTGACTAAAGTAAGCAACCGTAATGGACTGCGCCAATCTATTCATTTCATGCTCATCAAGCACTTCAAAGGGAGCTGAATCGCGCAAAAACTCTAAGATATGTTGGGGGATATGGTTCATGCCAGCTCCAAAATTAAGTTAACGCTAGTGGGTGCACCGCAACCAAATAATGGTTGCAGGATACAAAGCGAAAAAGCACACAGTACGCCGTTTTTAAATTAAGAAAAGCGTGCTCAGAATAATAAGACAATACCACAAAGCACTGTTACCTTGATTGTAATCAGATACGAATGACAGTTAACCAAGGGAGGATAATAACGTAACGAAAGCGCCCCTTGGCAGGGGTTTAAAGAAGTGAAACCCTTGAATAGCAGCAACATCTTTTTCATGAAAGTAAGTGTACTCTTCTGATGTTTCTAATCCTTCGACAACACATTCTAAAGAAAAATGCTGAGAGATATAAATTATTGCCTCAACGATAACTTGGTTATCCGTGTTTTGATCTATTTTCGAAACAAAACTACGGTCTATTTTCACCGACTTTAGTGGCAATTGATGTAAATAAGACAGCGACGAATAACCACTACCAAAGTCGTCCAGCATGAAAAACAGCTCATGCACAATTAACGCGTTCATAATGTAAATGGCGCTGTTAATGTTTTCCATTGCAACGCCTTCCGTTATTTCCAAGCGTAGATACTAATGGGGGAAGGTGAACTCCTCAATTATCTCCAACACTTGAGCAACAAAGTGGGGTTGGCTAAACTGGCGCGGACTAATATTGATACTAATGTAGCGCAGCTTTCCTTCAGCAAACCAATCAAGGTGTTGTGAAATCAATAGACAGGTTTGGCGCAATACCCATTGACCTATTTCTACAATCAACCCGCATTCCTCTGCCACGGGAATAAATTCCTGAGGCCCAACCCAGCCAAGTTTTTCATCATGCCAGCGCAGCAATCCCTCTGCGGCCACAATCGCACCCGCCACATTAACCATAGGCTGAAAGTACAACTCGAATGCTTCTTCACGTAAAGCCACATGTAGACGCTGCTCTACCTCAGAGCGAAAAGTCGACATAACCTGTAATTCGTGACGATAGAAAAGATAATCATTTCGGCTAGTGTGTTTAATTTTGTACATGGCAATATCGGCGTGTTTTATGAGTTGCTTGGCCTGATCGGCAATCGATTTATTGACGTTGAGTTCAGGAGATGGAAACAAGGCTATGCCGATACTGAAACTGGTAAACACCGCACAACGGGACAGCTCAATACTATCCCGAGTGAGGCCAAGCATTTTATCCGCTACTTTTGTAGCCTTACCTACTGCGCTTTGTTCCGTCTGCCCTATGTCGCCAAGCAGTAAGATAAACTCATCCCCTCCGACTCTAGCTAAGGTATCATCACGGCGAATACATGCTTTTAATTTACTTGTGATATTAATCAGCAATTCATCACCAACAGAATGCCCTAGGGTATCGTTTATTAACTTGAAACGGTCTAAGTCAATAAAAAATACGGCACCATATTGACCATGTTGCTGTGCATTCGTTAATAAGCTTTGTAAGTTGATATTAAGCATTTTTCGGTTAGGTAAGCCAGTCAAAACGTCCTGATAAGTTTGCAGCCTAAGCTGCTCTTCTACTGCCTTACGATTAGTAATTTCATCCACCAAATTTTGATGCTCTAGGCAAGCTTGGCAACTCACCGCCAAGCGACTAAATAGCGGCGATAGCGCGTTGAGAACGATGTCATCAATAGGTGTTCGTTTACGTTCGAAACTGATTGCACCAAATTTAGGGATTTTAAACAGATAATAATAACTATCACCGCGCTGGCGGCAGACGTTTTGCACGTTGAGCTGGCTGAATTCGTATACCTGCTCAGTTAACCAATCATTTGTATCATCTGGGCGATGATTATAGGGGTAGCAGAGAATGTCTGAATCATTTCTTGAGCGCGGCGCTTCTTTAAATACGACTGCGCTGCGCAAACTTAGACGTTTCTTAGCTCTATCAAGAAATAGCTGAAGCATCTTATCTAGATTGAGATCCAACCCGATGCTCATGGCAAGCTCGTGCTGAATAGAAATAATCTGTAAGGTGCGAGTCATTTCACTCATTCACACATCCCAGACAAAGGAAACCACTTAGCGTAGAATTTATTGTGAATTTTGGCCTTATTCATGGCTTTTAATTTTCGCTAGCGCCGCAACAGCGGTTTTGTTGTGCAAACTTAAAATGCCGCTTTGGTCTAATTCTATTTCACCGAGCACCAGCGCACCTACAGTGCGATGTGGAGGGTTTATTTCTCGATGAATCAAGTCCAATTCATTCGAAAATAGATTTTGCAGAAACAGTTGCCTACTCACGCAATCAAATAAGAAGCAATCGCTTACTCCCTGCTCATCTTTGTGGAATGAAATCGTTCTTTTTACTGCGCCGCTAGCCGCTTCTATCAACTTATCAGCTTCCCCAGACATGATGTATAACATGGTATTTTCAGGCACATCGCCTGCACAAATCAGTCCTGAACCTTGTAATTTAAGGGGATCGCGTATAAGCACCGAATCGTCCAGTCTAGCCAACCCTAATGGAAATGATTTCGCTATGTCAAAAAAGTCGTGCTCGTCAAACCTCAGCTTACTATGCTCTTGTACGACTCGCTCGTACAGCTGCACAGCAGGCTCAAAGTTTAACTCCAACACACAGTTATCATCAGTACTGTTAGCCAGATAAGGACCTGCTAGTATTTCCCAACCGTGTCCAACCGCTATATCCCATTGAGTAGACATTTCGACCAAAATCATCGCATCTTGATGCATACCAGCGGCGCTAAAAAGGCAAGGTTGCGCCTTAAATTCAAGCGTACCTGCTCCACCTCCAAAAACACTGCAATCTTCTGGAAGAAATCCCAGTACATGTTGCAGATAACCATCAATCTGCCTTGATAGCGCATCAGTCAATATCATCACGGAATTCACAGACTGAGACATATACGCCATATTTGACGACAGTGGCGCACAAGTTGAAACATTTTCAATGACACAAATACGAATATTGGTGCGCAAACCGACCACTAAAATACCGCGGGGTTCAAAGCGTGAGTCGAGGATAAGACCTGGAAATATCCCGCCGAAAATGGGCACATCTAATGTGCCCACATACTGCTTAAAATCGTCTCCCCAAGATGCCGCCTCTGCGCTGCACAGGATCATAATTCCCTTTGGCTGTGACAACATCAATTTAGCAATGCTATCCGCTAATGCTTGAACCGTAACGTTTGGGGTAAATTGCACATCACTGAAAACTGCCATCCATTTCCCTAATACCTCAACGAGATTGTTAAACGTTTGATATGCAGACAATAATAGCTAATAGCGCCTAAATTACCAGCAACGAAATTCCGTTATTTTTCTTTATTGAGGCTCACATAAAAAAGCGCCCAACGAGGTGGGCGCTATTGTAGTAAAAGGATATTTCATTCCTTTTCGAATGGTAGTTCTTAGCAATTAATGTGCAGTTGCATCTCCAGCACCTTTAGGATAACGAATATCCTCTACTAACTGTTGAATCTCTTGTGGCGCTTCCTTCGTCATTTTGAATACTAATAACGCCACTGCGAAGTTCACCAACATACCAATTGCACCTATTCCTTCAGGTGAAACACCAAACCACCAGTTCTCTGACACATTCGCCGCAGGGTTAACAAACTTAAAGTAAATAATGTACGCTGCGGTGAAGCCAATCCCCGCTAACATGCCAGAAACCGCACCTTTGTCATTCATACGCTTCATAAATATTCCCATTATGATGGCAGGGAAGAATGACGAAGCTGCTAAGCCGAATGCAAACGCGACCACCTGCGCCACAAATCCAGGGGGATTGACTCCAAAGTATCCCGCAATAACAATCGCTACTCCTGCTGCCAAGCGCGCATAAAATAGCTCTTTCTTATCCGTGATATTGGGCATCAGGTTGCGTTTAAGCAAATCGTGTGACACAGACGTAGAAATAACCAATAACAGCCCGGCGGAGGTTGATAATGCGGCAGCAATACCACCTGCAGCGACCAACGCAATGACCCATGCCGGTAAATTGGCTATTTCAGGGTTAGCCATCACCATGATGTCACGATCCACTTGCATCTCGTTTCGCTCATCACCTGAGTAAAACATTTTGCCATCTTGGTTTTTGTCATCCCAGCTAATAAGCCCGGTTTTTTCCCAGTTCGTTATCCAACTAGGGGCTTCGCTATATGGCGTGCCTGTAGGCGCTTGCTCGCTGACGGTTGGTCCATTGATGGTCTCAATCATATTAACTCGCGCAAATGCGGCAATAGAGGGGGCCGTGGTATACAAAATAGCGATGAACAGTAAAGCCCAGCCTGCGCTCTTACGCGCATCACGTACTTTAGGTACTGTAAAGAAGCGTACTATTACGTGGGGCAGACCTGCAGTACCGACCATGAGTGCTGCCGTGATGCAAAATACATCGAAGGTGCCCTTAGTACCGGAGGTGTACTCGTTGAATCCGAGTTGCGTCGAGAGTCCATCTAGCTTTTCCAGCAGATACACCCCGGACCCATCGGCTAAACTAGCACCAAAGCCTGTCTGCGGTAATACATGGCCCGTGACCATAATGGAGATAAATACAGCAGGCACTAAGTAAGCGAAAATAAGCACACAGTACTGCGCGACTTGAGTGTAAGTAATGCCTTTCATACCACCTAGCACGGTGTAGAAAAACACAATCGCCATACCAATTACTACACCTGTGACGATGTCGACCTCAAGGAAGCGACTAAACACCACACCTACGCCGCGCATTTGACCTGCCACATAGGTAAAGCAAACAAATATGGCGCATATAACAGCCACTGTACGCGCGGTTTGTGAGTAGTAACGATCACCGATGAAATCCGGAACCGTAAACTTACCAAACTTACGTAAATATGGCGCTAGACAAAGGGCTAATAGTACGTACCCTCCAGTCCAGCCAAGTAGATATACAGCCCCGTCGTAACCCATAAATGAGATTAAACCAGCCATTGATATAAACGATGCGGCTGACATCCAGTCAGCGGCTGTTGCCATGCCGTTTGCTATAGGGTGAACACCACCACCAGCCACATAGAATTCCTGTGTTGACCCAGCGCGAGCCCAAATCGCAATAGCGATATACAGAGCAAAAGAAGCCCCTACGATTAAAAATGTGAGTACTTGAACATCCATCTTAACGCTCCTATTCTTCGTCGACGCCGTAGCGCTTATCGAGTTGATTCATTTTGTACATGTAGATAAATATCAACGCGACAAATACGTAGATTGCTCCTTGCTGCGCAAACCAAAAGCCCAGCTTAAAACCGAACACTTGAATTTGGTCGAGTAAATCCACCAATAAAATTCCGAAACCAAAGGACACGACAAACCAAACAACTAGTAGTTTTGTCATAAGAGCGAGATTTTCCCGCCAGTATGCTTTTTTATCTTCTTCGTTTTTAAATGCCATCTTGTTTTTCATCCAAGGTTAATAAGATGTAAATAACTGTAGACTCATGTTTTACAAGACGGAATGAGACCATGGTCTTACGGGTTAATTAAATACGGCGACCTGTGCTACAGTCCTTATGAATCGTAGCCTGTGGTTGCAGAATAAGTTTTAACGAGCGTCACTTTTATTAGGAAAATGTATGGCTTTAGGTTGGATGGTATTAGCCATCGTCTATTTGATGGGATTATTTTGGGTAGCCAAATGGGGGGACGGGAAAAGCCCTCTAGCCAAGCGTATAAGCTCACACCCTGCAATTTATTCGCTCGCATTGGCAATTTACTGTACCGCATGGACTTTTTTTGGCTCTGTTGGCGAGGCATCAAGAGATACGTGGGATTATTTGCCTATCTTTTTAGGCCCTATATTGTTGTATTTGTTCGGGTATCGCTTCTTGCGCAAACTGATTGCGGTAAGTAAACGTCAGCACATTACTACGATTGCCGATTTCATTTCGTCCCGTTACGGTAAGCGTCAAACCATCGCCTTACTCGTCACCTTAATAGCGCTGTTAGCTATTGTTCCGTATATCGCTTTGCAATTAAAAGCCGTTGGCTCAGCATTTTTAATGGTATCAGGCCAGACTCACGCTGAATTGGTTGTGCTGGGTGCCACCACGTTTATTGCTTTGTTCTCTATTTATTTCGGTACTCAGCACACAGATGTGACTGAGTACCGGCGCGGATTGATGGTGGCGATTTCCTTTGAATCTGTGATTAAATTATGCGCTTTGATTGCCGTGGCTAGTTTTGGGTATCTGACATATTCACAGCATTCCGATACTCCATTACTGCAAGAGTTCACTACTGCCAACGCGCTAAGTAATTTATGGTCATTCTCATTTGTTGCGCAAACCCTTATGGCAGCCGGCGCAGTCGTATGTCTACCTCGCCAGTTTCACGTCGCTATTGTAGATAACTTGAAATTAAGTCATTTGAAGACCGCTCGTTGGTTATTCCCCCTATACTTATTGTGTATCGCGATCCTTATCCCGATCATTTCTGCGGCAGGAGATGACATGTTTCGCTTTACCAGCCAAGAGCCAGATACATATGTACTAGGCATGGCAATGAATAGCGGCAACATGTTATTGCAAGTACTGGTATTTGTAGGTGGCCTATCTGCTGCCACGGCTATGATAATTGTGGCTACCCTCACCCTGAGCACCATGTTGACCAACGATGTGATTTTGCCAAATTTGTTAGCGGAGCATCGCGGCGCAGGGGTACCGCCTAATTTCACTAAACGCATTCTGCTTATTCGCCGTTTGGTTATCGCTGCTATTTTGTCTTTGGCCTATTTATATTATCAACAAATGACTGACAGTCGCACGCTTGCCTCTATTGGGCTGATCGCATTTTCTCTGGTCATACAGTTGTTACCCGCCATTGTCGGCGGTTTATATTGGAAACGAGGCCACGCTCAAGGGGTTTACGCAGGCCTAATGGCCGGCATTGGCTCATGGATATTGTGGTTAATGCTGCCATTGCTAAATGACGCAGGGCAAAATCTGATACTTAACGACACCATTAACGCGGTCGCTATTTATAGCTTGCTCGCCAACACCTTTGCTTATGTGTTGTTTTCCTATGTGGCAGATGTTCGCTTAATCGACCGTATTCAAGCGGAAGCCTTTGTCACCACCACGGATGACAAATCAAAACATCACAACGCGCCTCGTACCCACACCACAGTTGAAGACTTACACACGTTATTAAGCACCTTTTTAGGGGAAAAACGTTGTAAGCAATTGCTCAGTGATTACCAACAACGCAACGGCCATATTCTTAATCCTGCGGAGTCTGCCACCGAGGAGTTTGTACTTTTTAGCGAACGAGCCCTTGGCGGTGTCATAGGCGCTTCTTCTGCAAAAGCGTTAGTAGACAGCGCCATAAGTGGTAAAAAGTTGAATTTCGAAGAAGTCGTTAACTTTTTTGACGATACCACCCAGGCAATCCAATTTAATATGAGCGCCTTGGTCGCTTCATTAGAAAGTCTCGAACAAGGAATAAGCGTCATTGACCGAGATTTAAATTTGGTCGCGTGGAATAAAAGCTACTTAGCGCTTTTTAGCTACCCAGCAAATATGATCCGCGTGGGCCGACCTGTAGAAGATCTTGTTCGATACAATGCCCAGCGCGGCGAGTGCGGCGCAGGCGAAGTTGAGCTTTTAGTGCAAAAGCGACTTGAGCATATGCGCAAAGGCACCAGTCACCGCTTTTTACGTCAGCGTAGTGACGGCCGAACGCTAGAAATGATAGGCACTCCGTTACCTGGTGGCGGCTTTGTGACCAGTTTTAACGATGTTACAGAGCACATTGAAACCCAACACGCCTTAAAAGAAGCGAATATCGATTTAGAAAATCGAATACAAAAACGCAGTCAAGAAGTGCAAACCATTAATGCTGAGTTGCGTTTGGAAATACAGCGCCGGGCCGACGCTGAAACCCAATTGGTCAGTGCGCGCAAAGTAGCTGAGCAGGCTAACGCCAGCAAAACGCGCTTTTTAGCCCTTGCCAGTCACGACATCTTGCAACCGTTAAATGCGGCTAAGTTATACCTTGGTGCGTTAGAAGAAGCTAAGCTAAATGACGACGCAATGGAAACCGTTGGCAAGCTATCCAATAGCATTCAGGCCAGTGAGGCACTCATCGCCACGCTCTTAGATATTGCCCGCATTGACCAAGGTGAGTTAAAGCCCGAATACAAAGCGATTAACGTGCGTGATGTGCTGCAACCGCTTATCGCTGAATTTGAACTCATTGCAGAACATAAAGGTTTGCAACTGCGTTCCCGGGTGGCTGATGTGTGGGTAAAAACCGATCGTACGTACCTTTATCGCATTATGCAGAACTTTGTTTCCAATGCACTGAAATATACCCAGACTGGAGGCGTATTAGTCTCTGTTAGAACAAAGGGCGAAAATGTAGCGTTCGACGTGTTTGACACGGGTTCTGGCATTGCGCCAGATCAATTAGATAAGATATTTGGCGATTTTTATCGTGTCTCAGGCCATCAACAACAAGGCGTGGGATTGGGGCTAGGCGTTGTACAAAGACTTGCCAGTATTCTGGATGCTAATTTAACGGTGGCTTCGCGTATAAACCGTGGTAGTCGCTTCAGTATTCAATTGCCCCCTAGTCGGCCTATTGAAACAAACAGCCCAGTACAAATAAATAAGGTAGGGTTTCATGACTTAAAAGTGCTTTGTGTCGACGATCAAAGTCAGAACCTTGATGCATTACAGTCGTTACTGGTGAAATGGAAAGTGGTTTCTCACTGTGAGCAAACCCCTAACGCTGCCTTGGCATCCCTAGTGCACTTTGTGCCAGATGTGATATTAATGGATTTTCAGTTGAGCAGCGACATAGACGGACTACAGCTTATTGAGCAGTTAAGAGAGCGTATATCCCATATTCACGCCAATCATGTTCCAGCGATATTGATTACCGCTAATATTGAACCTGAGTTAGTGCAACGCTGCAAAGAGCAAGGTTGTGGTTATTTATCTAAACCCGTGAAACCGGCTAAGTTGAGGGCGTTGTTGCAGGCGGCTCAAGCTGAAGTTGTGAGGCAATAAGCACTGCTTGAGTTCGATTATTGATGTGTAATTTTTTGAATATGGCCGTCACGTGTGCTTTCACCGTGGCGGTTGCTATGTCTAGATTGTAAGCGATTTGCTTGTTTAGTAAGCCATCTCGCATGTAGCACAGCACCTTATATTGTGCCGGTGTTAAGCTGGCCACATTGTCAGCCAGCTCAGCAAATTCATTGTCTAATTCCACTTCATCACTGGCGTAACTATCGGGTAACCAAATGTCACCTTCTAGCATACTGGTTACCGCATCAGCGATTTGCGCCGCCCCAGTGGTCTTTGGCACAAAACCTAGGGCGCCTAGATTAATCACTTTGGTGATGATCATCGGGTCTTCTAAACCTGAAACCACTGCCACCGGCAATTCAGGGAATAGCTTTCGAATATGTATTAAACCAAATAAGTCGCCACTGCCTGGCATGTGTAAATCCAAGAGTAACAAATCAATGTCTTTATGCTCTTCTAATAAGGCTACTGTTTGCATTAAATCAGCTGCTTCAAGCAAAGTTAAATCGCTGAACGACAGTGTCAAGGCTCCGCGTAGAGCATCCCTGTACAGGGGGTGATCATCTGCAACCAGTAGCGTTATCATAGATGGCAATTATCCATTGTTTATCGGTTCAATCGTTGCTCGATAAGTGTTTCTACAACACTAGGGTCAGCCAACGTAGATGTATCACCGAGTTGTTCATATTCATTGGCAGCAATTTTGCGTAAAATGCGGCGCATAATTTTACCAGAGCGTGTTTTTGGTAAACCCGAAGACCATTGTATCAAGTCTGGTGTCGCAATGGGGCTAAGTTCTTTACGTACCCAGTTCGAAACCTCTTTTGTAAGCTCATCCGTTACCGCAACACCTTCGTTGGGCATGAGATATACATAAATACCTTGGCCTTTCAAATCATGGGGATAGCCTACCACCGCTGCTTCAGCTACCGCATGGTGAGAAACCAACGCACTTTCAATTTCAGCTGTGCCTAAGCGATGCCCTGACACATTGAGTACATCATCTACTCGTCCTGTAATCCAGTAGTAATCGTCTTCATCACGACGAGCACCATCACCGGTGCAATAGGTACCAGGGTAAGTAGTGAAATAGGTTTGCACAAATCGTTCGTGATCGCCGTAAACAGTGCGCGCCTGGCCTGGCCAGCTGTCGGTAATGATCAAGTTACCTTCTGTTGCACCAGACAATTCATTGCCTTGGCCGTCTACCAATGCAGGCTGCACACCGAAAAATGGGTGGCTAGCAGCGCCTGGTTTCATCGCCGTGATACTGGGTAGAGGTGTTAACATTGCAGCACCCGTTTCAGTTTGCCACCAGGTATCCACTATCGGACACCGTGACTGACCAACAGTCGTATAATACCAATGCCATGCCTCTGGGTTAATGGGCTCACCCACTGAACCAAGTAAACGTAAAGATTCGCCGCTAATCCCCTCAACAGGAAAATCACCGTGCGCCATTAACGCACGAATAGCGGTGGGCGCCGTGTAGAGAATGTTCACCTTGTGCTTATCAACGATTTGCCCTATTCGGCGCACATCAGGGTAAGTAGGTACCCCTTCAAACATAACACTGGTCGCACCGTTGGCAAGAGGGCCATATACGATATAACTATGACCTGTCACCCAGCCAACATCGGCTGCACACCAGTAAATATCGCCTGGTTTATAATCAAAAACGTATTTATGGGTAATGGATGCCCATAGCAGGTAGCCTCCGGTGGTGTGCACTACCCCTTTAGGCTGGCCGGTAGAGCCGGATGTATACAAGATAAAAAGCGGATCTTCAGCGTTCATTACCTCAGGCGGGCAATCGGTAGAACAATCATCTGTTAAGTCGTGCCACCAAACATCATCTTTACCCCAGCTCACGTGACTTCCGGTATGTTTGAACACTATAACTTGCTCCATGCTAGGGCAGTCATGTTCAGCCAATGCCTTATCTACATTGTCTTTTAACGGAATATGCTTACCCGCTCTTAGCCCTTCATCTGCAGTAATCAACACCTTCGCTTGACAATTATTCACTCTGTCGGCAATTGCATTAGGTGAAAAACCGCCGAAAATGACGGTGTGCACAGCGCCTATGCGCGCACATGCCAGCATGGCATACACAGCCTGCGGGATCATAGGCATATAAATTGCCACTCTGTCGCCTTTACCTACACCTAGCTTACGTAAACCGTTGGCGATTTTTGCGACTTCGTCGTGCAAACGATGGTAAGTGATAATGTCGTGATTGTGAGGGTCATCACCTTCCCAGATAAAGGCGGTTACGTGACCTCTTTTGGCTAAGTGGCGATCAATACAGTTGTATGCCACATTCAATTCGCCATCTTCAAACCATTTGATGCTTACATGATGAGCATCAAAAGAAGTGTTTTTGATTTTGGTCGGGGTTTTGATCCAATCAAGTGATTTAGCTTGCTCAGCCCAGAATACTTCAGGTTGCTCTACTGATTCTGCGTACATGCGCGCGTAATCGGCAGGTGTAAGGTGGCTATGCTCTTTGGCGTGTGCTGGAACGGGATAAATTTGTTGCGACATAATGACTCCAAAAACTGAATACACAAATAAGAATATTGAGCACTGTACTCGTAAGCACACAAACCGGAATGAGACCTTGGTCTTATCCCTGCGTTACATATGGGCAATCAAAATAATACAATTACCGACATATTTTAACAATCACCGTTATTTCTATTCAACGATTCAAATTTCTGTTAACGCTGATGCCACCGCTTCAGCAGCCCTAGAAGCGGATAACAATGGTCACCAAGCTATGCAAAGTGTAGAGCAAAGCTGTAACGAAATATCGCCTCTACTCAATGAGTTGTCGGCCACGGAAGAAGTCGTCACACAAGTCGGTGATGACATAGAAAACATCAGCGCTGTGCTATTAGTTATCCAAAGCATTGCAGAGCAAACGAACTTGCTGGCGCTGAACGCCGCTATTCAAACGACAGAGCTCAGTAGTATTGCGGTTAAAAATGGTAAAACGGCGGAAAGTTTACGTCAAAAAACGGCCGAGCTAGAAGGGCTAGTCGGCCAGTTTAAAGTATAACGGTTGCGCCTAATTGAGTTAATTCCAAGTTGAATTACACGATAAGCTGCACGAAGCAAATAAGAGGTTAAATTAAAGTAAACAATGTTAAGACCTTGGTATCATAGACCATGAGCTTATAGCCGTTTTTTTGAACATGTCCCAGAGTAGATAGCGTAAATAGCGACTAAACGGACAGACAAATGAACATAAAACGCATATCACTCACAAGTTTAGCTTTAGCATGCTCCACCGTGTCATTTACTTCTCTTGCTAACCCGTTAGATAAAACCACATTTGGTTTCAGCGGTTACGTCAAAGCAGATGCCATGGTGAGTCAATATAGCGATGGGACATTACCCTCAGGTACGATTGGGCGAGATTTCTACATCCCAAGTCTGACACCAACAGGTGGGGAAAAAGAAAGCGCACAATTTGATGCCCATATTAAACAATCTCGCTTTCGCTTCACCACCAATACCCTATTGAGTAACGACGAAAAAATCACCGGTGTACTTGAATTTGATTTTCATACCACGCCTGATGGCAACGAGCGGATCAGTAATTCATATGAGCCCAGAATTCGCCATGCTTTTATAAAGTACAACAACTGGTTGATTGGCCAAACTTGGTCCACATTTCAAGACGTTAAAACGCTACCCGAATCTTTGGATTTCATTGGGGTAACTGACGGCACCATCTTCGCGCGACAAACCATGGTGAGATACACATCGGGAGCCTTTGAAGTTGCCCTGGAAAACCCGGAAACCACAGTGACACCTTTTGGCGGTAGTGGTCGTATTGTCGCTGATGACAATTCAGTGCCTGATTTAGCGGCTCGTTACACGTTAAATCAATCCTGGGGACATGTGTCATTTGCCGGCTTAGTGCGTCAACTCTCTTATGTCGAAAAACAAAATGGCAGTGATATTGATACAGATGAGGTTGGTTATGGGCTTAGCATCACCAGTAAGATTAATTTCGGTGAAGATGATTTGCGCGTAATGGCGAATATCGGTAGCGGCCTAGGTCGCTATATCGCTTTAAATGCCGTTAACAGTGCGGTATTGGATGGAAATAATGAGCTCGATACTATCGATGTTCGTGGTTTCACTGTAGCTTATCGTCACTTTTGGGATCCTCAGTGGCGCAGTACCTTCAGCTACGCCATGTTCAGCGCAGATAACGATACTGATTTAACGGGCTTAAGTGTAATTAAGGAAACCTACAGTGCCAGAGCTAATATTCTCTACTCCCCTTCGCCCGAGCTGACCTTTGGGGCCGAGTACGCCTACGCCAAGAAAACCCTCGAGTCAGATGCAGACGGCGATATGAGTCGCTTACAGTTTTCAGCAAAGTATGCATTTTAAACTTAATTAAAACGGTCATGCACGTCTGCTTGGCTAAAACGGTTATTCCCGTTTGAAAGAGAGGCAAATCCCAACTTGCCTCTTGCTTGCGCTACCTTAGACGCTCTTTGTTTAGACAAACAGTCTCTAAGGATGGCGCTTTTTTACGTCACCCTCGGCGTATTCGTATTTATCTCTGGTGACTGTTTATCTTTGATTATAAATACCTCTAGTTTCATCTTGATGCCATCCGTAATAAACTGCGCTCATTATTCAAGTGAGAAGAACTACATATGAAAATTGCCATTTTAGGCGCCATGGATGAAGAGATTACCCTTCTAAAAGAATCAATCAGTGGGCTTGTTGAACATCAACATGCGCATTTAACCCTTTACACTGGCCAGTTAAAAGGTGCCGACGTCGTGTTAGTTAAATGTGGCATTGGCAAAGTTGCAGCTGCAGTTGCCACGACTATAGTCGTGGATAAATTTGCTCCAGATTTCGTGGTCAATACCGGCTCTGCGGGCGGGTTTGACCAAGCATTGAGCATAGGTGATATCGTGATCGCTAATGAACTTGTACACCATGACGCCGATTTGACCCACTTTGGTTATGCTCTAGGCCAATGTGCTGGTATGCCAGAAACCTATCTATGTGATGCAGCACTAATTGAAGCTGCCGAGAAATCCGCAATCACTTTAGGTGAAGCCAAGACTAAGCGCGGGCTAATTTGTACTGGTGACGCTTTTATCGGCAGCGACGAAGCAGCCGCTAAACTACGCAGCGATTTCCCCGCTATCGCCGCTGCAGAAATGGAAGGCGTCGCGATAGGCCAAACCTGTCACTTGCTTAACGTGCCGTTTTTGGTGATCCGCTCTTTGTCAGATATTGCAGGCAAAGCTTCGACCGTATCCTTTCAAACATACTTAGAGCGGGCAGCAAAGCACTCAGCCATGCTGGTGATGGAAATGATCACTGTGCTGCCAAACCAAACTAAATAAGTCACATTTACCTTGCCAAGCGATATCGATGTGTTCTTGCAATCACCCGTGCTGCAACCCATTTGGGTGCTGGGCGTGGTGATTTTAGTTGAAATGCTATTACATTGGCCTGAGCGCTATCACCCCCTTTTTTTTGCCAAACTTGTCGCCACTAGAATGGCTGACAAGGTTAACCCTTCTGCCGATAGGGCCCCGCTACAATTGCGTATATCAGGAACATTAGCGCCATTGGTGTTGATAAGCCCGATTGCAGTCATATTAGCTATTTTTATCAGCATGGCTGAATTCCCGCTCTTCTTTGACGGCATGTTATTGCTCGTCGCCTTGCAGTTTCAGCCTATAATGACTCGCGGTAAAAAAGTGCATTCTGCTTTGCAGTCCGGGAAGAAAACCCTTGCCAGACAGACCTTAAAACCTATGGTGCTGCGAGAAACTGAGCTTCTTTCACAAGTGGGCTTAGTGAAAGCCACCATTGAGAGTATTACCCTGCGTTTTCATCAACAGTATTTGTGTACGGCAGTGTTGTTTCTTTTGTTCGGGCCGGTTACGGCACTGTGTTATCGCCTAGTGTATGAATTTTCTCATTGCTGGAATACCAAATTCACTCAATTCACCTACTTCGGTCAACCTTGTGCCAAGGCGCTTCTCGTTGTGCAGTGGGTTCCTCTACGTGTAACCTCATTTCTATTTACATTAATGGGCAGTGTCACCGGTGCCATTAGCGCGTGGCGCGCTTTGCCTCGTTCTAGCAGCGCCCATCAGGCATTACTCGCTTTGCACGGAGGTGCACTGGGTATAGAGCTCAGTGGCCCTGCTATCTATGAAAACACTAAAAAACGTTCCACAAAATGTGGGGGAAAACGCCAAGCTGACACCATTGACATAAAGCGCATTTCAAACCACATTGTTTTATGTAAATTCGCTTTTTGGGTACTGTGCTTATGTATTGCCGTGGGCCTATATCGCGTCACCGTTTAGAAAGGTGATCCATACGGCGAATTTGGCCATTGGAAGTGGTTACCTTCGAGTATTATTGTGCACATGCCCGTATAACTAATTACCCTCACATGCTATATTCTGCCTGATTAACTAGACCAGCCGTTTTATCAAATTTACGTTTAATAGCTTTTTCGCGCAAACATAGTTCGAGTTGTATATGACCCCAAAATTTTCGTATTCCACAGCGTCAGGCAGTTATTCATTTAAGGTTTCAAGTAATATCGTGATGTGCACGTTCAATGGTGCTTGCTGCGATCAAATTGCTCAACGCTACCTTGCAACATTAAGCAAAATTGTTAGCGATTTTAATGGAAAACCTTGGGCCTATCTAGGTAATGCTCAATTGCATCTTGCCGCGACCCCGCAAGCAGAACAATTCTTACTCGAGTGCTTTGTTATGAGCGTAAAAAATAACTGTATTGGTGATGCGTATTGTTTGACGTCTGCTGTGGGCATATCTCAATTGAAGACGATTCGGCAAAAAGCCGGTCTCACTGCCGCCCTTGAAGAGCGCATGTTTAGTAGCCAGCAAAGCGCTTTCTCTCAGTTAAGCAAAGAATTGAAGCAATATAGCGCTGTCGCTAACAGTCAAAAAAAGTAATTACGTTTTCACTCAGTGGGCGCAACGGTAAACTGTGGCATAATAAATATACGTTTTAGCGGCTAGACACACTTCTTAATTATGACCATCACTTTGACCACCCCAGCGATGCTCTTTCCGGCAATTTCGTTGTTATTATTGGCTTACACCAATCGATTTTTGACATTAGCCAGCACAATCCGAAACCTCGACCCTACGCAAGATCAAGAGAATACCCATGCTCAAATTAATAATTTACGTACTCGTATTCAACTGATTAAACGCATGCAAGAATTTGGCGCCTTTAGCTTTTTTCTGTGCGTGTTATCCATGCTAGCGATTTACGCTGAGTATCAAACGGTAGGCAGTACTATATTCGCAGGCAGCTTGGTACTGTTGCTTTATTCGCTGGGCTTGTCGGTGAGAGAGATTAATATTTCGGTAGAAGCGCTAGATTTACATTTGAGTCACTTCAATCTAGACAGGAAAAAGCGTAAACCTTCTCGTGAAAAACCTTAAGAAAAGCGGCTCACTCATCATATGGGCAAACCGCTTATTGTGCTTAGCTTAGCGTCACTCGTGCAAATTTGCGTTTGCCCACTTGGAAAACCGCTTCTTGTAACGAGTTGAAAATCGCTTTTTGATCAGCCACTTTTTCACCGTCCATTTTAACCGCACCTTGTTTAATCATGCGCATAGCTTCTGAAGTCGATGCCACTAAAGCGGCCTCTTTAAGCAAATTGGCAACAGCCATACCTTCTGTACCTGCCTCAAAAGTAAACTCAGGCATCTCATCTGGGATGGCATTTTTCTGAAAGCGTTGAATAAACTCATAGTGAGCGGCTTCTGCTGCGGCTTCATCGTGGAAGCGCGCAATAATTTCCTTAGCCAGCGCAATTTTTATGTCTCTCGGGTTCGTGCCCCCAGCGACTTGTTCTTTGTAAAGCGAAATTTCTTCAATGGCTTTAAAGCTAAGTAAGTCATAGTAACGCCACATCAAATCATCTGAAATCGACATGATTTTACCAAACATATCGCTTGGCGAATCAGTGATACCAATATAGTTACCAAGGGACTTAGACATCTTCTGTACGCCGTCTAAACCTTCAAGCAAGGGCATCATCAAAACAGTTTGCGGTCGTTGCGCCTGCCCTTTTTGCAATTCACGGCCCATCAATAGGTTGAAGCGCTGATCCGTTCCGCCTAATTCAACATCAGACTCAAGGGCAACAGAATCCCAGCCTTGAACCAGCGGGTACAAAAATTCATGAATAGCGATGGGTTGACCGTTGGCATAACGCTTTTTAAAGTCATCACGTTCTAGCATACGTGCCACTGTTTGGCTTGAGGCTAATTTGATCATGCCAGAGGCACCTAGGCCTTCCATCCACTCTGAATTAAAACGGATCGTTGTTTTAGCCGGATCAAGAATTTTGAATACTTGCTCTTTGTAAGTTTCAGCATTCGCCAATACGTCTTCTCGGGTCAGTGGCTTACGGGTAACATTTTTGCCTGTTGGGTCGCCAATCATTCCGGTGAAATCACCGATGAGAAAAATAACTTCGTGCCCAAGCTGCTGAAATGACCGCAGTTTATTGATTAAAACCGTGTGGCCTAGGTGTAAATCTGGCGCTGTAGGATCAAAGCCTGCTTTGATTTTTAACGGTTTGCCTTCTTTTAGCTTGGCAATCAGTTCTTCTTCCAACAATATTTCTTCAGCACCACGCTGAAGCTCAGCAAATGCGCTTTGCCAATCTGCCATTTTAAACCCTTATAAAAATGATAATACGAATAAATTTAATCGATTATTTTACGTTGCAGCGTCTGGTATTGAAAGGGCGTATAAGGATTAATCAATGGATTCTTACACTCATATAATACTAAAGATGTACAAAAAACGACCTTCCTCTAGAAAATCCCGTTCAATCATTATATTCTGCACACTTATCAGTTGTATGAGTTGAATTTTCCTGTGGTAAAAAAAGCCTTTTCACAATTACCTAAAGCACATAAGTGGGCGGTTGCTTCCCTCGCGTCTATCGTGCTTATTCTTGCCTTATTCCCATCAGATCGTGCCAGCGCTTCCCGTAACACCGAAGCCGCTCTATTAGAGATAGGTAAACGCTACGAACTGCCTATTAGCACAGATCATTTATCGGCTAGCAGTGAAGAACACGTTAGCGACGACGTTGAATGGAGCACTTATCAAGTTAAGCGCGGCGATACGCTGGCCAAGATTTTCAAGCGCGCCGGTCTGACCGCTCGCGACACTTATAATGTGAGCAGTGCTGGCGAACTCGCCAAAATGCTGTTAAAAATCCGCCCTGGTCAACTCGTTTCACTTCAAGTAGATAAAAACGGCGAATTTGCTGGCTTGAGTTATGCGTTTTCAAATACTGACACATTACTTATTCACCCAGATGAAAAGAATCAACTCACCGCTCGGGTTGATAAACAAAATGTTGATACGCGCTTGAATTACGCGCAAGGCGAGATCAACAGCAGTTTTTGGAATGCCGGTGTAAAAGCCCACCTATCTGAAAGCCAAATCATGAGCTTGGCGGCAATATTCGGCTGGGATATCGATTTTGCCTTGGAAATTCGCCAAGGTGATAACTTTAATGTTGTCTTTGAAGAAAAATACATAGACGGTGAATTCGTGGAATATGGTGATATCGTTTCAGCTGAATTTACCAACGGTGGTAACACCTTTACCGCTATCCGTTACTCTGATGGCAATTACTACACCCCAGAAGGGCGTAGTATGCGAAAAAGTTTTTTACGCGCACCGGTTAGTTTTAAATACATCAGCTCTAGTTTCACAAAACGTCGCTTCCACCCAGTTCAAAAACGCTGGAAAGCCCACCGCGGCGTAGATTACGCAGCAAATCGCGGCACCCCTGTAATGGCCGCTGGCGATGGTAAGGTGATCCGCTCATCCTACGATAAATACAATGGTAATCACGTTTTCATTCAACACGGTGAAAAGTACGTAACCAAATATTTGCACTTTACCAAGCGTAAAGTCAAAGTGGGCCAAACCGTTAAGCAGGGCGATGTTATCGGCACTGTTGGCTCCACGGGGTTAGCTTCTGGCCCGCATTTACACTACGAATTTTTAGTGGATGGCGTACATCGCAACCCTAGAACCGTTTCTTTGCCAAAAGCACTACCCATCGCCAAGAAAGAGCGCAGCGCATTCGAACTCGTGGCAAAAGAGCAACTTGAGTTACTGAGTAATAGCAAGCGCATTATGCTGGCGATGAATTAGTAGTAATGTATTTGCCTAGCCGTCATATTGTGTCTGCTAGGCACGTCAAAAATCAAATCAATAGGAACCCATTCCTAAGCTATTTATTGGGCTAATGTATGGCACCAGTATTGATGGCATTGATGCCGCTCTTACCATACGTTCTGACACTCTTTTATCCAATTGACCTATGCGAAGCCTGACGCTATTCACGTAGCGAAACTCGTTATTTATTGTACCTATCCATAGAGAGCATATGATGCCTAAGAAAAATAGCCGGCCCCTAGACAGCATAGATTTGGATATTCTTGCATCCTTGTACCAAGATGCTCGTACCACCAATAAAGAAATAGCCAAACGGGTGGGCTTAGCGCCTTCATCTTGTCTTGAGCGCATCAAGCGCTTACAAGCAGATGAGATTATTCAAGGCGCATCGTTACAGGTAGATTTGAATGCCTTAGGTGGTCATATACAAGCGATGATTTCGATTCGATTGTCTGATCATAATCGTTTAGCGGTAGATGACTTTGTTGCTGATTTATTGCCTCACCCCGAAGTGCTCAGTGTGTTTCATATGGGCGGTAACATCGATTTTTTATTGCACGTTACCGTGACTGACTCTAGTCATTTGCGAGATTTCGTGTTCAACCAGCTTACCGCTAGGCCGGAAGTGAACCATGTTGAAAGCGCGTTAGTTTACGAGCACCGATGCTCTCAAAAGCTCCCTCAGTTTTAAATGTGACGTGTCATCAGCACCTATGCGCTTCATACAACTCATTTACAGTTCTAAAGCTCAAAGTAGTGGGTAAAGCATTTGTACAACTGAGTGCCGCTCAAAATCGAAGCTGAAGGAAAGTGCAAAATGGGGATCAAATCACATTGTGCCACCACCAATTCAGTTGCATTTTCGGTATCGAGCTCATCCACATTGAGTAACTTAGCTAACGGCTGGCCTTTCTTCACTACTTCACCTGGCTTGGCTAAATACTCCACCATACCGCCCTGCTGAGTATATAAGACCTTATAGTTCTTCAAATAGGTGGCCACTCGGCGCATTGTTTCTGGGTGAATATCACTTTGTAATAAACAGCCTTTCCCATTGAGGTAAGATAAAATGCTGTTTGCATCATACTCTCCCTCAGAAAAATTAATCACCTCCTGGCTGCCCATTTCCAACGTAAAGGCTTCAACCCCAAAATCGACATCCTGCTGACGCTTCTGACTAACCAAGTCTTGCAGCGTCCACCAGGGGCAAAACGTTGCTTCATCCAAGGCTCCAGCAAATTTATTCGGGATCAAAATAACATGAGGAATATTGAACAAACTTGCCGATTTTTGAGCATACTCTGGCACATAAATGTGCCGCGTAGAAACAGGCCCGTTATGTAAATCCAGCACAAAATCGGCATCAAAGGCGAGTTGTTGTAATTTCAAATTCAGCCGTTGTGCTAGCCCGATACCCCATGGTTCTTCCAGTTTGGATGCCAAAATATGCTTAATTTGCTGACGAAAGCGCTGTTTAATTTGAGAGATGGGCTCGTCGTTTCGCACTGTTTGTGCGAAATCTTCAATCAAACTCGCATCGTAAAAATAGCCGCGATTCCAATTCGTACCGTTTACAGGGTCAAAGCGCCCTAAGGTGTATTCTCCCGCCTTTATATTGGTGCCAACCGGATTACAATTGGGAACAAGTATCACTTCGCCCCGAATAGGCATTTTTTTTAACAGTTGAATAAGGTGGTAGATCACCACATTTCCCTGTACTTCAGCACCATGAATCGAGCTTTGAATGTACACCTTAGGGCCTGGTTCTTGGCCAATAAAGCGATACAGAGGCACGTTCATGTTCCGCCCAGACGCATTTTGCGCCACCACTATGTATTCTTTTTTAAATTGATTGCTCACGGACGAACTCACTGTGGTGCGCTACTTTTTTCAATGATGTTATTAAGGCTGTCTTTTTCGAGTTGGGCTTTTTCAAAGAAATAACGACGATGGAAAGCATGTCGCTCTTGCAGGTAACCAACGTCTTCAACTTCAGGCTGCGCCTTTAACACCATGCGTTTATGTTGGCTAAATTGTGGCCAAAGAGGCAAAGCACGAGCGGCGCCGTCAGAACCATTAGGCACACCTGTTTTGATAAAATTAGCAAAATATTGCTGCATAATCTCTGAAACTTGATAATCCGCGTCTTGCCATTCGTATAATGGATTGGCATCTAAGTTACCTAAGGCGTATTCAATTTCAGCAGAGTGCACAGCACCTCTTGGTTTATTCACTGGCAGGGCTTTCTTCGCTCCAATCATCGGGGGTCGAATATGGTCATAAAAATAGTAAAAGCTTGGAGCGGTATTGGTCTTAACATTTTGATAAGCCCAGTTGTAGGTTGCTATACCCATGAAACGATCACTGGCTAGCGCCTGCGCAGATGCAATAACTTGCGCACTATTCTTGCCAGAGTAGAGGCCGAGCACCTTCTTAAAATCATCTGGGTACAGGCGTTTTATTTTATCAAGATAATGCTCAACAGTGGGTGGCCCATCAACCATGATCTGCTGATAGCCGCCTTCTTGCGAGTTATCCCCAAGCAGCAAAGGCACTTTTGCTTGTGCCCCATTGGCATATAACAAATCAGGTGATTCAGGGAAGAAGGCGCCATCTACATTTGGTTTAAAATAGATGAAACCGCCTTTTGTGACCTTATCTAGCAGCGTTCGAGCAGGCATCCTTCTTAGCGCCGCAATGCGCTCTTCAGGAACGCTTACGTTTTGCTCAGGGGTATTTTTAAGTGCAATCGTTGCCACTTTCTGACCGTACTGTTCGGCATCTTTGAGTGTTAACGGGTCAAGGGGTGGTCCAACAATCGAGCCGCTTTCACCGATTGCACCAGCGATATATGGTTTTGCCGAAGGTGCCACCATAAGTGCCGAAACGGAAATCGAGCCTGCAGACTCCCCTGCAATCGTTATACGCTTAGGATCGCCCCCGAACTGTTGAATATTCTCGGCCACCCATTTAAGCGCTGCTTGTTGGTCCATCAATCCGTAATTGCCCGAGCCATGATAATCTGTCTGTTTAGATAAACCTTCATGGGCGAAAAAGCCAAATACACCAAGACGATAATTCGCCGTAACGACCACTATGCCTTTTTGTGCCATAGAAGCGCCGTTGTAACGCTTTTCATCGCCACTGCCTGCAATGAAGCCACCGCCATGAAAATACAGTAGCACGGGCAATTTTGCGCTTTGACTCGTTTTCGGTGTCCACACGTTCAGGTACAAGCTGTCTTCGCTCACCTCTTGTGAGCGAAACTGCATATCACTATAGATGGGATTTTGCATTGCACGAGGGGCGAATGTTGTCGCGTCTCTCACACCTTGCCATGCCCTAACCGCTTGGGGCGGCTGCCAACGAAGCTCACCAACCGGCGGCGCAGCAAATGGGATCCCTTTAAAGGAAAAAATTTGAGAATTATTGTTTTTTTGACCCAATAGCGAGCCATATTGGGTAGTGATTTTCTCTGCTAAGACCGGGAAAGAACTGATGAATAAAGCGAAAGCGACTAAGACAAACTGCATGAACATTCCTTTTAGAAAATAACCATCGGCTATAGAAGAAATCTATAGCCGATCGAGCAGGATTATAGAGATGGCTCGTTAGGTAACTCACCGGTATCGTCAGCTTGGTCGCTAACACCGGTACCCGCTTCAACTTCAATACCATCGACACGTTGTAAGCCTCTGGGAAGTTTGTTGCCCCGGCGCCCTCGCTCACCTTGGTAATGAGTTAAGTCGTCAGCGGTCAATGTCATACCGCGTTTGCCCGCCAGTACTTTTACATTGGCACCTTGAGGGACGACAGCGAGCACCTTGACGAACTCTTCCCGAGCTTGTGATTTAGCCGAAGGGATACTGATAATTTTATTCCCTTTGCCTTTTCCTAAGCTGGGTAAGTCACGTAACGGGAACATTAACATGCGCCCTTCATTGGAAATCGCTAAACACCAATCACTGGATAAGTCGTGCACTGCTTGAGGTGCAATAATTTTGGCGGCTTTAGGTAAAGAAATATAGGCTTTCCCAGCTCGGTTTTTACTTATCATGTCGGCAAATTTGCCAACAAATCCGTAGCCCGCATCAGAGGCAATCAGATATTGCTGCTCGTCTTGTCCCATCAGCACGTGCTCAACGCTCTCACCACTGACGATACTAAAGCGTCCTGTTATGGGCTCACCTTGGCTTCGGGCTGAGGGCAGTAAATGGGCATCACAGGAAAAGGCCCGCCCGGAGGTATCCATAAACACGGCTTGTTGGTTACTTCGCCCTTTGCTGCTGGCGAGGTACTTATCCCCGGCCTTGTAACTCAACCCGACCACGTCTACATCATGGCCTTTAGCGCAACGAGCCCAACCTTTTTCTGACAGTACAACGGTGACCGCTTCTGATGGAATAAGCTCCTTTTCGGTCAAGGCTTTTGACTCAGAACGTTCAATAATCGGTGAGCGCCTATCATCACCGTACATTTCTGCTGCAGCTAAAATTTCTTTTTTGATCAGTGTTTTAAGGCGGCGATCAGACCCTAAGATAAGTTGCAGCTCGTCACGCTCTTTGGCCAGTTCATCTTGCTCGCCTTTGATTTTCATTTCTTCAAGCTTGGCTAAATGACGTAGCTTCAACTCAAGAATAGCTTCCGCTTGAATATCTGATAGCGAGAAGGTGTCCATCAGGACGAGCTTCGGCTTGTCCTCATAACGAATGATACGAATAACTTCGTCAATATTTAGAAAGGCAATCATCAAGCCTTCTAAAATATGCAAGCGCGCCAATACTTTATCTAAACGATACTGCAGACGCCTAACAACCGTGTCTTTTCTAAATACCAACCATTCAGACAAAATCATGCGCAAGTCTTTAACCTGAGGACGACCATCTAAGCCAATCATGTTGATATTAACGCGGTAATTTTTCTCCAAATCTGTAGTGGCAAACAGATGCTGCATTAATTGCTCAACGTCGACGCGATTTGAGCGCGGTGTGATCAATAAACGGGTTGGATTTTCGTGGTCCGACTCATCACGTAAATCACTGACCATAGGCAGTTTTTTAGCCTGCATCTGGGCAGCGATCTGTTCTAATACTTTGCCGCCAGAGGCTTGATGTGGCAACGCCGTAATAATAATATCGCCAGCTTCTTCATAATACACAGCGCGCATTTTAATTGAGCCACGACCGGTTTCGTACATTTTACGAATGTCGCTTTGTGGGGTGATTATTTCAGCATCAGTTGGGTAATCAGGCCCCTGTACGAACTCCAATAATTCGTGTAATTCCGCTTTGCTATTATCCAATAAGTGGGCACAGGCATTGGCGACTTCCCGTACATTATGTGGCGGAATATCAGTGGCCATACCGACCGCGATGCCGGTAATACCATTGAGCAAAATATGCGGTAAGCGTGCTGGTAATATTTTGGGCTCATCTAGCGTGCCATCAAAGTTAGGTTGCCAATCAACCGTACCTTGCCCAAGTTCGGTCAACAACACCTCGCTAAACTTAGACAACCGAGATTCGGTGTAACGCATGGCAGCAAATGATTTAGGGTCGTCTGGCGCCCCCCAGTTACCTTGACCATCCACCAGCGGATAGCGATAAGAAAATGGCTGCGCCATCAATACCATAGCCTCATAACAGGCTGAATCACCGTGGGGATGAAATTTACCTAATACGTCACCCACTGTACGCGCCGACTTTTTATACTTTGCGTTGTTGCTCAAGCCAAGTTCTGACATGGCGTACACAATACGCCGCTGCACTGGCTTTAAGCCGTCGCCGATATGGGGTAATGCCCGATCCATGATGACGTACATGGAATAATTGAGGTAAGACTCTTCGGTGAATTGACGCATCGGAAGCTGTTCGATACCGTCTTTATTGATAATGATTTCTTGACTCATAGTGTGCTATATCGGCCGCTGTTATTATTGTTGGGGAGCGAAAACCAACATTTTCGCTCCCGCTTTAAACGTAAAAAGTGGATTACTTCTGGTAGGTTACCCTATAAATAACATTCGCGAAATCATCGGATACCAACAAGCTACCATCTGGCATGGTGAGCATAGCAACAGGGCGCCCCCACGATGTTTCATCCGCTTGCAACCAGCCTTCAATGAAAGGTTGATATTCAACAATATCGTTATCTTTCAATATCGCTCGCATAACTTTGTAGCCAGACTTTTTACTTCGGTTCCATGAACCGTGTTCAGCCACAAATAAGTTGTTTTGGGTATCTGCGGGAAACATATCGCCGTGATAGAAATGGATACCTAATGGCGCAACATGCGCGCCCAAATTCAATGCGGGTGCAACATAGTCTGCAGCATTTTTGCCTGTGCCAAACTCAGGATCGGCTATGGTGCCACCGTGGTAATAAGGGTATCCATAGTGAGCACCCATCTCATCAACTCTATTGATTTCACACGGTGGAATATCATCTCCCATCATGTCGCGGCCATTATCGCTAAACCACATTTGGTTAGTTTGCGGGTGCCAGTCAAAACCCACGCTATTTCTTACCCCTTTTGCGACCCAGACTCGCTCTTTGGTTTTTAAGTTGTATTTTAAAATCGAGGCAAATTCAGGGTTATCAAACTTATCACCGCCATTGGTTTCACATATATTACATGGCGCGCCAACAGGAACGTACAACCAATCATCTGGCCCAAAATCAATATTCTTCCAGCCATGATGCTTTTTATCAGGCAAGCCATCAATGACCACTTCAGGCTCAGGTAATTCGCGGAAATTCTGCTCAATATTGGCGTATTTCAGAATACGGCTGACCTCTGCTACATATAAATCACCATCTTTAATGGTGAGCCCTGACGGCATGGTTAAATCTTTGGCAATTTGCAGTACCTCGTCCACGTTACCGTCCTGGTCTTTATCCACAACAGCAGTTAAAAGCCCACTGTCTCGGCTACCAACAAATAAAATGCCATTATCACTAAGCGCCATCTGCCGAGCATTTTTTACATCTGAGGCGTAGATTTCAATGCTGTACCCAGTAGGTAGAGAGAGCTTTTCTAACGGTAAGGGCTTAGCTATGCCAGCAAAACTGACAAAAGAAAGTAGAATCAAACGACGAAGTATCATAGATTATTTCCAGTGATGGTAAGAACATAACAATTATAAAGATATCTATGTTAACTACAAAGATTGTCGCCAATTAGCAAAATATTTTCGACGGGCCTTTGAGTTAATTCTAGCTGTGCAGGAGACACTTTGAGGCTTTACGACTTTTTAAAACACCCTACGCAGCTTTGGCTGGCCCTATTGGTTTGCCTGATGGCCTTGTGGGGAGTGTCAATCGGCAATGCCCAACAAGCCGAAAGCCTTGTGCAACTTATCTCTAAAGATCAAGAAGTTAGCCTGTCTTCATCCATTAGCGTTATGCAAGAAGACGGCATAGAGCTAAGTGTGACCCAAGCGCGAGACATGCTATCCCAGTTCGTTTGGCACTCAGGCGGCAACCCTAATTATGGTTTTTCCGAACATGGTGTATGGCTCTACACCACCTTGAGTAATGTCACAACCACAGACAAATGGGTGGTCAGTGTAGCGTTTTCGCAGCTAGATAATGTTGATATGTACCTGATACAAGATGGGCAAATTATTGCTTCAAGTTTTCAAGGTAAGCTCGGCGTGAAAACTCACTATCGCTTACCTATGATGAAAGTCGAATTGCCCTATGCGCAAACCGTTGAGCTGTTTGTGCGTTTGCAGAGCCAGCATAGCAGCTTAGTCGCGCCCATTAGCATCAAATCTAGTACTTCACATGAAATGCAGAGCTTTTATGATAGCTTGTTGTGGGGGTTGTTTTACGGTGGCTTGATCATTTTAGCCATTTACAATTTGGTGGTCTATTTTGCCCTGCGTGAGTCTAGTCTATTAGCTTATGTCGGGTATATCTGCACGGTTATTGTTTGGCAATTCGTGTGGGGGGGTCACGCTAGTATGATGCTTCCTCAAGCACTATCCCATTGGTTTGACATGCACACAGATATCATTTTTGTCATGATTGGCATTGGCTCTGGGGTGTTTACCTTAGTGTTTTTGGAGGCCAAAGACACCGCCCCTAGAACACTTCCTTTCATAAAAGTCAGTATTGGCCTTCTGGCTGTGATGGGCTTGTGCTCTTTGGTCAACTTATTCCCTCCCGTTTGGCAAAATGCCGCTGTGTATGTGGTCAGTATGTTGGCCATTAGTTGCTACACCTATGCAGGGTTTGAAAGCTACTCAAATCAGTTTTATGCCGCACGCTATTTTATTTTCGCATGGAGTATTTTAGCCACATGCGCATTGATTGGTATGTTTAGCTTGGTGGATATGTTGCCTTCTAATTTCTTCACCACCTATTGCTTTCAGTTCGGTGTGTTCTTTGAATCCGCATTATTTTCGTTGGCGTTAATGGATAAAAGCCGTCACCAGTTAGAACTTGAAGTACAGCAAGCCACCAATGATTTACGCAATAACATCGAATTAGTAGAAGAACAAAACGTACGTCTGGACATTGCTCGAAAAGAAGCGGTCGCTGCAAGCAATGTAAAGTCTCAGTTTTTGGCTAACATGAGTCACGAAATAAGAACTCCATTAAACGCCATTCTTGGTTTTAGTAAAGAGTTGCAACAAGGTGACTTCTCTACCGATAAACGCGACCAAATTAATATTATCAATGCTGCCGCTGATAATTTAATGACCATAGTTAACGATGTGCTGGATGTATCGAAAATTGAGGCGGGCAAGCTTCAAATTAACAGTCACCCGTTTTCAATAAACGAGTTACTCGAAGAAATGATAGGCGTGATGGCTAAATCCGCTCATCTCAAAGGCCTTGAGTTTGTTTACGACATCGAACCATTGCCGCTCAAGCTGATAGGTGACAGCTATAGGATCCGTCAAATACTGAATAATTTATTGGGCAACGCCCTTAAATTTACCGATACCGGACACATTGGCTTAGCGGCATCGGGTAAGGTGCTAGAGCACGGTATTTTTGAGTTAACCATTAAAATTGAAGACACGGGTATTGGTATTAGCCGAGAAGATAAGCGCAAACTGTTTACCGCGTTTTCGCAGGTTGATGATGCGCTGAATCGCTCTTACCAAGGCACTGGGCTAGGTTTGGTTATCTGCAAAGAGTTAGTCAAATTAATGCACGGGCAATTGTCGCTACAAAGCTCCCCAGGTCAAGGCAGTACCTTCAATGTCACGGTTCGCATGAATATTTTAAACACTAAACCCAGTATTTCGCCAAAAAGTGACTGGCAAGATCAAACGGTATTACTGTATGAGCCTTACCCCAACGCGCGATTCACCGCCAGTAAATTACTTAAGTCCCTTGGGGCGCGAGTAACGAGTGTCGACTCGGTTACTTTCTTACAAACCTGCACACAAGCATTTGATTGCGTGATCTTTTGCATACACCCGCATAATCAAGCAACCAATGAACAGGCTTTTTCGAGCGCTAGCAATATCGTGGCCAAACGTAAGGTGTTGTTGTGCTCAGGCGAGGATTCTTGTTGTCGTTTTTCTCAGTTTACTGGGCAATTCTCCCCTCAACTACGTTTACCTCTGACTCCAGGCAAGCTGAAAGAAATTATGCACAAGCCCACACAAGCACCGGTTAATGAGTTGCAAAAGCGCCTGCAAGAATTGCCTGCAGTTACTGTACTGGCGGTGGATGATATGGAAATGAATCTGCGCTTGTTAAGCACTTGGCTTAAACCATCACGCCTTGAGCTTAAACTCGCGTTCAGTGGCCAAGATGCGGTCAATTTATGCAAGGAAAGCGAATTTGATCTGATATTGATGGATGTGCAAATGCCTAATATGGATGGCTTACAAGCAACCAAATTAATTCGAGAAACGAATCTTAATTTCGGTACACCTATTATTGCAGTAACGGCCCACGCGTTTAAGGAAGAACAGCAGCGGCTGTTAAATAGTGGTATGGATGATTACTTGCCGAAACCTCTCGACCTTTCGGACCTAGTTGACTTGATTAATCGTTGGTGTCATCAAGGGGAGGAAGAAAAAGAACACGTAGTAGTGTTTAATTGGCCCTTGGCACTCAAACGCGCCAACCAAAATGCTGACGCGGCCAGAGACCTGTTTAAACAATTCATAGAGCAGCTTCCTTCTTTTGAAAGCAAATTTGAACGACTGCAAGCGCACCTTGAACATAATGAACTGCAACAAGTTGTGCATGCACTGCACGGGGTATGTTGCTATACCGGTGCGGTAGCGTTGCATAGTAGTTGCTCAGAATTAGAGAGCCAATTGAAGCGAGAACAATTTGATAAGGTGCCCTCGTCTTTGGCCAGACTGATTAACGATGTTAAAGCCCTGTTGAAACAAAAGGATGTCATCAAACACAGCATCAGGGATTAGTCATATTCATCCCTGATGATGTCAATATGTTAGCCAATACTAAGCATCTTGCTTCTGTTGGTTTTGAACAAACTCTTGGCATTCACGCAATAGCCGCACGAACTCTTGCTCACTGCGGTCAAGCTCAGACACGTTGATATACAAGTCGTAACCTAATCGCTCACGCAACTTGGTCATTCGATTAGCTAGCATGGCTTGCGTGCCGGTAAGCACAGTTCCATCAGGTAACTTGTGTTTATCGTCCTCTACAAGGTTGGCACTGAAACTCAGTCCTGAGGCACTGTCAGCTTTATCTCCTAGTAACAGTAAAGAACGCTGCTCCATCAACAAATGGATCATCAACTTGATCGGTGTAGTGGTTAAAAAAGGCCGATAATCTTTAAGTTTTATGCCCACTAAGCTTAAATCTTCAAGTGCTAAGTCTCGATGCGCGCGAGGGACATCAATACGTTGAATATTGTGCCAACTCACATGCCATTGTCCTTTTCGATGCTGGTAACAAATAGAATCATGGGATAACTCTAAGCTGAAAATAGGCTCACGAAACTTAAACCACGCAATTAACAATGCCACTATTGAAGCACTCGTCACAAACACACCGGCTAAAAAGAATGCCTCAGGCAGCCAAGCAAAAATAGCAGCGGCCACAAAAATGCCGGCAACACCAAACAAACTAGTGGTGAGAACATTACGTTTCGCAGAAGCGCGGATCTGTATTACATCTTGCATTTTGTTCCTTTATTTAACCCCAAAACCAGAAGTACATCATAGCCATCAGTATGCCCCACAGAATGATATAGCGCATGCGCATACATTTTGGACAATCTGTTTTTAACATACCGAAATAGTTGACTTTTGTTGGTCGCGCATCACGCTTTTCTGTTGGCATAAGCTTTATTGCTCGGGGCGATGAGGTCGGTAGAATAGTGATATTCTACCTGATTCCCGTGTCGGTAAAATACGCTATTTGCTAATTCATACTCTGTTCAGCCAGTAAAACTCAAGATTTGTGATACAAGTTTCACGATTTATCACTAGAATAAGGCTCGTGTCACTGTTCAGGCTTGACGTTTTTGTCGTGTCGGTATCAAGTGAAGTAGAACAAGCAAGGATCAGACTGTTCTTTAATTTTAAGCTGGCCGCTTAGCTTAATCGGGACGCTCCCCGAAAGCAGTCAATTGTTCAAGGTTGTTTTATGCAGGTAGTAAACAAATACAATTTCAGTAAATTTGCCCAACGTATGTTACTTATCGCCGCCTCTGGCATCGGTGCACTTAGCGCTGGCAGCGCCGCTGCTGAATCTTTGTGGGTAGCTTCAGCCCAAGCTAAATTTAGCACTGGGAACAACACGGCAAAAGTTGCCGTGGTTAAAGGTAACTATCAGTCCCTTGCCAGCGAGTCATTGCAACAGCGTTTCTCAGATAAAACCGCCGCTATCACCTTAGCGCTGCCTTTACCAGATGGTACTTTTGCTGACTTTACGCTCACGCCTTCCCGCGTGATGTCTGATGATTTAGCTGCGCGCTACCCTCGATTTATGTCCTATGACGCGGTGCAAGTGAATGCTCCGCTAAATGTTGGGCGTTTCAGCCTGACTCATAAAGGGCTAACGGGTATATTTCGTCAAAATGGCCAATGGGCATTATTAAGCCCAGTTTACGAAAAAAACGACGAACAATATGTTAGCTATTATTACCTGGATTCTGACGGCGAAAGCCTGCTACCACAGGGGATGGATGATTCCATTGACACCCTTTCAGCACAAGAAAAAAGCATTACCGATTTAACCACCGCCCAGAAAACCACAGGCGATACTTTAACCACCTACCGATTAGCCCTCAGTGCGACCGGTGAATACACTCAAGCAGTAGGTGGAACAAAAGCCGACGCCGTGGCAGAAATGATCACCTTGGTCAACCGAGTGAATCAGATTTTACTGGTAGATACCGCCATACAGTTTGAGCTGATTGATAACGAAGACATTATTTACACAGATGCCGCTACCGACCCCTTTACCAACAGTGATGCAAACGAAGATTTAGATACCAATCAACAAGTCGTTGATGATGCCGTAGGCTCTAGCAATTATGATATAGGGCATTTGCTTGCCACTAACCCAGGCGGTCTAGCCTTCGTTGGCGTAGTTTGTTTGAGTACCCACAAAGCCAGAGGGTATACTGGCAATACTTCCCCCCAAGGGGAGCGCTTTTACATTGATTTGGTGATCCATGAACTGGGCCACCAACTGGACGCCGAACACTCTTTTAACGCGCAAGATTTTGACTCCTGTGATGAAGAGCAACGCAGCAGTTCGAGCGCATTTGAGCCAGGCAGTGGCTCTACAATTATGTCGTACGCAGGTATATGCGGCACTCAGAATTTACAAAACACCAGTTCACCTTTTTTTCACGCGGGCTCAGTGGAACAAATACGAGACTATGTTGAGACTGGACGCGGCCGTCTTTGCGGCACCACAGTCAGTTTGAACAATGCTGCGCCACAAGTCTCCTTGGCCTCAACAAATTACACTATTCCAGCCAACACGCCATTTATACTCGATGCACAAGCAACTGATGATGAAACACTAACCTATACCTGGGAGCAAATTGATGCCGGTGGCGACACGGGCGGAACGGCAACCGCCAGCGAAATGCGCAGCGATAATGGCGCGAATCCACTGTTTCGCTCGTACTCTGCAGTCAGTGAGAGTTATCGTTATTTCCCTGCTTTAGAGGATGTGCTAGATAATACCGTTAGTTTTGGTGAGGCTTACCCTACAACCGATCGAGAACTAAACTTTCGCGTTACGGTAAAAGACAATAGAGGCGGTGTAGACACTGCTGACGTTATGCTGAGTGTCACAAATACGGGCACCGCATTTGCTGTAACACAGCCCACCGCGACCAGTGTTTGGCAAGGCAATGCCCTTCAAACCATTACCTGGAATACCGCCAGTACACAAAGTGCACCGATTAGTTGCCCCTCGGTGCACATCACAGCAGATTTAGACGGTGATAATACTTTTGACAGTATTCTTATAAGCGACACCCCCAATGATGGCGAACAAGTGGTATTTTCACCAAACACCAACACCACCAGAGCACGTATAAAAGTCAGCTGTGTGGATAACGTCTTTTACGCTATAAACCCTGCCAACTTTGAGATTACTCAAGGTGGTTCAAATGTCGCCCCTGTAATTGATGGCCAGTCTGTATTAAGCGTCAATGAAGACGACACACTTACCCTGACGTTAACTGCCTTACAAGTCACTGACCCAGACTCTAGCTACCCAGATAACTTCACCTTAGCGTTGCAAGCAGGCAGTAATTACAGTATTGAAGATGGTGTGACCATAGTGCCTGATGCGAACTTTAGCGGCGAGCTGTCGGTCTCGGTCACTGTCAATGACGGTATCGAAGACTCAGGTGCTTTCCCTTTGGTGCTGAGTGTTAACCCGGTCAATGATGATCCACAAGCCAGCGATGACAGCCAAACCGTTGAGCAGGATAGCGCTGCCACGCTTATCAGTGTGCTAAATAATGATACTGATATCGATGGCGACAACCTAAGTATCAGCGACGTAAGTTACACTGGCTCAGGGACTGTTAGCATTAGTGGCAACCAAATAAGTTATCAACCAGCTAGTGGGTTTTCAGGCAATGAAAGCCTGACCTATATTGTAAGCGATGGCATTGCCACCGACAGTGCAACCCTAACGCTAACGGTTACAGCAACTCCCACGACTACTGCGCCAACGGCAGACAGTGGCTCTGGTGGCGCTGGCTCATTTGGTTACGTATGGCTTGGTTTGGTGAGTATGCTGATGTTCATAGGCAGACGTTCACGTAAGTCAGCAAAATGCGCTTGTTAATTAAACGCCTTTCAGTGCTTAGTCCTATCATGTTGATTGGGCTAACAAACCTCACTGCATGCGCTTGTTTTGGCAGTACAGATACGCGGGAAAATAGCCTAGCTGGGCGTACAGCCAGCGAGATTGCGCCCGCAGCCAACACCGAAGCCAAGAATGCATTTGGCGTATCTACGGCTCAAGCCGATACACCTTCAAGCCAGAGTAATGTGAAAATAGATGTACATCCCCTGAGCTGGGTAACAGATGCAGATCCGCTCAAAGACGCCAAGCAGGCCATCTACGAGGGCGATCTGCGGCTATTAGCTTTCGCAGGGCGCGCTATATCCGTACCTGGTGTTGATTTAGCCGTGCATCCTCTGGCTCGAATTCAGCAACAGTGTGGCTATCGTACCTTAAAAGGCACAGGAGATACGCTTCGCGTCGGTGAGCAAACATCACTGCGCTCAAAAGCACATGACTACGCGGTAATATACAATGAGAAAATTGTAGCAGCCTGCTTCTTACCCTAAAATACGCAATCAATAGTGAAGTAATTAGCCGACTAAGCGAATTGCTTGGTAGCTCACCACCACCTCAAAAGTTGCTCAAAAACAGCTCAATTTCCCCCTAAAAATACAATGCCGCGTAAACTTTTTCGAAGCGCGACATATCATTCATACCGCTACATGCTGTATGAGCAGCAAATATAGGTTCACTGTATTTCTCCTCTTGTTAACGGCTCTGTGATTTTATGCGCCGACGTTTTACTGATTCGCTTGCGTGCTTTCGGCGAACGTTAATACCAAATCACCTCAGGGTGAGGTGATATCAAAAAGGACAAACAATATGAATAATACAAAATTGGTAGCACTTACTCGCATCTTGATGAGCGGCATACTGGCATTCGGTATTTCAACCACAGTAGTAGCTCAAGAATCTAGCTACTCATATGGAACTGTATGGGAAGCCCATGGCATCAGAATTTTGCCGGGGCAATTTGAAAATTATATGGATCATTTGGCGGGAAGTTGGAAGGATGTTTACGAGTTTGCTAAAAAAGAAGGCCATGTGGTGGATTATCATGTTTTGGCAAACAACCATGCACGAGAAGGCGAACCTGACTTGATTTTAGTGGTTGAGTATAAAGACTATATCAAGACTGCAGAGTACGAAGCGTTTCAAAAGAAAATAGAAGAAATGATGTCAACCAACGAGCGCAAATCAGATAAAGAGTTTGGCGAGCGAGAAACCATGCGTAAAACGCTCAGTTCCAGCCAATATCAAGAGTTGGATCTCAAGTAATCCCCAGCCACTCATCAGATGTGGATAACGTGTTATGGCTAGTGAAGCTGAGCTCGCTCGCTAGCCAACCCTTCTTTTGCGCCAACTTTCCCTCTATTATTGTTCACAGCACTGGCAATTGATTAATTCACTGTCGCCGGTCCTTTAGAATCCCCACTTATTTCACATAGAGCGAGTAATAGACGTGCAACAGGATGTAAAAATTGAAGATTTGGTCGAAGGTAGTGGAAAGGCAGCCCAGCGCGGTGCGCTCATCACGACGCATTATCGCGGCTTCTTAGAAGATGGCACTGAGTTCGACTCATCCCATAAAAACAATGCACCTTTTCAGGTCGTGTTAAGCAATAAACGTGTGATACAAGGTTGGGTACTCGGCTTAACAGGTATGAAAGAAGGCGGTAAACGTAAGCTTTGGGTGCCTGCATCTCTTGCCTACGGTGAACGTAAAATAGGTAACATGATCCCGCCCAACTCAGATTTGACGTTCGAAATTGAATTACTCGAAGTGTTGACCCGAGACTAATCTTTACCAGAAGTTTGGCAAGTACGATTTAATACCATTTCCAATTTTAATTTTAATTTTAATTCCAATTAATAATAGCCTTCGTTTAGTGGTTAATTATTTCCTAGATTTGGTATGACTCTGTATTAGCCATGATCATAAAAATATAGGATAAAGAGATATTACCAACAGACCTGCCATAGTGAAGTTGAACACCCTAAGGCGCTTATCATCCGTCAAAAAGCCTTGTATTTTTTGGCCTAAAATTGTCCAGGTGCTAATGCAGGGGAAGTTCACCGCACCAAAAACACTTGAAACCATCACTACAGCTAGCACGCTTTTCGATGGTGCATATACGCTAATAGCCGTTAATGCCATCGTCCACGCTTTGGGGTTCACCCATTGGAACAGCACCGCTTGAAAAAAGGTCATCGGCTTTGCATCAGTTGTATTGTTCTGTTTAGCGTTCGAAGCCGTGGCAATTTTATAAGCTAAGTAGAGCAAATAAGTGACACTCAACACTTTTAAAATTTGGTAAGTAACAGGAAACATATCAAATAGTTGCATGATCCCTAACCCTACCAGCGCCACCATTAAGGTAAATCCCAGTGACACACCGAACATATGAGGCAGTGAACGCTTAACGCCATAGTTGGCGCCTGATGCCATCAACATTAAGTTGTTCGGCCCGGGCGTAATTGAAGATACAAGTGCAAATAGCATAAGCGCGGTGAGAATGTCAAACGTCATTAAATTTTGGTCCCTATTAGAGGTAGTTTTACCGAAAAGCTAATTGTGCAATTATAAAGAGATATGACTGAAATTACTGCGCTATAAACAGCGTAAAACCATGCAAGAGCACAACAAATGAATCCAAAAGATAAGTATAACGAACGAATATTGCATGAACTTAGCCAGCAAGGAAGGATCGCTAATACTGAGCTTGCAGACAAAATTGGCCTGTCCGCCTCGGCGTGTTTACGCCGAGTACAAGAGCTTGAAAATAGCGGTGTGATCAAAGGCTATCGCGCTATTTTAGACAGTGAACTACTCGGCAACGGCTTTATCGCGTACGTTACGGTTGGCTTGGGGAAACACACTAAGGGCTCACAAGATGCTTTTGAGCAGGCGATCGCAAGCGCTGACGAGGTAAAAGAGTGCCACAATGTCACAGGCTCTTTCGAGTACATTTTACGCGTAGAAACAACCAATTTGAAAACTTACAAATCCTTCCACACTGATATTCTGGGCACTTTGCCTCAAGTCAGTACCATCACCACTCATGTTGTTATGGACTCGCCAAAAGATCAGCGCGCCTAGTTTAATCGTTTCGTTCATATTGGCGGCAGGTATAACAACAACAGCGGGTAAGGTAGGCTTATCAATTAACACGTAAAATGGCCTAAATTGATGGAAGCTTTGCACGCTATGTTCTAGGGTAGTATTGTACACTTACAAGCATGAGTAAGCGTATAAATTGGCGTTTGCGTAGTTTCGAAATACCCGCCTTAACTTAGCGTGAAACAATAGTTTTGCAGTGATATAACGCTTATACCAATTACAGCAAATAATTAGTATTAATAAGCGCTGCGTTGTTTCTCTTCCAGAAGGATTTGAACATGAAAACATGTGAGCATAGTGCCCCCAGTATCTGCAACTTACCCTTGGTAGAACCCCGTAAACTCGACCCAAATATTGATAGAAATCGCGAATCTTTAGTGCGCTATATCGAGAAGAAATGGGTAAACCACACCGTGTTGCACTACTACTTTATGCAGGATCAACCCCAATTAACGGGACAAACCAACCAACTACAAGCTGTCAGAGATGCGTTTGATGAATGGAAGAACCTAGGCATAGGCTTAGATTTTATTGAGGTTGGCGACGCTGCCCAAGCAGAATTTAGAATTGGGTTCGCCCCTGGCAGCTCATGGTCATATGTGGGCAGAGACTGTATTGATCTGGTGCCAAATCATGAAGATCAGACCATGAATTTCGGCTGGGACCTAACAACCCCTTACGGCCGCGACACAGCGCTACATGAAATTGGTCATGCCATGGGTTTCCCCCACGAACATCAAAACCACAAAGCAGGTATTGTTTGGGATGAAGACGCCGTTTATGCCAACTTTGCGGGCTCACCGAATTACTGGGATGATGCGACTACCTACCACAATATTATCCGTAAATTGTCGCCACAAGATGCTACTGGATCCCCTTGGGATCGAGATTCCATCATGCATTATCAGTTTGATGCCGGCTTGATCCTTTCCCCTGCGGAGTATCAACAGCAGCCCCTTATCCCCTCTCCTGGGTTGTCAGAAATGGACATACAAGAGGCGCTTAAATTTTACCCGGATAATATTGCTGCTCAATGGCCTGAATTAGTGCCCTTTCTATCCCACAAGCTAGACATTACTCCCGGTCAGCAGTTGGACTTTACGATAGAGCCAAATATCAGTCGCACCTATAACATACAAACCTTCGGCACAATGGATACAGTAATTGTGCTGTTCGAAGATGATGATGCAGAGCCTATATACTTAGCAGGGGATGACGATAGTGGTACAAACTATAACTCGAAAATATCCCAGAGATTAATTAACGGCCGGCGCTACTACTTACGCTTACGGTTGTACAGCGCAGGCGCATCGGGCGAGGGTGGCGTGATGCTCTGGTAATACCAACTCCATTAAATAATTAGCCACTCAGCGAAAATTTAAAGGGACTTAATCAAGGCGCTTGAATGAAGTAATAGTGGTTCTCTTTCAAGTTCGAGCAACGCAGAGAAAGCCCCTTTAAAATTCGTCCGGAGGGAATACCCCAGCGGGTTTTATACTGCGTTCTCGGTATTTGAAAGGGAACAACCATTTCTGTACACCGACGCCTTGTTCAAAACCCGCTGGATGAATTCTGAGAGGGCAATTGTTTAATGGAATTGGTATAAAATGAGTGTAGCCAGTTTGTAACAGCTCATAACTGGCTAAATTCCTTAAGCGTGGCTAATTTTTATGACCAATCTAGTCGCTTAACCATGCTGATTAAACACTTGTCACCATTGTCTTATGCGACTAATTGACTACCTTTAAATACCGTTGTAATGCTTGCTCCTGATAGCGTTGCTTTATAGGATGTCGACCGCCTATTGACCTAACATGGACGTGCTATGCTCTATCACCTTGCTTCTGTTTTTCTCGCTTTGTTGTTTATCATACAGGGCAAATACGTTAGACGAGTAACGCCTAAATTACCCGAGCCGGCAGGACGCCGAGAAGGCACATACGGCAGTGGCACCCCGTTGTCGCTGTTGATCATCGGGGACTCAGCCGCCGCTGGAGTGGGAGTTGAATTACAGCGATACGCATTGGTGGGTAGTATGTTAAATACTCTTGGGCCACATTACCAAGTTGCTTGGAAACTCATGGCGAAAACGGGTGATACTTCCGCAGAGTTACTGGAAAAAATCCAACACGTTGAATCCACCCAAGCGTTTGAAACGGTCGTCATATCTATTGGCGTGAACGACGTAACTGGCCTCACATCGTCTCGTAAATGGTCAAGCAATCTTGCTTTCATCTCCCAAGCGTTACAGGACAAATTCGGCGCAAAGCGAGTACTTTTTTCAAGCCTGCCACCGATGCATTTATTCCCAGCTTTACCCCAGCCCTTGCGCTGGTGGTTGGGCGTTAGAGCCAAGCACTTAAATGATCTTGCTGAACAATTCTGCCAAACCAATCCCCAGTGTCATTTTGTCAGTGCCCCCTTCCCCACTGATCGGCGCTTTATCGCTGATGATGGCTTTCATCCTGGTGCCCTTGCCTATCAATTGTGGGGCGAATACTTGGCACGCGTATTACAGGAACAACTCATTAAACATGCATGATACATGAGTGAATACATACGTTAAAACACATGTGTAGTATGCCTACTATTGGAATTCCGTGCTATTTTCGACAATTCGTTTTTTATTCCCTTGGTAAGTGCCAAACAGAGCGTTGTGCGCGGCGAATGAAAACGTATCGCTGCGGGCGGTGTAATCAGTTATCCAGTCGATTAACATCGGCAAATTTGCATCTTGCGCTTCTTTAGATGGATATTTATGTGGCTCCCACGGTCTGTTTCGGGCGTTTTCAACGCAAGCTGCTATTGGTAAATCCATAAAGATTAGCTCACTTGCATGGCCAGTAAGCTCGGCGAGTAGATCGCTGTAACAACCTTCGATCACCCAGTTTTTTTGGGTACGAATAAATGCGTTAATACTCTGCATAGAGTCAGCAATAGGTGCCCGCTCTGGTACTTCTGTAGGTAGCCAAGCGAGCGTATCTAAATCCAAGTGCGCGATGTTCAATGTACTGGCTAAGTGCTTTGCCAAAGTAGATTTCCCTGACCCAGAATTACCAAATATAATGATACGTTTTGGCTCGCTAGCATGTGTATTCATAGTCATCCTTGAAAGCTCGTTGATATTTTTGGCGATTAAAAATTAATTTATCACGGCTTAATGACAAATTGACGATTCATTACAATAGATTTCGCCCTATTCATCATAAGTTTGATAAAATCCCCGCGGTTTCCTCAACACAGGCGCAGGGCAAATGAAATTCGAAGGTAGTCATATTCTTTCCGTTAATCAGTTCGACCGTGAATCGATAGAACGCGTATTCGATGTCGCTAATCAGATGGCGCCCTATGCAAAACGTCAAAAACGGACCACGGTACTTGATGGCGCGATCCTCGGAAACTTATTTTTCGAGCCTAGCACACGGACTAGAGTCAGCTTCGGTACTGCTTTTAACTTACTCGGTGGTGAGGTACGTGAAACCACCGGTATGAGTAATTCCGCATTAGCCAAAGGGGAGTCTTTGTACGATACAGCCCGTGTACTTAGTGGCTACTCCGATATCATCACTATGCGTCACCCTGATTCAGGCTCAGTCGCTGAATTTGCCCAAGGTAGCCGTGTGCCAGTGATAAATGGCGGTGATGGCGCTAACGAGCACCCTACGCAAGCCCTTCTTGATTTATATACTATTCAAAAAGAACTGCTATACCATGGCGGCAACATTGACGGCCTGCATATCGCCATGATTGGTGATCTGAAATATGGCCGTACCGTACACTCGTTAAGTAAACTACTTTGTCTGTTTAAAAATATTCGTTTTACGCTTATTTCACCCAAAGAGCTAGCGATGCCGGATGCGATTTTAAGTGCTATTGAAAATGCAGGCCACAGGTACACTATTAGTGAAACCCTTGAAGGTAACTTTGATGCGGATATCTGTTATCAAACTCGAGTACAAGAGGAACGTTTTGGCTCACAAGAAGAGGCAAATCTATATCGTGGCAAATTCCGCTTGAATCAGCAGATTTACACTAAGCATTTTCAATCTAAAACCGTGATTATGCATCCGTTACCGCGAGATTCGCGCACAGAAGCAAATGAGTTGGACAATGATTTAAATATGAATCCTAATCTGGCCATATTTCGCCAAACCGACAATGGCGTACTGGTTAGAATGGCGCTGTTTGCCTTGACTTTAGGCGTTGAAAATATCGTCAACAAATTCGACAAAGAAGTGCACTGGTACAGCGGCCACTAGCGCCCTATTTATCCACTTAGCCATTTCACAGAGTAATAAGAGAAGATTAATAATATGCAAAAATCAGAACAACTATTCGCCCGCGCTCAGAAGCACATTCCTGGTGGCGTAAACTCTCCCGTGCGTGCATTTAAAGCTGTTGGTGGCACTCCCCCTTTCATCGAAAAAGCAGATGGCCCTTATTTATACGATGCCGACGGCAAACAATACATTGATTATGTGCAGTCGTGGGGGCCAATGGTACTAGGCCACAACAACCCCATTATTCGCCAAGCAGTGATTGATGCGGCGCAAAATGGCTTAAGTTTTGGTGCGCCAACGGAGGCAGAGGTTACTATTGCTGATTTAGTCAGTGAATTGGTGCCCTCAATGGAAATGCTACGCATGGTCAATTCAGGTACCGAAGCGACTATGAGTGCTATTCGCCTAGCTAGAGGGTATACCAAGCGTGACAAAATCCTGAAATTCGAGGGTTGTTATCACGGTCACGCCGACGCCCTGTTGGTAAAAGCGGGCTCAGGCGCGTTGACCTTTGGTGTGCCTAGCTCACCTGGTATTCCAGCTGATTTTGCCAAACACACTCTGACAATGGAATACAATAATATCGACTCGGTAGTTCAAGCATTTGAGCAATACCCTGACGACATTGCCTGTATCATTGTTGAACCTGTTGCAGGCAACATGAATTGTATCCCTCCAGTGAACGGCTTCCTTCAAGGGCTACGTGATGTGTGTGATAAATATGGCGCAGTGCTGATTTTTGACGAAGTCATGACCGGATTTCGCGTCGCGTTAGGCGGCGCACAAGCCAAATACAATATCGTGCCGGATTTAACGTGTCTCGGTAAAGTGATTGGTGGCGGCATGCCGGTAGGCGCTTTCGGTGGTAAACGGGACATCATGCAGCATATAGCGCCTTCAGGCCCTGTGTATCAAGCGGGTACGCTATCTGGCAACCCAGTAGCGATGGCAGCAGGTTTAGCGGCTCTGAATCAAGTTAAACGCCCGGGCCTTTATGACGAGCTAAGTGACGCGACTAAAACCTTGGCCGAGGGCATAAAAGCTATCGCTAATGGACTGGGTATCCCCATGAGTGTTAACTATGCAGGCAGCATGTTTGGTTTGTTTTTCACTGATGTAGAGCGCGTCACGAATTACCAACAAGCGATTAACTGCAATACTGAGCAGTTTAATCATTTCTACCATGGCATGTTAGAAAACGGCGTATATCTGGCTCCTGCATCATACGAAGCAGGCTTTGTATCCGCTCAGCATAGTCCTGAAATTATTCAGCAAACACTACAAATTGCTGAGAAGGTTCTGGCTGACGTAGCGAAAAAGTTCGGTTAATGTAGCTGTACCTAATCAATCGCTAGCGAAGCACTGTAAGTTTTATGTTGGAATTTATCTCTGAGCCCTTACTCGTTGTTTTGCTGGCGTTTTGTATTGTTTGTTTAGTTGTCATCACATTTTTACTGAAAAAGCTTAAAACCTTAAGCCATGAAAAAATGTCTGATGTTACCCCAAAGCCTCGCGCGATTAATCAGAAGCCTTTTGAAGAATTACCCACCGAACGTTTCGAGCAAAGGGCTGATGAAGCATTGCGCCTGCGCCATACCTTTCAAAAGTTTGTGCCAAAACAATTTGTTGACCATTTTGCCAAACATGGGTCTAGCGTGCTTGAATTAGGCCACGCGGTGGAAGACGATGTAGCGATTTTATTCTGTGACATTCGTGGCTTCACAGGCTTATCAGAAAATATGAGTCCGCAAGAGCTGATGCGCTTTCTGAACTCATATTTCTTACGTATGAACGACCCCATTCATCTCAATGGCGGCTTTATCGACAAATTTATCGGCGATGCCATCATGGCATTATTTGATCACCCAGATGGCTGCGACGAAGACAAAGCCAGAGATGCACTGTGTGCTGCCCTCGACTTGCGCCAAGCATTGACCATTTATAATCAACATAGACAAAACAGCGGTTACCCATCAATTGAAATCGGCATAGGCATTCACTTTGGCCCTGTAGTACTTGGCACCGTTGGCTCTGATGATCGCATGGACACCACAGTGATTGGCGATAGCGTTAATATTGCCTATCGCCTTGAAGCGTTAGCCCCCATTTATCACTGCGATATCGTAGTGAGCGCGCAAGCACTGCAACAAGCCGCACAACCTGAGCGTTTTAGCGCTCGCTTGTTGGATTGGGTTAAGGTAAAAGGGCGAAGCAATGCCATTGAAATACACGAAGTGATTGCTCACTTACCTATAGAAATTCAGCAGCTGAAATTAAGTAACGTGGCGCTTATCAAGCAAGGCCTAACGTATCGATTCAAACAAAACTGGGCACAAGCCATCAATTGCTTTGAACAAGCTGCCAAGCTCGCACCAGATGATTACCTACCCCGGTTGCATATTCAGCAATGCCAAAAACTGGCTGCTAGCCCACTAGCAGAAAATTGGGACGGCACGGTACAGTTATAAACCGTTGTTTTTCTGCCAATAAATCGCAAGCATCAAGCAGTAGGTAAAAAAAGGGCAACTATCAAGTTGCCCTAAAAGTCCACGGAACACATACATTTAGCCTACAAGGCGAAAGGATAATAGAAGGGTTTTATGACAAAGCCATGGCGGCCACGTTAAGATATAGTGACAAGCTAAGGCCATCCTCTCGACCACATTCTCGCAGGTTTATTGGTTCACTGACCGCCGTTTACTTAATTTGCGCGCTGCTTAATAAAGGTAAGCGATGGAGCAAAAAACGCAGCGCCAGTTTCAGCACTGGTATAATCCAAGAAGCGGTCATAGTCGCCGTTTTCATCATTCATGATCATATTGCGTAGCATATGCTCGAATGGCTTAGGACTGCGAGCACAACTGACAAAAAACAAACCCTGCACATGCATATCTCCATAAGGCATGCTCTGGCGCAAAATACGCATAGGTCGGCTTTCACTGTCTGTAATCTGAGTACAATCGGAATGACTACGAGGTGACTTAAAGGCTTCACTTAGGGGGCTGTTATCTGATTTTTTACGGCCCATTATGTATTCTTGATGATAGGTAGACAATTGCTCCCACTTAGCAATATTGTGACGATACCTTTGCACGTGTATGTAACTGCCACCAGCAAAGTCTGGATCGAGCTCCCCCACTAAAGCGATATCTAACTTATGCATACCCTTGGGGTTGTCGTCAGCGTAAATAAATCCGGTTAAATCACGACCATCTAAATATCTGAATCCGCGTATATCTTCAATTAAATCCACATGGCTACCAAGCAAACGCATGATTTCCATGGCTAGGGCATGGCAAATATCCGCCCTGTCAGCGCGAATTTGAATAAATAAATCACAAGGGGCGACGGGGGCACTGCGGTCATCGCAGTGCATATCAGGAAACGGCGCTAGTTCTACCGGAATTAATCCGGGATAAACGTCGTGCCAATAGCTACTGCCTATGGCAACAACACCAGTGACCATTGCCTCATAATGCTCTTCATCATAATGGGCAAATAAGTCGACAATTTGTGCGATCTTGATGCGCATGACTGAATCATCATCATCGTTCACATTGAGCAGTAAATATAGGGCATGCAAGCTTGCTTCAGCACAAATCCCTTTTTGTGGTTGTGGCATATACGTCTTAGTGTGGTTGTGGTTTTAGTCAGGCGCTGTATTCATCTAAGGGGGTATTCCCAACGAATATTGATACCCTCTTACTCGGGGCTTAGCGCTACCGGCTAATATACGCGATTTTGCACCTTAGGCATAATTCTCTGATTTTAGACATTAGTTGCTAAATCGGTGGCTAAAACAGAAAAGCCTCGCTGAGCGAGGCTTTTATCTTCCTGAACATTCCCTCCCTAGTGAAGAGAGGTTGGTGGGTATTGTTATTATTATTGACCCACCTTCTGTGTGTTTTACTTATTCACGTATTGATTAACGGCCGTTGGTAAAATCTGGGTAGGCTTCTAATCCACATTCGCTAATATCAACACCTTCGAACTCTTCCTCTTCAGATACTCTGATACCCATTACGGCTTTGAGTATTGCCCAAACAATCAAGCTAGCGAAGAATACCCATACGAAGATAGTCATAGCACCAACAAATTGACCAAGATAGGTCGCGCCATCATTCGTTGCAGGTACCACCATCACGCCGAAGAAACCTACCACACCATGTACAGAGATAGCACCTACTGGATCATCAATTTTCAACTTATCAAGGCTGATGATTGAGAACACTACAATCACACCACCGATAGCGCCAATGATAGTTGCGCCCAATGCAGATGGTGTTGAAGGCTCAGCCGTAATGGCGACTAAGCCAGCCAATGCACCATTAAGCACCATGGTTAAATCTGCTTTCTTAAACAAGATTTTAGCCAATACTAAGGCCGCTACTGCGCCACCTGCTGCTGCGGCATTTGTGTTCAAGAACACCATAGCCACTGAGTTAGCATTAGCAATGTCGCCGAGTTTTAATACAGAACCACCGTTGAAACCGAACCAACCCATCCACAAAATGAACGTGCCTAATGTCGCCATAGGTAGGTTTGCGCCTGGGATAGCGTTTACTTTGCCATCAGCAGTATACTTGCCTTTACGAGCACCAAGTAACAACACACCAGCAAGCGCTGCTGCTGCACCAGCCATGTGCACGATACCGGAACCTGCGAAATCAGAGAAACCAAAGTCATCGCCTAGGCTATATAGACCAAATACAGAGTTACCACCCCATGTCCAGCCACCTTCCATAGGATAGATGAATGCGGTCATTACTACTGCGAAAGCAAGGAAAGCCCAAAGTTTCATACGCTCAGCTACGGCGCCAGATACAATTGACATAGCAGTTGCTACGAACACAACTTGGAAGAAGAAATCTGATGCGCCCGAGTAAATCGAACCACCTTCAAAACCATCTTCACGACCAGCAAATTCGCCTAGTGTTTCTGTAACATCAACACTTTCGATGCCTGTTAAGAAGTAGTCGCCCCCGTACATAATGGCGTAACCGCACACTAAGTACATAAGACAAGAAATCGCGAAAAGCGCGATGTTTTTAGTGAGTATTTCGGTAGTGTTCTTTGAGCGAACTAGACCTGCTTCCAACATAGAGAAGCCAGCGGCCATCCACATTACGAGTGCGCCACACACTAGGAAATAAAACGTATCCATAGCGTATTGAAGGTGAAATGCTTGTTCCATTATTATTATCCTCTGTATCTCTAAATAGCTTCGCCGTCGGTCTCACCCGTACGAATTCGAACTGCGTGCTCTAAGTCATAAACAAAGACTTTGCCGTCACCGATCTTGCCTGTTTTAGCGGCGCCTACGATGGCCTCAACCAAACGTTCCACTTGGTCGTCTTGAACCGCGACCTCTAGCTTCACTTTTGGCAAGAAATCCACTTGATACTCCGCACCACGATATAGTTCAGTGTGACCTTTTTGACGCCCAAAACCTTTAACTTCGGTAACGGTTAACCCGTCAATCCCTATTTCAGAAATGGCTTCGCGCACATCATCTAGCTTGAATGGCTTGATGATCGCTGTGACTAGTTTCATATTGCTGCTCCCGATATTTATTATGATAATTGCGCTACGTTTGCAGAAGATAGAACAAGAGACATGCCATAAATTTTAAACTAATAAAATCATTAAGTTACGTTAAAAAAGTATTAACTTAGGAACAAGCGCCGCACAAAATCGGTTCAATTTTGGGCAATTGCACCGAATTGGCGCATAAGGCGAGTATTAAATTTTGTATCATCAAGTTTCAGTGAATAATCGCGGTTGAATAGGGGATATTTGAAGAGGGTATAAGCACATATCGCGCGTGAGAAAATGACGGCGTGTAGAATTAAGCTAGGTCGAACGACACTGCGCCTTCCATCTTTACACTACCTTTACATAGCAGCTGCTGAACTTAACAGGCTATCTGTTACTCTACTCTGTTTTTAATCCATTAATGATCACGTGCTTATAACAGACCACTACCCAATGAAAGCGGATTTCAGCCCGAGCCTACCGCGAAGACCAAAAGCGAAAATGGGAACATTATGGATAATTTTAGTGTCTTTACTGCTACACATTATTATTTTTGTGCTCATTGCCCGCACGCCAAACGAAATCCCCAATTTCGAAACATCACAAGACAGTGCGCCTAAAATTAAGCCTATTACTGCTCGATTGATCTTTCCCACTATCAGCGTGCCCCCTGAACCTGCTCCAGTAAACAAACCTGTGCCAGAGCCTTCGCCAGAGCCAGAGACCGTTCCTGAGCCCAAAGACAGTGCTCAACTTGAAGAGCCGGCAGTGGTAGAGCCCCCCCCACCAGCGGTTGTAACACCAGAACCTGAATCTCGACCTAAGCCGGAGCCTAAACCATTAACTGAAATAGCTCCTGAGTCAGATCCAGAGCCTGATCCGGCACCAGAGGTAGTTCAGCCAGAAACGAAGAATGAAGCCAATTTTATGCAGCAAGATCCCATGGCGCTTCCTCAGAGCAGCACAAGACCTGAACTCGCTGAAGGGCAAGAGCAAACCGTAGCGGATAAGGTCAAAGATCAATTGCACAGCTCTACCCAACAATCTATCGCGGATTTAGCCGCCGAAGAAGCCGCGCGTTATCGACGTGAGCAAACATCGCCAAGCTTGTTTGATAAGCCTGAACTTAGTCAGTTAACAGAAGATGAAAAGCTGGAAAAAGAAAACGAAGTATTGGCAGATTGCTCTAGTTACACCAACAAGGGCGTAGCGGTACTGGCAGGGTTGATGGGTGGCAACGTTAAATGTACCACCACCAATGGTGCTGAATCGTTTATTCATGACAGGTTAAATAAAACAGCCCATCTACCTGCCATGAAAGAGAAAAAAGATAGGTAGGCTTTTTAATTACCAAAGAGCCTTTCCCATAGTGATTTCTTGAGTGGACCGCGCACTTCGCCGTTACAGGTTTTTGGCACAGGAGGCAGGGCATCCAAAATCGCCGGAACACTGATGGTATTGGCGCAACCTGGGCGGCTAAGCGCTCCACTTTGCTCTTCAAAATGGGCGATACCCAATCCTTTAGGATAGCGCCTGACAAATGACTTAGGTTGCTGCAGCTTCTGATAACCAATAAACAACTGCATAGCCCCGCTGGCACCGCTCAAATTAATCGGTTCGTTATTATCTTTACCCATCCAGCTGGTTACTAAAATATTATTATCAAATCCACTGAACCAACTATCACGATAATCATCAGTGGTGCCGGTTTTACCTGCCATGTTGATATCGCCGAAGGTTTGCTTTATCTGTTTTGCCGTCCCTTCACGAGTCACTTTATGCAGGGCGTAGTTTAGTAAATAGGTCGCTTTATGGTCTGCTCGCTGCTCCCCTCTCGCACTAAAACGCCATAATGGCTTGTTCTTAGGAGATAAAACGGCCGTGACTGCATGTAGAGGGATGAAGCGCCCATTGTTCGCAATGGTTTGATACATCTGATTGACTTGAATAGGAGACAAATTCACCGCCCCTAAAGTCATCGCTGGATAGATATCCATCGGCTCATTCACGCCTAAACGCTCTACGGTAGCGGCAATATCGTCCAGCCCCACTTCCATGCCTAAATTTACCGTTGGAACATTTAAAGATTGTGTTAACGCTTCGACTAAACTCACTTGACCGCGGAATTTTTTATCGGCGTTTTTTGGCTCCCACATTTTGCCATAGGTACTTTTTAAGCTTATGGGCTCGTCTTTTAAAGGCGTTGCCAAATTATATTGCGCTGCACGTTCTAATGCGGTCAAGTAGATGGCAGGTTTTATCAGTGAACCGATAGCTCTTTTCGCGTCAAGTGCTCGGTTAAAGCCTTGGAATTGCGGATTAACGTCACCGACAATTGAGCGTACTTCCCCGCTTTTAATATCGGTCACCACCATTGCAGCTTGCAAAGCTGTCAGTTTCATACGCTTTTGCTGGGCTTTCACTCCCGCTTTTAGCGCTTGTTCGGCTTTTCTCTGAGCCACAGAGTCTAAGGTGGTAAAGACTTTTAGCCCAGACTCTCGCATGTTCGGGTCTGACAAAACTGTTTTTAATTCTCTACGTACCATGCTCATAAAGGCGGGATGCTTTCCAGAGATTAAACTTGCCCCGGATGCCAAATTAAGGGGCTGATTAATAGCGTACTCGTATTCGTTTCTTTGCAGTTCGTTGTTTTCAAACAAGATACGCAGTACCAAATTTCTGCGCTCAATAACTCGCTCAGGATGACGTCTAGGATTGTAATAAGACGGCCCTTTTATAATCCCAACCAAGGTAGCAATTTCCGCTACGTTTAATTCAGCAATTGGGCGGTCGAAATAAAACAAACTGGCTAAACCAAATCCATGCACGCCGGTATTGCCATTTTGCCCTAAAAAGACTTCATTGAGATACGCTTCGATAATTTCATCTTTGCTGTAACGTGCGTCGATAATCAACGCCATCAACGCTTCTTTAGCTTTGCGTACCAGTGATTTTTCATTGGTTAAAAACAGGTTTTTGACCAACTGCTGGGTCAAAGTACTGCCACCTTGAACCGCGCGCCCCGCAGATACATTGGCAATAAGCGCGCGCAATATAGAAAGCGGCGCAATACCATAGTGTTTATAAAAGTCTTTGTCTTCAACCAATACCAACGCTTTGATAAGCGACGGTGGCACTCCGTCTAAATTGACCAACATGCGATCTTCTCGCCCACTACTCATCAGGCGAGTCACAAGCCAAGGTTCTAAATAAACATCTTCCAAAGCTTGGTTATTATCTAAATTTTGTAAGCTTGCAATTCGGCCATTGGTCAGTGTTATGTCCAGTGCGACTTCAGACTCTTTGCCGTGAGGAAAATGAAAAGCTCGACGTTGAATACGTACCCCAGTGGCCTTTAACTGATATTCGCCGGTTTCGTCGGCATGGCGTACTTTGCGATAACCGAGCAGCTCTAATTCTTCAACTATCTCTTGGGTGGTGATCTCTTGCTTGAGTTCCAAGTGCATTGGGCGCGCAAAAATTTGCGCAGGCACTTGCCATTTATTACCGCTAAATTGCTTCACTATTTGTGCGTCTAAATACACACCGTAAGCAGCCACAACGGCAGTCAAGATGATGAGTAAGCGCCACCAATTACGTATAAGCCAGCTTATTGGGTTGAACTTGCTAGGTAATGAAGGCTGTTTTTTGGGGGACTTTTTTGGCATCTATTGAGTACTGTGTCGAAGGAGAGGTTTCTTTGCCCCATTGTGCCATATCCTTCCTTCAAATACAGGTAGACCAAAGGCAAATACCGCTATTATGGTTGTGATTTACGCACCAGAGGCTTGAGGGAGGTTTCATATTTTTGCTTAAGCGCCTCAACACTGCCGATAATCATGGCCACCGTAATATCTTCTATGGTTTGCCGATTAGCATTATTTCGAATCAAATAATGACCAGCTGCTGCGGGCATTCCAAAGGAGATATCAACCGCTGGTAATGCCACGCTCAGGTCGATTCCAAAGTTATCTCTTACTACTTCAGCGAGATATTGAACGGCAGATTCTCGGCTATATTCGGTCGGATCACCGTGATCTTCTAGGCTCGGTTCAGCGGCAAGTCTTTCTAGGATTAATCCACGATCTTCCATGTAGGTTAAATAAGTGGTGGTCACACGCCTAACTAGCTGTTCGAATGTTTCAGCACTTTGGGCTGCACTATTTTGCAGTACACGTAAGCGTTTATATTCTCGCTTCAACAACGTTTGCAGTAAATCCTTCATGCTCGGGTAATAAGCATAAACCAATGATTTACTCACCCCTGCTTCTTTGCCTAAACGTTCCATATTTAAAGCAGAAACACCTTCAGCCGCCACTAACTCGGCCGCGCGATCTAATAGCAGATTTTTTCGGACTTCTGGTGAAAGCCGCGTACGCGTTTTCTTTAATTCTGACATAGGCGAGGGCTTGCAAGGTTCTTGTTATAAAATAATCAGTCAATAGTATGTATGACAGGACGAAAAGCAAGCCCCATCAAAGACCTAAATCTAAAAAATGTACGTTCTAATGCTGCAAGTTTCCGTTTAGCCCGTTCCTTATTAGAAATTAACACTTTTTATCGCGCCACCATCGACACGCAAATTAGCACCGGTAATATTTGAAGCCGCAGGACTTGCAAGAAAAACCGCTGCATTCGCGACTTCTTGTGAAGTACCTAAACGGTTAAATACCGAGACAGCTTGGGCACGCTTAAATAAATCAGGCTTGTGTTTTTCTATACCTTGCCAGAATCCGTTTTGGTGATAAATAGGCCCAGGCGAAACAATATTTACGCGAATATTATCTTTTCCCAATGTATGTGCAAGCTGACTCGCATAAGAGATTAATGCAGCTTTCATCGCGCCATACTCGGTTTCAGTAGGCATGTTGGCACTCATAATTGATGCAATTGACGCTATGTACACAATTGAGCCAGATGTGCTTTTTTTCAAATGTGGTAGTGCAAGTTCGGTGGCTCTAACGTGTTGCAGTAAATCAGCTTCAAACGCCTGCTTCCATCGTGCTTCTCCTTGGTATTCATTCATACTTGTCACGTTAGAAACAAATACATCTAAGCCGCCTAACTGCTCAACAGCTGACTCAAACCAAGCCCTGTAAGCGTCAGGATCAGAAACATCAACGCTTTGACCAGTCACCGTCGCTCCTTGCTCTTGCCATTGTGCCAAGGCTTCATCTAATGCACTTTTACCCCGAGCGCAAGTCGCTACAGACACTCCCTCTTGAATAAGTGTATTGGTTATAGCATGCCCTATTCCGCGACTTCCACCGGTAACGATCGCTTTATTGTTGCTGAGTCCTAGCTGCATAAGTTTCCTCGAATCTACATGTGTTAATTAGCAGATTTCACCCTACACGCTACTGGACAACCCGTCAATATAAACAAGATTTCAATCTTGAAAGTATTCTGATGCCAGCAAAAAGCTCTTGAAAGAAAATGTAAAACATCAGTTGTATCCTAGAATTGAGAAATCCACTTGGAGATAAATAGCAATTAAAACAGTTACTAATAGCAATTTACGGTAGGGGAAGTGTCTTTTAGCACAGCAAAAACATTGGTGTGATTTTAACTGACGATTAGCCTTTTAATGGTCAGATTTGGCGCTTTGCTGACCACTTTGGACAAACTAGATGTGTTATTTCAAGCGTTTTTTGCTTACCCAGATGCCAATCGTCGCTTGTTTGTTTTCGTGGTAGCGGGCGCTGTTGCGGGATCATCGGGCCAAAAATGCTTTTGGTAACGACCTTTCATTTCTTTTTGTACTTCTTTGTAACTGCCTTTCCAAAAGCCAGCTAAATCTTGGGTCTGCTGTAGCGGACGTCCCGCCGGTGAGAGCAAAATCATTTGTACCTTTACTTTACCTCTAGCAACACTGGGGGTGTCAGCTAAACCGTAAACTTCCTGCATTCTGACAGATAGAGACGCTCCACCTACATCATCATAATGTACACTAATACGACTCGTGCTTGGCACGGCTATTTTAGTGGGAAATAACTGATTGAGTGCTTGCTGTGCGCCGTAATCTAGTTGATTTAACAGTAACGAATAAAAGTCTAATTTCGACAATTGTTGCCAACTCATCACGTCATGCAAATATGGCATGAGCCAGTGAGCAAGATTGATTAATAGCCCAGACTCACTAACATCCGGCCACTGCCCATCAGTTAAGTGCTCTTTAGCCATACGTAAACGATAGATAAGTTGTAAGGCTGCGTCGTTAAAAGGCAGACTCATCACGCCCCGCTCTTTAATTTGCTTATGCCACAGAGCCGTTATTTGCTCAACGCTTGGCTTAGTGCTGGGCATTTTCTTAAGCACAATTCGCCCTAACCGCTGCACGGATTGAGTTACGATGGCCGAGCGAGAGCTATCCCACTCACAGCGTGTTTCAGAATTGATAAGATGATTGAAATACTTGTCTATTTGCTGTCGACTAAGAGGCTCTGCAAGCATAATTTTAGCGTTGCTTTGCGCATTATTGGTGAGCATCATCTGCCCTATTGCTAACCATGACTGGCCCGTTAGCGAGTCATGTTCACTGAGTTGAGCACCCGTCCCATTAACAAGCCCGTAGCGATCTGAATCACTTGCTTTACCAATCCAGTGTGGGAACGCAAAACCAAGTAGCACACCTGAATCTTCTAAAGGCCAGTGGGTAACATCACATGCTAGTTTTTTATGCCACTGGCGAATAGCTCGCCACAAAGGGTGACTTTTCTGTTGCTGTAATAGAGTTAGCCGATCGTAACAAAGGCTCCCTGCTTGGGCCCCAAGTGGATCCTTATCTTCTAACAGTGCCGCCAAAGCACAAGCTAAACTTCGATGCCCTGCACTGAGTTCCCTACTCTTAAGTAACATAGTCGCGATATGCGCTTGACTGCCAAGTGTGTGAACCTCTTTGCCATGGGGGGTAACCTGAAAATTAGCATCAATGATTTGCAAACCCATTAACACGCTGCGAGCTTGAGCAATTTGTGCATCACTTGGCATATCAATAAGCGCAAAATCAGAAATTTTCGCCCCCCAAACGCAGGCTTCAAGTAAGAAAGGAGATAAGTCGGTGGTGAGGATCTCGGCTTGGCCGTGTTCAGCTAAGCGCTGGTGTTGCTCTTTGCTCCATAACCTATAACACACTCCCGGCCCTAAACGCCCTGCACGGCCCGCTCGCTGGGTAGCTGATGCTTTTGAAATCATCTGACTGCGCAACTGAGTAAGCCCTTTACTTAACTGGTAAATCGCGCCTTTTTGCATACCGCTGTCAACCACTACACTCACGCCTTCAATGGTTAGGCTGGTTTCAGCAATATTGGTAGCGAGTATGATTTTACGTCGCCCTTGGGGGTCGGGTAGCAAAGCCGCTTCTTGAGCCGCTAAGGTTTGTTGAGAGAACAAACAATGTATTTGGCAGCCTTTGGAAAGTGATTGAGCGAGTATTTTTTCACAACGACGAATTTCACCTTGGCCGGGTAAAAATACCAATATGTCTCCTTGATGCTTTGCGGCTGCGAATAACGTTAAACGTGCTGTTTTATCTGCAATAAAACCCGCAGTGGCATCTGGCCGATAGTAGATTTCAATGGGATAACTTCTACCCTCACAGGCGATCGAATCAGCGTTAGGCAAGAGTTTTTCTAAGCTTAAAACGTCCAAGGTGGCTGACATCACCAATAAGCGCAGGTCGTCGCGTAAGGCGTCTTTCACTTCTAAGCACAATGCCAATGAGAAGTCAGCGTGCATGCTACGCTCATGAAACTCGTCGAAAATAACCAAACTCACGCTCGATAATTCTGGGTCATTTTGCAACATGCGGGTCAGTATCCCCTCAGTAACAATCTCGAGACGAGTCGCTTTGCTAACTCGGCTATCACCGCGTATACGATATCCTACTGTTTGTCCTACTTCTTCCCCCAGTTGCTTAGCTAGATAGTGGGCTATATTTCGTGCGGCAATACGCCTTGGTTGCAACATGATGATTTTTCGTGTGGCAAAAATGTTGCTCTGCAATAAAGCTAATGGCACACGGGTTGACTTGCCCGCCCCTGGCGGTGCAACCAGTATGACATCCTTGCTGCTCAGGCTATTGTGCAGTGCGGGCAGAATATCTTCGACGGGTAATTGGGTGTTTACTGGAAACAAAGCGGTATCTCATGCAAATTAACGGGATAGGCCGAGCACTAGCGCCTTTGCTTAGTGTATCCTTTGGTGGTTTTCATTGCAGAAGTTTTCAGGAGCATCCTATGCGTGCCTTTTTCGCTCTTACCCCGCCTGGTACCACTAAGTTAGCAATAGAAGCTTGGCGTGATAAGGCTTTTCCGCGATTTTATAGTCCAGTCAAAGCCAGTAATTTTCATATTACCTTGGCCTTTCTGGGTGACGTAAGCGAATCGCAACTCGACTCACTCAGTCAGTACATTGATACGCACTTAAACACCCGGTGCTTTTCACTCACTTTGGATTATGTTGGCTATTGGTCGAAACCCAAAGCGTTGTGGCTGGGAAACACCCAAGTTTCAAAAGAACAACTCGATTTGGTGGCATTACTACAAAAAGCGTCGCCAGCGTGTGGCATTACCCTGCAAAAGCGCGATTATATATCTCATTTAACGCTGGCCAGAAAATGCAATGAAAATCCACCGGCTGCGTTAATAGAGCCCAATTTTGCATTTCAAGCAACCGAACTGACCTTATACGAATCGGCTTCAAGTGCACATGGGGTCGTGTATCGACCAGTACTAAGCTGGCCGTTTTCACCGCGATTCTCCTTTTGAGCACAAAATAATACAATTTGAGCTAATCCATAACGATTCGCTATTTACCTTGTTCCGCTAGCAAGGTAAAACAGGTGCAAATTTTTGAAGTGATGATTTCCCCATGGAACAAACATTAAGACTGGTCATCGATTGCCCAGATCAGGTTGGCCTTGTAGCTAGCGTGAGCCAATTTTTAGCCCAACATAATGCGACAATCGTCGAAGCAAGCCACCATACTGATTTGCAAACAGGGCGCTTTTTTATGCGTCATGAGATTTCTACTGACTCATTAACCATGGATATTGAACAGATCCGCTTAGGTTTCGCTCCAATAGCAGAAAAATACTCGATGAACTGGAAATTAGTAGATTCGAGTAAGAAACCAAGAATGGCACTACTGGCCAGTCATGAATCCCACTGCTTGATGGATTTATTACACCGCTGGCACAGTAAAGAACTTAACTGTGAAATCCCTTGCATTATTGCCAACCACCCGCAGATGAAACAATTTGCTGACTGGCATAGCATTCCCTTTCATTGGATAGATTTTAAAACACTTGGTAAAGAGGCAGCATTCGCTCAAATCAGTCAATTGATTAAACAATACGATATTGATTTGACGGTCCTTGCTCGCTTTATGCAAATTCTACCTGACACCTTGTGCAAAGAGTTAGCTGGGCGAGCGATTAATATTCATCACAGTTTCTTACCATCATTTGCCGGTGCGAAACCTTATCAACAGGCCTATGACAGAGGTGTAAAGCTTATTGGTGCTACCTGTCATTATGTAACCAGTGACTTAGACGAAGGCCCTATCATCGAGCAGGAAGTGATGCGTATTAGTCATAGTGATTCAGCACAAGATATGGTGCGTAAAGGCAAAAATTGTGAAAAAACAGCGTTAGCGAATGGCGTTCGCTATCATTTAGAAGACAGAGTGATTATTCATCATTCGAAAACCGTGGTATTTGCTTAATAGTCTCGGTTAGAGTCAGCTAGAGAAAGGTTAGAAGTTCGCGACATATACCAAATTAATCTGTTTGTCTGTTCGTTCTTGACCTGCCCACGCCTGACTAGCATCGTTTGCTTGCCAAAGGGCTCGGGATACAGCAACTTCTAGGTACTGTTTCTCAGAGTCCAACATAAAGCGTGAGCTCAATAACCATTGGTTGCTTGCCGGAAGTTGAATATCAGCACCTTGAGAGGTTTCAAGGTTGGTGTCCATCTGGCGAATGTAGCCTAAGCCTAAACTCACACGATGATTCAAACGATAACGTGGCAAAATGGCCCATTGACGGGTGGTGGTTTTTTGATTGTGAGCGCCCCAACTTAGTTTACCTTTCACATATCCAATTTGAGTATCAATAGAAATATCATCGCCAAATTCTTGGTGAAATGTGAGTTGATAATCGCGTTGATGGCACCCATCGAATTTGATGCTTTTTTTATCGAAGTCTAATTCTGCACTTTGCGGTAACGTTTGTTTCAACCATTGCAATGTTTGCTGCCAATTCAATTCTGTGGCAGCCCCCTGTGAGGCATAAGCGATGGCAAGAAGACAAATGATAATTCGCAATGGACTAACTCTATCAAAAACACTCAGGCTTTAACTGTAGCTCGCAAATAGCCGCGATGGGTATTCATGCGCATTATTTAGTATTCTTTTTAATACCTATGACACGTTATTGCCCGCTATACTAATGGTCTAACGTGCAGCATCTAGGCATATCGACTAGCCATCTTGCTATCTTTCAGACAAATTAACTAGATGATTCGCCTGACTATTGTGTAATCATGTTATTCGAACCTTTGGCACTAAGCTCACTACGGCAAGCCTGAATTAAGAGAGAATTATTAATCATGTCTAACTGCATCTTATTAGCTCGAAGCGCATTTATCTACTTACTACTAAGCATAGTCAGTATGGATGTGGCACTCGCTGACACTGACATGATTAAACTCAATGGCTTCGCTACATTAGGTGCTATTTATAATGACAGTGATGATTTAGGGTTTCACACCAATCTTAAAACGCCGGCGCGTAGCGGTTTTTCATTCGCACCAGACTCGTTAATAGGTGGTCAAGCAAATATTCACTTTGCGCCCCAGTGGGATGCTGTTGTGCAAGCGGTCTATAGAGACAAACAAGATTCTTCTCTACTCAATTATATTGATGTGGCCTTCTTACGTTATACATTAGACAGTCGCTGGGAAATTCGCGCTGGTCGAATGAACACCGACATCTACTTTCTGTCTGAATACAGATCAGTAGGTTATGCCTACCTTTGGGCCCGCCCACCCGCTGAGTTCTATAGCAAGGTAACATCCGTATCTCAGTTTGAAGGTGCTGACATCATGTATAAGCACTCCGTTGGACACGGCTTTTTACAGCTTAAAGCAGGGTTTGGTGAGTCTGATGCACGTATTGCTACTACAGGACGAGCATACGATATCGATTTTACTGACGTGTTGAGCACATCCATTTCTTATCAGCAAGATAATTGGCAACTTCGCGCTTCTTTTCTTGATACTAAAATTAGCGATTTTAGCGCAAGCCTCAAGAGTATTGATGATGCGATTGCACTTTTCCCCCCTAGTATTTGGCCTGGGGGCCTTGAGCTGCGTGACCGCTTTGACTTTGTGGGTAAAAAACAACAATTTTATGGTTTAGGTTACCAATATGACAATGATTTGTGGCTTATTCAGTCTGAAGTTGGATTCATCAATTCTGAATGGGATCTAGAACGGGACACGGTTTCAGGATATATCAGTGTTGGGTATCAACTCGAAGACCTGACATATTTTGCTACATTGTCAGCGGTAAAGCCTACAAAAAATAACTTAAGTGATAGTGTTGGTGAGATCTCTGCAGGTGCCCCCGTGGCGGTTGTAGCAGCCATTCAATCATTTAGCCCCTTGATCAGAGATGCTCTTGAACAAAACGTTATCAAACAGCACACTTTGAGTTTTGGGGCAAAATGGATGCTTTCCCCTTCCCTAGTTGCTAAATTTCAGTTGGATTACAGTGCTATCTCTGAAAATGGTCATGCTCTTTGGCGCGTTTACAACGAGCCTAACGCACGCGAAACAGTCACAGTGACAAGCTTTAACCTGAATTGGGTATTTTAGCATGCGTGCTCTCATCACTCGCTTTTTCAGTATTGTCGCACTGATTTTCGTTTCTCACTCAAGCCTCGCCTTAGTGGTTGTAGTCGGGAAAGGTAATACGGTTGATTCGTTAAGTAAAACGCAGGTCATTGATATCTACATGGGGCGATATAACACCTTCCCAAACGGTGTAGTAGCAAAGCCGTTGGATCGCACCACTGGAAGCAATGAGAAGCAGCAGTTTTATCAATTATTAGTCAATAAAAGTGAAGAGAAGATCAATGCTTATTGGGCTCGCCTTCTGTTTTCAGGCCGCGCAAGTCCACCGAGTAATTATCCTTCAAATGATCAAATGCTTGATGAGCTTCGCCGCTCAGACAAAGCGATTGGTTATGTTCTAGAATCAGAGGTGGATGATTCGTTAAAAGTCGTTTATCGTTTCGAAGAATAGCGCTACATACGAGACGATTTTTTGAAAAAGCACCTATCATTCGCCCTAAACATCATAGCTATCGCACTTTTTATTCCTGGTATTACTTTACCCATGTTCGCATTAAGTATGGAGATGACTGCACTGTTAAATACTGCAGGCATGACATCCAACCTTATCGACAAAGAATTATCTATCCTCAGCATGGTGCATGAACTTTGGGACAGTGAGCGTTTCTTAGTTGCCGCTCTGATTTTTTTATTTTCAGTGTGCATTCCAATTCTAAAAACCACTTTGATGAGCTTCGTGTATTTTATTCGTAACCAGAATCTGGCTCGCCAAGTAGCGCAATTTGTGGCGACTATCGGTAAGTGGTCAATGGCTGACGTGTTCGTGGTTGCGGTCTTTTTAGCTATTTTATCTACCAATCATGCAGATACCTTGTCTCAAGAAACTCTCAATTTATTTGGCTTCACCATAGGTATTGATATCAGTACCCAAACCCTATCTGCCGCGGGTGATGGCTTTTTCTATTTTGTCGGTTATTGCTTAGTATCATTGCTGGCAAGTCATATAGCCACATCACCCTATAAACTGCAACGCATCGAAACCGAGGTATAAAAACCAAAAAGGCCGCTAAAATGCGGCCTTTGAGAAAATAACAACTTACATTATCTAACAGGTGTATCATCGGTAACCGGCACTGCATTCGTGTCACTGTCTAGATTTTCATTCGCTAGACGCACACCTTTTGCATATTCTGGATGCACTTTTTCTAACACTGCATACCAACGCTCTTTCACCGAGGTGGAGCAAGGCCCCATCGCTGCCGCGTAGTTGTCGTATAAGCGCTGCTTTTGCTCATCATCAAACATTTCATACAAAGCCCTAGGCTGAACATAATCAGCATCACTCTCTTGTTGCTCGTAACGAGCGGCGTCTCCGTCAATACGCAACGGCGGCTCTTCAACGCTAGCATCTGCGACCGGCCCATTATGTTGATTTGGCTCATAGTAAGCGTCAGGGTTACCAAAATCATTGGTGAAGAAACGCATCGAACCGTCTTTATGATAATGCTGTACGTTAGATGCCTTAGCTGCATTGGCGGGTAGCGCTTCATAGTGCGTACCTAAGCGATAACGATGAGCATCTGCGTATGAGAAAACGCGCGCTTGTAGCATCTTGTCTGGGCTGTAACCAATTCCTGGTACTACATTTGATGGACTGTAAGCCGCATTTTCAACCATCTGAAAATAGTTCTCAGGGTTTTCATTCATTTCCAGCTCACCCACTTCAATGAGCGGAAAGTCAGCGTGAGGCCAAATTTTGGTGATATCAAAAGGATTGAATGGTTGATTCTCTGCCTCTAACTCGGGCATAACCTGAATGTACATGGTCCATTTCGGGAAATTTCCTTCCTCTATCGCGTTATACAAGTCTTCTTGATAAGCCTCTCGGGTTTTGCCCGTTAACGCTTCAGCTTCAGCATTGGTGTAATGCTTATGGCCTTGCTGCGTTTTAAAGTGAAACTTAACCCAATGACGTTCACCGTCTTTATTCCACATGCTAAAAGTGTGGCTACCATAACCGTTCATGTGCATCGGGTTGACTGGGATCCCGCGATCTGACATAAGAATAGTCACTTGGTGTACACATTCTGGCTGAGCTGCCCAAAAATCGAACATGGCTTCAGGTGAGCGTAAATTTGTCTTGGGATGACGTTTTTGCGTGCGAATGAAATCAGGAAACTTGAAACCATCTCGTATAAAGAACACAGGGGTATTGTTTCCCACCATATCCCAGTTGCCTTCTTCGGTATAAAACTTGAGACTAAAGCCACGCACATCGCGTTCTGTATCTGCAGCACCGGACTCTCCTGCCACTGTAGACCAACGACTTAGCACTTCTGTGGTCTTGCCGACGCTGGAAAATAGTTTCGCGCAAGAATATTGGCTAATATCATGGGTGACGGTAAATTTGCCTTTTAAGCCCCAGCCTTTGGCGTGAACTGCGCGTTCAGGGATACGTTCGCGGTTCTGATGAGCTAGTTTTTCGATCAATTGATAATCAGTGAGTAGCAGCGGCCCACGCTCGCCTGCAGATCTTGAAGTGCTATTTGAGGGAACTGGTGCACCAGCACTGGTGGTTAATCTTGGTTTATCTGACATACGCTTATCTCCATTGCTTTAATTATCAAGTCTACGTTTAAATAGTTTCAGTAGATTACTGTTAAGGATTGTAGCAGTGCCTTAGAGGAAAGCGTCACGAAGAAACTAGATGGGATTAATCACAGTACTCAATCAGCCCAAGCAGACTCGTCCGCGCTTTTGACTAGAATGAAGGGTTAAAGCGTGAAATGCCCGAGTGATAATCGGCTGCAAGACGCTATCGTCAACGTCAAGTTCGCTAATACCAATGCTCACCGATGGAATAACGTCGCTTATATGCGCATTGCTCTTTAACTGCTCAAAGTGCGAACGAATTTTATTCGCTAAAAACATGGCTTGTTTGCCTGACGTTTTTGGTAACAACAAGACAAACTTCTCATCTTTTATCTGGCCAAGATAGTCAGAATCGCGACAAACAGTTAAGATTGATTTTGCAACTTGGCTCAATACTTCATCCGCGGTGTCTCGACCGTAATTAATGAGTATTTGCGGGAAGCGATCAATATCGAACGCTAGAACACTCATAGACTCGTTGTGGCGACGCGCTGTGGCGATAAGCTTACGTGCCGATAACTCTAGCGCATTCTGATTAAACACTGGGATTTCTTGTCCAAAAACACCCCCTAATGATTTTGCGGTCAGCTCGATGTGTGCGTGCTTGTTAAAATTGAACATCATTAGGCATAAACCAAAAAGTAAGATAACGATCGTCATCCAAAACACTACTCGCTGAACCGATCTCAAGACTTCAATTCGCTGGTTATCTTGGATCTCATATTGCCGCGTGACATCCTCCAGTTTCTGTAATAATGGTGTGTAGGCCATCTCCATCAAGGCCTTGGCATCTAACTTCGCCCCATTCTGGATTTTCTCGAGGTTCAAAGCGAAGTAGAGTTGATCACCAAATGTATTTAATTGTTCAGTAACATTATTTTCAGCAGTGAAATAAAGCGCTTGTAGCTCAGCAGATAAAGGGGATTCTTGACCTTTTTCTAATGCGCTGAAATGAGGCTCTGTTAGATGCTGATGGTTGACCTGCATTTCTCCTAAGGCCTGCAAACTGGTTTGTTTGGCTGCAATATCTTCACTGTATAGGTAAGCTGAAGCGAATAAACTCGCTCGTTGAAGCAGCATGCGTTGTTGCCCGCTAATATTTACTTCGTGGGTGATCTTTGCTTGCGCTTGAATGACTCTGTCTAAAGTAAGAAAAACAAACACAGCAAGTAACGCACCGAGTGACAAGTATGCCGTACTGGATATTGCGGCGCCTCGTGCATAGCTCGCTGGATAATGTGAAGAGCGATTGGTAGTCATACTTTTGTGCCTCCAAGGCATATTGAAACGCTCAGTCGAAATTACTGCGATGATAGATGGTAAGTCATAGTAGTAGCGTGTTAAGTGGCGAAATTTTAGTCTGCAACGAGCATTTTAAACATTGGACTTTAGGTTATTCGACAAAAGTGCAAGAACATTTGAAATAATCTTTTTTGATTTAATCTGTTGCGTAAAATCGCACGTTAATCTAACGCTAGGGTCAACACAATGAAATCAAGATGGATGAATAAATTTGCCTCCACAAACAATTTGTCGCGTAATAACATTAGATTTATACAAAGTGAGTTTTTTGTGAATTTAAAATTGCTAAGCCAACTTATATTAATAAATGCAAGTTTATTCTTAACGTCTTGCGGTGGGGGAAGTGGAGGTGCAAGCTCAAGCTCTTCAACCCCTACTGTGCCTTCCCCTGAAGCTCGCTGGACATTGGGCGTATACGAAGACGAGTCTCTCTTTAAAGATAGCTGCGCCATCCCTAGAAGCGGAGTGAGCAGCATCACAGGGGAAGCTTTTATCGATGCGGCGGGTGATGCCCTTGATGAAAAGCTTTGGCTTCGCTCTTGGACCAATAACACTTACCTTTGGTATGACGAAGTCGACGACAATAATCCGGCTGATTTCTCGACTTCAAAATACTTTGAGCAACTGAAAACAGATTTTCGGACTGACTCAGGAACATTTAAAGACAACTTCCACTTTTCTCAAAGTACAGATGAGTATTTATCCCGCACTCAACGAGGCCTGTCCTTTGGTTACGGCATCAGTTGGGAGTTTGTTCAGGCGAGCGCCCCAAGACGCATTATTGTGCGCTACATACAACCAGGCTCTCCTGCAGAAAACGCGGGGATTGAACGGGGTGATGAGTTGATTACAATAGACACTATCGATTTTATCAACACTGAGAATCATGATGACGTTGATGCAATCAACGAAGCGCTTTTTCCTTCTAGCACAGGGCAAGTGTTTCAGTTTACCTTGCAAAAGAAAAGTGGAGAACAGCGCACCTACTCATTAACACCAAGTAATGTTGAACTTTCACCTGTTCGAAATCCGGCAGTGTTATCAACAGAGATAGGCTCTGTGGGTTACGTGCAGTTTGACAGCCATATTCAGAGCGCACAGGGCCCGTTAATATCCGCTTTTAATCTATTTAGCCAAAACAATGTGCAGGCCCTAATACTAGACATGCGCTATAACGGGGGTGGCTTGCTGTCTATGGCCTCACAATTGGCATTTATGGTCACAGGACAACAGCAAACAGATGGCCTCACGTTTGATGAACTCAAGTTCAATGATAAGCATCCTACTTTTGATCCAGTCACAGGCAGGCGACTTCAGCCAACCCCCTTTTATAACCGCGAAATAGATTATGAACGGAATGTGTTTACGTCAAATGCCTTACCCAGCTTGGGCTTAAATACGTTATATATACTTACCAGTGGTGCAACCTGTTCAGCAAGCGAAGCGGTTATAAATGGTTTAAGGGGCATCGATGTTGAGGTGGTGATAATTGGCGATACAACATGCGGCAAACCTTACGGCTTTTATCCTACAGATAACTGTGGAACCACCTACTTCACAATACAGTTTCAAGGCAGTAATCAGAAAGGCTTTGGCGAATATTCAAACGGGTTTATTCCTACCCCTAACCCCATATTTGAAGCTGACGTGCAAGGCTGCTTAGTGGAAGATGACTTTAGTCACGCATTAGGCACTACTGAAGAAGGCATGCTCAACGCAGCGGTGAATCACTTACAAAGCGGCGAGTGCCCAGTACAAGCCAAAGCGAAGATACCCGTCGCCCAACGTTCTGTGAGTCAAGGTCCGAGCATTCAAACCTCTGCTAGCATTCTCGATGCCATCATACTTGAAAATGCCATCAATCAGGTTATCAGCGAACCAACTCATTAGCACACTGTGGACCAATAACGGCAAGCTTGCGCAAAAGTAATTAATGTAAACAAAAAAGGCGCGACTCTTACGAGGCGCGCCTTTTAAATTGTATCTAAAACTTATTAAGCTTTAGTAACGATATCTACCAACATCCAGTTTTTGGACTTAGACATAGGACGACATTCACGTACTGTTACTACGTCGCCTGTGTTGCATTGGTTAGTCTCGTCATGAGCGTGTAGCTTAGTAGTACGCTTAATGAACTTACCATAAATAGGGTGTTTCACTTTACGCTCTACCGCAACAGTAATGGTTTTATCCATTTTGTTGCTGACCACACGACCTTGTACTGTACGACTTGATTGTTCAGTCATTATGCAGCAGCCTTTTGAGTCAGAATGGTTTTAACACGCGCAATACTGCGACGTACTTTACGAATTTGGTCAGTTTTTTCAAGCTGGCCAGTACTCGCTTGCATACGTAGGTTGAATTGTTCACGAAGCAAGTTTAATAGCTCAGTGTTCAATTCTTCTACGCTTTTATCTTTCAGTTCTGTGGCTTTCATTACATCACCGTCCGAGTTACAAAGGTGGTTTTAAACGGCAGTTTTGACGCGGCCAATTCAAACGCTTCGCGAGCTACTGATTCTGGAACACCTTCCATTTCATATAGAACACGACCTGGTTGAATTTGGCAAACCCAGTATTCAACGTTACCTTTACCTTTACCTTGACGCACTTCAAGAGGCTTCTCAGTAATTGGCTTGTCAGGGAAAACTCGAATCCAAATTTTACCTTGACGCTTAACGGCACGTGTCATAGCACGACGAGCTGCTTCGATTTGGCGAGCAGTCATACGACCACGGCCAACGGATTTTAGTCCGAACGTTCCAAAACTCACACTGTCACCAGCGGCATAGCCACGGTTACGACCTTTGTGCATTTTACGGAACTTCATACGTTTAGGTTGTAACATAATTAGCCCTCACGCTTAGGTGAACGGCCTTTCTTCTTAGGCTGAGCTGGTTGCTCTTGCGTAAGAGGCAAGCCGCCCAATACTTCACCTTTGAAGATCCAGACCTTCACGCCAATGATACCGTAAGTCGTGTTAGCTTCTGATGTTGCATAGTCGATGTCAGCACGGAAAGTGTGTAATGGAACACGACCTTCACGATACCACTCGGCACGCGCAATCTCAGCACCGCCTAAACGGCCACTTACTTGAACTTTAATACCTTTGGCACCAATTCTCATCGCGTTCTGTACTGCGCGCTTCATAGCACGACGGAACATTACACGACGCTCTAACTGACTAGCAATGCTGTCAGCAACCAGTTGACCGTCTAATTCAGGCTTGCGTACTTCAGCGATGTTAATCTGAGCAGGCACGCCGGCCAACTTAGATACATGCTTACGTAGCTTCTCAACGTCTTCACCTTTCTTACCGATTACAACGCCAGGACGAGCAGTGTGAATAGTCACTCGGATGCTTTTCGCTGGACGCTCAATAACGATCTTAGAAAGAGAAGCAGTTTTAAGTGCCTTTGTCAGATACTGACGTACCTGATGATCATTAAACAAGTTATCTGCATAATCTGCAGTATTAGCGTACCAGGTAGATGTCCATGGTTTGCTGATACCCAGGCGTATGCCTGTAGGATGTACCTTCTGTCCCATTATCTTCTCCTAGTTATCAGCCACAACAACAGTGATGTGACTGCTACGCTTAAATATACGATCAGCACGGCCTTTGGCTCTTGGCTTGATACGCTTCATAGTTGGGCCTTCATCAACGAAAACTTTTGAGACAGTCAATTCATCGATGTCTGCGCCTTCGTTATGTTCAGCGTTCGCAATTGCTGACTCTAATACTTTTTTGATTAGATCGGCACTTTTCTTAGGGCTATAAGCCAAAAGTTCAAGTGCCTTTTCAACATGTAAACCGCGAATTTGATCTGCAACCAAGCGTGCCTTTTGAGCCGAGGTACGGGCATGGCGATGTGTAGCTAATGCTTCCATATTTTATCCCCTATCTCTTAGCTTTCTTATCCGCGACATGGCCGCGGTAAGTACGCGTTGGTGCAAATTCGCCCAACTTATGGCCGACCATTTCGTCACTGACGAAAACTGGAACGTGCTGGCGACCGTTATGGACCGCAATGGTCAACCCAATCATATCTGGGATGATCATAGAACGACGAGACCAAGTTTTGATTGGTTTCTTGTCGTTCTTTTCCACTGCAGCCTCAACCTTCTTCAGCAAGTGTAGGTCTATAAATGGACCCTTCTTGAGAGAACGTGGCATGGTGAATCCTCGCTGTTACTTATTACGACGACGTACGATAAGTTTATCGGTACGCTTGTTACTACGGGTTTTCTTACCCTTAGTTGGAACACCCCAAGGTGATACTGGGTGACGGCCGCCTGATGTGCGTCCTTCACCACCACCGTGTGGGTGATCTACTGGGTTCATGGCAACACCACGAACTGTTGGGCGGATACCGCGCCATCTGTTCGCACCGGCTTTACCAAGTGAACGTAGCATGTGTTCTGCATTACCGATTTCGCCAATAGTGGCACGGCAGTCTGCTAATACTCGACGAACTTCACCAGAACGTAGACGAAGAGTTACATAACCCTCGGCACGCGCTAGGATTTGAGCGTACTGACCAGCAGAACGAGCAATTTGTGCACCTTTACCAGGCTTCATCTCAATAGCGTGTACCGTAGTACCTACTGGGATGTTACGCATTGGTAAAGAGTTACCAGCTTTGATCGCAGCGTCTGAACCAGATTGAATCTGATCACCCGCTTTAGCGCCCTTAGGAGCCAAAATATAGCGACGTTCGCCGTCTGCGTACAACACCAAACAGATGTTTGCAGAACGGTTAGGATCATATTCTAAACGCTCAATTTTAGCTGGAATGCCGTCTTTGTTGCGTTTGAAATCTATAACACGATAGTGTTGCTTGTGGCCACCACCAACGTGACGTACTGTGATACGTCCGTTATTATTACGGCCACCAGATTTGCTGTTCTTTTCAAGCAAAGGAGCGTAAGGAGCGCCTTTGTGTAGATCAGGGTTAACAACCTGAACTACGTGACGACGACCAGCAGAAGTCGGCTTAGCTTTCAATAATGGCATGTCTAGTCCCCTTCTTAGCCTTCGCTGCCAGCAAAGTCGATGTCTTGACCTTCTTTAAGCACAACGTAAGCTTTTTTCCAGTCTTTACGCTTGCCGAAAGATGCACCGTGACGCTTGGTTTTACCCTTTACGTTAACAGTACGAACAGAATTAACTTCAACTTCGAACAATTTTTCAACTGCCGCTTTGATTTCTTCTTTGTTCGCATCTTTAAGCACTTTGAAAACAACAGTGTTGTTAACTTCAGCTGCAAGCGTTGCTTTTTCAGAAACATGTGGTGCTAAAACCACTTTTAAAAGACGTTCTTCGTTAATCATGCTAACGCCTCCTCTAATGCTTTCACTGCATCAGCAGTTATCAACACTTTTTCGAATGCGATCAGGCTGACTGGGTCAATGCCTTGTACATCACGTACGTCAACTTTGTATAAGTTGCGAGCTGCTAAGAACAAGTTCTCATCAACTTCAGACGTTACGATTAGTACATCACTTAGCTCAAGGCCATTTAACTTAGAAAGTAATTCCTTAGTTTTAGGCGCTTCAACTGAAAACTTTTCAACCACGATTAAACGTTCTTGACGTACCAATTCAGATAGGATGCTTTGAATCGCACCACGGTACATCTTCTTGTTAACCTTTTGGCTGTGATCCTGTGGCTTAGCAGCGAATGTTACACCACCAGAACGCCAGATAGGACTACGGATAGTACCAGCACGGGCACGACCTGTTCCTTTTTGACGCCAAGGTTTGGCACCACCACCACGAACTTCAGAGCGTGTTTTTTGTGCTTTAGAACCCTGACGGGCACCTGCACCGAATGCAACTACTACTTGATGTACTAGTGCTTCGTTAAATTCACGTCCAAAGGTTGCTTCGGATACTTCAAGAGCGCTTTGCGCATCTTTCAATACTAATTCCATCACTTAACTCCCCAGACGTTACGCTTTAACTGCAGCTTTGATGATGACGTCGCCACCTGGCGCTCCAGGAACATTGCCTCTTACTAGAAGAAGGTTGTTCTCTGCGTCAACACGTACTACATCCAAAGACTGAACTGTCACACGTTTATTTCCCATCTGACCGGCCATTTTTTTGCCTTTGAAGACTTTACCTGGTGATTGGTTTTGGCCAATTGAACCAGGAGCACGGTGAGACAATGAGTTACCATGTGAATTACGTTGGTGGCTAAAGTTCCAGCGCTTAATAGCACCTTGGAAACCTTTACCTTTAGAAGTTCCTGCAACGTCAACCATTTTGGTGTCAGCAAAAATTTCAACAGTGATTTCACTGCCAACTTCTATGCCTTCGCCTTCGTTGCCGTCTAAACGGAATTCCCATAAGCCACGACCAGCTTCCACGCCAGCTTTAGCAAAATGACCTGCTGCTGCTTTATTTACGCGGTTCGCTTTTTTGTCGCCAGCGGTTACTTGAAGCGCTGTATACCCGTCGGTTTCGTCAGTACGTAACTGAGTAACACGGTTCGGGGTGGCTTCTATAACAGTCACTGGTATTGATACGCCGTCTTCAGTGAAGATGCGTGTCATACCAACTTTACGACCGATAAGACCAATCGCCATTGTTAAAACCCTCTCTTGTTAGCCCAGGCTGATTTGAACATCAACACCGGCAGCCAAGTCCAATCTCATCAAGGCATCTACTGTTTTATCAGTAGGCTCGATGATATCCACCAAACGCTTATGTGTACGAATTTCATACTGATCACGCGCATCTTTGTTTACGTGAGGTGAAGTAAGTATTGTATAACGCTCTTTACGGGTAGGTAGAGGAATAGGTCCACTAACCTGAGCACCGGTACGCTTCGCAGTTTCAACGATTTCAGCCGTAGACTGATCGATCAACTTGTGATCAAACGCTTTCAAACGAATACGAATTCTTTGATTTGGCATCGATTAAGCTCCAATCGAAAGAACAAAAAAAACCATCCTCGACTACCTTTTTACTTTAGGTAGGGGGATGAATGAAAAACTGCTAACCCAAAATTAGGGTCCTGTATTTAATGACGTTCAGCCGAGGCCTAAGTCAAAACCATTGCCCTTCTGGACAAGTGGGCGCGAAGTATACCTGTATCGCTTATTTTTGCAACAACCAATTGTAAAATAATAGAGATTAACTACCGATTACTTTTAATTACCTACCATGTTCAACTTTATCCCGTGAATGTAAAACAAGTGTTATCCCATTATTCACTCGGCTATAGTGTGACGATAAGTATAAATAAAAAACAAATTTGACGCAGGCTTCTATGGAACATCAAACGGCTTTACAAGAACTTAAGCAACTATTAGCTAATGCCCCTTCTTTAATCAGTGCTTATGACAAATTAGAGCCATTATTGTTATCACTTTTCAATGTTCAACGCATGAGTATCTTTCAGCGCAGAATGCAGCATCAAGATCTTGTTGCCCGCTTTAAAACAGGCGATGAGATACAAGAAATTAAAGTGCCTATTAGCCCGCAGTCTATTGCCGGTTATGTAGCATTAAGTCAAAAGCCACTCATTGTTAATGACCCCTATAGTAGTGAAGAGCTATCTGCGATACACCCACGGCTTAAATTCGCTGACAAGTTCGATAAAAGCTCTACCTTCAAAACACAAAACCTTATTTGCATACCTATTCTAAACGCTGGTGTGTTGATGGGCATCATGCAAATAATCAATAGAAACGATGGTGTCTTTCAATCGGCCGACTTAGCATTAGCCGATAAAGTCGCACAGGCTTTAGGCAATAAGTTTCGCTATGAGCTTGGCGGAACTAGCCAACCGTTCGATTATCTGGTCCATAGAAACGTAATAGATGAAGCGACATTGGCGAAGTACGTTGAGGCAAATCCCGAGCACGCCCAACTCGTTCAGCGGCTGATGACAGAAAAGCGCATACCAGAAGATGAGATGGGTATCGCGTTATCAGTGCACTATCAAGTCCCTTACATCGGCTATAAACCTGACCGATTCCATCTATATCAAAGCGACAGTAAGTTAAATTTGTCTTATTTAAAACGTAACTTTGTTGCTGTGATCACCGATGCCTCTGAAAAACCTACTGTGCTAATGGCGCAGCCTAGTAATGCCAATTTACTAATGGAAATTGAAAGCGCGCTAGGCATTGATAGCTATGGTATCTCAGTCGCACTGCCTAACACCGTTTTACAATACTTAGGTGAAGCAAGCGGTGGTGGCGCTGGTCCTGGCGCCATGGATGAGATCCTAGATGAAATAGAGACCAGCGGCCAAGAAGCCGATGAGCAAGCTGATGATATGTCTGACGACGCACCTGCTGTAGTGCGTCTGGTCAGCCGTATTTTGCATGATGCCAAGCGACTCGATGCATCTGATATTCATATAGATGCAGAGAAAAATGCGCCAACCAGAGTTCGAATGCGCATTGATGGTGTTTGCCGCGATATCACCCAAGTGCCTGCTTCACATCACAATGCTGTAATTGCCCGCATTAAAATCATGTCTAATTTGAACATCGCTGAGAAGCGCCTACCTCAAGATGGCAAACTAGCCTTTAAATTGTCAGGGCAAATTATCGAAGTGCGTGTCGCCACCATCCCCACTGTGGCCGGGGAAGGCGTTGTTATGCGTATCCTTGCTACCGGCGGCGCACTGCCTATGGAGAAAATGAATCTATCACCAGCCAACAATCAAAGCATATTACGCATGATTGAAAAGCCCCATGGCATTTTGCTGGTCGTTGGCCCAACCGGCTCAGGTAAAACCACCACTCTACATGCCGTGCTAGGCCACATTAATACCCCTGATAAAAAAATATGGACAGCAGAAGACCCTGTTGAAATCACGCAAGCAGGTTTGCAGCAAGTCCAAGTAAGTCCTCGCATCGGCTTTACCTTTGCCAGCGCCCTACGCGCCTTTTTGCGGGCAGATCCAGACATCATATTAATTGGCGAAATGCGTGACAAAGAGACCGCCCATGCCGGCGTCGAAGCCTCACTTACTGGGCATTTAGTGTTCTCTACCTTGCACACCAATTCAGCCCCAGAAACCATTACCCGCCTTTTAGATTTGGGTATCGACCCCGTTAACTTTTCTGATGCCTGCATCGGTATTTTAGCCCAGCGCTTAGTGCGTACCTTATGCAAAAATTGCAAAGAATCGACCCCAGCATCGGACACTGATGTGGAGTTTATTACGCGCCAGTACGGTGCGGGCTACTTATCCGAGCTTAGCCTTCAGCCGACCTTAATGCTGCATAAACCTAAAGGCTGTGATAGATGTGGTAACACAGGCTATAAAGGTAGAACCGGCGTACATGAATTGCTCAGCATGACACCCGCGCTGCGCTCACTGGTATATAAGGAAGCACCTGTTAGTCAACTTAAAGCGCAGGCCATGGAAGATGGTATGCGCACCTTGATTCAAGATGGCATTTTAAAAGTACTAAAAGGGGATACTGATATTGCACAAATTCAAATGCTCGCTGGTGTATAAAAGATTTATCACCTGTGAACTAAAGTTCACAATTTAGCTATTTTAGCCAAACTAAAAGTACTGAGGAAAATAGTCTTCCGTACTGATGTTTTGTATATTTTGCGCTTTCTAATAGTCGACTTTTTATAACAATTAAGCTCTCAGGGAATCACACATGTATAAGAACCTAATCAACGTCGCTCTATTTAGCACGATGTTAAGCTTAAGCGCTGACGCATTCAGTCGCGTCGAGCTTGAAGAAACTGAACAAAAAGCACACGCAGAAGAAAGTAGCAACGAAGCAGAATGGGACGTATTGAATCCCCCCTTTAACTTAAACGAAGTCACCATTAATACTGATGAAACGACTTGGTCTAGTCTCGATGTGTCGCCAAATGGCGAGAAGTTCGTTTTTGATATGCTGGGCGATCTATACATCAGCCCTATCGCTGGCGGTGAGGCAACCTCATTAACGCAAGATTTTGCGTGGAATATCCAACCCACATTCAGCCCTGATGGCAAAAAAATAGCGTTTATATCTGACCGCGGTGGCATGTCGAACGTTTGGGTGATGAACAGTGACGGCAGCAATTTAGTGCAAGTAACCAAGGAGAAGAATAACTTAATTCATTCTCCCAAATGGAGCCCTGACGGCCAATATATAGTGGCGAATAAAGGGATAATGTCTAGCCGCAGTATTCCGGCAGGTGAAATTTGGCTATATCACCACTCTGGCGGTGAAGGCATGGCGCTCAAGAAACGAGTGCATGGCAACCCAGATCAAAAAAACATAGCAGACCCGGCTTTCTCCCCTGATGGGAAATATCTTTATTACACTCAAGATGTATCACCCGGCAGCACCTTTGATTACAACCGCGACCCGCTAAAATCTATCTTTGCCATCACTCGTTACGATATGAACACGGGCGAAGAAGAACGGTACATCAGCGGTACAGGGGGAGCTGTTGTGCCTACCCCCTCTCCAGACGGTAAACAGATTGCCTTCATACGCAGAGTAAAGGAGAAAACCGGACTGTTCATTAAGGATATCGCCACAGGTGTTGAATCCCTTCTCTACTTAAAACTTGAGCGTGACATGCAAGAAGGGTTCGGTTCAGAGGGGTATTTTCCTTACTTTGATTGGATGCCCAATTCAAAAAGTATCGTGTTTTGGACCGGCGGTAAATTCCACTCACTTGATGTGAAAACACAGACGATTAAAGACATTCCTGTATCAGTACAAGCAACCGTAAAATATGCAGATGCAGTGCGTTTTGACGTTGATGTAGCCCCCGAAAAGTTTGCGATAAAAATGGCTCGCTGGGCGCAGAAATCCCCTAATGGGAAAAACATTGTTTTTCAGGCGCTTGGTAAGCTTTATATTAAAGATATTAAAAGCGGTAAAGTGAAACGCCTTACTCGGCAGAACGATCATGACGAATACTACCCTCGTTTCTCTCACGATGGTAAAAAGATTGTTTTCACCACATGGAACGATAAAGACTTAGGCAGTGTGCGCACTGTATCCGCCTCCGGTCGTTCAGAAAAAGTAATCACCACAGAGCCTGGACATTACATCGAGCCAAGCTTCTCTACCGACGACAAACTTATCACTTATAATAAGAAAACTGGCGGCTATTTATTGGCTCCAGAATACTCTGTGGAACCTGGTATCTATACCGCCACGGTAAAGGGTGAAAAACACACGCGTGTCGCTAAAAGCGGCAGCGCGCCACATTTTGCTGGTGACAACAGCCGGGTGTATTTTACCGAGTCTGTGTCTGGCAGTGATTATCCTGAACAACAGTTAGTCAGTGTCGACCTCAATGGTGAAGATAAACGTGAACACCTATACGGAGGTGACAAAATCGCTGAATATCGCTTATCCCCAGATAAAAAATGGATTGCTTTCGTATACCAATATAAAGCGTACGTTGCACCTTTCACCGAGATAGGCCAAAAACAAAATATTGGCCCCAAAAGTACCACCATTCCAATTAAGCAGCTCTCGGATCGCGCAGGGGAATATCTAACCTGGCGCAGTGACAGCCAAGCGGTTAGTTGGTATCACGCGGCGACTTACTATGAGCGCGAGTTAAAAGAGGCATTTGCTTTCGTACCCGGTGCAACCGAAGATTTACCTGAACCTGTAACTGAAGGAATATCACTCTCATTTGAGCAGAAAACCGATAAGCCTTCAGGTTATAAAGCACTTGTGGGCGGCACAGTTGTCACTATGCGTGACGCCAATAACCAACAAGAAATCATTGAAGATGGTGTGGTTGTTATCAAGGACAATAAGATTGTTGAAGTAGGCAAACGTGCAGACATTACTATTCCCAGCAATGCTCTTGAAATTGACGCCACAGGCAAAACAATTTTACCAGGCTTGATTGACGCTCATGCTCATGGATCACAAGGTAGTAACGAGATTATTCCAGAGCAAAACTGGAATATGTACTCAGCCCTGGCTTTTGGTGTGACGACTATCCATGACCCATCAAATGACACCTCGGAAATTTTTGCTGCCAGCGAATTGCAAAAAGCTGGCAAGCGCGTTGCTCCTCGCACCTACTCTACCGGTACCATTATTTATGGTGCGGAAGCCCTAGGCTATAAGGCGATTATTAATAGCTATGAGGATGCACTGACTCACTTGCGTCGCCTTAAGGATGCCGGAGCAATTTCAGTTAAAAGTTATAACCAACCTCGGCGTGACCAGCGCCAACAAATATTGGCCGCAGCCCGGGAACTAAACCTGATGGTGGTGCCAGAAGGTGGCGGTAAATACCAGCAGAATATTTCTATGTTAGTAGATGGACATACAGGGCTCGAGCATTCGCTGCCGATCGCTAAAGGTTATGAAGACTTAACAACGCTTTGGGCAGAAACTGAGTTTGGTTACACACCAACATTTGTGGTTTCTTATGGCGGTCTAATGGGTGAAGAGTATTGGTATGACCGCACTGAGGTATGGAAAAACGAAAGACTTCTGCGCTACACCCCAAGCTTTTTATTAGACGGGCGTGCTATTCGTCGCCCTACCGCGCCAGATAACCAATATAATCATGTGTATGTTGCCCAATATGCTAAAACATTACGTGATAAAGGCGTAAGCGTACATATCGGTGCTCACGGGCAACGTGAAGGCTTAGCTGCGCACTGGGAACTTTGGCTGATGACCCAGGGTGGTTTCACACCATGGGAAGCACTGCGAGGAGGCACCATTGATGGCGCCACGCACCTAGGCATGGGCAAGCAACTAGGAAGTATTGAAGCAGGAAAGTTGGCGGATATGATGATTATCGACGGCGACGTATTGACAGATATTCGTCGCAGCGAATATGTAAGTTATACCGTAATCAACGGCCGTATATATGATGCAGCGACCATGAACGAACTGGGCAGCAAAACCAAGCGCCCCGCTTTCTTTTTTGAAAATAACAATAAACTCTTTATGCCTGAGGCAACGCAGCAGAGCATTCAACAAAAATCGGAGAAGCACCACTGGGTACATTAATTAGCCTAAGTCCAATATAAATAGAACGATGGCTTAGCCGTTAAGCCATCGTCTTTTCTTATTTGAGAGCGACGACATGCCACGAAGACATTTTCTGGACGTAACTCAACAGTCTGGTAAGCTTGAAAAATAATCGATTTACGAGCGACGTGTGTGAAAAATCACGATTTAGAGAATTCATTTAAACATCTTAAAAATACTATCCCTTTAATGCTTAAGCACAAAATTCCTGCCGTGCCACTCAACTATGCCCTTTGGTACACCTATGCAAGTAATGAATCTGAATCCCTCAATGAAACCCTAGATCATGCTTTGCAGCGCAATTTACCCATATCAGATTCAAAGACCAGAGACTTGTACCGCAAACATGTAGCAGATGAACAAGATGTAGATGTGTGGGAGCTTCGTCATTCTCTCGAAAGCATGGTGATTGAGCTGTCTCAATCGGTGCAAGATACCCGCAGTGAAACGCGTAACTTTAAAAGTACCATGGATACCTGCATGGACGACTTAGCGAAAGTGGAGCGAGAAGGGTTGAGTATGGAAGAGGTCATGGACTTAGTCCGGACCTTGGTCAGTCAAACCAAACAGATTCGTGGTAGTACTTTGTCCTTTAGCACCGCACTTAATGATGCAGAAAGAGAAATTACGCGACTAAGAAATCAACTCGAACAAAGCCAACAAGCAGCGTTATATGACGCACTGACTGGCCTGTGCAATCGCAGATACTTCGACGCAGAGTTAGCAGCATACGCCATGCGACCAAACATGTGCCTAATATTGGCTGACTTAGATCATTTTAAAAAGATCAATGACACCCACGGGCATGTTATGGGCGACTTGGTCTTAAAAGCCAGCGCTAAAAAGCTGCAGGCTGCATGTAGAGAAGGGGCGCAAGCATTTCGCTTTGGTGGTGAGGAGTTCGCCATTATTGTTCCCAATAGTAAACTCAGTGTTGCCAGACAAATCGCCGAAACTATGCGCAGATCTATTGAAAAAATTGGTGTTAGAGATAAACGCACATCCGAAGTACTCGGAGGGATAAGTGCTTCTTTTGGTATTGCTGAAATGAAGGCCGGTATGAACCCTTTGGCGCTTATTGAGGCTGCTGATAAACAGCTTTACGAAGCAAAGAACTTAGGGCGAAATCGTGTAATGCCCATGTCTAACGGTTAATTGTTATTCTCTTCCTCCAAAAAATTTGCTGATTTCTTGTATTCACTAGAATATTAAAATGACCTAACGCAACCAATTCACCTGCCTAATAAATAAACAAAACACCACTTTATTCGCTGTCTTAAACCATGTAAAATCCGCGCATTCTTTTAAACGGTCGCCCAAATTCCGTAAAAAAGTGAATATTTAGATTTTTCTAAAAAGAAAATCGGCATCCTGCGGAAATATCTTGTATAATCCCGCGCAATTTTTACTCAGACTGAAGTTGAAGAAATGAAAGATTTAGCACGTTACAGAAACATCGGTATTTTCGCCCACGTTGATGCGGGTAAAACTACCACAACAGAACGAATTTTGAAGCTTACCGGTCAAATACACAAAACCGGTGAAGTACATGATGGTGAATCTACCACTGACTTCATGGAACAAGAAGCTGAGCGCGGTATTACTATCCAATCAGCTGCGGTTAGTTGTTTTTGGAAAGACCACCGTTTCAACGTTATCGATACTCCTGGACACGTTGACTTCACTGTTGAAGTTTACCGTTCACTTAAAGTACTTGACGGCGGTATCGGTGTATTCTGTGGTTCTGGTGGGGTAGAACCTCAATCAGAAACTAACTGGCGTTATGCGAATGACTCAGAAGTTGCACGTATTATCTTCGTAAATAAATTGGACCGTATGGGTGCTGATTTTTACCGCGTCGTTGAACAAACCAAAAGAGTACTTGGTGCTAATCCACTTGTCATGGTTCTGCCTATCGGTATCGAAGATGATTTCGTTGGTGTAGTTGATCTACTTACTCGTAAAGCATTCATTTGGGATGACACTGGCCTTCCTGAAAACTACGAAATCACAGATGTTCCTGCGGACATGGTTGATAAAGTAGAAGAATACCGTGAAATGTTGATCGAAACTGCCGTTGAGCAAGACGATGACCTGATGATGGCTTACATGGACGGCGAAGAGCCTTCTATAGACGACATCAAACGTTGTATCCGTAAAGGTACGCGTACTATGGACTTCTTCCCGACTTACTGTGGTTCTGCATTCAAAAACAAAGGCGTTCAAAACATTCTTGATGCTGTTGTTGATTACCTACCTAGTCCTACAGAAGTTGACCCTCAACCTCTTACAGACGAAGAAGGTGAGCCGAATGGTAAATACGCAATCGTTTCTCCAGATGAAACGTTTAAAGCGTTAGCGTTCAAAATTACAGATGACCGTTTTGGTTCACTTACTTTCGTACGTATCTACTCTGGTACGCTTAAAAAAGGCGACACCATACTTAACGCTGCTACAGGTAAAACTGAGCGTGTTGGCCGTATGTGTGAAATGCAAGCAGATGACCGTAACGAGCTTACCTCTGCGCAAGCTGGTGACATCATCGCGATCGTTGGTATGAAAACTAACGTGCAAACTGGCCACACTTTGTGTGATCCAAAAGATCCAATCATTCTAGAAGCGATGGTATTCCCTGAGCCAGTAATCTCTATCTCTGTTACACCTAAAGATAAAGGCTCAACTGAGAAAATGGGTATCGCTATCGGTAAGATGGTTGCAGAAGATCCTACTTTCCGTGTAGAGACTGACCAAGATTCTGGTGAAACAATCCTATCTGGTATGGGTGAGCTTCACTTGGACATAAAGGTAGACATTCTTAAGCGTACTTACGGTGTTGACTTGGTTGTTGGCGAGCCTCAAGTTGCGTATCGCGAAACGATTACCCAAGAAGTTGAAGATACTTATACCCATAAGAAACAATCTGGTGGTTCTGGTCAATTCGGTAAAATCGATTACCGTATCAAACCAGGTGAGCCTAACTCAGGTTTCACTTTCACGTCAGTGGTTGTGGGTGGTAACGTTCCTAAAGAATTCTTCCCAGCTATCGAAAAAGGTTTCAATAGCATGATGGGTACAGGTGTTCTAGCTGGTTTCCCAGTACTAGACGTTGAGGTTGAATTGTTCGACGGTGGATTCCACGCAGTGGATTCATCAGCGGTTGCATTTGAAATCGCTGCTAAAGGTGCGTTCCGTCAATCAATCCCTAAAGCTGGTCCTCAGTTGATTGAACCAATCATGAAAGTTGACGTGTTCACGCCAGACGATCATGTTGGTGATGTTATTGGTGACTTGAACCGTCGTCGCGGCATGATCAAAGATCAAGAAGCAGGCGTTACTGGTGTTCGTGTTAAAGCTGATATCCCTCTTTCAGAAATGTTTGGTTATATCGGTTCACTACGTACAATGACTTCAGGTCGTGGTCAGTTCTCAATGGAGTTCTCACACTACTCACCTTGTCCTAATAACGTAGCGGAAAAAGTAATTGCTGAAGCTAAAGAGCGTAACGCTAAGAAGTAATCATTAATTACCGTTAAATTAAAGGCCCTACTTGTGAAAACCAGTGGGGCTTTTTTGTATCTGTATGCCACTCATTTATTGCTTTTTATAGAGCTCTTAATAATTTGCATAGTTGCTCAATTTAGGCCAACGTTTGCTCTTGGGTTATAGACGCATCAACTTTGCGAGAAGGACATCACAGTGAAACATTCAGTTTTGATATTGTTAAGTTATTTGTTAAGTACAGCCACATTAGCCGCCCCCACTCACATCACCAATGTGCAAGGTTACACCCTTAGCGATAAAGAGGAGATGGTGACGTTTACTGATATGGTTTTCGATGGCGGCAAAGTGTTAGCTATTGGTGGCGGCTCTAGCTTAAAAGATACTTACCCTGATGCCGATGTGATTGATGGAAAAAATCGAATATTACTACCCGGCCTTATCGATGCCCATGGGCACATACTGGGTTTGGGGGAAACTCTACTCGCAGTTGATGTCAGAGATATTCCTAGTGCAAAAGCTTCCGCGCAGAAAGTACGAGATTACGCTCAGAAAAACCCTGATTTAACATGGATATTGGGTGGCGGCTGGAATCAAGTACTTTGGGCCGATAACGCTTTTCCAACCTCTGAGATGCTTGACGAATATATTCAAGACCGACCCGTTTGGATAAGCCGAGTAGATGGTCACGCTGGCTGGGCGAATAGTAAAGCATTGAAAATAGCGGGAGTCACCAAAGATTCGCTAGACCCGCCAGGCGGCCAAATTGTCAGGGATAAAAATGGTGTGCCCACAGGTGTACTAATTGATAACGCCATGAACATGCTAGTGGAAAAAATCCCTCAAGATACCGAACAAGACTTGCAGCGCAAACTTGACGCTGCCGCAGCTCATTTGCTCTCACTAGGGATCACCAGCGCTCACGATGCCGGTATTGATTACGCTACCTACCAATATTACATTAAGCGCAGTCAGCAACTCGAACTGAGCATGCGCATATACGCTATGATTGCAGCAACAGATCCTAAGCTTGCCGACATGCTGAACGCAGGTCCAATTCACGACCAATACGATTACTTGTCGATCAGCAGCGTTAAAGTATACGGTGATGGTGCGCTTGGTAGCCGAGGTGCCGCTATGCTTTCCGCGTATTCAGATGACCATGAAAACATTGGGCTGCTACTCACCCCCGAAAAGCAGCTCAAACCATTATTTGATTTAATCATGGGCAATGGCTTTCAGCTTAATATCCATGAAATAGGCGACCGTGGCAATAGGCTAGCGCTGGATCAATTTGAAGAGACTTTTTCACGCATCAATGGGCAGCACTTGCGTAATCGCGTGGAGCATGCACAAGTTATCGATGTGACAGACATACCAAGATTCAAAACCCTTGAAATAATTCCATCAATGCAGCCTACGCATGCCACAAGTGATATGAACATGGCCAAAGACCGGATTGGTGAAGCGCGTTTAAAAGGCGCTTATGCTTGGCAAACTTTCGAAGAACAGGGATCTATTATCCCTTTTGGCTCTGACTTTCCTGTTGAATTAGCCAATCCTTTTTTCGGCTTACACGCTGCGGTAACAAGACAGAATAGAAACAACCAACCTGAGGGCGGTTGGATCAAAGAGGAGGCAGTGACAGTCGAGCAGGCCTTTAAAGGATTCACTTACAGCGGAGCCTATGCAGCTCATCAAGAAAATAGCATAGGTACCTTGTCATCCGGGAAGTGGGCTGACTTTATCTTGATCGACCAGGATATATTCACCATCAACCCACAGGATATTTGGAAAACCAAGGTACTCGAAACCTGGGTTGGTGGTGTAAAACGTTATGATAGCGCCCTGAATGACTAAGCTCGTGTCGTGCTTTTAGCATAGCGGTTGGCACTGCTTGTAGGATAAAAGGACATACCTCCAGCGCTTGCACCGCTGGAGGCGCATCAGTAGGGACTATTGGCCGTTATAGAGTGTGGTGATCCACTTTTCTTCAGTGATGAAGTTCCATGCCCAATCTTGCCATTTCTCATCAAGACCTTCTTCGATAATCGAATCTAGGCTAGCACCTTTGGCTTTTCTGTCCGAAACATAGTTAGCCGTTTGCTGCATCATCTCAAGTGACGCTTGGTAAGCTTTCTTATCGGCTAATTCGCCGTGACCAGGCATTACCCTAGTGTCGTTGTTTATCATGCCAATCACGGTGGAAACGTTTCTAATGTATCCATCAACAGTGCCGCCACCGGCCAAGTCGATGTAGGGGAAACGCCCTTGAAAGAATAAATCTCCCGCGTGCAATACGTTCGCCTGCTCAAACCATACAACACTATCGCTATCAGTGTGGCCTGCTGGCAGATGTACCACCTTGATAGTATCGCCATTGAAATGAAACGTCAGACCTTTCTCATAGGTCACAACAGGCAAGGCCGCATGTTTATGACCGTCTTCGGCGGCTAAGCGTTTACGCACATTATCATGAGCAAAAATGGTGCTTCCCTGTACTTCTTTAAAATAGGCGTTGGAACCTGTGTGATCACCATGATAATGGGTATTGATCACGTACTTCATTGGCTGCTTGGCAATATCGCCAATCGCGAGGGCGATTTTGTCAGCCAAGGGAGCGAACTGATCGTCAATAATTAAAATACCGTCATCCCCAGCCGAAACACCAATATTACCACCTGCGCCAGTGAGCATATATGTTGAGCCATTCACCGCTTGGGTGCTAATTTGTACGTCAGCGAACCTATCATCAGCAGCGCTCAATGTCGTGGCACCAAATATTGATAATGTTGCCATTGCATAACGTAGTGCATTCACTTTTGATTTAAACATCTTGTTTCCCATTTTTATTCGTTGTTCATACAAGAACGAAGACAGGCTAATTTACATTCACCTAAATCGGTACTCGTTATGATTCACTTTCTATAAGTCTAAATCGTGGTACAGTTTGACCATTCACTTCGACCGTTTCTTTAAACATGGACAAAGGGCGGACCCAAAGGCCGCGCTCACCATACATAGGCCGATAAACCACTAATTCTGATTCGTTTTCCGAATGCTTAGCGACCCCAATGACTTCATAATCGTTACCTTTATAGTGACGATATTTACCTACTGCAATGCTCATACTGCTCCCTAAATTTATGTTTTATTCACCCAGTATACAGTTGCCTGTGGCAAGGTGTAACAAGATACAAAAGCTGTTACTAGTGAAAAATAGGGAATCGGAAAAATGAAAGATGGAGGAGCATTAAAGGTTTTGCTCATGCTCAAAGTTAAACACCATTTGCAGAACTTCAGCACTTTCAGGTAAGCCAACGGATAACCCCACTAAGCGAATTCCCCTGTTACCACGCCGTTCTAATGCTTCAATTAGCAGTGTTTTGAAATAGGCTTTATCGAGCACTTGGTGGCGATGCTCCACGGTCGTCTGCTGAAAATCATTGAATTTTAGTTTTACGCCCTGACTTTGTATTGCCAGCTTAGGACTTGCGGCCTCCAAACGACTCAGCAGTTTAGGGTACAAACTTTCCAGCATAGCCAAACACTCTTCATCAGTGGTGATATCTTGGGCGAGAGTGCGCTCTACACCAACAGACTTGCGTTTGCGACTAACACTCAATTCGCGCTCGTCAATGCCATGACTACGATCCCAAATGACAGGACCAAATTTTCCAAACGCTTTCACGAATGCATCGAGAGGATAATCTCGCACGTCTTGGCAGGTAAAGAGCCCCATATTATTGAGTTTCTGTAAGGTGACTTTGCCGACACCTGGGATTTTCCCCAGCGCCAATGTTTTCACAAAAGCATCTTGAGTATCAGGTGTGATAACACAGATCCCATTGGGCTTATTTTCGTCGCTGGCAATTTTAGCCACAAACTTACAGGGTGCAACACCAGCAGAGGCGGTCAGTTCGGTTTCTTCGAAAATCGCTCGGCGGATATCCTGTGCAATTAAGGTGGCACTGCCCGAAAAAAGCTCACTGTCTGTTACATCCAGATATGCTTCATCTAGGGATAATGGTTCGATTTTATCCGTGTAGCGTAAAAAAATTTTACGGATTTGCTGAGATATATCACTATAAAGAGCCATGCGGCCGGGAACGAGAACAAGGTCAGGACAGAGCCTACGCGCATAGGCCGTGGCCATCGCGGATCGAACGCCATACTTGCGCGCCACATAGTTACAGGTTGAGATAACGCCACGGCGGTCAGCGCTCCCCCCAATCGCAAGAGGAATATCGCGATATTGGGGGTTATCGCGCATTTCGACTGCGGCATAGTAGCAGTCCATATCGATGTGTATGATCTTACGCATCTGACAAACAACTGTATTTAAAAACAGTTATTTTGCGCGATTATGCGCCAGAGTCAATGTAAATCTCTCTGGCGGTTATTTTCTAGCAACACAGCTTAAAGAATTTGGTTTTGCTTCCACTCATTCAGCTTGGCTTGACGCGCTTCTTCTCGCTCTAAGCGGGCTTTTTTGCGATCACATGGCTCTGGGCAATCACAGGCTTTATCAATACCCAAGGCGCCTAAACCGCCGCAACTACCTGCTATCGCTTTGCGCTGCACTAAGTAGCCGAGAGACATAGCTACTGCTACGATGAGAAAAAATACGAATGCTAAGATAAAAGTACTCAAAATATCACTCCGAATTGGTCATTTTCGATTATAACTATTGGCGATTAATGAAGGGTTCAAATTTTGGCGTAGTATACTCTTTAAACTCGCCGTTTTCTCGTGTGATCATTAATACCGCTAAATCATTCTGTAACGCCACGTTAAGGGCTTCTTCTTTGCCCATCACGATGAGCGCTGTCGCTAGCCCGTCTGCCGTCATTGACGACGGATGCACCACAGTCACAGCGACCAGATTGTGCGTGATAGGTGCGCCTGTACGTGGGTCTATTAAGTGGGAATATCGCACACCATCTTCTTCAAAGTAGTTACGATAATCTCCTGAGGTTGCAATGGCGTTTGTACCTATCGAAATTATTTCTTGCACCGCGCGCTCAACCGTAACAGGTTTTTCAACAGCTATACGCCATTCTGTCCCGCTTGCTTTGCGCCCCGAGACACGCATTTCGCCACCAATCTCTACCAAGTAATCATGCAGGCCCTTTTTATCCAACAACTCAGCTACTACGTCGACACCATAGCCCTTAGCAATAGTAGACAGGTCTACATACAAATCAATTTCAGATTTTTGGGCCCCGTTATCAAGTAAAGTCAATTTATCTAAACCGGTACGAGCTTTGATTTCTGCCACGGTTTGTTCGCTGGGGCGTTTCTCAGGTTTCGCGTCAGGGCCAAAGCCCCAAAGGTTAACCAACGGCCCTACGGTTACATCAAGTACACCATGACTTAATTCACCCAAGCGCTTCGCTTCCTGCATCACCTTCAATGTTTCTGAAGATAACTCAAAGGGTGCTTCACTCTTCCACTGATTGAATCGTGATAATTCTGAATTGGGGTCGTAAGTCGACATCAATTCATTTACTTTCACCAATACAGCATCGATGTCGTCATGTAACTTTTGTTCATTTAAGTCGTTTCTATTCACAAACTTCACATTGTAAGTCGTGCCCATGGTATGACCCGCTAAATGTGTCTCTATTGGCGCTTGACTACAACCGCTTAGTAGCCATATCCATAAGATAAAGCCAAAGAACTTAGTCTTACCGCTATCACCCATTTTCATTTTTCACCTAAATAAAAAAAGGGACCGAAGTCCCTTATTTACATGTGTTGTTAACTCGGTTTAATTCACTATCAAGTGATAGCTAATTAACCACCGAAGTCATCAAGCATGATGTTTTCATCTTCAACACCTAAGTCTTTCAGCATACTGATAACAGCTGCGTTCATCATAGGAGGACCACACATATAAAACTCACAGTCTTCTGGAGCTGGGTGATCTTTAAGATAGTTTTCCAACAATACTTGGTGGATAAAGCCTGTCATACCTTCCCAGTTATCTTCTGGTTGTGGATCAGACAAAGCAACATGCCACTTAAAGTTGTCGTTTTCCTCTTGCAACATATCGAAATCTTCTACATAGAACATTTCGCGTAATGAACGCGCGCCATACCAGAACGAAATTTTACGATCTGTTTTAAGACGACGAAGTTGGTCAAAGATATGCGAACGCATTGGCGCCATTCCAGCACCACCACCGATAAATACCATCTCAGCGTCGGTCTTCTTAGCGAAGAACTCACCAAATGGGCCAGAAATAGTGGCTTTGTCGCCTTCTTTCAAGCTCCAGATATAAGATGACATTTTACCTGCAGGTAAAGACAAGTTGTTTGGCGGTGGTGAAGCCACACGCACGTTCAACATGATAATGCCTTCTTCTTCTGGGTAGTTAGCCATTGAATATGCACGAATCGTTTCGTCATCCACTTTTGATTCAATATCAAAAAAGCCAAAACGCTCCCAGTCACCACGATACTCTTCAGGTACATCGAAGTCTTTGTATTTAACATGGTGAGGTGGAGCTTCAATTTGAATATAACCACCGGCACGGAAAGGCACACTTTCACCATTAGGGATTTTAAGTTTAAGCTCTTTAATGAAGGTCGCTTTGTTATCGTTAGAGATAACTTCACAATCCCACTTCTTGATACCAAAAATCTCTTCTGGTAGCTCGATGTCCATGTCTTGCTTAATAGAAACCTGGCACGATAAACGGCAGCCTTCTTTCGCTTCACGCTTGCTAATGTGGTCAAGCTCAGTCGGTAAAATTTCACCACCGCCTGCTTTAATATCTACTCGACATTGACCACAAGAACCACCGCCACCACAAGCTGACGATACGAATATGCCTGAGTTTGCTAAGGCACCTAATAACTTGTCACCAGGTTGAGCAGTGATTGCTTTGTCTGGATCACCATTGATAGAAATGGTCACTTCGCCTTCTGGCACTAACTTGGATTTGGCAAACATAATGATCAAAACCAAAGCTAGAACGATGGCAATAAACATTCCTACGCCAAGATAAATGTCTAACATCTAAATACTCCTATTCGGTTTCGATTAAATTGATACGCCAGAAAATGACTGGAAGCCCAATGCCATTAATCCTGCAATCATAAATACGGAACCTAAACCACGAACGCCTTCTGGCATATCTGCATACTTAAGTTTCTCACGCACTGCTGCAAGTAACGTAATCGCTAATGCCCAACCAGCACCACTACCAGCACCGTAGAAGATACTTTCGGTGAAGGTGTAATCACGCTGGACAGCGAATGCTACGCCACCAAAAATGGCACAGTTAACAGTGATCAAAGGTAAGAAAATACCTAACGCGTTGTATAGCGCAGGGAAAAACTTATCTAACGTCATTTCAAGAATTTGAACCAAAGCAGCAATGACACCGATAAAAGTCAGAAAGCTTAAGAAACTCAAATCGGTGTCAGGAAAGCCAGCCCAACCTAGTGCGCCAGGCGCAAGGATATTGGCATACACAAGTTGGTTAACAGGTACAGAAATCGTCAATACTACGATAACCGCAACGCCCAGACCCATCGCCGTTTTTACTTTCTTTGATACTGCCAAGAAAGTACACATACCCAAGAAATAGAACAACGCCATGTTTTCTAGGAAGATAGAACGGATAAATAAACTAAGATATTGTTCCACGAAATTACTCCTTAGGCTCTACTTGTTCAGGCTTAATAGTTCTGATGAACCAAATTAAACCACCGATTAAGAAGAACGAGCTGAAAGGTAAAATCAATAAACCATTACCTTGATACCAACCGCCATTTTGAATGAGTGGCAAAATTTCGAAACCAAGAATAGTACCGAAACCGAACAACTCTTTAATAGTACCGATTACAATCAATACAAACGAGTAGCCTAAGCCATTACCAATCCCGTCAAGGAAACTGATAAATGGTGGACTTTTCATAGCAAACGCTTCTGCGCGCCCCATTACGATACAGTTGGTGATAATCAAACCAACGAATACCGATAGCTGTTTCGATATCTCGTAAGAATAAGCTTTCAGGATTTGATCTACTACGATTACCAAAGAGGCAATAATTGTCATCTGTACGATAATACGCACTGATGAAGGTATCTGCGAACGAATCATAGAGATAAACAAGTTAGAGAATGCCGTTACCGCAGTAAGGGCAAGTGACATTACTAATGCCGTTTCTAACTTAGTGGTTACCGCTAATGCAGAACATACGCCCAGTATTTGCAGTGCTATTGGGTTATTGTCTAGGATCGGCCCAAACAATACCTTTTTCATTTCTTTAGTATCAGCCATTGTCTAGTCTCTCACGATTTCCATGGTTGGTTTTTAAGGTAAGGACCGAAGCCATTCTCACCCAGCCAATAATCAAGTGTATTTTGTACGCCATTACTGGTTAGCGTCGCACCTGACAAAGCATCAACTTCATAAGGGTCATTTGCATTTGCTCCCTTAGTCACATCAATAGCCACTTCGCCATTTTTATACAATTTCTTACCATCCCACTTCGCTTTCCATTCAGGGTTCTGAACTTCACCGCCAAGACCAGGAGTTTCCTTTTGATCATAATAAACTAGTTCACGAACGGTATTACCGTCAGAGTCAACAGCCAACATGGCATACATTAAGTTCCATAAACCACTGCCGTTGATAGGCAACACAATACGTGTCACTTCACCGTCAGGATTAGAAATTAAATACACACTCGCTACGTTAGGGCGGCGTAAAATCCCAGCGGTATCAGGTACAGGCTTGATACTCTCATCTGGGTTACGCGCTGCTTTATACATATCGTAATCAGCGTCTTTCTCAACGTACTCACCCGTCTCTAAATCAACGAATTTTTCTTGTACGCGATCTGCATAGGTTGCTGCGATTTGCTCTTTACTCTGCCCTGCTTCAAGTAAGCCAGCAGATTCTAAGATATTCGTTTGCTTATCTAGCTTAGCGTTTGCTTCTTGCTGTGAACGAAGGCTAACCGCCGCCGTAGATACAATAACCGAGCAAACTAAACATACGGCGATAACAACGCCGACCGTTTTGCCTAAAGTTTCTTTTTTAGCCGACACGTGCCATCCTCCGTTTAATATTGCTTTGAGCGACGAAATAATCGAATAGTGGAGCCCATAAATTCGCAAACAAGATTGCCAACATCATACCTTCAGGGAAAGCAGGGTTAAGCACACGAATCAATACACACATTAAACCGATTAAGAAACCGTAAGCCCATTTAGCGCTATTTGTGAATGATGCAGAAACAGGATCGGTCGCCATAAAGAACATACCAAAGGCGAACCCACCGGTGACTACGTGCCAGTACCAAGGCATAGCAAACATAGCATTTGTGTCACTGCCAATAACGTTAAGCAAAGTACTGAATACCGCCCCGCCTAGTAGCACACCTAACACGATACGCCATGAAGCAATACGCATATAAATAATGAACAATCCACCCAGCAAGATAGCTAGAGACGATACTTCACCTACAGAACCTTGGATATTTCCGAAGAAGGCATCCCACCAATCAGCATTTAAAGACCAATCGGTAACGTTGCCTGCAGCCGCTTGGCTTAACCAAGTCGCCCCTGAGAAACCATCAGCAGCCGTCCAAATTGCATCGCCTGAAATTTGTGCCGGATAAGCAAAATATAGGAACGCACGACCAGAAAGCGCAGGGTTTAAGAAGTTACGACCTGTGCCGCCAAAGACTTCTTTCGCAATCACCACACCAAAGGTAATACCCAGCGCCACCTGCCATAAAGGGATAGTCGCTGGCAAAGTTAATGCGAAAAGTACTGAGGTAACAAAGAAGCCTTCGTTAACTTCATGCTTACGCACAGAGGCAAACAGTACTTCCCAGAAGCCACCCACAATAAAGGTCACTGCGTAGATAGGTAAGAAGAAGCATGCACCGTAAAGGAACATGGCTAATCCACCGGTAGACTCAAGGCCAATTTGACCGCCTAATGCCGTAAATAACGCCGCTTGCCACATATCAGGCATTGAAGCGCCGGCATTAAGAATAACGCTATGCGCCTGCTGACCTATGTTATACATACCGTAAAACATTGCTGGGAATGTTGCAGCCCAGACCAAGATCATAATACGTTTTAAGTCGATACTGTCACGTACGTGCGTACCGGCTTTGTTAACTTTACCAGGAGTGTAAAAAATGGTCGCTGCGGCTTCGTAAAGCGCGTACCATTTTTCGTATTTACCACCTGCTTCAAAGTTAGGTTCAATTTTCTCTAAATATGCTTTTAAACCCATGAGTTAACCCTCTTTCTCAATCTTGTCTAGACTATCGCGCAAGATCGGCCCGTAATTATATTTACCAGGGCAAACATAGGTACAAAGCGCTAAATCTTCTTCGTCTAACTCTAAACAACCTAATGTTTGAGCACTATCAGTGTCACCAGAAATCAAATCACGCAACAATAATGTTGGTAAAATATCTAACGGCATAACACGCTCATAGTTACCAATTGGTACCATAGAGCGGTCTGAACCATTAGTGGTGGTTGTCATATTGAATAATTTCTTAGGGCTAAAATGTGCAAGGTATGCACGGGTCACAGAGTGCTGATTGGCACCTGGCTTAATCCAACCTAGGAATTCTTTTTCGCGGCCTTCACTAAGAAGTGAAAGCTGAACATGGTAACGACCCACATAACCATGAACGCCATGGGCGTTATTACCTTGTAAAACCGACCCTGAAATTGTGCGAACTTCACCTTCAGTGGTTTCACCAGAGGTCAACTCACTGACACTTGCACCTAACACGGTTTTAATTAAACGCGGGTTCTTAGCAGCGGGGCCGCCTAGGGCAATAACACGCTCGTTATTCAACTTGCCTGTTGTAAATAACGCACCAACCGCAATCACATCTTGGTAGTTGATATGCCAAACTTTCTTGGCAGCACCAACAGTATCTAGGTGATGAATATGCGTGCCCACTAAACCCGCAGGGTGTGGTCCGGCAAATTCGTTCACGTCAACTTTTACGTCCCCTACTGGAATATCAGCACCGGGCGCTTTACTCACAAACACCTTACCTTCAGTCAAACGCGAGATAACACGTAAACCATTGATAAAATCTGCACTACGCGGGGCAATAATAACTGCAGGATCGCCAGCTAATGGATTAGTATCCATCGCGCTAACGAATATGGAGTGAGGTTTGCTGTCAAGGGCAGGGGTTTTGCTATAAGGACGCGTACGCAGTGCAGTCCATAATCCAGATTCCACTAGATTGTGTTGCACTTTGTCGGCCGCTATAGATGACAGCTCAGATTCGGCATATTTGTCGAATTCTACTGCGTCATCACCTTCAACTTGAATAACCACTGACTGCAAAACACGTTTTGCGCCACGGTTAACTTCGATGACACTACCAGAAGCAGGTGCTGTGAACTTCACACCTGGATTCTTTTTGTCTTCGAAAAGCATCTGGCCTTTCTGCACTTTATCGCCAACCTGAACATGCATGGTTGGACGCATACCAATGTACTCTTCACCTAGCACAGCAACCTTAGTAATCGCTGGACCGTCATGAATCTTTTGTTCTGGCGCTCCCGTAATCGGAAGATCTAACCCTTTCTTGATTTTAATCATACGCAATAGCACTACTCTAAAGTCAATACACATCACGGTTAGCCTTTCAGCTACATGCCACCCAAGTAAGCAACTTGTTGACAAAAAACCTATTCGTGATGAGTATTTTTGATGTTATTTTGTAAATGTAATCGCTTAATTAACTAACTGACGAAGTCATGTTTATTAGTTTAATTAAGCGCTGTGTTTTCTTGCACTCTTTTGCAGAGATTCTGTGGATATGAATTTCCCACTTAATCTAACTCCGGAATTTTAACATTATCCCTACCGGTTCTGCCATGCCAAATGTGCTTAAGCACAATTTTTTTAGTGTATTTTATCGTCATTATCCGCTTCTTATCCGCAGAGAGCCATATTGCAACAAGTTGTTTACATTCAGCATTGCAGGGCATGCGAATAACTCTTATTTGCATCTACTTCAAAGGCATAAAAAAACCGCCTTATTGAGGCGGTTTTTTATACCAAATAGTAGACGATTATTCCCAATCGGCTAACGTATTTTGTTCTTTTTCGTAATCGACACCTTCGACATCAAAACCGAAAAGCTTTAAGAACTCATGATGATAACCGGCGTAATCACTTAGCTCATGGAAGTTTTCTTGCGTAACTTGGTCCCACAATGCTTTGATCTTAGCCTGCGTAGCCTCATTTGTTTCTTTGCCATCCATGCGCAAACGGCCTTGCTCGTCTAACGCGGGAGATTGTGCAAACAAACGCTCAGTAAACAAACCTTTGATTTGTTCAATACACCCTTCGTGAGTGCCCTCTTCCTTCATCACCTTATAAATAAGTGAGATATACAGTGGCATAACAGGAATAGCCGAACTTGCTTGAGTAACAAGTGCTTTCAATGAAGATACATAGGCTTCAACGTGCTTTTCTTGATTTTTGCTAACGATGGCTGCCGCTGCGCGATCCAAATCTTCTTTCGCTTTGCCAATGGTCGCTTGCCCGTAAATCGGCCACGTTAGCTCTTTGCCAATATAAGTATAAGCTGTGGTTTTACAGCCATCGGCAAGCAAGTCTGCTTCTGCTAAGGCTTCTAACCATAGCTCCCAATCCTCGCCGCCCATGACTTTAATTGTTTGAGCAATTTCATCTTCATTGGCAGGCTCAAGAGAAATATCATGGATTCGGTCTTTATCCGTATCATAGGTTTTAGTGGTATAAGCTTGCCCCACAGGTTTCAAGGTAGACTTATATACTTCTCCCGTTTCGGGATCTGTGCGACGTGGAGATGCTAAACTGTATATCACTAAATCAACCTGACCCATCTCACGCTTGATGGTCTCGATTGCTTGGGATTTTATCTCTTTAGAAAATGCATCGCCGTTTATGGTCTGGGCAAACAGACCCTTCGCTTTCGCTTCTTTATGAAAAGCAGCGGTGTTATACCAACCTGCCGTAGCCGTTTTACGCTCACTCGGCGCCTTTTCAAAACAGACACCCAAAGTGTTCGCGCCGTAACCAAAAGCGGACACAATGCGCGAGGCCAACCCATAACCGGTTGAAGAACCAATTACTAATACATTTTTAGGTCCGCTTCCGAGATCCCCCTGAGAGGAGACATATTCGATTTGTTGAGCAACACTTGCTGCGCAACCTTCAGGGTGAGCATTTGTACAAATAAAGCCACGGATCTTTGGCTTAATAACCATATTCATTTTTCCTATAAAAAGAGCGGCGTACATTGTAAATGCCCAGAATAATTAAACAACTCTGAGCAGATCGAACACCGACACATTAAGGGCGGTTATTTATTTTTTAGAACAAGCCATACCGCGTGGATCACGCCAGGCAGTACACCAAAAAGAGTAAGTAAAATATTCAAGAAAAAATGTGCGCTCAAGCCTACTTGGAGCAATGCCCCCAAAGGAGGTATAAAAATAGCCAAGATTAAATTAAGTGGATTGACTTTCTGCATAATAACGAACCTCATAAATTATTGTTTTAATGCGATATAGCTTCATAACCATACATGATCATTAAAAATCCGTCATTTTTTCCATTATTTCGCGCCTTTATGATTTAGAACCACCAAGACAATTTGGTGAATCAGGCGATTGCTGCTGTAACGTATTCCACTCTTCTTGGGTGTAAGTGTGAATAGCTAACGCATGAATATCATTAGTTAGCTCATCGGCCAAAACTTGATTTACCGCACGGTGACGTCCAATCAAGCGTTTGCCGCCAAATTCATCGCTGACAATAACGACCTTGAAGTGGCTTTCAGAACCCTCAGGTACATTGTGCATAAAGCTTTCGTTAACGACCTCCAAATGTACTGGGGTGAATCCGGCCTGTAATTTGCGCTCGATTGATTGTTGTATTGTCATTTTTTGCCCTTTGTCCGGCCTTGCCGAAGGAGTAAGTGAATTTCGTTAGCGACGCAAACTTGGTGTGACCAAACGAAATGTTAGATTGATACGTGGTGCCAGCGACTTTGTCGTCTTAGCTAAACTGTGCAACCAATGTGTTTGGGAATTGCCAGCCATAATGAACAGACTGCCGTGCTCCAAAGGCAGCCTGTGTCTTTGCCCACTCGTTCGATGCTTCAAATCAAAATTTCGCACCTGCCCCAAACTCAACGAAGCAATAACCGGTCGATTACCTAACTCAGGTTCGTCATCACTATGCCAAGCCATACTATCCTGACCGTCACGATAACAATTAGCCAATACAGAGTTAAAAACACTTTCACTGGCTTTTTCACACCGTACTTTCAGGGTATGTAATTCTTCGGTCCAAGGAATAGGCGGCAAATCAAGGCCTGAATACTGATAAAGCGCGTCCTCATCACCATACCATGCTTGCAAGCGCGGGATTTTAACCTGTTTACCGTACATTTTGATATCATCTTGTCGCCAAGCTAATGACTCAAGAAGCCGTTTGTAATAAGTATCCGATTCTTGACTGGACAAAAAATGTTGAAAATAGCGAAAGTCTCCGTCTGGCAAAGGCAGTATTTCAGCCTCATCAGAAGAAGCTGACGGGAATAAACTAGATTGTTGCAAACCAACCTCGATATATAAGAATGAAATGAAAACAGAACTTACGCTTTTAGACCATAGCTACGAATTATTGAGATATCCTGCTGAAAATCAACATGTCAGCTGGCAAGCATGGGATTCAGCTGATGAATACTTGATGGAATACGTGGCGCAGAATATCACGGATCTTAATGGGCTCAATATCCAAATATACAATGATGATTTCGGTGCACTGGGCGTTTGGTTTGCAACAAATAACGCTCCCCTGTGGATAAGCGATTCTTTTGTCGCACATAAGGCCCTGGCCTTAAACCTTGAACGCAACCATCTTCCCATCGACAGTGTTAATGCTCAGAACAGTATGTATCAAGTCAATAAAAAGGCTGATCTAGTTTTAATAAAAGTTCCTAAAACCCTCGCTTTATTAGAACAGCAACTCATTGATTTACAATCGTCAGTTACCCCTGAAACACGCGTCATCGCAGCAGGCAAAGCCAATGCTATTCAAAAGTCAACGTTGGCATTGTTTGAAAAGCACCTTGGGGTAACCACCACATCTTTGGCTAAGAAAAAGTCACGCTTGATATTCTGCCAATACGACGGCGTTAAACAAAGTGTTAGCCCCTATCCCACAAAATGGAAAACCGACAACACGCTCTTTACTATTAGCAACCTTGCGAACGTTTTCTCCCGCCAACAGTTAGATATAGGTGCGCGGGTATTACTTGCCCATCTGCCGGATGCCAATCACAAGCGCATCGTCGATCTAGGTTGCGGTAACGGGGTATTGGGCCTGCATGTATTGCATAAATCACCGGACGCTCACGTCATTTTTGTAGACGAGTCTTTTATGGCCATTGCTTCTGCAAAAATGAACATCGAACAAAACATGCCAGACAAACTCGGTCAGTGTGAGTTTATTGTGAGTAACTGTTTAGAAGAGTACCTATCATCTGGCGAAAACGAGGCGACAGTTGATATCGTTTTATGCAACCCCCCCTTTCATCAACAAAATACCATTACCGATCATATCGCCCTGCAGATGTTCAAAGACAGTAAACGCATTCTTAAACATGCTGGGGAGTTGCGCGTTGTTGGCAATCGGCATTTAGATTACCCACAAACCATTAAGCGCCTTTTCGGTCACTACAAGGTACTTGCAAGTGACCGTAAATTCAGTATTTTGTCAGCAATCAAAAAGTAATTAGGAGGCCAGTATGTTGCGCGCCCTGTGTATCAGTATTTTTCTTATCAGTATGTCTGCCGTTGCGAAGCCAAAGGACGATGGCAGCCAAATACAAGCCGATAATTTTTATCCTAGGGTAAAAATTGAGACCTCCATGGGTGACATCACAGTTGAACTCGACCGCTCAAAAGCCCCTATCGCGGTTAATAATTTTTTACGTTACGTAGACAAGCGCAGTTACGAAGACACTATTTTTCACCGAATCGTGGCTAATTTTGTGGTTCAAGGCGGAGGATACGATATTGATTTTGCTGAGAAGCCGTCGTTCCCAGATATAATCAATGAATCAGGTAATGGTTTGAAAAATGAAATGTACACTATTGCCATGGCACGCCAGAAAGACCCACATTCTTCAAACAGGCAGTTTTTCTTCAACATGAATGACAACGTCAGTCTCGATCCGGGTCGTAACTGGGGCTATACCGTTTTTGGTTATGTAGTAGAAGGCACAGATACACTCGATGCCATATCACTGGTCGAAACAGACTATGACACCACTTGGGGGTGGGCTGATGTGCCTGTTGAGCCCGTACTGATTAAACGCGTAAGCGTGTTACCGCCCGTTTAACGCTAACGCTTTTAAAAACAAATTACTTGCTTCGCCTTGTTGTTCAAACTGAATTTGTTTTACAAACGCGAAGCCAAGCTTATTTAGCAGTGTAATAGAGGGTCTGTTATCCAGTGCGGTCACCGCCGCAATCTGGGTTAACCTCAGTGAATCTTGTGCATGTTTCAATGTGGCTTTAGCGGCTTCAAAAGCGAAACCTTGACCATGAAACTCGGCGCAAAATGCAAAGCCAATATCTGGCCATTCCAGTGTTTCTCTATTTAATAAACCGCACATTCCCACAGGCACGTTATCCGCTAAGCGTTCAACCAAGTTGAGACAATAGCCATGCTGCTCATACATGGCTAATGGCCCTGTTTGAATATAACGTTTGGCATCCTCGACAGAGTGTATATTTCTATCTCCTATGTACTTTATCCAGCTTGGTTCATTTACCAACCTCAGTATAAATTCCGCATCATCATCAGTTAATAGGCGCATGGTTAGCCTAGTGGTTCTGAGATGTAGGCACTTTGCTGGCATGGGTTGGCTATACCTTAAAAGCAGCGCAATAAAATACCAGCGTGACAAAGAACATCAACACGTAATGCATGGCAACTGTTGGGCGAAGCGCAGATTTAGCGTATTCAACTAGCAGACCCACTCCCCTAGGCCGCGAAGATAACCAATGGCGGTTAAACTGCATGGGTGCAGTATTAGGGCGCATTAGCTCTGCATTTTGCGCTAGCATTAATTCAGTTTCTAACAGGCGCGTCTCTATGCGCCCTTGGAAAGTCTTCCAAATAGCTTCTTGCACCCAAAAAAGTAGAATAATGGTAACAGCTAATAATTCAGTAGCACCTAACAGTAAAACCGCCACCACCAAACCCGTTCCGACTAATTTAATAGCCACAGCCACTTTCTCATAGCTATCATATTGATTTTGCAGAGTAATCCACTCTTGCTGATAGGCATTTCGGATATCATTGTGTGTAGGTTGCATAGCATTAAACTTAAGGAGGGATCACATAACCACATGGTATGGATTTAGTAGAGCGGAAGCAATGCGCTATTCCGTGGATTCAGCTCCCATACCGTACCCAAAGAAAGCGACCTGATTTTTACCTCGCTTCTTAGAGGTATACATCATTTTGTCAGCTTGTTGCATAAAATCACCCAAAGGCTGCCCGACATATTGTGCATACCCAATGCTCACGGTGACTTTGTGGCTAGCGCGACCAAATTTGGTCCTATCCACTGACTGGCAAATACGATCCGCAATTTCCCGTGACTGCTCCGCGCATGCCTCCACTAACAAGATAACGAATTCGTCACCACCGTAACGGCAAACCACATCCCCTGCCCGCAACTGCTGAGCAATAAGCTGCGAAATTTCTATCAGCACTTCATCCCCAACTAAATGACCGTCATTGTCGTTAATTTTTTTGAAATCATCCACATCAACAACTAATAGGCTCAATGGATGTTGATAACGCAAACTACGTGCAGTTTCCACTTCCAGTTTATTGCTAAAATAGCGCCTATTATTTAACTTGGTCAGGGGATCTTGCACTGCCAACTCACCCAGTAAGCTGTTTTTTTCATGTAATTCCTGCAGCATTTCAAATTGATCGACGCGAGTGCGCTCCGCTAAACGCGCAATAAAAAACGCAATCAACATGGTTGTAAAGCAAGTCAAAATCGGTGACGAAGCTTCCTCCATAGGTAGCATCTGTAGCATACCTGCGCTGACAACAAGCCAGCACGAAAACAACAACGCATAGAGAAATATCAAATGCCCTTGAACCAACATCGCGATGACCATCATCCCCATAATGAAGGGGACAGGTCCATGGCCTTGCACGCTGGTGTATATCGAGAGCACCGTAGCCATAAAAGCGAGAAACGCAGGGTACACGAGCTCTAACAGCCCGGTCCGCCAAGAAATATGGTTAGTTGACCGTGCAGATGGAAGTAAAAGTAAATTCACTAGGGCGTACAATACATTGCATAAATAAACGGCCAAATAAGGCATCATATCAGGGCTAAACGCCCCCGATCCCAAACGAAGATGATGCAGCAAATGCACACCAAAGCCGATTAAAGCGACGATAGAAAAATACCAAACGAGGGTTAAATTACTTTTAATAGATGCTTGCTGGTAGGCTACAGCTAGATGCGCGGAGGGCTTGGGTACTATCTGCATATGAATTCTGTTATAGGTCTATACGGCTTCCTTTAAACAACTATAGACGACATATTCGGTTTTCGAATGTGTCAAAGCAGAAATTTATGCATTCTGATAATTAAACGCCAGTACATGCCGAATATCTGACTTTCCTAGCGCCAACATGACGAGTCGATCCACACCGACAGCCACTCCCGAACAGTCTGGCAAGCCGGCATCAAGTGCATCTAAGAAGAACTCATCGATAGGTACAGTAGATAAGCCTGCTGATTTTCGTTGTTGGTTGTCTCGCTCAAATCGTTGACGCTGCTCTGGGGCATTGGCCAATTCATGAAAGCCATTCGCCAGCTCAAGCCCTTCGTAGTAGAGCTCAAAACGCTCAGCGACGCGTTCATCTTGCAAACTTATCCGCGCTAACGCGGCTTGGCTTGCAGGAAAATCGAAAATAAAGCACGGACATCTGTTAGCAAGATTAGGCTCTACTTCATGGCTAAACAGCAGCTGCAAAATAGTATCTTTGTCTTGCTCGTCTCGGCAAATATGCTCGTATCCCAGCTCACATCCCTTTGCTTTTAATACCGCTAAAGAAGCGCTTAGAGGATCAATATCCAAATACTTGATAAAGGCGTCTTGATAACTCATACGCTGTGCAGGCAAGCAGCCCACCACTGATTGCATCAACTCATCAAGTTCATCCATTAATTGGTTATGGTCAAACCCAGGGCGATACCACTCTAGCATCGTAAATTCGGGATTATGGTGTTTGCCTGCCTCTTCATTGCGAAATGCTTTGGCTAATTGAAAAATTGCGCCACTGCCGGCACATAACAGTCGCTTCATGGCATATTCAGGAGAGGTTTGCAGATATAACGTTCGCTGCTGTGGTGACATAGGATCAGCAAATTGCGTGTCAAACACGCGCATATGAAAATCGCTCACCGTTGCATTGCTAAGACTCGGTGTTTCTACTTCCCACACATCTCGCTCAGCAAAAAACTGACGAATATTCGCGATGATAGCCGCTCTTTGCTTAAGTGTGGCCACGTCAGCAGTGGGTTGCCAACAAGGGCGAGGCTCATGTTTCATACAATCTCCTTGAATAGCAGGCATAAAAAAGCTCACATGAACGTGAGCTTTTCCTCAATATCAGTTAATTACTTCTGTGCGCGTGATGCGTATTCGCCACTGCGGGTATCAACTTTGACCACTTCACCTGTTTGTACGAATAAAGGAACACGTACCACTGCGCCAGTAGTTAATGTAGCGGGTTTGCCGCCGGTACCAGCCGTATCGCCTTTAAGACCAGGATCGGTTTCGGTGATTTCAAGCTCAACAAAGTTAGGAGGAGTCACAACAATCGGTGTACCATTCCACAAGGTAATAGTGCAGCTGTCATTTTCGACTAACCATTTAACTGAATCACCAACGGCTTTATCATCAGCTGCGATTTGCTCAAATGATTCATTATTCATAAAATGCCAGAATTCACCGTCGGTATACAAATATGAAAGCTCCATATCCATGACGTCCGCAGCTTCGAATGACTCACCTGATTTAAAGGTTTTTTCCAACGTTTTACCTGAGATAAGCTTCTTTAGCTTAACGCGGTTAAAGGCTTGGCCCTTACCAGGTTTAACGTATTCGTTCTCAAGAATGTTGCAAGGTTCGCCGTCGAGCATAATTTTAACGCCGCCTTTGAACTCATTAGTGCTGATATTAGCCATGCTTCCTCGTAATCAATTAACTGTATAGAGTATCTAGTTGACACAAATAATACCTAAAAAACTCATTGCTGTAGAGAATAACTGGCAAAAAGAACTCTCGGATGCATTTTCCGATCCTGTGTCTTTGCTCAAATACCTAGATTTAGATCCCACTGAGTTTATCGACGATATCGCTGCACGTCGCTTATTTCCTATGCGCGTGCCTCTCCCATTCGCAGCGAGAATGAAAAAAGGTGACCCGAACGATGCACTCTTTAAGCAAGTATTTCCAAACAAAAAAGAATTTTTAACAGACCCTAATTACGTACTGGACCCGCTGCAAGAACAGCAAAACGAAAAACCTGGTGTATTACACAAGTACAAAAGCCGCGTGCTACTGCTGGTCCGCGGTGGTTGTGCCGTTAATTGCCGCTACTGTTTTCGTCGCCACTTCCCCTATTCCGACAACCACTTAAACAAACACGAGTGGCAAGAAGCACTCGACTATATAAAGCAAGACAGCAACATTAACGAAGTCATTTATTCTGGCGGCGACCCTTTGATGGCCAAAGATGAATTTTTAGCATGGTTAACCAATGAAATAGCTGGAATAGCGCATATTAAACGCATCAGAATTCACACCCGCTTGCCTGTTGTTATCCCTGCTCGCATTACACCCCAGCTGATAAAGTGGTTTACGAACACCCGGCTCAAACCTGTAATGGTGCTGCACATTAACCACCCGCAAGAAATCGACTTTGCGCTACAAGAAGTGTTGCAAAAACTAACAAAGGCGGGGGTAACCATACTTAATCAAGGGGTGCTGCTCAAAGACATTAACGACAGTGCGGATGTGCAAGTCGCGTTAAGCGAAAGATTGTTTGATGCCGGTGTGATGCCTTATTACCTACACGTGATGGACAAAGTGCAAGGGGCACAACATTTTGATCAAGATGATAAGATTGCTAAAGACATTATGGCGCAAATGATAAAACGCCTACCGGGATTTCTGGTGCCTAAACTCGTGCGCGAGATAGGCGGCCAACCCGGTAAAACGCCAATTGATTTAAATCTTCATCCCTAATTAGGCAAATGTGTTGACCACTGAGCCTAAATTCGGATTTGATGAAGATGATGGTACGTCAGCTGCTGATTCCAGAAGCTGAAGCGTCGCTTGACCATCTCGTTCCTGTTGGAATTTAGCCATCTGTAACGATTTGATTTCTAGCGTCGCACCGGATGCTCCAGAGGCTGCGCCTCCTTGAATTTCCATACCAGAACCCCTATTGCTTGTAGCAAAGTTGAAAAGCAGGCAGAATCGCCCGCTCTTCGTCGTTATCGGCAAGTTCGCCCAAAACTTTAACCCAACAACCAATTAAGCCGAATCTATGCAAACAATTATTGAAAAATTAACTGAAAATGCCCAACTCATTTATCGCAAGTCTATTGATGCCGACGCAACCATTGCTAAGTTACAAAGCGCTGGCAAAGGTAAATTTCAGGCTATTTTCCCTGATGACGCAGGTTTTGATGCCAACGGTCGCTTTTTCAAACCCTATGTCGAAGAGTTAGCCATGGATATCGCTAGCTTAAGCCAACTCGGCGTAGAAGAGCAAAAACAAGCTTTGCCAAACGTGGTTAAAAAAATAGAGTTGCTACATACCACTTTGAGCCAATTTCAAGTCAGCATTAAAGACTAATTTAAGGCATACATGAACATGGGAATAACGATAGGATATTGGTACCTAGGGGCGGCCATTATTGCTGAAGTTATCGGCACCTTGGCACTGAAAGCTTCTGACGGTTTTCATCACACCATCTCTAGCGCGATTTGCGTGATAGGCTACGCCACTGCGTTTTACTTTCTATCTTTAGTGCTAAAAACCGTGCCTGTAGGGATTGCCTATGCGATTTGGGCTGGTATGGGGATAGTGCTGATTGCCCTTATCAGCGCGATTTTCTATAAAGAATTGCCCGACTTAGCGGCCATCGCTGGCATGAGCTTAATTCTCTGCGGCGTTGTTATCATCAACGTGTTCTCAAAAACAACGGGCCATTAAATAGTCAAATACCCACTGCACATCACTTGGCCGGTGATAATCGACTCATCGGCAGCAACGAAATGCGTTGGTCAATCTCATTTAATAAACGTTTATATTCAGGGCTGTCCACTTGTTTGAATTCCTTCGTGAACTCAGATTTATTCAAGTTCTCAGGCAATCCAGTGGTATCAGGGAAGAATGAGCTCTCACTGGCATTTTCAGATAGCAAACCTTGCAACGCAAACGCCGTTTTTTCATCCGTCGCCACAAGCGCAAACTTCACACCTGCATGATCAGCTGCTAGGTCGACAAAGCTATAACCACTTCCACCGGCACCCCGGTCCATTAACTCCTTAAATTCACCAATCGCTGCCGTCAAACCCTGTTCAGATAAAACTTTTATGGCGGCCGAGAAGATAAAATGCTGACTCAAATCAGTCCTGTGCATAAGGGTCGGCATGTTGCGCGGTACTGCAACACGCTTAGGTTTGGGCTGTATATCGCCGATAAAACTAGCAAATCGATGATGCCCGGCAAACGTGGCTAATGCCATAATCGCCGCTTCATTTTCTTCCGCCGCCGTTCCTAGGTTTGACCGGCTCAATGCTTCGGCAAACAGTGGTTGAATAAAACGGGCCAATGATTGTGCTGTGGGTCGCTGCCCTACATCTAGTTCAGCGAGAAAACGTAAATAATAGGCAGTGGCAAGGCTTAAATCAGATTCCTCACCAGTATCGCGCTTGAGATCTTTTAAGTTTCGTAGAAAGGCATCTAACGGGCGCATAGCAATCACCATACTGCCCTGAAACATACGAATACTATCAATTTGCTGTACGAACTGACTTGCTATCGTACTATTTGTCCACCAATCAACCAACCAAATTAGGGTTGCCAATGTTTGTTTACCAGGTAATACAATACTGCCTAATCGCACTTCATCTAATTGTAGCCCTTGACCGGGCAATATGAGTGCACTGAAATTAACATAGCGCCCGATAGGGTTTGGCGGCAGTTGGTAACTCGCTGACAAGCTACTAGCAAGGGGGGTAATGTTAGCTTGACCATGAAATTGCGCCTTCGCGCGCTGTAAAAAACCCACCAAGCTGTTGAGTTGGTTCTCAGTGAGAGGGATTTGCTGGTCGAGCGTACGATCTCTCACGCTCTGTTTAATTTGTTCAATCAATTCTTTTACCGAATCAGCATCGTCAACTTGCGTAGCGCTTGTCGCTACAACAAGAGGCTTATCTTCAACGCTGGCAATAAATAGCCCGACGCCTAAGCCAATCAGCAGCACCAATACAATCAGTAAAAATTTAATAAAACGCAGCAAATTAGGTCCTTGCGTACTAAAAAGATTAAAAATAGATGATGGAGGCTAACAATTACACGTCAGCCATATTACCTTTGCTTTCCAACCACGACTTTCTGTCACCAGCGCGTTTTTTGGCCAGTAACATATCCATGGTTTCTAACATTTCGGTAGGATCTTCTATGGTCAGTTGCACCAAACGTCTCGTATTTGGATCCATAGTCGTTTCACGCAACTGTAGGGGGTTCATTTCTCCCAGACCTTTAAAGCGCTGCACATTCACCTTGCCACGTTTTTTCTCTGCTGCAATGCGATCCAAAATGCCCTTCTTCTCCCCTTCATCTAAAGCGTAAAAGACTTCTTTACCCACATCGATGCGAAACAGAGGCGGCATAGCAACGTAGGCATGACCATTTTCAACCAAGGCTCTAAAGTGCTTTACGAACAAAGCACACAATAAAGTAGCAATATGCAGTCCATCGGAATCAGCATCCGCAAGAATGCACACTTTATTGTAGCGTAGGCCACTTAAGTCGTCTGAATCAGGGTCTATTCCCAACGCGACTGAAATATCATGAATTTCTTGTGATGCCAGTACTTGGGATGAGTCCACTTCCCAGCTATTCAAAATTTTACCACGCAAGGGCATAATCGCTTGGAATTCACGATCTCTCGCCTGCTTAGCAGAGCCACCAGCTGAATCCCCTTCCACTAAGAACAATTCTGAGCGGCCAGTATCTTGAGTCGAACAATCGGTTAATTTGCCAGGTAATGCTGGGCCTTGAGTAACCTTTTTACGGGCGACCTTTTTGCTCTGGCGTAAACGCGTTTGTGCATTGCTGATACACATTTCTGCCAATTGCTCGGCAATAGCGGTGTGTTGATTTAGCCATAAACTAAAGGCATCTTTGACTATGCCTGACACAAACGCAGCGGCTTGGCGAGACGACAAGCGCTCTTTAATTTGCCCAGCGAATTGCGGGTCTTGCATCTTGGTGGACAACACATAGCTACAGCGATCCCAAATGTCTTCTGGGGTTAACTTAATACCTCTGGGCAATAAATTTCGAAATTCACAAAACTCACGCATGGCTTCAAGCAAGCCCTGGCGTAAACCGTTTACGTGAGTACCACCTTGTGCAGTAGGAATAAGGTTTACGTAACTTTCGGTGATCGTTTCACCGCCCTCGGGCAACCAAATAACGGCCCAATCAACGGCTTCAGTGTTACCGCTCACTGCTCCTACAAAGGGGGCATCCGCTGGCAAGCTGATACTTTCGCCAACCGATTGATATAAATAATCTTTTAAGCCGTCTTCAAAGTACCACTCGTGCGTTTCTTTGCTGACTTTGTCGTCAAATCGAATACGTAAACCTGGACACAAAACGGCTTTTGCGCGCAGTACATGCAGTAACTTGCTGACAGAGAACTTAGCTGAATCAAAATATTGCTCATCAGGCCAGAAATGTACACGGGTGCCACTGTTACGCTTACCACAAGTGTCGACCACTTTTAGGTCTTCAACCTTTTCGCCATCCTCAAACGCTATTTGGTACACGCTGCCGTCGCGGCGTATACTCACCTCAACACGTTTAGATAAAGCATTTACAACCGAAATACCCACGCCGTGCAAACCACCAGAGAACTGATAGTTTTTGTTAGAAAATTTACCGCCGGCATGCAGTTTAGTCATAATCAATTCGACGCCAGAAATGCCCTCTTCTGCGTGAATATCCACAGGCATACCGCGACCATCATCGGTCACTTCTAATGATTGGTCAGGGTGCAGTACCACTTTAATTGAACTGGCAAAGCCACCTAGGGCTTCATCCACACTGTTATCTATGACTTCTTGGCTAAGGTGATTGGGTCGCGTGGTGTCGGTGTACATACCAGGGCGACGTTTGACCGGGTCAAGGCCATTTAAAACTTCAATTGCATCTGCGTTATATTGATTAGACATAGTTCTTATTTTTGTTGTGGCCGTTGATAAAAATGACTAGGCGGAAGGTAAGAGCCAATACGCCCATGTTATACCAATCTTCAATTAGTCGTGCAGCAGAAACTGAAAAATATCAGCAAGGAAACGCTCATAACCCTGAAAACTATGATCACCGCCCTCTTCTATGGTTAATTTTGCGCCCATGTATTTCTGCTCTGCTTGACGATAGTCTAAGGTTTCATCAGCAGTTTGCAATAACACCCAGTAGTTTTGCGGACTTGCCAATGTTTTGGTATCAAAGGTGGTTAAATCTTGAGTATGGGATTCATCTAAGCTGAACCTTTTCTTGGTATAAGGATTGACATGCTCCCCCAAGTAATCAGCTAATAAATTGTAAGGCTGAACAGCAGGGTTAATCAGTACTGCTTTACCGCCATAACGTTCAAGCAGGTAACTTGAGAAATAACCGCCCATAGAGCTTCCAATAAAACCAAAATCTGCATTCGGGTGACGAGCAACCAGCTCATCTAACATTTTAGCGGCCGGTTTGGGGTGATTGTCCAACTGGGGAATATAAAAGGTTATATCAGGGTAATGTTTATCTACAAACGCTTTGGTCTGTTGGGCCTTGACTGATTGGGGGGAGCTTAAAAAACCGTGTAAATAAATTACGACCTGTTCTGGTTTACTGTCTGTCATATATATTCCGTTAAATTCTAATAATGTGACTGTCTACTAGCCCGTTATCAGCCAGTTCAATGATGCGATATCCCGGCGCTTCGCCACTGGCGGCGAATTCTTTGCTGTTTGCCCACTGCCAGCATGTAGACGGCGCAGACATAAACACGCAATCTTGGCTGCGTGTTTCGCTGGCTTGATGAATATGCCCGTAAATCACTGCCTTGATTTGCCGCTGCTGCTCAACGTGCTTAATAAATTCATCGCGGTTGTGCCAAGGGTGATTGTCCATCCAGCCACCACAGGCACGAGGGTGGTGATGCACCACCAGTAAATGGTTTTGCTGTGGGTATAAGTTAACCTGCTCATTCAGGTAACGAAGCTGAAAAGCTGATATTTCACCCGAGGTATCATCAGTTTTGGTATTGAGACCATGAACCTTCCAATATGGCCCCGCGCTCATAGATAAAGGCCAGCCTGCTGAGCTATTCAGCTCACTATTTAGCGAATCAAGATGGTCGTGATTACCAGGAATGACTAACAGCGGGGCAGTGATATTGCTATGTTGCCATAGTTGGCTAAAAAGCTGATAACTGACTAAGCCCTTAGCAGCATCGTTTTCAGCACTGACATCACCGCTTAAAATGACCATATCTGGGTGACATAGGGCCACATTCTTTAAGACTGCTTTCAATGTCGTATAGGGATTTACACCCTGATAACCCGCTTGGAGTTTATCAGCAAATAGATGGCAATCTGAAATTTGCGCTACTTTAAAACTCAAGCCAACCTCATCGAGTTACGCGCTCGTCGCTTGCAGTTGATCTTTGTGTTTCGAACAAAAAAGTAACCATTCACTCAAGAATAAGTTCACCATCTCTTTTTCATTTTTTTGATGCATTTTGATATTTGGATATTCATAGCTAGGTTGCAGTGCACCAATGTGCTGAGACTCTATCACCTCAGCTAGCTGCGCATCATGATACAAGCGAGCACGCACTACAGGCCGCATAAAATCGGGCCCATTAACTGACTTTTGGGACATAATGACAGTGCTGGTATATCGACTACACTCGACAATTTTAATACTGTAATTCAAGGATTTATTTACCTTGAATTGATATTCCAAATCTTCAGTATCGCAATCAGGTAAAAGCTTAATCAAACGCACGTAATTCATCGCACACACCCGCTGAATACTCGGCAGGTGAGGTACGTATTTACGTCTTAAATCTTGTTCATTCTTTCCAGTCATCAAGTACTCGTTGTTTATTCATTGCAAACCATTGCAGCGCGATAAGTGTCGCTGCGTTGTCGATCTTTCCTTGATTAATCCACTCCAGTGCTTGCTCTTCTGGCACTCGGTGCACCAAAATATCTTCACTCTCATGGTCGAGTCCATGCACGCCTTTCGCTTGACTTGCGTCAACTTGAGCCACATAGATGTGTAACCTTTCGGTTGTGCCGCCTGGGCTAGCAAGATAACTAATGGCCTTTTTGAGATGGGTGATGGTCACTCCCGCTTCTTCATGTGCCTCGCGATAACATACCGCTTCTGGTGTTTCGCCCGGGTCAATAATACCAGCCACAATCTCTAACAACCACGGAGAATCCGATGTAGCCATAGCACCTATGCGAATTTGTTCAATCATAACGAATTCTTTTAAGTGGGGATCATAAGGCAGAACTGCAACCGCGTGCCCACGTTCGAATACTTCCCGCTCTATAAGTTCACTCCAGCCACCCTTATACAACTTATGCTTAAAATGGTATTTCACCATTTTAAAAAAACCGTTATAGAGTGGTTCTTTGCGGGTAACTTCCACATCTTTGCTGGAAAACTGCTGAATTTTAGACATAAATCCCCTTTCAAATTTAAACTTTAGTACCATATAGTGGAGCAATATTTAGCGGTTCATGGCCAGTATAATATTCTGTTACACTTGAGCCGTTAGTTTTACGTCTGGATGTTTCGTGTTCACGCTTAATGTATTTAAACTTTAGCGTCTTAAAATGCGACATATAGTAAACCTAAAAAATAATGGTCTCGATGCCACAAGTAAAATTCATCAAGGAACACACATGAAAAAAACACTTCTTTCGCTATTGATTGGCTTTGGCGTATCGAATAACGCATTTGCTGATGACTTACTAAGCGTATATCAGCAAGCATTACAAAACGATCCGGCTACGTTGCAATCACAGGCTAACAGAGAAGCAGCTTTTTCTGATATCGAAATCAGCCGAGCGGGTTTGCTACCTCAAGTATCATTGAGTTTGCAGGCAGCTGAAACCTATGGCGATCTAGACCGTTCGACTAACGATGCCACGTTGAATTTATCACAAACTATCTATGACCGTTCACTTTGGGTAGGGCTAGACCGCGCGGAACTTATAGCAAGTCAATCAGACGCTAGTCTTGCCTTTACCATGCAAAATCTAATTTTACGAACCGTTAGTGCTTACTTTGATACCCTTCAAGCCCAAGACGATTTAGCGTTTGCCCGCGCTGAAAAACGCGCCATCGCTCGCCAACTTGAACAAACCAAGCAACGTTTTGAAGTGGGTCTAACCGCAATCACAGACGTGCATGAAGCCCAAGCCCAATACGATACGTCAGTGGCGGCTGAAATCAGCGCTGAGAATGCAGTAGAGACCAACTTAGAGGCCCTGCGTGAAATCACTGGCATCTATTACCCTGAGCTAAATGTACTGAATACTGAGCAGTTTTCTGCCAGCTTACCGACACCAGCAAATGTGAATGATTGGCTAAAAACTGCTGAGCAACGCAACTTAGAGTTGCTGGTATCAAATGCCAGTGTTGATATCGCTAAGTTTGATATCAAAAGTGCCAGAGCAGGACATTACCCTACGGTCACTTTAAGCGGTAACGCAAACAGTAATGATACAGACGGTTTCGCTATTAACCCTGGAGCAGGTGGCAGCGACCGTTTCAACACCTATGGTTTAACATTATCAGTTGATGTGCCTTTGTACCAAGGGGGTCTTGTGACCGCGAATGTTGAATCAGCAAAACATAGATTTGTTGCTACCAGTGAAGATCGCGAACGTATTCACCGCTCAGTCATTCGTAGCGTGCGCTCTAACTACAATGACATAAAAGCCGCCATTTCACGTATTAAAGCGTTCGAGCAAGCTGTTGTATCTGCCCAAAGTGCATTAAAAGCCACAGAGGCAGGTTTTGATGTAGGTACTCGAACCATAGTTGACGTGCTAGACAGTACTCGTAACTTATTTGATGCCCGTCGTAACCTTTCAAGTGCTCGATATGGTTATGTTGTTAGCACGCTCAACCTGAAATTAGCCGCTGGTACGTTATCAATCGAAGACGTAACAGACATTAACCAAGGTTTGTCTGCGCAAATTAAATAACGCGTACTGGTTTACATTAAACTTCGCATAAAAAAAGCAGCTCAGGCTGCTTTTTTGTATGCGCTTATCGCTGTGCGCAACTACTGGCAGCCCTCCAGCATAGATAAAGCCACCGCTTCAGCCACTTTAATGCCGTCAATACCGGCAGATAAAATCCCCCCAGCGTATCCAGCGCCTTCACCTGCAGGATAGAGCCCGTTTACGTTTACACTTTGAAAGTCCGCACCGCGCTTGATAGAAATAGGTGATGAGGTACGAGTTTCAACCCCAGTTAACAAACCATCTGCTTTGGCGAACCCTTTAATTTGCTTATCAAACGCAGGAATAGCTTCACGAATAGCGCTGATAGCATAGTCCGGTAAAACTTTGGATAAGTCGGTAAGTTTCACCCCTGGCGTATACGAGGGTTTCACATCCCCTAGCTCTGCCGATGCTTTTCCTGTTAAAAAGTCGCCAATAAGCTGCGCTGGGGCATCGTAATTACTGCCGCCCAGGGCATAGGCTTGCTCTTCAAGTTTACGCTGTAAATCAATGCCCGCCAAAGGATGACCAGGAAAGTCTTTATTTGGCTCAATACCTACGACTATGGCGCTATTTGCGTTGCGCTCGTGGCGAGAATATTGACTCATGCCATTGGTCACCACACGGCCCTCTTCAGAGGCCGCTGCAACCACAGTGCCCCCAGGACACATACAAAAACTGTAAACCGCACGGCCATTCTTACAATGGTGCACCAGTTTGTAATCTGCCGCGCCCAGAATAGGGTGACCGGCACTCGGGCCAAAGCGGCATTCATCGATCATGGATTGCTCGTGCTCTATTCTAAAACCCACCGAAAAAGGCTTAGCTTCTATGTAGACGTCACGCTCATATAGCATTTTAAAGGTATCACGTGCGCTATGCCCCACCGCAAGTACAGCATGGCGACACGCTAAGCGCTCACCGATTGATAAGCTCAAGCCCGTCAACTGACCATTCTCGATATGCACATCGTCAACTCGAGTACTAAAGCGAATCTCGCCGCCTAGTTCAATAATTTGTGCACGCATGCGCTCAACCATTGCCACCAGCTTAAACGTACCTATGTGGGGCTTACTCACATACATAATTTCATCTGGTGCGCCGGCATCAACAAACTCGGTCAGCACTTTACGCCCGTAATGCTTGCGATCTTTGACTTGGCTGTACAATTTACCGTCTGAAAATGTCCCAGCGCCACCTTCGCCAAACTGCACGTTAGATTCTGTGTTAAGCGGTTTTTTACGCCAAAAGCCAAACGTATCTTTTGTGCGTTCTCGCACTTCTTTGCCACGCTCAAGGATAATCGGCTTGAATCCCATTTGCGCTAACAGCAACCCTGCAAATAAGCCACAAGGCCCGAGACCAATCACGACTGGACGCTCGTTTAATGCCTCTGGCGCGTGGCCAACAAATTTGTAACGGGTATCTGGCGATAATCTAACGTGGGGATCGTTCTCAAACTTAGCGAGCAGGGCTTCTTGCTCAGCGACTTCCACGTCTAAGGTGTAAATCAGTTGGATATCAAATTTATTACGCGCATCAAACCCACGTTTAAACACAGAAACTTGAGTTAACTGCTCCCCGCTGCATCCCAACTTATCAAGTATCGCTTGGGTGAGGTCAGCATCTTGATGATCAAGGGGCAATTTTATATCAGTTAAACGCAGCATAGAGATATCCAAAAGGTAAACGCAGGGGCACAGCCCAAAACAAAGACAATAAGACGAGTATTTTAAGCCATGCACGCTCGCCTGTCTGGTTTATTGCGTAATATATTCCGTGACTAAGCTGACTCATCACGTCACATCACGCTTCATCGTCCACGGCATCTTGTATTTATATGGCTGATAAGTATGATCGGCGCCAATATCGATTAATCAAGACTGTGCCCATGACATTTGTAGTCACCGACAACTGTATAAAATGCAAATACACCGATTGCGTTGCCGTATGCCCGGTGGACGCATTTTTCGAAGGGCCCAATTTCTTGGTAATCGACCCTGACATCTGTATTGATTGCGCCTTGTGCGAGCCAGAATGCCCTGCAAACGCCATATTTCAAGATGAAAAACTGCCACCCGGCCAAGAAGGCTTTAACGAGCTTAATGCTGAACTATCAAAAATCTGGCCGAATATCATTGAAGTCATTCCGCCCCCTGCTGATGCAAAAGAATGGGACGGCGTGCCTAATAAAATTGAGCATCTAGAAACCTGATTAGTAGACACCACAGGTGGATGCCTCTCGCTCACACTTTGCCTGAACCTGTTATCACTAAAACTACTGCACATTAATTAAGCATAATCATTTCACTGTGCCAAGGTTTGTTGATAGTTGTAGATATACCTACTATCTACAAAATAGATTTCGCCCATGTCAGATAATAAAGCAGCACCATCCATTCCTCGCGATAAAGAGCATGATCATAGCCAAAATATGGCACAGCAGCGCCGTACATTTGTAAAAGAACACACTCGAAGCGACCTTAATCATGTGGGGCATTACTCCCTAAACCCAGAACAAACCGCGGGCAATATCGAAAATTTCATTGGTGTTGCCCAAGTACCCATCGGCTTAGCTGGGCCAGTTAAGGTCAATGGCGAACATGCAAAGGGTGAGTTTTATGTGCCGCTTGCCACCACAGAGGGTACTTTGGTCGCTAGTTATAACCGAGGTATGCGAGTACTTGGCGCAGCAGGTGGTGTAAAAGTCACCGTAGTAGACGATGTGATGCAGCGCGCTCCTGTGTTTATTTTCGAAGATGCCCGCCAAGCGCAAACTTTTGGCAACTGGGTAACCGAAAAATTCGATGACATAAAAGCACAAGCAGAAACCACCACCAGTGTGGGCAAGCTGCGCAACATTGAACAATATGCTGCCGCACGTATGTTGTATTTGCGCTTTAATTTCACTACCGGTGATGCCGCCGGGCAAAATATGGTCGGCAAAGCCACGTTTGCTGCGTGCGAATGGATAAAAGCAAACTTCACTGGGACCGGCTTACAACGCTACAACTTGTCTGGTGCCATGGATACCGACAAAAAGCACTCTCAGCTGAATACCCTTCATAGCCGGGGCAAGCGGGTGATTGCTGAGGCAACCATCAGCAGTGAGATTTTAGAGTCAAAACTCGGTGTGTCAGCACAAATGCTGTTTAAAATGCGCCAAATATCCAATATGGGTAGTTTTATGGCGGGTTCTATTAATAATGGCTCCCACTCAGCTAATGGCATTACTGCCATGTTTATCGCCTGCGGCCAAGATGCCGCCAATGTGGCAGAATCATCCGCAGCTTTATCGTTTGTTGACGTAGATGAGCAAGGTAACTTCTATATTGCTATTACCCTGCCCTCTTTAATTGTTGCAACTTACGGTGGCGGTACTGCCCTTGCCACACAAAAAGAATGCTTGGAAATGATGGATTGCTTCGGTGAAGGTAAAGCACGCAAACTTGCAGAGATTATTGGCGCTACCGTACTTGCAGGAGAACTGTCATTAAGTGCCGCCGTGTTAGCAGGCGACTGGGTTACTAGCCATGATGCCCTAGGGCGTAATCGCTAGGTGAGCGGGTATAAAAGGGGGTTGCTGTAAAGTGCGTGCATCGCCCTTTGAGGGCTCGTTTTTAGCTGAAGGCTCTTTACCCGTTGATGACTCTTTACCCGTTGAAGACTCTTTACCCATTGAAGACTCTTTACCCATTGAAGACTCCTTGCCCGTTGAAGACTCTTTACGAATCCCAAACCGGCGAGTTACTAATCCCCAACCAGCGTGCGCCAGTGAAGCCGTTTATTCCGGCTCGTCAGCGCCCACTAAATAATGATTTAGCCCAGCGCGCAAGTCCGTAGGTAAAGGCGTAGGCATATGTGACGGACGGTCCACATAAACATGTACAAATTGCCCAACGGCACTCGCCTGCTCACTGCCTTCTGAAAATACCGCTAATTGATACACTACCGAGCTGTTACCTAATTTCAAAACCGTTAAGCCGATATCTAGCACTGCTGGGTAGCTTACAGACGCATAATATTGACAGCGGGTTTCTACGACCAAACCAATAGGACCTCGGCCATCAAGGTGAAGCCATCCGTTATCTATCAGTAAGCGATTTACCACAGTGTCGAAGAAACTATAATAAGCGACATTATTCACATGACCGTACACATCATTGTCCGACCAGCGTGTGTCAATTGTGTCGAAGTATCGAAAGTCGCTACGCGTAGGGGGGGATTTTTTATCTGTCGTCGACGTTGTCATCAATATAACTCCATTTTCTGTTGTTGATACCACTTAACGCGACGGCCATTTTCATTGTGCTTACTGAGGTACTTATTGACGTGCTTGACGTCAAATTTAAAGGCTATCGCTTGCTCTGAATTATTCTCACCACGCCTCTTGGTATAACGCGAGAGCATCCTCAAACGTAACCGTTCGCGGGTTATTGGTTAACAATCGCGTTTGCAGCATGGCCGCGTTAGCTAAATCCGTTAGCGCCGCTTGCTCAATACCGTAATCTCTTAGTCGCTTGGTGATGCCAAGGTCGTAGCAAAACTTCTGCATATATTCAATAAAACCCAGTGCTTGCTCGCTCTGGCTAAGCCCGGCTAAATGAGGGTTAACTACCACTCCTAACTGAGCATATTCTTGTTCTGCGTGCGCCAGGTTAAAACGCATCACGTAAGGCAGCATAAGTGCGTTCGTTAAACCGTGAGCCATATGATAAATACCGCCTAATGGATACGCCAACGCGTGTACAGCAGCGACTGGGGAATTAGCGAACGCTTGCCCTGCGAGCATAGCGCCCAATAGTGTTGCGCCTCTGTGATCTAAGTCTTTACCGTTTGCATAGCAAAGGGGAAGATGAGTAGACAACAATTGCAGCGCCTTTACCGCGAGATTATCTGATAACGGATTTTTCTTATGTTTGCTGGTGAAAGCTTCAATGGCGTGCACCATAGCGTCGACGCCCGTCTCTGCCGTGATATGCGCAGGCAGCCCCACCGTTAGGCAAGGGTCAAGCAGTGCCACATCGGGGTACAAAACCGGTGATACCACACCAGCCTTGGTGGACTCGCCAGTCGTGACAATTGAGATGGGCGTGACTTCTGAGCCTGTTCCTGCAGTAGTAGGTATCAATACCAATGGTTTGCGCTGAGACGTAACTAAATCGACTCCGTACATGGCGGCAAGAACTTGTTGCTCCATAGCCAGCACTGCAGCAAGTTTAGCGCTGTCCATAGAGCTGCCACCGCCAATACCAATCACTACATCGGCTTTTTTCGCTTGTTCAGCAGCCGCTAAAATAATGGCTTCTGGTGGGTCAGCCTGCACACCGTCAAACACTGAAAACGTTAAACCAGAGACATCCAGCTCAGCAAAAACAGTGTCAAGCACCCCTGCGTTTACTAAACCTTTATCGGTAACAATTAGAATCGATTTTGCATCAAAGCGGGATATTAACAGTGCCGGCAAAGACAAGGCCGCATTTACCCCAAAACGGATATCGCCTACGGTTTTGAACTCAAAGTCATTGTTTGTATGCATCACTACCAACCTTAAGGCTGAAATTGAATATAAAGATGCTAGCAGAGAAGTTTTGAGCTCATGCTTTATCGTAGTGATACATCAAGCTCAGCACTCTTTATAGATGAAGATGCTTCGAGATAACTGATTCATAATAACTGACCGCCAATAGTTTCAAAATGACTGACTACAAAGCGAGGGTAAAAAAAGATGAGTATTAGAAGGGCTAAGAAGTAAACCAGAGATAAGTGACGTATTGAACAACAATAGAATATGCCTGAGCGGGTGCAGCAGGCATATTTAGTATATTTTTAATCTTGCAGTATTTGCGCTTGAAAAAACCAAAAGCTAACTAGGTCTTTCATCGAGCCCACTAAATCTAAGTAATTATTAGGTTTAGTTAAGTACGCATTACACCCCAACATATGACATTCTTTAATATCGATGTCAGAGTCAGAGGTGGTAAACATCACAACAGGGATATGCTTAAAAGACGGATTTTGCTTAATATCGTCCAATGCTTCCCGGCCCGACTTTCGAGGCATGTTTAAATCTAACAGAATGATACTAGGCAACGTTTTCGCATTGGCTAAAAAGCGGACCAGCTCCTCTCCATCGTTCACGAAACGCAGTTTCTCTGTCCCTATTGCATTGTCAGCCAACGCATCTTGAATCAACTCCTGATCGTCCAAGTCGTCATCGGCGATCAGGATATAATTAACAGCCCTGAGTTTTTTAGATATCACACCAGAATCTTTATTCACACTAAAAACAACCTTCTGTACTTTAGAATGGTAACGGTTCAACCTTAGTGACCGTCCGTGTAATTCTAATATTTATAATGCAAAAGCATCGTACCTATGACCCAAGTTGAAGCATGATAGATCACTTGCTATGCCCTGAAACCACGTAAAAAAACTAACGGCTAATAATATCACAGCCAGTTATTCTAAGATAAGTTAAAAGCGTAATATTATTCTACTGCGCCTGAGTTTGTAGGCAGCGTAATGAAAAATGATGCGCCCTGACCAAAGCGAGACTCGGCCCAAATCTTTCCCTGATGTCGATTGATAATTTTTTTGCATATCGCCAAACCTAACCCAGTCCCCGAATACTCAGCTTTTGAGTGTAAACGCTCAAATAAACCAAAGATTTTCTGCTCATGCGTTTTAGAAAATCCAACGCCATTGTCTTTAAATTCAATGGTGACAAAGTCTTCGGCTTTATCGTTAAGGGCAATAACAATGTGTGGGGGGACCTCCTCTTTAGTGAATTTCAGGGCGTTCTGAATGATGTTTTGCGCCACACGGTGAAGCTGGTTTTTATCCCCGAATACTGTGCCAATATGATCGATTGAGAATGCTGCTTTTTTCTCTGTCACCAACACTTCTAAATCTAAGATCACATCTTCAATAATGTCATCAAAATTCAAAGGGACAAACTCGTCATTGGATCTGTGGATACGTGAAAAGCTCAGCACACCTTTAATCAGCGCCTGCATTCTTTCTGCTGAGTTCATCATCTTGGTTAAATAACCATGGCCTCTATCGCTTAACGTGGCTTCTGTTTGCTGAATACGCCCACCGAACGACTGAATTTTACGCAGCGGCTCTTGCAGGTCATGTGAGGCTACAAATGCAAAACGCTCTAGTTCACGGTTAGATTCTTCAGAAGTGGCCAAGGCCTCCACTAACTCATCTTGCATTTTTTCTTTATTAGCAATTTCTTTTTTCAATTCATCAGTGCGCACAGCTACTTTGTGCTCTAACGCTTCGTTTAGTAGCTCAAGACGCTCCGATTTTGACAACACATAGTTAACTATCGTGTCTCGGAATTTCAAAGCGCTGGATAACTCTACCGCTTCCCAGGCTAACGATTGGTTTTTAACGTTTTCACGCCATAAACGAAAAGAGCTCCGGGGCATCAGTCTATGGCTACCATCATCTAAAAACTCGATGGTTTTCTCAGGTTTCCCTCCCCAATCTTTGGTTTGTTCAACCTCTTGTCTAAACCATATCAAGAATAAGTTACTAACAGAGGAGACAGACAAGATGAATACACCACTGGCAACGTCACTTATATCCAAAAAATCAGGGTTATCTTTACCTAAGGTCTTTGTATGGTAAATCGTATCTGTGACTAATTTAGTTGATGTCGCCCAGTTAAAAAGCGCTTCTATGCGATCAGGGCTTGGGGTCTTGCCAAAGCATTCTATATCTTCTTCTAAACGCCAAGCCACACCTGATGCGTTCATCACACGCATCAGATTGTCTGTTTCTTCACGCAAACCATCTGTAAAGAAAATACGCTCAGCCATTTTCGCGGTGATCGACGCATTTAACGATAACACCGCCGAATCACGGTGCTCAGCATCAGCTTGCACTTTTAATGAAATCAAATAAGACAACATCAACCCCATGTATAAAGCCACTTCACGGGTTTCAAACGGCACTACATGAGGGCTATAGTGGTGACATGCAATTAGCCCCCACAATTTGCCTGACACCACTATGCTGATCGACATAGAGGCATTCACCCCCATGTTGCGTAAATACTGGCAATGAATAGGTGACACAGTGCGCAGCGTCACCTTACTCAAATCAACGGGCCGATCATTTGGGTACAACATAGACTGCTTGGCGTTAACATCAGCAAGCAGTCGAATGGGGTTTTTAACGTACAGCTCCCTCGCCTGCTTTGGAATATCAGATTCGGGAAAGTGCTGTTTTAGAAAGGAGTTCAACTCAAGCTTTTTAGCCTCAGCAACAACCTCGCCGTTATAGTCCGCGTCAAACTTATACAACATGACGCGATCAAACCCAGTGACTTTGCGGATTTCGTTAACTGCATAAGCAAAAACATTGTTTAAGTCTTGGCTTTGGGCCAAATCATTAAGCGATAGATTAATCAAATTTTTAACGGGATTAAACGAACTTGAACTGGCAGATAACGCAGGCTCTAGTTCGATGGCCAAAAGGTCGTCGTGTAAGCTCAGTATGGCATTGTAAGTTGATTGTGTTTTGATACTCTCGGCTTGCGTGTCAGTCACTGGCCCGGTGGTATTGGAGTTTAGCCCTTGAGCGAGCGCAGCAATTGGCGTCGTTTGTTGTGGATTAACTTCGTGAAAGCCCTTGCTGTAATCCAATCCTTTCACCATTGTGGCGAATTCGCGGTCAAACATTGAATCCAATGGTTGCTCAAGTAACGCGTCTAGCGAGCATTGCATTAAGTCCGCCACGTTTTCACTACAATATTTTAATATCAGTGTTTCTGGCTCGAACAGTAATAGATAGCCATGAGGTTGAATCGACCCTGGGATATGGATGGGCTCTTTATGACAATTATCCAGTGTCACATCAAACGGTTTATTCACAGGCTTATTCCCTCCAAACAATCATGAATACATTCGAATGCTAATTCTGCACCTTGCCTGATTTCATCACAATCATCAGGATTTCGCTCGTAGTATTGCTGCAATACAGTTAAAAATTCGCCCCAGCGCACCATTCGTTGCTCTTGATAGCTATTGAAAAAGGCTACGCCGTGCTGAGTATCTAACCAATCGTGTCGAGTTAATCGAGCCTGAATATGTTCACCGCCTAAGGTTGCACCTTCCAGAACATACATCATCCCCATCGCTTGCGCAGTTGAGTGCAATTCAACGTTCGACTTAACATGGTGAGTTAAATCGTCTTTATTACTGGCGCGGGTCGAAATGTCACGCTTAAGATCCAATAGAGCCTGTTCCATATAAGCGATGTCTTTGTTGATGAACGCTTGTTTACTGCGGTTTTTATAGGCTGCTTTAGACTCAGGAAAACTAAGCATTGCTCGTTCCATTGAGGCATAAGCCGCTTGCATGGCCATCAGCACCTGCAAATACACCTGCGCAGTCAAATCACGGTGGAATAAAATTTTTGACAGGGTGCCTTCCACTTCTCTGTGCAGGCCTTGAGTGCCAGTTTTAAGAAAATGTCCTATGGATATAGGGGTAGCTTGGATACTCGTCATATTACTGGTACTCATGTCTTGTGTGCTTCGCGCAACAATCCTGTGTTTATATTGAGCTTTATTTCAAAAAGAAGAGACTTTTTAATTAAGAGACTTCTTGAATTAGAATCTTGCTTAAAGGTAAATGAGTTAACAACCTCACTAATTTATTGTGACGCTGAACGATACCTTGTCATTTATTCCAAATTCCTCATATTTTTTAGTTAAAGAAGCTAGTTAACAATGATTTTCGATGTTTTTGATAGAATATCATGTTTATTTATCACTTCATCCCCTGGGCAGTGGTTTATACACATTCACACACCAATCCTCAATTGACAGTCTTGTAGAATCCAATATTCTATCGGCGATTTTTTATAAACTTCGTGAGTCCATGAACGCTTTATCCCTACAAGCCCAATTTATTCGTATTCGCTCGAACAAGCTGTTCGAGATTTTTGTGATTTCGGTGATCATATTTTCTGCCCTGTTAGTGGGTGCGAAAACCTATGAAATGTCCGTGACCATGTACCACGTGACACAGTTTTTAGATTGGTTTATCAGCGCATTCTTCTTAACTGAAATTACCATTCGTTTTTTAGCTGAAGAGCGAAAGCGGGATTTCTTTAAAAACTTCTGGAATATATTCGATACCTTGATTGTTATTGTCAGCCTTATTCCCGCTGAAGACGCTGATTTAGCCGTTATCGCTCGTTTGGTCAGAGTATTTAGGGTATTGCGGATGATTTCCATCATCCCGGAGTTACGTATACTTTTAGTCTCTTTGGTAAAAGCCTTGCCGCAACTGGGCTACGTTATGCTACTGATGTTCATCATCTTCTATATCTATGCTGCGATAGGTAGCACCTTGTTTGAGAGCATTAACCCAGACCTTTGGGGTGATATCGCCATTTCGTTATTAACCTTATTTAGGGTCATGACGTTCGAAGATTGGACCGATGTCATGTATGAAACAATGGAGGTTTACCCATTGAGCTGGGTGTTCTATTTGACCTTTATTTTCTTTACCGCCTTTGCTTTCTTAAATATGGTGATTGGTATCGTGGTCAGTGTGATGGAGCAGGAAAATGAATTGGCGCGCAAACAAAAAGCCAAAGAAGATGCTGCTGAGCACGATTTAGAAGAAGAGCCGACTCTTAGTGATTTGCTCGTGCATATTAAAGGGCTGCAACAGCAAGTCGAGCAACTATCAGCCCAGACCAGCAAGCAGGAGAAAGTATAAATGCATATCGTTTGTCCCCATTGTTATGCCATTAACAACGTCCCCGAGAGTAAGGATCATACCCAAGCAAATTGTGGCAAATGCCAGCAAAAGCTGCATACTCATCAACCGTGCCAGCTCACCCAGCATCAATTTTATCGCTACATTGAGCGAAACCACTTGCCAGTTTTGGTCGACTTTTGGGCCAGTTGGTGCGGTCCGTGTAAAAGCTTTGCACCTGTATTTGCCAAATTAGCCAGCCAAACGGATAGCGTGTTATTCGCCCAGTTAAATACTGAGCAAGCTCAGCAAATCAGTAGCGAAGCCGGTATCCGCAGTATTCCTACTTTAATTCTATTTCATCAAGGCAAAGAGATCGATCGTATTTCAGGGGCATTAGGTGAAGCACAATTAAAACAGTGGATAATGCAAGCCGTGCAAAAATGTTAGCCAGCCTACCGTTGGCCACTTAGCGCAACAAAAAAGCCCGTCACGTGTTTACGTTACGGGCTTTTGTTTTAGTAAAAGCGAATTATAGCTTGCCGATTACTCGGCGTATTTAGCTTTCAATTGAGCTTGGCGAGTAATATTTTCCTCAGTTTTCATTTCACGTTGTTCAAGCTTGCGTTTGCCTAGCAACGTGCTGCCGTCGAGGAAAAGCGCTTCCACGTAATTTAGATAAATCTCTTCATTGCGCATTTTGTCATTCACAACCGCATCGTATTGTTTCACCGCTTTTCGGTATTCTCCCTTAGCCACTAACACTTGGGCATAGGTATCGACTGCGGCGGCATTATCAGGGCGCTGTTTTACCGCGTTTTCAGCATATTCTAGGGCTTTGTCTAGCTGATTTTGCTGGAGATACAAATACGCCAAATTATTCAGTGCGACAAAGTTGTTAGGGTTTTTCTGTAGCAAGGTTTGATAGCTGGCAATGGCTTCATCATCACCACTATTAATTTGCCTTTCGGCCAACATCATCAAGGCAGCACCGTCATTCGGTGATACTTTTAAATGGGCTTGAATTGCACTCAGTGCTTGCTCTTTTTTACTTAAACGCTCAAGCGTAAACACCCACAACACTAAATTTCTGCCATTTGGTAAACCTTCATAGGCAGCGTGAGCATTTGGCTCGGCTTGCTCAAAATCACCATCAACAATCAGTAACCGCGCCAGAAAGCCCTTTACAATCGGCATACTTTTTAGCTCTTGCGGTATCGCCTCGTAGGCCTTCCTTCCCGCGTCCATATCTTTATTCATCAATAAGAAATGCGTGTTGAGCAATTGCATTTGAGTGTCATTGCGCACCGCTAAGAAACCTTCGGTTAACTTGACGCCTTCGGCAAATTTACCCGTGTTGTCCAGCAGGAGTAACTTGCCCACTACGGCTTGCTTGTCGTTCGGGGCAATACTCAGCCACTTATCATAGTGACCCTGTGCGCCCTGCAAATCGCCTGAACGGATCAACGCTTGGCCTTTACCCTGCCAATAAGCAGGGGGTAATGATTCATTTTGATCAAACTTTACGAACTCTTGCAGTGCCTGCTCATATTGCTGCTCTAGCAGCAAGACACGGGCATACAACATACTCAGCTCTTGATTGTCAGGCGCCTTGTTCAGTGCGCTTTTAATAACCTCAATACCATGCTGTGTTTTACCTTGTTGTTTGTTAAACAGATAAGCAGTCGCCAATGCGGGCGTATAATCGGGAAAACGATTAAGCAAATCCGTTAAGCCTGATTGCGCTTGAACAACCTCTTTTTCGGTAATAGCGATGTTGACTAGACCCAGCGCAGCGCCTTTGTGTTCAGGGTCAATACGCATGACCTGCTCAAATTCGGCTTTAGCACTGCTTAGATCCTGCTGTTTACTGAACACTTCGCCAGCCAGCAAATATGCGCTGATGTCATTGGCATCTTCGGCTTTCCATTGCTGCGCCAATTCTAGGGCTTTGTCATATTGCTTAGTCGTGATGTAGGCAGTAGCGAGTGTTTTTTTAGCACTCTCAAGTTCAGGTGACTTTTCCAATGCCTCTTCTAAATTCACGATGCCATCAAGATTATTCAGCGAGAGTTTAAGCAAACCTAAGCGTGTGAGGTCTTCTGCCGTGGTACTGATACTGGAAGATTTCTCCACTAACTCTTGGGCGTCTTTTACATTACCTTGACGCAATAGCTCATAACTGGCTTTTGAAAACAGTTGCGCATCTTGCTCGTTGACTTGCTCCATGCGCTCTAGCACATCTCCCGCCTCAGCATTCAAGCCCAGCTGCAATTGGCTAGCAGCAAGTAAACGTAAACCAGGATGGTTGCCAGGCAAACTGCTGGCCACTAATGAAAGGTGCTGCTGAGCGGCCTCAAAATCTTTTTGCTGGTATGCGGCATAGCCGGCAATTAAACGTAGCGAAGGATCATTCATACCATTTTGAATACCCAGCTCAGCGTATTTCTGGGCTTCTCCATAGTCTTTATCCGCTATTCGTGCTGCCGCTTTAAGTTGATTGAGCAAACCATTTTTAGCATTCACGGCCAATAACTGATCGAGATAAGGTTCCGCTTTTGCCGTTTCCCCTAAATCTACCCACAGTTTGGCAAGCACAAAAGTCGTCTGTAAATCATCAGGATACAAAGACACATAGCGGTCAAACTCTTGTGCCGCTGCTTTTGGGTCGCCCAAGCTCAAATGCAGTTGCGCCAAAAGTTTAAGGACTTCAGGATGATCAGAGTGGCTATCTTTGATATCGCTAAGGCTTTGCAGCGCCAAAGGGTAATCTTTATCAAGTATGTCTTTATAAGCTTGGCTCAGTGACTTAAAGACTGAATCTGTCTGTAACTGCGACAGATCAGCGATGATCGCTCGCGCATCATCGGGCTTATTTAATCGCACTAAAGACACTATTTTGAAGTAACCAATTTCCGCTTTGTCCTCGTTACTCAGGTCGACGTTTTTGTCTTCCATTTCACTTATAGCCGCATAAGCGCCGGTTCGTTGGTAGGCGCGGGTTAACAATGGCAGCACTTTAGCCCCATCGTAACCATATTCTAATGCGCGACTGAGTTCTTTTTCAGCACTCTCAAATTGTTTCTCGTCGAGGTAAACTTTACCCAATTCAAAGCGCGCTTCAGGAGATTTAGGGGCTAATTGTACGGCGGTTTTCAGCGAGATAATCGCCGAAGCATTGTCATTTTGCGCAATAAATTCTTGCGCGGCTTGAATATGTTCTTCACTGGTTTGCTGCCCACAACTCATCAACATCCCTAGTGATAGTGCGATTATCGTTTTTCTCATTTTATTCATCATCCATATCCTGTTCCTTCGCTCTTTTACTTAGCGCGACGTTGCAGCCTGTCATCATGCGCAACGGATAGTGTGTTATTCCTGAAACCTTTGAGCTTGCAGATGCTACAAAATTATCTTACTTGAACACTTGGTGTAGTGAAACGGCCAATCGTTGCAATTTCAACGCAATTATTTTCAGTTATACTCGACTTTGTTTAATCGTTTAACTCCGCACGAATCACCTAAGAGTAATTTATCACCCGAAATTTTATTCACTGAGTATTTGTTACCGTAAGCGACAACATCAAACATGTCAGTTTTATTTTAAATTCGTGACAATTTCGCACTTTTTTAATGGTTATTTTTCATTGCGTTAACGCATTGATAACAAGTTCGTCAGAGATATTCAATAAATACAGATTAGTTCAAATAAAACGCGGCCTAACGTGGTGTATAGGCGCGATTTCTCATATAATACTTCTTTTGTGTATCCACGCTGGTTTGTTTTAGAATTTGACTGTGAAATCTAAGTTAATCCTGCGTGTTTCTAACTAGGGATAATTAATGACTGACACTGTCGAATTGACTTTTAAAGACCTCAACCTACCTGCCGAATTGCTTCAAGCTTTAGAAAAAGTAGGATACGAAAAACCAACTCCAATCCAAGCCCAATGTATTCCGCTTATCATGGAAGGTCACGATCTTCTTGGTACTGCGCAAACTGGTACGGGTAAAACAGCAGCATTCGCATTGCCAATGCTTGCAAACGTGGATGCTAACAACAGCAACACTCAATTATTGGTTTTGGCACCAACGCGCGAATTAGCGATTCAGGTTGCTGAAGCTTTCCAAGTTTACGCTAGTTTCTCTCGTAAAATCAATGTATTGCCAATTTACGGTGGTTCATCCTACGACAACCAAATTCGCCAATTAAGACGTGGTGCGCAGGTTGTAGTCGGTACGCCTGGTCGTGTAATCGACCACATCAAAAAAGGCACGTTGAAATTAGATAACCTTAAGTTCTTGGTATTGGATGAAGCCGACGAAATGCTACGCATGGGTTTCATCGATGACGTTGAGTGGATTTTGAGCCACGCACCAGCAGAGCGCCAAACTGCGCTGTTCTCAGCGACTATGCCTGATCCAATCCGCAAAATTACTAAGCGTTACTTGAGCGATCCGAAACAGGTTAAAATCGAATCTAAAGTTGCCACAGCTAGCACCATCAAACAGCGCTACTGTCAGGTGGCTGGCCATCACAAACTTGAAGCCCTTACCCGTATTATGGAAGTGGAAGAGTTTGATGCGGTGATTATTTTCGTACGTACGAAAACCGCTACCATGGAGCTTTCTGAGAAATTGTCAGCTCGCGGTTACGCTGTTGAGCCACTTAACGGTGACATTCCGCAGAACTCACGTGAACGTACTGTTGAACGTTTGAAGCGCGGTAAAATTGATATTCTTGTAGCAACAGACGTTGTTGCACGTGGTCTTGATGTTGAACGTGTAAGTCATGTTATCAACTACGACGTACCGTACGATACAGAATCTTATGTACACCGTATCGGTCGTACTGGCCGTGCAGGTCGTACTGGTGATGCAATACTGTTCATTTCACATCGTGAAAAGCGCATGTTGTTCTCAATCGAACGTGCTACACGTCAATCGATTGATCCTATGCCAATCCCGTCAATCTCTCAGCTAAATGAAACGCGTTTGAGCCGCTTCAAAAGCAGCGTGATTGAAGCAATTAGTGACAGCAGCATAGAGACATTGATCCCTATCGTTGAGTCGATTCAAGCAGAAACCGAAGCTGCACCAGAAGTGATTATGGCTGCATTAGCTAAGATTGCTCAAGGTGACGAGCCGCTTATTCTTAAAGAAGGCGACCGCCCTGACCTGAACTCTGCCCCGCCTCGTGGCGACAGAAATGACCGTGGTGGTCGTGATGATCGCGGTGGACGTGGTCGTGAGCGTGGCGGTGATCGTGGCGGTGACCGCGGTGGCGACAGACCACAACGTGCTCGTAAAAGCAGCACACCGGAAGAAGGCATGCAGCGCTACCGTATCGAAGTAGGTCATACTCATGGTGCCAAGCCTGGCAACATCGTTGGCGCGATCGCTAATGAAGCAAACATCAGCAGTAAAAACATTGGCGCTATCGAGATTTACGATAACTTCAGTACGGTTGATTTGCCGAAGAATATGCCTCGTGCAACGCAAGATACATTGCAAAAAACCCGTGTTGCCGGTCAGCGTTTGAATATGCGTGAATGGTCAGATCAACCTCCACGTCGTCGCGCTAAGCCTGAATAAGCTAAGCCTGTCGCAGCTCTTTTATGCGCCATTAATTGGCTAATAAAAGTGAAAATGCTAAAAATATAAGAAGAGGCCACTGGCCTCTTTTTTTATGCCTAACAAAAAGCGTTGCTTATGGCTATGAGAACCACTTCCGTCATAACTAAAAAGAATATCTTTTCTGATTACAATGCTTTATTTAACTAAGAAGAACCCGCAGAATAGCATTTATATTAAGAGTTGTGAGCGTTAGCGGGCCCTATGCAATATTTCCCTATTTTTGTTGATACTAAAGAGCTGAACTGTCTCGTTGTCGGTGCAGGGGAAGTGGCTGCCCGTAAAGTGGAGTTACTGTTAAAAACCTCAGCCACTATCACAGTGGTTGCCCCTTGGGCCTGTGATACTGTGCAACGTTTAGCGGATGAAGGGCAAGTCACACTGCACACTCGTGGGTACGAATCGAGTGACCTCACAGCCAAACAGTTAGTCTTTGTGGCCACCGACGACAGCCAATTGAATATAGATATTCATCATCAAGCTAAGGCACAAAATATTCTGGTGAACGTGGTTGATAATACGCCTTTATGCCAATTTATTACCCCTTCAATCGTTGACCGCTCGCCGATCATTATCGCCATGAGTAGCGGTGGTGTTGCGCCTGTATTACTACGTTATTTGCGCCAAAAGCTCGAATCGATTATTCCGCAAAAGGTCAGTTTACTGGGGCAGTTTTCGGAAAAATTCCGTGAGACAGTTAAAGCCCGTTTCAACTCGGTGACCAAACGTCGCTACTTCTGGGAAGATGTACTCGATGGCGATGTCGCCGAACAGGTTCTACAAGGCAACAACAGCAAAGCCGAACAAATGATGCACGACAAGCTTGCCCTTGACGAACATGACTCGGGTAAAGGGGAGGTGTATTTGGTCGGAGCAGGTCCCGGCGATCCTGACTTGTTAACGTTTCGCGCGCTACGCCTAATGCAAAAAGCTGACGTCGTTGTGTATGACCGCTTGGTATCCAAAGAAATATTAGAACTGGTGCGCCGAGATGCAGAGAAAATATACGTGGGTAAAGCCCGCAGCTTGCATACTGTGCCACAGGAAGAAATCAACGAACTACTAGCAGATTTAGCCTTAAAGGGTAATCGAGTAGTGCGTTTAAAAGGCGGCGACCCTTTTATATTTGGTCGCGGCGGTGAAGAAATAGAGACCCTAGTGGAAAAAGGCGTGAGTTTTCAAGTAGTGCCTGGCATTACAGCCGCCAGTGGTGCCGCCAGTTACGCTGGTATTCCCCTGACCCACAGAGATCACGCCAAATCGGTGGTATTTGCCACCGGCCACTTGCGGGATAACAGCATCAACTTAAACTGGCCCATGCTGGCCCAGCCGGAACAAACCACTGTATTTTATATGGGGTTAACAGGCTTGCCTGTTATTTGTGAGAAACTCATTCAGCATGGGCTACCAGATACCACTGAAATTGCACTGGTGCAATCGGCAACGACTGCAGAACAAAAAGTCGTGGCCGGTAACTTAGCAAACATTCAACAAAAAGTAGCAGAAGCGGGCATTAAACCACCGGCTCTTATCATTGTTGGCTCAGTGGTGAGCTTACGAGACAAACTCAACTGGTTTGGCGCTGACGCTTAAGTCAACGCCGTTCACTGGCCTTGTAATATCGCCCGGCTATTAAGGCTTTTTAGCTAAAAAGATGGTGTGCTTAACTCCCTTGTCAGCTCTGGCCGAGGCGATGCGTGTATCCACTTTGTAGCCGACATTTTTAAGGCGTACTTCAGATAGATAATCAGGGCCTGCAGACCAAATCGCTAATACGCCTTTAGGCCTTAGCATCTGCAAAATCGCCTTGAGCCCCACTTCTGAATAAATCCAGTTGTTATCAGCATGGGTCAATCCTCTTGGGCCGTTGTCTACGTCCAGCAAAATTGCGTCATACGTTTCGCTCTGTAGATTTAATAGCTTGGTTACGTCCCCTACTTTTACCTGCGTTCTAGGGTCTTTCAATGGGTAGCCAGAACACTGGCCTAATGGCCCTTGGTTCCATGTAACAACCTCAGGTATAAGCTCAGCAACAGTGACACTGGCCGATTCATTCAACACATTCAAGGCAGCGGTTAATGTATACCCCATGCCTAAACCGCCCACCAGCACATTGGCATTTGCCACCTCTTTTAGATGCGCGCAGCCGACTCGAGACAGGACTTTCTCGGAATTAAACACACGGCTGTTCATCAATTCACCGCGCTTACCAGCGATACGAATTGAAAATTCTTTACCGCGCTGATGTAACGTCAGTTCACCGCCATTATTCGGTATTTGCGCGCTGTTGATTTGCATCCAAGGGGTCATAGAGTACCTAGTGTGTAATGAGAATGTTGAATCATTGAGTGATGCTTCATAGAATAAAAAGGTCAGTGAGTAAGGATAATGAGGTATACGCCAATGGTGCACTTTTTATTGGCGCGCACTTTACCACATTTCCGTGATTATTCTTAACATTCAGCTGGGCATTCGCGGGAAAACTACCAGTAACGCTCCTGCGTTATCTGACCAGGTGAGCGTCGAAGATGCTTCTTCAGCCCCATGTCTTTTAGCGTCGCCATAGCATCTTCAATCATTTGCGGATTGCCGCACAACATGACCTGACTTTGCTGGTTACTTAAGGGCGTATTGGCTGTGTTGATAATATCCCCTGATTGCAATAACCCAGGAATACGCCCGTGCAATGCGCCTTTAACTTCTTCTCGACTAACAATAGGTAGGTAACAAAATTGCGCTGGGCGTTGGCTTTTACACTGCTGAATAAATTCACCGTACGCCAAGTCATTTTGATACCGGGCGGCGTAGATTAAAACGACTTTTTTATACCGCTGCCAAATCTCTTCACCAGCAAGAATAGATAGAAAAGGCCCGACTCCTGTGCCTGTGGCAATCAGCCAAATATTGTCGCTGTCAGGTACTTCATTTAGCACCAGAAAACCCGTAGCAGGCGCCATGACTTTGAGCCCATCACCTTCACGTAACTCATGTAATTTAGGTGACAAAATGCCTTCCTCTACCGGCACAGCCATAATTTCCAATTCGCTGCTACGTGGGTGGCTGACTAGAGAATAAGGCCTTGAAATGATGTTGTTATCTTGAGCGATGCCTACTTTAGTAAACTGGCCCGGAGTATATTGAGGAAAATCAGCGCATCGAAAACGTAAACTAAAAAGATGGTCGTTCCAATCAATCCGCTTTGTGACTTTTGCGTCTAACCACTGTGCCATAAAACCTCCCACTAAATAGACTGAGTTGAAACGCTACCATGATAACTCTGTTGGTGCAGAGGAATTTATATTCCGTAACACTGAATTTACGATGTCTCCTTGTACTAAAAACCCCGTTTTAGCAACGCGCTAAAACGGGGTTTTTAGTTGCTACTTACGCTCCGGCGCATACTGGCACGGAGCACGGGGTGTACGTTTATCTACTCGCCAAAACGCATTTTGAACTCGATGCCGTAAAAGCGCGGGGCCCCCGCGACAAAGGTCGGGTTGCCAAAGCCGCCACCGGTATTACCTGCATCGACTAAATATTCTTTATCAAGCAAGTTACTGGCAAACAAGTTTACTGCCCAATCTTCATCCGCCCCTGCAATACCGATGCGGGCACTGACTAAGCTGACGGAATCTTCACTGATGTCTAAACCTGATATTGGCGCGTTCGCCGGTTCAAAGAACACGTCTGAGCGGTAGCTATACACTAAAGAACTCGTCAGGTTGAAACCTTGGGAAAGTTCAGTTGCGTAGAACATGCCGACACTACCGGTCCATTCAGGTTGCAAACGAAAGCGATTGCCCGCTAGGTCGCCGTTAGTGCTGTCGTCGTCTATGGTCGCATCTAAATAAGCTAAATTGGCGAATATCTCAAAATCAGCACCTAACAGAGCACGCACTTCAGCTTCAGCGCCAACATTGGTCGCCGAGCCAGCATCTGCGGCATATGCCACGCCCTCGTCATCTAACAAAGTAACTTGGAAATTCGAATAATCTTGATAAAAAACCGAAGCGTTATAGTTAACCGATTTATCAAACGCTTGCCCTTTGATGCCCGCTTCGTAGTTCCAGATGATCTCAGCTGGGATTTCGGTAACAGACTTCTCACCCGAGCCATCTTCCCCGCGAACTGACGTCACATTCAAAACGTCAGAGCGACGTCCTTTAGAAATGGTCGCGTAGATATTGATGTCTTCATTTAAGACGTACAACATATTAAAGCGTGGAAGCCAGTCATCGTAGTCTTGTTCAGCACGGAAAATCTGACCGTCTGTATCCACGGTAAATAGCTCACTGCCGGTCAGCACACTTGCAGGCGCATCTGAGCGATAACCACTGTTTTTGTCTTCACGCACGTAGCGTAAACCGGCGGTTAACTCTAGCGCGTCATTCACTGCATAAGTCACATCAGCGAACGCCGAGTAAGCATCGGTCTCGCCGTAGTTTTCAAACTCTAAACGATACGGCAAAAGCTGAGCGGCTCCTTCGGTCAAAATAGGCGTGAGCACTGCAACAGAGCCGTCGCTTGCAACACACGGCTGCCCGAAAGCAGCAAAAACACCTAGGCAGTTCAAAAAGACAGATTCCTCTGTGCTAAATGGCACTGCTTGACTACCGTCTTCGGTGAAATAGCTCACACCAGCGATAGTGGTCAGCTTGTCACCTTGATGAATCATGCGAAATTCTTGGCTGAATTGATCGCCAGTGGCATCTTCAGCAAATTCTAAGAACCACGCTTGCGTGCCATCGGCATCAAATACTTCCAGTGAATCAAAACTACGAGAAACGGTGATTGAGGTAAACGTTAAGTCTTGATTGATATCCCAATTAACCGTTAGGTTAAGATCGTCAACGGTGCGTTCCACGCCCAGATCTTTGCGGCCAAACACCTCTTGGGATAAAGGACTACCTGATATTTCCACAAAACTAAATGCGCTGGTATCGCCACCAGTGGGTGCATACAAACCATTTTTAAATGATGTACCCGTGTCGTCATTTTTTTCGTAGGTGTAAACCAAGTCTATGGTCACGTCTTCATTAGGGGTAAAACGCAACGACGGGCGAAACGCTGTGCGTTCAATGCCATGCATGTCTTCTTGATCGAATCCATCAGGATTTTGCGAACCCGCTTCCCCTGCAATATTACGAATGAAACCATCACGCTGGCGATAACTAAACGCCAATCGCCCCTGCACTTGGCTGTTGCCGCCCGTCACGAAACCACTAAGAGTTTCAGCCGAATAATTTCCTACACTGGCTTTTATTTCTGCACCAAACTCTTCTTGCGGTTTACGGGTGATGACACTTAATGCGCCTACTGATGCTGCCGTGCCGAACAGGGTCGCTTGCGGTCCCTTAACCACTTCAATACGCTCTATATCGAATAGTTCAAAATACGAGCCGCGCGAACGTGACACGTCAGCACCGTTGTAATAAATAGACACACGAGGCGCAGCCTGAGACGAACCGCTATCGGAAGTAATACCGCGAATAACGAAACCCGGGTTATTTGGGCTTTGCTCTTGGATAACCAAACCTGGAGTGATTTCGGATAAGGTGTCTAGTTCGGCCACCCCCAAACTCTCAAGCAGCGCACCGTCGTAGGCACTGATACTGACAGGCACATCTTGAATTGACTGATCGCGTTTTTGCGCCGTCACGGTAATTTCTTCGATTTGATACTGATTACGTGACGCCTGTCCGTAAGCATTCGTTCCAATAAATGCTGCAACAAGAAGGGCTAGTTTACTAACTGTAAAAACAGAGGATGTTATTGGTGTCATGTGTGTTCCATTTAAGAGTGACTGCGATATAAGCGCAGCAAAGGTACTCAGTAAATGCGAAACTTACATGACCATTTCATGACAAATAGATGACGTAACTGATCAAGGCAACTATTTAATAACATTGAATATTTTATATTTATAATGGTGAATAAGCACAGCTTATAAGAACAAAAAGCCGATGAGTTTGAATTGACCCTATCGGCTTTTTTTACTGACTCAGTGACCACTAGGTGAAGTGATCAAATACGAAGCGATCAAAAAGAGACTATTTCCCTAATGTGAACTTAGTGTCTTCGTCACGTAATAGGTATAGCGCGAAACACGCTGCCCACATCGGCCATGCAGCAAAGAACAATAGGTTATTGAACGCATCAAAGTATTGAGCAAAAGCTGAAAGCGTAGAGCCACCGTGCATTAAGAAAATCAACCCATAAGTAAAACGTTTCTTAATACCCGTCACAAACGCCAAGACTAGAAGTAACTGCAAAGCGCCCATAATGTAGGCAACCGTTGCACCTAAACCTGGAATAGAATAAAACTTCTCGAAGATAGCGATGCTGTGGCCTGGGTTAACAAATTTATCTAATGTCCAAATAAACATCACAATAAACACCCCAAGACGTAGGGCTAATAAAGACCACTGCAGACGGGTACGCACATCGTTAGATACCGCTTCACTCATTTTTGATTCCTTGATTGTCACTATTTACAGCTTAATAATAGTAAGCTGGCCGCTGTATCGGCATGATTAAATGTAAAAAAGCGCCAAGCCTGTCAGGGCGATAGCGATTAGCTGGTTCACTACAAAAAGTAGATACACCACCAGACCGAAATAAACGAAAAATATTACACAGCAAATAACTGTTTTTACTATGACGCGACGAATAGCAGGTTCATCCCGTCGAATGACATACTCTGTTCAGACTGAACCAGATAGCGCTAACCGTGCAGCACGATGCATGTAACAAGCACATAGACTAACCACTTTGACTAGGAAGAAAAGCGATTAACAAGACAAGTGCAATTCACCCAAATCCTATCAATCAAATCAAAGGTTTCATCTTTGACCTTGATGGAACATTGGTGACCTCAAAACTAGATTTCATCTATCTGCGCGAACAAGTCGGTTGCCCACCTAAACAAGACATATTGCGTTTTATCGAAGGATTAGACGAAACGCAGCAAATAGTAGCGAATAGAATTGTGGCCGATTACGAACTGCAAGATGCGCAAGATGCCCTGTGGATAGACGGCGCCCTGCCATTGATTCAGTATTTGGCAAGCTCACAACAACCTATCGCTATTGTTACGCGCAATAGCCAACCAGCCACTCAACATAAGTTAAAACATCATCATCGGCTATTTGACCCTATTGTGACCAGAGAAGATGCCGCACCTAAGCCAGATCCAGCAGCGTTATTGCACATCGCCGAATTGTGGCAATTACCGGTTCGTCAACTCGCTTACGTTGGGGATTATCTGTATGACATTCAGGCAGCAAAAAACGCAGGTATGCTTGCTTGTTTATTTGCCCCAGATGAACTCCCAGAGTATGCCGACCAAGCCGATTGGGTATTCAATCACTTCAGCGAATTTTTAGCGGCGTTAGAAACAAGCGAAGTACAACGATGACGTTTCATCATCGAGCCGTAACGGTAAAATATGAAGGAAAATGCAAAGCTTTGCCCACCGAACTTATCTACAAGCTCTTAAAAATCTGAGCAACACGTTGTGCTTCTTGCGTTGTGTTGTAAATATGCCACGACAGGCGCAAGCAATCGCCCCGACGGTCAAAGTAAGCTCCAGCCTGGCGTAATGCCCTTTCCAGCTCTGTGAGCTTAGGCTTTGATAAATGCACACTCAGTGTGCCACCAACTTTCTCCACATCTATTGGCGTTAATAGATGCTCAGCGGCATCTGCTAGTACTACTCTTTGTAACGTTTTACTGTGTTCGAATAAACTTTGTGAACCGATTTGGTTAATCTGCTGCACACCTACCAGCGCTGTGGCATAGGGTAAAATGCTTGGCGTACCACCCCAAAAGCGCTTTGCTGCGTCCGCAAACGCAAAGTGTTCGATATCAAACTCAAACGGATTTTGATGAGAAAACCAGCCTATCTGTTTTGGTTCAAGTGCATTTATATGTTTTGGGTTTACCCACATAAACCCTGCTCCCGGTCCGCCACACAACCATTTGACGCATGAGCCCAAGATCACGTCGACATCCCATACCGCTATATCGATTGGCACAACCCCTGCGGACTGGGCCACATCCACAACCGTAAGGGTATTCTTTGCTCGGCACAATGCGCTTATGTCCGCTACATTTGATAACACACCGCTGTTTGAATGCACATGGGTGATCATTGCCACCTCAACATCTTCAGTTAAGTGAGCTTGCCAAGCTGCAATGTCATTCGGATCAATATCCTTCTCTATTAACTTCAGCTCAAAACCGTACGCTGCCAAGCCTTGAACAACGAAGCCCAAAGATGGAAATGCTGACGCATGCATCAACACAGTGCGCTTGTGGGTAGCGGGTCTATTGGTGTTTTTCGACTGAACGCACCTTAGGGACTGCAAGTATTGATTTAAGCCACTTGAAACACTGGGTTGCGGGCAAAAATCTGCTGCGCTGGCATTAAACAAGGAGCCTAATTCATGGCAAAATTGTTCGATAATCGTTAGCCACTGAGGCCAAGCATCCCCGCCTTTTTGCTGCCAAGGCTCAAAGTAAGTTTGCCCGACTAAACTGCGCGTCAGCACAGGCATGCAACCCACCGAATGGCTGAGTAGATACATCCCCTTAGGTAAAGAAAACTGATGATTGGCATCTTGCACTATGAGGCCTCACTAGTATTTTGATGAAACGGGCAGCCTCCACCGACTTGGTTATTAGCGTTATGGATTGGCTCTCGCACTTCACCGTAAGCGCTGCCCCAGCTGTCCGTCATGCTGCTGCGTACCTGCCACAATTCGGGGAAGAACCTGTGTTTTGCACCATTTTCTAATAAGGTCACGGCTCGCCCTTTCAATGATTTAGCCTCTAGGCCGATAGAGCGTTGGATTAAAAAAATATGTAGGCTACGAAACTTTTGTAATTGCTCGTCAAATTCAGCCAAGCACTCCGCCACAACATAACTTTCGTCGTGACTATATTGGCTATCGTATACTTGCTCGATATTTTTATTTCGCCCTACTAAGTATTGCTTGTTAAACACGTCCCATAAGTCGGCTGGCATTTTTAATAACGTACGAAAGCCGGGTGACTCTTGGCCGCTACCATTACCAAGCTGCAAACGAATTTGCTGATACTCTTTTGGGGACATGGTTTCGAGTAAATCCAATTGCTGGCTCATCATGCGCTGAATAAAACTCACGCGCTTCATCAAAGTCACCACTCGTAAGGTGTTTTCTTGCTGCATGAATTCCAATACATCCACCAGCGTATAAGTGGCGAGCTTCATCCACAACTCTTCCACTTGATGCACTATTTGAAACTGTAACTCGTCGCCATTACACAGCTCGGTTAACGGTTTTTGCGCACTCAGTAACTGCTGACAATTTAAATAGGTGCCGTAATCGAGCATCTCTGGTTTATCAAGTAGGGCATGGTACTTTTGACGAAAAATAGCATCTGCCGTTTCAGGCTTATTCATAGACATAATTCTTGCTCAGTTTGGCTGCGTGACGTTACACGTTAATAATGTCTACCATGCTAGAGTACTCGCCTTTGAACATTGTTCTATTTATACTAACTAACAGCAATTTTAAAGAACAACGTTCTGGTTATTTCCCATATGAAGAAACAAATATTAGATAAAAACAGTGTAAAAATTATTAATGCCTTAGAGAAAGACGGTCGCATGTCGTTTTCGAATCTGGGAGAAGCACTCGGCATTAGTAAAACACCCTGTTGGAATAAAGTGCAGCAATTGCAATCTGCCGGGGTTATTGAAGGATATAGCGCCCAACTAAATACCAAGGCGCTGGGCTTAAGCATTCGCGCATTGGTACATGTAGTGGTCGACTTTGAGCATTATCAGGCATTCGAAAAGGCGATTATCGAGCACGCTTCAGTGCGCTCTTGTCATGCAGTCACCGGGGATTCAGATTATGTGCTGGAGATACTCGCTTGCGATATAGAAGCGTTTGACGAGCTGTTAAGGGCGCAATTGAGCAGATTACCCGGCGTACAGCGCTTTAATACTTCGATATCCACGCGTATGGTCAAAAATAATGGGCCATATTCAGACATGTTGCCATAGCTGGCTTATAAGCGCTGGCTCACCTACAGATAAAAATTCTGCTCGCAGGCTGATAAAGCGCTAACCTTTCCCAAATGATTCCACGAAAGCCTCAACAAAATTAGCTGGAGCGTTAGCATCCATATTGAAGTACAGACTCGGTTCAATCAGCTCAATTTCAATCACCACATACTCATTTTGATAACGCAGTAAATCGATGCGCGCATACAAGGCATCATCTGGCAGCGACGCCATAGTATGGCGAGCTTGGGTCAGCATTTCTTCATCAGGCCCAACGGCTCGTAAACTACCGCCATGCTCTTCTTGTACCCTAAAATCACCTTGCTCTGGTGTTTTCAAAATTGCGTGGCTAAAGTGACCGTTAAAGTAAAAGAGCGAATACTCTCCTTGGGTTACCACCGCTTCAATAAAGGGTTGAACCATAAACGCTCGCCCGTTAAACACCTCAGAAAGATTTTTTGATTGGCCAAGTAACTGCTCTCTATCAAGCATGTAGGTATAATCGGCATTGGCACTAACGCAGGGCTTAATAACGAGTCGCTCACAGGCAAAACGCTCAAAACCCGCGCTGACTTGTGCTAAATCGAATGTGTCTAACCATAGGGTGGGCACAATTCCGATCCCCTGACTGGCTATATCTTTTAAATACTCTTTACTGATATTCCAAGTTAAAAGGCGCAAGCTATTGGCTAATATTGCGCTAGAATCTTCAATTCGCTGTAAGCACTGCATAAACGCTTTGGCATGCTGTTGATAGTCCCACGTGCTGCGCACTACAACCACATCAAAACAACCCCAATCCACTGTCTCATCATGCCAAGACACCGCCTCAACCTGCCAACCTTGTTGTTTTAGCGGTTCGTATAGCAGCTCGTCGTAAACAAAGTAGCCCTCGAGATTATCGGTAGATAAAAAAGCGCAGCGTTTCATAGTATTTGAACCTCTATGTTCGTAACATCGAATTGGTCATAACTTCAATAATGAGTTTTCGTCTTTCATGTATTCGATGCTAACACAGGTAAGCGTTAAATCAGGTTAGTTACCGTCAGCTCAAGCATGTGATTGAATAGATTTCGGTATGACTGGCGGTTTTGAAATGAAGACTGTTTTATGGCGATTTAATTGCCCCTTAGTAATCACCACTTTGGATTTAGCCACGCCGCACTGCTTGGCTAAATATTTAATCAAATGCGTGTTGGCTTTACCATCAACGGGCGGTGCGGTGATAGCAATCTTAAGTTCATCACCATAAAGACCCACTACCTCGTCACGAGAAGCTTTGGGTTGTATGTAAATTCGTAAATGCAAATCACCATCAATCACCTGAACAGCATTACGCTTCAATGCTTTTTCTCCTGAGCGCGTTGTTGACGCCTTTGCTCGCGTTTCATTTTTTGCCGTTTTTTATCTCTTAATACCGAAAAAACAATCGTAACTAAGCCCAAGGCAAACGCCAAAATGAGGGCAACCCCGATCCATTGACACAACAATGGATAGGCGCAGGGTAAACCGATTTGAATGGCGGAATCGTTCATTTAATAATGATTGTCATCAAGTTCGTGGACTGATATAGACGAAGGTAAAGACTAGCTTTAATTAAAAAGGATTTACGTAATACCCTTTTTGATTCAATAACATATGAGCGGTCATGGCGGATAGCACCATATCAACGCCATCGATTAAGTCATCGCGGTCAATCTGATGATAATAAGCCGATTGCCCACACAGCATGATTTGCACACCATTGGCTACCAAGGTGCTCAGTAGTTCAGCATTTGGATTGGATTTGCCATACTTCTGCTTATAGGCCTTCGCATTGAGTAATTCGTTGCTAGCACTGCCATGCATCACCATAGCGAGGTGTAAATTTTCCTGCGGCACGCCGTTCGCAACGTGCATATTGATAAAACGCGCAACCGTATCAATACCGCGATTGAGCGTTCCCTCTTTTCCTGCTTGGTCTATATCAAAAGTCAGTTTAAATACTGTGTCTTTTGGTAATATAACGTCCTGATTTACTGGCGCATGTTGCCCATAACCAAAAATAACGGGGCCATCTGCGAAGCCTTCTGCAAGCGCGTTCCCCCAACTGACAATGCCAATTATGGCTAAGACTACAAACGTTAATTTACCCATCATTTCTCTCTATTTATCGCACGGTTTTATACGTACTTACATTAATTTGCGCTAGTTAGCATCATTAGGCTAATTGTTACACAGATTACTTGGCTAAGTCAGCTTCACGGCTCGCCTTAAAGTCAGATGCCGTCTTCCACTTCGGCCAGTCTCTCGAGTTTGCTAATGTCGCGGTAATATCGACCATTAACTTAATATCTTGCTCTACGCCACCCAGTGACCAATCAGCTGAAAAATCATCTGCTGCTTTATGGTATTTATGAGCAATGTAATCAGGATCCGTGTCCCCTAAACTCATGAACAATAAACTCGGTACACCCTGTTTCGCCATTGAGAAGTGATCAGAACGGAAAAATAAACCGTTTTGAGGTCTAGGATCAAGTTTAACGCGCCGCCCTTGAGCTTTGGCTGCCCGCGCAAGGTAATCTTCCATGTCAGATAGACCCTCACCGTATTGCAGAATGTAATCCACTTTATCCAACACATTCATACCATCGATGTTAAGCAAGGTAACCATGTTCTTGGTAGGGATGATATCCCCTTTTGAGAATTGCTCTGAGCCAATCAAACCTGTTTCTTCTGCGGTGAAGTTAATAAATAAAATGGAACGTTCGAACGGCTTAACATCATGTTGCGCCTTGAGCATACGCGCCATTTCTAATGTGCCTGCTACGCCAGAGGCATTGTCTACCGCGCCGTTATAGATAATGTCGCCGTCAGGGGTTTGCTTGGTGCCGAAATGATCCCAGTGTGCGCCTACCAATACATATTCGTCTGGGTATTTACTACCGGTAATGGTTGCCAGTACATTGTGTGATGTCGCTTGGCTAATGGTGTTTCTAAGACGCAAATTGGCGGTTTGCTGCAACGTCACCGGGCTAAAAGTGCTCTGCAATGCTTTTTTCTTAAGTTGTTGATAGTTGAGGCCTGACTGTTCGAACACTTGCTCTGTTGCGGCCAACTGTAACCAGCCCATAATAGGTAACTTGGATGTATTTTGCTCGTTGTCAACCAATGTATACTTGCTACCAGTATTTGAGCTTTCTACCACACTCCATGGGTAAGCTGCTGGGGCAGTTTCATGCACAATCAGCACGGCTTTTGCTCCCTGACGAGCTGCTTCTTCATACTTGTATGTCCAGCGACCGTAGTAAGTCATCGCATTGCCAGTAAACAAACTTGGATTCTGTGTGGCAAAGCCTGGGTCGTTAACTAACACAATAACCGTCTTGCCTGTCACATCCACATTAGCGTAATCGTTCCATTGATACTCGGGTGCGTTGATCCCATAACCGACAAATACTAATTCAGAATCTTTGAGGGTTATCTGTGTGTTCATCTGTTCTGTGCGCGCGGTGAAATCGCTTCCCGCGATAAAAGACAACTCACCTATTTGTAAGCGCATGTTTTGGTCAGGCGTAATCTGCGCCATGGGCACAGGCTGTAGGTATTGTGCAAAGGGTGATGACTGCTGTGCATGTGAATTCCCGCCCTGTAACCCCATAGCTTGATACTGCTTGGCTAAATAGTTAATCGTTAAGGTCTCTCCCTCGGTTAGAGGGCCTCTCCCTTGAAAAGTATCAGAGGCGAGACTTTCAATATGATGTGCCACGCTGGTGAGATTAACGTTTTGCTCCTTATCTTGGGCACTTAGCGAGAAGGGCGCTAGAGCGAGGCTCAGCATAGCGCTTGCTTTAACAAGTTTGTAAAACTTATGATGTAAAATTGAGCAGTTCATATGTTAGGTCCGGTCAAATGCACTTCACCGATAGAGCAAAGTTAACATGTTAATTTTACTAAAATTGCAGATGAAATTAACGCTAATTTATAGGTAAAAAAAAGAATAAGTAAATAGGAATGACAGATGTTAACCGATATACTTTTGTTTACAATTAGAAGTACTCGTTGAATGAAAAGTATAACTACTATTCAGGCTCAACAACTCATTATAATAATAACGAAACACACAAATAAGGTTTTTCCCCCCAATGAACAATAGATGGATGAAGGTTCTACTCCCCTTTTTAGCACTTATCGTCGGCTTCGGTGGAATGACGTTGATAGAAGTCAGCGCCTCAGAAGACGAGAAGAAAGAGCTTGTCGATACACGCCCTACTATCACAGTAGAAACTGCCCACGCAGAAGACTATCAGGTCGTCATTTCCAACCACGGTGAAGTGCAGCCCCTTGAGCGCACCATGATTTCAGCACAAGTATCAGGCGAAGTAATTAGCTGGCACCCCAGCTTCGTAGCAGGCGGGTTAGTTCTGCGCGGTAGCGTGTTATTCAGCATTGAAAAAGATGCTTATGAAGCGGCACTATTACAGGCAGAAGCCAATGTCAGTTTGGCCCAGTCCCAATTAATTGAAGAAAAAGCCCGTGCTGACGTTGCCGAACGAGAAGCGAGAAGCCTTCCAAGCAGTAAAGTGTCTGACCTGTATTTGCGTAAGCCACAATTGCTTAGCGCTCAGGCAAATTTGAAATCGGCGCAAGCCAGCCTAAAAATCGCGCAGCGTGATTTAGATAACTGCGAAGTTATTGCCCCCTACGATGCACTCGTGATCAGCCGTAATATCGGTGTCGGCCAATTTATCTCTCAAGGTAGCTCTGTTGGCGAAATATATAATGTTGAAGCGGCTGAGGTCATCTTCCCCATCGCTGGTTTTGACCGCGAGTTTTTACCCGACGACCTAGCAGAAAAAGAAGCCAAAGTTGTGACCAATGGTTATAGCCCAATTGAGCGCACCGGATTAATTTCACGTGATTTAGGCGTAGTGGATCAAGCTACGCGCATGAGTCAATTAGTGGTTCGGGTAAACGACCCATACAGCCTGAAAAGCAATTTGCCTGCGCTAAAATTTGGTAACTATGTTCAGGTTAGTTTCCCTGGACGCACCCTAGAGCACATTTATCGCTTACCTCAAGCGCTGGTTAATAACCAGACGGTATGGATAATGGACAAAGACAGCAAGTTGCAACCTAAGAAAGTCGAAATTCTTCGCGAGGAGGGCGAGTTCTTACTTATCAGTAAAGGTATTTCTGATAACGACAGTATTGTAACAACCCTACCTGAATACCCGCAAACAGGTATGGAAGTAAAAGTCAGTAGTGAAAAATCAGCCAGCGAGCTAACCGCTCACAAAGCGAAATAGGAGAAGGTATGTCTACAGAAGATTCCGCTCCTCGCCCTGATGTCCCCCATGAAGACCCTGAGCTACCAAACCCGTTTGAGCCCAAGCAAACGGGTTTAATCGCGTTTTTTGCCAATAATTCGGTAGCTGCCAACTTGATGATGATTTTCATCATTATTATGGGAGTGTTTAGCTACTTTACGATCCAGCGCCAAATGTTTCCGAACATTGAAATTAACTACATTAATATCAGTGCTGTGTACCGTGGTGCCTCGCCCCAAGAGATCGAAGAAAGTATTTTGATCAAAATTGAAGAGTCCTTAAAAGATATCACAGAGATCAAGAAGGCCACTTCAAGGGCTTTCCGTGGTAGTGGCCGAGTAACTTTAGAAATACAGGAAAATAAAGAACTCACCGATGTGCTCGATAAGGTAAAAGCGCGGGTTGATAGTATCGCGACCTTCCCTGCAGATATGGAGCCCCCTGACATTTCACAAATTGAGTTCCAACAAGATGTGATTGAAATGTCACTCGTGGGTGATCTGCCTATTACGCAGCTAAAACCTATCGCTAAAAAAATTGAAGATGAACTGCTTCAACTCAGTAATATTTCACTGGTGAGCGTGGATGCACCAGAAGATGAAATTGCGATTGAAATTCAGCCCGATGTATTGCGCAAATACAATCTAACCTTAGGAGATGTGCAGCTCGCAATACAAAATTATTCAGCCAATATATCCGCTGGCGAGCTTCGTACTGATTCAGGCATAGTCGCCGTTCGTGTTGAAAACCAAATGTACAACGGCGACGAGTTTCGCAGGATCCCCATAAAAATTAGTGAAACAGGTGCTAAAGTCTATTTAGGCGACGTGGCCACCATTGAGGATGGATTTGAAGAAGGTCAGCGTTACTATAAATATTCTGGTGTAAACGCCATTTATATGTCGGTAAAGGCCACCAAAGATCAAAGCACCATTCCAGTTTCAAAAACCGTAAAAGAATATATTGAGATGCGCAATAAGACCTTACCCACAGGCTTGCAGCTCAAAGTCCTGGTGGATATGACTTACTACCTCAATGCGCGCCTAGACATGATGCTTAGCAACTTGTTCCAAGGGGCTATTTTGGTAGCAATTATGCTCACCATCTTTTTACGTTTTAGGCTCGCTTTTTGGGTAATGCTGGGCCTTCCTGTGTGCTTCTTAGGCGCCATCATGATGATGCCGGTTTTTGGTGTCACGATTAATATCCTGTCACTTTTCGCATTTATTATGGTGCTAGGGATAGTGGTGGACGACGCCATTGTCATTGGCGAAAGCGCGTACAGTGAGATAGAAGAAAGCGGTGGTGGCGGCGCAGAAAGCGTTATTCGTGGTGCGAAGCGCGTGGCAACGCCTGCCACGTTCGGCGTACTGACCACCATTGCAGTGTTCGCCCCCGCCTTGTTTTCAACCGGCCCTGAAGGTCAGTTTTTCTACGTAATCGCCTGTGTGGTCATTTTATGTCTGGTCTTTAGCCTGATAGAGTCAAAACTGATCCTACCGGCTCACTTAGCCCACATGAAGTTTACCCCAGTGAAAGAAACGAGTTGGCGTGCCCGCTTTAACCAACGCTTCTTTGGTTTCGTAAACGGAAAATACAAACGCTTTGTAGAAAGATGCACCGAATGGCGCTGGTTCGTTTTTTGTATCTTTATTGCTGTGCTGGTTATCAGTTGGGGCTTGGTGTCTGCTAACTACGTACGCATGATACCGTCTCCCAAGGTGCCTCATGACTTTCCGGGTATCTCGTTTGAAATGAATGAAAACGTGCCAGATGAAGCGGTAATCAATGCTTTGATCACCATAGAAAGTATGGTCATCAACGTAGACAAACAAATCATCGAAGAATACGGCAGTTCGATGATGCGCGATATAATGGTGTTTAACCGTGGTCGCACTGAAGGTCGGGTACAAGTTCCCCTAGTAGACGAAGATGACCGTCACTTTGACGCGTTTGAGCTTGCTAGGCGTTGGCGCGAACAATTACCTGAAATTCCAGGTATGAAGTCAATTACCATCATCGATGATATTAATGGCGGCGGCAATGACGACGGTGAATTTGGTTACATGCTATTTGGCAGTGACATAAATACCTTAAACGCTGCGGGGCGTGAGTTTATCTCAATGTTGCAGCAAACAAATGGACTGTTTGATATCAGTTCGTCAATCGATCCCGCCAGTAAAGAAGTACAAATGCAACTGCTGCCTGTGGCTTACGACTTAGGCTTAAACCTAACCGACATTGCGCGCCAAGTTGGAGCCAGTTTTTACGGTGGTGAAGCCCAACGTGTAATCCGTGGCGGTGACGAAGTGCGCGTAATGGTGCGCTACCCCAAGCTAACCCGAGAACGTTTTGCAGAATTAAAATATGCGGTTATTACCACGCCAGCTGGCAGAGAGGTCATGCTTGGTGATGTGGTGAGCCTAACCGAAAAACCGGGCATCAACTACATACGTCGCGAAGGCGGATACCGAAGCGTATATGTGTTTGGCTCAATTGATGAAGAAGAAGTAGAGCCAAACGAGGTAGTGGCTACAGTAGAAGAAGATCTCTTGCCACTACTTAAAGAAAAGTTCCCAGGGGTAAAAACCGAACTAGGTGGCACCATTGAAGAGCAGCAAGCACAGCAAAGTCAGCAGCTTATGTTCTTGGTGGCAGGTTTAATCATGGTGTACATCCTGCTCGCTGCACCTCTTAAAAGTTACGGTCAGCCGCTTATAATCATGTCTGTTATTCCCTTTAGCTTAACGGGTGCCATTTGGGGCCATTTCTTGTTTGGTATAGACCTAAGCATGATGTCGACCTTCGGCATTATCGCCGCCGCAGGGGTGGTAATAAATGACAGCCTCGTCATGACAGACTTTGTCAATCAGCAACGTGCTATGGGCGTTCGCATTAAAGATTCAGTGGTTAACGCTGGTTGCGCTCGCTTCAGGGCTATCACCCTGACATCAATAACCACGTTTGCCGGTGTATTACCAATTATGTTCGAAACCAGCCTACAGGCACGGTTCGTTATTCCGATGGCTGTGGCGTTGGGGTTTGCGGTGATGTACGCGACTATGGTGACACTTATACTCGTGCCTTGTTTGTATTTGATACTCGAGGATATTAAGAATATTTTCAAAGCTATTTTTGCTGCAATTGGCCGCTTGTTTAGCCGTAAGCGCCAGAAGCATCAAGCAATAAAGAATAGCTAACTTCTTAATAGTAAAAAGAAAAAGGCGCCTTAAGGCGCTTTTTTCATCTCTGCTCTTAATATTTCATAAACACGACCGATACCCTTAGCGACTAGACGTTAGTAGATGCTAGAGACACTAAAATAACGTATATTCTTTAACCACAAATAAAAATAAAACGTCATACTTCAAGATATGAACTTGAGGTGCTCCATTGCTGATTTCAGTGCACTGGCTGAATGAATGGGTAAAATAAGAACGTGAACGCAAAAAAAATATCCAATATATTCTACATTGGCGACTGGCAAGTCACGCCTCAGACCAATTGCGTGCGCGCGGGCGACACCGTCACTCAGCTTGAACCGAAAGCCATGGATGTATTGCTTTTGCTGTGCCAGCAACGCCGAGATAATGGCCACGAACACGCACTAAGTGCCGATGACATTGCCAGTCAATGCTGGGGCAGCGAAATCGGCGACAACCCAGTTCACAAGGCCATTACCCAACTTAGAAAAGCCTTTAGCGATAAACCTAGCACGCCCAAATATATCGAAACCATCCGTAAGCGCGGCTATCGCATCGTTGCTAAGCTCGACTTCCCGGATCAAGCGTTAACCAACGCTACCCAACAAAGCACTAACGACTGGCAAGGTGGCTCGCCTTTTCCAGGGTTAAGCGCCTTTGAGCCTGATGAAAGCGAGGTGTTTTTCGGTCGCAGCGCACAAATCACTACCTTGCTCACTCGGGTATCAAAGCTAGTCGATGCGAAACACGCTTTTTGCTTGGTACTTGGCCCAAGCGGCAGCGGCAAGTCCTCGTTAATCAATGCAGGGGTATTGCCCCGCCTGACTCATCAAAACGGCCATGACGGCATAGGTGTCGTCAGTTATACCAGTGTGGATTTTGCCGATGTCAGCCAGTCTCGACTCTTCATTGATTTGGCGTCCTCAATGCTCGACTGGGACGTTAATGATACTCCTGTGTTTGATGGCCTAAGCGCAGAAACATTAGCTGATATGCTGCAGAAAGACTCCTCGCAAGTAGCCGCACTATGCAACAAGGCGCTAGCCTCTATTCAGCAGCAAACGCCAGCTAGTCGTTACGCAAAACCCCAGCTATTTTTATTTATTGACCGTCTAGAAGTCTTACTTTCATCCCCTGTATTCAATGATGATGAACGCAAACACTTTTTAAAATGCCTTGATACCTTAGCAACATCAGGAAGCATTTTAATCTTCAGTGCCTGTCGCAATGACTTTTACCCGCTCGTCGTGGCGTATCCCAGTTTAATGGCGGGCAAAGACCAAGGCTCGCATTTCGATTTACTGCCACCATCGTCAAGTGAACTCAGTCAAATGATCCGCTTACCCGCTAAAGCCGCAAACCTCAGCTGGACAAACGAACCCAATAGCACCACCTCTCTGGATGAGATTTTATGCCATGAAGCAGTAGATCACCCAGATGCCCTGCCCATGTTGCAGTACACCCTACAAGAATTGTACGAGCAACGCAGCACTAACAACGAAATGCAATACTCGGTATATCGCAAATTAGGCGGGATCGAAGGCGCAATCGGTAAAAAGGCCGAAGAGATTTTTCTTCAGCTTTCCAAAGATCAACAAGCACAACTGGAATACATCCTCTCTTTACTCGTTACGTTAACCCCAGATGGTGAAAACATCACTAGCCGCGCAGCTCGTTGGTCACAACTAGACGACAACCCGATCACACATTCGAGCCAACATGAACTCGTACAGGCCATGGTGGAAAGTCGCTTACTGGTATCACACCTGCAACACGGTGAGCCCTGTTTCAGCTTGGCCCATGAAGCCCTGTTACGAAAATGGCCAAGAGCCAGCAACTGGATAAACGAGCACAGAGACGCCCTAAGGATCAAAAGCCAATTACAGCAATTAGCTGGTCGTTGGCAATTTGAGGATAGAAACAAAGCGTATCTACTCCCAGAGGGAAAACCCTTATTAGAAGCGGTTAACCTGCAAAAAAGCGCCGTGTTTAAGCTTGATGAAGAAGAGTGTGCCTTAATCAAAGCATCGCAAAAAAGTGGTAATGTAAAACGCTGGTTAAAACGCACCACTGTGACCTTACTTTGTGTGCTCACCTTTACCGCCCTGTTTATGAGCGTAAAAAGCCAACAAGCAGAAAATTTAGCCCAGCAGAAGCGCTTAGAAGCCGAAAGTCTTTTAGGGTTTATGGTCGGTGAGTTCGCTGACAAACTGCGCAGTGTAAAGCGCATGGATTTACTCGATGGTATTAGCAACAAGGCCTTAGAGTATTTTAGCCAACAAGATGAAGAGGTCGCAGAGTCAATTTTTCCGTCTTTAACCAGCACTGAGCAAAATTTTAAAACCCGCTTTCAGCATGCTCAAACCCTAGCTGCTATGGGTGAAGTGGCCTATTCGCGCAATAAAAACGATGAAGCCAAACAGGCCTTTGGAACAGCCCAAACGATTCTAGACAAACTATATAAAATACAACCCGAGAACAGCGAGCTTTTAAAAGCCCTAGGTGCGAACGCATTTTGGTTAGGGCAATTGGCCTCTGACAAGGCAGAGTTCACCTTAGCAAAGCCGCATTTTGAGGAATATCTGTCTTACAGTAAATTGATAAACCAGCTAACGCCCAATAGTGATGACGCTAAACTTGAGCTTTCGTATGCCTATCTAGCGATTGGTGGTATTAATAGTAAGCTGCAAAAGCTAGATGAAGCTAGAGGGGCGCTGGAAAAGGCGTTAGCGATTCAGTATGAGCTAACCGAAGATTTACCCCAAACTAACATGTCACATTTGGATATTGCAGATACCTTGGAGTGGTTAGCAGAAACAGAAGAGCAGTTAGGATACCTTGAACAAGCAGTTCAAACTCGTGAGAAAGTACAGCATATTATTAATAATTTATTAGAGCCCAATAGCGGTAATGGTAACTTAATAGAAAGCATCGCCTATTCCTACTTGAATAACGCCAATGTTTTATATTACCTAGGACATTATACGGCGGCAAATCAGGCTGCCGTATCGGCGAAAGTGAACTTAGATACTCTATTGATGCAGGATCCTTCAAATGAAGTTTGGCAAGTTGACTTGTTCCGAGCACATGTATTTGAGCTTTACCTAATGGCTTTAGTACATAAAGCGCCTGATAGCCAAACGATAACCTGGACTGACTTTCAAAAAATAATATTCAGAGCCAAGAAGTTTCATGCTTTGATTGCCATTGTTATCAAAAGTTATCAACTTGGCGGTAATTGGGATTTAGCCGACAGTGCTATCCAATTAGCAAAATCAAAGTTAGAACAGTTGTTAAGTGAACGGCCTGCAAACCAGTTACTGTTGACCGCCTTAAGCAATGTTTATTTATTAGCAGCAAAACAAGATGAGCACGCACAAAACCAGGTGGGTGCTGCATCTACAAACAATGTCACTATCAATACCCATTCCGAGAAACGCCAAGCCTGTCAGCAGGCAGCCAACTTGTTGCGCCCCATTGTAACGGATAACAGCAGCTACGAGGTATTGCTGCCCTATGTGCAAGCCCATGACTGCTTACAACAGCAAGACAAAGTTAGGCCGTTCATTGATAAATTAGCACTGATGCAGATAAAAAATTATAGTTTTTAGTTCACCATAACGTTCAACCAAAAAGGAAGGAAAAATGTTCCCACAAATAAAAAAATAAAATCCCGAGTATTAGCGAGTCAAGGATGCGAGCCCGTAGTGCAGTTTTACGATAGCGAGCAAAAAAGCTGGGATGAAGAGATTGTGCTCGATTTTAACCGCTCAGGCATGGCGATTTTCACCCTAGATACCGATGACAGCGCAGACCCTTATATATTTTTTGGGGCCTTACAAAAAACCGAAGATGGCTGCAACCCAGATACTAATTGGGATTTTATGATAAATGGTGCCGGTAACATTATTTGCTTTAATAATGATTGCCAAAGTGCGCAAGATATTTCCGTTAGATTGACCTTAATTCAGCGCGGCGACGATGAGTTTGCCAACGCTATTATCAGCGCCGACCCGAAATTCAAAAACCGCCCTGACTAATTTTATAAGGTGAAACCTACTACACAGTAGCTTGGCTATATTCACTGATTACAGATAGATAAAAAGCTGAGCTCTTTATCAATGATCTATATAAGCGCTCTGCAAGAGCGATTACATAGTAGATTTGCAAAGAGCATCCGGCGTTTCTGTATTGGCTGTTCGAGAAGTAGCATGACATTCGGCATTCGGCTCTTTGCTTTTTCTTTCAGCAATCCCCCAACCTATTAGCATAACCATGACATTATCTTTAGTTACGCATTCACTCCACCGTGCCTTTGGGCTATCGTAGTGCAAAAGCAACGGTCAGATTACAGTCATGAACCTTCCAACTGAAAAGAAAAAGTGGTTAGCCGCGGCATTAACCATTATTAATGCTGATTTTAATCGCTCATCCGACACTCATTTAATCAAAGTCGACTTACCCTGTTTTGTTGACGTGTCGCTGTACCTCAAGGATGAATCCACCCACCCTACAGGAAGCCTAAAGCATCGCTTAGCGCGTTCGCTATTTTTATATGGTTTGTGCAACGGGCTAATTCATCAAAATACCACCATTGTTGAGTCATCATCTGGCAGTACTGCCATTTCTGAAGCGTATTTTGCGCGTTTACTTGGCTTACGTTTTATAGCCGTTGTGCCAAAAAGCACGGCGAGTGAGAAGATAAAACAAATTGAATTTTATGGCGGCGAGTGTTTTAAAGTTGAGCCCAGTGACCTTTACGCTAAAGCGCAACAACTTGCAGACGAATTAAATGGTCACTACATGGATCAATTTACCTACGCAGAACGAGCTACTGATTGGCGAGGCAACAGTAACATCGCCGAAAGTATTTTTGCTCAGATGGCCATGGAAACACATCAAATCCCCAGTTGGATTGTAGTGAGTGCGGGTACGGGTGGCACCTCAGCCACTATTGGCCGCTATTTACGCTATAACCCTGCATTACACCTTAAGACCCAGTTAGCGGTTGTCGACCCTGATAATTCAGTCTTTTACGACTACTACCGAGACCGTGATAGTGCTATCAGTAATAATAAGGGCTCTCGCATTGAAGGCATTGGCAGGCCCAGAGTTGAGCCCTCCTTTTTGCCCGACGTGGTAGATCACATGATCCAGGTACCGGATGCAGCATCAATTGCTACAATTCGCTGGCTTGAAGGCGTACTGGGTCGAAAATGTGGTGGCTCCACTGGTACCAACGTATATGGTGCTCTTAAGCTTATTGCCCAGATGATAGAGAATAAACAGCAAGGCAGCGTAGTCAGCATGATCTGTGACGCTGGCGAGCGCTATCTAAATACTTATTACGATGACGAGTGGGTAGCACAGCAGCAATTAGATTTAGCCCCTTATACCCAACAACTCGAAAACTTTATGCTGGCCGGTAAGATGTAGCCTTTATATCAATTCCATTAAATTTTCGCTGAGTGGCTAATTATTAAATGGAGTTGTTATTTAACAAACAATCGGCAATTCGTTATTCACTTAGCCCAGCGCGCTGTTATCCGCGAAGAGGTATCGTAATTAGGTGTCAACGCGGGCACTTATAATCTTTCTAGATGGGAAACACCTGCCAATAAAAATGGCCCGTATCAAGCTTAGATAGGGACCATTTTTATTCATGGAAAAAGGCTGTAAATTGCTGAGTTTATCTACATTCCTGTGCTGTCGTTATTTAACGATATCACTTTGGTTTTGCTGATTTTATGACGATAAATCTCGCGTAAATACTTGATCGCTTTTTTCACACTATCCCGACTTAAGCGAATATCATTTATCGACACGAACTTGTCTTTTTCGCGGATCAACTCACGATACTTTTTCTCATACATTGGCTTAATAGCGTACCAATTAGTATCAAGAATTTTTGCCGGGTTTTCGTGCTCTTCAAGCATGGCATCTAAGGCGTCTTCATCGAATGTTTCCCCGCGAATAAAATCAAGCATAGCCTGATCGAGTTGCTCATCGAAACGATAGTTGTCTTTGGCAAAACAGCGTTTGATGTACGCCACAATAAGAGTCAAAAAATCATCGCTTAAGCACGGGCTTTTTACTACCAGCGTCGTCAGCGAAATATTCGCCGATGCACCGATAACCAATGCATAGCGCTTTAATGTGGTATTAGGAAACAGTGCATTCAGGTGGGACTTTAAGCGGTTCAAGTCCATATACGACAGCTTGTAGTCTTTAGGCAAAGATATAATCGAAACCACTGATGAACAGTTCTTGAAAAAGTGTAAATCTTTGAGGTGGGTCGCGTCATAACCGCTTTTAACGTATTCACTTAAACGCTCACGATAGCGAGTGGATTCAATAGGCAGTAAGCTTATCCCTTCAATCGCTTGGGTCACTTTATTGAAGTGAGGTAGGTCTATAGAACGAAAGAACAGATCGTCTATGTCGAGATCATTTGCACCTCTATCAAGAATTTTGATTTTATCCACTGCAGAAACGCTTTCCACAGGGACCACAGATTCAGCGTAAGCTAGCGCAACAGGCCCAGCCAAGCTCATAAACAGATCGTTGGCGTCTAAACGGATGGTTTCCCCTATATCGATACCTGCCCGGCGGAAGTAATTTTCGTCGTAATCTGTTGTCACCGCTTGAGCGGTTAAAATATTAAATATTTGCTGAGAAATATATTGGTTCGCATGCTTTTCCATGGCGTTCACATCTATGTATTGAATGCCGCTATCATCTGTTTCCTCAGCATAGCGCATGATGTCATTGGAAATGAGCATCATGGCGTTCCAAGGGCGAATACGATGCATAGCGCTAGCGTCACTGCTGTCTTCTTTATCAAAGTTATAAGAGAAGTCCCATTCCTCTGCCATGTACTTACATAGTAAGCGGCCTGCATTGATATGTAGCGCTTCTGACATCTCTACACCGTGATCAGATATATTGGGTAAGATACAAATACCGCTGGTAAAGATTGGCTCAAACACAAAAGAATGCCCGCGGTTATCTTCACTTTCATTTACCGCTCTGGTTTCAAATGTTTTACTCATATAAGCATATTGCTGTGCTAAACCAAACTCAGACGCCATTCCAGAGCCGGTGCCGCCACCGGCGCTAAATATGTAAAAATACAAGCGAGACTGATTCGCTTTGATGCCACATGAATCAATCAGGTATGAATGAATATATTTCCAATCTTTATTGGCAAACCGCTGAGTATCTTTATTAAGAATAATTTTTGCCAAATACTGACCGAGGATCGGTGCGTTACCCGCACCGCCAGCGTGCACTTCAGACAAATCCATGATTTTCATCTTGGTATATTCTTGTAGGAAACTCGCTTTTTCGCCCTTATTAGAAAAGCGCACTCGACCTTCAATGTCTTTGTCTAAATCCCCGAGCATAACTAAAGGCTCGATTAAAAAGACCGGCTTTACATCTTGCCCACTAGACAAGTGCAAGCCACGTTTTATCCAACGCATAGGGCGGTACTCTTGCTCCCTCGATTGGCGCTCTTCGTTTTCAAATTCATTCAGATAAAAATTACGCGCGTTATATACCAACGAGGCCACATCTAAGGCGATATTCGAACCACATCGCCCTAAACCAATGAGACACACAGAAGGAAAGTTCTGCTGGGGTCCAGACTCGATATCAGCATCTGGATTAATGACAGGAAATACGCTTTTGCGTAAGGCATCTATATTCGTGAGAATTTTATCTAGATCCCGTTCTGTAAAGTACATGTATGGGTCAGTGACTAAGGTATCGCTCGTTGAGGGGGGGCTTGGAGCAGACTCACTTGTTGCTTTTTTAACATCAGGCTTTTTTTCGGTAACCTGCTCGGTTGTTTTATCAACTGACGGTAAATCCATTTGTGTTTTAGCGGTCATAGTGTATTTCCTGTATCAACAAGACAGCGCTTGCTCAACGCCCATTTAATATCGACTTTTTTATTTGATACCATTTAGTAGATGGATTTGATCCGAATTGCAAGGCATTTAGTGCAGGTTACTCTATGTAAACAAGCGCTTAACTGCATTTTTAACGACAGTCCCCGCCATGACTAACTTAGAAGGTTAGGATGAAAGTTATAAAAATTCATATAAAGGTATGCACACAAGATACCCATAAAAGTTGAAACCTCAGATAGCCATCTCAGATAATACCGTTCAGCATCAATAAGTGACCACTTAGAATGCTTCCAGCGCTTTTTGACAAGGTTTCGCCAGCATCATTGTGCGTAGCTTTGCCCGTCTGAACGGGCTGCAAGGATACTGCACTGGACTCAGTTACAGGGAAGTATGACGTCTAGCCGTCTACTACGTTAACAAGCTTTGGAATGTGATTGTGGCTACAGTTGATTTTCTGTAGCGCAGAAACGAAAAAAGCCACCCGGTTAAGGTGGCTTGATTCTAAAGCAACGCAGTTGGCGCATCGGATGCCGCGCAGCGCGGCTGTCGCAACGCGGTTGCCGCATGGGGGTGAAAGCGGGGCTCTTAGGAACGCAGTTCCTGCCGCTTGAACGGGCAGCATGGATGCTGCACTGGAGGTAGCCCCATGGATGGGTGAAGACGAAGCTCTCTGGAGCGCCGCTCCAGCCGTTTGAACGACCGACATGGATGTCGGGCTGGACTCAGCTACAGGGAAGTATGACACCTAGCCGTCTACTACGTTAACCAGCTTTGGAATGTGATTGTGGCTACAGTTGATTTTTCTATAGCGCAGAAACGAAAAAAGCCACCCGATTAAGGTGGCTTCATTCTAAATGGGAGTCTGGGTAAGGCTGGTGTCTTTAGTTGCGCAGCAACATCCAGCCGCACGACACGCTAGGGAAGGCGTGGCTGGGTGCGCTT